>NZ_JAWRXC010000107.1:0-311 GCF_046535225.1 Bacillus sp. SIMBA_031
TTCGTGAAAATTAAAATTCCCTGTTTGGTTTTTGGGAAAATAACGGTGATACAGTTTGTTCCCGAATCATTGCCGCCATGTGAAATTGCATATTCGCCATTTCCAAGGTCATAAATGACAAAACCTAATCCAAAATATTTATTTTTCCTTGTTTCAACCTGTCTTTTCATCATTTCCTGGTAAACATCTTTGCTTAGGCTTCCTCCATTAAGAATATGAGCAAGGAAGTTTCCGTAATCTTCTATAGTAGTATGCAGATCATCAGCAGCATTCGCGGTTGTATTCTCTTCTACTTTATAAGGCTTCCCATT
>NZ_JAWRXC010000108.1:0-311 GCF_046535225.1 Bacillus sp. SIMBA_031
GCGCTCCTGACGATGGTTCCTCGAAACTGTACATCGCAGGGTGTGAAACATTGGTGATTGCGACAATCAAATCGTTGCTCGAATCTAAATATGATGCTGGGGTAATGCATGACGCATAGCCGATTTAGCCAATGCGCATTGCATCCCAAGATGTTTTCGCCGCCATCCGATTTTTAGATTTTCGCCCGTGCATATGGCGGCGGCTTTTGAGCGTGTAGAGGACGCACGTCATGCTCAACTTACGTTGCCCATCTTCGGCGGATCAGGTAGTCCACTGACCATGTCCCGCCTCCACGGCACAGCAACACCAG
>NZ_JAWRXC010000109.1:0-309 GCF_046535225.1 Bacillus sp. SIMBA_031
ATGGTGATTTAAAATACTGGAATAACATGACTTGTGACTTAGAAACCATGTATAATCTGTTTCAGGAGTGTTCTGACATCCCTATATTACTTAAAAGTTAGCTGTATGTTTAAAATACTTAATAATACAGTAGATAAAAAGGTGGTAGCAGAGTTTTCTAACGTTATGGAATTGCTAGATTTTATTCAGGATTCCGAAAGAAGAGATGCAAAACTCATTGAAGAATTGAGAGAAGGTGATTCAGATGCTTTTTTGCATAGAATTCATGACAAATTGGAAATATGTAATTTCAATTACTTGAGTCCAGTT
>NZ_JAWRXC010000110.1:0-309 GCF_046535225.1 Bacillus sp. SIMBA_031
GGCCTCATCTTCGCCAAACTCTTTTTCGAACCCGCAGGCGCCGATATTGCGCTGCTGATTTCCTTTGCATCAGTTGGTCTGAGTTTCCTGTTCAGGCCGCTGGGTGCTTTCCTGGCAGGGCACTTCGGGGACAAATTAGGTCGGCGCGCCATGCTGGTCCTGACACTGGTCCTGATGGGCGCAGCCACCACCTTGATCGGTGTCTTGCCCACATACCAAACGGCAGGGTTGGCCGCACCGATCCTGCTGCTGCTCCTTCGAATCCTGCAGGGTATCTCAGCCGGTGGCGAATGGGGCGGGGCCGTCCTG
>NZ_JAWRXC010000111.1:0-309 GCF_046535225.1 Bacillus sp. SIMBA_031
CGTTTGTGTCCTAATAATATGCCGCCATTTGGGATTTTGTTCAACATAGTGTTTGCCCGTACCTTCTCTAGACGACAGAGTGCGTGGGGTAGCTCACGACGTAGACGTAGATAGAGCCGGCAACCGCCAAGGCATGCCCAGTGCCCACTCGGCACAGCTCCTCCGTTCGGACGACCGACGGAACAGGATTCCAGGTGCAAATGTCCATAGTGGGGCGAATACGTGCCCCCTCCGCGCGTTGCCCGCGATGTTAAATTTATGAATCTCACCACGCGAGATTGATTATCACTTATCACCGCGAGCGGGACT
>NZ_JAWRXC010000112.1:0-307 GCF_046535225.1 Bacillus sp. SIMBA_031
GTAGTTTGCTGTCGCGCACGTCCGCCAAGAGGCCATGGGTTTCAAGATGGACGACGGCGATTCCCACCGTCACGGGACCTGCCAAGGCCCCCCTGCCTACCTCGTCAACGCCTGCCAGCAAGGTAACGCCGGGTGCAAGGAAGGATCGCTCGGTATCCAATGTGGGAATGCCAACCGGGGCCTTCTTCTTCAGCGGTGCTTTCTTTTTGACCGCCGTTTTGGCCGCCGGTTTTGACGCCGTTTTGGCTACCGTTTTCGCTCCGCCCGGGGACTTGGCCGTGGTGTGGGTTTGGGTTGGGGCCGGCAT
>NZ_JAWRXC010000113.1:0-307 GCF_046535225.1 Bacillus sp. SIMBA_031
GCCCGTACGTAGATTGTGGCCCCAGCCTGTGCTTACGCGGGCACCCTGCTGTTTGGTTGGCATGCCGGCATTTCCCTGGACCTCTTGGGAGTGGGGAGCCTGCGCAGCGACCAGGGCATTCTTGCCAACGCCCTCCTGACGGGCGGTGGCGGTGTGGTGATGATCATTGTTGGCGTGGTGGTTGAACGTTTCTGCCGCATCCCTCCGGAGGACTTTGAGGGCGGTACGCCGGGGCCGGACACCCGAAGGGGCGAAGCCAAGGGTGAAGGCGAGTATGCGTACCGCGGCGATTGACCCGCCCGGCGTC
>NZ_JAWRXC010000114.1:0-306 GCF_046535225.1 Bacillus sp. SIMBA_031
CCAGTTCATCGTGAAATTCAAGGATATGGATGGCATCCAGTCGTCCGATCGGAAGTCGTCCCTCGGCCGGGCAGCCACCGCTGTGGGCATTCCAGTGGAAGCGGTCCGTACCTTGGCCACAGGCGAAGAAGTTATAAGGACCGACCGGAAACTCGGGGCTGAAGAAATCAACGAGTTCGTTTCCACCTTGGCGGCTGATCCCACTGTGGATTACGCCGAACCGGACGCCATCATGAGGCCCCTGGCGCTTGCACCGAACGACTCGCTGTTCAAGTATCAGTGGAACCTCGGTGCGGGGACAGGCGG
>NZ_JAWRXC010000115.1:0-305 GCF_046535225.1 Bacillus sp. SIMBA_031
GCACACCGCTGCGCGTCTGAATCAAGAAAACCCGTATTTTCATGTATCAAAGTGACCTGCAGCCAAGCTTGGATTGCGACACGGAGTTACTTTATAATCCAATCGATTGGCCCCTTAGCTCAGTGGTTAGAGCAGGCGACTCATAATCGCTTGGTCGCTGGTTCAAGTCCAGCAGGGGCCACCAGCGGCCGCAAAGGCTGACGAGAAATCGTCAGCCTTTTTAAGCTTTAAGCCGAATTCCAGCACACTGGCGGCCGTTACTAGTGGATCCGAGCTCGGTACCAAGCTTATCGATGATAAGCTGT
>NZ_JAWRXC010000116.1:0-304 GCF_046535225.1 Bacillus sp. SIMBA_031
GCCGGCGAACGTGGCGAGAAAGGAAGGGAAGAAAGCGAAAGGAGCGGGCGCTAGGGCGCTGGCAAGTGTAGCGGTCACGCTGCGCGTAACCACCACACCCGCCGCGCTTAATGCGCCGCTACAGGGCGCGTCCCATTCGCCAATCCGGATATAGTTCCTCCTTTCAGCAAAAAACCCCTCAAGACCCGTTTAGAGGCCCCAAGGGGTTATGCTAGTTATTGCTCAGCGGTGGCAGCAGCCAACTCAGCTTCCTTTCGGGCTGTGTTAGCAGCCGGATCTCAGTGGGGGTGGTGGTGGTGCTCGA
>NZ_JAWRXC010000117.1:0-302 GCF_046535225.1 Bacillus sp. SIMBA_031
GTCGTCATAGACGGTCATCCACGGCGGCACTTCGCCGACGACCTTCGGGGCGCCGGATGAGAGATCGACGGGAACGCTGATGCCATGAGCGTTGACTGTCGTCATTGCCTTGGTGACCACGACCGTGCGGTTCGTGCCGCTGACGAAAACGGTGACGCTGCCGGGTTCGTTCTTCACCCAATCAGGATGCGGATCGTCGCCGAGTGGCGAGAAGCGCGGGTAGCGCGTCTCGATCGAGCCGTCCTCTTGAATGCGGAATTCGGGCTGTACGTCGTAGCTCACCCATTGGCTGAGATAGATGC
>NZ_JAWRXC010000118.1:0-302 GCF_046535225.1 Bacillus sp. SIMBA_031
CTGTAATCCGGTCTTCCAGGTTCGCGATCGCGCTGAAGTAATCCAGACCTGATTTCATGATTGGATCGCTGAGCTTGACGAGAATATCGAGGTCCGATTCCGGCGTCGCTTCACCGCGTGCCACGGAGCCAAAGACCGACAGATGCTCCGCGCCGGCGGCGCGCAGCTCGTCCTCGTGCTCCCTCAGCTTGGTGATGACCATATCCTTGTCCATACCAAGGAATATAGGGAATTTGCGCTGTTCGGTCGAGTGCCACTCCGGAATGCATTCATCCGGTTGCCGCCAATCAAGCCCCGTCGAG
>NZ_JAWRXC010000119.1:0-301 GCF_046535225.1 Bacillus sp. SIMBA_031
GCACTGACTGCAGCTCGATTTTGCCCATCATTGGCAGAAAAACGGGTGAGCCCGCATGTTCTGCGTCATAGTACCGCGATGGAGCTGCTTCATCACGGTGGGGATCAGACGGTAATCGCGCTGTGGCTTGGCCATGAATCCGTGGAGACAACCCAGGTCTATGTTCACGCGGACTTGCGGCTGAAGGAAAAAGCGCTGGCTCGAATGGTCGCCCCGGACGCAAAACCTTCGCGTTATAAGCCAAGCGACAAGCTCCTCGCATTCCTCGAAACACTCTGATTATGCCGAACAGGATGCGCCG
>NZ_JAWRXC010000120.1:0-300 GCF_046535225.1 Bacillus sp. SIMBA_031
CTATATGCTGGATAGCTGTCATAATAATTGACAGATAAAATTTTTAGCAAACCAGCGGAAGGATATGTATTGTTCTGGTCGTAATACACATCCATTCCTTCTCGATTAAAAGAAATATTTTGAGTCCTTTTTACGTTATTGATTCCAAAAGCGCTTGCATTTGTCTGCTCCATACTTCTTTCTCCTCCTGAAGCAATACCTGTAAATGCGACTCTACCATAAGAATCATACTTGGTAAATAGCCATTGCCCCTTTGTTTTTAGTATGGCATCACGTGTTGCTATTGGCCTATCTTGCTTG
>NZ_JAWRXC010000121.1:0-300 GCF_046535225.1 Bacillus sp. SIMBA_031
CGGTGTAGCGGCCATTGGTATTGGATGCGCGGCGACGGTAAATCGTCTCCCGATGGCAGCGTTGCTCGCGTTGACGATGGCCAGCTTCATCGCCACGGCAAACGAAGCCGTACCGGCCGGCTTGCTTCCGGAGATTGCACGAGGGTTTCATGTGAGCGAAGCGTGGGCCGGGCAATTGGTGACGTGCTGCGCGCTCGGCTCCGGTGTAGCGGCCATCCCGCTGACCGCAGCCGTGCGCAGGTGGCAGCGCCGGCATGTCCTGCTACTGGTGCTCGGCGTCTTTGCGGCTTGCAATGCGAT
>NZ_JAWRXC010000122.1:0-296 GCF_046535225.1 Bacillus sp. SIMBA_031
GGGATTGATGCTCTATCATTACCCCCTTAGGATTTCCAGTAGAGCCTGAGGTATAAATGACATACACTAAATCCTTGCCTGTGTTCTCAATAAGTAAATTTTCAGTTTGATATTCTGATAATGAGTTTGCATGCATGTCAATTGCTTCGATATCAAACATGTCTTCTAAACCCGTTTCTTCAATCAGTTTAGAGTTAGTTAAAAGCAGTTTTGTTTGACTGTCTTTGAGGATATATTTGATTCGTTCTGCCGGGTATGCAGGATCAATCGGCAAATAGGCTCCTCCTGCCTTTAAG
>NZ_JAWRXC010000123.1:0-296 GCF_046535225.1 Bacillus sp. SIMBA_031
CCGAAGGGCCGATCACGGACGCCGTCGTGCCTTTCTCCACATGGAGGTCGATGCCACGCAGAACGTGGTTGGTACCGAACGAGAGGTGGATGTTCTTGGCCGTCAACGAACCGGACGTGAATTCACTCAAGACTGGGCTCCTTTTCCAACAACGGCTGCTGCGTCATCGGGTTCCTTCTTCTCCGGCCGTCCCACACGCATGCGGGCGTCGATCCAGTTCACGAAATGCGTCAGCGGGACGGTCAGAACCAGGTAGAACAGGGCAGCAGCAACATATGGAGACAGGTTTCCGCTGT
>NZ_JAWRXC010000124.1:0-296 GCF_046535225.1 Bacillus sp. SIMBA_031
GAACCGTTCGGCCTCGAAGAAGATGATCTCCAGCACACGTGCAAGCTCGCGGCGTTTGCTCGCCGGCAGATGATCAAGTGGATCAGTCAAGGTCAAAGCTGCATCGAAGCCTTCGCTGTGAATCGCCTCATCCATCGTAGTGGCTCCGCTGCTGTTTCGCACCATTGCCTTTTACGCGCATTATATTGTGCGTGCAACCTTAGATTATATTGGGCTTCGCGTCGAAAGTCATCGATCTGACGGAGAGCCAGCGATTGCAGCCGGGGCCTATGAGCGAGCTCTGTTCGTCTTCGATC
>NZ_JAWRXC010000034.1:0-495 GCF_046535225.1 Bacillus sp. SIMBA_031
ACATTTTTTATATTAGTTGTATTATCTGAGGTAAGAGTAAGCTGAAGCTCGCTCACCAGAAATTTGATATCAATGAGTTCATTCAGAAATTCAGAAATTTCCGCATCTCCAAAATCTTCAGAAAATAGTTTTTTGATTCCACTATACTTCATGAAATGAGGAATACCTGAAACTTGTTCCAGATACTCGTTTATTTCCAATGATGATAATTGATGTTTTTCTTCAGTCTCGCTTTTTACAGGTTCCTGATAGCGATATTGCCCAGGAATTTTAGCCAGTGTATTATTGGCTTTATATCTTAATTTATTTCTGATATTTTCATTGTTTTCAATATGAGATTTTATCTCTGCGAGAAAATCCATATCAATCCGATGTAAATTCATAGATCAGATCTACAGATGCTAATATTTTTTGCAGAACAGAATGGTTTTTGGAATTATTCTCCTGTAATGATAATGTTTCATTAACAGTCGTTTCTGGGAAAAGGATTAGCTG
>NZ_JAWRXC010000125.1:0-292 GCF_046535225.1 Bacillus sp. SIMBA_031
GGTGAGCCATGAAGGACTCGAACCTTCGACCCTCTGATTAAAAGTCAGATGCTCTACCAACTGAGCTAATGGCTCTTATTACAAGAGACTTATATAGTATAACATATAAAGGTGGTGCCGGCAAGAGGACTTGAACCCCCAACCTACTGATTACAAGTCAGTTGCTCTACCAATTGAGCTACACCGGCTTAATACGCCAACTTATGTATGATAGGAATGGTGGAGGATGACGGGCTCGAACCGCCGACCCTCTGCTTGTAAGGCAGATGCTCTCCCAGCTGAGCTAATCCTC
>NZ_JAWRXC010000126.1:0-292 GCF_046535225.1 Bacillus sp. SIMBA_031
GTTAACATTAGAGAACAGATTATCTGGTCGATAAAAAACAGTAAATGGCTTCACTGCAAAATGACCGTTAGTAAACTAGGTAATGACTCCAACTTATTGATAGTGTTTTATGTTCAGATAATGCCCGATGACTTTGTCATGCAGCTCCACCGATTTTGAGAACGACAGCGACTTCCGTCCCAGCCGTGCCAGGTGCTGCCTCAGATTCAGGTTATGCCGCTCAATTCGCTGCGTATATCGCTTGCTGATTACGTGCAGCTTTCCCTTCAGGCGGGATTCATACAGCGGCCAG
>NZ_JAWRXC010000035.1:0-493 GCF_046535225.1 Bacillus sp. SIMBA_031
GGAATTAGGAAAGAAAACGCAAAAAGAAATCTTCGGATCAAAATTAGTAGAGCTTGAAAACGTTGGACACCTCCCGCATATAGAAGTATATTCAAAGTTTTTTGATGATTTATATAATTTTGTTAAATAGGACAGTCTGATTAAATACCATACGTTTAAAAATAGAATGGGGTTGTAGTTCTACTTATATATAGTATAAGATGAAAACTAGAAAGGTTCCTGGATTTTTACTTACATTAAAAATAATATGGACAGATAATGTTATCCTCATATTCCATCCCGGGTAATACCATTCAATAGAGCCGGGCTTTAGCCCGGCCTCAATGAATGAAAATGGATCAACAATCAACAAATCCATCCACCGGCTTTAGCCGGAATCTATCCGATCACTTTTCTTTCTTACCCTAATTTTCATTACATCACATACCCAAAACCATCCCGGTTATCATCCCTTTGATCAATTTTTAAAAAATATATGCAGAAAAAATCCCAG
>NZ_JAWRXC010000004.1:0-269992 GCF_046535225.1 Bacillus sp. SIMBA_031
GACTACGCACATCGCTGTGCGATTTATTTAAAACTTTGAATTAACAGGTACGTTTTGTCTTGTTTAGTTTTCAAAGAACTTTTTTCACTTCTCTCGAAGCGACCTCTTAATCATAACATTTTTAGTTTGCTAGGTCAATACTTTTTTAAAAAATATTTTCGCTAGGCTTGCCTTTCTATTAAAAAGACAACAAAAATGATTATATCAGCATCATCACTATGTGTCAAAGCTTTTTTTCATTTCTTTATATAGTAAAAGCGCAGCTGTAACAGGCTGCGCTTTTACGTTTATACTTCTTCCGTTTCTTCCGGCTCTTCTTCATTCTTTTCTACAAGCGCCACAGTGGCTACATGCTCTTGATCAGACATGCGGATCAGACGGACGCCTTGTGTTACGCGTCCCGTAGTGGAGATATCATTAATATCCATTCTGATTAACACGCCGCTTGCCGTAATAATCATTAAGTCCTCTTCGCCTTTTGTTGCTTTCACAGTTACTAACGGACCGTTGCTGTCAGTGATTTTACATGTTTTAAGGCCTTTTCCGCCCCGGCTTTGAACTCTGTATTCTGAAGCCGGTGTGCGTTTGCCGTAGCCGTTTTCTGTCACTATGAGGACGTGGGAGTCTTCTTCAAGAATCTCCATGCCTACAACGACATCATCGTCTGTCAGCGTGATGCCTTTAACACCCGCAGCTGTGCGTCCCATTTGTCTTACATCTTCTTCAGGGAAACGGATCAGCAAACCGTTCTTCGTTCCGATGATGATTTGTTTCTTGCCGTCAGTCAGGCGGACGGCCATCAGTTCATCATCTTCCCGGAGACCTAGGGCGATCAGCCCGTTATTCCGTATATTCGCAAACTGGGACAGTGCCGTACGTTTCGACACCCCTTGTTTGGTCGTAAAGAAGAGGTATTGCTCTTCATCAAACGTGCTGACCGGAATAATGGCATTAATCCATTCGCCTTTTTCAACTTCCAGAAGGTTAATAATCGGAATGCCTTTTGCCGTACGGCCGTATTCAGGGATTTCATAACCTTTAGAACGGTAGACCTTCCCTTTATTAGAGAAGAACAGGATCGTATCGTGCGTTGATGTGGAAATTAAGTGTTCCACAAAGTCATCTTCATTCGTTCCCATTCCCTGTACGCCTTTTCCGCCCCGTTTTTGGCTGCGGTATGTGGACGCCGGGAGACGTTTAACATAGCCGTTATGGGTCAGTGTGATGACGATATTTTCTCTCTCGATAAGATCTTCATCTTCAATTGTTTCAAGACCGGACGTCACGATTTCAGTGCGTCTCTCATCATTGAAACGCTCTTTGATTTCATTGAGCTCTTCACGGATGATCTCAAGAACTCTTTCTTCATTGGCTAAAATATCTTTCAGCTCGGCGATAAGCGCAACAAGTGATTGATATTCCTCTTCAATCTTTTCGCGCTCCAGACCGGTTAATCGCTGAAGGCGCATATCCAGAATGGCTTGCGCTTGTTTTTCAGTCAGTGAGAATTGTTCGATCAAACCTGTTCTCGCAATTTCAGCCGTCTGGGAACTGCGGATAAGAGAAATAACAGCATCTAAATGATCGAGAGCGATTCTTAAACCTTCCAGAATGTGAGCTCTCGCTTCCGCTTTGCGAAGTTCGTAAGCCGTTCTGCGCCGGATCACAATCTTTTGGTGATCAAGATAATGCTCCAGACATTGTTTCAGGCTTAGTACCTTCGGCTGTCCGTCAACGAGCGCCAGCAGGTTGATTCCGAAAGACGTCTGCAGGGCCGTTTGTTTGTACAGGTTATTCAAAATGACGTGAGCATTGGCGTCACGGCGGATCTCAATGACGATTCTCATTCCGTTACGGTCGGATTCGTCACGCAGATCGGTAATTCCTTCGATTTTTTTGTCCCGGACAAGATCTGCGATTTTTTCAATTAATCTCGCTTTGTTCACCTGATAAGGAAGTTCTGTGACAATAATTCTTTCTTTTCCCGATGATGTCTCTTCGATTTCAGCCTTAGCCCGGATTGTGATGGATCCCCGTCCGGATTCATATGCCTTGCGGATGCCGCTCCGGCCCAAAATCTGACCTGCAGTCGGAAAATCCGGGCCCGGGATGTATTCCATCAGCTCCTGGTTTGTAATCTCAGGATTCTCACTTACGGCAAGCACGCCTTCAATGACTTCCCCAAGCTGATGCGGAGGAATATTTGTCGCCATTCCGACCGCAATACCGGCAGCTCCGTTTACGAGCAGATTCGGAAATCTCGAAGGCATGACGACAGGTTCTCTTTCTGCGCCGTCATAGTTATCTTGATAATCAATCGTATCTTTCGTAATGTCCCGGAGGATTTCCATTGCGATTTTTGACATTCTCGCTTCTGTGTAACGCATCGCGGCCGCTGAGTCGCCGTCAACCGAACCGAAGTTGCCGTGTCCGTCAACAAGCATGTAGCGGTAGTTAAAATCCTGCGCCATTCTGACCATTGATTCGTAAACCGCTGAGTCACCGTGCGGGTGGTACTTACCGATAACTTCACCGACGATACGGGCAGATTTTTTATATGGTTTGTCACTGGTCATGCCTAAATCATTCATTGCGTACAGAATCCGCCTGTGAACCGGCTTCAGACCGTCACGCACATCCGGAAGCGCCCGGGATACGATAACGCTCATTGCATAGTCCAGGAAGGATGTCCGCATTTCCTGACTGATATTGACTTCACGTACTTGTGGTGTGTTTTGTTCACTCATTAAAAAAACCTCCCTGAAGTATCACATGAAATAATGTGGGAGTAGATTGTCCATTATGATCTTCAATACGATTTCACTATTCTCCATTATATCAATAAACTTGTGTTTATACACATTAATTTAGTAGAATATACGGGTTTTGCGGGTTTTCAGAGGCTTTAGAAGCCGCTTTGAGAAAAAAGCCTTATTTCTTAACGAAAATAAGGCTTTCTTGGTTAAATATCAAGATTTTTCACGTATCTGGCGTTTGCTTCTATGAAGTTTCTCCGCGGTTCTACTTTGTCACCCATCAGCATTTCAAAAGTCTCGTCAGCGTCCATTGCATCTTCAAGATTGACTTGCAGAAGCGTTCTGGTCGCAGGGTCCATTGTCGTTTCCCAAAGCTGAGTCGCGTTCATTTCTCCAAGACCTTTATAACGCTGGAGGCCGGGCTTAGGTGATTGCGGAAGTTCTTTTAACAGCTCATCAAGCTGCTTATCATTATAAGCGTATTCCACCCGTTTTCCCTGCTGCACTTTATAAAGCGGCGGCTGGGCAATGTAGACATAGCCGTTTTCGATGATTTCCCGCATGTATCTGTAGAAGAACGTTAATAAAAGCGTTCTGATGTGGGCGCCGTCAACATCGGCATCCGTCATGATGACCACTTTATGATAACGCGCTTTTTCAAGATTAAAATCTTCTCCGATTCCTGTTCCGAGGGCCGTGATCATTGATCTGACCTCATTGTTTGAGAGAATCTTATCAAGTCTGGCTTTCTCAACGTTCAGAATCTTACCGCGCAGCGGCAGAATGGCTTGGAAATGACGGTCCCGTCCCTGTTTAGCTGATCCGCCCGCAGAGTCACCCTCTACGATATACAGCTCGGAAATGCTCGGATCTTTAGAAGAACAGTCCGCCAGTTTGCCCGGCAGATTGGAAATCTCAAGCGCACTTTTGCGGCGGGTCAATTCCCGCGCTTTTTTCGCTGCCATCCGCGCTCTTGCGGCCATTAAACCTTTTTCAACGATTTTGCGGGCTGAGTCCGGATTTTCAAGAAGGAATGTTTCCAGCGCAGAAGAAAACAGCGTATCAGTGATCGTTCTCGCTTCGGAGTTGCCGAGCTTCGTTTTCGTCTGCCCTTCGAATTGCGGATCAGGGTGCTTAATTGAAATAATGGCAGTCAGCCCTTCTCTCACATCATCCCCGCTTAAATTCGGGTCATTTTCTTTGAAAATCCCTTTTCTTCTTGCATAGTCGTTTATGACACGGGTCAGACCGGTTTTAAATCCGGCTTCGTGCGTGCCGCCTTCGTATGTGTTGATATTGTTTGTGAAAGAATAAATATTGCTTGTATAGCTGTCGTTGTATTGCAATGCAACTTCAACCGTTATGCCGTCTTTCTCGCCTTCGATATAAATCGGCTCTTCATGAACGACTTCTTTGGAACGGTTTAAGTACTCAACATAGCTTTTGATTCCGCCTTCGTAGTGGTACTCGTTTTTCCGTTCTTGTCCTTCACGTTTGTCTTCAATCGTGATGTTTACGCCTTTTGTCAGGAAGGCCAATTCCCGGACACGGTTTGAAAGCAGGTCATAGTCGTATTCGGTTGTTTCTTTGAAAATTTCCGGATCCGGAACGAAGTGCGTAATCGTTCCGGTCTTATCAGTATCACCGATTACTTCAAGATCGGCCACAGGTACACCGCGCTCGTACGCCTGATAGTGGATTTTTCCATCACGATGAACCGTAACATCAAGAGTAGTCGACAAAGCGTTTACGACAGACGCCCCTACACCGTGAAGACCGCCGGATACTTTATATCCGCTTCCGTCAAATTTACCGCCGGCGTGGAGAACGGTCATGATGACTTCAACCGCAGGGCGGCCCATCTTCTCCTGGATACCGACCGGAATTCCGCGCCCGTTGTCCTTAACGGTAATGCTGTTATCTTTTTCAATCTCGATGTTAATATCTGTACAATAACCGGCCAGGGCTTCGTCAATACTGTTGTCGACGATTTCCCACACCAAGTGGTGAAGGCCTTTGCTGTTAGTTGATCCGATGTACATCCCCGGTCTCTTTCGAACAGCTTCCAAACCTTCTAATACCTGTATCTGATTCTCATCATAACTATTTTGCTGCTGTTCCATAGCCATGCACATTCACCTACACTTTTCTTAAACGATATATTCATTGTAAAGATCCGCTAAGAATCTATTTCTAACATAAATTGCGCACGTTTCTTCAGTGTGCCGGAAGATAAGGGAGAGTAATATATATTCTCAGTCGTGACTACGATAGACTTTGGCGTGCCGTTTACGGACGGCACTACTTTTTCTTTCTGTCTGTCCAGAAATTCTTCAACGATCGGCGATACATTGACCTTGCAGTCAAAAATGCCGACGATATCGCGTGTTGAAACGACAAAGTCGTCACCTAAATGAATATACAATCGCTCACCTCATTTCTTCACTTCACTAACGTACCGTTTTCCACACGGAACATTCCTGCTTGATGTAAGGTATCGTGGTCAATGCCATCCACGCTTGTCGTGGTGACAAATGTCTGCACACGGCCTTGGATCGTATGAAGCAAATGGGACTGTCGGTAATCATCCAGCTCGCTTAGTACATCATCCAAAAGTAAAATGGGGTATTCTCCGATTTCTTCATGAATCAAATCTATTTCGGCCAGCTTCAAAGACAAAGCCGTCGTACGCTGCTGTCCCTGCGAACCGTACGTCTGCACATCGCGTCCGTTCACATAAAAAAGGACATCATCCCGATGCGGTCCGAATAATGTGACGCCTCGTTCTATTTCTTTTTCTTTTAATTTCGAAAAAGACTCCTGGTAGCTGTTACCTATTTTCGACAAATCTTTGGGATCTGATACATCAAGCGCCGTGTGATACTTAAGCGTCAGTTCTTCAAGTCCCCGGGAAATGCCGGAATGGATCGGCTGCGCCCATTTTTCAAGCTGCGCCGTAAACTGCAGACGTTTGGCGACAACTTTTGCGGCTGCTTCAATCAGCTGATCAGTGAGAACGTCAAGCATGGTCCGGTCAGTCTGTTTCCGGCTTTGCAGCTGTTTCAGAAAATGATTCCGCTGTGAAAGGATTTTTTGATAAAGAGATAAATCATACAGATAAACGGCAGAAACCTGCCCGATCTCCATATCGAGAAATCTCCTCCTCACCTGAGGGCTTCCTTTGACGAGATTTAAATCCTCAGGGGCAAACATAATGGTGTTCAGCGCTCCGACATACTGACTGAGTTTTTGCTGCTCTATATGATTGACCTTGCCCTTTTTACCTTTTTTGGAGATGACAAGCTGCATCGGGATGTCCCCGTTACGCTTCATCACTCTTCCTTCTATTTTAGCATAGTCTTCGTCCCACCGTATAAGTTCTTTGTCATTTGAGGTGCGGTGTGACTTTGCCATCGAAAGGACATAGATGGCTTCCATCAGATTGGTTTTGCCTTGGGCATTTTCCCCGATGATCACATTCACCTTGTTTTCGAATTGAAGCTCAGCGCGCTCATAATTACGGTAGGATGTTAATTCTAAATTTTGGATATACAACCGCTGTCACCCGCTTTAATTGACGACTTGAAATGAACCAAATCCTTCAATCGCGACCACGTCTCCAACGTAAAGCTTTCTGCCGCGGCGATTGTCAGGTTCATTGTTGACAGTCACCTCATGCTCGCTCAGAAACCACTTCGCCATGCCGCCGGACTGAATCACATCGGCTAATTTTAAAAACTGGCCAAGCGTAATCATTTCTGTATCAATCGAAATCGGATTTGCCATATTATCGACCTCTTTCAAATATCACTAATATCTAATTGTACTAAAAAATCCTGAAATAAGGAAAGGGAAAACTTGAGGGAGCGGCTGATGAATAGAAAAGCTGCCGAACTAAGCCGGCAGCACATTCTGTTTGATTAATACGTTCTGACCGGAAGGATGAGCTGAACGATGGTTTCATCATTCGGCGTACGGATAAGAAACGGTCTCATCGCTCCCGTAAAGCTGATACGGATGTCCGCTCCTTCAAGTACTTTCAGTGCGTCCATCATATATTTTGGACTGAATGAAATATTTAATTCCTCGCCGTCAATCTGGTCAGCCATCACAGCTTCGACCACTTTTCCGATTTCCGGAGAATTTGATGAAATTTCAAGCGAATCCGCCGGTTTGGCAGAAAGCTTTACAACGTTGTTGCGGCCTTCTCTCGCCAATAAAGAAGCACGGTCTATCGCCTGTAAAAATTCCTTCGTGTTCACGACGATTTCCGTTTTGCTTTCCTGCGGAATTAAGCTGGTCGTGTCCGGATAGTTTCCGTCAAGCAATCTTGAGAAGAACAATACGTTTTTCGCTTTGAACAGCACTTGGGTTTCTGTAATCACGATATCAACCAGTTCTTGGTTGTCATCAAGAATTTTGCTCAGCTCGGTTAAGCTTTTCCCGGGAATGACCACGTTATAAGAGCTGTCTTCCGGAATATCAAGCTTCGCCTTTCTTAAAGCGAGTCGGTGGCTATCCGTGGCAGTGCATAATAATTCACCGTTTTCGACTTTCCAGTTTACACCTGTCAAGATAGGGCGTGTTTCTGAGGCGGACACAGCGAACACGGTTTGGCGGATCAGGTTTTTTAAAAGATCCGTCGGAATCTGAATGGCATGATGCTCTTCGATTTGCGGTAGATGCGGATATTCATCTGCATCAAGGCCGTTTAAATTAAATTCGGCTTTTCCGGAACGGATAATCGTTAAATATTGATTTTGAACTTCGATTTCAACAGTCGCCATCGGCAGTTTTTTAACGATTTCACTGAAGAAACGCGCTTGCAGTACGATACTTCCCGGCTGATCGATCGTCACGATTTCTTTATCATCATCTTCTTTCGGAATGAATGACTCGATTGAAATATCAGAGTCACTTCCTGTGAAAGATACACCTTCATCTGAGGCGACGATCTTAATACCAGTGAGAATGGGAATTGTGGTTCTGGATGAAACGGCTTTTAGAACGTCTTGTACACTTTCGACTAAACGATCTTTTTGAATCGTAAATTTCATGTTTATCCTCCTAACGGATAATATAATTAATATATTTTAAAAATAGCAGTAGTAATAGTAGGGCCTGTGGATTTGTGGATAAGTTGTGAAAAAGACAGGAAACACAGCCTATCCACGTGTGGACAGACTGTGTATGGCTATGAAAAAGTTATTCACACTTTCCCCGATTCATCCGAGGACACTATTATTTAAGAAGTTCTTTTATTTCTTTCACCTGCTGCTGAAGCTGCTCGTCATCAATCAGCAGTTTTGAAATCTTTTCATGGGCGTGAATGACGGTTGTATGGTCTCTGCCGCCAAATTCTTCCCCGATTTTAGGCAAAGAAGAATCTGTCATTTCTCTTGAAAGATACATCGCGATTTGTCTTGGGAACGCCACGGATTTCGTACGCTTTTTCGCTTTGAAATCTTCAAGCTTAATGTTGAACTGCTGTCCGACAATCCGCTGAATCTCTTTTATCGTAATGACCTTCGGCTTAGAAGACGGAATAATATCTTTCAATGCTTCTGCAGCCAGGTCTGCGTTAATGTCTTTATTGATTAAGGATGAATAGGCGACAACCCGGATTAATGCCCCTTCCAGTTCGCGGATGTTACTGTCAATCTGATTCGCGATGTAAAGCATGACCTCGTTCGGAATATCAAGGCCTTCCGCCTTCGCTTTCTTTCTCAGGATGGCAATCCGCGTTTCCAGATCCGGCGGTGTGATATCCGTAATCAATCCCCATTCGAACCGCGAACGCAGGCGGTCTTCAAGGGTCGGGATCTCTTTCGGCGGTCTGTCGCTGGAAATCACGATTTGTTTGCTTTCTTCATGAAGCGTGTTGAATGTATGGAAAAACTCTTCCTGTGTTTGTTCTTTTCCGGCTAAAAATTGAATATCATCTATCAAAAGTACATCAACGTTCCGGTAGCGGTTGCGGAAATCAACGGCTTTATTATCGCGGATTGAGTTGATGAATTCATTTGTGAATTTTTCAGAAGATAGGTACACCACTTTGGCTGAAGGATTATGATCAATGACATAATGGCCGATCGCGTGCATTAAGTGGGTTTTTCCTAAGCCGACTCCCCCGTATATAAATAAAGGGTTGTACGCTTTAGCGGGTGCTTCCGCCACAGCCAGTGATGCTGCATGGGCGAATCGGTTTCCCGATCCGATGACGAATGTGTCGAATGTATATTTCGGGTTGAGCATGCTTTGGGGAAAATCAGACGGTTCCTCTTTTGCCGCTTTTTTCACTTGCGGTTTCGGTAAAAAGTTTTCTTCGTCCTGATTTTGAGGAATGACAAATTTGACGCTCAATTCTTCCCCGGTTAATTCGTATATGGTATCTGCAATGAGATGTAAGTACCTGGACTCCAGCCAGTCTCTGGCAAATTCATTGGGAGCGGTGATGGTTAAGGTATCCCCTTGCAGCGAATGGGCTTTCGTCGACTTCATCCAAGTTTCGAAACTCGGTTTGCTTAGCTTTTTCTCAATTTGAGCTAGAGCTTGATTCCAAAGATCTAATATATTCTCCATTATCCGGCACAGCCCTCCTTTTCTTTAAAAATCAGCGCCCTTTCCCTGTTATAGAACACAAAAAAAGAGCATATGGCTCTGACCATTCGTACACACGAAATGTTGAAAACATATAGTATAGTAGAAAAACAGCTTTTCGACAAATTCCACAAGTTGTGGACAACAATCTACACAAGCTGTGTGAAAACAATCCACAACTTATCCACAGTTTGTGGATAAAGAGAATGGGCTGGATAAGTAATTAAGAGTTAAAACACAAATATAATATCAAATTAAGCGAGGACTTGCAATGGTTCTCGTAATCTTATCCACAAACCTGACAACTTGTTGAAAAATCTTTGTCCACAGGGGTTAGCAATGTGAAAATGTTGTCGATAACAACTGTGGATATTAAAAAAAGGCAAAAAAATTATCCACATGTCGTTTTTTCGGGGGAGCGCGGCTTTTTTTTGCGTTAAAAAAAGGAATATGAAAAATAAGGTTTCTAAACTGGTTAAGGTATGTTATCCTATTATGGTTGTAAGAAATAAAAGCACTGCTAAAGTTGACAATGAATAGGCAGCACAAATATAATAAGTAAGACTGTCTTTAACAGCTATTCCTCGAGGGAGGTGTCATAAATGAAAAGAACATTCCAACCGAATAACCGTAAACGCAGTAAAGTTCATGGCTTCAGAAGCCGTATGAGTTCAAAAAACGGTCGTCTAGTATTAGCACGCCGTCGCCGCAAAGGCAGAAAAGTATTATCAGCTTAGGCCACTGAATAATGTCAGTGGTCTTTTTTCACATTAAGAGAAAAGTGATGTCATGCGTCGCCCGGTACTGGAGAAATTTCTTCAGTATTCCGGCGGCCCGTTTTTTTTAGATAGAAATAAAAGTTTCTGCGAGTGAATATCGGAGTGAATTAAAGTGAAGAAGCGAAATCGGTTAAAGAAAAATGAAGATTTTCAAAAAGTGTTTAAACGCGGAACGTCTATGGCAAACCGCCAGTTCGTGCTGTATACGCTTGATCAGCCGAAACAGGAAGAGCTCCGGGTAGGGCTTTCTGTCAGTAAAAAAATCGGCAATGCCGTCGTGCGCAATCGGGTGAAGCGGTTAATCAGACAGGCTGTTCAGGAGGAAAAAGAGCTGCTCAAGCCGAAAGATTTTATTATTATCGCAAGAAAACCCGCCGGCGATCTCAGTTTTGAAGAAACGAAAAAGAGTCTGCAGCACTTATTCAGAAAAACCTCATTATATAAGAAATCTTCGTCAAAATAGCTCATATTTTGTTTTCTTCACGTTTTTAAAAGCGCTTCCTTTTATTTGGCGAAAAATGAACGCCATTTGAAACTGAAAGATGCTAAAATACATACAAGGTTCATAAAGATTGGTATAGGAGGAAACGTTCTTGAAAAGGAGAATATGGTTACTACTGAGTATGGTCGGTATGCTCGTGCTGCTGGCCGGGTGCTCGAGTGTGAAAGAGCCGATTACGGCGAATAGTCCGCATTTCTGGGACAAATATGTTGTGTATCCATTGTCAGAAGTTATTACGTACGTAGCGAAACTGACGGGCGATAACTATGGTTTATCGATCATCATCGTTACGATTTTAATTCGTCTGCTGATTCTGCCGCTGATGATCAAGCAGCTTCGAAGCTCAAAAGCAATGCAGGCGCTGCAGCCTGAAATGCAGAAGCTCAGAGAAAAATACAGCTCTAAAGATCAAAAAACGCAGCAGAAGCTTCAGCAGGAAACGATGGCCCTGTTTTCAAAGCACGGGGTAAACCCGCTGGCGGGATGTTTCCCGATCCTGATTCAAATGCCGATTTTGATCGGATTCTACCACGCCATTATGCGTACGCAAGCCATTTCACAGCACAGCTTTTTATGGTTTGACCTAGGAGAGAAGGATCCTTACTATATTCTTCCTATCGTTGCGGGTGTGGCCACTTTTGTCCAGCAGAAGCTGATGATGGCCGGAAATCCGACTCAGAATCCTCAAATGGCAATGATGGTATGGATTATGCCGATCATGATTATCGTATTTGCGATCAACTTCCCGAGCGCGCTTTCTCTGTATTGGGTAGTCGGAAACCTGTTTATGATTGCTCAGACATTCCTTATTAAAGGACCTGACATTAAACACGATCCGGAAACGCAGAAAGCGGGAGGAAAGAAAAAGTGAAGAAGGTGACTGCTGCGGGACGGAATGTCGAAGAAGCAGTTCAATCAGGCCTTCAGGAACTTCAACTGACGAAAGATCAAGTAGAAATAACGGTGGTGCAAGAAGAATATAAAGGGTTTTTGGGTATTTTCGGGAAAAAGAATGCGATCGTAGAACTGGAAGAGAAAAGAAATCCTGTTCAGGAAGCGAAAGCGTATTTGGAAGAAATCATCCATTCCATTGCCGGGCCTTCTGAGATTGTTACGGAAGAAAACAAGAAAACAGTCTGTTTTCACATTAAAGGTGAAAAAGCGGCGCTGCTTATTGGCAAAAGAGGACAAACACTCAATGCCCTGGAAACATTGACGCAGCTTGTTTTGAACCGCGGCTCCGGCCAGTATCGCCAAGCTGTTGTCGACGCTGAGAATTATCGGCGGAAAAGAAGAGAAATTCTGGATCAGCTGGCAAACAGGCTGGCCAAGCAAGTGTCGAAAACGAAAAAAGATGTGCATTTAGAACCGATGCCGTCAGGTGAAAGAAAAATCATCCATGACGCGCTGTCAAAGCATCCAAATATCAAAACGTTTTCTACCGGTGAAGGCCGGTACCGCCATCTCGTTATTTCCCATAAAGATAGCAGAAAACCGAAGTCCGGGTAAAATCGGAACTTCGGTTTTTTTATTGGTAAAAATGGCTCTATTCCTAAGCAGAATCGCATTTTTTGCGTTTAAGTTTTTTCTTTTTCGGTCTATGCTGTTGATAAAAAAGGTTTTAGGAAATAAAATTAATTGTTATTCACATGTGGATAAGTTAAAGTAATAAGGGATGAATTTCTGCCTTTGTGGATAACGTATCTTCCACTTCAAACCAAACTATGTTATCTTTTAATTTTGGCGTAAATAAAATTTTTTATATAGATGGAAACAGAGATAAAGAGAGGTGAACAGCATGGATACAATTGCAGCGATTTCAACTCCGATGGGTGAAGGCGCGATCGCGATCGTTCGGCTGAGCGGCCCGGAAGCCGTAAAGATCGCCGACAAAATGTACAAGGGTCCGAAAGGCAAAACGCTCAGTTCGGCAGAATCGCATACCATTCATTACGGGCATATCGCGGACAGCACGACGGGACGGATTATTGAGGAAGTCATGGTGTCTGTTTTAAGAGCGCCCAGAACATTCACAAGGGAAGATGTCATTGAAATCAATTGTCACGGAGGTATTGTGACGGTTAATCAGGTGCTCCAGCTTGCTTTAAGAGAAGGTGCGAGACTGGCAGAACCCGGTGAGTTTACGAAGCGCGCATTTTTAAACGGACGGATTGACCTATCACAGGCGGAAGCGGTGATGGATCTGATCAGGGCCAAAACGGACCGTGCCATGAATGTCGCCATGAACCAGATGGAAGGACGGCTTTCCGCGCTTGTCCGCCGTCTGCGTGATGAGTTGTTAGAAACACTTGCCCATGTTGAGGTTAATATAGATTATCCGGAATATGATGACGTCGAAGAAATGACGCATCAGCTTTTAGTGGAGAAGGCAAGCGGCGTGAAGAAAGAAATCGAGGCGCTGCTCCGTACGTCTGAGCAGGGGAAAATTCTGCGTGAGGGACTGTCTACCGTGATCATCGGCCGTCCGAACGTCGGAAAATCCTCTCTGCTTAACAGCCTTGTCCATGAAACGAAGGCGATCGTAACCGATATTCCGGGAACGACGCGTGATGTGATTGAGGAATATGTCAACGTGCGAGGCGTGCCGCTTCGGCTTGTCGATACCGCGGGAATCCGTGAGACAGAAGACATCGTCGAAAGAATCGGTGTGGAACGGTCACGGCAGGTTCTGAAGGAAGCGGATCTCATTTTGCTTGTGCTTAACCACAGCGAAGAGCTTTCTGAAGAAGATGTGAAATTGTTTGAAGCGGTTGAGGGAATGGACGTCATTGTGATTATGAATAAGACGGACCTTGAGGCTAAGATTGACGCTGAGCGCGTCAAGGAACTGGCGAAAGGCCGGCCTGTCGTCACGACCTCATTGCTGAAAGAAGAAGGCATTCAAGATTTAGAGGAAGCGATTCAGTCGCTATTTTATACAGGAGCGATCGAAAGCGGAGATCTCACCTATGTCAGCAACACCCGTCATATCTCGATTCTGCATCAGGCAAAGCAAGCGATTGATGATGCGCTGAACGGAATTGAACAGGATGTTCCGATTGATATGGTCCAAATTGATTTGACAAGGTGCTGGGAACTGCTGGGCGAAATCATCGGTGATGCCGTCCACGAAAGCTTAATTGATCAGCTCTTTTCACAATTTTGTTTAGGTAAATAAAAGGGAGGAAAAAACCATGGGGTATGAAGCAGGCCAATACGACGTGATTGTCATCGGCGCCGGGCATGCCGGTGTTGAGGCTGCCCTCGCATCCGCGCGCCAGGGAGCCAAAACGCTTGTTTTGACGATTAATCTTGATATGGTTGCGTTTATGCCATGTAATCCGTCTGTCGGCGGCCCCGCGAAAGGGATTGTCGTCCGCGAAATTGACGCGCTCGGCGGAGAAATGGCTAGAAATATAGATAAAACTCATATTCAAATGAGAATGCTGAATACAGGAAAAGGTCCGGCCGTACGGGCGCTGCGTGCGCAGGCGGATAAATTCCAATATCAGCACGAAATGAAGCATACGCTGGAAAAAACACCGAATTTGACACTTCTTCAAGGGATTGCCGAGCGTTTAATCATTGAAGACGGAGAGTGCCGCGGTGTCATTACGCAAACCGGTGCTGAATACAAGGCAAAAACGGTCGTGCTGACAACCGGAACGTATTTAAGAGGGCGGATCATTCTCGGTGATCTGTCTTACTCAAGCGGCCCGAATAACCAGCAGCCGTCTATTAAACTTTCTGAGCACTTAGAGGAGCTCGGTTTTGATCTCGTCCGTTTTAAAACGGGCACGCCTCCTCGTGTCTCAAGCGATTCCATTGATTACAGCAAAACAGAAATCCAGCCGGGGGACCCGGTTCCGCGCGCTTTCTCATATGAAACGGTTGAATACATTACCGATCAGCTGCCTTGCTGGCTGACTTACACGAGTCCTGAGACTCATGAGATCATCGACAGCAACCTGCATCGTTCGCCAATGTATTCCGGTATGATTAAAGGAACGGGACCGAGATACTGCCCTTCGATTGAAGATAAAGTCGTTCGGTTTAATGATAAACCGCGTCATCAGATTTTCCTTGAGCCGGAAGGCAGAAATACGCAGGAAGTATACGTTCAAGGTTTATCCACGAGTCTTCCTGAGGACGTGCAGCAGCGGATGCTGGCGACCATTCCGGGACTGGAAAAGGTGCAGATGATGAGAGCCGGATACGCGATTGAGTATGACGCAATTGTACCGACACAGCTCTGGCCTACACTGGAGACGAAAAAAATCCCTAACCTGTACACAGCCGGTCAAATTAACGGTACATCAGGTTATGAGGAAGCAGCCGGGCAAGGAATTATGGCAGGGATCAACGCAGGCCGCAAAGCGCTTGGAAAAGAAGAAGTGATCCTCAGCCGTTCCGATGCTTATATCGGTGTATTGATTGATGATTTGGTAACGAAAGGAACCAATGAACCGTACCGTCTGCTGACTTCACGGGCGGAATACAGACTGCTGCTCCGTCACGACAACGCGGATCTTCGTCTGACGGAAATCGGCCACGATATCGGCTTAATTTCTGATGAGCGCTATGAAGCGTTTGAGAAGAAAAAAGCGGCGATCGAGGCAGAGAAAAAACGTCTCTGGTCTGTTATTATCAAGCCGTCTCCTGAGAATCAGGAATATATCCGTTCACTCGGCGGAAGCGAGCTGAAAGACGGAGTGCGCGGCACAGATTTAATGAAACGTCCGGAAATGAACTATGAAACAGTGACAAAACTTGCGCCTGCAGATTCTCCGGTTCCGCAAGATGTGGCGGAACAAGTGGAAATTCAGGTGAAATATGAAGGATATATCGAAAAATCCTTGCAGCAAGTGGAAAAGCTGAAGAAAATGGAAAACAAAAAAATCCCTGATCGGATTGATTATGACGCCATTAAAGGAATTGCTACTGAAGCCCGTCAAAAGCTGAAAGAAGTGCGTCCTTTATCAGTTGCTCAAGCGTCCCGTATTTCCGGCGTCAATCCGGCAGACATTTCAATCCTGCTGGTATACCTGGAGCAGGGCCGTATTGCCAAGGTAGCTGAATAGAAAGGATGACGGCATGAATATAGAGGAATTTACATCCAGTTTAGCGGAGAAAGGGATTTCCCTTTCTGACCGCCAGCTGGAGCAATTCGAGTTGTATTACCGGATGCTTGTGGAATGGAACGAAAAAATGAATCTGACATCCATCACTGAGAAAAAGGAAGTTTATCTCAAGCATTTTTATGATTCGATAACGGCGGCATTTTATATTGATTTTGAAAAGGTCACCACTCTTTGTGATGTCGGCGCCGGCGCCGGTTTTCCAAGCCTGCCCATCAAAATCTGCTTCCCGCATCTGCATGTCACCATCGTCGATTCACTGAATAAGCGGATTACGTTTTTGGAAACTCTCTCTGATGCTTTACAATTAGAGCATACGACATTTGTCCATGACAGAGCGGAGACATTCGGACAGCGGAAAGACGTCCGGGAAAGTTTCGATCTCGTGACGGCCCGTGCGGTGGCGCGTCTGTCGGTCCTGAGTGAGCTTTGTCTGCCGCTGGCCAAGAAAAACGGCGTATTTGCGGCACTAAAAGCAGCAGCAGCTGATGAAGAGCTGAAAGCGGGGCAAAAGGCGATTAAAGTATTGGGAGGAGAGCTTGAACAAGTTCATTCCTTTACACTTCCTGTTGAAGAAAGTGAACGGAACATTATGATCATTCGCAAGACGAAAAGCACTCCGAAAAAATATCCGAGAAAACCGGGTACTCCAAATAAATCGCCAATTGAAGGGTAATTTAGACAGCCTGATGTGACAATTCCATCATATTTTCTGCAAAATTGATGAAGATACAGCAGGAAAAACCATGAGAAAATAGAATTATAAAAATGGCAGTTTTTAAAGGTGGTGTAGGTACATGAAGCATTCATTCTCTCGTTTCTTCGGGTTTGGTGAGAAGGAAGAGGAACCGGAGATAGCTGAGCATGATACAAACAAAGAAGAGATACTCGAAATACCGGTACATGCTATCGTTCCCAACCGTTTTCAGCCACGCACCATTTTCTCAGATGAAAAAATCAAAGAGTTAGCAATGACTATCCATACACACGGCATCATTCAGCCGATTGTTGTCAGACATACAGAAGATGAAGGACAATATGAGCTCATTGCGGGTGAAAGGCGCTGGAGAGCGGTACAGACGCTTGAATGGGAGAAGATTCCCGCAATTATTAAAGATTTTTCTGATACGGAAACAGCATCTGTCGCTTTGATTGAAAACCTGCAAAGGGAAGAATTGTCCTCCATTGAGGAAGCTCATGCGTACGCAAGGCTGTTAGAACTTCATGATTTAACACAGGAAGCCTTGGCGCAGCGCTTAGGAAAAGGCCAGTCAACGATTGCGAACAAGCTCCGATTGTTAAAGCTCCCGGAACCCGTCCAGGATGCGATTATGGAGAAAAAAATTACGGAACGTCATGCAAGAGCACTGATTCCGCTCAAACAGCCGGAGCTTCAGGTCACATTGCTTGCGGAAATCATTGAGAAAAGCTTAAACGTTAAGCAGACGGAAGACAGAGTGGTGAAAATGCTTGAACAGAATAAGCAGAAACCAAAGCCGAGACGCAAAGCGTTCAGCAGGGATACAAGAATTGCGATGAATACGATTCGTCAGTCACTGTCTATGGTAGAAGACAGCGGAGTCAGACTGAATACTGAAGAAGAAGAATTCGAAGAGTACATCCAGCTTACCATTCGGATACCTAAATAAAAACTCTCCTGA
The DNA here is from genome assembly GCF_046535225.1 of Bacillus sp. SIMBA_031. Taxonomy (NCBI): domain Bacteria; kingdom Bacillati; phylum Bacillota; class Bacilli; order Caryophanales; family Bacillaceae; genus Bacillus; species Bacillus sp. SIMBA_031. The sequence continues at coordinate 17,437 of NZ_JAWRXC010000004.1, forward strand.
TCAGCAGGGGAGTTTTTATTTTAATCAAAAAACTATTTTGAGATAATGATAGATTTATTGTGCACTATACATTGTATATGTAAAATTTTATCTTTTTGTGTCGTGAATTGTCTTTTCACAGTCAAAAAAGTCACTTTATCGGAGAACTTATATTAGAAAGTGTCTTTTTCGTTTACATTTTTTTCACTTGCTGATAAACAAATTATGAAAAAAATAAAACGCTTTACTCTTTTTTTGATAAGATAGAAACAAGACAGTACATGTTCATGTGAAGGTAGGTGACATCGTGGGAAAAATCATAGCAATTACGAACCAAAAAGGCGGAGTCGGGAAGACAACGACTTCTGTTAATCTGGGGGCTTGCTTGGCTTACATAGGTAAAAGGGTTCTTCTTGTTGATATTGATCCGCAGGGCAATGCAACGAGCGGATTAGGGATTGAAAAAGCCGATGTGGATCATTGTGTGTACGACATTTTAGTAGATGATGCAGATGTTACAGATATTATTAAACCGACTTCAGTAGAGAACTTAGATGTCATTCCGGCCACGATCCAGCTTGCGGGAGCGGAAATCGAATTGGTTCCGACGATCTCACGGGAGGTCAGGCTGAAAAGAGCATTAGAATCTGTGAAACAAAATTACGATTACATGATTATTGATTGTCCTCCGTCTCTCGGGTTATTAACGATTAATGCGCTTACCGCTTCAGATTCAGTCGTTATCCCGGTTCAGTGCGAATACTACGCTCTTGAAGGATTGAGTCAATTATTAAATACAGTTCGGCTTGTGCAAAAACATTTAAATACCGACTTAATGATAGAAGGAGTGCTTCTGACGATGCTTGATGCCAGAACGAATCTCGGCATTCAAGTGATAGAAGAGGTAAAGAAATACTTTAGAGATAAAGTGTATCAAACCATTATCCCTCGCAATGTCCGTTTAAGTGAGGCGCCGAGTCACGGCAAGCCGATCATATTATACGATCCGCGTTCGAGAGGTGCGGAAGTATATTTAGATTTAGCAAAGGAAGTGGCAGCGAATGGCTAAAGGCGGGCTCGGAAAAGGGATTAACGCGTTGTTTAATCAGGTTGATTTGTCTGAAGAGACAGTGGAAGAGATTAAAATCAGTGATTTACGTCCCAATCCTTATCAGCCAAGAAAACAATTTGATGATGAGTCATTAGCTGAACTGAAGGAATCCATCATTCAGCATGGCATTCTTCAGCCCATTATCGTGAGAAAATCATTGAAGGGCTATGATATTGTAGCCGGCGAACGCCGTTTCCGCGCCGCAAAACTTGCCGGTAAAGAGACAGTGCCGGCTATCGTGCGGGATTTATCTGAATCGCTGATGCGGGAAATCGCTCTTTTGGAAAACCTTCAGCGTGAAGACTTATCACCGCTTGAAGAAGCTCTGGCATATGACTCACTGCTGAAGCATTTGGATTTAACCCAGGAACAGCTCGCTAAACGGCTCGGGAAAAGCAGGCCTCATATTGCCAACCATTTAAGACTGCTGACGCTGCCGGAAAGCATCCAGAACCTCATTGCAGAAGGTACGTTATCCATGGGACACGGCAGAACCTTGCTTGGTTTGAAAAATAAAAACAAGCTTGAACCGCTTGTGAAGAAAGTGGTTGAAGAACAGCTGAACGTCCGTCAGCTTGAGCAGCTGATTCAGCAGTTAAACAGCAATGTTCCACGTGAAACAAAGAAAAAAGAACCTGTTCAAGATGTTGTGTTAAAAGAGCGGGAATCGTATTTGCAAAATTACTTCGGAACAACAGTAAATATTAAGAGACAAAAGAAAAAAGGGAAGATTGAGATTGAGTTTTTCTCCAATGAAGATCTTGAACGTATCCTGGAACTATTGTCTGAAAGAGAAGCGTAAAAACCATCTTTTTATAAAAAGATGGTTTTTTATATACGTCTTGTCAGCTTATGAAACGGACTGAGCCGTTCCTGCCGGCCTTCTGATTTATCTGTCAGCTGTAACCCCTCTGCTAAAACATTTGCCATGCTCATAACAAGATGAAGCCTCGTATTCTGCAGGACAAAATACTCCATAAACCCGCTGACATTGACGATTCCGTTGATATGGACGTCACCGATTTCAGGAAGGTCTTTTTGAACACCTGCTCCGGGCTTCAGCGGCCCATCGCCGATTTGAAATGACCCTACGCTTTTGACGCGGCCTAAACAAGCATCAACCGCTATAATAAACGGATTTTTATGTAGATGTTGAATATCTTTCAGCTTGTCTTTCATATTGACGGCGTGAACAGGATCTGACAGCGTGCCGTAAACGTGCAATCTGCCTAAATTCATTTTTTCTAACTTTGTTCCTACGAGCGGACCTAATGAATCTCCGGTCGACCGATCTGTACCGATACACACGGTGACTAACGGTCTGCCGGCTGCTTTACGTAAAGATGAAGTAAGGATCGCTTGTATTTGATTCGCAGCAGAAGAATCCGTATGAGAAACATATTGTTTTGCCCGTTCTTGAGAAAAAAGCCCGCCTTTTCGATTCATAAGGTTCACTTCCTTGTCATGTCATACGAGTAATACATTGTTGTTTTTGGTGTTGTATGGTTGTTTACAGTATATCCAGCGCTGCCTTTTTTTATGCTTATGTCATGATGCCATGCCGGTTGTTTGAAAAGAGCGGGATAGAAAAAAGAACTCAGAGCAGTTATTCTCTAAGTTCATGAAAGAAATAAGACCATTTGATCTACGTCGACATATTGCTGATGATCTAATTTCAGCGCTCTTTTTTCTGTAGAGAAGAGGATAAATCCTAACTGAGCGTAGAGTTTTTTTGCGGGTTCATTTGTTGAAGTAACAGAGAGATGGAGCTGTTCTGTGTCTTTCATCTTTTTTGCCTGGCTGATGGCTTCTGTCAATAAAGCTTTTCCCGCGCCTGACCCTCGGTGTTTGGGAGAAATATACATAGAACCGATAACCGCAATGTGTCTTAGTTTAAACAGCGGATGCTTGGAGATCTTGAGGATTCCTATCAGTCTGTCTTGTTCAAAGGCGCCAAGCACGATAGCATTGCCGGCTTCAAGCCTGGCTTTGAATTTTTCGGACGGCCATTCTTTCTCCTCCTCATAGCTGACGGCGAATGCGTCGGGGTGATCTTTTAAAGCTTTGAGCCTGATATCTGAGTAAGGCTGGGTATCACTTGCGGTTAAACGCCTGATGTACATGATTTGAGCTCCTTATATAAATAAAATTTTCTGAATAGTTAATCGTCGTTATCATACCATATTTGTCCCATTTGTATGAATGTTTGCCGCTGTCACTCAATATAGTAGCAATATGCGGAGATGATCAGAAATTTTATGAGGTGATGAGGGTGTGGAGAGCCGGGATGAAGTGGATGCTGCTCATATTAAGCAGCCAGATTGGGGCTGGATATGCAAGCGGGCAGGAAATATGGCAGTTTTTCGGTGTCGAAAGCGGACTGGCTATTGTATTGTTTACAGTCATGTTTACGATTTCGGCTTATATTGTGTTGAAGATCAGCTATCGGGTTCAATCAACGCACTTTTTACCTGTGCTTGAGCATCTGATGGGGCCGGCTCTTGCTAAAGTCTATGATGTGCTTATTATGTTTTATTTGTTTTCAATGACGATGGTTATGATTGCCGGCGGCGGTGTGACGCTGCAAATGTACAAGCTGCCGTTTTGGATCGGTATTTTTCTTCTTTGCATTGTGACCGTCGGTTTATTCTTTTGGGATATAAAAGGAATATTATCTCTGAATAGTATTTTGATACCGATTCTTGTAGCGGGGCTGTTATATGCATTGGTCTTTTTTCAGACAACCCATCATTACACCTGGACGATAGATTTGACCCGCCAGTATAATTGGCCGGCAAGCATTACCTTCACGTCCTTAAACATCCTTTCTGTTGTCGCTGTTCTTTCTTCAATCGGGAAAGATATGAAGGGACTGGGAGAAGCGAAAATCGCAAGCGTTGCAAGCGGACTGATTTTCGGTATGATTTCATTTGTTTACAATGAAACGCTTGTACAGCTTTCAGGCAGTCTTACACAATATGAGATTCCTCTTTTCGCCGTTCTTGAAGGCGCTCCTTATCCGTTATTTCTTTGTATGGCCGCCGTGCTTTTTTTAGCCATCTATACGACAACCGTGACCGGTCTGTTCGGGCTGTCCAGCCGCATGCTTGCATTTGTGAAATTGCCGAGATGGACGCTCGTATCTCTTCTTTTAGCTGTGATGGTGCCTTTTACGACAATCGGTTTTTCAGATTTGATCGCCATTTTATATCCCATTTACGGGCTTTTAAGTCTTTATTTGCTGGTATGTCTTCTTCTTTACCCTATTTTAGGGAGATGGAAAAAAGTATAATGCTCATTTTGAGTGCGGCCGTTGCTCTTATCCTGTCTTTTTTTGTACAATAAATAAAGCAGTCTATGGAGAGAGGTGAAGGGTCTTGGCGGATAAAGACTTTGGCCTGAATGATATTGTTGAAATGAAGAAACCGCATCCTTGCGGTGAAAACAGGTGGAAAATCATTCGGATGGGAATGGATATTCGGATCAAATGCACGGGTTGTTCCCACAGTGTCATGATTCCGAGAAGAGATTTTGAGAGAAAGCTGAAAAAAGTACTCGTCAAGCATGAGGAGCCTACATCATAAAGGCTGGCGCTCATGCTTTTTCATATAGAGGAGAGGAAGAGGCCCGATGAGCAAAGTGCATCAGTCAGCGTGCCCGCTGAATTGCTGGGACAGCTGCGGCTTTTTGGTGACAGTTGAGGATGGAAAGGTGACGAAAGTAGACGGAGACCCGAATCATCCCATTACAGAAGGGAAAATTTGCGGCCGTGGCAGAATGCTGGAGACGAAAACGAATGCGCCGGAACGGCTTCGTTTTCCTTTAAAAAAGAAAGACGGCGAATTTGTCCGCGTTTCCTGGGAGCAGGCGTTAGATGAAATCGCTGAAAAAATGGCGGTGATTAAGGAGACGTTGGGCACTGCCGCAGTGCTGCACAGTCATGATTACGCCAATAACGGTCTTTTGAAGGCGCTCGACCAGCGTTTTTTCAATGGATACGGCGGTGTGACGGAGATTGCAGGCAGCATTTGCTGGGGTTCCGGCATTGAAGCGCAGCGCTGGGATTTCGGGCGTTCTTACGGGCATGGACCGCTTGATATTTATCACAGCAAGCATGTGATCGTATGGGGCAGAAACGTGTCCCGGACGAATATGCACCTCTATCATCATCTGCAGCAGGTGAAGAAAAAAGGAGCGACACTGACGGTCATTGACCCTATTTTTAACCCGACTGCAAAGCTTGCCGATCGGTATATATCCGTCAAACCTGGTATGGATGGCTGGCTTGCGGCGGGTGTTTTAAAAATATTATGCCAAATCGGCAGAACCGATTCTGATTTCATTCAAAGGCATTCGGTCGGTTTTGAAGAAATAGAAAAGCTTCTGCAGACGATTTCTTTTGAGGAGATCATTGAGAAAACAGAAACGTCTTTAGAAGTGATTGAATATCTTGCTGATTTATATGCTGACGGTCCCGCCTCCACTTTTATGGGTCTTGGGATGCAGAGATATAAAAACGGGGGCGGGACGATACGGTGGATTGACGCTTTAGCTGCGGCGAGCGGAAATGTCGGTATCAAAGGCGGCGGCGCAAACTTCGGAAATGTGCAAGTCGGTGAAAGCTTTGCAAAGGCCGAGCTCACCCGTCCTGATCTGAAGAAAAGTTCGAGAACGTTTTCGATGATGACTCAAGCCGAAGAGGCGCTGAATGCAGCCGATCCGCCGATTGAGATGATCATCGTGACGTGCGGCAATCCGCTGACACAGGTGCCGAATACAAAAAAAGTGAAGGAAGCGTTTGAAAAAACACCGGTCACAGTGGCCATTGATTCGGTCATGACCGATACGGCGAAGCTCTGTGACTATGTGCTGCCGACGGCCGTTGTTTTCGAAGAGGAAGATATTTATTATTCCAGCATGTATCATCACTATGTTCAATATGGCAAGAAGCTTGCGGAACCGCAGGGAGAGGCAAAATCAGACCGCTGGATCTGGACGGAGCTCGCAAAGCGTCTCGGATTCGGGGAACTCTTTGATTACAGTACGGAAGATTTCTTGAAAATGGGGCTCTCTTCTTTGGAGAAAGAAGGAATCACCCTTGAGCAATTAAAGGAAAAAGGACATATGCCGCTTCCGGTCAAACAGGTTCCGTGGAGTGATTTTCAATTTTTAACCCCGAGCGGAAAATTTGAATTCGTCTCGTCACTGGCAGAAGAGAAAGGATACAGCGGCCACCCTCAATTGGAAGTGCCGGAGGAGTCTGTTTATCATGACGCCGGACTGGCCGGGAAATATCCGTATACGCTGCTGTCCATTCACCCGCAGCGCTCCAATCATTCACAGCACGTGCCGTTTATTGAAAAGCTTCAGCAGATTCAGGTGGATCTGTCGCCGGATATCGCCGAGGAGCTTTCACTTCAAGACGGAGATACGGCAGAGGTATACAATGACCGCGGCCGTCTGCGCGGCAGGGTAAAAATCATGAAGCAGGCTCACCCGAAGACGGTGAATATAGATGAAGGCATGTGGGCGGCATTCGGAGGCTCCGTCAACATGCTCACAAAGGATTCAAATTCCGATAATGGAATGGGAAGTACGCTTTTTGACTGTCTGGTAGCGGTTAAAAAAGGATAATCTAAGGAGAGAGAGGGCGGGAAATGCTTTTTTCTCAGCTTGTCTTTTCCTATGAACCTCCTTATAATTGCTCTAGGTTTACAATACGTTTATACGATGATGGTTTGATATAGAGGAGATGAAAGAATGGCTTTAACTGCTGGAATTGTCGGTTTGCCGAATGTCGGAAAATCGACGTTATTTAATGCAATTACCCAGGCTGGTGCCGAATCAGCCAACTACCCGTTCTGTACAATTGATCCGAACGTGGGGATCGTGGAAGTGCCGGATGAACGTCTGCAAAAGCTGACTGAATTGGTGAATCCGAAAAAAACGGTGCCGACTGCGTTTGAATTCACTGATATCGCGGGGATCGTAAAAGGCGCATCTAAAGGTGAAGGACTCGGAAATAAGTTTCTTTCTCATATCCGTCAGGTTGATGCGATCTGTCACGTTGTACGCGCGTTCGCTGATGACAATATTACGCACGTGTCAGGGAAAGTCGATCCGATTGACGATATTGAAACGATCAATCTTGAATTGATTCTTGCCGACATGGAGACAGTCGAAAAACGCATCACGCGTGTAAGCAAGCTTGCTAAGCAAAAAGACAAAGAAGCGGTTTTTGAATTTGACATTCTGTCTAAATTAAAAGAAGCTTTCGAACAAGAAAAGCCTGCCCGTTCCGTTGAATTTACGGAAGAACAGCAAAAGCTTGTGAAGCAGCTTCATTTGCTTACGTCAAAACCCGTGCTTTATGTGGCAAATGTAAGCGAGGATGAAGTGGCTGATCCTTCAGATAATGAATATGTTGCGAAAATCCGGGAGTACGCCGCGGGTGAAAACGCCGAAGTTATCGTCGTCTGCGCGAAAATTGAGTCTGAAATTGCTGAATTGGAAGGCGAAGAAAAACAAATGTTCCTTGAGGAGCTCGGCATCGAAGAATCAGGTCTTGATCAGCTGATTAAAGCGTCATACTCTCTTCTCGGCCTTGCGACATACTTTACAGCGGGCGAACAGGAAGTGCGCGCATGGACATTCAGAAAAGGCATGAAAGCTCCTGAGTGTGCGGGTATCATCCACACTGACTTTGAACGCGGCTTTATCCGCGCTGAAACGGTTGCTTATGAAGACCTTTTGGCAGGCGGCGGAATGTCCGGAGCGAAAGAAGCCGGAAAAGTGCGTCTGGAAGGTAAGGAATATGTAGTCCAAGACGGAGATGTCATTCATTTCCGATTTAATGTATAGGACACAGTTGTAAAGGGACAAGAGCTTTGGTATAATATAAACTTGTGAGTAATAGAATTATTGCTCCTTGCCCATTATAGGGCCGCTTAGACCAAAAGGAGGTGCAAACAGATGAAAAAGTACGAAGTTATGTACATTATCCGTCCGAACATTGACGAAGAGTCAAAGAAGGCAGTTATCGAGCGTTTCAACAACGTATTAACTTCTAACGGAGCGGAGATCACTGGAACAAAAGATTGGGGTAAACGTCGTCTTGCTTACGAAATCAACGATTTCCGTGACGGTTTCTACCAAATCTTAAACGTTCAGTCTGAAGCTGCAGCGGTTGCTGAATTCGACCGTTTAGCTAAGATCAGTGACGATATCATTCGCCACATCGTTGTTAAAGAAGAAGAATAAGCAATTTGAAATATATAATGTTAAAAGGTGGTCTTTCATATGCTTAACCGAGTTGTATTAGTCGGAAGACTGACAAAAGACCCAGAGCTTCGTTATACGCCAAGCGGTGCGGCTGTCGCCACGTTTACTCTTGCTGTGAATCGTACATTCACGAACCAGTCCGGAGAACGTGAAGCCGATTTCATTAATTGTGTCACTTGGAGAAGACAAGCCGAAAACGTTGCAAACTTTCTTAAAAAAGGAAGCCTTGCCGGCGTAGACGGCCGACTCCAGACAAGAAATTATGAAAACCAGCAGGGACAGCGTGTCTTCGTGACAGAAGTCCAAGCTGAAAGTGTTCAATTTCTTGAGCCTAAAAACAGCGGCGGTTCTGGATCAGGCGGATACAACGAAGGAAACAGCGGCGGAGGCCAATACTTTGGCGGAGGCCAAAATGATAATCCGTTCGGCGGAAATCAGAACAACCAGAGACGAAATCAAGGGAACAGCTTTAATGATGATCCATTTGCCAACGACGGCAAGCCGATTGACATCTCGGATGATGATCTTCCGTTCTAATAGATTATCGCTATATTCATAACGAGAAAGGTGGGAAATGACAATGGCAGGAGGACGCAGAGGCGGTCGTGCGAAACGCCGTAAGGTTTGTTACTTCACTTCTAACGGCATTACGCACATCGATTACAAAGATGTAGATCTTCTTAGAAAGTTTGTTTCTGAGCGTGGTAAAATCTTACCTCGCCGTGTAACTGGAACACATGCGAAATACCAACGTAAATTGACTATCGCGATCAAACGCGCACGTCAAATGGCTTTACTTCCATACGTAACTGGCGAGTAAGCCGAAAGAAAAGAGCAAGAGCCTGCGGGCTCCTGCTCTTTTTTTATATCAGTCTCCCTCCATCCTGCCGAAATGTTTCACATGAAACATGGAAGTGCTTCTTACACCTTTGTTATCTTGCTCCTCTATTCAAAAACGCGTACTTATGCAATGAATTTGTTTATACTGAAAAACAGGGGGTGGCTGAGATGGAGACAGACAGAAATATCCTGACTGATGAAAAGTGGAGCGCAATCATACACAATGATGCTTCTTATGACGGGGCATTTTATTATGCAGTAAAAACGACGGGAATTTTCTGCCGGCCTTCTTGTAAATCGAGAGTTCCGAATAAAGAAAACGTACTGGTGTTTGATACGGCTGATGCAGCGCTCGATAAACATTTTCGTCCCTGTAAAAGGTGCCGGCCGAACGGTCTTCGTCTTCCTGATGAAGAATGGATTGCTCAAATCATTGAATACATTGAACGCCATTATCACGAATCCCTGACTCTGAGTGTACTGGCCGAAATGTGTCACGGCAGCCCCTATCATTTACAGCGGACATTTAAAAAAATCAGGGGAATATCCCCGATTGAGTATATACAGAAAATAAGATTGTCGAAGGCGGAACACCTTTTAAAGCATACTGATATGACAGTCATGGAGATCGCTCTGACTGTCGGAACTCCAAACACAGCGCATTTCGCGACTCTTTTTAAAAAGAGAACCGGGAGTTCGCCCACAGAATACCGAAAAACCGCCAAAATGGGACAGGGAGGTTTAATATGAGTAAAGAGCCTATGATCTATTGGACACTCTTCACACGGAATGATTGGAGCCTGTATACAGCCGCCACATCTAAGGGGCTTTGCTTTATAGGTTCAAATCATGGAAGCTTTGAAGAGCTTGAGCAGTGGGCAAAAAAATCACTGCCGCAATACCGATTGGCACGTGATGATGAAAAGCTGGCGCCTTACACGGCAGAGCTGTCCGAGTACATTGAAAATGGCAGATCAGCTTTTTCAGTGCCGGTAGATCTTTACGGAACAGAATTTCAGCTTGCTGTATGGAAAGCGCTTATGGACATACCGTACGGCGAGACATACTCCTATTCGGATATAGCAGAAATGATTCAGAAACCGGCAGCTATAAGAGCCGTGGGCGCAGCGATTGGAAAAAATCCGGTATTGATTACGGTTCCGTGCCATCGCGTCATCGGAAAAAACGGGAAACTGACCGGATTCAGAGGCGGTTTAGAAATGAAAAAGCAGCTGCTGGCGTTAGAGGGCGGAAACATTGAAACACTGGAATACCGGCTGAGCCGGACAGGAGGGATCACATGAAACTGATTTCTTGGAATGTAAACGGCTTGCGTGCCGTGATGAAAAAGATAGATATCAATACTTACGTTCAGGAAACGGAAGCCGATATTCTATGTCTGCAAGAAACAAAAGTACAGGACGGACAAGTATCATTACAGCCTGAAGGATATCACGCCTATTGGAACTATGCGGTGAAAAAAGGCTACTCAGGCACGGCTGTTTTTTCGAAAGAAAAGCCGCTGCACGTGTTCTATGGACTGGGGATTGACGATCATGATCAAGAAGGACGGGTGATCACGCTTGAATTTGAGAACGTGTTTGTCGTCAACTGTTACACGCCGAATGCCAAACGCGGATTAGAGCGAATTGATTACCGTCTTCAATGGGAAGCCGATTTTAAGGATTATCTGCAGAAGCTTGACCGGAAGAAACCCGTGATCTTATGCGGCGATCTGAATGTCGCACACAGGGAGATAGACTTAAAAAACCCGAAAGCCAACCGGAAGAACGCCGGTTTCTCGGAGCAGGAGCGGGAAGCGTTCAGCGCCCTGCTGAACGCGGGATTTACCGACTCATTCCGCTATTTATATCCTGATCGGGAAGGCGCCTATTCCTGGTGGTCTTACAGGACGAACGCACGTGAGAAAAACATCGGCTGGCGGCTTGATTACGTCATTGTTTCAGACAGACTGAAGCCGCGGATCAGCGAAGCGGCCATTTGTGCCGATATCATGGGTTCTGACCATTGCCCGGTTGAAATGACAGTGGATTTATGATGAGATAGCAGTAAGAGAAATCCACTCTTGCTGCTTTTTTATCACCGAAAATGGAGGAGCACATGGCAAATATAAAAGAGATTGCGAAACTGGCGAATGTGTCGGTGGCCACCGTATCACGCGTATTAAACCGACACCCGTACGTATCTGAGGAGAAAAGGCGTCTTGTGAATCAAGTGATGAAGGAGCTGGATTATACCCCTAATCGAACCGCCATTGATCTGATTCGCGGAAAGACCAATACAATCGGTGTGATTTTGCCGTACAGCGACCATCCCTGCTTTGACAAAATTGTAAACGGTATCACGAAGGAAGCGTTTGCCCATGATTACGTGACAACCCTTCTCCCCACCAACTATGACCCCGCTATAGAGATGACCTATTTCGAACTGCTGAAAATGAAAAAGATTGACGGACTGATTGTCACGTCCCGCGCGAATGAATGGGAAACCACCGTGCCTTACCTGGAATACGGCCCCATTGTCGCTTGTGAATATACACAGCATCAAGAGATTCCCTGCGCTTATAATGACAGGCAGGAAGCATACAGAGAAAGCTTTTTGTATTTGAAAAACCGCGGACATCAAGACGTTGCTTTTACATGTGTACGGGAAGCGGAAAAAAGCCCGAGTACGGCCGACAAGGTAACTGCATATAAGGCCGTTTTCGGCTCTCTTGATGAAACCCGCATTCTTGTCGGGTGCCATGATATGGATGACGGAAAGCGGGCGGGTGAGCACTTCTGGGGTTTCGACAAGGCGCCGACGGCCATCTATGCCCACAGTGATGATGTGGCTGCCGGCTTGTACCAGTTTGCGAAAGAACAGAAATGGGACGCGGAGATCATCGGCGAGGGAAATCTGAGCGTCAGCCGGGCATTGAATATTCCATCTCTGGAACTTCATTTGGAACGGGTCGGAAAGGAAGCATTTTTATTGTTTTTTCACGAAGAAACGGCTAAAAAACAAATTATGCATCAATTTCAGCGGAAAAAGTCTTGAGCTGAAATGGGTTTCATGCTTTATAAATAGATTGAGAAAAAAAGGGAGGCGGACATATGCGAATTGAACATGCAGCGATATGGGTGAAAGATTTAGAACGAATGAAAGAATTTTATGAGAAATACTTCGGCGCCAAGGCCAATGACCTTTATCATAATGAGAAAAAAGATTTCAAATCGTATTTTCTGACATTTGACTCCGGATGCAGGCTGGAACTTATGAAAAAAGGCGGCATTGATGAAGTTCCGTCACAGAATATGACCGGATGGGCGCATCTCGCATTTTCTACAGGCAGCAAGGAGCGGGTGAATGAATTGACGGAGACGTTTAAAAACGACGGATTTCAGGTTGTAAGCGGCCCGCGCGTGACGGGTGACGGATATTATGAGAGCGTGATAGAGGATGGGGAAGGCAATTTGATAGAAATCACAGTGTAACAGTGCGGGGGAACCCGCACTGTTTTATTGATTAAATTTGCTGTGCATTTGTTTTCGGGCCGAAGAGGATTAACAAAACGGAACATAAAAGCCAGCAGCCGCCAATGAACAAAAAGACGCTGATGTAGCCGAGCTTAACGGCAATAAATCCGACGAGCAGGGAGCCGAATATATTGGAAAAACGGCCGAGCCCGTACGCCAGCCCGCTCCCGGCCGAGCGATATTCCGTAGGATACGGCTCCGATGTATATGCGTATAGATTTGAGGTGAAGATCCGTTCCGTGACGTTAACGACAAATCCAAACACAATAATCATGACGGGAATAAACGTCATGCCGTATAACAGTCCGGCAATGGCAGTCAGAAAAGCACTTGCGGCCAGAATCCATTTCCTTTGGAACGTCTCGGATATCATGGAACCGAGCAATGCGCCAAGCGGTGCGCCGACAGAGTGAAGCACATTATACCACAGCGTTTTTTCCATGGTGATGCCGTTGCTTTTCAGCAGGCTGGGCACCCATGAAGCAAAGCCGTAAAAGCCAAAGGTTTCAAGAATCCATACCGCTGACAGGATGATGGTGATCTTTAAATTCCTGCCCTGAAACAGCCCTAAGTAGCCTGCGCGCTTCACTGTATGTACTTCTGCCGCCTCTTTTGGCGCGGGAAGCGGGCCTTTTTCTTTCTCTGCACGTGCTTCAAGACGGTTCATAATGGCGTTTGCCTGATCATATGCGCCCCGATTTTCGTGCCAGCGCGGCGATTCCTCAAGCCGGCGGATAAAAAAGAAATAAATGAGACCGGCCGCCCCCCATACGAATACGAGCCGCCACCCCCATGAGCCTAAAGGGATGACAAAAGCGGAAACAACGTTTGTGACGGGAACGCCGATCAGTCCGATCATGGCGCAAAGGGAGATGTATTTTCCCCGTACGGAGGATGGAAAAAATTCCGCCAAATAGCTGTTGGTCACAATCATGGCGGCTGCGACGCCGAGCCCGGTCAAGAATCGGAAAATCATTAAGGACGGAATGTCCCATGCCAGCGCATTCAGAAAAGATGAGATCGAAAAGACAAGGACAAAACAATTCAGCGCTTTTTTCCTGCCGATCCGATCGGACAGCCTTCCGCCGATGGAGGCGCCTAAAAACATGCCCAGGAAGGATGCGGCCGTGATGTCGGCAATGGTGGACAGCTTCACGCCCCAATGCTCAATCAGCGCCGGAGCCACGTTGCTGAGCGTAAACAGATCAGCGAGATCAAAAAAATAGATGATTCCGAGAGCGGTTAATACTTGATAGTGCACACGTGAAATGGGGAGACGGTCTAATCGGTTCGCTACATTTGAGAATGTCTGATGTTTCATAAAAAACCCCCTGACTTTGCAATTGTGATCAGAAAATACTGTAAATTTATCTGACGAATACATTATAAAGGTCTTTTTTTGGCAAAAACAGAGTGTAAATAACCAGAGCCAAAGGAAACGGCATAGCGCTTTCTTCTTAAAATATATAACATTTCCTATATCTGTTTTTGTTTATATTGTAAAATGTTGAAGGAAAGGAAGTTGATGCATAAATATGAATACGTTTGTACGCCCAGCAGAGGGAAGAAATAGCGTATGGAGATATCTTCTTTCTCTGTTGGTCATTGTGGGTTTGTTCTTTTTCGGAAGCATACTGACCGTGTTTTATATGTTTCTCACGTCCGCTTTCAATCCTTCACTGACGATAAATTGGGATGAGGGGGCATTAAGTGACCCGCTGGCGGATATTTATTTACAGCATATCGTCTATTTCATTGCGATTCCGGGCATTTGGATAGCGGTTCGTTTCATTATGAAAAGGCGGTTTTTATCCATCATCACACCGAATCAGTCGCTGAACTGGAAGAGGATTTTCTTTGGATTCGGCACATATGTTGTGCTGATGTTTGTCGCGGGGCTGATTGATTTTACAATTCATCCGGATCGTTTCATGCTTCAGGAATTCCATGCTTCACGTTTTCTGCTGCTGTTAGCGGCGGCCGTCTTGTTGGTGCCGATTCAAACCTCTGCGGAGGAATTTCTCTTTCGCGGTTTTCTGCTTCAGTTCGCCGGAAAATTGACAGCAAACGCGGTAGTTCTGACGGTCATTATCGGCGGATTATTCGGCGCACTTCATTTCGGAAATCCGGAGATGGAAAATGGAGCTCTCTGGGCGGGAATCGGATATGTCACCATCGGCATGATCTGGACCTTTATCACGATTAAAACGGGCAGTATGGAGATGTCCCTTGGCGGTCACGCTGCCAATAATATGTTTTTATTTATCTTTCTCACAGAGGATCATTCGGTGTACGGCGGCATTCCGTCGATATTTACAACAGCAGCCGGCGGCTATGAAATATATGATTGCATATCGACTCTGGTGATCAATATCATCTTCGCATGGCTCGCGTTCCGTTTTGTGAAAAAAGAAAAGCAGCAGGCCGCCTAGGCTCTGCTGCTGATTTGTAAGGTGTTCATCGCTTCATCAATATCCGTCGTCGGCCTCCGGCAGGCGAAATTCTCGCAAATGTAGACCGTTGTCTTCCCATCGATCATTTGATAACCCGCGGCAAAGTCAGAAATGCCAGCAAGCTCTTCCGGATGTTCTGCGGCGAGAATCGTATAGGCGGGAGTGAAATGCTCCTGAAGCGCCTCAATGAAACGTTTTCTGTCCGGGTCATCTTTCCTTCCGAAAACAACAATTTCTTTTTGGGGCATTGTATGTGCCAGTACGCTTTGCATGAAGAAAGCGTTGCTGCTCGGATAGGCCTCTATTTCCCGTTTGAACACGGAAAACATCGCTTCGGCTTTTTCAATCAGTGATATGTCACCCGTCAGGCGGCCGAGCCGAAGCAGCTGTATGGCAGCCGCGCTGTTTCCGGAAGGCACGGCCCCGTCATAAACCTCTTTTTCCCTGACAAGAAGGGTCTCAGCATCATTCCCCGTAAAGAAGAAACCTCCGTGCCGTTCATCCCAGAACAGCTCCAGCATGCTTGTACATAACGTTTTCGCTTTCTGCAGATAAGACGGATTAAAACCCGCTTCATACAGTTCAAGGTAAGCCCAGATGAGAAAAGCGTAATCATCGATAAACCCTTTATTTTTCACTTCGCCCTCGCGATAGCGGACCATGACGCGCCCGTCCGGCATGAGGTGCCGTTCGAGAAAGCGGATCGCTGTTTCCGCCATGCTGAGAAAGTCAGGCTCGTGAAATACCTTTGCGGCTTTTGCCAGCCCGGCAATCATGAGCGCGTTCCATGAGGTCAGCACTTTGTCATCTGTATGCGGATAGCTTCTGTTTTCACGGGCCTCCAGCAATTTTGTTCTTGCCTCTTCAAGGCGTTCGGCCAGCTCATGTCCGGTGAGGCCGGTCTCTTCGAGGATGGCCTCACGCCGCGTGAAAATGAGGTGCGGGATGTTTTCGCCTTCAAAATTGCCTTGATCTGTAATGTTATACACCTTGCAGTAAAGCGGGCCGAGTTCATCACCGAGAAGGTTCATGATTTCTTTTTTAGACCATATGTAATATTTCCCCTCCCGGCCTTCGGTATCAGCGTCTAAAGCTGAGAAAAAGCTGCCGTCTTCGTGTATCATTTCCCGCTGAATAAACGTTACGATCTGCATCGCAATCTGCTTATAGCGCTCATTATCCGTGACTTGATAGGCTTCCGTATAGGCGGTCAGGAGAAGGGCGTTGTCATACAGCATTTTCTCAAAATGGGGCACGAGCCATTCATTATCAGTCGAGTAGCGGGCGAATCCGAACCCGATGTGGTCAAAAATTCCGCCGTTCGCCATGCCGTCAAGTGTCTTGGTTACGCCGGCCAAAGCCTGTTCCTTGCCCGTATAGCTGTAGTAGCGAAGCAGAAACATGAGCATATGCGGCATCGGAAATTTCGGAGCCTGGCCGAACCCGCCGTACACCGTATCAAACCCGCCGGCCAGCTGGCGATACGTGTCATGAACCGCCTGTTCGCCAAGCATGCCCTCAGCCGGGTGAACCTTGACTTCAAGATGAGCGGCGGCGTTTTCGGCGATATCCTCGACATGCTGCCGGTCATTCGCAAACGTTTCGGACAGATGTTCAAGCACATCGATAAAGCCCGGACGGTTAAATTTGCTCGTCTTCGGAAAATACGTCCCCGCATAAAACGGCTTTTGATCTGGTGTGACGAACACGTTCAGCGGCCACCCGCCCTGCCCCGTCATCAGCTGGCAGACTCTCATATACACGGAATCCACATCAGGCCGCTCTTCACGATCAACCTTGATGGCTATGAATTTATCGTTTAACATACCGGCGATCTCTTCGTCCTCAAAAGATTCGTGGGCCATTACGTGGCACCAGTGACACGTCGAATAGCCGATGCTGACAAGAACTGGCTTGTTTTCGCGTTTCGCTTTTTCAAAGGCTTCTTCTCCCCAAGGGTGCCAGTTTACGGGGTTGTAGGCGTGTTGAAGTAAGTACGGTGACTTCTCTGTGATTAAGCTGTTGGGTTTGCTATTGTTTGGCATGGGCTCACCTGCTTTCTATTCATATTTGTACGTTTAACATACCACAATCTTCTAAAAAAATTCAGACACTCAACTTTGTGAACCAAACCCAAGTCATTAAAAAGGAGAACTGCTTATGACTCTATTTTCAGGGTTAAACTTCATCTATCTTATTGCTTTTTAGATAAGAAGTAAGGATTTAAAATCTTTATCATTTTATTTACTGTTAGATAAGTGAAACACACCCCGGCGACTGTGACCATCCCGCCTGTCAGTGCAATAAACGTAGGTACCTCACCTAACCACACCCAAGAAATGACCAAGGTTATAGCGGGAGTTAGGTAAAGTGAAATGGCTGCTTCTGAAGCACCGACGAGTGAAGTGACGTATGCAAGTGCAAAGTAAGGCACAACCGTTGGTAATAAGCCTAAGTAAACGATAGACAATGTTGAGTTCATTGAAGCGTTCAAAAACTCTTCCCCTAAGCCAGGCAGAAATACAAGCATAGGTACTGTCCCGCCCCAAATAGTGAATGTAACGAATGGAATAAATCCATATTTTTTTATATAGCGGGTTTGAAAAACGAAATAAATACTCTCCGAAAAAGCTGCCAGCAGGATTAACAAAATGCCGTTCACTGAATTTGTATAGTTTCCTGCCCCAAATGAAATGATCGACACACCCAATAAACTTATGATAGAGCCAATCCATTTATAAAGCCCAAAATGTTCACCAAAAAAAAGACGAGATAACATTGCAGAAAAAATAGGTGTCATGGTCACGAGTAAGCTTGCTACCCCTGCGCTGACTGTTTTTTCTCCGATATTCAGCAAAATGTGATATAGTGCAAAACCTAAAAATCCTAAAGATAAAATAGCAGGGATATCCTTCATGTCAGGTAAACGCATATGAGTCAAAACAGCAAAAACCAGCAGTGCCATTGACCCAATCAACAAGCGAAACAAAGCGAGGTGTTCCGGCGTGTAACTCTCCAAACCCGCGCGAATTCCCGGGAAAGCTGATGCCCACAATCCAATCATCAGGCTGTAAGAAATGCCGATTCGAACTGTTTTCTTTCGCATCTTTCTCACTCCTCTTTACAAAAACCAACCAGTTATTTAATGTGTTTCTATATTAATAAAGATTTGATGATATGACTTCAACCAGTTAAATAGATTTTGACCCAACCACTTTAAGGAGGATACTTTTTATGAGCGCTCCAGAAGAAAAAAAGATGAGAAAGCTTCCTAAGTACATACAAATCATTCAATTTATAAAAGAGAAAATAGGAAATGGAGAATGGCCGATTGGAAGTAAGATTCCAAGCCAGCGCACGCTTGCCAAACACTTTGAGGTGAACAGGAGCACAGTCATTACAGCTTTAGAGGAACTGATGGCGGATGGATTAATCGAAGGCAGAATGGGCAAAGGGACAGTTGTTACGAACAATACATGGACACTTTTGGCTAAGAATTCCGCCCCTGATTGGGATCAGTATGTAACCTCCGGAATCCAGCAGCCAAGCCAAAAAATCGTTCAAGAGATCAATAAATCAGAATCAAACTCCGATCTTATACAGCTCAGTAAAGGAGAACTTTCAAAGGAGATTTTTCCTTTAGCTGCTATGAAAGAGATGATGGGAAAGGTATCTCAAAACATAGAGGCATTCGGATATGAGGAACCAAAAGGATATTTGCCTTTGAGAGAGGCATTAAGCGGCTATTTAAGAACAATCGGCATTCAAGCTTCTCCTTCTTCCATTCTTATTGTTTCGGGCGCACTGCAAGCCTTACAGCTGATATCAATGGGGCTTTTGCAAAGGGGATCGACCGTATTTCTCGATCAGCCGTCTTATCTTTATTCGCTGCATGTATTTCAGTCAGCCGGGATGAAGCTGACTGGAGTTCCTATGGATAATGATGGACTTTTGCCTGAACATATCCACATGGCAAGGGGGGAGCGGGGGAGGGCTATCTTATATACAAATCCCTGTTTTCATAACCCGACAGGCATTTTAATGTCAGAACGGCGACGAGAAGAAATCCTTGCGGCAAGTGAGAATGCACAGCTTCCCATTATTGAAGATGACATTTATCGTGAGTTATGGATAGATGAGATTCCTCCAGATCCTATTAAAACAATTGATAAAAATGGGCATGTGCTTTACATAGGCAGTTTATCGAAAACATTAAGTCCGGGTTTGAGGATTGGATGGATCGTCGGTCCGGAACCAGTGATTGAACGTTTATCCGACATAAAAATGCAAACAGATTACGGCTCCAGTTCGTTATCCCAGAGAGTAGCGGCAGAGTGGTTTACATCCGGTGAATACCAGCAACATCTAGAACAGGTGAGAAGTCAATTAAAGGTGAGAAGGCAATTGGTCATGAGTCTCTTAGAAACCAATTTGAAAAATGTCGCTACATGGAATATGCCGAAGGGAGGATTCTTTGTCTGGGTAAAAATATTGCCTTCACTATCTATGAAATTACTTTATACAAAAGCTTTGACAAAAGGGATACTTCTCAATCTCAGCAGTATCTATGCTCAAGAAAAAGGGAACTATATTCGCTTATCATATGCTTATGCATCTCTTGAAGACCTTCAAAAGGGAATTTATGAATTGGGTTTGATGATTAAGGAATTGGCAAGCAGATAAATATATAATGATTACTATCTTAATAAAATGATTCAAATTTAAAAGCAGCCGGAACGCGGTATAAAACTTAGCGGCATCACTTAGTAATTTACATATAAAGTAATTCAGTTCGTTTAAATCCTGACTTAAGTGCTTGTAAATAAGGCATCTTTATTCTCCAAAAAGAAGAAAATATGTCGATTTTAAGTCGAATATAATCCTCTTATGTAAAAATATAGAATTTAATAATCGTTTTTGGTATTATATGGTTTGTAAATTCTAAACATACAATCGGGAGGAATTTTCATGTGCAACGAACATTTTGATGTGGCTATTATAGGTGCAGGACCGGCTGGTTTGTTTTTGGCGAAAGAAATTCTGGAGAATTCAAATCAAAAAGTTGTTTTGATTGATAGCGGACCTTCTATCAAAAAAAGACATTGTCCTCTCATTCAAAAAGGTAACTGCACGAAATGTCCTACGTGTCATGTAGTAGAGGGAGTCGGGGGAGCGGGAATGTATTCAGACGGTAAATTATCTTCTTATCCTGCTGGAAGCGGCCTGGTTGAGCTATTAGGCAGTGAAGAGAAAGTAATTGAAATCAACAATTATGTATTAGAATCTTTTCTGTCAGGGATGAGTGCACAAAACATCAAAGAGACAAAGGCCGATAAAATCCAAAGCTCTGGAATGCAAAAAAATGCTGCAACTCAAAATTTAAATTGGAAAGGCTATGATGTCTATCATATTGGAACAGAAGGTATTATCGAATATTGTATTCAACTGGAAGAGCAGCTGCTGACCATGGGTCTACATCTTTTAACAAACCACAAGATGGTTAATATTGAGAAATTCCATAATATATTTACTTTAACTTTAGAAAATAAGAGAAAAGGGACATTTCATATCTCTTCAGACAAGGTAATTATGGCTACCGGGAAGGACTCAGGGACCTTTTTAAGGAATGTGATGAATAAGCTTGGTGTTAATTACGGATTTAATGAAATTGAGCTGGGTATAAGAGTGGAGACAAAGAGGGAAGGTATTATCGCATTATCAGAAACGCACCTGGATGCTAAAATTAAACAAAAAATAAGTGAAGATGTAGAAGCAAGAACCTTTTGTATGTGTAATGGAGGATTTTTGGTAAACTGTTATTATGATACTTATCTTCCAAACGAGAAGATTGCGACCATTAGCGGCTTTTCATATAGAGACAAAAAATCTCCAAACGCAAATTTTGGTGTATTGATTCGAAGAAAATTTCCTGATCATATTGATCCTATCGCTATGCAGCTGGGTATCATACAAGCAGTTAATCAAGCCTCCGGTCATGGGGGAACGATTGTCCAGCGTTATGAAGATTTCGTTGCCAGAATACCAACAATTGAAGAAAAATTGAAGCAGAATAGCATTAAATCTACTCTGCCGGATGCAGCGCCAACAAATCTGCATTGGGTTCTTCCTCAATATGTAACAGAAGCAGTGGAGGAATTTTTAAATCATTTGTCTTTATTATCTGAAGACCTAATTAATGGTGATACCTTACTGCACGCTCCGGTATGGGAACTATGCTGGGATCGTGTTCAAGCAGAAGAGGGTCTTCGTACCAATGTACCTGGATTCTATGTTGCCGGAGATGCCATTGGATGGGCACGCGGAATTATTCAAGCAGCGACTACTGGAATCGTTATTGCAAGAGATATTCTTAATGGTAAAAAACCTTGCGATAAGGAGCTGACATCTACTGTCTAAAAGGAGGACTAACAGTGGAAAAAACAGAGCACCCAAGAGTGGGAGTCGGAGCATTTATTCTGAATGAGGAACAGGAATTACTATTAGTTTTACGAAAGAAGGACCCTGAAGCTAATCATTGGAGTATACCCGGCGGTAAAGTTGAGTGGATGGAAAAGGCAGAAGATACAGTTATCCGTGAAATTAAAGAGGAAGTAGGGGTCACTATTCAGGTTGATTCTTTACTTTGTGTCACAAACCATATTTTACATGATGAGGAGACTCATTGGGTATGTCCGACGTATCAATGCAGTATTCAAACTGGGACTGTAAGAAACTGCGAGTTAAATGCAATAATTGATGTTGGCTGGTTTTCTCTTCAAAATTTACCTGCTCCCTTAACGTTAACTACTAAAAATGCTTTAGAGAGTTATCTTAATAAATTTGAAAGTCAGAGAAAATAAAAATGCATACAATTTTATTCGATTTAGATGGAACCTTGGTAAATAGTGAATGGTTGGCAAAAGAGGCTTATAATCATGGAATTGAAACAGTATTAAAGAGAAAATTAACGAATGAAGAGAGAGAGTCTCTTGTCGGTAAGCCTATTGCGGTTTTTTTGAGAAGATTTCCAAACGAGGCAGAGCAAATACGTTCCTCGATATTGCAGTATTTCGAAAATAAAATCCATCAAATCAGACCGTATCCGGGTGTTATCTCTTTGCTGGAAAGTTTAAGTGAAAGAGGATATGGTTTGGGGATTGTGACCTCACAATTGAAAAAATTTGCTTATGGCGAGTTAATCAATAATAAATTAGATGGGTTTTTTAAAGTCGTTCTCACGGCTGAAGATTGTGATGAGTACAAACCGAGTCCTAAGCCATTACTAACAGCGATAAATCACTTAAATGCAGATGTAAGCGATTGTTTATATATTGGAGATCAAATGACAGATATTGAGGCAGCTCATGCTGCTGAGATGAAAAGTGCGGGCACATTATGGGGAGAGGGGAATCTTACACACTTATCTGCAGCTTCACCGACATACTTTGTAAAAGAACCCCAACAACTTCTTCGCATTCTGCAAGACAACAACTATTCCGCTGCTTTTTAACATTCTCACATTTTAGGATTCAGGATAAAAAAGCCGCCAACAAAGCGGCTTTTCTTAAGTTAAGATGCAAAATGTTAAAAAAAGGTTAATCTTTGCCCTCCTTGTTTTATTCAAACTTCAATCTGTATGGCTATGTCTCTCCTAGAAGAACAGCGGCTTGGTTCTTGAAGAGTAAATCATTTAATCCAAAGCGCTATGACTCCTGCAGATGAAATTTAGATTATTGGGCTGTATAACCGCCGTCCATTACGACTGCCTGCC
Source organism: Bacillus sp. SIMBA_031 (assembly GCF_046535225.1). NCBI lineage: Bacteria > Bacillati > Bacillota > Bacilli > Caryophanales > Bacillaceae > Bacillus > Bacillus sp. SIMBA_031. Next base: position 40,411 of record NZ_JAWRXC010000004.1, read on the forward strand.
CTGTAACTCCTTTAGCTTTGTCACTGGCGAGGAATACTGCGTAATCAGCGATTTCTTGCACGGCTAACAAACGTTTTTGAGGAACCAAGGGGTAAATGACTTCTTCAAACACCTTTTCTTTAGAAATGCCTCTAGTCTCTGCAATATCTTTTAACTGGTTTTGCACCAATGGAGTGTCGATATATCCCGGACACAAGGCGTTCACAGTAATTCCGTATTCCGCTCCTTCTAATGCTGATACTTTAGTTAAACCGATCAAACCGTGTTTAGCGCTGCAATAAGCTGCTTTCCCTGCAAAACCAATTAAACCATTTATGGAAGCCATATTGATGATACGGCCAAATTTTTGTTTTTTCATCAAAGGGAATACTCTTTTTGTCGCACTAAAAGGAGCAGTAAGCATTAATTTCAGCATAAATTCAAATTTATCAGTCGGGAAGTTTTCTATATCCGACACATGCTGAATCCCCGCATTGTTTACCAGAATATCCAATCGTCCAAAGGTTTCAAGTGTCTTAGAGAAACTTTTTTCAACTTGTTCTTCGTTTGTTACATCACAAACCGCAGAGAGGACTTCATATCCTTGTCCCTTAAGTTCCTCAGCTGCATGATGCACGGCTTTTTCGTTCAAATCGGAAATTACCACTTTTGCGCCTTCTATAGCGAATTCACGTGCAATTTCTAACCCAATTCCGCTAGCCGCGCCTGTAACAAGAGCAACTTTACTTTCTAATAATTTACTCATAGTAACCCCTCCAGGAAACATTTTGGTCTCCTAAAAGTTTACACCCGGCAATTGTATAAGTAAAATGAATAAAAAGAATATAATGTATTCGTTAAACTTATGGAATGGAGATCATACGATGGATATACGCCAAATCACTTACTTTCTTGAAGTTGCTAAATCCAACAGTTTTACTAAGGCATCAGAAAATCTGCATTTGTCACAGCCTGCCTTAAGTAAGATGGTTAAAAGTTTGGAAGAGGAATTAAAGGTTGAGCTCATTGATCGATCCGCTAGACAGATCGCATTGACAGATGCAGGCGAAATTGTATTTGAACAAGGCCAAATGATTATGAAGTCAATAGATGACTTGTCGACGAACTTATACGATCTTTTACATTTAAAAAAAGGAAAAGTGAAAATTGGAATACCGCCGCTTATCGGTGTCTTGTTTTTTCCTAAAATCATTAAAGGATTTAAACAATTGTATCCTGATGTGAACATCAAGCTGATAGAACATGGGGGAAACAAGGTGAAACAGGAGGTTGAAGATGGAGTACTGGATCTTGGCGTGGTTATTGAACCAGTGGACAAAGAGCAGTTTGATATCATTCCATTGCTTAATGAAGAACTGATGCTCTTCGTTCATTCCGCTCACCCGCTTGTTCATAAAGAGATTGTGGAAATGCAAGACTTGAAAAATGAACCTTTCATCCTGTTTAGTGAAGACTTTTCTCTTCACGATCGGATTATTCAAGAGTGTATTAGAGCCGGTTTTCGTCCAAATATTGTTTATGAAAGTTCTCAATGGGATTTTATCAGCGAAATGATTGGAGAAGAGCTAGGTATCTCCATTTTCCCTCAGTCTATAGTGAAAAAGACTGATCAAAGTTTAGTTAAGGCAATTTCCATTGTCAATCCATCAATTCCTTGGAAAGTGGCGATTATTTTAAAAAAAGGTAAATACGTTTCACACGCAGTACGCGAATTTATCCGGTATATTTCATCTTTTTGTAAGAGTAATTACGTGAACCAAGATCACTCATGAAAAAAATGAATGGTTTTTATAGTTTTTATGTATTTTACGGTTAGAGAGGGCTGCGATATATTATCTTATGTCAGAAAATAAGTACCTTTCAGGAGGAAATTCAAATGGATCAGAGCCGTTACCAGCAAGGTTTAGACAAATTAATGGAGTACACTTTAACAAGCGATGATAAAATCTCTACGCATTTAAAGATTTCTGAAGACTTGAAAGATATCGCTCCAGATGTAAGTAAGTACATTATAGAATTTGCTTACGGAGATATATATTCACGGCCGGGATTAACCAATCAACAACGTGCGCTTGTTACCATTTCATCCCTTGTAACGCAAGGAACCGAGCCGCAGCTTGAACTTCATATCAATACAGGGCTTACATCCGGATTAACACCGACTGAGATTGTAGAGAGTATCACCCAATTGGTTCCTTATACAGGCTTCCCGCGTGTACTTAATGCTCTTTCAGTGGCTAAGAAGGTGTTTGCACAACGACATGTAGAAAGCCATTGAGAAATAAAGAGCTTGTATGGAATGCGGGGTGAAGTAGTATAAACTCATCAATAGAATATACGCAAAACGACAGCCTATAAGGCTGTTTTTTAACATTAAAATGTCTGACCTCTTTTTTGTTTTTCGGTTGATCATATGTAAAAGCGATTATATTAATCGCTTTTTGATACTTCAAAACATGCTAAGCTTTGACCTCTTTATCAGTAAGCACTTTTAAAGCATCTCTCACTTTTAAGGCGAAGTTGACAGGTTTATCAATCGCTTCGAAATGAATATACATCAGTCTCGGTTTGTCAAACAGCCAGTGATTGTGAAGTGATGTTACAATCAGATCATGTTTCCGAAGGACGCTGATAAATGGATTGATTTCTTTTTGCAGAATTACAGTTTCTCCGCTGCAAAGAGCACGGCCGTCTTTTGTCATTGATTCAAATGAAAACATTTGCGGAATGAGCAAAAATGATCTTCCGGGCCGTCCCAGTACAACCGGTTTTATATTTGTTCGTGATCTCATTACTGTACAAATTCCATTTTCAAACGTATGCATGGTTCCGCCTAGAATATCGTTGAATTCGTCACAAAGACCATGCCGTTCAATCATTTCCCCGTCAGTTTTTGGTACCGCACGCACAGTTTTAGTAGTTAGAACTCTCAGAGCCTCTCTCACTTTTCTTGCAAAATTGAGAGGTTTATCAATTGATTCAAAATGCATAAACATCAGACGCGGTTTATCAAACAGCCAATGGTTATGAACGGCCGTTACGATGATACCGAATTTGCGCAGCTCACTCATTAACGGGTTCACTTCTTCTTGCAGTAAAACAGTCTCACCTAAACATAAAGCTCTGCCTTCCCGATCCATGCTTTCAAATGAAAAGGCCTGAGGAATAAAAGGAAATGCCTCGGCTCTCCTCCCGAGTACCACCGGATGAATGTTGCTTCGAAATCTTGTCGCCGTACATACGCCATTTACGACACTGGGCGTTGAATTGAGAATTCTAGCAAATTCTTTGCAGAGCCGTGATGGCTCCATACTCGTTTCTTCCACTTCATATCTCCTCCTGGAATCTATTTATAACGTACTTAGTATTAAAGATATGTGAAGATAGAAAGAATGTAACGCGTCAGGAGTCCATATCAGAGAGAATCAGCTTTTTCCACAATCTCTTTAACTGTTAATTTTTAATAGATTAAAAGCTTTTGATCGGACTATTTAAGAAATGAAAACATTATAAATTGGTGGTTTTATTCCAGCTTTGATTTTTTTGTGGCGGCCATTTGTGACAAGCACCGGCTGCGCACACATACCTTTTAGTTGTGAGTTTCAGAATATGAAAAAAAGCCTTTATACAAGGCTTTCGGTAAATAATTCATACAGCCGTTTGGCAGCTCATTAGTGACAGCTCACAGCTCTTTTGTCATCAAGACATGCGGGATGCCGTCTTCCATAAATTCCGGTGAATCTGTCTGATAGCCCAGTTTGTGATAAAAGCCTTCCGCATGTGTTTGTCCATGCAGTTTACATTGGGTGATGCCTTTTTCTTTTACCATGTTTTCTAATTCGCTTATGATTACTTTGCCCAACCCGTATTTGCGGTAAGGCTTCAGGATGCAGATTCGTTCGAGCTTGCCTGTATGGTTTACAATGCGGACGCGTCCTGTGCCGGCAGGCTGACTTTCATGATAAACCAAGACATGCCCGCACTGTTCCCCAAGCGTATCGAACTGATCAAATTCATCGGATTCAGGTACTTGCTGTTCCTCAATGAATACTGCTTTTCTAATCTCAAGCGCTGCTTGCAAATCAATTTCCGTTGTTATTCTTTTTATCCTCATGATCAATCAATCCTTTTCACATATTAGTCTGGACTGCACGGCTTGCTTGTGGTCTTATAGAAGTAACGATAAAACAATTATATTGCAAATCAAAAATACGAAGGGTTTGAAAAGATATGACTGATATTTTGCGGGAAATCGGCATGATCGCACGGGCACTGGATTCCATCAGCAATATTGAATTTAAGGAATTAGACTTAACAAAAGGGCAGTATCTCTACCTTGTGCGTATTTGTGAAAATCCGGGAGTGATACAGGAAAAAGTGGCGGAAATGATTAAAGTTGACCGAACAACAGCGGCGAGAGCAATCAAAAAACTGGAAATACAAGGGTTTATTGAAAAGCGTCCTGATGATCAAAATAAAAAAATAAAAAAACTGTTCCCGACCGAAAAAGGGAGAAAGGTTTATCCGTTATTACAAAGAGAAGGAGAGCACTCTGCGGAAGTAGCCCTGTCCGGCTTTACGTCTGAGGAAAAAGAAACCATTTTCAGCCTTCTTCAGCGGGTGAGAAAAAATATAGAACATGATTGGGAATATGTGAAGAAGGGGAATAAAAGAGATTATTGATGGTTATTAATTCCTTTTGGTGAATGATTAAAGTCATAAATGGATACGTTATCTGTGAAATCTCCGTCCTCGGTTCCTGCTTCAACATAGCCGATAGGCTTATTTTTAACGAAAAGTATCAATTATGGTATATTTAAATAAGAAAAAATAATTGAAGCGGGGAATGATATGAGTACAATCGAAAAACAAAGACGTAAGAAATTCAGAGTGAAATCAATCGTACGGGCCATCATGGTCATCATCGGCGGAATTATTGCCGCGTATGGACTGGAAACCGTATTGATTCCGAATAGTGTATCTGACGGCGGTGTAACCGGACTCAGCATTGTCGGTTCACAGCTGTTTCATTTGCCTCTTGGGATCTTAATTGCGGTGATCAATATACCGTTTGTCTGGTTGGGATATAAGCAAATCGGGAAAGGTTTTGCGTTTCTATCCATTATCGGTATTGTCTCACTTGCCGCGGGCACGAGTTTTTTCCACCACACACCGGCTATCATCGAGGGAGACACCCTGTTAATCACCGTTGTCGGCGGGATTATTCTCGGCTTTGGAATGGGATTGGCATTGCGCAACGGCGGCGCATTAGATGGAATTGATATGCTGGCTGTGCTTCTGTCACGGAAATTGCCGTTTGGCACGAGCGACCTCATTTTATTTTTAAACATGTTTGTGTTTATTTTTGTTTCTTTTGTATTCGGGCTGCAAGGCGGATTGCTTTCCGTCATTGCTTACTACATTGCATCTAAGGTGATTCATGTGGTTGAGGAAGGCTTAAGCGGTTCTAAAACATTTCAGATTATCACCAATGAGCCTGCATTAATGGTAGAGACCATTCGTGAAGAATTGGGCCGGAGCGCTACTTATAAAGAAGCATACGGCGGTTTTTCTCATGAAAAATTCCAAGAAATCACATGTGTCATCAACCGTTTGGAAGAAACCAAACTGAAAGAAATTATTAATGACATTGATAAACAAGCCTTTGTGACGGTATATGATGTCGCAGAAGTAAAAGGCAGTAATTTCAGAAAAGTCCATAATCATTAAGAAGCGAGCTGCCGTTAATCGGCAGCTTTTTTTAAAAAAGGAGAAAAAACTTGCAAAATTAGAATGAAGGCTGTATATTGTTGATATATCAAACGTTGACTAGTCAATTAATTGCGCAAAAGAAAGTGGGGATGGGTTTTGACAGCATGTTGTTCAGAGGAAGGCGAGATTTTATATCAGCTCCAATCACTGCATAAAGTGATCGGCACGAAGTTTGAAGCGTGCACCGGAATCAGCCAATCCCGCCTTGAGCTTCTCGCCGTGCTTTTTTACGTCGATGAGATCAGCCAAAGCGATCTTCAGAAAAAGGTGAATATTGATGGCGCAGCCGTGACAAGACACTTGAAACAGCTTGAAGCCAAAGAAATGGTCACAAGAAGGCGGAAGCCCGAGGACAACCGAATTATACTTGTCCGGCTTACTGAACAGGGGCGGGAGAGAATTGAGGCTTCCAAAAAGGAGAAGGAGCGTTTCATAAAGGAAATGCTTGCCGGTGTCAGCGAAGAAGAACGCAGTATGTTAAAAAACGTATTGTCACAGATGCAGAATAATATAGAAAATATGAAAGCATAGGAGTGTTTTACACATGAAAACAGAACTGAAAACAAACGACTTTATGGACATTATGAAAGGCCGCCGTTCCATTCGGAATTACGATCCGGCTGTTAAAATCAGCAAAGAAGAAATGACTCAAATCCTGGAAGAAGCAACGACAGCGCCGTCTTCAGTCAACGCGCAGCCGTGGCGTTTTCTCGTCATTGACAGCCCTGAAGGAAAAGAAAAACTCGCGCCGCTTGCCAGCTTTAACCAAACACAAGTCAGCACATCATCTGCGGTGATCGCGGTTTTCGCAGATATGAACAGTGATGACTATTTAGAAGAAATTTATTCAAAAGCGGTCGAACTGGGCTACATGCCGCAGGAAGTAAAAGACAGACAAATCGCTGCGTTGACGGCGCATTTTGAAAAACTTCCGGAGCAAGTGAACCGTGAAACGATTCTGATTGACGGAGGACTCGTTTCCATGCAGCTGATGCTTACGGCACGCGCGCACGGCTATGACACAAACCCGATCGGCGGCTACGATAAAGAAAAGATTGCCGAGGTTTTCGGAATGGATAAAGAGCGTTATGTACCGGTCATGCTGTTATCAATCGGAAAAGCGGCAGACGAAGGATATGCGTCCTACCGTCTTCCTATCGAAACAATCGCACAATGGAAATAAATTTGAAGTGAAGCTGAGAGGAGAGGGACAGTGGACATGATAGCAGCTGTTTTCGTCGGAATTGTAGCTTTAGAACATATAGTTATCATGATACTTGAAATGTTTTTTATTAATTCGAAGGCAGCCAAGCGGTCCTTCAAATTGCCGAAGCATTTAGAAGGTGATCGGAATGTAGCGGTCATGTTTGCAAACCAGGGTCTGTATAATGGATTTCTGGCTGCCGGCCTCATTTGGGGGCTGATCCTCGGAGCTGATCCGATTGGCCATATGATTCAAATGTTTTTCGTCATCTGCGTGGTCATCGCGGCCATTTTCGGAGGCTTTACTTCAAACAAATCAATTATCGTAAAACAAGGACTTCCGGCTGTTTTAGCGCTTATTTTTCTTTTATTGGCGTAGGCAGAACGGAGTGAGGGCTTCCGGAATGGGAGCCCTCTTTTTTTATTCTGTTTTGAAAAACAGTTTCGGCCGCCGCGGCTTTTGTATCCCTTGTTCTTAGTCGTTTGATATTTAATGATGTTTAGTTTAGTTTGAAAGCCGATGCTTGCACGCATCGGCTTTTTTTCGTCAAGACGGCATTGTTCAGCCGAAATGTTCAATCACATGCTGTTTGAACGTTTCAGCAGCAGGAGATAAAAATCTGCCCCTTTTATCCAGGCGATGCCCATCACGCGCTGGCATTTTGGCCAGCTGATGCGTATTTTGCTATGACGCTGATTTCTTTATTTCATTGAAGCCCGGAAGCTCTTTAAGCAGCATGAGTATTTGCTGATTTGCCTGAAAACAATAATGCCACTGACTAAATGCTCTTAGGGAATACCTTATACCCAAAAAGGACTTGCACTAATAAAATTCATACCATTCATCGGTTATTATTTTTTCGAATAATTCTATAATTTGTTTTATCAAATACGTAGAGAGGGTGCTTTAACCATGATAGAATTATTTGAACACTCGGAATTTGGTAAATGGGATCAAAGGAGAACATCGAGAAGATTGACTCAAGATTTTGAGGTTGAGGTAAGTGCGGATAAATTATCACAACCGATTGATGTTGATGTTTATTTACAGGGCGACACCACCAGGGAAATGAAAAATATGGATGATTATCCTTATCGTTCTGTTGAAAATTCAATTGAATTTATAAAAGAGGTAAGATCTCATGGGATTTATTCGATAACTCTCCGTCTTGTCGGAAAGCCCTCTGATAACTGCTGGGATATATATGATGTCTTAAAGGACCATGTTGATGCGTTTAAGACAATACGAGCACGTTATCCTAAGGGGACTCTCCATATCACAGTGGATCCATTCAGTATTGGATTAAATGAGGACGGAACATGGGGGATTAAACACAGTTCCGGTCAATTAGATTACCTGCAGACCATTGAATTAATTTCTAATATTACTATGAGTTTCAGTCAAGCAGGAACTGACTCTATTTTAACTTTGGGAAGAATTGAAGGTGAGGTCGAAGTAACAAAAAGAGTATTAGAGAAAGTTGGTGCAGACACCACAATCACCTCGTTTTCACAAAATACAGAAACCAAAAATGCTTATATGTATTTAGAAAATACACCAGCACGCTTGGACACGGGTCAAAAAATTTTAGTCGGAAACATCACAGAGATGAACTTACATACGCTTATTGATATTTACGAAGGGACAAATACAGTTATTATAAAACCTATCGAGAATTTCCATTTAATCACATTTACATCTTTGTTTTTGAAAGATAAATATGAAATCATAGATTTTCTAACCGCTGAAAAAGTAAAAAAAGCACTAAGTAGTCATCCTTCTATGAGAGAGAAAGTTGTAGACATTCTTTTTAATATTGATGATTTTTTTGCAAAGTGCAAGAAAGTCAAAATAGGCGGTTACACTGTTTCAGGAACCTATTATTTACAAAAAAACTTTGAAAATGAGAAAGGAAAGTATTTTTCATTTGGCGTTATTGATGAATTGTTAAAAAATGCTGTTTCCGCTTCAGACTCCAGTATTTCTAAAATTATTGATAGAAATGCATTATGGTATATAAAACAAAAAGGGAAACTGCTTACAGAATCGAAATAAATAATATTAAATTAAATGTATGATAAAAAGAATAACCTTGAGCACCTTGCGCTATGAGCCAGGGTGTTTCATTTCTTTCATACTAAGGAAAGGTGTAAATCTATGAGCAAAATCGAAGTGAATACTCCGCCAAAACTAAACCATCCGTTTCTCGCCGGAATGTTGTTTATGATTGTTGGTACGCTGTGTTTTGCCTCAAAGTCGATCTTTATTAAGTGGGCTTACACATTCGGAGCCACCCCGGAGTCAACGCTATTTTTCAGACAAATGATTGCAACCCCTCTTTTTTGCATCATTTTTCTTATGTATCGTGCAAAATTATCTGAAAAACCGGCAAAGGCTGATATAGTCAGAGCAGGGATCACGGGTCTGCTCGTTTTTTTTCTATCACCGCTGTTGGACTTTATCGGGCTGCATTATGTTTCAGCTATTGTAGAAAGGATGCTCGTTATGAGTTATCCGATTTTTGTCATGATTATCTCTTTTTTTGGAAAAATGGAGAAAATCACCGCTTCAGACATCATTTCAGTCGTTGTGGTCAGCATAGGAATCTTTTTTTCCATTGGCGGCTGGAATCTGCACGAATTGAGTGCTAATATATTTGGCGCTTTTCTCGTTCTTCTGTCGTCCGCGGTTTACGGACTTTATTTGGTCTTATCCGGTCAGCTTGTTCGCAAAGTAGGGAGTATCCGTATGAATGCATATGGGATGTCCTTAGCAAGCATTGCTATGGTGCTTTTTTTAATCGCAAGAAAGGGTTTTGGCTATCAGACAGAGCTATGGTCGTTTCAGCCACCCGTATATTTCCTTTTTTTAATCATTGCTGTATTTACAACAGTCGTTCCTTTTTTATTTATGCTGGAAGGTATCAAACGGATTGGGGCAGTAAGAGGGTCTTTGATTTCAATGATGGGCCCGATCATCACAATCATCTTTGGCGCTTTTTTCTTGGGAGAGCGCTTAACATGGATACAGTGGATAGGCTGTTTCATTGTCCTAAGCATGATTACTTTTTCGGAAGGCAGGAAGATCAAATTAAAGGTGAGAGCCTGACATACGAAAGCCTCCCACTAAGGAGAGAAAGTAAACGAAAAAATAAGCCGATGCCTGCACGCTTCGGCTTTGGGGAGTGAGGTTGCAGAGGATGAATATGAAGAGGGCGTATTATGCTATTTTATACAGCCAGACCGCTATCAACTTGGGGTTCTCACTATATACGATGGCTGTCATCTTGTTTTTGTTTACAAAAACCGGTTCGACGGCGATGGCCTCTCTTATGACGTTCGTCAGCATTGTATGTCGTGTATTGGGCAGCGCCGTTTTGCCGCTGGTCACCGGCCGGTTCACGCTTCGTTCTTTGTTAATCGGTTCTCAATTGATACAGATCACACTGTTAGTCTGTTTGTTTTTTGTCATCCAAACCGGTTCATCCGCATTCTTTTTTCTGCTATTTTGTCTGATCGGAGGCATTTCTTTTTGCAACGGATGGTTTGCTCCGATAAAAAGCGCGCTGATTGGGGAAATCATTCCTCCTGATCGAAGGGCGAAAGCGAACGGTTTATTATCTGCGGCGGATCAGACCGTTCAGTTTGCGGGGTGGTCTCTCGGCGGCGTCATCATAGCGTTCTTGGGAGAGAGCGATACAATGATCATCACTGTCATGTTATTGGTTTCTTCGGTTTTGGGCATCATTCTGTTTCTTCAAGTACGCATGTGTGCGCCGGCAGCAGTCAGGGAACGTTCCTTTTTTGCAGATGCGGCAAGCGGCTGGGTGTATTTATTTCAGCAAAAACAGCTCAGGGTTCTCATTGTGATGGATGTGATCGAATCGTGGGCAGGCATGATATGGATCGGGTCTGTGTCCTTGACTTATGTGCATGAGGTCCTTCATAAAGGAGAGGCTTGGTGGGGGTATGTCAACGGAGTCTATTATGCGGGGACGATGATCGGCGGACTGATCATCTATAAGTTATCCGGTAAGTTTCAGCATCATCTCATTCCGCTTATGCTGACGGGAGCCTTGGCATATGGAATGTTCACGTTTATTTATGGGTTGATCACAAGCGCCGTTACGGCCCTTTTTCTGGTGCTGTGTATGGGGCCGGCTTGTGTATTACGAGATCTCACGCAGGAAACATTACTGCAAAACATCACGACCGAAAAGACACGGGTCAATATATTAGCGGCGAGATCAGCTTTAGTTCAGTTCATTTTTATGTTTTCCATTATTGGAACGGGGGTCATCTCGGATGTATTCGGCGTGCGGTTTATTTATATTGGCGCAGGCCTTCTCTTATTAATTTCGGCTTTTATCGGATTTTCTCAGCTGCGAATGAAGAAGATGGTACAAAGCCGCATGTAGTGTAGTATAATTAGGAACATACGTTCTATATCGAGAGAGGAGAGGGTTATGTGGAACATCTGGCACTGCAATTGTATGATTATCATCTTTGGGCAAATCAGCAAATATTCACCCGGCTTAAAGAGCTTCCGGGGGATGTGTACCGTAAGGAGATTCAAAGTGTCTTTCCGTCGATAGCCGGTGTATTGACTCATGTGTATCTGTCGGATAAGGGGTGGTTTGATGTGTTCTCCGGAGAGCGTCTGGAGGATACGCTGAAATCAGCTGAACAGCAAAAAGAGGACATCTTGTCTAAAGAGATAGAAGAGCTGGAAGATATGTTCTCGGAATTATCAGACCGGTATCAATTATTTTTGCAAAAGGAAGAAAATATCAGCCGCCCCCTTGAAATAGAGCATCCGTCAGGTGACATCATGAAAACCGCAGCGGCCGATATGATCCTCCATGTTGTGAACCACGGAACGTATCATCGCGGGAATATAACAGCCATGCTCAGACAGATGGGGTATGCTTCTGTGCCGACGGATTACGGTATGTATTTATATATAAACAAAAAGTAAATAAGACAGCCAACGCGGCTGTCTTGTGATATCAGTAAAAAAGCCAAATCATATGAGTGATTTGGCTTTTTCGTTTGCTATGCCATGTTCTGCAGCCGTTCTAAACTGTTTTTCCAATTCGCTTCAAGCGCTGTAAAAGCAGCGGCGGCATCTTGCTGTTCTAATGCGTGAATGATATCAGAGTGTTCATTATATGATCTGTTTAAAGCGCCGTTTTCACTGAAATAGCGGATTTCCATTCTCTGAATTTTGACTTTCAGGCTTACAAGCAATTTGTGAAGTTCGGCGTTGTCCGCAAGCAGAATGATGCGATGGTGAAATGCATTGTCCGCTTCCAGGATGGCCGGTTTATCGCCCTCTTTCATTGTTTGAAGAAGATTTTCATTCAGTTGTTTCAATTCCTGAATCACGGCATCGTCCACATGCGGGAGAGCTTGCTGCAATGCGAGTTTTTCAAGCGTCCAGACGATGGAATACAAGTTTTCCGCTTCTTTTAACTCAATCGGAGCGACAAGCGTCCATCTGTTCGCTTTTGTTATCACCAAGCCGTCATCTTCCAGCCGCAATAAGGCTTCCCGTATCGGGGTGCGGCTGATTCCCAATGTTTCCGACAAATCCTTGTCCTTTAACTTTGTTTCCGGTTTGAGCTTGCCCGTTATGATCCAATTTCTGAGTGTGCGATACACTTCGTCCCGCATGATGGTTCTTTTCAGCACAGGTTCTTTGTTTTGATTATCCAATGGAACACCTCATGAATCGTAGTATACATATTTGCATTTTACCACAGTCCGGGCGCCGGTTAGAAATGAAGAGGGACGTCTAAGAATGAATCGAACCGAGATGCTTCATCTCAATATGCTGAAAGTCAGCGGAGCCGCCTTCAGAAAAGAGCGTGATTCCCTGATCTTCGTGTTTTGGGAACACTTCATTTGTCAGAACGGTTTTTCCGTCGTCTGCAAATACTTCAATACTTGTTTTGTCCACGAGAATTTTCAGGTGGACGCGCCCTTTGTCTCCGTCAAATGGGGCTTTGCTTTCGGCGTATGCGCCGGTTTTATCAGGCTGGTCTGTAAACGATCTGTTCACATAGGCATTGCCGTCTTCTGCTGAAATACCGACATCAATATGCCGGCTTTGGTCTGCTGATTCTCTGAGTCTGACGCCTGCATTTTTGATATCTGACCAAGCGATGTCCATATCAAGCTGATATATATCACCTTTGATCGGCAGTGTCTCTGAACCGTTCACCTGTTTGTGTTCTATGCTGTCAGTTGAAGATGTTAATTGGTTCAATGCTACAACCGGCTCTGACACAAGGCTGTATGTGCCGCCGTCCTGCTTCTGAAGGCGGATTTCACGGACGATAGAATCCGTACCGTTAAAGCCGTTTTTTAGTGTCGGTGTTTCATTCGGATAATCCCAATTGTTCATCCATGCCAGCGCATAGCGTTTTGTCAGCGGATCTTCGCTATTACCGTCTTCAAATGTGACGCCGCCGTACCAGTCAAAGCCGTAATCGAGCCATTGCGGTTCTTCTTGATCGGCGGTAAATTCCTTCCCGTCAAAGTTTCCGGTCCAATACGCGTACGTATTCGGTTTGCCTGCGGGTTTGCCGTTTGCGCTTGCGCCTAGAACCCACTTGGCTGTTCCGTCATCTGCACGCATCATATAAAGGTCGGGGCATTCGACGAGGCCGATCTGCTGAGTGATAAAACCGCCCGTGTATGTCCAATTTTTTAAATCGGGTGATTCATAAAAACCGATTTTTTCGCCTTCGGCCATGGCCATCACCCATTTGTCATCCTGTTCATCCCAGATCACTTTCGGGTCCCGGAAATCCTTAGTTCCCGGGTTTTTCATCACGGGCTGATCACTATAGGAAGTAAACGTTTTTCCTTTATCCGTGCTGTACCATAAATATTGTTCCTGGGCTTTTGTTTTGGCTGTCGGCTGCGTTGTGACGGCGACCAGCGCGTTTTTGCCGAAGCCCGCGGTGTTGTGTTTATCAATGACGACAGAACCGGACCATATATCGCCGTTTTCGTTGGTGTATTTCGGAATAGCCGTGCTTTCGTCCGTCCAGTGCACCAAGTCCTCTGATACGGCGTGCCGCCATTCTGTGCCGTTGCCGTTTGGGTAATCCCGATTATAAAGATAGTAGTAATGATATTTCCCCTCGAAAAAAATGGGCTTTTGAGGGTCGTTTTTCCATTTGTCCGGGGTCGTAAAATGATACGCCGCCCGGTAATCTTTCTTATGCTCCGTGTATGTGTCAGAGGAATTGTGGCTTTTGTGCGGCAGTAAGCCGACAAACAGGAACGCACCCAAAAAGATCAATATTACAATGGGCCATTTTCGTGCCATGATTGAATTCACCATCTTGTTTAGAAATAAAAGAAAATGCCAATGAAGTATCGGCATTTTCTTTTTGTTGTTATTAGTTGTTAACCGTAAGCTGTCCTTGTTCAAGGATGCTGTTTTTAACAACGGATGTTTTCTTGTTTTTGATGTTCAATAAGAAGCTTGGCGCAAATGTTGCCTTTTTATCCTCAAAGAAGCCTCTGTTTGTCATGTAGCTTGTGATCACGACATTGTTGCCTTTGGCTTGCGGCACTGCGAAGTGAGAGTAAGTGAACGTCACATCGTTAGGATCAAGACCCATTTGCAGTACAAGACCAGTTTTGTTCAGCGGCTTGTAAGGACCTGTTAAAGAGTTTGATACATAACCAAGCATGTAAATATCGTTTGAGTTAATACCGTCGATCGTCATTTTTGAACCGCGTGAATCAGTGAACAGGTACCATTTGCCGTTCATTTTGAAAACATTCGCGCGCTCGATTTCATCAGTTACCGTGTTTGAAGTGATCAGCGGCTTCATGACTTTTTTCAATGTGTAGTCATTGTTTAATTCTACGATACCGAGGGCGCCGTTCGCTAATTCAGCATCGCGTTTTTTAGCACTTTGCTGAAGCTTCTGACTTTCTTTACGGAAGAAGTTTGTGCTGCCGCCGTAGTATGCTTTGTTAAATAAAGATTCTTCGCCTTGGTATCCGTTATCTGTTCCCGTGTTGGCTTCGAATACAAGGTATTTATGGCCTTTGTCTTCAACGTAGTGAGGGTCTCTCAGCGTATGGTTGTCGCCGGATGTATAGTTCCCTTCATCGATAAACTGCTGAACGTTTTGGTATGTTTTTCCGTCACCGTCAAAAATCGTTTTATGATCTTCCACTCCGTTGATCTTGAGCGTGTCATCAGATTTTGACACATTTACCTGCGCCGTTGTCAGGCTTTGTTTGCCGTAATGTGTACCGGAAAAGTCAGTGTAGAATAAACGGATTTTTCCGTCAGATGTAAAGGTTGCAGAACCGGACCATTCTTGTGTCTGTTCTTTCAGGATTTCATCGTTGGCGTCGAACTTATCGCTGTCTTTAAAGACACGGCCCGCGTTTTTCCAGCTGTCGATCGAGTTGTCGCCGACTTTTTGATAAAACATGTAGATGGATGTGTCATCAGCGTCTTTCGGGCTTCCGGCAAGAGCAAACACGACGTGATAGCCGTTGTATTCAGCTACTGTTCCGTCAGCGTTTTGGAGCGGCCAGC
Source organism: Bacillus sp. SIMBA_031 (assembly GCF_046535225.1). Taxonomy (NCBI): domain Bacteria; kingdom Bacillati; phylum Bacillota; class Bacilli; order Caryophanales; family Bacillaceae; genus Bacillus; species Bacillus sp. SIMBA_031. The sequence continues at coordinate 55,964 of NZ_JAWRXC010000004.1, forward strand.
TGTCCCACACATCCAGTCCTTTTGCGGACTCGATATTTTTAATTGTTGATTGGTCGAATTGAGGCACTTGGTATTTTTCACTTTGCTGCTGTTTAGGGATCTGCAGCATATCATGGCGTGTGATGTGAGAGACGCCGTACGTTTCTTTGTAAGGTTTTTGGGTATTTTCTTTCGCGAAGGCTTGAGTCGCTCCTCCTGCCAGAAGTGCAGTCGTAAAAGTTAGAACTGTGGCTCGTTTTGCAAATTTTTTGATGTTCATGTTCATTTCTCCTTTTGTATGTACCTTTTTTTGCGATCTGCCGATTCGATCCTCCTGCATTCATGGATGGCAGGTTTGTTACAGAAAAAAAGACCTAAAATATGTAAGGGGTGACGCCAAAGAATACACTTTGCCCTTAACACATTTTAGGTCTTGCCTGCTTTATCAGTAACAATCCTGCATGATTTACTTGTCGACATCATTCTATTAGACTCTGATTCTATTGACAACTGGTCTATTTTCCTCTTTTGGATGATAGTAAAATGAAAAAAGACCTTTTAATATATGGGTAATTGAGACTAAGGGGTGCTCTGGGCCTAGGAAAAAACCTCTCTAAAAAAGAGAGGTTATTTTTTCTTGATAGATAATAAAGCGATGGTGGCTAAAATCAGCAAAGTACCCAGCCATTCTGATATTCCGAAGGGAACATGCAGCCAGATAACAGCTAAAAAAGCTGCCGACAGCGGCTCTGCACAGGCGAGCAGGCTGGTTTCAGAGGCACTCAGATATTTCAGGCTTTCCAAGTAGCAATAAAAAGCGATGAGCGTTCCGAAAATGATGATAAACACAATCGCGGCGTATGCCGGCAAGGACCACTCGCCTTCAAATGTCCAGGGCGGGCGGATCAAGCTGAGGGCGGCCCCGCCGATCAGCATGCCCCATCCGACAATAATGGCCGATCCCCATTTCTTCAGCAGACGATGCGGCTGAAGGGTGTAAAACGCCAGTGCAAACGCCGAACTGATGCCCCAAAAGACGGCCAGACCGGATATGGACAGGCTTCCGACATTCCCGTGCGTGACCAAAATGAATGTGCCGGCAACCGCCAATAAGACGGCCAGAAGCTCTTTTGCTGAAGGAATTCTCTTTGCGCGAATCGCTAAAAAGCATGTAATGATCGCTGGCCCTAAATACTGAAGAACGGTAGCAGCGGCCGCGTTGCCGTACTCAATTGCCGCGAAGTAGGTGTATTGAACGCCTAACATTCCGAAAATCCCGAATAAAAGAAGGGGAATTCTGTCCTGTCTGTCTTTCCAAACAGCCCATATCCGTCCTTTTTCTTTACGGTACGCGATGCTGAGCAGAAGCGCCCCTGACACCAGAAGGCGCACCGAAGTCAGCCATTCTGTATTAAAATGGCGGTGCTGAAACAGATACTGGGCAACCGTTCCCGCGACCCCCCATAAGATAGCTCCTGTCAGCACAAGCCAAATGCCTGTTGTTCGTGAATAAGAAAGAGCAGCGTGTTTTTCCAGGATAGACACCCCCGATTCTGATGTTGCGACATTAACTTACAATAATTAGAAAATGAACGTCTTCCATGTGATATATTATATATTACATATTAGTTTTCGTCAAAATGATTTTCGTAGAAAGCGCTTACGAAACGGCCGTCTGATGAATGAGCAATAAAAAAACACCCCGGCGGGTTTCCGGGGTGTGTTGGTTATTCTGCAATCGCGTCTGTTAAAACAGGAACGACTTGTTTCTTTCTGGATACGACGCCTTTTAAAAGAGCCGTGTTGTTTTCTAAAGTCACGTTGAATGCTTTTTCCACTTTTGACGCTTGATCACCGATGGCAAGCGCAAGGGAATCGTTTTCCAGAATATCCGTAATCACGAGAAGGAACAGGTCAAGGTTCTTCTCAGCAATTACTTTTGAAAGAGCCGCTTCTAATTCCGGCTGCCGCTTTTTAACATCTTCAATATCAACTGTGTTGACTTGGGCGATTTCGACTTTTTTGCTGCCGAGCGTGAACTCTTTCGCATCAAGAGAAATCAGTTCTTCCACAGTTTTTTTGCTTAAGTCGGCGCCCGCTTTCAGCATGTTTAAGCCGTACTCTTCCGCATCTACGCCGGCAATTTCAGCAAGCTCTTTTGCCGCTGCGATATCTTGCTCCGTGCAAGTCGGAGATTTAAATAACAGAGAGTCAGAAATGATTGCTGACAGCATGAGGCCCGCAATTTCTTTCTCGATTTTCACGTTATTTTCTTTGTACATTTTGTTTAAGATCGTAGCCGTACAGCCGACCGGCTCAGCACGGTAGTAAAGAGGTTCCGCTGTTTCGAAGTTGGCGATACGGTGGTGGTCGATAACTTCAAGAACCTGAACGTCTTCGATATCCTTGATGCTTTGCTGGCGTTCATTGTGGTCAACAAGGATGACGCCGTTTACTTCGTTTGCGGCTGTTTCCACCAAACGCGGGCTTTCCTGTTTGAAATAATCAAGCGCGTATTGTGTTTCGCCGTTGACTTGTCCAAGGCGGACGGGCTCAGCATTGAAGCCGAGTTTATTTTTTAGATCAGCGTAGGCAATGGCAGAGCAAATGGTATCTGTGTCTGGGTTTTGATGTCCGAAAATAAGAATTTTTTCCATAATAACTCCTTGTCCTTTTTTGTAGTGTAAACAATCTTTTTATAGTTTAACACGTCTTGAGGAGGGTGTAATCTTCAAAACCTTAAAAATTGATGTGAAAAAGAAGCATTTTTGTTGAGAGTTGGGGAGGGTTGCGAGTAAAATACTGGGTAAGTCAGATGCTAATCAGCATATAGTATCAAAAAAGGTACTATGGAGGATGAAAAATGAACATATATCCGAATAAAGAAGGTTGTCCCGTTGAACTGACGCTTTCCGTTATCGGCGGAAAGTGGAAGGGTATTTTGTTTTATCATATGATCGGCGGAAAAAAGCGGTTTAATGAGTTTCGGCGCATTTGCCCCAGCATTACGCAGCGTATGCTGACGCTTCAGCTTCGCGAGCTTGAGGCGGACGGCATCGTGCATCGCGAGGTATATCAGCAGGTGCCTCCAAAGGTGGAGTATTCTCTTACCGAATTCGGCAGGTCGCTGGAACCGATCGTTTTGCAAATGAAGAAATGGGGAGATGCCAACCGGGAGTTTCTCGAGGCATACCGGGAAAAAACGTCTCCTCAAGATCAGTCCGCTCAAAAATAAGAAGCAGCAAAGGATTAAATTCCTTGCTGCTTTTTTTTATTTCATCGCGATGGCCTTTCTGGCGTTGCGCACGTCATTCTTCAGCAATTCGCTCAGGTTGTAAGCCGGATATTGACCGCGTTCTTCCATATACTCAAAGACCATTTGATGCCACTTGATGGCCGTGTTTAAGTGCTTGACGAAAACGTGTCTTAATTGAGGTGTGGCCGTCTCTGTAATGGCTCCGGCGTAATTGCGGACAGATGTTTTGGCCAGGATGAGCAGGCCGCCGCTGTAAAAGGAGGAATCAGCGCGCTCTTCTGTTTCATCCTCACGAAAAGCGGGAGCTTCAGGGAAGAAAGGAAGCAGTTCACGCAGATTTTGTTCCAGCGAATGGATGGAAAATCTGTAAAGCTGTTTTAATCTGGCATCGCTTACGTCCCGCTCTGTTCTTTTTAATTTCACAAGTCCGTTTGCCTGGAAAGCGACTAACTCATGCAGTTCTAACGTTTCATGCCATGCTAATGTTCTCCGCTCAGTCATGGTGTAAGAATCTCCTTTATCCTTCATTTTCACTTTCAGCATATGCCCCGGTCCCGATGTTGTTCCTGATGTTTTGAAGTTTCCAGAAAGGGAAACTCAATGTAAAGGAAATACGAAATAGAGGTGAAACTATATGTGGGACATGATAAAGAACTTCTTCCTTTTCAGCAGCGGGGTTTTGCAGGCGACCACTCTCTTACTTATCGTTATCGTCTTGTTATATGTACGAAAAACCAAAAAGAAAAACAGAGATACTTCTGGTTTCATGGATGATCAGGATCACTGATACAACGGGCATTCTTTCACTGGGATGTCCGTTTGTCTGTTTTCATGTTTCACATGGAACATTGCGGCTGTCCGCGCTCATTTTACTTGCGATTTCGACTTATGTTAAAATATATACGTGTATTTTGGAGAGTTTATGGAAAATTCAGGTCTTGAAAGAGACATTGCGGCGTCAAAAGAGCAGTCGTCTAAGCTGCTCTTTTCTATTCGTATGTTCGAATGATACAAGGTTTGAGGTGAGTAAGTGAAAAATACAAGGGCTCTAATAGAAGGCGCCATTTTGATCAGTATTTTTGCAATCATTTCCCTTTTGGTCGTGTACCTCCCTTTACTGGGGGCAATTCTTCTCTTTGCTTTGCCGCTGCCGATCATTCTTTACACCATTCGGCACGGTCTGAAGCCCGGGGTATGGATGGGGCTTGCCAGCCTTCCTGTCAGCTTTATTGTAGGTTCGTTTACCGGGCTTACAGGCGCTTTTACGGCAGCCTGTACGGGAATCGCCATGGGATATTATTTTAAAAAGAAACAGCCCGGCTATGCGGTTGCTGCCGGCGCTATGGCGTATGTGCTGTGCGGCGTCGTTTTTTTTGTGGTCAGCATCGTGTTTCTTAATATGAATGTGGTTGATACCGCCATGTCCCAGCTTCGGGAGTCGCTGTCTTTAGCAGAAACCATGTCAAAGCAGCTGGGTTATGGAGACCAGTTCGGGAAGCAGATCAAGCTGATGGAAAGTCAGCTGAGCACGGTTCAATATCTTTTTCCGACAGTGCTCGTATTGACCGGCATCGTTTTTTCTTTCCTCAGTTATGCTATGGCAAGGCCGCTTTTACGGCGATTTTCCCCTGATCTTCCGAAGATGAAGCCTTTTAGAGAGCTCAAACTCCCGCAAAGCGTTGTCATTCTGTATTTTATTGTGACGATATTAGGGTTTCTGCCTTTAGAAAAAGGGCATATGCTGTATTCGGTTTCATTGAATGGGGGATTTATTCTCAGCTTGCTGATTTGTATTCAAGGATTAGCGTTTATTTTTTTCTATTGCCGCGAAATGGAGATGCCGAAAGCCGTTCCTGTATTAGCAATTGTGCTGGGGGTGCTTTTTCCGCTTATCTTGTCCGTGTATCTCCTCTTAGGCATCATTGACATAGGCTTTAACATAAGAAATAAGGTGACGCGAAATTGAGTGTGACTTACAGGTGGGGAGTTGATAGAAATGCCTAGTTTTTATGAAAAACCGTTGTTTCGGTATCCCATCTATGCATTGATTGCATTGTCAATCATCATAATCCTCATCAGCATTTACTTTAACTGGCTGATAGGAGCCATCGGCGTTGTGCTGCTCGCCGTGATCTTGTTTTTCATTAAGCGTGCGGATTCTCTGATCAGAAAAGAAATTGACGATTATATCTCCACGTTATCGTATAGATTGAAAAAAGTAGGCGAAGAGGCATTAATGGAAATGCCTATCGGGATTATGCTGTTTAATGATCAATATTACATTGAGTGGGCGAATCCGTTTTTGTCTTCCTGTTTTAATGAAAGCACGCTCGTCGGACGCTCGCTGTATGACACATGCGAGGCCGTCGTGCCGCTGATCAAGCAGGAGGTCGATTCGGAAACGATCACCTTGAATGAGCGGAAGTTTAAAGTAGTGATTAAAAGAGATGAGCGCCTGCTTTATTTCTTTGATGTGACAGAACAGATTCAGATTGAAAAGCAGTACGAAAATGAGAGAACCGTGCTGGCATATATCTTTTTAGATAACTATGATGACGTCACACAGGGGCTGGACGACCAAACGAGAAGCACGATGAACAGCCAGGTCACCTCATTATTAAATGCGTGGGCGCAGGAGTACGGCATTTTTCTGAAACGGACGTCCTCGGAGCGGTTTATCGCGGTGTTAAATGAACACATTTTAACGGAGCTTGAAAACGCGAAATTTTCGATTTTGGATGAAATCCGAGAAAAAACATCCGTTCACACTGTATCTTTGACCCTCAGCATCGGGATCGGCGCATCGGTTTCTTCCTTGAAGGAGCTTGGAGATCTGGCGCAGTCCAGCCTCGATTTGGCTCTCGGCCGCGGAGGCGACCAAGTGGCGATCAAAATGCCGAACGGCAAGGTGAAATTTTACGGCGGCAAAACGAATCCGATGGAGAAGCGCACAAGGGTGCGCGCCCGGGTGATTTCTCACGCGCTCAAGGAAATTGTCTCAGAAAGCAGCAATGTCATTATTATGGGGCACAAATTTCCTGATATGGACGCGGTCGGAGCCGCAATCGGAATATTGAAGGTGGCGCAGGCCAACGGCAAAGAAGGCTACATCGTCATTGATCCGAACCAGATCGGATCAAGCGTTCAGCGCCTGATTGAAGAAATTAAAAAATATGAAGAGCTGTGGTCGCGGTTCATCACGCCGGAAGAGGCGATGGAAATTTCAAATGATGACACGCTGCTTGTCGTCGTTGATACACATAAACCATCCCTTGTGATGGAAGAGCGTCTCGTGAACAAAATCGAGCACATCGTTGTGATTGACCACCACCGCAGAGGCGAGGAATTTATTAAAGACCCGCTGCTCGTTTATATGGAGCCATACGCTTCATCCACCGCAGAACTCGTGACGGAGCTGCTTGAATACCAGCCGAAGCGGCTCAAAATCAATATGATTGAAGCGACGGCCCTGTTAGCTGGTATAATAGTGGATACGAAGAGCTTTTCCCTTCGCACGGGCTCGCGGACGTTCGACGCCGCTTCTTATTTGAGAGCGAAAGGCGCAGATACGGTTCTGGTGCAGAAAGTTCTCAAAGAATCCGTCGGTTCTTATATCAAACGGGCGAAGCTGATCCAGCATACGTCTCTTTATAAAGAACATATCGCGATTGCTTCTCTTCCTGAGAACGAAGAGGAGTACTTTGACCAGGTGCTGATTGCGCAGGCGGCTGATTCCCTCTTATCGATGAGTGAAGTGGAAGCTTCATTTGCGGTAGCCAGACGGGATGAGCATACGGTGTGCATCAGTGCGAGATCGCTGGGCGAGGTCAATGTGCAGATTATTATGGAGGCGCTGGATGGCGGAGGGCATTTAACCAATGCGGCAACCCAGTTATCGGGCATTTCTGTCTCAGAAGCGCTCGTCCGGCTGAAGGAAGCCATTGATGAATATTTTGAGGGAGGCGTTCAGAGATGAAGGTTATTTTCTTACAAGATGTAAAAGGTAAAGGAAAAAAAGGCGAAATGAAAAACGTAGCAGACGGTTATGCACATAACTTTCTCATTAAAAAAGGCCTCGCTGTCGAAGCAAATGCGACAAACATCAGCGCATTGAAAGGACAGAAAGAAAAAGAGAAAAAAGAAGCGATTGCCGAGCTTGAAAGAGCGAAAGATTTGAAAGAAACGCTTGAACAGCTGACTGTTGAGCTGAGTGCCAAATCCGGTGAAGGCGGCCGTCTATTCGGATCTGTCACAAGCAAACAAATTGCAGAAGCGCTGCAAAAAACGCATAAGATTAAAGTGGATAAACGGAAACTGGAGCTCCAAGACGGTATCCGCACACTGGGATATACAAACGTCCCTGTAAAGCTGCACCCTGAAGTTCAGGCTGTGCTGAAGGTTCACGTAAAAGAAGAAGCGTAATACCCAATGAAAAACCCGCCGATCCGGCGGGTTTTTTTCATGTCAGCAGACGGTGCAGCGCAAGAAAATGATGAGATTGTTTCATTGCCGATCATCACCAGAGTGCATATTATATTACATCATAACGAAGGATGTGTCGGTATGAAACGATTTTTTTCTGAAACATATTTTAATAATCCGGAGAATAAAAAGGCGCTGGAGCACTATCCGTTGATCGGTGACGGAAAAGACGGGGAAGTCTATCGCTTAACACACAACAAATGCGTAAAGTACTTCTTTGAAAAAGGGACATGCAAGAAGGAATTGGCAGCTTTAAAGACCGGACAAGGTTCCCCGGTGATTCCAAGATTGTATGAATACGGAGATCGTTATATTGTGATGGAATATGTCCAAGGCACCTCTCTTGCCCGCCATATCAAACAAGAAAAATCCCTGTCCGTCAAGCTGACTGCTGATATTTTAAATATGCTGGATGAATTAAAGAAAATCGGTTTTACCAGATGGGATGCCGAAATCAGGCACATTCTGATCAATGAATACGGCAATCTTAAAGTTATCGACCATAAAAGAGCTTTTTCCGCCATTACCCGGTTTCCCGTAAAACTATTAAAAGGACTGGACAAATACGGCTTGGCGGATGAGTTTTTGAACACTATAAAAAAATTAAATCCGTCACGTTACCTGGAATGGCAGCCGCACATGTAAGTTTCTGAAAATCCGCACATGTAAGTTTCCTTTTTTTAGGGTCGTCATATGATATTTGTAACATTTGTTTGGTGGAGTGTGGAAAAAATGGCAGAATACATTATGGTTATCGGCGCTCATCCCGATGATGAACTATTGGGATCAGCGGGCACCATAAAACGGCTGATCAATGAAGGATATAAAGTGATTTCCGTTATTACGGCATTAGGAAGAAAAGAAGAAGCTCATCATATTAAACAATTAGGCGAACGCGCGAATCAAGAGCTTGGAATTGAGAAAGTCATCTTTTTGGAGCACACGAATTTAGAGCTGGAATGTATCCCTCTTCATAAGCTTGTTAAAGAATTAGAGCAGCTCATTCGCGTCTATCAGCCTGATAAAATCTTTACACATCATTACGGCGATATCAATATGGACCACCAGAGAACATTCCAAGCAGTTTTAACAGCCGCCAGACCGCTTCCGAATCAAAAGCCTATCGAACTGCTTACGTTTGAAACGCTATCTTCAAGCGAGTGGGAGAGAAATACGGCTGATAAACTCTTCAAGCCTAATTACTTCGTTAACATCACAGACACAATGGATGCCAAACTCGCGGCGCTTCACCACTATGACGTAGAAATGAGGGATTACCCTCATCCCCGTTCATATGAAGGCGTAAAACATTTAGGAAAAGTCAGAGGGATGACGGCGGGTGTGGAATACGCTGAAGCTTTTGAAGTCGTGCGGAGGATCTGGAAATGAACAAGACATTTTCCGTCCCCTACCCGTATATGATCCAGACGCTTGACCGCTACTACGGGGTCAAAACGCGCCCGCAAAAACAGAAAGCCATAAAGACACAGATGAAACATGCAGATCAAATTCCGCCGGTATACAGGAAAAAAAAGAAGTTATCCATTTTGATTGCCACGTTTTGGGACTACCCGCACACGGGCGGTTTATCAAACTATATTAAAACGCTTAGTGAAGGCCTGAAAAAGAGAGGTCATAAGGTGGATGTCATATCCCCTAATCTGTTTCCGTCCGCACAGGTAAAAGAACTGCGGGCGGCTGTTGTTCCGAAATTAAAAGATTTCTTTAAAGACAGATATGGGGATTATAACGATCATATTTTGAAAAATAGTCGGCTGATGTTTATATACGAGCAAATGCTTCAGAAGATTCATTTGGAAAGATATGATGTGTTCCACGCTCAAGATTTATTTACAGCCAATATGTTAGGCAGGTTCAATCAAATCTATAAAAAACCTTTATTTTTCACACCGCATGGCATGTTCACTTTCAACAGACTTAAATTTCACATCTTTAAAAAAGGCTCGGTAGAAGAGATTTATTATAAAAAATTAGAGATGAAAGCGATTGAATACGCAGATCGCCTGATTATTATCAGCGATACGTTCCGCAGCCCGCTCATGAAGCTCGGAGCCGAACAGGAAGACATGACAACGGTGATCACAGGAATCGATTACGATGCCAAAACAGGCGGGAAAAGAAAAATCCCGGTACCGAAAAATAAGCTCATCATCTCGTGTATTGCAAGATTAGGCCCGAGAAAAGGTCACAAATATTTACTGGACGCACTTTCGAGAATTCCATCTGATGTACTTGAGCATGTTGAAGTGCTGATCGCGGGCGACGGAGAGATGAGGAGCGCCTTAGAGGAACAGGCTCGAAAGCTGAATCTGTCTATGGTTTCCTTTTTAGGAAAAAGAGATGATGTTCCCGCTATTTTGAATATGACGGACATATTCGTACTGCCGACCATTAATGATAGTCTGCCTATTTCGATTATTGAAGCGATGTTCAGTGGCACGGCTATCATCGCGACCGATTGCGGGGGTATTCCGGATCTGATCCGCCATAACAAAACGGGGCTTATTGTCGAGCCGGGAAATGCAAAGGTTCTTGCCCGGGCTTTAGCGTTTTTTATCACTAACAAATCTGCGCGGAAGATAGCTGCTTCAAACGCAAAGGCCTACGCGGAGAAATATTTAAGCAGTGAGACGATGATAAAAAATATCGAATCGATTTATCAAAATACCAACAGCTCGGAGGGAGATCATGAAACATGAACATGCAGCCGTTGTACTTGATTTCAGTGCAAACGGGATTGGGATCATTCGCAGTCTGGCCCGAAGAGGAATCGATGTTTACGCATTTGACACGGAGGGACCTTATCGTATCGGAAAATCAAGATTGGCAGATTGCGGGATATGTCCCAGCCCTTTAACACAAGAGGAAGAACTGCTGACATTTCTGACTGATTTCGGGAAGCGATTCCAAGCAAAGCCGGTTCTGTACGCAGGATCTGATGATTATGCGGGATTTATATCTAAATTCCGCGAGACATTAGCCGGTTTTTTTTTATTTTTGCTTCCGAGCCACTCTCTGTTAGAAACGGTTTTAGATAAAAGCAAAGCATATGAATTAGCGGTCAAGCATAACATCCCCTGCCCGAAAACCTTTTTTCCGAACAACCAGGATGAGCTGGAAGAGGCCATCGCCAATATTGACTTCCCGTGTATTTTAAAACCGGTGGCCGGCCATGAATACAGAAAAAAAGTAAACAAAAAAGCAATTGTAATGAAGGATGCCGCACAATTGCGCAAGGAGTTCAGCTCCTACAGAGAAAATGGAGAACTGCTCGTGCAGGAGATCATCCCCGGAGACAACCAGTGTTTCTATAAAGTCGCCACTTTTTATGATGACCAAATGAAATTAATGGGCTTATTCTCTCTGCAAAAGAACCATCAATTCCCTGCAGATTTTGGCGCGGGGGCCCACGTCGTCAGCAAACGGCTTCCTGATTTAATCGAGAAGACCCTGCCGTTTTTTGAAGCGATTCAGCTGAAGGGAGTAGGCATGGCGGAATTTAAAAAGGATCCCCGGGACAATGTTTACAAGTTTATCGAAATTAATCCGCGCTTTTGGCTCAGCCATAGCCTGACAGAACCGGCAGGCGTTCATTTCGTTTACATGTACTATCTGTATTTGACCGGACAACATGTGAAGCCCCAGCTCGAACAAAAAGACGGAATCAACTGGATTTATGAGGTGCGTTACTTCTTAACGTTTTTGAAGAAACGAAAAAGAGGAGAAATGACGTTCCGGGATTTTTGGAAAGGGTGTAAAGGAAAAAAAGAGTACGCTCTTTTTGCTTGGAATGACCCGATGCCATTTATCAGAAACACTTGGTCTCATCTCAAAAACAGCTGGAAACGGAAGCGGAAGGAAGATCGGCATGTATGAAAAGGAGATTTTGTATGGCGCATTTCAAAAAATGAGAATTGACGAAAAACTGTCGTATTCGTTCGGTGAAAGGGCCGCGGTGAATCCGGATGACATCACGTGCCTGAAATCGACGGACAGAAGCGCCATTTATAAACTGTCTGTAAAGAAAAAATCCGGCACTGTTCCGCTGATATTGAAGGTATATAAATCTTCCCGTGAAAAAAATAAGGTCGAGATTAATATATACGGGAAAGCCCGTTCTGTTTTAGGGGATTTGCTGCCGGACATCTATCATATAGAAGAAAGTGACCATGAAACGTGGATATTTATGGAGTTTGTCAGTCAGATCAGGGGACAGCTTACATTTCACCCGAAGCATTTCAAGTATATTATTCCTTCTGTCGCAGAACTGCACAGCCGCACCTTTGAAAACAAGAATATTTCTGACGGTAAATGGCGGTCGTGGCTGCCGGTATACAAATCGGAAACCATGAGAAAAGGGAGTAAAAAGCAGATCAAAAAGACAGCGGAATTTTTGGATAGAGCTCTTAAAGATGAGCGTACAAAAGATATCGTGAAGCCTCATTATCGGCAAATCACAAACTTGCTTGAGCAGGAGGGGCCGGATTTTTTCCCTGAATTGATACAAAACGGCTCAGCCATCACACACGGTGATCTTCATATGCAGAATATCTGCACCCACGATGCGTCCGGACATGAACCGTGGGATATTCAATTCATCGATTGGGAATCCGCAAAATACGCGCCGGTTTGGTTTGATATGACGGTGCTGGTCGAAATTCTGCTTGGCTTCAGAAAAGATTGGAGCCGGCATGCAGAAGATATTCGGACGTATTGCGTAAAAGTGTATACGAAAGAAATGAAAAAGCGGGGCATTCATTTTCAGACCCCTCCTATGACGCTTTATAAAATGGCTTATTTGCAGAGAACACTTGAGAAAGGGCTTCATACCCAATTGCGGAGAATCTTCGACAATCGGGGAGGGGAACTGCTGCCGTATCATGTTGACAAAGTGTCAAAATGGGGACGGGAATTAGGATTATAAGTTTGAGAGAGGGGGAGCGGATTTGAGAGAAGAGATCGGCAAGCCGAACGGTCTGGTGCCTCCAGCCTTATTGCGCGTCATGGATCAATTTTACGGGATCGAACATCAAAGTGAGCCAGAGATGCTGTATTCGTTCTGTGCGGAAGGAAAAAGCTCCCCCAAACGAAAAAAGCCATTGCGTATTCTGTACGCAACCTTTCTCCGTTACCCGAATGTCGGAGGGTTGGCGAGTTATATCACGTCAATTAAGACCGGTTTTGAGCGCATCGGTCATCAGGCGGATGTCATCTCGCCGCTCCAAATGCCGCCAACTTTTTTTCAGGAAGATATCCCGCGGGCCGCTGACGAGATCAGAGCGTTTCTTGTTGGCAGATACGGCGCCGTAAATGAAAAGTTTGTGAAGAATCTCAGCTATTTACATGTCTTTCAAAGATTTTTGAAGGAGAAAGACTTAGAACAATATGACCTGTTTCACGCGCAGGATTTATTTGCGGTATTTTTGCTGGGATACCTTAATCAAACGTATCGGCGTCCTCTTTTTTTCACGCCGCACGGACATTTTACGAAAAGCCGGATGAAGTTTCATAAAATCCAAAAGGGTTCAATAGAAGAGGCATATTTCAGTGAAATAGAAAGGCAGGGTATTCGGGCTTCGGATAAAATCATTACAATCAGCAACTCCTTTCACGAGCCCTTGCTGGAGTACGGAGCGAAGGAGACTCAGCTGACGACTGTTCATACCGGTATTCACATTCAGGATGCCCCTGAGCCAAAGCGTGCTGAAAAGCTCGTGATTGCGTGCGTTTCCCGTCTGACCGAGCGAAAAGGACATGATGTGCTGCTGGACGCTCTCGCACACATCCGGCACCATTTATCCGGAGTCGATATATGGATCATCGGAGACGGCAACATGAGAGGGTTTCTGGAAGAAAAGAAACGGAAACTGGGCCTCTCGAATGTGTTTTTCCTCGGAAAACGACGTGATGTGCCGGCGCTTTTGGCTGAATCATCTATATTTGTCCTGCCGACATTGAATGATAATTTCCCTATAGCGATCATTGAAGCGATGTTCTCAGGTCAAGCCATTGTTGCAACTGACTGCGGAGGAATCCCTGAGATGATCCGGCATGAGGACACAGGGCTTATCTGTCAGCCCGGCAACAGCCGCGAGCTTGCTGATGCTCTCGTAATGCTGATTACGGATCAGTCTCTCAGGGAACGGCTTGGAAAAGAAGCGCGCTCTTATGCGGGCCGGCATCTGCGTCAGGAACTGATGGTTTCAAAAATAGAAAGGATTTATCAATCATTTTTCTGAATGATACCTGCGCCGCATGGCAGGTGCTTAAAGAGCAAAATAAAGAGGCCGGTGTTTAACTATCCAGCCTCTTTCCGAGCTATTTTTTCATCTCATACAGAGTCTGCTGACTTTGTCCGCCCGGGCCGCCTGTCATTCCTTGCCGGGCTGAGCTTGTTTTTTTCGGTGCTGTATTGGTCAGCTGAGATTTTTGTGCCGTTCTTTTTAATCCATGAGACAAGCTTTGTGTTGCCTGAATTGTTTCCGGATAATAAGAAATATTTCACTTTTCCTTCGTCAACAAGTTTTTTCAGCTGTGAGACTGTTTTACCAAAAATTTCTCCACGAAAAAAGAGGCGGAAAGCCATCGCTTCCGCCTCCCGCACATATATATGAGAGAGCAGCCTTTATTTGTGATCGTTCTCTTTTTGGATTTCAGCTAATTTGGCAAGCAGAATGTGCTGAGGCATGTGCATGATTCTCTCAAGCGGCATATTCAGTGATTCTGCGAGTTTTTGCGCCGTTTCGGCGGAAATTTGCAGCGGTTTCATGTGATCACTCCTTCCGTTTCTTTATTGTACTAAAATCAGAAATCTATCGTAAGAGGATATGACAAAGGAATGGAGGTTTGAAAAGCGGGGCTTTATAACAGAATGGGGGAGGTTTTTTATGCAATCGCCATTGATGTTATTACAGCTGAAGCTGGCTGATTATCAGAAAAAAGCCGCAGAACTGCGGACAATTGACGAATTTATCATACTGAAACAGACATTGCAGGACATGATGAAAGTATTCGCCGCCTGTGAAGAATGGGAGCTGTATCAAAAAACGGCCGATCTCATGGCGCAGACGGTGCTGCACATCCGTTTCATTGAATAAGAAAAGCCCTCGCTCGGGCGAAGGCTTTTCTTAAAAGGACCGTTCTTCTTCAATGTTTTTATGCTGATCATAAATGACAAGCTTAGACGGGCTGTTCTCTTTAGCCGTCTGCTCCGCTTTCTCGATCGCCGCGTCCTTCGATGTATAAAGAGCCGTCGGCGCCACATTTTCCACCTTCACAAACCATCCGTCCGCATCAACACTGGGTGTTACTGCATATGTTTTCATCCTTCTTACCTCCCGGTTTCGATTTATTTATCAGTTTCCCGGCATTCGGAATGGTGAAACACGCAGCCGCCGTTTGACAAATACAGGGAAAGTGATATTTTTCTATTCTTTTTCATGAGAAATGGTAAAATGGAGTTTGGATATTTTTTAAGGAGAGGACGGTGCTTAGCATGACAGACCTTCTGAATGATCGGCTGCCGCCGCAAAACATAGAAGCTGAGCAGGCCGTGTTAGGTGCTGTTTTTTTACAGCCGTCTGCGTTGACACTGGCTTCTGAAGTGTTGATTCCGGATGATTTCTACAGAATGTCACATCAAAAAATTTACAATGCCATGCTCGTGCTCGGAGACCGCGGTGAACCGGTTGATTTGGTCACGGTAACGTCAGAGCTTGCGAATACCGATTTGTTAGAAGAGGTGGGAGGCGTCTCTTACCTGACGGACATCGCGAATTCCGTTCCGACAGCGGCTAATATAGAATATTACGCGAAAATCGTTGAGGAAAAATCCATTCTCCGCCGTTTAATCAGAACGGCGACCTCGATTGCTCAAGACGGGTATACGCGCGAGGATGAAGTTGAAGATTTATTAAGCGATGCGGAAAAAACGATTATGGAGGTCGCGCAGCGAAAAAATTCGGGCGCCTTCCAAAATATTAAAGACGTGCTTGTGCAAACATACGACAACATTGAGCAGCTTCACAACCGGAAAGGCGATATTACCGGGATTCCGACCGGTTTTATCGAGCTTGACCGGATGACAGCGGGGTTTCAGCGGAATGATTTGATCATTGTCGCGGCCCGTCCGTCTGTGGGGAAAACGGCGTTCGCCTTAAATATTGCGCAAAACGTGGCCACCAAAACGGATGAGAGCGTCGCGATATTCAGTCTTGAGATGGGTGCCGAGCAGCTTGTCATGCGTATGCTCTGCGCCGAAGGGAATATTAATGCCCAAAATCTCAGAACGGGAAATCTGACGGAAGAAGATTGGGGCAAGCTGACGATGGCGATGGGAAGCCTGTCAAACAGCGGTATCTTTATAGATGACACCCCCGGCATCCGCGTCAGCGAAATCCGTTCAAAATGCCGCCGGCTGAAGCAGGAAAACGGATTGGGCATGATTTTAATTGACTACTTGCAGCTCATTCAGGGAAGCGGCCGTTCAAGCGACAACCGCCAGCAAGAGGTATCGGAAATTTCACGGGCGCTAAAAGCGCTGGCGCGGGAGCTTGAAGTCCCGGTCATCGCTCTGTCTCAGCTCTCCCGGGGTGTTGAGCAGCGGCAGGATAAACGTCCGATGATGTCAGATATCCGTGAGTCGGGAAGTATTGAGCAGGATGCCGACATCGTCGCCTTCCTGTATCGTGATGATTACTATGATAAAGAATCCGAAAACAAAAACATCATCGAGATCATTATCGCCAAACAGCGTAACGGCCCGGTGGGCACCGTCTCACTGGCTTTTGTGAAAGAATACAATAAGTTCGTAAACCTGGAAAGGCGCTTTGATGACGGCGGTGTTCCGGCAGGTGCGTAAAGCCTCAAGCAATGTCTTGAGGCTTTTTTTCATTCGAAAGAATGAGAGAATGCCGTCCGTTCGGCAGACGAAAAAAAGAAAGCGCTTTTATATAATGGGATTAAGGGAGGGATGATGATGACAATTGAATTTCCGCAATTTCAAGCGGCGCAAATCCGGATTGCCCGGCCGACCGGACAGCTCAAAGAAATCATCAGGTTTTATGAAGAGGGCCTCGGGCTGAAGAGGGTCGGCAGCTTTTCCGGACATAGAGGCTACAGCGGTGTCATGTTCGGCCTGCCCCATACGCAATATCACTTAGAATTCACCGAAGAAACCGGCGCGTCTCAGCCGGCGCCCGTTCCGCACGGCGACAGCCTGCTTGTCTTTTACATCCAGGATCAGCAGGAGGTCATTCGCATCAGCACGAAATTAAAGCAGATGGGATATGAGGAGAAAGCACCCGAAAACCCGTACTGGGAAGAAAAAGGCGTGACCATCGAAGATCCTGACGGCTGGCGGGTCGTCCTGATGAATACAAGCGGCATATAAATGACTGTCTGAAGAACCCTGATTACGGGTTCTTTTTCTTGTTAAAGCATGAAAGTTTCAGGAGTAATAGATAGTAAATGAAAGAGAAAACGCTTTTAATCATGTTTAAGGCGAACAAATATAGATTGATAAGATTTTAATGTTCGGATTTACGATTGACTTTCTGTTTCGGCACTGATACACTTAATTTGTTTGAATGAGATATCGTTTTGAAAGGTTAACGGAGGTGCACGGATATATGTCTTCAGTAGTCGTAGTAGGTACGCAGTGGGGCGATGAAGGAAAAGGTAAAATTACAGACTTCCTATCAGAAAATGCAGAAGTGATCGCACGTTATCAAGGCGGAAACAATGCAGGACATACCATCAAGTTTGATGGCGTCACGTACAAGCTTCATTTAATCCCATCAGGAATTTTTTATAAAGAAAAAGCGTGTGTCATCGGGAACGGAATGGTTGTTGATCCGAAAGCGCTCATAACGGAGCTTGCGTATCTTCATGAACGCAATGTGAGCACGGATAACTTGAGAATCAGCAACAGAGCCCACGTCATTCTTCCATACCATCTGAAACTGGATGAAGTAGAGGAAGAACGCAAAGGGGCCAACAAGATCGGCACAACGAAAAAAGGCATCGGACCTGCTTATATGGACAAAGCGGCGCGGATCGGCATCCGGATCGCAGACCTGCTAGATCGTGACGTGTTTGCAGAAAAGCTTGAACGGAACCTTGAAGAGAAAAACCGTCTGCTTGAAAAAATGTATGAAACGGAAGGCTTCAAAATTGAAGATATTCTGGATGAGTATTATGAATACGGCCAGCAGATTAAAAAGTATGTATGCGATACATCCGTCGTCTTAAATGACGCGCTGGATGAAGGCCGCCGCGTTTTATTTGAAGGCGCTCAAGGGGTTATGCTTGATATTGACCAAGGGACATACCCGTTTGTCACTTCATCCAACCCGGTCGCCGGAGGGGTGACGATCGGTTCAGGCGTAGGCCCGACAAAAATCCAGCACGTCGTCGGTGTATCTAAAGCGTACACAACCCGTGTCGGTGACGGTCCTTTCCCGACTGAGCTGAAAGATGAAATCGGGGATCAAATCCGTGAAGTCGGACGCGAATACGGCACAACGACAGGCCGTCCGCGCCGTGTCGGCTGGTTTGACAGCGTTGTTGTCCGCCATGCCCGCCGCGTCAGCGGAATCACAGATCTTTCTCTGAATTCAATCGATGTGCTGACTGGCATTGAAACATTGAAAATCTGTGTCGCTTACCGCTACAAAGGTGAAGTGATTGAAGAATTCCCGGCAAGTCTGAAAGCTCTCGCAGAGTGTGAACCGGTATATGAAGAAATGCCTGGCTGGACGGAAGATATCACAGGCGCAAAAACATTAAGCGATCTTCCTGAAAATGCGCGCCATTATCTGGAACGCGTATCTCAGCTGACAGGTATTCCGCTTTCTATTTTCTCTGTCGGTCCCGACCGTTCACAAACGAACGTCATCCGCAGTGTATACCGCGCTAACTAAGAATTTGCAGCAAACAAGCCTCCGGTCACGGAGGCTTGTTTTTTTATGTAGGAAAAAAATAATAGATTTTTTTCAAAAAAGTAGTTGCCACTTTCGAATGTTCTATGATATTATAAATCTCGTTGTTACGGAACAGCTTCAATAGAGTACTGCAAGAAAGCTTTTGTCTGAATGCTCTATGATACATAATCCGACACATCAAGAGCCATTAGCTCAGTTGGTAGAGCATCTGACTTTTAATCAGAGGGTCGAAGGTTCGAGTCCTTCATGGCTCACCACTTTTTATGGCCCGTTGGTCAAGCGGTTAAGACACCGCCCTTTCACGGCGGTAACACGGGTTCGAATCCCGTACGGGTCATTGATTTACTTTAGCGTTATTGCTAACTCCTTATTTGTCCTCGGAGGGCCGCCACGATACGGCTCTCCGGACAAATTACTGTAAGGTCCGGTAGTTCAGTTGGTTAGAATGCCTGCCTGTCACGCAGGAGGTCGCGGGTTCGAGTCCCGTCCGGACCGCCATTTTACTTTACTTTATAGTATAGAAAAGAAACATCTGGCTCGGTAGCTCAGTTGGTAGAGCAACGGACTGAAAATCCGTGTGTCGGCGGTTCGATTCCGTCCCGAGCCACTTACCCAAACGCATCTGCAATAGTAGGTGCGTTTTTTCTTTTGTTATAAAAAAAGGGAGAGCCGGCTTTTCAGCCGGCCCAGAAGAAGACGTCAAACACTAGACGGCGTTTTTTTTCGTGAGGTTTCAAAAAAATATTATTTTTTAAAAGAAAATAAAAAACATGACAAAAGGATGGCAGTTCAATACGTTTTTGCGCTGTTCTCTTTAATTTTTTTATCTTTTGACCTGAAACCGTTATAATAGACGGGGAACGTTTTTCACGATCCGAATTGTGATCATCATGAAACATCAATAGATGAAATGAAGTCATTCTGGCAGGAGGAAAATCAAGATGATGGATAAGAAAATCCTTGTAGTCGATGATGAAAAACCGATTGCAGATATATTAGAGTTTAATTTAAGAAAAGAAGGCTATGACGTGCATTGTGCGTACGACGGAAACGAAGCCGTGGAAATGGTGGAGGAGCTTCAGCCTGATTTAATTCTTTTAGATATTATGCTTCCGAATAAAGACGGAGTTGAAGTGTGCCGGGAAGTCCGGAAAAAATATGATATGCCGATTATTATGCTGACGGCAAAAGACTCGGAGATTGACAAAGTCATCGGGCTTGAAATCGGAGCGGATGACTATGTCACGAAGCCTTTCAGCACGCGTGAGCTTCTGGCTCGCGTCAAAGCGAACCTGCGCCGCCAGCTTACGGTTGCGCCGGCTGAGGAAGAATCAGCTTCTAATGACATTCATATCGGTTCTCTCGTCATCTTCCCTGACGCTTATGTCGTATCAAAAAGAGAAGAAACGATCGAGCTGACTCATCGTGAGTTTGAATTGCTTCATTACTTAGCCAAACATATCGGACAGGTTATGACGCGTGAGCATCTGCTGCAGACTGTGTGGGGCTATGACTATTTCGGTGACGTGAGAACGGTGGATGTAACAGTGCGCCGCCTTCGCGAGAAAATCGAGGATAATCCGAGCCATCCGAACTGGATCGTCACAAGACGGGGTGTCGGTTATTACTTGAGAAACCCTGAACAGGACTAACCGGCGATGAATAAGGTTGGTTTTTTTCGGTCGATTCAGTTTAAGATCACGCTGATCTATGTGCTTCTCATTATCATCGCCATGCAGATTATCGGCGTGTACTTTGTGAAACAGGTGGAGAATTCTCTTCTCAAGTCCTATGAATTATCGTTAAATCAGCGCATTGACAATCTATCCTATTATATTGAGCAGGAATATAAAGGAGATAATGACAGCACCGTCATTAAAGATGACGTCAAACGGATTTTGAATGATTTTACGAAAAACAATGAAATACGGGAGATTACATTTGTTGATAAAAGCTATGAGGTCGTCGGTTCTTCGAGGCCTTATGGCGAGGAAATAGCGGGGAAACAGACGACTGACCCGATTTTTAAACGGATTTTCTCAACAAAACAGGCCTATTCAAAAAAATATTATGATCCTAAAAGCAAAAACAGAGTGCTGATTTCAGCAAAACCTGTCGTCACAGAGAATCAGGAAGTTGTCGGCGCGATTTATGTCGTGGCCAGTATGGAAGATACCTTTAACCAGATGAAAACCGTCAACTCGATTCTTGCTTCAGGAACAGGCTTAGCCCTTGTTCTGACGGCTCTTCTCGGTATATTTCTCGCCCGTACCATTACCCATCCGCTCTCAGATATGCGTAAGCAGGCGATGGAACTGGCAAAAGGGAATTTCTCCAGAAAGGTGCGGAAATACGGGCATGATGAAATCGGTCAGCTCGCAACGACGTTCAACCATCTGACGAGAGAGCTTGAAGATGCCCAAGCCATGACGGAAGGGGAGAGAAGAAAGCTTTCTTCCGTTATCGCGTATATGACGGACGGTGTCATCGCTACGAATCGCAACGGGGCTATTATTCTTTTAAACAGCCCTGCGCTTGAGCTGCTGAATGTTTCACGTGAAACGGCTTTAGAGATGCCGATTACGTCTTTATTGGGCATAAAAGAGAACTTTACATTTGAGGATTTAGTAGAACAGCAGGATTCAATGCTGCTGGAGATCGAACGTGACGATGAGACGACTGTACTGCGGGTGAATTTTTCCGTTATTCAGAGAGAGCACGGAAAAATCGACGGTTTAATCGCGGTTCTTTATGATGTCACCGAACAGGAAAAACTCGATCGGGAACGCAGAGAGTTCGTTGCCAACGTGTCTCATGAGCTGCGGACACCGCTGACGACCATGCGAAGCTATTTAGAGGCGCTTGCAGAGGGCGCGTGGGAAAACAAAGATATCGCTCCGCGTTTCTTAATGGTGACCCAAAATGAGACTGAGCGCATGATCAGATTGGTGAACGACCTGCTCCAGCTTTCTAAATTCGACAGCAAAGATTATCAGTTTAATCGGGAGTGGATTCATATGATCCGCTTTATGTCACTGATTATCGATCGTTTTGAAATGACGAAAGAACAGCATGTCGAATTTATCCGCGAGCTTCCGGACAGAAATCTGTACGTGGAGATTGATCAGGATAAAGTGACGCAGGTTCTCGATAATATCATTTCTAACGCACTGAAATACTCACCGGAAGGCGGACATGTGACTTTCTCAGTCGATGTGAATGAGAAAGAAGAGCTGCTTTATATCAGCGTAAAAGATGAAGGTATCGGCATTCCGAAAAAAGATGTGGAAAAAGTCTTTGACCGTTTCTACAGAGTGGATAAAGCGCGCACAAGAAAACTCGGCGGCACCGGGCTCGGCCTTGCGATTGCAAAAGAGATGGTTCAGGCTCACGGCGGAGACATTTGGGCCGACAGTGTAGAAGGCAAAGGAACGAAGATTACATTTACTCTTCCATATAAAGAAGAGCAAGAGGATGATTGGGATGAGGCGTGAAAATATAAAAACAGTCATACTGTCAGTGCTGGTCGTCATTAGTCTTGTTTTAACATGGGGAATTTGGACATTCCAGCCCAATTTTTCAGAAGGCACGGCCTCAACCAAATCGACTGTCCGGGAAAAGCATAAAATTGATAAAACGAGCCAAAAAGTGTCGCAAACGGTAAAACCCCGGGATATGTTTATTCATACAAACGGCTCTCATTATAAAGTGGATGATGAGACGCTCTTTAATGACCTGTGGGCGGATTTGCCGCAATGGGAAGTAAAAGGGATGAAGGATATTTCCGATCAATACGACAAGCTCGGTTTTAAAAATTGGCTTTACGGCAGAAACGGCAACTCGGCAAAGCTCGATCTGCAATTCAATGACACTATTCCGATTGATTTCTTCCAAACGATGTTTAAATGGTCGAATCCGTCAATGGAATACAGCTCCTTTGACCATATTGTCATTCCGTTTAATGAGAATAAGACAAATAAGAAGATTTACATGGTCTCATACAGCAAGCAGCTGATTTTGGAAGTGACTGTGGAATCGGCGAATTACCGCAATCTGATGAATGAGCTGTACAGCAAAAAGTCGAGTATGCCGTTATACCACCTCTATTCGGTCGGAAAAAGCAAAGAATTTCTCATGCCGAATGCGCGGTTTAATATGAAGGAAAAAGAATTTATCACTGAAACCATTAAGACGAACCTGTTTAAGCAGACGCTTTTTAATGATCCGAGCACGGTCAGAGAAGACCCGAATTACAATCGGAATGTGCTGACTGACGGAATCAGCCGTCTGGAAATCAATTCGACACAGCGGCAGATTCAATTCCAGCATCGGAACCTGGCACAAAGCGCTTCTTATCAAACAGGGGAGCTGATTAAGAAAAGCTATAAATATTTAGAGGATACGGGAAGCTGGACGGATCATTATCAATTTTTCAATGTGAGTGATAACCAGCAGCTGAGTTTCTACATGTTTAAAGACCAAATGCCCGTGATCAACAGCACGTCTAAGCCTTTCGGATCCGGACCTGTTTTGACCCTTCAATGGGCCAATGACGAGGTTCTCAGCTACAAGCGGCCGAACTATGTTCTCGGACCGAATCCGATTAAAACAAAAGACGTAAAAATGATGAACGGCAATGAGGTTGTGTCTCTGCTGGAGCAGCAGGATAAATACGACGTGAATAAAATCGACCAGATCTTCCTGTCCTATCAAATGGTCTCTTCATCAACGAATGATCTCGTTGAGCTGGAACCCGTCTGGAGTATGAAAATCAACGGGAAGATCGTCCCGATTACGAAAGATCTGCTGGGGAAGGAGGAGGACGATAATGGAGTGGAATAAGACAAAAACGATCTTCATCATTGCCTTCCTCATCCTCGATATTTTTCTCGGCTATCAGTTTTTTGAAAAACGCTCGAGCAGTGAATACGAAGTGATTAAAAATTCAAATGTGGAAAAAGACATGGAGATGGATCATATCACTTTCGGCAACCTGTCTTCTGATTCCGCGACGGGCTACCGGCTGACGGCGGGCCAAAAGGTATTTACCGCTGAAGATATTGATGCTTTGAAAGATCAAAAGCCTTTAATGGAGATGCCGGCGGATGATCACAAGGTTACGACGCTGAAAATGAAATTTACCGATCCGGTCGGTTTATCGAAGCAAAAACCGCAGGAGGATGCGGAATCGCTCGTCAGCTCTAAAATAACCGGCGGTGAAAAATATAAACTGTGGAAAGTCGACAAGGATAAAAAACAGATCATTTTTTACCAGATGTATGACGGCCAGTTGATTTATCAGGATTTTGACTCGTCCACGGATGCGATCGGACAGGTGATTCTGCATCTGAACGATAAAAACGAGGTCGTATCTTACGAGCAGACCATGCTGGAGTCATTCAAGCGAATCCAGACGGAGAGCCTGATTCCTGAGCTTGATGCGGTCGAATTATTGTATTCTCAAAATTACTTAAAAGCGAATTGCGCCGTTAAAAGCGTTAAGTTCGGCTATATTGCCCAATATCCGCTGACAAGTACGCAGGTGCTGGCGCCGGTATGGAGAATTACAATCGAAGATAAGTCAAAAGGGACGAAGAAAAAGACACTGCAAACGTACACTGTGAATGCATTGGAAAGTACAGTCATTGATAACAATCAAAATAAATAATGGAGTGAGACACAATGGGCTTGCAATTTAGCGTGCTTGCGAGCGGGAGTACCGGAAACGCGTTTTATCTGGAGACAGATGAGCACTCTTTTCTGGTGGATGCCGGCCTGAGCGGTAAAGCGATGGACGGGCTGATGGAGAGAATCGGCCGCAAGATAGACGACGTCGACGGCATTTTTGTCACTCACGAGCACAGCGACCATATTAAAGGGCTCGGCGTCATTGCGAGAAAGTACGGACTTCCCGTCTACGCCAATGAAAAGACGTGGAAAGCGATGGAAAATCAGATCGGCAAGCTGGATACCGGACAAAAGTTTTTGTTCCCGATGGAAAGCGTGAAATCCTTCGGCGGGCTTGATGTTGAGTCATTCGGCGTCTCTCATGACGCGGCCGAGCCGATGTTTTATGTTTTCCACTACCAAGGCAGAAAGCTCGCGCTGATGACGGACACCGGGTATGTGAGCGACAGAATGAAAGGCATTATCCGTTCGGCCAATGTGTTTGTGTTTGAAAGCAACCATGATGTCGGCATGCTGCAAATGGGCAGATACCCATGGAGCATTAAGCGGCGGATTTTAAGCGATGTCGGCCACGTCTCCAATGAAGACGCGGCGCTCGCCATGACTGATGTCATCGGCGACGGCACATCGCGCATCTATTTGGCGCATCTGAGCCAGGACAACAATATGAAGGAACTGGCGAGAATGTCCGTGCAGCAGACATTGGCTGCGAAAGGATTTGTCGCCGGGGAAACGTTTCAGTTATTTGATACCGATCCGAAAATCCCGACGCCGCTGTGCGCCGTGTAATTTTTCCAAATGAATCATGATTATTAATCCGCGATCTGACCCACACTATAAGCAAATCGAGTACTCTTGAAAGGATTTGAGATAGGGTGGATTATAATCGCGATGATGAACAGTACGCCTCCGAACAGCCCCGCTGCAGCAAGAGAGGGTACTTTCTATCAAGTCTGATCGGCGTCATCGTCGGGGCCGCGCTCATGGCATTCCTGCTGCCGTACTGGACAGGCGGAGACCATGGGGAAAGCAGCAAAAGCACCAGCCAGCGTCTCGGCAGCGAACAGGTGAAAACAGTCAACGTAAATGTCAATGACGCTGTCACGAATATGGTCAGCCGTGTATCGGATTCGGTAGTCGGCGTTCTCAATATCCAAAAGACCGATATTTGGGGAGAGGGCGGCGAAGCGGGAAGCGGGTCCGGCGTCATTTACAAAAAGAACGGAAACACTTCTTATATCGTAACCAATCACCATGTCATTGAAGGTGCGACTGAGATTGAGATCAGCCTGAAGGATGGCTCACGCGTGCCTGCTGAGCTGATCGGGAGCGACCGTCTGATGGATCTCGCCGTGCTGAAGGTGAAATCTGATAAAATCAAATCGGCCGCCCAGTTCGGCAATTCCGATCAAGTCAAAGTCGGAGAACCGGTCATTGCGATCGGAAATCCGCTCGGGCTTGAATTTGCGGGATCAGTGACACAGGGGATCATTTCAGGCACGGAAAGGGCGGTGCCCGTTGACTCAAACGGCGACGGACAGCCGGATTGGAATGCGGAAGTGCTGCAGACCGATGCCGCGATTAACCCCGGCAACAGCGGCGGCGCTTTAATGGATATATCGGGCAAGGTGGTCGGCATCAACTCAATGAAGATCGCTGAATCCGCCGTTGAAGGAATCGGCCTGTCCATCCCGTCAAAGCTTGTCATTCCCGTTATTCAGGATATAGAAAAATACGGAGAAGTCAGACGGCCTTTTCTCGGTATTGAGATGAAATCCTTAACGGATATTGCGAGCTACCATTGGAGCCAGACGCTGAAACTTCCGAAAGGCGTTAAAACCGGGGCGGTCATTATGGGTGTCGACGCGTTTTCACCGGCGGGAAAAGCGGGTTTGAAAAAACTCGACGTGATTACCGGGTTCGACGGACATAAGGTCAATGACGTTGTGGATCTCCGTGAGCGCCTGTATCGCAAAAAGATCGGCGACCGTGTGAACATCACGTTCTACCGTTCGGGAAAGAAAAAAACAGCGGAAGTCAAACTGACAGAAGCGGATCGATTACAGAAATAAAAAAACAGCCCGGACATCCGGGCTGTTTTTTATTGATTTATTTGTTAATATTATACTATTATGAAACAGGGAGGTGAAACACATGAAAACGGCTGATGTGATCATCGTATTGAATGAAATTGAAGGTGAATGTGAAGGAAGAATTATTTTAGAATGCAGAATTTAAGAACATGAAACATGTCATATCAAACGTCCTTTTTCAGGGCGCTTTTTTTATGCCTTTTTTCAGAAGCCATAAAAAAGAACTGAACGCGGGTCACAACACGTTCAGTTGGAAATGGGTATATTTAGAAAAAGGCAGACATGAACTTAGAACTTTGTGATTGAAACAGACTGGTGCTGCTGAATTGAAGCGGCAGATGAAACTGCTGGCAGCTTTTTGTTGTTATTTGCAGATGGCTCCGTTTTGTTTCAGATAAAAGCGAATAATAGAAGGGGAAGCGAAAAAAATAAACACAGGCTGATACATCTAAGGAGAGACTGCATCATGGAGAAGTTGAAAGGCATCAAGCTGCTGAGTGCAGACGGCGAGTCTGCACTCATTGATTCTTTAACGATGGGGCTTCATCACGGAACGGTCCTCGGAGAAGACAATATCGTCGAGGTGTACATCCGTTCTTTGCGCGAAAAGCTGAAGGACAAAGAACACAAGGTGATTCGCACGGTTCGGGGAGCCGGGTACAGGGTGGATCTGGCATGAAGCGGCTGTACAGAACCCTGCGATTCCAGCTCCTGTACAGGTCACTGGCGATTTTGGCTTTGCTGTTATGTTTTATCGGCGGCACTCAGTACATGTTTATGACACGGACGATGTATGAAAATCAGGCGATCAGCATTCAGAGTGATATCAATTCAATGGATCAAAGCGTATGGAGGTCAATCAAAACCCTTGCCCGTTCCGAAACACCGGCTCATCCGAATTTGATTTACCCCGGGGTGACGGTTGCTTTTATCAATCCATCATACAAGATGTCTGTTTTATCAGAAGACCCGCACGCGGGGGCCGCTCCTTCTTTTCCGAAAAACGTGTATCAGGATGCGCTGACAGATACAACGGCGCTTCACTATCAGGTGGCTCACAATAAGGCGGGTGAGGAAATCATCGTCGTGTTTCAGGCGATTTCCGTTGACGGAAGGCCGGCGGGAGTTGTGCAGATGAGCACGCTGACCCAGCCTCTGAATGATTCGCTTTTCCGCCAGATCAGCATTTTCGCGGTACTTTCCTTTGCGGCTTTGGTCATCGGACTGTTTGTTTTCCTGCCGGTGATCCGGCTCACACTCAAGCCGCTGTCCCGCATTGTGCATATGATGGGTGACATTCATGCCGGCAGTCTCGATAAACGGCTGCCGATCGATAGGAAGCAGGCCGAAATTGAGTCATTGGGCATCTCTATCAATCAGATGCTGGAACGGATTGAAACCTCTTTTCAGGCGGAAAAAGAAGCGAAGGAACGAATCCGGCAGTTTGTATCAGACGCATCACATGAGCTGAGAACGCCGCTTACCTCCATTCATGGCTTTATCGAAATATTAATGCGCGGAGCGGCGGAAAAGCCGGAGCAGAAAGAAAAAGCGCTTCAAAGCATGTACGCGGAATCCGCCAGGGCGAATAAGCTGATAGAGGATCTTCTGTTTCTCGCGAAGATTGACCGGGTGCCGAGCTTTGAAATGAAAAAAGGCGCATTGGGAGACGTCATTTTGGAAATGGAGGCTCAGCTGAAGCTGCTCGCGAGAAACCGGAAGCTCGAGTTCTTTGTCGATCAAAAGATAGAAGCCATTTTTGACAAAGACAAAATGAAGCAGGTCATTCTCAATCTCTTTTACAATGCGGTGCAGCATACGGATGAAGACACGGGTGTCATCACCGTCTCCCTGCAGAAAGACGGAGGAATCATGCTTATGATTGCGGATAACGGAACGGGAATCGCTCCGAAGCATGTGCCTCATTTGTTTGACCGGTTTTACAGGACGGAAACCTCCCGATCCCGTCAATCCGGCGGCGCGGGGCTGGGTCTTGCCATTACAAAAACCATTATCGACAGCCACAACGGAACAATTGAAGTGAAAAGTGAGCAGGGAAAAGGCTCCGTGTTCATTATCCGGCTGCCGGGATAAACCGGGAAGCAGGAAGAAATATCACAATTTATATGTAAATTCTAAATTTTCAAAAAATAACTTGTCCTTTTCCAGTATTGGTGATAATATCTAATTATTGGTAAAGGGGGTGTGTACTGATGAAGATTGAAGAACTTGATCTTGATACAGAAACAGCAAGCTTGGTGCATCGCTGCTAGTAAAGCCGTGACTCCCCTCATTGGGGAGTTATTATCTTTCAGGGGGTATGTCATGATGTCAACGGACTGTAAGCGCTGGAAGTTTAAAGACAGCGTGCAGGTGCTGACCTACACGGCGCATATTATCATTCAATATCGGAAGGCGATTAAGCTTACGCATACGAGTGAGATCAAAGAGGCGGTTGAACGGCTGATCACCGGCTGTGAAAAACAAGAGCTTTCTGATCTTCTGGGAGAGGAAGCGGGAAACCAGTTTTTCGATGCGTTAATGAAATTGGATGCTTTAATAGAACCATGGCAAAACGGCCGTGAAGGCCGCATCACTGAAAAGCAGCTGTACCATTTTGAGAAATACAACCAAAACCCCAATCTGATCCAAAAGAGATTAGACGGCAGCAGGGCAGCGATCGTGGGTCTGGGGGGCGTCGGAACGATCATTCTTCAAAACCTTCTGGCGGCGGGCATGCAGCATTTTATTCTCATTGATTTCGATGCCGTATCAGTACATAACCTGAACAGACAATTCGTCTATAATAAATCTTCTGTAGGCAAATTAAAGATCTCAGAATGCAGAGATTATATTGCGGGTATCAATCCCCATGCGGACGCAGCACTTTACCATCAGGAAATTACACAGCCGCAGGACCTGCGTGTGTTAGATCCGTATGAAATTGATATCGTCATAAATGCCGCTGACAAACCCCATAACATTTCTGAATGGGTTTACCGGTATTGTAAGGAGCGGAATATCGCGTTTATGACCGGGGGTGTCGGCAGCTTCAGCGGCCAATGGGGGCCTCTGCTTACGCCTGAATCCTATCAATCCGGCGTCACTTATGAAAAAAACATGCCGGCCGGACTTCTGAACTGTTACCCCGATGAACCGATCAAAGGTTCCTTAGGAGCGACAAACGGTATTATATCCTCGTTTATGTCTCATGACATTATCACATATCTTGCAGGCGGAAGCCCGAAATCCCTGAATACCCGCATCGGCCTGGACTTTGACGGACTTCATATTACAGAAACGAAGCTTTCTCAAAAGGAAAGCGCTTTATGAAGACGATGCATCGTACGGCGAGAAAACCGGGCGACCCTCTGAAAATAGAAATCGACACAAGCCCGATACGCTTGAACCCATTAGATACGCAGGATTACACAAGCAAGATGATTTGCAGCATTATGTATGAAAGCCTGCAGGACGGCTATAACTGCCGGATCATCCGCAAAGATCCCCGCACCTGTCAGGTGGACATTCACCCGGACTATTTAGGTGACGCCGAGGGTGTGGTTCAAACGATCATCTATCATCTGACGAAAGAAAATCAAAGCCCCCATCTCGGCAGTTTCCTGAACATAAAACAGGCCGTTCCGTATGTAAAAGGCCTCGTCTCATCCGATCAGCTCGGGGTGAACGTAACGGGCGAAAAACGCTTTGAAGTCACCTTGGACAAGCCGTCTGATGAAATAGAAGCCGTTTTGCAGAGCAGCTTTCTGATTCCGGGGACCGCCGGGGGCGGCGTGCCGGAAAACGGCCCGTACCGATTCAAGCGTACGTTTGAGAAGGGGCTGGAATTTGAGCGGAATCCGCAATATAAAATGACGCCCGCGGATCACCGCACGGTTCAGACCATCCAATTTATTTTGAATGATGATCTGGAAAAAAGCATCGGTCTGTACGAAGCGAATCAAACGGACGTGACCTGCCACACCCAGTTTCATCATTCAAACATGAGGTATCGGCAGTATGCTGATTTTAAAGAAAGTCATTTGCCGATGTTATTTACCTTCAAGGTAAAGGACGACATGCTGAGAACTTTCATTCAGCATTATTTTGATAAACAAAAGCTGGCCGGCGATTTGGGGCATATCATCACACCGACTGATTCACTGATCGGTATATGGGAAAGCGGGAGGACACCGCAGAAAGATCCGCCCCTTTTGACAAGAGAAGAGCCGATCCGAATCGTTTATGCCGATTATTATCCCAACGGAGAGATCATTGAAAGGCTGGCTGATCTGTTTCGGCGGGCCGGAGCGGACGTATCCGTCTCCCGCGTCAGTCATTTCAATGATTATTACCATATGGATAAAAGCGGGTTTGATATTGAGCTCCATTTGTTCCTGCCGGCTTACATGCATGAGCTGAGCTATATCAAGTATTTCATCCGCGACATCAGCGATCCAGAGAAGAAAAAAACGATCATTGATGCCATAGGAACTGAAAAAAAGAAGGAACTTTTTGGGTTATTCGAGAATACAACTCATTATTGCCCAATTTGTTTTGGGAAAAGTCTGTATCTGCAAGATCCATGTATAGAGGGTTTTAGTGTAAAGACTGACGGGCTCCTTTCTGTTCATGATGTTAAATGCAGATAGCTGGAAAGGGGTATTCATTTGCGGAATCGAAATTTGCTTTACTTCTCCGGTTTTTTCGGAAACTTCTTTTTCGAACGGGGAATTTGGATTTTATATTTAACAAGCATGAATTATTCATTGTTTCTAGTGGGCATCCTGCAATCGGTCCTGAATTTGGCGATGTTTCTGGCGGAAGTGCCGAGCGGCGTCATCTCGGACAGAATCGGGAGAAAAAAATCGCTCTTGCTCGGCCATTTTATGGTCATTGTCTATTTGGTGATGTTCCTGAGCTTCCATAACTTCATTGCCCTCTTCATCGCCCATATTATATACGGTATCGGGCTGACGTTTATATCAGGAACGGACCACGCCTTTTTGTTTGATTCACTGAAAGAACAAGGGAAAGAAAAGTGGTACGGCAAATCCATCGGAAACTATAACGGACTTGTCATACTCGGTCTTGCGATCGCCATGGGCATCGGCGGCTACTTGCAGGAAATATCATGGTCGTATGTGTTTATCGCCGGGATTGTCACTCAGCTGATTGCGATGGCGGTCATTACACAGCTGACGGAAATCAAATTTGAAAACAGTGAACACGAAACGCAGACGGTCGGTGACATCTTAAAAGAAGTCAAAGATTTCTTCAGGCTGAACAAAGCCTTTAAATATCTGGTGCTGTCACTCTCCGTTTTCTTTGCGATTACATCGGTTTTTTATATGTACGGACAGGATTTGTTAAGTCAGGAAGGGCTGTCCGTGCGCAATATATCCATTATTTTTGCGGGACTGTCCATCTTGCAGGCGCTGTGCTCCATCTTTTCTTCAAAGCCGGCGGAAAAATTCACGCCGAGGCGCGTGCTTCTGCTGACATTCTGCATCATCGGGGCGGCTTATCTGTTTATACCTTCGGGCAGTCTGTACGTGACGATTGCAGCTTTTGTCGTCATTAACGCGCTCTATGATGTGATAGAACCCGTATCCAGTCAGGTGGTGAATAATGAGATTCCGTCCAGAACGAGAGCCACGCTGCTGTCCATTATCAGTTTGATGACCTCGCTCTTCATGTTCATTGCCTTTCCGTTTATCGGATTCTTAACGGACTATTTTGATTCAGCTTTGCTGCTGACCGCAATCGGGGTATTATCCATCTTATTGTCGCTGTTTATGATGCTCAGCTTTTACAAACTGAAAGCGAGCGTCGCCATCCAGAATAAAGTCGAGCTTTGAACCAGATTGACAAAGGGATGATGTGAGTTGCTGAATATTCATAATCTTACGGTAAATTTAGCGGGAGATACGATTTTCAAACAAGTATCTTTTTTCATCAATGAAGGCGAGAAAGTGCTTGTGGCCGGGCCGAACGGTTCCGGCAAAAGCACGCTGTTCAGGGTGCTTTCCGGAGAGCTTGAGGCAGATGAAGGAACGATTGCGATTAACAAAGGGGCGAAGGTCGGTTTGCTGAAGCAGATCGCTGATCCCCATGAAGATCTGACGTTGTATCAATATCTGGAAAAATCATTTGAAGCTCTCGCGGCGATCCAGAAGGAAATGAAGGCCATTGAGCTGAAGCTTTCGGAACCGATGAGTGATGACGAGCTGACTGCTTTATTGGAAAAATACAGTCAATACACGGAAACATTTGAGCGGAACAACGGCTACCAGATGCATGCGATGATTGACGAGGTGTGCAACGGGCTCAGCCTCAGCGAATTAAAGGATCAGCCGTTTTCAAAGCTGAGCGGCGGCGAAAAAACAAAAGCCGGCCTTGCCGAAATTTTAATCCGCAACGACGACGTTATATTGCTGGACGAGCCGACCAACCATTTGGACGTCCATGCGATTGAGTGGCTTGAAGGGTTTATTAAAAAATCGAACAAAACCATTCTGTTTACGACCCACGATAAAACGTTTGCCGACCAAACGGCGATGAAGGTGCTCGAGATTGACGATACCGAGGTGAAGATTTGGCCTTACGGGTTCAGCGAATACTTGAAAAAGCGGGAAGAATTCATCATCGCCCAGTTTGAGAAATATGAAGAACAGCAGAGAAAAATACAGAAGATGAAGGAATCCATCGCCCAGCTGAGAGATTGGGCCAACCGCTCGAATCCGCCGTCTGTCGGCCTGCACAGACGCGCGAATAATATGGAAAAGGCGCTGAAAAGGATTGAGCTGATTAATAAGCCGGTCCGGACGGAGCAAAAATTAAAAAACGCATTTCAGGAAGCGGGCGCCGGTTCAAAAGATATTGTGTTCATTGAAAACGGAAAGGTGACCAACGGATCTTCCCTTTTATATCAAAATGTGAACCTGCGCATAAAGCATAAAGACAGAATCGGCATCGTCGGCAGAAACGGCGTCGGCAAAACAACGCTGATCCGCTGCATCATCGGGGAAAGAGAACTGTCGGACGGCACCATTAAAGTGGGGGAGAATCTTAAAATAGGCTACATTGATCAAAAGAGCCACGTCGGAGATTCGAGCCAGACGATTCTGCAATTCTTTAAAGAAAATCTGCTGACTGAAGAGGGCATGGCCCGGAATATGCTGGCCAAGTACGGATTTTACGGGTCGTCGGTCTTTAAAAAACTTTCCGTCCTGTCAGGCGGTGAGAGAATCAGGCTGAAGCTGTCCATCTTAATGGAAAAAAAGCTGAATGTCCTGATCCTGGATGAGCCGACCAACCACTTGGATATTGAATCTCAGGAAATTCTCGAAAACAGCCTGATGCAGTTTCAAGGCACCATCATCTGCGTTTCTCATGACAGAAACCTGCTGGAGAAGTTCAACAAGATTTTCTGGCTTGAGAATCAAAACGTCACCATCTTTTCAGGTCCATACAGTTACGCCAAACAAAAAAAACGGCAGATTGCCGAATAAAAGGGGAATGGATATGACCATTGACAGACTGACAATCAATGAGTTATCGTACGATCTTTTTGTAAGCGAGTATGCTGATAAAAAACCTTTTATTTTGACGGGGGCAATGGATCACTGGGAATGCAGGCCGTGGACGCTTGAATACATTGATGAACACTATGGAGATAGAATGGTCACCATCCGGAAATCAGATATCGAAGGGGTCAAAACGTTTAAACAAGTAAAGCTTTCCAACTATATCGAGTACATTGATCAGAATGATGACAAATGGTACTGTGACTGGAATTTTACGCAGCTGAACCAAAATGACTTAGACCTTGTCTATTCGGCACCCGAGTATTTTACAAAAGACACATTGAGAGCGGATGAAGAAACGGGACGGGACTGGAAATGGTTCTTTCTCGGTTCTAAGCAGACAGGCACACCGCTGCATCAGGATTTTAACAACACGCACGCGTGGAACGGCGTCATTTTCGGGGAGAAGGAATGGATCTTCTATCATCCGGACGATTCTCCGTATTTGTACGAAGGAAATATCAATGTCTTTGATGAAAAAGATATAGAGCAAAAACCGTTGGTGCAAAAGGCGTCTCCGATCCGCTTCAGACAAAAGGCGGGAGAAATCATTTACGCGCCGCGCCATTGGTGGCATCAAGTCGAGAATACGGAACATACATTGGCAGTGAGTGAGAACTTTTGGTTTACCGGAGAGCGGCTTGCCAATCAGATATAAACGAAAGGCTGAGGAGCATCTCAGCCTTTTTTGTATGGATTCATTTCATCCGGTCCAGACCGAATTTTTTCAGGCGGTATTGCAGGCTTTGTCTGCTGATTCCGAGCTCGTTTGCCGTTTTGGATATGTTATTGCCGTGTTTTCTCAGGGTTTTTTCGATCATGTATTTTTCGAAGTTTTCCATTTTGTCTTTTAAATCTGTGCCGGGCTGGGTGCTTGCGGCGGCTTTGCTTTCCGTGTCAGCGGGTTTGATTTTCATCCGGTATTGATAAGGCAGGTGGGCCGCCGTAATCGTCGTTTCATCCGTCATAAAGTTCATGGCGCCTTCAATCATATGTTCAAGCTCGCGAATGTTGCCCGGCCAGTCATATTCCAGGAAGAATCGCTGCACATCGTCACTGATCGAATCGACATGCATTTGGAACAGGTGATTGTTTTTCTGGATAAAGACTTCGGCCAGAGGCAGAATATCCTCCTTGCGCTCCCGGAGCGGGGGAATGATCAGCGTGACAACGCTTAAGCGGTAGTATAAATCTTTGCGCAGCCGCTCTTCTGAAATGGCGGTGATCGGGTCTTCATTCATCGTGGCGATGATGCGGACGTCAATCGGTTTGTCCTGAGCTGATCCGATGCGCCTGATTTTCTTTTCCTGCAGGGCGCGGAGCAGTTTTGCCTGCAAGCTGAGATTGAGCGAGTTGATCTCATCAAGGAGCAGGGTGCCTCCCTGCGCCTGCTCAAATAAGCCGGGCTGGTCGATGGCTCCGGTAAAGGCGCCTTTTTTCGTGCCGAATAAAATACTTTCGACCAGGCTGTCCGGCAGGGCGGCGCAGTTTTGTGAGATGAACGGGGCGCCTGAGCGCTGGCTGCCGTTGTGAATACTTTGGGCGAACAGTTCCTTGCCCGTTCCCGTCTCGCCGGCCAAAAGCACCGATGATGATGTGCGGGTTGCCCGTTTCGCGTTTTCGATGACTTCCCGAATAACCGAGCTGTTGCCGAGAATACTGTCAAACGTGTAGCTGTTCTGTTCTTTCCTGTGCATGTTCTCCCTGATCAGCCGTTCGAGCTTGGTGACGTCCTTGGCGATTTCCACGGCGCCCTTGATCTCGCCGTTTTGCACAATCGGGAAGGTGTGGTTGATCGTCGTGATTTCCTGGCCTTTGTTATTGAAATAGCTTTGCTTTACGTTTTTAATCGTTTTGCCTTCTTGAAGGGCCTGAACGAGCGTACTGTCCTGCTGATTGGAAAACATAAATACATCAGTCAGGTTTTTATGCAGGACGTCCCGTTCATCCATATCTTCAATCTGCATCATTTTCTTATTGTAAATGACGGTGCTGCCCTTCTCGTCCACCACATGCAGCCCGACATCAATCTCTTCCAGAATGCTTTGTAACACGAGTGTGTAAAATTCGCTGGTTGTGTGCAGATCAATTCCCCCTCTCAATCGTCTTAACATTCATTATTTTAAAATAAATCGAACGGGAAACGCAAAAAAATTTTGCGCTTGGACGATGTTTAAAAATAAATGGAAATTGAGGTAATAAAACCATTGACTTTTTTAGGGAAATGATTGATATTTAGATATATACTTAAATATCTAAATCATGTACGTATGAGAGGGGGAAAGTTTTTGAATAAAGCTTTTAAAGCACTGGCCGATCCTACAAGGAGAAAAATTTTGGATTTGTTAAAGAAACAAGACATGACAGCTGGCGAAATTGCGGAACACTTCGACATGTCAAAACCCAGTATTTCTCATCACCTTACCATATTGAAAAATACTGATTTGGTTCACGATGAGAGGAAAGGCCAATTTATTATGTATTCATTAAATACCACTGTATTACAGGATCTTATAGGCTGGTTCTTTTCTCTGACTGATTCAGAACATGATAATAAGAAAGGCGGGGAATCATGAAAAAATATCTCTTTTCAGCAGGAATCATAGTTTTAACTGTTTTCACATGGGTTTTCACATATTCATCTTTACCGGACAATTTGGCGACACACTGGGGATTAAACGGAAGTGCAAATGATTACCAAACGAAAGCTAATGCGATGACGATGCTTATTGGCATCATGATTATTCTATATATTTTAATGGTTCTCATCCCTAAGATTGATCCTAAAAATAACTACAAAACATTTACCCGGCCATATATGGCTATATTTAATACAATGTTTGCGGTTCTGTTTGTCATTAATCTGATGACCATCTTGACCGGCCTGGGATATGATCTCCCTATATCTTATTTAGGAAACTTTATAGTGGGAGTCATTTTCATGGTGTTTGGAAACTTCATTCAGATCGTTAAGCCTAATTTCTTTTTAGGGATAAGAACACCTTGGACGCTGAGCAGTGAAAGAGTTTGGAAGGATACACACAGGGTTAGTTCGAAAATTTTTGTCTTAGCGGGCATACTCATGATGCTTGCAGCTTTTTTGCCGCCGGTATATAGAGTGTCAGTCATTTTCATTGCGGCAATCGGCTGTATCATATTATCTTTACTATATTCTTACATTGTATATCAGAGACAATTGAATAAATAATTGTTGGATAGGAGCAATCTAATTGGATTGCTCCTATTTTGTCAGCGGGAAACGCAAAAAAATTTTGCGCTTGGCTGAAGTTTGCACGCAAACTGCCGGAAAATTTTGCGGGAAAAGAAAGAATGCTGGCGAAACATCCCGTTTTTTCGGATTGGCACGGAACTTGCTTTATAAAAAGGGAAAGCAAGATCTAATGTTGAATGATTACAAAACAAGGGGGAATCAGATTATGTCAGCTTTCACAAAATCTCAAGAAATTATCAGCCAAACTTCACATTACGGCGCGAACAACTATCATCCTCTGCCGATTGTTATTTCCGAAGCGCAGGGTGTTTGGGTAAAAGACCCTGAAGGCAATCAATATATGGATATGCTGAGTGCTTATTCTGCGGTGAACCAGGGGCACAGACATCCGAAGATCATTCAGGCGCTGAAGGATCAGGCGGATAAAATCACTCTGACGTCACGCGCGTTCCATAATGATCAGCTCGGTCCGTTTTATGAGAAAACAGCCAAGCTGACCGGAAAAGATATGATTCTGCCGATGAATACGGGGGCGGAAGCCGTTGAATCCGCTGTCAAAGCGGCGAGACGCTGGGCATATGAGGTCAAAGGAGTAGCGGATAATCAGGCGGAAATCATTGCGTGTATCGGCAACTTCCACGGCAGAACGATGCTTGCGGTATCCCTTTCTTCAGAAGATGAGTATAAACGCGGTTTCGGACCTATGCTTCCGGGTATAAAATTAATTCCATACGGAGACGCAGAAGCGCTGCGCCGGGCGATCACGCCGAACACAGCCGCTTTCTTATTCGAACCGATTCAGGGAGAAGCGGGCATCGTCATTCCGCCGGAAGGATTTTTACAAGAAGCGGCCGCCATTTGTAAGGAAGAAAATGTACTTCTGATCGCTGATGAAATTCAGACGGGACTCGGCCGCACAGGGAAAACATTCGCGGTTGACTGGGAAAATATCGTACCGGATATGTTCATCTTAGGCAAAGCGCTCGGCGGGGGCGTCTTCCCGATTTCGTGCATCGCGGCGAACCGTGACATTCTCGGCGTGTTTAACCCGGGCTCCCACGGCTCGACATTCGGCGGAAACCCGCTCGCTTGCGCGGTATCGCTCGCATCTCTTGAAGTCCTTGAGGAAGAAGGGCTGGCAGAGCGTTCCCTTCAGCTTGGCCGTTATTTTAAAGAAGAGCTTGAGAAAATTGATAACCCGATCATAAAAGACGTGCGCGGTCGCGGCCTGTTTATCGGCGTTGAACTGACAGAAGCGGCCCGCCCGTACTGTGAAAAGCTGAAAGGCGAAGGGCTTTTATGCAAAGAAACACATGATACCGTGATCCGTTTTGCACCGCCGTTAATGATTTCCAAGGAAGACTTGGACTGGGCGATCCAAAAGATCACAAACGTGCTTCAAAACGCGTAAAACCTTGATGCGGCAATGCTTTCCCTCGGCTTGTATGGAATTTACAAATAAAAAATTCAGCACACTCTATTTGCGCGGCGACAGTATTTTAGTATAATGTATCTTTATGTACGAAAATGAATTTCATATAACATTCATATACAAATAGAGGCTCTTTGGACAGCAAATCGGTTTCAAAGCACCGGCTTGGTTCCAATACAAGTTGCTGAAGGGGTGCAGAATAGTGAATACAAATCAAAAAGAGAATCAGCTTCAGCGCACAATGAAATCACGCCATTTGTTTATGATTTCTTTGGGCGGAGTGATCGGCACCGGGTTTTTCCTGAGTACCGGATTTACAATTAACCAGGCGGGACCGCTGGGCGCGGTTCTGTCTTATCTGGTCGGCGGTTTTATTATGTTTTTGACCATGCTCTGCTTAGGCGAGCTTGCGGTTGCCCTTCCTGTATCAGGGTCGTTTCAGACGTACGCAACCAAATTCATCAGCCCCGCTTTCGGTTTCGCATTCGGCTGGCTGTACTGGCTCGGCTGGGCGGTAACATGCGCCATTGAGTTTTTATCTGCGGGACAATTGATGCTCCGCTGGTTTCCGCATGTTCCCGTATGGGTATGGTGCCTCGTGTTTGTCGGACTGATGTTTCTTTTGAACGCCATTACCACAAAAGCGTTCGCTGAGTCGGAATTTTGGTTTTCCGGCATTAAAATTTTAGTCATTCTGCTGTTTATAATTTTGGGCGGCGCCGCTATGTTCGGCCTGATTGACATGAAACACGGCGAGCAGGCTCCTTTCTTCTCTCATTTTTATGAGGATGGATTGTTTCCGAACGGCATTAAGGCTATGCTTATTACGATGATTACCGTAAACTTCGCGTTCCAGGGAACGGAGCTGATCGGGGTTGCCGCGGGAGAAAGTGAAAATCCCGAGAAAACGATTCCGCGCTCTATCCGGCAGACGGTATGGAGAACGCTTGTCTTTTTCGTTCTCTCCATCATCGTCATTGCCGGGATGATTCCGTGGAAGCAGGCGGGAGTGGTCGAAAGCCCGTTTGTCGTGGTGTTTGAACAAATCGGTATTCCATATGCGGCCGATATTATGAATTTTGTTATCTTAATTGCGCTGCTCTCAGTGGCCAACTCAGGCCTGTTTGCATCGACGCGTATCCTATATGCCATGGCGAATGAAGGACAAGCCTTTAAATCGCTCGGCAAAATAAATAAACGCGGCGTGCCGATGAACGCTCTGATCGTGACGCTGGCCGTCGCCTGCCTGTCCCTGCTGTCTAAGGTGGCTGCGCCGGAAGTCGTTTATATGTTTCTCTTATCATTAGCCGGACTAAGCGCGCAGGTCGGCTGGATTACGATTTCCCTGTCACAGCTGATGTTCAGACGGAAATACATCCGCGAAGGCGGCAAAGTGGAAGACCTGAAGTTTAAAACACCGCTGTACCCGGTGCTGCCTATTATCGGGCTGACGTTAAACACGGTTGTTCTGATCAG
This sequence comes from Bacillus sp. SIMBA_031, assembly GCF_046535225.1. Taxonomy (NCBI): domain Bacteria; kingdom Bacillati; phylum Bacillota; class Bacilli; order Caryophanales; family Bacillaceae; genus Bacillus; species Bacillus sp. SIMBA_031. The sequence continues at coordinate 96,155 of NZ_JAWRXC010000004.1, forward strand.
CCTCGCATTTGATTCAGAACAGCGGCTCGCCCTTTATTGCGGCATCCCGTTCATGGCGGTGTGCGTTATCGTCTATCATCTGTATGTAAAAAAGCATAAGCAGTCAGAAAAACAGATAGAGCTTTAAATCTTTTCGTGTCCAAGTCATCTTTGAGAAACCCGCACAGGACAACATACAACATGTTGAGGTGGAAAAACGGATGAACAAGAATATCTCAGTTATTGGAATGCCGATGGATTTAGGACAAGCACGACGCGGAGTGGACATGGGCCCGAGCGCCATCCGCTACGCGCATCTCATTGAACGGTTATCTGACATGGGGTATGCGGTGGAAGACTTAGGCGACATCCCCGTCAATCGTGAAAAACTCAAAAATGATGAAGAGCTGAAAAATTTGAACTCTGTGCTCTCGGGGAACGAGCAGCTCGCCCAAAAGGTGGACAGCGTCATTGAGAATGAGCGGTTCCCTCTCGTCTTGGGCGGCGATCACAGCATCGCGATCGGAACGCTGACAGGAACGGCAAAGCACTATAAACAGCTCGGCGTCATCTGGTACGACGCGCACGGCGACTTAAACACCCTGGAAACATCGCCGTCAGGCAATATTCACGGAATGCCGCTGGCCGTCAGCCTTGGCGTCGGACACGACACGCTGGTGAACCTGGGCGGGTATGCCCCGAAAATCAAGCCGGAGAACGTCGTCATCATCGGCGCGAGATCACTTGATGAAGGCGAGCGTGAATACATTAAGGAAACAGGCATGAAGGTCTATACGATGCATGAGATTGACCGCCTCGGCATGACAAAGGTCATTGAAGAGACCATTGACTACCTGTCAGACTGTGACGGCGTTCACCTCAGCCTTGACCTCGACGGCCTTGATCCGAGCGACGCGCCCGGCGTAGGCACGCCTGTCGTCGGCGGCATCAGCTACCGTGAAAGCCACTTGGCAATGGAAATGCTGTATGATGCCGACATCATCACTTCAGCTGAATTTGTCGAAGTCAACCCGATTCTCGATCACAAAAACAAAACCGGCAAAACAGCGGTTGAGCTGGTGGAATCTTTGTTAGGAAAAAAACTATTATAAAATATGCGCCTCCGCACTTGCGGGGGTTTTTTTGTTGCCCCGAGGAAACTAGCAGGCTTTCACCCTCTTTTCAGGACTGTAAATATGATATATTTATTACACAAAATGGGAAAGGGAGGTGTCCTGACAGATGGCTGAAGTGATGGCCCACGAAACAGTTGCGAAAAAAATCAGTGACTGGTATGAGGAAATCAAAAAGCACAACACTGAATCGGCTGAGGCGTTAAGAGAACAACTGCTTACGGATCTGCAAAATATGACACAAAATCAAACGGTGCTCCTTTATTTTAATTTAATTGATTCCCGCTATAAGCTTTTGATGGAAGAGTATGAGAAAACAGACGGCATTTTAAAAACGATCCAGCTGAACGCCGATAAAGAAAAGACAGACCAGATGATTCAATACTATTATTATTTCTTTTCCGGAATGCACGAGTTTTACCGTAAACGGTTTATGAACGCCATTAATTTTTACCGGATTGCTGAAAGCAGGCTCCGGCACATACCGAATGAGATTGAAAGAGCCGAGTTTAATTATCAAGTGGCGATTGCCTACTATGAAATCCGCCAAAACTACTTTGCGATGAACCACGCGGAAAAAGCGTTGGAGATCTACAAAGCCAATGAAATGTACGCGGTCAGAGAAGCACAGTGTTTAATGGTGATCGGCTGTAACAGAATGGACTTGTTTCACTATCAGAAAGCCGAAGAGCTCCTGCAGACGGCGGTTCATCAAGCCGCCAAAGCGGGCGATCCGCATATTGAGGCGCTCGCCCACTTTAACGCAGGTATTTGCTATGAAAGACAGGAAAAGCTTGAGGAGGCGCGGATCGAGTTTGAAACGGCTCTCGATCAAAAGGAGCATTTGCAATCAGCATATTCGGTGCGGAGTCTGTACATGCTGGCCAGAGTGTTATTGAAACAGGAACAGACGGATGAGGGCCGGTTTTGGCTGCACAAAGCGCTGAATGCCGCTAAAGAAAAAAACGAGCCCGTATACACCCAAAAGCTGCGCATCTTACAGCATGTCTTTATTGACCGCAATGAAGAAGCGCTTGAATCAGCTTTCGCCGAGTTAAGAAGGAAAGAGCTGTGGAGTGACGTTTCCGATTTGTCGTATCAGGCCGCGGCGCATTTTAAAAAACAGGAGAATTACAAACTGGCGGCGAAGTATTTTCAAGAATCAATTGATGCCAATGACCAAATTTTGAGATTGACGGAGGGGATTCGTAATGAAAACATGTAAATTCATTGTACTCTCAGCAGCCTTGGCAAGTCTCATTTCGATTGGATTATTTGCGCAAACTGGTTCAACGGCACAAGCCGAACAAATCATAAAACCGGCGGAAAACGGAGCCTTCGGATAATACTTCATGATACCGCTTTCAGTCTGTGTTTTGTAAGGAGTGATTCAATGGCTATCACGCTGCAGCCGATGACAGGACAAGAATTTCAGTCCTATCTCGCCCATTCAACCAAGCATTACGCTGAAGAAAAGGTAAAAGCGGGAACGTGGCTGCCTGACGAAGCGCCGGAGTTAGCGAAGCTGGCGTTTGAAGACCTGCTTCCTGACGGCTTGGAGACGGCCGACCACTATTTATGGACGCTGACATTGGACGGAAAGGAAAATGCCGGCTGGCTGTGGCTGCACGCCGATTCGGACCACCCGCAACGGGACGCATTTATTTATGATTTCGGCCTTCATCCGCCTTTCCGCGGCAAAGGCTATGCGAAAGAGGCACTCGCAAGGCTGGAGGACAAAGCCAAAGACCTGGGTGTCCGCAAGATTTCTCTCCATGTGTTCGCTCATAACGAAACGGCTCGGAAGCTGTATGAGAAGACGGGATTTCTGGAGACGGATGTCATCATGAGCAAAAAGCTGTCATGAAAAGGGGCCCGCACGATGGGCCTCTTTTGTTATTCATCTAACAATGTCATCATTTGTTCCGGATAACGCTCGCCGGCCGCCGTGCCGATCGGAAACATCTCATCCAACCGCGCCTTCAAATCCTCGGGAAGCACAATGTCGAGAGCGGCGAGGTTCTCTTCCAAGTAGTGTTTCTTTTTTGTGCCCGGGATCGGAATGAGATCATCGCCGTTTGCGAGAACCCATGCGAGCGCAAGCTGAGGCGCGGTAATATTCATTTCCCGGGCAATGGCGGTAAGTTTTTGGACGAGCCCTATATTCACCGCCAAATTGTCTCCCTGGAATCTCGGCGTTCTTCTTCTGTAATCATCGGCATCCAGCTGCTCGGTCGACGTCATCTTTCCGGAAAGAAAACCTCTGCCGAGCGGACTGTAAGGCACAAATGAGATGCCGAGCTCACGGCAGGCGGGCAGCACATGTTCCTCCGCTTCCCTGCTCCATAAAGAATATTCCGATTGAAGCGCGGCAATCGGGTGAATGCGGACGGCGCGCCTGATCGTTTCTGCGGAAGCCTCTGACAATCCGATATACCTCACCTTTCCTTCGTCTATCAGCTCCTTCATGGCGCCGACGGTTTCTTCAATCGGCACCCGCGGATCAACCCGGTGCAGATAATAAAGGTCGATATAATCCGTCCCAAGGCGTTTCAGACTGGCGTCACACGCTTTTTTCACATAATCGGGCCGGCCGTTGATTTCGATAAACTCACCCTTTTCGCTTCGGACATAACCGAATTTCGTCGCGAGGCACAGCTCCTTTCTGAATGGGGCGAGCGCTCTGCCGACAAGTTCTTCATTCGCACCCAATCCATATTGATCAGCCGTATCAAACAAATTCACGCCGAGATGAACGGCATGATGCAGTGTGGAAATCGACTCTTCCTCACTCTGGCTGCCATAGTATTCCGACATGCCCATGCACCCTAACCCCATTGCGGAAACCCGCATCGAACCGATCGTTCTGTCCTTCATATGTCCTCCCCCTTTCTTGTATGATAACCGTATTTCCTGATATTTGAAAATGATTTATGCATATGATTTACATATTGTTATAAAATTTTTAAAAATCTGTAAATTGTATATTTTTTTATCACAATTTCGTCATATAATGAAAATGTGGAAAAATTATACTCGAAGAAAAGAGGCGAAGTCAATGTGTAAAAAGCTGTTCAAAGCCGTCCTCCCGTTTGCCCTGTCATTCACCATGGTTCTGTCGTTCTCCGGTATGAATGTAAAAGCGAAAGAAACAGAAGCAGCCCGCTACGCAAAAGAAATCGCAGACCTTCAGCAGGGCACGACTCCTCAAGACGTTCTCCAATCCGCCAAAGAGCTTGCCAAACAGAAGCACGTTTCAACAGAAGCAATTCTCAAGCAGTTTCATCAAGAAATCACGGCAGACAAGGTGCAAGGAAATGTAATCGCTTCCAAAGAAGGACTCTCTGCAATGGGCGGATCATCAGGCACAAAAAAACTTCCGAAAAGCACAAAAGGCAATATTTATTACACGAACTCATACACGGCTTATTACAACCACGGGCATGTCGGCATGTATTCATCCGCTGACAAAATTGTTGAATCCGTGCCGGGAGACGGCGTCCGCCAGATTGCTTATAACGGCAGAGAAGTCGAAGACAATTCAATCGTTCAGACCGTGAAAGTCACCGACTCTCAAAAACAAGCCGCCGCTGACTGGGCCGTATCAAGAGTCGGTGATGAGTACTCCTTCAACTTCGTCAATAACAGAAATACGGGCCATGAAGGCGCCAAAAACTGCTCAAAACTGCTGTGGTCGGCATTCCTTTTAAAAGCCGGGATTGATATCGACTCTAACGGCGGCTTAGGCGTATATCCGCGCGACATCACAAGCTCGTCCTACACAACCACGATTCTGACCATTCACTAAGGAGAACAACGTGAAAAAAATCATCTGGATACCCTTAGTGATCATCGCCGCCGCAGCGGTCTTATGCTTCTTCTATTTCCGCACGGAAGATCCTGCGGAGGTTGCGAGAGACACATTAAATGACCCTGATTTTCTGAAAGATAAAGAGGCGCTGCTGTATTTCTCCACTGCGGCTGACCAAGACACGTTCGGCGGCGGAAAAAGCTACGCCCTCTTCGCCGATGAAAAAGGACGGCTTTCTTCTTATCACATGAAGGGGCTTGAGCTCGGATCGGCCAAAGTGCATGACGAAAGCGTGCTGCTGGAGGACAAAAAAGGAATCTACACCGTTCAGGGCGGCCTTCACACGTATAAAAGAGCGTACCAGCATACGGGAGACAGCGCGGGATATATCGAACGGGCGAAAGGCTTTTACACGCTGTATAATTCGGGCTACGACAAGAGCGGCGGCAGCTATCGCTCAGAGCTGTACCGCCAGATTGACGGCAAGTGGAAGCAAGACGTCATCCCGCACTATATCCGCGCTTCAGGCTTTTTTAAAGATCATCTTTTCGCACTCACGCCGACAGATGACGAAAAAGGCTATCACGTCCAAGACATTCAGGCCGATAAAGAAAAGCTCCATACAAAATCAATCGCGACATGGACGTATAAAGAAGGCACGTCTGTCGAATCCCAGCTCGCCGCGGACGACAGCGCCGTCTGCTTTGTCACCAGAGGGGAAAAAGCAGATCACATCTATCAAATGGTGAAAGTCATGAAAAACAGCGGCGCCATCAAAACGTATGACATCGCCGCTTATAAAAATGACGAACAGACGATCTATGACTCCATGCCGTTCAGCTTCAAAAAAAGCTTTTTCATGGAGCGGCGCAGCTTCTATTTCGTTGACGGCTTCGGAAACGTGTACCGCATCAACCCTGAGACCGGGAAAAGCAAAAAAGCCTTCAAGCTCCCCGCATCACGAATGAAAGCCGACTTCAAGGAGCTGACCCATCAAAACGGAAAGCTGTATCTGTTTACGTACAGCTACAAAAAGCCCGCCAAAATCGAATCTTTCGACCTGAAAACGGGCAAAAAGCTGAACGACCTGACCATTCCAAATTTAAAAAACATCGTCACGCCGAAAAGCCATCTCAAGCTGTATGATGTGCAGGTGATGGGTGGTTTTTGAAGAGTATAAACATTTCGGAAGAGCTTGCCGCTTTTGGTAAGCTTTTTATAATGAAACGTTACTGCAAGAAAGAAGGTGGTCATTTGAAATCATTCAGTATCTTCTTATTGTTGTCCGTCATTTGTATAACCATTGTTTTTGTCATAATGAATATGTTGATTGGATACCCTGATGTGAGTAACGGGGCATTGATGATGATTGTATATATCGTTGTGACCCTCATGATAAGGCGATATAGCAAGAAAAAAGCCGACCGAACATAGAAATAGAAGAATTTGCACCGTAAAAGCAGAAGACAGTCAGATGAAGGAGGGAGCCGATGAAGAAAAAGCTTGCCGCGGTGACCGTCACCATCTCCTGGTTTCCGTAATAACCAACTCTTTTTTAAACGGCGGAAAGCCGGACTGGATTGATGTTTGCTCTACACTGCTGGCGTGTCTATTAGGAATTCTGTTCGTCCTTCGCTTAGAAAAAAGAGAAAACACGTAAAGAGCCGGATGCTGAAAACACCGGCTCTTTTTGCGCGTGATTTGCCGAATTGTGGATAAAACTCAGCCCGAAGCACTACTAACATGTGTATAAATAGGTTATATTGAAAAGAGAACAATTGCCGCGTGCAATAGAAAACCGGAGGACGTAACGATGAAAACCGCTTATTATTCTTGTGAAGAACATATCGAAACCGTGCTGGACATGTACATAGATGATCATGAGCTTCCGCCCGAAATCAGAAAAATCGAACATACTAACAGTTTATCCACAGCCTGTGAATTATGTGGGGACACTGCAACATATCTAGTAGGGAACGAATGATCCTACACAAAATACAGAAAAGATATCCACAATTGTGGGCAATATATATGAATAACTTGTTTCTAAAGTGGGGATGACCTGTGAATATCAATATTGTGACCATCGGAAAACTAAAAGAAAAATACCTCAAGCAAGGCATTGAAGAATACAAAAAACGACTCTCAGCCTACGCAAAAATCGACATCATCGAACTCCCGGACGAAAAAGCTCCGGAAAACCTGAGCGACCAAGACATGAAAAACGTCAAAGACAAAGAAGGCGAACGCATCCTGGCCAAAATCAGCCCGGACACCCACGTCATCGCCCTTGCCATCGAAGGAAAAATGAAAACATCCGAAGAACTGGCCGATACAATAGATAAGCTGGCGACATATGGAAAAAGCAAAATCACCTTCGTCATCGGCGGCTCACTCGGCCTAAGCGACGCCGTGATGAAGCGAGCGGATGAAAAGTTGTCTTTCTCGAAAATGACGTTTCCTCATCAGCTGATGAGGTTGATTTTAGTAGAGCAGATTTATCGGGCTTTTCGGATTAACCGTGGGGAGCCTTATCATAAGTGAGTGAGGTTTTGATTAATTATATAAAGTGATTATGAAAGAAAGAGTCACTCAGCTATTGAACGACTCTTTCTACACGAAATAAAAACTGATTTTTTTACCATGCATTTATTAATCGTACTAACTTGTAATAATTCTTTTTTATTAGATGTCCTCTACACCAAAATACTTATACAAGCCTTTTTCAATGCAATCTTCCAATGTTCCACCACAAAGTTCTGCAACTGACATTATATCAATGTCTTTAAAGCGAAATTTATTTGAATAACTATTAATAGATATGCTTATTTTTAATCTATTTGCATCACTTAAAATCTCTTTTTTTACTGCATTATTGCTATGTACAATATTATTTCTGACATTCAACCAAAACCTTATTAATTCATACTTTTTTGTCCCAACAATAAAGTGTTTTTCTTGCTTTTCAATGTATTTTTCGAAATATTTAAGGTATTTAACTATACCATTATCACTTCTATTCATAACATCTTTCATTTCAGGAAGTGATGGTTCAGTTTCAATGAGTTTCTTGGTCAGGCTAAATAAAGTCGATTCCAATAAACTTAGAAACATTACAATAGATGCTAAAGAATTCATTTCACCCTCTAATTCTATTTGTTTTAATTTGAACTCCCTTTCGGACACATGACGAGATTGAATAACATCTACCCATTCCAATTCATCCGGGTCTTTCGTCTGTTCTCTTAATCTTTGATACTTTTCCAACATTTCTCGAGATTCTTTTAATTTCGAATCAATTTCAAATTTAAGTCTACTACCATTTTTTTTTGAAGACCTTAATATTGATAAAGATTCTAAGTAGTAGGTATCTACAATACTATATAAATCTCTTATCAAAAGTGACGGTAAATTATCTTGTACTTGGCTTATATGAGAAAGATGCGACATTGAAAAATAAAATTTCTGTATTGGAAGTTCCTCGATATTTTCTATCTCCATAAGCATTAAGCACCTCCGCAATTCCTTATATATTTTATTATCTAATTTTCTCGTGCGAATCTATACTAATTTGCATTACTTATAGAATAATAGGTAAGTTCCAGGTATAATATACTCTCATGTAAATACAGTTCTTAAAAGAAATACTCATTTCATCATTAGAGATTCTAAAAAAATCACTAATATTTTCTTATTAACATGCTTTTTAAAAAAGAAAATGAAACTGGACATCACCTAAATGTGTAAAAAGTTATAATATAAATTGATTAAATTTTAAAAGAATTCATATTACTACTAATCTTTCCTTAAAGGTATATTGATACAATACCTGATATATTCGATATTAGTAATGTACACCATCTTTAGCCAATGAGTACTTAGGAGAAGAAAACACTAAAAAACGGAAAATTAGAAGATTGCTTTTTAAAAGAAATCTTTCTTGTTGCACATGGAAGGTATGAAAATAAATGGAGTAATCCCCACTTAGATACTTTAAAAGTAATATTAAAACGAAAATTTATTTATTTGTTAATGGATTTTGTGTTGTAATCTGATGATTGAGAGAATTAAAATGGGAAATGTTTGCTAAACAAATAGACCTATGCTATAATTTAGAAAAGGTCGAAAATTGTAGAAGTATGGGGCTGTGTTATTAATTGAATTTTCTTTCATTTAAAAATGTTGCCGCATTTTAAATGAAAATATCTTTTAGTCTTACTCTATAACTAATTGACTTTTAAAAGAATAACATAGTGTGGTAAAAAAATCAACATCTATTAAGTCTGTTTAAAATATAGTAAAAATTACAGGGATAATAATATTAATTTGGAGTAAGGCAAACTTAGACCTCTATCTTTTATTTCTTCGGCTTAATAACCAACAAGAAAGCAGGAGATATATTGGCAATATTAACAGCAAGGTTTATTAAAGATGGAATAGAAAAGGAATATGAAAAGAGTGATATCACACCCGACTTATATAATGAAACCTTAAAAGGTTATCTCTATTGTCCTACTAAGAATTGCGATGCAAGGGTTATTTATAATTCTGGTGTAAAAAGCTTTTTAAGAACATGGAATATGGATAACCATATTGACGATTGTATTCATGGTTTTACGAGAGCTAAAAAAAGGGTAGGTGTTGATACTACTCAATTTATTAATGTTGAACTCACTGCTGAGAGGAAAAAAAGGGCTTTAAAAGAAGCTTATAAGCTATATACTATGTCTGATGATGAAAAGACAATAGAGAAAACAAAGAAACCAACCAGAAAAAATAATCCGACTACTGTTGGAAAGGAATCTGTTCCCGTGACTCACGCTGTTTTACAAGATGGAGATCAGCCTGAAGAGGTAACTAATCGAAGGATAGGTATTAGAGGACCAAACCTCCCCAAAAGGACAGTGGATATGTTAAAGGATATTGATAATGGAAAACCTCGTTTAGTAATGGGAAAAGTAAAGAGTGTGAAATTAATAGAATCGATAGCTGATATCATTGTGGTAGAGGGTAAAACAAATATCCATGTTAAGTTTGAAGAAGTATTCATAAATAATAGTCCAGCTTATTTAGGGTTATTTCATCACATTTTAAAGTATCAAAAAGAAAACAAAAATCAGGATATTGTATTCACTGGGATTGGAGAAGTGAGGAGATCCAAAGTTAATGGAGATTTAGAACTTTCTGTTTTTTATGGAACTGATTTTTCTATAGACGGAATGGATTTAATAAAGCTATCAATGAGGAAATCTTAAAGTAGAATTATTAAGAAAGTCGTTCAACTATTCAATGGGCGACTTTTTTAATTATCTTTCCATGATAATGTGAGGAAAACATTCTCAGATGCCGGAGCAACCTCAAATTTTAAATCTAAAGAAGGAGTAACTCATTTATTGATCACTCGATAAAATGCAATTTACATTTAGAGGAGTATGAATAAAAATCAGTTAATCCATATATTGTGAAATTTTAGAATCTTAGTTTAATGGAGAGTTTTTTAATGAAGAGGGAGGACGCATTTGGTATTTTATGGAGTTAAAGGTATTGTCCCTTGTCGGCTGTAAGTCATCGTACCTGTTTCACGATTAGCCCGTGTAAAAATGAAAAGGGCACGAACATGTTGATTTCTATAAAAATAAAATTGAATTCAATTTTATTAGTCATACCTTAAACGTCTTTTTATTTACTCAATCGACATTTTATGAGCAGATGAAATAAGTATTTCTTGAAGTCTCCCAAGCATGATTTCGATTAGTTCAATTTGTAGGTAAGCTTCTATTATCAATTCTAAATGCAAAGATGTAAATGTATAACAGACCCATCTCTAGAAATGCGATTCTACCTAAAAAAACAGCGTTTGTATTGGTTTTCATTCTTCTTTTACATATTAATAACGTCATGGTTATCTTCCGCGGAATTTAGTTTGTTTGCTGATCATTCATTTTTCAAAATTTGTTTTCATTTAAAATAATGTTCGCGGTTTGCAGTGCTAAATGAAATAAAAAAAGAGCTCAAGGAATCACCCCTAAACCTCATACCCTCACTTCATATACCGATACTCCCGCAACCTCTCCAAAATCCACTTCCTTCAGCAGTTCTTCACCGACGTTTGTTTTTTCACTTCCTTCCACTCCAGCTCTTTGTCGTCTAATCGTTTCACTGTTAAGACGTCGGTTCCGGTGCTCAGCACTTCAGCCTTGGAGTCAAAGTGTCTATAGGTGACGAGCTGCATGCCGTAGGAGTTGTACAGTAACGTGTAGCCAGCAATGCCTGTTGTCGGTTGGCACGCTTTGGAGAAGCCGCCGTCGATGACGATGATTTTTACGTTCCCAATGTTTCCCCAACCCCAAAAAGAAGCTGTCATTCAAGAATCCCCCTTGAATCACAGCTTCTTTCACATTTTCCATACAACAGTATAAATCCCTTTCCGTCACGGAAACCTAGTGGAAAAGGTTTCTGAAAGGAGGGGGCGTATGATGAAAAGTGAAAAAATTCAAAACAAAACATCTTTGGTTTGGAAGATGGCGATTGCATCTGCGGTTTCTTGGGAAGCGGCAAAACTGGCGGGCTCTGATCACCCGTATTTAGCGCCGCTATCTGTTATCTTATGTTTGCAGCCAACGATAGATCAGTCGATTCGCTTTTCTTTTCATCGTATTGCGGGAACTGCGATTGGGATCATGTTAACGTCCTTTCTTGTCAGTCACTTGCCAATGAATGGCTGGATGCTGGGGCTGTTCCTGTTAGGCGGGACCTACATTGCAAAGTGGTTACGAATAGATGTAACGGTTTTACATCAGGTAGCGCTCACCATTTTGTTGGTCTTTACGTTTGAACGAAACTCTAAAGATTATGCATTCGACCGAATCATCGATACGGTGATCGGCGTCATCATCGCCATTCTGGTTCACATGTTCCTTTTTCCGCCGGACTACACAAAAAAGGCAGCGGACTCTTTTCAAACATTGGCTCGTCAGCTTTCCGGCACACTTTCAGACCTTTCCAAATGGGTTCAATCAGAGTGGGGACAAGGAAAAGGGAACCTTATGGAATATAAAATGAACAATCTTCTGCAGGAGCTGCATACGGCAAAAGAGATGCTGCAAACAGCCTCTGACAGCTTAAAATTCAACCCCGTCAGAAAAAAACATAAAAACATCATTTCAAGCTATCAAATAGAGATGCAAAAGTTGAACGCCGGATTTGAGTATCTATCAAATATAGTGAAAACGTTAAAAGAATGGGAAAAAGAGGGGGAGTTATCTTCAAGTGACAAAATAGAGCTGGGGAATGATTTACAAGTGTTAAGTGAATACTTTGCGGGTTTTAAAGGCATACAGCAGGGTGAAACAGACAATTGGAAACAGAAGGAACAGAGCGTGTTATTGGAATCTCTCCGTTCCGACATGCTGTCGCACCCGCCGCCCGGTCATAAGGTCTATAAAGACTCTTTTTTTTTAGAAACGAAGAAATTGCTGAAGCGTTTGTAATGTTTTCCGGAAATAAAGAATACGGATATACAGATGCAGATATGATCAGGTAAAAGCGGGGGACATGAAATGGATGATATACACGGGATTTTGGATGTCATCGCCACTTCTAAAAAAACTAAGGTACTGGCTACCATCATTAAAACAGAGGGGTCCGCTTATAAGAAAGAAGGGGCCTCCATGCTGATTTTAGGGGATAAAACAAGAGTCGGAATGTTATCCGCCGGCTGTCTGGAAGAAGACCTCGTTGAACGGTCAGAACAGGTCTGGACTGCAGGAGAGCCGGTGATTGTCCGCTTTGATATGAGCGCGGAAGACGATTTATCTTGGGGACAGGGCGTTGGCTGTAATGGTGTTTTGACGGTTTTACTTGAGCCTGTAAAAGGGGAATTGGAACGAAATCTGATGACAGTCAAGACATGCTTAGATGGAAAAAAGTCTGTGACCCGAGTGAAACGATTCACTAAAACGTTAGAGCCGAAGGAAGATCTGTATATAGCTGAAGACGGCAGCGTGTTTGGAACCGGGGATGTTATGGAACAAGGCCGTATTCAAAAACTGAGACAGACGGAAAAGGGAATCATGAGGGATGAACATACATCTGATTTATTTTTTATCCATCAGATGGTGCCAAAACCTTGTTTATATGTCTTCGGAGCAGGGGAAGATGCGAAGCCGTTAGTTTCGTTGGCGGCTCGTGCGGGTTTTCATGTGACGGTAATTGACTGGCGCCCCGCTTTATGTCATCACGGCCATTTTCCTGAAGCCGGCCATTTGATAACGGGAGCACCGGAAGAAGTCATGAAAGGTCTGAGCATCACAAAAAGGGATTTTGTTGTCATTATGACGCACAGCTTTCAAAAAGATCAGATCATTTTACATACATTAAAAAACGAGAATGTGTTTTATAAAGGCGTATTAGGCCCCAGAAGGCGCACGGAGCGGCTATTAGGCGGGGCTGAGATTCCGGAAGATATTCATTCCCCTATTGGGCTTCCCATCGGGGCACAAGGGCCTGAAGAGATTGCTGTAAGTATTGTCGGCGAGATGATTAAAAAAATGCGAAAACAAAGGTCAGCTTTATGAAAACAGCAGCCATTTACCTGGCAGCCGGTACAAGCAGACGCATGGGAACGGATAAGCGAAGTTTATTTCTCAATGGCGTCTCCCTCGGAAGTATGGCTCTTAAAAATGCCTTGTTGTCTGAAGTAGATCATATTTTTGTTATTACGAGAAAGGGAGATTCACTGCATTGGCTTTCGGATTTTTTCTTTTTAGATCCCATATCAAATAAGTGGAGCCAGGCAGAATGTGAGCAAGCGGGTAAAGGCCAAGGCCATTCTATACAATGCGGTGTAAAAAAAGCGGCAGAGTATGAGGCTGACGCCGTTATCATTCTCCTTGCAGATCAGCCGTTTGTCACCGCAGATATCATCAATACGTTAATTGATTCCTATCAAAAGGAGCGCAGTTATTCATTTATCGCCGCTGAAAATCAACATCTTCCTATGCCCCCCATTTTATTCTCCAATCAATGTTTTCCGGTATTGCATCAGTTAAAGGGAGATCAGGGCGCCCGGCATGTGATCCGTGAAAGTATGATCAATACGGGAAAAATGATCAGCTTTCAAGACCCTTTGCTTTTTTATGACGTCGATACAGCTGAAGATTATACGCTGCTGCTGAATAAATTCGGGGAGTGAATGAGTTGGAGTATATCGGGAAGAGTGTCATTCGGAAAGAGGCCTTTGAAAAAGTGACGGGTAAAGCGAAATATACGGATGATTTTCAAGAAACAGGCACATTACACGCAAAAATGCTGACCAGTCCATATGCGCATGCCGATATTGTGTCTATGGACTTTTCAGAAGCTTGGAAGATTCCCGGAGTGAGAGCGATATTGGGGGATGAACCTTTTCCGCTTGCAGGTGAGGAAATTAAAGACAGGTCGCCGATTGCTTATAAAAGGGTCAGATACCATGGTGAGCCGGTTGCTGTTGTTGTTGCGGAAAATCCGATTACAGCTAAAAAGGCAGCGGATGCCATCAAAGTATCCTATAAACCTCTTCCCGTCGTCAATTCCCCCCGTGAGGCCTTTCAAAAGGATGCGCCACTCGTCCATGAAAATGCGGACCGCTATGAGAAGACAAAAGGTGTATTCCCGGTTCCGAAGACAAATATCGCAAACCTGGATAAGGTTAGAAAAGGAAATATTGAAGACGGGTTTAGGGAAAGTGATGTGACAGCAGAATTCCAGATTTCCTTTAACCCTTCTGATCACGCTGCGATGGAGACAAGATGCTCGATTGCTGAAATTCGCGCGGATGAGGAGATTATCATTACCACATCTTCTCAAGCTCCTTTTGCCATTAAAAAATTAATGCAGTGGTATTTTGGAATCGAACCCGGAAAGGTTATCGTCAAAACGCCTTTAGTAGGAGGAGCGTACGGGGGAAAAGCAGCCGTTCAGTTAGAGGTGATTGCCTATTTGGCATCAAAAGCAGTCGGAGGCCGGCCCGTCAAATTATTTAATACGAGAGAAGAGGATCTGATCACATCTCCCGTTCATATAGGGTTGGATGCCATTGTCAAATTAGGGGCTGCAAAGGATGGAATCTTAAAGGCGGCAGACATTCAGTTTTTATTTGATGGCGGAGCGTATTCTGATAAAGGAGTGGACATCAGCCGGGCTGCGGTGGTTGATTGTACGGGTCCGTACGCTATCGACCATATACGGTGTGATTCATATTGTATGTATACGAATCATCCATATCCAAGTGCATTCAGGGGCTACAGCCATGCTGAAGTGTTATTCGCCTTTGAGCGGACGATGGATGTATTGGCGGAAAAGCTGAACATGGACCCGTTAGAACTCCGCTATAAAAATGCCATTCGCCCAGGTGACACCACACCGACTCAAGTTCTTCTCAATTCAAGCACGGTCGGAAATGTGCCGAAATGCATTGAAAGATTAAAGGAATTAATGAATTGGGACGAAGGACAGCGAATTGAAATCGACGGCCGGAAGATACGGGCGAAGGGAATCAGCTGCATTTGGAAAACTTCAACATTTGATACAAATGCAACGTCCGGGGTTCTTTTAACCTTTAATCCCGATGGAAGCATTAATTTGATGTCAGGCGTAGTGGAAATTGGAACAGGGACAAAAACAGTGCTAGCCCAAATCCTGGCGGAACGAATGAAAATGGATATAAGCAAAATTCATGTAAAAATGCTTATAGATACACAAACAACACCCGAGCATTGGAAAACCGTGGGGAGCAGAGGGACGTTAATGGCCGGAAATGCCGTACTGAATGCAGCGGAGGAAGCCATTCGAAAGCTTAAGGACGTGGCATCATGTGTGTTGCGGGTTCCTGTCGAGGAATTGGAAGTGGCCGACGGAAAGGTTTATTTTATAGATCATCCTTCTGTACATGTTGAAATAAAAGACATTGCTTACGGATATACGTTTCCAAATGGAAATACCATTGGCGGCCAAATCATTGCGAGCGGCAATTACACATTAACCCGGATGACGAATTTAGACCGGGAAACGGGAAGAGGAAAGCCGGGACCCGAATGGGCTGTCGGTGCTCAGGGAATTGAAGTTGAGTTGGATAAACGGGATTATACGTACCGAATTACAAAAGCCTATTCTGTTGTGGATATAGGAACTGTACTGAATGAAAAAGCTGCAAGGGGTCAAGTGATGGGGGGGATGAGTATGGGAATCGCATTTGGAGGAAGAGAAACCTTTGTCTTTGATTCATATGGCAGAGTATTAAATCCTCAGCTTAGAACATACCGCCCCCTTCACTATGGAGAGCAGCCTGAATATATCATTGAATTTGTTGAAACCCCGCATGTGATCGCGCCTTATGGGGCGCGCGGAGGCGGGGAACACGGACTGTTGGGGATGCCGGCAGCATTGGGAAATTGCCTTTCCGCCGCTTTAGGTGTCCAATTGAATCAACTTCCTCTCATTCCCGAACAACTATGGAGAACGCAAGAGGGGTGGAAAGATGATACCGTTTGATTTCGACTATTTTAAACCGAAGACCATTAAAGAAACAACCCGCCTGTTTCACTCGCTTGCGGCCGAAAAGAAAACACCAATGTATTATTCCGGCGGCACGGAAATTATCACGTTAGGAAGGCTGAATATCATCTATACGGATGCGGTGATAGATATGAACGCGCTTCCGGGATTTCAAACCATCCGCTTTTATGAACATGATCTGGTGATCGGAGCAGGCGTATCATTAACGAAACTGGAGGAAGAAAATCCATTTCCGCTATTAAGTAAAACAGTAAGTGAAATAGCCGATCGGACGACTCGAAATAAGATCAGCCTGGGCGGAAACATTTGCGGGGGCATCTATTACCGTGAGGCCGTGCTGCCATTGCTGATTTCTGATAGTTTGCTAGGGATTGCAGGGAGAGCGGGGATTCATTACCATCCTATAAATAAAGTATTTAACAGGGAAATACAATTGCGAAAAGGAGATTTTTTATTTCATGTCGTTGTCGATCGAGCGTATGTTGACCTGCCATTTGTCAGTATCAAAAGAAGACAGCAGTGGAATGTCGGGTATCCATTGGTGACAGTCTGTGCGCTGAAAAAAGATGATGAGATCAGAATGGCCTTCAGCGGCGTATGTCCATTTCCGTTTCGTTCTGCTGAAATGGAGGCTGTGCTTAACGATAAAAGCTATTCATTAGAAGATAGAGTGCACCGGTCTTTACAGTATGTACCCAAACCCGTTCTTGATGACGCAGAGGGCTCAAGTAAATACCGAATATTTGTCTTGCAAAATACAATTTTAGATGCCTTACGGGAATTAGAAGGAGGTCCAAATGTCTGATCCTATTACGTTGAAAGTAAATGGCGAGGAAAGACAGATTACGGTCAGACCGGCTGATACTTTATTATTTGCTCTTCGTCTTCGTCTCGGATTAACTGGTGCAAAGCCGGGCTGCTTAAATGGGGATTGCGGCGCCTGTACGGTATTAACGGACGGGGTGCCGATGAAATCTTGCTTAATGCTTGCGGCAGAAGGGGAAGGAAAGGACATTACGACAATTGAAGGACTGATCAATACACCGATTCAAAAGGCCTTTATTGAAAAATTCGCGTTTCAATGCGGTTATTGCACACCGGGGTTTCTCATGAATTGTCATGCTTTAGTGAATACTGAGCCGGATGCAAGCGATGACACGATAAAAAATTGGCTGGAGTCCAATATTTGCAGATGTACCGGTTACAGGGAGATTGAAGAAGCGGTTAAATCCGTTTTACATACAGGGAAAGGGACTTCTTAGTTCGCAACCGTAAAAAAAGAGCCCAGAGAATCATCCCTGAACTCCATATTCTTCACTTCATATACCGATACTCCCGCAGTTTCTCCAAAATCGCCACTTCTTTCATCAGTTCTTCACCGACGTTTGTTTCTTTCACTTTCTTCCGCTCCAGCTCTTTGTCGACTAATCGTTTCACTGTTAAGACGTCGGTTCCGGTGCTCAGCACTTCGGCCTTGGAGTTAAAGTGTTTATGGGCGACGAGCTGCATGCCGTAGGAGTTGTATAAGAGCGTGTAGCCGGCGATGCCTGTTGTGGATTGGTAGGCTTTGGAGAAGCCGCCGTCGATGACGATCATTTTTCCGTTTGCCTTGATCGGATCTTCGCCTTCGATTTCTTTTACCGGTGTATGGCCGTTGATGATATGGCCATGATCCGGATTAAGGCCGAATTCCTCCAGGATGTTTCGGCAGGCTGCTTCGTCTTCACGCAAATAGTAATACGGGTTTTTCTTTTCTTTATGCGTTTCCTTCTCTTTAATGAAGTACCGCTCAAAGGTTGTCATGGCGCGTTTTCCGAAGAGGGAGGAGTATTCGCCTGTCCATAAGTACCACGTCATATCTGTCGCCAGATCATCGGTTTCTTCCGGATGGGCAAACGCTTCTCGTAAGAACCGTTCAAATACATCTAGCAGCTCTCGGCCCGCATAAGCTTTATCCTCTATCATCATCGTTTCCATGCTGCCGTTTTCATCGACGGGAATACAGCCGTGAATCAGCAGGTTGCCGTTATATTTCAAATAAAGGCTGCCTTTTTTCATCATAAAATTCATATGGCGGCCCAGCTTTTCGGAGTTCTGAACAGAGAACAGCAGCTTGTCCATGACTTCTGCTTCTTCTTCTAACAGCTCGTCAGGCTGTTTAGGATTCACCGTCGCAAAGCAGGTGTTTTCCAGCTGATATGTTTTTCCGTTCAGCGTGATTTCATTGCGGTCATAATCGATCTTTTCCAGTAACAGCCGTTCCTCCATATTAAAGTTCGGCCGTCTCTTAATAATCGGGCTCTCAAGCTTGAATTGGATCATCGCGATCGCCTGATGAATTTTTGTGATTTGTTTAATCTCATCTTCCGGTCTGTTTTCGTCCGCTTTCGGGCGGAAAGACGGGTTATCATCGTAATACTTTTCGGCAAGGTTCAATAGCGGTCTCAGATTGATGCCGTAAACGTCTTCAATAATATCCAGATTGTCATAGCGGGCACAGATGCGGATAATGTTTGCCAGGCATACTTTTGAGCCGGAATAAGCGCCTATCCAGAGAACATCATGATTCCCCCATTGAATATCCACTGAATGATAGTTGATCAGTTCTTCCATGATCTTATCCGGCTGCGGTCCGCGGTCGTAAATATCGCCGACAACATGCAGATGGTCGACCACCAAACGCTGCGTGCTGTAGGCAAGGCCGGTGATCAGCTTATCGGCCTGACCGAGCGCAATGATCTGTTCTATGATTTCGGAATAGTATTGTTCTTTGTTGGCGGCTTGTTCTGTTTTGTACAGCAGCTCTTCAGAAATATAAGCAAATTGGGCGGGCAGTGCTTTGCGTAATTTGGAGCGGGTGTACTTGGAAGAACAATAAGAAACGAGCTTAATCATCCGATGAATCGTTTCTTTATACCACTCGTTTAATGCCTCTTTCGTATCAAAGTCATGTTTGATCAGCTTTAGTTTGTCCTCAGGGTAATAGACCAAAGCCGCCAGTTCATCAATTTCTCTATCGTAAATGACGCCGCTGAAAATATCGCGGATCTTCTCTTTTACTCTTCCTGAACCGTTCCGCAGCACGTGCTGGAATGCCTGATACTCCCCATGCAGATCACTGACGAAATGCTCGGTTCCTTTCGGCAGGTTCAGTATCGCTTTCAGATTAATGATTTCCGTGACCACTTTTTCTTCACAATCGTATTTTTGTGCGAGCAGATCTAAATATTTGGTTTCCAATCTCGTCCATCCCCTTTTTATTTACGAGCCATTGTATGGTAAGGTGAATTTAAAGTATGACATAATGTTTACATCATTAGACCTTATATGATAGTACCGCATAACGCCTTTTTGAGACAATGAAAACGGAAAATACGGCGCTTCAGGCATCGAAAATTGGACCGGGATAACGCCGTGAGCTCATCCCCCTATTGACAATGAATTCAACTTCCATTAAAATAAAAAGTTAGCTGATAGGTATTTCTATCAGAAACTCAATACGTAGCAGGCTATGATTGCTGTGGGTCGCACTACAGCAGGAGCGGCTTCTGGAGAGACCGCGGGTTTTCCGCGGCGCCGAAGGGTTCACAATCTCAGGCAAAAGGACAGAAGAGTACCGAATATGTATTTGTCATGCTGTTGATTGTCAGCGGCGCAGATATAATTTGATATTCTTATGACCATGAGATTGGAGGGCATCCAATCTCTTTTTTTATTGGCTTTTTTTGCTCGTCGTTCACTAGAGAGGTAAGGAGGAGTCAGATGTGGAGCAGCGAGAGCTAAAGAGGGACTTATCGAATCGGCACGTGCAGCTGATCGCCATTGGCGGCACGATCGGCACCGGATTGTTTTTAGGATCTGGTAAGGCGATTCAGCTGGCGGGTCCTTCTATCATCTTTGCGTATTTTATTGTAGGTATTGCGCTTTTTTTCGTCATGCGGGCGCTGGGAGAACTGCTGTTATCTAAAGCGGGCTACCAATCATTAACGGATATTGCCGAGGCGTACTTAGGGCCGCGTGCAGCGTTTGTCACCGGCTGGACCTATTGGTTTTGCTGGATTATGACGGCTATGGCGGATGTGATCGCCGTCGGTGTATATGTGAAATATTGGTTTGACATTCCGCAGTGGGTTCCTGCACTTATCTGTTTGCTCATTTTATTAGGGCTTAATCTGTTAACGGTCAAGATTTTTGGAGAATTGGAGTTTTGGTTCGCCTTAATTAAGGTAGTCACGATTCTCGCGTTAATTGTCATCGGGGTGGTTCTGCTGGTGATTGGGTTCAAAACGCATACCGGAACGGTTTCAGCGGCGAATCTGTGGGAGCACGGCGGCTTGTTTCCGAACGGATTTTCAGGCTTTTTGCTTTCGTTCCAGATGGTGATCTTCGCCTATGTCGGTGTGGAATTAGTGGGTGTGTCGGCGGCGGAAACGTCAAATCCGAAAAAAAATATTCCGTCCGCTATCAATAAAATTCCTTTACGGATTTTATTTTTCTACGTCGGGGCATTGCTCATTCTTTTATGTATTAACCCGTGGATGCAGCTGAATGCGGCGGAAAGTCCTTTTGTAAAGACCTTCAGTCTGGTCGGCATCCCGTTAGCCGCGGGAATCATTAATTTTGTCGTATTAACGTCTGCCGCTTCTGCTTGTAACAGCGGGATGTTTTCAACAAGCCGGATTTTGTATAACTTAAGCAAAACGAAACAAGCGCCTGCAAGTTTTGCGAAGCTGAATAAAAATCATGTGCCGAGCCGCGCATTATGGATATCGGTTATTGTGCTGTCAGCTGGCGCTCTTTTAAGCAAATTGATACCGGAAGCGGCTTTTGGCATCGTGACAACCATCAGCGCGATTTGTTTCATATGGGTGTGGGGCGTGATTCTGGTCTGTCATATCAGATACAGGAAAACCCGTCCGGACTTACATGCAAGCTCGTCTTTCAAGGCGCCGTTTGCACCGTTTATCAATTACGCCGTGCTGGCGCTGTTTGCCGTCATTCTGGTGATTATGCTGTTTGCGGATACAACGCGCCCGGCTTTGCTGCTGACGCCGCTGTGGTTTATTGGACTGTTTCTTATCTATCGGGCGAGAGGGAGAAAGACAGATTGAATTGCTTCAGACGGTGTACTGCCATGCAGTATGCCGTTTTTTGTTTTGATTGGAAAGCGAGAATATTTGTTAGAATTCAGGCTATAATGGTTGTATAATTTAAAAAAGTGTATAATTTTAAATCAAGCGAGGTGATAATATGAAGTATGAGAAGTTATCTAAGCTTTTTTATAAAATGGATGCTGATTCATATGAGAAAGAATTTAAAAAGAGAACAAGCAGCTATGGCAGTTATTCAACATCATTAAACATACGGGGGTTCCGAAAAGGCCGACCCACGGACGATTCATTTGAGCTATTTTATGTGAATACACATAAACTCATGAAGCTGAATAATGAAGTGTTGTTAAACAGTTCCAAAATTTCATCCCTTATCAGTCAGCTCCCCGAATTTGCCGTCAAACCTTATTTTGATAAATTAATTATTAATGAAGCACAGAGTAATAATGAAATTGAAGGAATCCGCAGTACAAAAAAAGAATTGAAAGAGGCTCTTAAAGCGTTAGAACAATCCGAGCCCTCACATAAGCGGTTTGTTGGATTGATGAAAACATATCAATTTATAGACCGAATTCCGTCGTTTACAAGCATTCATGACTTTAGGGAATTATATGACGAGCTGGTCGCAGATGAAATCGGAGCAGAAGATGCGCCGGATGGTGAGCTATTCAGAAAAGGCTATGTTGAAGTGAACGATGGGAACATGACCACCCATATCGGCGTTAATTCTGAACAGAAGATAACAGAAGCGCTTGAGGCTTTAATTGCTTATCTTCATGATGAAACACATCCCCAGCTGTATCGTTACATGACAGCTCATTACTACTACGAATACATTCATCCTTTTTATGACGGCAATGGAAGAACAGGACGCCTTATCGTTGGGAGTTATTTGTCCCGATACTTAGAAAAATATTCAGCCATCACTTTTTCTTACGCAGTTAATAAGAACAAAGATAAGTATTATAAGGCATTAGAGGAAATTCCCGCACCTTTAAACCGGGGAGAGCTGACTTTTTATTTAATGGATATGCTGGAATTGCTTCTGTCAGGACAAAAAGGGATTATTGAGGATCTTGAATTTAATTTAATGAAACTGAAACGAATTAGGAACTATATTGATAGCGATCAATGGGCTGATTATAAGGATGAACGTGATATTTTTAATATCATTATCACGATTAATGTATTTGTAAATGATCAGGTTACGCTGTCGGTGCAAGATTTAATGGAGCTCTCAAATAAATCGAGACATAAAATTAACAGAGTAATGGATTATTTAGAACAGCAAGGATTTGTTGAGCTGGTAAGCAGAAGGCCAAAATCTTATAAAATCAGCGAGGATTGTTTAGAGGAAATACTGCCTTCTTAATTAGTATATTTAAAAAAGCCGCCATTCATATGGCGGCTTTTTACATTAATTCCGGATCAAATAATCAAATGCGCCTAAAGCGGCAGTTGCACCTGATCCCATGGAGATAATGATTTGGTTGTACGGGCCGTCTGTGCAGTCCCCTGCGGCAAATAGGCCGGGAACGCTTGTCGCGCCGCTCTTATCGACGATGATTTCGCCGATGCGGTTGCGTTCGACAGTTTCGTCTAACCATTCTGTATTAGGCACGAGACCGATTTGGACGAATACACCTTGAAGTTCAACGTGTTTTTCTTCGCCTGTTTCACGGTCAACGAACGTAATGCCGTTTACGTTTTGGTCGCCTGTGATTTCTTTCGTTTGTGCATTTTTGTGCACAGTGACGTTTGGCAGGCTGTAAAGACGTTTTTGCAGGACTTCGTCTGCTTTCAGTTCAGGCGCGAATTCCAGCACAGTCACGTGATTGACGATACCTGCAAGGTCAATCGCCGCTTCGATTCCGGAGTTTCCGCCGCCGATAACCGCTACGTCTTTGCCTTCAAACAATGGTCCGTCACAGTGCGGGCAGTAAGCGACACCTTTGTTTTTGAACTCTTGCTCACCAGGTACGTTGACATTGCGCCAGCGGGCACCTGTTGAAAGGATCACTGTTTTACTTTTCAGTACAGCGCCGTTTTCGAGTTCAAGTTCGAAGAGGTCTTTTTTCTCAAGGCGTTTTGCGCGCTGAAGGTTCATGACGTCAATATCATAATCTTTCACGTGCTCTTCAAGGCTTGCGGCGAGCTTCGGTCCTTCAGTCGCTTTGACGCTGATGAAGTTTTCGATGCTCATGGTGTCGAGTACCTGGCCGCCGAAGCGTTCAGCGACAACACCGGTGCGGATGCCTTTACGCGCCGTGTAGATCGCCGCGCTTGCGCCGGCAGGTCCGCCGCCGACAACAAGAACGTCAAACGGCTCTTTGTCGGCAAACTCAGACGCATCTGCGCCGCTGCCCATTTTCGCGAGAATCTCTTCGATGGTCATACGGCCGCTTCCGAAAGATTCACCGTTTAAGAAAACAGTCGGAACAGCCATAATGTTTTTGCTTTCTACTTCTTCTTTGAATGCCGCGCCGTCAATCATTGTATGAGTGATATTCGGGTTGAGCACGCTCATCATGTTTAATGCTTGGACGACATCAGGGCAGTTGTGGCACGTCAGGCTGATATAAGACTCGAAGCGGTATTCTCCGCTGATGTTCTTAATCTGGTCAATGACCTTTTGATCAGCCTTAGGCGCTCTGCCGCTGACTTGAAGCAATGCCAGCACTAATGATGTAAATTCGTGGCCGAGAGGAACACCGGCGAATGTAACGCCTGTGTCTTCTCCGGTACGATTAACGCTGAAGCTCGGTGTTCTGTTTAATTCAGTTTTTTCAACTGAAATTTTAGATGACATGGAAGCCAGCTCGTCAACGAGAGCCAGCATGTCCTTAGAAGTGTCATCGTCACCGGCGCTTACTTTGAGAACAATGTCGTTCTCAATTAGCTGCATGTATTGATTTAATTGTGCTTTGATATTTGCATCAAGTACCAATGGAATGCACTCCTTAGATTTTACCTACCAAATCAAGGCTAGGTGTAAGTGTTTCGCCGCCTTCTTCCCATTTAGCCGGGCAGACTTCACCTGGGTTTTGACGAACATATTGAGCCGCTTTTACTTTGTTTACAAGGTTGCTTGCGTCACGGCCGATACCGCCTGCATTGATTTCAACTGTTTGGATGACGCCATCAGGATCGATGATGAATGTTCCGCGGTCAGCAAGACCAGTTTCTTCGTCAAGAACGTCGAAGTTGCGGGAGATCGTTTGAGATGGGTCACCGATCATTGCATAAGTGATTTTACCGATTTTTTCAGAGCTGTCATGCCAGCCTTTGTGTACGAAGTGAGTATCTGTAGAAACAGAGTATACTTCAACACCTAATTCTTTCAGTGCAGCGTATTGTCCTTGAAGATCTTCAAGTTCAGTCGGGCAAACGAAAGAGAAATCCGCTGGATAGAAGCAGAAAACGCTCCATTGACCTTTCAAATCTTCGTTTGTTACATCGATGAATTCACCGTTTTTGAAAGCTTTTGCTTCGAATGGCAGTACTTCTTTTCCGATTAAAGACATAATATCTTCCTCCTGAAATGTGATTTGAAATATATTAAAAAGACAAAGCATTCACTTTATCTTTCAATAATAATTCTAATTATATATAGATTATTAAATAACATTTATTTTTTGTCAAGCTATATGGGGTATTATTTTCTGCTTTTTTTTGCTTTAGACATTTAAAAATGCCTGGTATAAGCGGTTTGGCGCTGTTTGTCATGTTTAGCGCCGGGCGAAAGGGGGATTCTCAATTGGTGCAGAATAATATCAAGAATCCACCCTCTATATGGTAGTATAAACCAAAGAGGGGACGGTCATGCAAATAAAGTAACTTTGTTCAGGAACACTTTTATGAATGGGTGTTAGGTTTTTAAAAAAATGATGAGTCCGGTGACTGGAATTTAAAGATATATATTTGTTTTGAACTTATTCAATTATGGATAGCGGATGTTCTTATATTAGCTTTACCTCATATATCATCATGAGTGATTTTTTGAAAGAGATTTAAGTGTGAAATGAAGATGGTTTTACGCAGGGGTGTTAGGAACGCAAAAATAATATAAATATCAAGCCAGTTTTAACAAAGACGTTAAATAGGAGTGTAGAAGTTGACCATACCAGGATATCAAGAATTTATGTACCCTTTTTTAAAGATTCTTTCAGATAAAAAGGAGCACAGATTACAAGACTTATACGTGAAATTAGCAAAAGAGTTAAACCTGTCAGAGGAAGATGCAGAAAAATTATTACCCAGCGGAAACCAAAAAGTACTTCATAATCGAATCGGTTGGGTAAGAACATATTTAAGTAAAGCCGGTTTAATCGACATTGTCAGACGGGGTGTTTTTCAGATCACCAGCGAAGGCTTAGAAATAATTAATGACCCGAGTGTCGCCAGTATAGATAATAGATTTCTAATGAAGTATAAGAGCTTTCAGAGATTCAAACAGACGGGTAAAGACAGCAATCAACAGGAAAGTGAGCCGTCGATTACTTCAGAGCCCAGAACTCCCAATGAAATCATTGAACAGAATTATAATGCTGTTAAAAATGAGATTAAAGAAGAGTTACTGAACCAAATATACAAATGTTCTCCTGCCTTTTTTGAAAAACTAGTCGTAGAATTGCTTGTTGCTCTTGGATACGGCGGTTCATTAACAGATGCAGGCACGGCTATAGGGAGATCTGGAGATGGCGGCATAGATGGAGTTATCAAAGAAGACATTTTAGGGCTGGATATGATTTATCTTCAAGCCAAGAGGTGGAAAGATTCTGTTTCAAGGCCGGAAATACAAAAATTTGCGGGCAGCCTGGATGGGAAAAAAGCGAAAAAGGGTGTGTTTATTACTACATCTGTATTTACTGATGGCGCAAAAGAATATGTTAAAGTGATCGATAAAAAAATTATATTAATTGATGGAGAGAGGCTAACGGATTTAATGTTCAACTATAATGTCGGCGTTAGTTTAGAGAGTACTTTTGTTATCAAGAGAGTTGACCTGGATTATTTCGAAGAGTGATTAAAAAGAGGTGCTGTTAAAAACAGCACCTCTTTTTCGGAAAAAAATGGATGAGCATCTTTACAATGCTATTTTCGGAACCGATAATAAAAAGACAGTTTAAGTAGTGGTAAATCATTCAAACATAATAAAAAAAGGGTGATCAAAAATGGAAGTTAGAAAAACAAAGTTCAATTATTTATACATTGTTTGGTCTGGGCTGACAGTTTTGATTTCAATTATGATCTTCAGAACATTATTTCCTTTGGCGCTTTTTCCAACGGTTCTTCTTTTTTTATCCGTTTACGGATTGTTATTCTTTATGAATTACGGACTTTTTGGGGACTGGAGAAATAGAATAAGGGCCGGGTTAAGGCGCCCGGCAACCATTGGAGAAAAGGAGTACCTTGAAAGGTTAAACGATGAAGTTTTTATAAGCGTACAAAGACATTATCCTCATGTGAAAAAAGCGGATCTTTTTTTAATAGATGATGAGGGTATTAATGCATTTGCACTGGGGTTTAAAACGATAGGATTGACTTCGGCGGCTATGAGAAATTTAAGTGATGGTGAGCTAAAAGCGGTACTGGCCCATGAGTATGCGCATCTTGCTTTTAAAGACACATTACACCTTGTGATGTTTAATTCCAGTTTTACTATTTTGAGTATCGCACTGTTGCCGCTGTATGTGATGGGATTCTTTATATGTTTTATTCTGGGGTGTATTGAAGGGCTTCTGAACGGCGGATCAAATCCTTCTGTGTCTGGGGGGTTATTAAATATATTCTTCAGGCTGGTCGGATGGTGTTACATAACGTACTGCCGTTTGGGATTTTATTTTGTGAATATCGGAAGCAGAGATTTTGAATATCGGGCAGACGAAGTAGCTGCGAAAGCGGGTTTCGGAGATGAGCTGTTAGAATTTTTCTATCGGATTGAACGTGAACATATTGACGTTCGAAAAGGTTTTATCGCTTTATTAGCTTCCACTCACCCCTATACTGCTTACCGAATTGAGAATATTGAATCATTTTTGAACGGAGTCAGACAAGAATATTGATATATTCATTGTCTTTATAACCAAAGGGGGTATGATCATGCAAATAAATAACATTACTCTGTACAGTTGTGCGTTGGAGGAGACGAAACACTTCTATGAACGGGTGTTAGGTTTTCCTTTAATTGATGAGTCCGGTGATTCGTTTACCATCAAGGCGGGAGAAAGTGAGTTGGAATTCAGGCGCGCCGATTCTCACTCTCATCCGACGTATCATTTCGCGTTTAACATTCCGAATAATCGTTTTGATGAGGCGAAGGCGTGGATAAAGGATAAAGTCGTTTTTCAAACGGAAGATGGGGAGGATGAGGTGTATTTCTCTCATATTCAGGCGCGTTCCTTTTATTTCAAAGATCCGTCCAACAATCTGGCGGAATTCATCGCGAGAGACACATCGCCGCCAAGCGCGGAACGTTTTTCGATTGAGTCCGTTCTGAATATCGGCGAGGTGAATCTGACGGCTGCCGAGGTCGTATCAACCGGGAGGGAGCTGCAGCGTTTCGGCATTCCGGTGAGAAAGCATGCGCCCCTTAGGGAAGACGGGTTTCATTTTATGGGTGATTACAATGATGGGGCGTTTTTGCTTTTAGGGGCGAGCGGCCGCCGCTGGATTTTTTCTGATCAGCATGCGGAGTTCCATCCGCTGTCTGTCGTTGTGAACGGGACGATCCGCATTGAGGCTGACGGAAAGGGCGGCATTGACATCAGGCGGGCACAGCCGTCATAAAAAAGCCCGGGCTCAAAAGGCCCGGACTTGGAGACATTATTTATAGACAACACGGGTGCTGCACATGATGTCGTGCAGCGTTTTTTTCTCACCGAAGGCGCCCATGATGAATCCGATATAAAGAATGAGCTTAGATATGATATATGCGAAAGCGCGTCCGAAGGCCTGGCCGATGGAAATGCGTCCGCCATCTTCATTGACGACCTTAATGCCGAGCAATGCTTTTCCCAGGGTCCCCTGCATCTTTGAGGCCGTGAGCAGGCTGAAATATAAGATACTGATCACAAAAGAGCTCACAAGAATCGGGATGACGCCGAACACCAGAAAAGAGATGTTAAACTGATTTTCGGTCATGAAGGGGTCAGCCGCCGCAACGCCTGCCGCAAATAAAAAAGAGACCATAAATTGAATGATAAAAATCGGAATTCCTATGATGATTTGATCAATGACGTAAGCCAGAAACCGAATCCAAAATCCTGCCGGTCTTTCCATGTATCTTTTTCTCTCCCTTGCTTTAATCTGGAATATTATACGTAATCATTCCGGATTTTGCAACGGAGCTTAAGCTTCTGCGAGCAGCCTCTTTCCCCATGCCAAGCGTCCCATGATCAGCCCGAAAGCCAGAAGGGCAAACATGATGCCGCACCACATCAGCTGATGGACTCCCAAATGTGAAATAAACCAGCCGCCCGCCGCCGTTCCGATGGTGATGCCGAGGTTGGAAAAAGAGACAAACAGGCTGTTGCCGAATTCGGGGGCCTCCTTTGCTTCCGCAGTAAGCCATGTCTGGCTGACAATGAGCCCGCCGGAATGAACGGCGCCCCATACGAAGACGAGGACGGCCATCGGCGCGAAAGACGTCCCAAACCCGTATATGAGCAAGTAGGCGGCTGTATAAAGAAGAGGAAACAGGATGACGGTCTTTTTCATATTTTTATATAACAAAGCGCCGAAGACGAAATTTCCGGCTATCATAATCACCCCGAAGCTCATCAGCATGAAGCTGACCCATGTACCATTCATATGGGACACCCGTCCGAGGTACTCCGCAAAATAGCTGTAGACAGAAAACATGGCCGCAAAGAGACAGGTGACGGCAGCGATATTGAGCCACAAAGCCGGTTTGCGAAGGATACCGAGCTGGTTTCTGAAAGACATGTTTTCTGTGACCGGCATGGATGGCAAAAAGAGAAGAATGCCCGTGAACGCGATGAGACTGATGATAGCGCCGAATAAGAAGGCGGCTTCAAGGGAGAGATGATCCGCCAGATAAGACGTGAAAGGCACGCCGAACGCAAAGCCGGCGGTGATGCCTGAAAAGACTTTCGTTACGGCTTTTCCGGATTGGCCGGCGGGGACAAGCCGGGCCGCGGCCGCAAGCGCTACAGAAAAGAACACCGGGTGGCATAAAGCCGGAATGATCCGAAACGCCAGCATGACACTGAAATGCGCCGTATACGCGTAGACCGCATTTGAAACGGCAAACATCAGCACCGCTACAAGCAGAATGTATTTTCGGTTTATATCTGAAGCAAGCAAGGTCAAAAACGGTCCCGACACAGCGACGATGAACGCGAAAATACTGACAAGCCACCCCGCTTTTGAAGCAGAAATATGAAATCTGTCCGCTACTTGCGGAAGAACGCCGATAATGCCCATTTCGGTCGTGATAATTCCGAAAACCCCTAATGCCAAAAACAGAATGAAGATGGAACTGCTTTTTTTCATTGTTATGTATGCCTCCTTTTATAACTACATATACAGATAAATAGATATGTTAGAACAAAAAAAGCCCTCCTTTCATGGTTATAGATGGTGCTGAACATAGTCAGCAAAGGCTTTAATTTGTTTTTCATTCCTTCTGTAATAGGTCCACTTTCCGATCCGTTCAGATTCCAGCAGGCCGGCTTTTTGCATGGTCAGCAGGTAGCTGGAGATGACGGACTGCGCAAGCCCCGACTTTGCCTGAATGTCACCGACGCAAATGCCGGTGCGGAAACTGAGTCCCTGCTCAAGATAAGGTCTTTCATCAAAATGGTCCTCCGGGTGTTTAAGCCACGTCATAATATCACTTCGTGTTTTGTTAGATAGCGCTTTATGAATCAATATTGGTTCCATAACGTTTATTATATCTATTTTTCTGGATTTGTAAATTCGTTTTTAACAAAACATTCTCAAATTAAGTAAAAATCGTGCTAAAATATAACATATTATCAGATTACCGGTAAAAAAGCCGGGTTATTGTCAGGAGGATATTCACATGAATCAAAAGAAAAAAGGTGCGGTTGCGGTGACCTTGCTTTCCGCTCTGCTGTTTTGTTTATTGCCGGTCCTCGTCTCGCTTTCTCCGCTTGCGGAAACGGGGCCGAACGCGAATCGTTTTAATTCCGCGGGCATGTGGGCCGCCGTCGGCCAGATCCTTGTGATATATGCGGTCCCGCTCATTTTGTATATTCTCGGTATTCGTGTCATGAAAATCATCATGGCCGTTTTTTGCGGAATCGGGCTTATCATTTGCGCGGCTGTCTTGTTGGTGACGTTATTGACCGCAATTTCCTTAGGGCAGGAGCTGTCTCTTTATTACGGCCTTTTCGTTTGGTCAGGCGCGGCTTTTATCGTCAATGTGGTGTGGTATATTGCCGCGTTTCGACCATCCCCGAAGCATCAGCAGGCTATGTGACATTTGTTCTATAAATCTACCGAAAATACAAATATTTCATAGGTTAATTATAGTATGATCATAGTGATATAGCAGCTTTTAATAGAAACGGGAGGAACTGACATTGAAAAAAAAAGACAGCTTCATTGCGAGTGAAAACATTGGCGGCCGGCGCTGCGGTTGCTGCGGCTTTATCTGTGGGAGCGGTTTCTGATCTGCCGGGGGCAAAATGGCTGCATCCGGCGGCTGCTCAAGCCGCGGAAACGGTATTTAAACAAAATCATGCGGCATCCGGTTTCTTGGCGGGACGGTATGACGCGCAGGCGATGTCTCCGACGATGTTCAACTGGTCAAGAGAAAGCCGGTTTGCAAGCACTGCCGATGGCGCATTAAAATGGGAAAAGAATGTTCCGGCCAATCCTCAAAACGGTGCGGGAGCCGCGGTTGATGGGGACGGCACCGTATTTATTCAATCAAAAGACGGGAAGCTGACGGCGTATCATCCGGACGGTACTGTGAAATGGGTGACGGAAAACCTCGGGACGACCTATACGCTGACTCCGGTGCTCGGAACAAACGGTGTCATTTATCTTCCTTCTCACGATAAAAAACTATATTTCATCGACAAAGAAACCGGAAACATTTTAACATCGGTTCCGCTGAGCGGAGCGCCTAGTTCCGATGCGGCTATCGGCTCTGACGGCACGCTGTATGTGTCGACGCTGGATAACTATATCTATGCGATTAAACCGACGTCACCTTCGACATGGACGCAAAAGTGGAAGTTTAAAACAAACGGCGTGGTCGGCTCCGCTCCCGTGTTAGCATCAAACGGCACGCTGTATACGGCAACGTACAATAATATCTTTTACGCGATCAATTCCGGAACGGGCCAAGTGAAATGGTCAAAAACGACGTCCAACGGGTTTAAAGGCTATCCGGTTATTGATAGAGACGGCACCGTTTACGCCGGAAACCAGGACGGCAACTTATACGCCTATACATCAACAGGTGCTGTAAAGTGGACGTTCCCGTTAAACGGTTTCTCCAGCTCTTCATTAGCGATCGACCATAACGGCAATGTGTATATCGGTTCCGGAAGCGGGGAGCTGTTTTCCATCAGCAAAACCGGTAATATGAACTGGTCTTTCTATACGGACGGGCCTGTGAGAACGGCACCGCTGATTGATGCGGACGGCAATGTGTACTTTGGCTCTGACGATAAAAACGTCTATGCGGTCGACGCTGACGGTAATGAAAAATGGCGCTATCAAACAGACAGCAATGTCATTTCCTCCCCGGTTCTGGCTGAAGACGGCACGCTCTATGTCGGCACTTATACGAAACTGCTCGCATTCGGAGCAAAAAAATAATAAAAAAGAATCCGCGTCATCTGCGCGGATTCTTTTTTTATTTAGAGGCTTGAATGAATACGCCTTTTTCATGAGAGAATTCTTTAAAGCCGTACACACCGTGATATGAACCGATCCCGCTCGTATTGACACCGCCGAACGGAAGGTTGACGTCAGTGAAATGAACGACGACATCATTGACAGAAGCATTGCCGGACGTCGTATGCTGCAGCACATAATCGATCAGCTCCTGATTATGGCTGAATACATACAAGGCAAGCGGCTTGTCCCGTTCAGTGATGTAATCAACGGCTTCACTGATATCTTCGTAATTCATAATCGGCAGAATCGGTGCGAAGATTTCTTCCTGCATGATCTTCATATCAGGCGTGACGTTTGTCAGCACGGTCGGAGAAATCGTGCGGTCATGCGCATCGAATACGCCGCCGAACGCCGTTTTCGCCCCTTTTTCAATGGCATCATCATACAGGGCTTTGACACGGTTAAAGTTGCGGTCGTTGACAATCTGCGTGAATTTGTTGCGGTCAACCATATGATCATCCTCCATAAAACCTGCATTGACAATGGTTTGCAGGAGATCTGTAAAGGTGCTCTGCACTTCTTTCTTCATAAGGAGATAGTCAGGTGCGATACATGTTTGCCCCGCATTGACAAATTTGCCGACGGCGATTTTTTTCGCCGCGTCCATCAAATCATAGCCGCTGTCGATGATCGTCGGGCTTTTTCCGCCAAGCTCAAGCGTGACGGACGACAAGTGCTTCGCGGCTGCCGTCATGACGATTTTACCGACATTCGTGCTTCCGGTGAAGAAAATGTGGTCAAACGGCTGGTCGAGCAGTTCTGTCGCGACATCGACCTCACCTTCAAAAATGGCGACTTCTTCTTCGTGAAATGCCTCGCGAATAACTGTCGCGGCGATATGGCTCGTCTCCATCGTAAAATCAGAAAGCTTCACAATCGCGCTGTTGCCGGCCGCAATGGCAGCCGCAAGCGGAGCCATCGTCAGCATAAACGGATAATTCCATGGGCCGAGAATTAAGGTGACGCCTTTTGGCTCATACATTAATACGCCGTCAGCGTCGGGGCTGACGGATGAGCCGACGCGTTTCGGCGCCATCCAGGTGTCGAGATTGTTCATATTATCTTTAATCGCCTTGATCGTTCCCTGCGTTTCCGCTCTTTTCACCTCATGATAAGGCTTGCGGACGTCCCGTCTGATCGCCTCGATGATTTCTTCTTCATGTGCGGTGACGGCATCTAAAAAGCGCTGAAGCTTTTCTCTGCGCTGCCCGGCTGTTGAAGCACGCAGCGTTTTTTGATTTTTTTTCTGAAGCTCAAAGACGCGTTTGATGTCTGCTTTTATATGCTGATCCATCGGTCTTCCTCCTCTGGTTGCTTTTTTGTTTCTTCAGGGCCTATTATAATGTGATGTGTTTTTGCGGCAAAGACAGCGTAAACACATCTATACGTTACCGTACAAATTGCGGTGATCTGTCTAATGAAAGGAGTGTCTCTTATGCCGGATTCTGTGACAACTGACATCAAACAAGCGCTTTTGGCCATGCTTGGAGAGCGGGATATCCGCCGTGTGACCATGAAGGACATCGCCGGACGGTCGCATGTGAGCCGGGGGACACTGTACCTTTATTACGAGGATAAATATGCGATTTTAGAAGATATAACGGAAGAAATGAAAGACGGGCTGAGCGAAGCGCTTTATGATTCGCTGAAGAATAAAGATGTGCTTCATTTACATGGCGGATGGCAAAAAGTGCATCCGACCCTGTCTTTTGTTGACCGGCATCGGGAGTTTTTTCAAACGATGATGGACCGTCATAAAATGCCGTATTTTCACTTTCATGCTTTTTTAAAAGATGTGTTCCGGCATGATGTGCTGCTGTCACCGGTCAATGCGGATTTCTCACCGACCGAACAGGATATGTACATTCATTACCGCGCGTTATACACATATGCCATTGTGTTGTACTGGCTGAATGAGGAGCCCGGGGCATCCCCGGAAGCGATCAGCGGACAGGTGTGGGATTTGATTTCTCAAAAACGGTTTTACTGGCTGTTCGGCCGCCGGGTGCCGGAACAAGAAGAAAAAAAGCCCGCCGACCGCCGGGTGACCCGAACGAGGCAGGCCTTGCAAGAAGCCATGATCAGCTTAATGGCGGAAAAAAAAGAGTACGCGGCGATTACGATTTCCGATATTGCCCGTCAAAGCAACCTCCGCCGTGCCACTTTTTATGACCATTACGCCAACAAAGAAGCATTGCTGAAAACGATCATCCATCAATCATGCCGGGATCTGATCGGATTATTGACGGTAAAAGGAGAGCCAGCCGATTGCTCCATGGAAGAAGCGGAAGCCGCGCTCGTCCGTCTCTTTTCGGCACTGTCGGACGGCCTGCCGCTCGTCCATTTTTTGAGAGAGGGTTCCGGAGTGCCTGACGTCATCCCGGAAATGTTCAGAGCGCTGCAATCGTTTTATCTTCATCAGCCTCTGCACATTCAGGCGGGCAAAAAGCTCTATGCATACTATGTCGCGTCCATGCTCGTCGGTTTGATTCAATATCGTCTTCATGAAGGAAAAGACCACGCGCCGGACATGCTGGCCCGGGAGTTTCTGCAGTTTTTGGATGTAAAGAAGTATCGGGTGATTTTGCTGTGAGGATGATGAAAAAGAACTCGGCCGAAAACAGGCCGGGTTCTTTTTTGCTGTTTTCTTTGAGAAGTGCCGATATGAAGTGTCCGGCTTTATCCCTTATAAAAAAGATACCTTCCATATGACGCCTGATCAGCATTCTGCCGCTAAACATGACAAATGTCATATTCGGGGCATGATGGCTGCTACTACAAAAGCGTCTGGCGCCTCGGTATACTTGGAATCATAATAAATAAAAGGGGATATGACATTCATGACCAATCACACCGCAACTCAAAAACAAGCATCTTTAAAAAAGCAGGTTGCTGCATTTTCCGGTGCCGATACAAAGCATAGTGTCAATCAGCTTTTCAACACGTTTGTGCCGTTTTTTGCCCTTTGGTTTCTTGCTTACTTCAGCCTTGATGTCTCCTATCTTCTGACCCTCGCCTTTACTGTTATAGCAGCGGGATTTTTGACAAGAATCTTTATTATTTTCCACGACTGCTGCCACCAATCCTTTTTCAAACAAAAGAAACTGAACCGGCTGTTCGGGTTTATTTCAGGTGTGCTGACACTGTTTCCGTTCCTTCAATGGCAGCGCAGCCACTCCATTCATCATGCGACAAGCAGCAACTTAGATAAACGGGGCACCGGCGATATTTGGATGATGACCGTCAAGGAATACAACGAAGCGTCAGCTTGGACAAAAGTACGCTACAGACTTTATCGCAATCCGTTTATTATGTTTATTCTCGGACCGATTTACGTATTTCTGATTCAAAACCGTTTTAATGTAAAAGGCGCCCGCCGCAAGGAGCGCTGGAACACCTATTTCACGAACGCGGCGATTGTCTTATTGGCTGCTGCGACGTGCCTGCTTGTCGGCTGGGAAAACTTTTTGCTTGTTCAGGGTCCGATTTTCCTTATTTCGGGGTCAATCGGCGTCTGGCTCTTTTATGTTCAGCACACGTTTGAGGATTCTTATTTTGAAGCAGATGAGCATTGGGATTATGTGCAGGCCGCGGTAGAAGGAAGCTCCTTTTACAAGCTTCCGAAGCTTTTGCAATGGCTGACGGGCAATATCGGCTACCATCATGTCCACCACTTAAGCCCGAAAGTGCCGAACTACAAGCTGGAAGCCGCTCATGAGGGGCACGAGCCTTTAAAAAACGTACCGACCATTACGCTTAAAACAAGTCTTGAATCCATGAAATTCCGTCTGTGGGATGAGGACGAAAAGCAATTTGTCACCTTTCGGGAGGCGCGGAAAACACCGCTGCCCCAACCGGTACCGAAAGAACCTTTAAAGAAAAATGCCTGATATGGCGCGCGGCTCTTTCTCTTATCAGAAAGGGCCTTCTCTTCATGCGTGAGGATGCAATGAAGGCGGTGTTTTGATAAAGTGATGGTAGACACAAGCAGCAGAAGGTGGAACAAAGATGAAGAAGTATTTTAAATTTCAAAAACTGAATGGGATTTCTCCTTATATATGGACGATTTTTTTCATCTTGCCTTTTTATTTTATTTTTAAAAGCTCTTCTACCTTTGTCATCGTGGCCGGCATCATTTTCACACTTGTTTTCTTTGGCGCATACCGCTTCGCATTTGTTGCAAAAGGCTGGCCGCTTTACTTATGGGCGCTTCTTCTGATCGGCATTTCGACCGGCTCAGTTATGCTGTTCAGCTATATTTATTTCGCCTTCTTTATCGCCTACTTCATCGGCCATATCCGAGACAAAGTTCCTTTTTACATCTTATATTACATTCATATCATCAGTGCGGCGGTGGCGGTTGCCGTCAACTTCAGCCTTGTTCTGAAAAAAGGGTGGTTTTTGACACAAATTCCGTTTATCGTCATTACACTGATCAGTGCCATCCTGCTCCCGCTCACCATTCGAAGCAGAAAGGCAAGAGAGCGCCTTGAGGAGAAATTAGAATATGCAAATGAACGAATCGCCGATCTTGTGAAGCTGGAAGAAAGGCAGCGCATCGCCCGGGACCTTCACGATACACTTGGACAAAAGCTCTCCTTAATCGGACTGAAAAGCGACCTCGCCCGAAAGCTGATTTACAAGGACCCTGAACAGGCCCGCACTGAGCTGAAAAGCGTGCAGCAGACGGCCCGCACCTCCTTAAATGAGGTCAGAAAAATCGTCTCATCGATGAAAGGCATCCGATTGAAGGATGAGCTCGGCAATGTTCGGCAAATTCTTGAAGCGGCAGGAATTGAATTTGTGTATGAAGAAAAAGAAGCGCCAAAACATATCTCTCTGCTGAACGAAAACATCGTCAGCATGTGCATAAAAGAAGCCGTCACCAATGTCGTGAAACACAGCGGTGCCAAAGTATGCCGCATCACCATTCAGCAGCTTTGGAAAGAGGTTGTCATTACGGTGGAAGATGACGGCAGCTTTCAATGCAAAGAAGACCGCTTTTTTTCAAAGGGGCACGGCCTGCTTGGAATGAGGGAACGTCTTGAATTCGCAAACGGCAGTTTAGCCATCGATACAGCCGCCGGAACAAAGCTGACCATGAGAATCCCGAATGATTCAAAATCAAAAGAAAAGGATGGTAGCAGATGATCAACATCTTCATTGCCGAGGATCAGCAAATGCTGCTCGGCGCACTCGGTTCACTGTTGAATTTAGAAGAGGATATGACGGTTGTCGGCCAAGGCACAAGCGGCCAGGATGCCATCGATTTCGTGGAAAAACATGCGCCCGACATCTGTCTGATGGATATCGAAATGCCCGGGAAATCAGGTCTTGAAGCGGCAGAAGAACTCAAGGACAGCGGTGTGAAAATCATCATTTTGACGACCTTTGCCCGCTCCGGCTATTTTCAGCGGGCGCTAAAAGCAGGCGTCAGCGGGTACATGCTCAAGGACAGCCCGAGCGATGAGCTCGTCAGCGCCATCCGCAGCGTCATGAAAGGAAGACGCGTCTACGCACCTGAATTAATGGAGGACATCTATAGTGAAGAAAACCCGCTGACCGAACGGGAAAAAGAGGTGCTCGAGCTTGTGGCAGACGGAAAAAACACGAAAGAAATCGCAAACGCCCTCAGCATTAAAAGCGGCACAGTCCGTAATTACGTTTCGATGATCCTTGATAAATTAGAAGTGAAAAATCGAATTGAAGCCATTACCCGATCAAAGGAAAAGGGCTGGTTTAAGTAACCCGCCCTCAGCTTGTTCAGCCAGTGTTTTTGCACTGGCTTGTTTCTTTTTCACCGTCACTCCGTCTCTTCCTTCCACTTCTTATCAATCAGCATTTTTCCCGGCCAAGTGTATGCCATGATGCCGCCGTCTGCGGTGATGTCTTCTCCCGTGACGTAAGAGCTGTCGTCTGAAGCGAGGAAGAGCGCGACGGCTGCCATTTCTTCCGGTTTTCCGAGCCGGCCGAGCGGCGTGATCCATTTGTTGGCTTCACGGAACGCTTCGCCCATTTCGTCTTCTGTCGTGCCTGCCAATTTATCAATGAGCGGCGTTTCAATCGTCCCCGGCGATAAGGAATTGACGCGGATTCCGCTTCTGGCGTAATCGATGGCCATCGCTCTCGTCAGGTTCGTGATTCCGCCTTTTGCGGCGTTATAGCCTGAGCGGTCAAGGTCTGCGGCCCGGCCAGACATGGAGGAGGTGTTGATGATGGAGCCTCCTTTTTCGAGCATGAGCGGAATCAGGTATTTGCTGCACAGAAATGTGCCGCGCAGATCGACGGCGATGATCCGGTCAAACAGGTCGACCGGGTATTCATGGACTTTTCCGCCCTCTTGGTCAACACCGGCATTGTTAAACAGAATATCAATTGTTCCGTACTTTCGCTGAATGCCGTCTGCAAAAGACTTTACGTTTTCTTCGTCTGATACATCAAGGTGAAAGGCTTCTGCTTCTCCGCCGTTTTTTCTGATGGCGCTGACGGTTTCATTCAGTTCGCTTTCATTGATGTCACCGCAGATCACGCGGGCGCCTTCATCGGCGAAAACCCGTGCCGTCGCTTGTCCGATGCCTGTCGCGGCCCCTGTGATGATTGCGGTTTTGTCTGTTAATCTTCCCATATTGCGATTCCTCCTTTTTTTTATCTGTTCCCGCTGAATAGGGGGATAAACATATGGAGGTCTATTTCTAAATACCTATTAAATATGTTAATATTATGTATATACACCATTGGGAGGTTTACATATTTTGAAGATACAGCATAAGAAGGAGATAGCGTTTTATTGTTATGCCATTGTTCCTATGGGATTTGTGATTTACACCGTTATCTCTATTCTATTTCAGGACATCATATTTCCTCTCACTGTAAGAAATGTTTTGCATGAGTCTTTGCGAAACTTGGGATCTCTTATCTTATTTAGTTTGTTTTTC
The DNA here is from genome assembly GCF_046535225.1 of Bacillus sp. SIMBA_031. Classification (NCBI taxonomy): domain Bacteria; kingdom Bacillati; phylum Bacillota; class Bacilli; order Caryophanales; family Bacillaceae; genus Bacillus; species Bacillus sp. SIMBA_031. Next base: position 135,579 of record NZ_JAWRXC010000004.1, read on the forward strand.
TACCCGTCATACATATGGATGAAGAAGGAATTCGGCCGCCGGAAAGAAGCAGAGGGGAGAGGATGATCAACATTCTCTCTTTTTTATTAATAAAATGGGTGAAATGAATCCATTAACATGTTAAATTTACAATATATGCATCTGCTAATCCTAGTTGACAATTGTCACTGTATATGATAAATAGATGCTGAAAAGATTTTACATAACATCAAAGCATAATTAAAGGAGAGATCTGAAGTGCGGAAAAAAAAGTTTAAAGCAGAATCCAAGCGATTGCTGGACATGATGATTAACTCCATTTACACGCAGAAGGAAATTTTTCTCCGCGAGTTAATTTCCAACGCGAGCGATGCGATTGACAAAATCTATTACAAGGCGTTAACCGATGATTCATTAACGTTTGATCAAGACAATTACTACATAAAAGTGACGGCGGACAAAGAAGCAAGAACGCTCACCGTCACAGACACCGGTATCGGGATGACAAAAGACGAGCTTGAACAGCATCTCGGCACGATTGCGAAAAGCGGTTCACTCGCTTTCAAGCAAGAAAATGACTCGAAAGACGGCCATGACATTATCGGCCAGTTCGGCGTCGGGTTTTATGCGGCGTTTATGGTGGCTGATAAAGTCACGGTGAAAAGTAAGGCGCTCGGCAGTGACGAGGCGTATGTATGGGAGTCGGAAGGGGCTGCCGGCTACACGATCGCGCCGTGTGACAAGGAAACCGTCGGTACGGAAATCACCTTGAAAATAAAAGAAAACACAGAAGATGAAAGCTATGATGAGTTTTTAGAAAACTACCGCATCAAAGCGATCGTGAAAAAGTACTCTGATTTTATCCGCTACCCGATCAAAATGGAAGAGACGGTCAACAAGCCGAAAGAGGGCAGCGAGAACGAATTTGAAGAAGTTCAGGAAGAACAGACGGTCAACAGCATGGTGCCGATCTGGAGAAAAAACAAAAGCGAGCTGACGGATGAGGATTACGAGGCTTTTTACGCCGAGAAGCATTACGGTTTTGATAAACCGCTGACCCATGTGCATATCAGCGTCGATGGAGCGGTGCGCTACAATTCGATTTTGTTTATTCCGGAAAACATGCCGTTTGACTATTATACGAAGGAATTCGAAAAAGGATTGGAGCTGTATTCCAACGGCGTGCTGATCATGAACAAATGCGCCGACCTGCTTCCGGACCATTTCAGCTTTGTAAAAGGCATGGTGGATTCTGAGGATCTGTCGCTGAACATTTCCAGAGAGATGCTGCAGCACGACCGCCAGCTGAAGCTGATTGCGAAAAACATCAATAAAAAAATCAAAGCCGAGCTGAAGAGCCTGCTGAAGAACAAAAGAGAAAAATACGAATCTTTCTATGAATCTTTCGGCAGACAGCTGAAATTCGGCGTCTATAATGATTTCGGCGCGAATAAAGACGTATTAAAAGATCTGCTTCTCTTCTATTCATCTAAGGAGAAAAAGCTCGTCACTCTGGACGAATATGTGTCCAGAATGCCTGAGGATCAAAAATATATCTATTACGCGTCCGGCGATTCATATGAGCGGATTGAAAAGCTGCCGCAAACTGAAATGGTGGCGGACAAAGGCTACGAGATTTTATATTTCACGGAAGATATTGATGAATTCGCGATCAAAATGCTGACAAGCTATGAGGAAAAAGAGTTCAAATCCGTATCCAGCGCCGACTTAGGCATCGACAGTGATGAGGATGAAAAGCAGACTGAAGCCGAAGAAAACGAATATAAAGACCTGTTCGAAAGCATGAAAGAGATTCTTGCGGATAAAGTAAAGAACGTCAGAGCATCGAAACGTTTAAAATCCCATCCGGTATGCTTTGCGACAGACGGCGAAGTGACGATCGAAATGGAGAAAGTGTTAAACGCCATGCCTGACAGCCAGCAGGTCAAAGCGGAAAAAGTGCTGGAAATCAACCCGAACCACGAAGTGTTTGAGACGTTAAAGAACGCCCACGGACAAGATCGGGAAAAGCTGGCATTATACACAAACCTGCTGTACAATCAGGCGCTTCTGATTGAAGGGCTGCCGATCCATGATCCGGTCGAATTTACGAATGACATCTGCAAAGTCATGGTTTGACGCTAAAAAGGAATCGCCCGGCGGGGGCGATTCCTTTTTTTATTACAATGTGCGCTGTTTAAGAATTTGATTTTGTTTGCTGCGCTTCTTTAAGGAGAACCGTTTTTTTAAGTGCGTTTCGATTTCTTCTAAACTTCTGCCCTTCGTTTCAGGAACGATGTAAGCGGCGAAGAAGAAGGATGAGAGGCAAATGACTGAGAATATTCCGAATACCCAGCCGATGCCCATGGCGCTCAGCATAAGCGGGAATACCAGTGAAACGATCAGGTTGGTTGCCGACAGAATCAATGTCGTAAATCCGGTTGCGGCACCGCGTGCGTTTGACGGGAACAGCTCCGGCATCAGAACCCATACGACGGGACCCCATGTCGCCTGGTAGAAAACGATATAGATGCCGAGAAACAGCACGGTCAGCCATGCCGTTGAAGCTGACAGGCCGGCCAGAAGGAGAATGGCTGATAGTGACGCCAGGCTCAAGGTAATGCCGACACTTCCCCACATCAGCAGTTTTTTCCGGCCGATCCGGTCAATTAAGATCATGGCGGTGATACACATGATGACGTTTAAGACACCGATGCCCATCGTGCCGAGAACGGACGCCGAAGTGCCGAGTCCGGCCTTCGTAAAGATGGTCGGCGCATAGTAAATCACCGTGTTGATACCGACCGCCTGCTGGAAGATGGCGAGGCCGATCCCGATCAGCAGCATAGGGCGGATCCATTTGGCTTTCAGCAAGCCGAGTGTAGATTCTTTTTTCTCGGCTTCACCTTGTTTCATTTCCGCCAATTCAACGGCGATATCCTCTTTGTCGTGGGTCATTTCCATGACTTGTCTGGCTTCCTTCTCACGGCCGCGTTTGACGAGCCATCTCGGAGATTCCGGCATAAACGCGATTCCGATTAATAAAAGCGCCGCCGGTACTGCGGCGAGACCGACCATCCAGCGCCAAGCTTCAAACGGGGTGAATATGTAATTCACAATATATGCGAGTAAAATTCCGGTTACAATCATTAAGTTATTCAATGTGCCGAGCGTTCCGCGTATTTTTGTCGGCGCCATCTCAGATAGATAAACGGGAACCAGCGCCGTTGAGCCGCCGACGGCTAACCCGAGTATGACACGGGAGATAATCAGCATAGTGACGGTTTGCGAAGCCGCACAGGCAAGCGCGCCGATAATAAAAATGAGTGAAAGGACGAAAACCACTTTTCTCCGGCCCCATCGGTCAGAGCATGTCCCGCTTAATGCGGACCCGAAAATCGCACCGAGCAGCAGCATGCTGACGACCAATCCTTCGGTCAGCGTGTTTAAAGGAATATCATTGTTAATAAATAACAAAGCCCCTGAAATCACACCGGTGTCATAGCCGTAAAGCAGCCCGCCTAATGCTCCGAAAAAGTAAATCAGGTATTTTTTGGTGTTTTTCTTCACAGATGATCCTCCTCATCTTTTGGAACGCATAATAGTTTATTTAGATAACTATTTCATTCCCCGAAGAGAAAAATATAAACATAAAAAAACACGCCCCTTTTAAAAGGCGTGTTTTTTTTCTTAGGAAAACAGCTTGTCGATAAACGCGATTTCTTCAGCAGATAGCGTAATGGAGGCTGCTTTCATGTTGTCTTTTAATTGATCCGCGCGTTTGGCGCCCGGAATCAGGATATCGATTTCAGGTCTCGCCAAGTACCAGGCAAGCACGATATGCGCCGTATCGGCATTGTGCTTTTCGGCAATCGGTTTGAGCTGGTTGACTTTTTTGATGTTTTCTTTAAACTGCTCCCCTTGGAAATGCGCCTGGTCATTGCGCAGGTCGCCTTCAGGGAAGGTTGTGTTCTCGTCGTATTTGCCGGCCAGCAGTCCGGATACGAGCGGGAAGTACGGAATGAATGAGATGCCGTGTTCTGTCGTATAAGGGAAGAAAGTCTTTTCCGCCTCACGGTTCAGCAGGTTGTATTCTCCTTGAATCACGTCGACTAAGCCGTCTTTATTGGCTTCTTTCAGCTGCTCCAAAGAGAAATTGGATACGCCGATGGAACGGATTTTTCCTTCTTTTTTCAGCTCATTCAACGCTTGAACGGCTTCGTCCTTCGGCGTGTGCTCATCCGGGAAATGGATGTAGAATAAATCGATGTAATCAGTCTGCAGGCGTTTCAGGCTGTCTTCGACCGATTGTTTCAAAAAGGCCGGTGAGTTGTCGAAAACAAAGTCATCGCCTTCTTTTCTGTGAGCGGCTTTTGTGGCGATGAAGACATCCTCGCGGTTAAAGTCTTTCAGCACCTCGCCGATTAATTCTTCAGAACGGCCCACACCGTAAATATAGGCGGTATCTAACATGGTAACGCCGCTTTTAATCGCTTCCCGAACCAATTCTTTTCCCGTTTCTTCATTCAGATTCGGATAGAGATTGTGTCCGCCGACCGCATTTGTTCCCAAACCGATCGGAAATACCTTTAGGTCAGTTTTGCCGATTGTTACTTTGCTCATGTTTTCGCCCCCTGAAAAAATTGGATATCATAGCGACTGCCGGAAAAATACGGCAGCGTTCTCTATTAACTATAACGCTATGCCAAGTGAATGTCGATTTGATGCTCTTGGCAATACTTCGTATATTCCTCATCGAGCTGCTGAGAAGTGACGATGCTGTGAAGCCGGTCGAAAGGCGCGTATGTCAAAAGCGTGGATTTGCCGAATTTGGAATGATCCGCGAGCAGATACACTTCGTTCGCCTTTTCGGAAATTCTCTTTTTCACCTCGTATTCCAGTAAGTCGGAATTCGTCAGGCCGTGGGTGATCGTTGTCCCGGTAGCGGACATGAACGCCTTGTTAATGTTGTATTTATTGAGTGTGCTCGGATCATCAATGCCGACAAACGACCTTGTCTTCCGTTTGTAGTTATTGCCGATGATGATCAGGTCGATATTTTTCATGGATGAAGCCGCGTTAATAATATCAAGGCTGTTCGTCAAAACCGTTACATTCTTATCGGGATCAAGCGTCTCCAGCATCGATTTGGTCGTCGTGCCGGAATCAATAAACACAAGATCGTGATCCTCGATAAACCGTGACGCATAGCGGGCGATTTTGATTTTTTCATCCTGATGTTGAATAGTGCGGTTTTCAAAAGGGACGAGCACAGATTTTTCAGCTGACGTCACGCCGCCGTACACCTTTTTGATCACCCCTTTTTCCGCAAGCTTATTAATATCGCGTCTGACCGTGTTTTTAGAGACGTTGAATACCTCGCACAGCTCATCCAGCGAAGTGGCTCCGTGTTTGAGAATGTATTCTTCCATCTCCTGAATCCGCATCAGTTTCATAAAAAAACTCCTTCTAGAATTCTTAAAGTAATTAAAATATATAATAAACACCAGAAGTTAATCAATAGTTACTTAACAAATGATAAAAAAGAGGGTTCACACCGTACGATTCGACACGGTTCTCCAAGTTCCTGTTTTCCCGTTCAAAAAAAGTATGATAAGAATAATGAAAAAATTTTGATTTTTTAGATTGACTTGAAGGTGTGTTGGGCTTACAATGTAACCAAGAAATGACCAAAATATAACCTGCAAAATCAAAAGTTAAAGATGTAACCGTTTGCTTTTTTTCGTCACATGATCAACTTTTACATGGAAAGATTGGGAGTCACCATCATTTTAGCATTTGTAAGCGTTTAATTCATGTCTTTTATATGTAAAAGATGAATATATTCATCCGTTATTACCCAGTTGAACAGGATGTTTACTATTTAAGGAGGCAATGAGAATGGCAGAGATCAGAAAACTGAAAAACTACATCAATGGTGAATGGGTTGAAAGTAAGACAGATCAATATGAAGACGTTGTCAATCCGGCTACAAAAGAAGTGATGTGCCAGGTTCCGATTTCTACGCGGGAGGATGTGGAATACGCCGTCCGCTCAGCGTCAGAGGCGTTTCAAACATGGTCAAAGACGGCAGTGCCGCGCCGTGCGAGAATTCTATTTAACTATCAGCAGCTTCTCCAGCAGAACAAAGAAGAGCTTGCCCGTCTGATCACTTTGGAAAACGGTAAAAACACGACGGAAGCACTCGGTGAAGTGGGACGCGGAATTGAAAACGTCGAATTCGCAGCGGGCGCGCCGTCACTCATGATGGGCGATTCACTCGCCTCCATCGCGACGGATGTAGAGGCAGCGAACTACCGCTATCCGATCGGGGTGGTCGGCGGTATCGCACCGTTCAACTTCCCGATGATGGTTCCGTGCTGGATGTTCCCGATGGCGATTTCATTAGGAAACACTTTCATTCTGAAGCCGTCTGAGCGTACGCCGCTGTTAACGGAAAAACTGGCAGAGCTGTTTGAACAGGCCGGTCTGCCGAAGGGCGTCTTCAATGTCGTGCACGGCGCGCATGACGTCGTAAACGGCGTTCTTGAACATCCGGAGATTAAAGCCATCTCATTCGTCGGTTCAAAACCTGTCGGCGAGTATGTTTTCAAAAAAGGCAGCGAACATTTGAAACGCGTGCAGGCGTTAACGGGCGCGAAAAACCATACGATCGTGTTAAATGACGCCCACCTTGAAGATACGGTGACAAACATTATCGGTGCGGCATTCGGTTCGGCAGGAGAGCGCTGCATGGCATGCGCGGTTGTGACGGTTGAAGAGGGAATCGCCGATGAGTTTATGGCGAAATTACAGGAAAAAGCAGCGGACATCAAGATCGGAAACGGACTGGATGACGGCGTGTTCTTAGGCCCGGTCATCCGCGAGGACAACAAAAAACGCACGCACAGCTATATTGAAAAAGGCATCGAAGAAGGAGCGAGACTTCTTTGTGACGGGCGTGAAAACGCAACGGAAGACGGCTATTTCGTCGGACCGACAATTTTTGACAACGTGACGACGGATATGACGATCTGGAAAGATGAAATCTTTGCGCCCGTTCTGTCGGTCATCCGCGTGAAAAACTTAAAAGAAGCGGTGGACATCGCCAACCAGTCTGAATTTGCGAACGGCGCGTGTCTGTTCACTTCAAATGCGAACGCGATCCGCTACTTCCGTGAAAATATTGACGCGGGAATGCTCGGCATCAACCTTGGCGTGCCGGCGCCGATGGCATTCTTCCCGTTCTCTGGCTGGAAGTCTTCTTTCTTCGGCACATTGCACGCAAACGGAAAAGACAGCGTCGACTTCTATACACGTAAAAAAGTCGTGACGGCACGATACCCGTCTCCTGACTTCAATTGATCTGGCAGCCGGCCCGGACGGCTTTGTGATTTCGTCCGGGTTTTCTTTTACCATCAATTAAGGAGGAATATACATGAGTCATTTGCTGCGCAAACCGCAGGCCGATGAGATTTCTCAAGGCGTGAACATCATACATGACGTCACTTCAGCCAATTCAGACCTCAAATACGTCGGATTTAAAGTCGTTGACCTCACTCCCGGTTCCGCATATACAGAAGATTTGAAAAAGACGGAGTGCTGCATCGTTGCGGTAACGGGAAAAATCACCGTCACTGATTATGATCAGACATTTGAAAGCATCGGCACCCGTGAAAGCGTATTTGAAAGAAAACCGACGGACAGCGTTTATGTGTCCACTGACCGCTCTTTTGGAATCACAGCGGTCAGTGGGGCGAGGGTCGCGCTGTGCTATTCTCCGTCCGAACACCAGCTTCCGACAAAGCTGATTAAAGCGGAAGACAACGGTGTGGAACATCGCGGCAAGCTGGCAAACAAACGAACCGTTCATAATATTCTCCCCGATTCAGATCCATCGGCAAACAGCCTTCTCGTTGTTGAAGTTTACACGGACAGCGGCAACTGGTCGAGCTACCCGCCTCATAAACATGACCAAGACAATCTGCCGGCTGAATCCTTTTTAGAAGAAACCTATTACCATGAAACGGACCCGCCGCAGGGGTTTGTCTTCCAGCGTGTGTACACCGACGACCGCTCGATTGACGAGACGATGACCGCAGAAAATGAAAACGTTGTCATTGTCCCGGCGGGCTATCACCCGGTTGGTGTTCCGGACGGGTATACCTCTTACTACCTGAATGTAATGGCGGGACCGACACGAAAATGGAAGTTTCATAATGACCCGGCCCATGAATGGATCCTGGAACGCTAACAAGTGAGGAGTGGCAGATAACGATGAAATATACGTTTAATGAAGAAAAAGAGTTTGATATTGTCGCGATCGGACGCGCGTGTATTGATTTGAACGCGGCGGAATACAACCGGCCGATGGAAGAAACGATGACGTTTTCTAAATATGTCGGCGGCTCCCCGGCAAATATTGCGATCGGCAGCGCCAAGCTCGGATTAAAAGCCGGTTTTATCGGCAAAATCCCGGACGATCAGCACGGCCGATTCATCGTTTCCTATATGCAGGGAAAGGGCGTTGATACGTCACAAATGACCGTTGACAGAGAAGGGCGCAAAGCCGGGCTCGCTTTTACGGAAATTCTCAGTCCCGAAGAGTGCAGCATTCTGATGTACCGGGATGACGTGGCGGATTTGTATCTTGAGCCGTCCGAAGTCAATGAAGGCTACATCGCAAACGCGAAAATGCTGCTCGTGTCAGGCACGGCGCTTGCGAAAAGCCCGTCGCGCGAAGCCGTCTTAAAAGCGGTGCATATCGCAAAAAAACATGACGTAAAAGTCGTGTTTGAGCTCGACTACCGTCCGTATACATGGCAATCGGCAGAAGAAACAGCCGTGTACTACACGCTGGCGGCGGAACAATCCGATATCGTCATCGGTACGCGTGACGAATTTGACGTAATGGAAAACCGCAGCGGCAGAGATAACGATGAAACCGTCCGCCATTTGTTTGCGCACTCCGCTGACCTTGTCGTCATTAAGCACGGCGTTGACGGATCATACGCATACAGCAGATCGGGAGAAGTTTTCCGGGCGCATGCCTATAAAACAAAGGTGCTGAAGACCTTCGGAGCGGGTGATTCCTATGCGTCAGCCTTCATCTACGGACTTGTCAGCGGCCGGGATATTGAAACGGCTTTAAAATACGGGAGCGCTTCCGCTTCCATCGTCGTCAGCAGACACAGCTCCTCAGAAGCAATGCCGGCTGCCGGTGAAATCATCGAACTGATTGAAGCGCAGCACAGTCTTAACGGTAAATAGAACGTATAAAAGGTGGGATCGTTTGTGGGTAAGACAATTCGCTTAACGACAGCACAAGCGCTGATTCAATTCTTGAACCGGCAGTACATTCAGGTTGACGGAAAAGAAGAGCCGTTCGTTGAGGGCATCTTCACGATTTTCGGCCACGGAAATGTGTTGGGGATCGGGCAGGCGCTTGAGCAGGACGCCGGGCACCTGAAAGTCTATCAAGGCAAAAACGAACAAGGCATGGCGCATGCCGCGATGGCATACAGCAAGCAGATGCTGAGAAGAAAAATTTACGCGGTATCGACATCGGTCGGTCCGGGTGCCGCTAACTTGACGGCTGCCGCGGGTACGGCGCTGGCCAATCATATCCCGGTGCTGCTGCTTCCGGCCGATACCTTTGCGACGAGGCAGCCTGACCCGGTGCTTCAGCAGGTGGAGCAGGAATACAGTGCCGCCGTCACGACAAACGATGCGTTAAAGCCCGTGTCCCGCTATTGGGACCGCATTACCCGCCCCGAGCAGCTGATGAGCAGCTTAATCCGGGCATTTGAAGTGATGACAGATCCGGCAAAAGCGGGCCCGGCGACCATCTGCATTTCTCAGGATGTAGAGGGAGAAGCATTTGATTTTGATGAAAGCTTCTTTGAAAAACGCGTTCATTACATTGATCGGATGCAGCCGAGCGAGCGTGAGCTGAAAGGCGCCGCGGAGAGAATTAAGGAGAGCAGCCGTCCCGTCATTTTAGTGGGCGGAGGCGCGAAGTACTCCGGCGCGCGTGAGGAATTAATCGCGCTTTCTGAAACATACGGCATTCCGCTTGTCGAAACGCAGGCCGGCAAGTCAACGGTTGAAGCCGATTTCGCCAACAATCTGGGCGGCATGGGCATCACGGGCACCCTCGCTGCAAACAAGGCCGCCCGCCAGGCTGATCTGATCATCGGTGTCGGCACACGGTACACGGACTTTGCGACATCCTCGAAAACGGCGTTTGATTTTGACAAAGCAAAATTTTTGAATATCAACGTCAGCCGCATGCAGGCTTATAAGCTTGACGCGTTTCAGGTCGTAGCCGATGCGAAAGTGACGCTCGGCAGGCTGCACGGCTTATTAGACGGATATAAAAGTGCATTCGGCACGGCGATTAAAGATTGGAAAAGTGAATGGCTTGCTGAACGGGACCGGCTCGGCAAGGTCACTTTTACACGTGACGCGTTCAAACCGGAAATTAAAAACCATTTCTCACAGGACGTGTTAAACGAGTATGCCGACGCGCTCGAGACTGAGCTGCCGCAGACAACGGCGCTGTTGACCATCAATGACACGATTCCTGAAGACAGCGTCGTCATCAGCTCGGCGGGATCTCTTCCGGGAGATTTGCAGCGGCTGTGGCATTCCAATGTCCCGAATACGTACCACCTCGAGTACGGCTATTCCTGCATGGGGTATGAAGTATCAGGCACGCTCGGCCTCAAGCTGGCCCATCCCGACAAAGAAGTCTATTCACTCGTCGGCGACGGAAGCTTTTTGATGCTGCACTCAGAGCTGATTACCGCGCTTCAATATAACAAAAAAATCAATGTCCTGCTCTTTGACAACTCCGGATTCGGCTGTATCAACAATCTGCAGATGGATCACGGGAGCGGCAGTTATTTTTGCGAGTTCCGCACAGAGGACAATCAGATTTTAAACGTTGATTACGCGAAGGTGGCAGAGGGCTACGGCGCTAAAACATACAGAGCCAATACGGTTGAAGAACTGAAAGCGGCGCTTGAAGATGCGAAAACGCAAGACGTATCCACTTTAATTGAAATGAAGGTTCTGCCGAAAACGATGACGGACGGCTATGACAGCTGGTGGCATGTCGGCGTGGCGGAAGTGTCGGAGCAGGAAAGCGTTCAGCGGGCATATGAAGCGAAAGAGACGAAGCTGAAGTCTGCGAAGCAGTACTAGAGGGGAGGCATCACGATGGGCAAACAAGATATTCTGTGGGGCATCGCTCCCATTGGGTGGCGCAATGACGATATGCCGGAAATCGGAGCCGGGAATACGCTGCAGCATTTGTTAAGCGATATTGTTGTCGCCGGCTTTCAAGGTACGGAAGTGGGAGGGTTTTTCCCTGAACCCTCCGTCCTCAATAAGGAGCTGGCTCTCCGGAACTTGCGGATTGCGGGGAAATGGTTCAGCAGCTTTATCATACAAGCCGGTATTGAAAAAACGGCTGAACAATTTACAGAACACTGTGATTATTTGCAGAAAGTCGGAGCGGATGTCGCCACTGTTTCTGAACAGACGTACAGTGTTCAAGGCTTGGACATTGATGTATTTAAGGAAAAACCGCACTTCTCAGATGAAGAATGGGATACGCTGTGCCAAGGCTTGAACCGTCTCGGGAAAATCGCTGGCGAATACGGGCTGGATCTCACATTTCATCATCATCTCGGCACAGGCGTCCAGACGGCGGAAGAAGTTGACCGGCTGATGGATGGAACGGACCCGCGGTATGTCCATTTACTATATGATACCGGCCATGCCTATATCTCGGACGGAGACTATATGACGATTCTCAACAAGCATATGGATCGGATCAGACACGTTCATTTCAAGGACGCGCGGTTTGACATTATGGAGCGGTGCAGACAGGAAGGCAAGTCATTCAGGCAGTCGTTTTTACAAGGCATTTTTACGGTTCCCGGAGACGGATGCATCGATTTTACCAAAGTGTACCGAGCGCTCGTCCGTCATGATTATTCAGGCTGGATCGTCATCGAAGCCGAACAAGACCCGGCAGTCGCCAATCCGCTTGAGTACGCGCTGATTGCGAGAAAGTACATCGACAGTGAACTGCTTGATCCTGCAAATTAGAGGGGGACTTATATGAATAGTGCCAAGGCGGAATCAGCTTTCAGCAAAAGGACCATCGCCGCAGCATTAGCAAATTACATTGATGCAGGTTCCATCGTGGCAGGATCAGCGGGTTTATCTATGTGGGTCAGCTATTTAAAGCTGTCCGACAGCCAGATCGGATTGCTCGGCGCCTTCAGCGCAAATGCGATATCAGCGGCCATCGGAGCGCTGCTCGGCGGGTATTTGGCTGATAAAGTCGGCCGAAAAGCTGTATACACAAACAGTATGCTCGTCTACGCCTTAGGAATTTGTTTGGTTTTGTTTGGATTCAACTTTCCCATGCTGTTATGCGGATACATGATTATCGGGATTTCTGTAGGCGCGGATATTACGGCTTCATGGACCATTATCGCGGAAAACGCCCCCGAGAAAAACCGGGCGAGGCATTGCGGAGTGGCGCAGGTGGCGTGGGCCGCAGGAGCCGTTGTGGTTCTGCTGTTATCCGTTTTGGTCGGTGACCTCGGGCTTTTAGGAAATAAAATTGTCTTTGCGCATCTATTGGTGATCGCCCTGATCACATATGTGATAAGAAAGCGTTTACCGGAGTCGGATGCCTGGAAAAACAGTGAAGAGCGGCCTGCCGCCGTGAAAAAAACATCTTATTTTGACCTGCTTCAGCCGAAATTTTTCAAGAACATTTTGTTTTTAATGGGTGTGTTTCTCGTATGGAATCTCGCAGCGGGCGTCATGGGATTCTTCATGCCGTACATCTACCAGCAGGTCGGCGGCGTATCCGCAAATACGGCCAACATTCTGCAGATGGCCCTGTTTATCTTCACCGGGCTCGGCGTCGCCTGTATCTTCATGCCTTTTGCAGATAAATATCGGAAAACGGTGTTCGGAATCTGCGCATGTATGGCCGTTGTCGGCTGGTCGCTGTTTTTGCTGCCGTTTCAGGGGCTTCCGATGCTGCTTTTGTTTGTTTTAGCGATCGGCATCAATAACGGAGCCGGCCAGCAGGCGAACTACCAGCTGTGGGCAAGCGAGCTGTTCCCGACAGAACACAGAGCGTCAGCACAAGGGCTCATGTTCTTTCTCGTCCGTATTTCAATCGGCATTTGGAGTTTATTTGTGCCGGTCATCATGTCACAATTCGGCATCGGTTTTATGGCCGGTATTCTGCTCATATGTGTGACGGCCAGTATGATCATCGGGCTTGTCTTCGCACCGAATACGTCCGGCAAGTCGCTTGAACAGATACAGGAGGAACTGTACGGCGCTCCTCAGGACGGCAGCGGGAAAAGAAAGACGAGAACCATTATTTGATTATCAGAAGGAGTGGCGATCATTGAATTTACGTATAGGTGTTATCGGAACCGGTGCTATCGGAAAAGAACACATCAACCGCATCACAAATAAGCTGTCCGGAGCGGAAATTACCGCTGTCACAGATGTGAATCAGGAGGCCGCGCAGCAGACCGTTCAGGATTTCAATTTGAACGCCTCCGTTTATCCTGATGACGACAGCCTCCTCGCTGCTGAAAATGTGGATGCCGTCTTAGTGACAAGCTGGGGCCCGGCTCACGAGTCCAGCGTTTTGAAAGCGATTCAGCACGGCAAGCACGTGTTTTGTGAAAAGCCGCTTGCGACAACGGCAGAAGGCTGTATGCGCATTGTCGAGGAAGAAATGAAGACGGGAAAACGATTGGTGCAGGTAGGTTTTATGCGCAGATATGACAGCGGTTACGTTCAGCTGAAAGAAGCGATTGACAACCGCGTGGTCGGCGAGCCGCTGATGATTCACTGTGCGCACCGCAACCCGACAGTCGCATCGAATTATTCAACGGACATGGCCGTCGTCGATACGCTCGTTCATGAAATTGATGCCCTCCACTGGCTCGTCAATGACGACTATGAATCCGTACAGGTCATCTATCCGAAGAAATCAAAAAATGCGCTGCCGCATCTGAAAGATCCGCAGATGGTCATCATCGAAACAAAAGGCGGCATCGTCATCAATGCCGAAATCTACGTGAACTGTAAATACGGCTATGACATTCAATGTGAGATCGTCGGGGAAGACGGCGTCATCAAGCTTCCGGAACCGTCAAGCATCAGCTTGAGAAAAGAAGGGACATTCAGCACCGATATCCTGATGGACTGGCAGCGCCGATTTGTGGCTGCGTATGATGTGGAAATTCAAGACTTCATTGATTCGATCCGGAATAAAGGCGAAGTCAGCGGTCCGACGGCATGGGACGGTTATATTGCCGCGGTGACAACTGACGCGTGCGTAAAAGCTCAGGAATCCGGCCAGAAAGAGCCAGTGGCGCTTCAAGAGAAACCGGCATTCTACCAATCATTTACGACTGTGAACAAATAATAGATCGGGAGTGAAAGAAATGAAACTGGCCTTAGATCCATCCATGTACCGCGATGATTTAACTTTGGAGGAAACGGTCTATAAAACGGCGGAACTCGGATACGAATATATCGAACTGTCTCCGCGCGAGGATTTTTGTCCTTTCTATAAATATCCGAAAGTCGATTCAGCAAAAATCAAACAATTGAAGCGCCTTTTAAAGGATACAGGTGTGAAGCTGTCTTCTCTTCTTCCGCTTTACCACTGGGCGGGTCCTGATGAAGACCGCCGACAGGCCGCCGTGCGCAACTGGAAACGGGCGATCGAAATTGCGGTTGAACTTGAAGTGGATTTGATGAACAGTGAATTCAGCGGTTCAAAATATGATCCGTTGACAAGTGAAGAAAAATTCATAAAATCCATGGATGAACTGCTGCCCGTCTTTGAAAAAGAAGGCGTTAAACTCAATCTCCAAGCCCATCCATACGATTTTATCGAAACGCACAAAGGCGCGATGGATATGATCCGCGCGCTTGACAAGGATTGGATCAATCTTGTCTACTCGACTGCGCATACGTTCTTCTATGATGACGGAAAAGGCGATATTGCGACCATGTTTGATGAAGCCGGCGACCGCCTCACACATGTTTTATTTGCAGATACTTTTAATCATAAAGCGGCGCACGGCCTGCGCTACATCGTCAACCCGCCTGACGCGAAAGTAACGGTTCACCAGCATTTGGACATCGGGCAAGGCGAGGTCGATTTTGAGACGATTTTCAGAAAGATGAGAGAGATGAAATTCGACGGAATTGCGACGAACGCCGTTTTTGCTTGGGTCGGCGAAAGAGCGGATGAATCAAGCCGGACCACGCTTAAGAAATTAAAGGAAGAACTGGGTATGGCATAAGCTGAGTATGGGGTTCGGCGGAGCGGGGCAAACAAGCCCTCCAGCCGGACTCCCTTCATATCGAAAACGCGGATGGGAGAGGCTGACATGAAACTTTGCTTTAATGAAGCGACTACGCTGGAGAATTCAAACCTGAAACAGGATTTAGAACTGTGCGAAAAGCACGGCTATGATTATATTGAAATCCGCACAATGGATAAGCTGCCGGAATACTTAAAAGACCATTCACTGGCCGATCTGGCGGAATATTTTCGAACCCATCACATTAAACCGCTTGCCCTGAACGCACTGGTTTTCTTCAACAACCGTGATGAGAAGGGCTATAGGGAGATCATTTCGGAATTCAAAAGCATGATGGAAACCTGCAGAACGCTCGGCGTGAAATATGTGGTGGCCGTGCCGCTTGTGACAGAGCGGAAAATCTTGAAAGAAGAGATCAAAAAGAGCAGCGCAGAGGTGCTGACTGAGCTTTCGGACATCGCGGAGCCGTACGGCGTAAACATTGCCCTTGAATTTGTCGGCCACCCGCAATGTACGGTCAATACATTTGAACAGGCGTATGACATCGTGAACGCTGTCGGCCGCGATAATGTCGGACTGGTGTTTGACAGCTTCCATTTCCACGCGATGGGCTCCAATATTGAGAGTTTGAAGCAGGCGGACGGAAAGAAAATTTTCATCTATCATATCGACGATACAGAAGACTTTCCGATCGGCTTTTTAACGGATGAAGACCGCGTCTGGCCTGGGCAGGGTGCGATTGACTTAGACGCCCATCTGTCAGCGTTAAAAGAAATCGGATTCAATGATGTTGTCTCCGTAGAGCTGTTCAGACCTGAATATTATAAGCTGACTGCGGAGGAAACGATCAAAACGGCAAAGGAAACAACGGAAGCCGTCGTATCAAAATACTTCATGAAGGAGGCGTGAACATGGCTTTTGTCACCATGAAACATCTTCTTGCAGAAGCGAAACGGGAGCATTATGCAGTCGGCCAGTTTAATATCAACGGCCTCCAATGGACGAAGGCGATTCTGCAGGCGGCGCAAAAGGAGCAATCGCCGGTCATCGCCGCGGCTTCCGATCGTCTGGTCGACTATTTAGGCGGATTTAAAACGATTTCCGCCATGGTCGGCACGTTAATGGAAGAAATGGCGATTACCGTTCCCGTCGTGCTCCATCTTGATCACGGAAGCAGTGCGGAACGCTGCAGACAGGCCATTGACGCGGGATTCAGCTCAGTGATGATTGATGGCTCCCATCATCCGATTGATGAGAACATCGCGATGACAAAAGAAGTCGCCGCTTATGCCGCTAAGCACGGCGTCTCAGTAGAAGCAGAAGTCGGCACGGTCGGCGGCATGGAAGACGGGCTGGTCGGCGGTGTCCGCTATGCCGATATCACGGAATGTGAGCGGATCGTCAAAGAAACCAATATCGACGCGCTGGCCGCCGCCCTCGGCTCCGTCCACGGCAAATATCAAGGTGAACCGAATCTCGGATTTAAAGAAATGGAGGCTATCTCCCGCATGACTGATATTCCTCTCGTTCTCCACGGAGCATCCGGGATTCCGCAGGATCAGATCAAAAAAGCCATCACGCTCGGCCACGCGAAAATCAATATCAATACGGAATGTATGGCAGCCTGGACAGACGAAACACGCCGCATGTTTCAGGAAAACGGCGATCTGTACGAACCGCGCGGCTACATGACACCCGGCATTGAAGCCGTGGAAGAGACAGTGCGAAGCAAAATGAGAGAGTTCGGATCAGCCGGTAAAGCCGTAAAGCAGCAGGTCGGCTGATGAAAAGCACTCACAACATCGTGAGTGCTTTCGTCTTTCCGTTTATTTCCTTCTCGCGTTTCACCAAAGTATACAGCTTGCCCCCTCGTTTACTATAGTTATGAAAACTAGAATTTGTTCTTTTCCTTTTCTTATCGATGACGTCGGTAACTTTCTTTTTTGTTAAAATAATCTATAAGTCATGTATTTTTGGCTTTCGCAGTGATTTCATTATTACCTTGTCTCGAATTCTCATAAGTTTATACCGCATATACCCTACGTAAGGTCTCGTTTAGTAAAAGTTCTTATTCCGTAAACCAGGAGACCGAGACATGTTATTACCATAATTGAGTAAAATAGGAAGTTTGATTGAATCGGTGATTCATCTTCGGGTGACATTGCTAACATAGGCTGTGTCCATGGATATACTTGACCTAATGGTGTACTGGCAATAATAATGGCCGGTAATGTAAAAACAATGCTAACAGCGAGTGGTATGCCAAATGTTTTAGACCTGATTGAAACAATAAGCTGCAATAAAATTAATGGTAAACAAGCTAAGATCCCTCTAATTCCATAACCTAGAATTGTAAGTAAAGGAAGAGTCCCGCTTATGCCTAACATATAACCGAATCCAATAAATAAGAGGATTAAAATGAACATACTAATGAATATCATGCGGACCACTGTCAGAAACTTTCCCAGAAAGATATCTGAGTGTTTGACTGGTAAGGCTAGAAGCTGTTTCCAACCGCCTCCTACATGTTCCCCCCTGCAAACAAGGGCGGCGAAAATTCCCACTACGATAGGCAATACAAAAGGGCCCATAAATAAGGCAACTTGTGTCCAAGCCTCTACCCAGGGATTGTCTCCAGGATTCATAAAAAGGTTATAGTTTTTAATAAAGTTAGTGTATGCCAGGGATACACCTAACAAAGGCCCTAATAAATAGATGATCCATAACTTTGATCGCTTAAGCTTTAAACGTTCTATAAATAAAATGTTTTTCAAGTATTTCGCCTCCTTTTTACAAAGCATCCCGTTTAGCAAAATGAATAGAGCCTAGAAATAATATAATTACCCCTAAGAAAAGGCTAATGCAAAGGTAAGATGAAAGATCTGGGTTATATCCTATCCCTTCATACTGCAGAATGACTGTCGAAGATTGACTAGGATAAGCAAGCGGAAACCATCTCGTTGATTGAGCAGCTGCCAAAAACAAACCCATTATAGATGATACTGATCCTACAAGAATTGAGAATGCTTGGTTGCTAAACACCATAGATAACCATATCTGGAATGCCATTATAGGCAGTACTGTAACTAACATGCTGTAACTATCTCCAAACAAAAGTCCCCAAGGTACACTACCTTCGAATCCTATCAGTTTGCCCAGCAGTACCATGCCGAGCAAGAAGATTGTTGACGAAATAAATAAACTGACTACTAAGCAAATAAATTTACTTACATAAATTCGCATTCTAGATACGGGAAAAGAAAGGGTTTGCTTCCATCCGTTTGCTTGATGCTCTATATTTGCTATTATTGACGCAGAAAGTGTGGCGGCTAATGGAAAACCCAGACCAAATAACAAACTGTTATCATACAGTAAATACATCCACATTGATCCAGCATGGAACATTTCAGCTTGTTTTTCCACGTATTCAGATCGATAAGTAAGATTTACCAACTCATATGCTATAATGAGTAAGGGAACCAATAAGACTACAATCAATAACGACGAACGTTTCAGTTTTAATTGATCTGCCCATAATAACTTTTTCATAGACTTCCCTCTGTACCGGTTAATTCTAAAAAAATATCCTCAAGCGATCGTGTCTTTTCTTCAAGTCGAAATACAGACAGCCCTGAATGAAGAAGTATGGAATTGATTTCTGAAACAAATTCCGGTTCTGTTTGAGACAGCCACAAATAATTTTTTTGTAAATCAACCTTTAATCCTTTCCTGTTTAGTATTGTTTTTGCTTCGATTACGTCACTAACACCGACTTTTAATAGTGGTTTTCGTTTTTGATGTAAACTTGCAATCGAGTCCTGAAAAATCATCCTTCCATTGTTGATAATTCCCACTTGAGTAGCCATTTGATCTATTTCACTCAATAAGTGGCTGGATACAATAACACTCATTCCCGATTTAGGCAATTCTTTAATTAGCTCTCTTATTTCTTGGATACCGGATGGATCTAAACCGTTTGTCGGTTCATCCAGAATTAATAAATCAGGACTGCTTAACAGGGCAACTGCAATTCCCAAACGTTGTTTCATTCCAAGGGAATACTCCTTAGTCAGTCGATTTGCTACTTTAGATAACCTTACAGTTTCCAATACTTCATTGACCCGTTGTTCCGGAAGTCCTCGTAACCTCCTAACAGCTTCTAAGTTTTCGTAACCTGTTAAATTACCATAATAAGTTGGAGATTCTACCAGTGACCCGATTCTTTGCAATATCTGCAAACGATTCTTGTTTAGGTTTTGGCCAAAGATTTCAATGTTTCCTTTTGTTGGTTTAATTAAACCTAATAACATTCGGATGGTTGTTGTTTTACCAGCACCATTCGGTCCAAGAAAACCATAAATTTCACCGCGCCTCATCCTTAAGTTTAATCCATCAACAGAAGTATGCTTTTTATACTTTTTAGTTAGATCGTGTGTTACCACTATTTGATCATTCATTTGTCTCTCACCTCACTTTTATCATAAGCGATGTTCTTTAAACACAAACGAAACTCTTCCTAAACATTCACTTAACGACATCCCTGGTTTATTTTCTGTATGTAGTTATATTGATACCTGAATATCAAGGTTAAAAATTCGAAAGAATATTCTGAACACTTAACAAAAGTTAAATTCTTTCCTTTTCTGACCTTTATGTCATTGATCTCATATAAAATAAGAAATAAAAAGGAGGGTAACTTATGACGTTAGAAGAGAACAAAATCCTCATGGTGGATGATGACGAACATATCTTAAACTTATTAATAACTTGCTTTGAAAAGGAAGGTTTCAGCAATATTTCCACAGCTATGACAGGGAGTGAAACCCTTCTGAAAATCGATCAGGAACTTCCAAATATTATTTTGTTAGATGTCATGCTTCCGGACACTGATGGCTTCACCTTATGCAGCAAAATACGCTCCCATACAAATGTGCCGATACTCTTCTTAACGGCAAAAACAACAGATTTAGATAAATTGCAAGGGTTTAGTTTTGGGGGAGATGACTATATTACTAAGCCATTTAATCCACTGGAAATTGTAGCTCGTGTAAAAGCCCAATTAAAGAGAACGACTCAGATCTCTTCTTCTTACCATCTAAAACAGGTATACGATTATGAACATTTTAAAATAGATCCCAATACCGGAAGACTTGTTGTTAACGGGACAAGAATAGATTGCCCTGCTCAGGAAATGAAACTTCTGATTTATTTCTGTGAACATCCCAATCAAATTTTAAGTAAACACCAAATTTATAAAGATGTATGGGGGGAGTTTTATGGCGGAGATAGTACTGTAATGGTACATGTAAGACGATTACGTGAAAAATTAGAGGAAGACCCGAGCAGACCAAGATGGATTAAAACGGTTCGAGGACAGGGCTATATATTTGAAGCAGAGCCTATAGATGAGGATTTATTTTGAAGCTGAGAAATAGGATAGCATTTTACTTCGTATCGAGACTTTTTTTACTCATGTTTATTTGGGGTCTGCTCATTGTGGGCAGTATCATATTTTTCAGCCTCGTCTTAGGTCAGAATAAAATGGAAACGCCGCACTTATCCTTAAAAAAAATTGTTGACCAAACAGTTGTTGCAGATAAACAATTTTCAATAAATACGAAAGCAAAAGAAGATTTATTAGAGAACCGAATGTGGATTCAAATTTTAGATGAACAAGGAGATCAGGTTTTTTCTTTTAATAAACCTCAAAATATACCTAAGCATTATATTCTTGGAGAGTTAATATCAGATTACATGTATCCTGCCAAAAAAGGTTATCAATTATCTACGTGGTACGAAACGAAAAACAATCAGGATTTAACATGGGTATTGGGAAAGCCGATGGAAAAAAATAACCCTTTTTTCTATTGGGTGAATAACTTGTGGATAGTTTCTATTATTATGGCAGGGATTGTAATTGCAATATTTTACGGAAAAAAACTAGGTGCTCCCCTGCTGTTTATTGTATCTTGGATTGAGAATTTGTCTAAAGAAAAATATGAAGAACCTTATGATTGGAAGTTTCATTCAAGCAAATATAGACATAATAAATCTGGATATAAGACCTATCAAGAATTAATGCAGGCTCTGTCTGAACTTACCTCAACGCTTCAAAGGAATAAGGCTGAGCGAGAATTATTGGAAAAGACACGAGAAGAGTGGATGGCCGGTGTCTCACATGATTTAAAAACCCCTCTTTCGGTTATTAAGGGATATACGGTTCTTTTATCTTCAAATGAATATGATTGGGAAAATCAGCAAGTGCGTGATTTTTCCTTAATAATGGAAGAACGTGTAGAATATATGGAAAAGCTGATTGAAGATTTCAACTTAACTTTTCAATTGAAAAATGAGTCGCTTCCAATCCATCTTGAAGAAAAAAACGTAGTGAAAGTAATTCATGACACTTTAGAAAAAATGAAGCTGCTACCGGAGTCAGAAAATAAGAGATTCGCTTTAGAATCCAGTCACAATAAGATACTTTTTAATATGGATGAAAGGTACCTAAAGCGCGCAGTTGAAAACTTGATTGCTAATTGTATTAAACATAATCCTCCGGGCACTAAAATAAAGATCATATTATATCAGGACGTGTTACATGACAATGAAATACAAATTATAATAGAAGACGATGGGATAGGAATGGACGAAGAGACGGTCGAATGTTTATTTGATCGGTATTTCAGAGGGACAAGCGCTACGTCAAATAACTCAGGGACTGGATTAGGAATGGCTATTGCTCAACAAATTATCAAGGCACATGGGGGAAATATTGATATATATAGTCAGCCGGGAATTGGCACAAGATTTAAAATTACCTTTCCGAGTCCGCCATCTAAGTATAACAATGTCAATTAGAAATAATCGATCTTACATTGAGAAAGGGAGAAGCGGGTCTTTTATAAAGGCCCGCTTTCTCATGTTGCAGAGAACCGATGAAAGCATTATGATGGGGGCATCAAATAATGAGGGCTCAGAAAAGCCGTATCCTTTTGGAGGATGGTTGCATGAATAAAATCATGATTGTGGAAGATAGTGAAGACATTCGCGGACTATTGCAGAATTACCTTGAAAAATACGGATATCAAACCGTGGCCGCCGCGGATTTCACGGCTGTTCTTGATGTTTTTTTGCGGGAAAAGCCTGATGTGGTGCTGCTTGATATCAATCTGCCGTCTTATGACGGCTATTATTGGTGCCGCCAGATCCGCCAGCATTCTACAAGCCCGATCATTTTCATCTCAGCCAGAAGCGGGGAAATGGATCAGGTGATGGCGATTGAAAACGGCGGAGATGATTATATCGAAAAACCGTTTTCTTATGATATTGTGCTGGCGAAAATCAAAAGCCAGATCCGCAGGGCATACGGAGAGTACGCCGCCAAGCAGGGAGAGAAAGTGGTTGAATATGCCGGTGTGCAGCTCTTTGTGGAACGGTTTGAACTGCGCTTTCAGGACGAAAAAAGCGAGCTTTCTAAAAAAGAAAGCAAGCTTTTGGAAGTGCTGCTGGAGCGGGGAGAAAAGGTGACGAGTCGGGACCGGCTCATGGAAAAAACGTGGGACACCGACATTTTCGTCGATGATAATACACTTAACGTGTATATCACGCGGCTCAGAAAAAAACTGCGGGAGCTGAATGCGCCTGTTTCCATTGAATCGGTGCGGGGCGAAGGCTACCAGCTGAGGGCGCTGTCATGAAGCTGTTTCTCCGGTCTCATGCCGTGCTGATTCTGCTTTTTCTCCTTCAAGGGCTGTTTGTCTTCTTTTATTACTGGTTTGCGGGTCTTCATTCTTTTTCTCACTTGTTTTACATATTGGGCGTGCAGCTTCTTATTTTGGCGGGCTATCTTGCCTACCGCTGGTACAAAGACCGCGGCGTGTATCATTGGCTCAGCTCGGAGCAGGAAGGGACGGACATCCCGTATCTCGGTTCTTCAGTGTTTTGTTCAGAGCTGTATGAAAAGCAGATGGAGCTGACCCGAATGCAGCACCAGAAGCTCCATGAGACCGAAGCCAAGCTTGACGCGCGGGTGACGTATATGAACCAATGGGTGCACCAAGTAAAAACGCCGCTGTCGGTCATTAATTTAATCATTCAGGAAGAGGATGAGCCCGTCTTTGAACAAATCAAAAAAGAGGTCCGGCAGATTGAATTCGGGCTGGAGACGCTTCTTTATTCATCAAGGCTCGACCTGTTTGAGCGGGATTTTAAAGTCGAAGCGGTTTCCTTATCAGAGCTTCTCCAATCGGTCATTCAAAGCTATAAACGATTTTTTATTCAATACCGCGTCTATCCGAAAATGGATATTCGCGATGATCATCAGATTTACACCGATGCCAAATGGCTCAAATTTGCGATCGGCCAAGTGGTCACAAATGCGGTCAAATATTCGGCAGGCAAGAGTGACAGACTTGAGCTGAATGTCTTCCGCGATGAAGACAGGACGGTGCTTGAAGTCAAAGATTACGGTGTCGGCATTCCCTCGCAAGATATCAAGCGGGTGTTTGACCCTTATTACACCGGAGAAAACGGGCGGCGTTTCCAAGAATCTACGGGGATCGGCCTCCATCTCGTCAAAGAAATTACGGGCAAGCTCAATCATACGGTGGACATCACTTCGTCCCCCGGTGAAGGGACATCGGTCCGATTTTCATTTCTTACAAAGATGTAAGACTGCGTTAAGAAAACAACATAGCTCGTTCTGTTTCCCCTTGATAACATGGATTTATGTCAAGGGGATTTTTTATGCTGAACGCCCCGGCGCTACATGAAAGCAGCCCAGATCAACAAGAATAAAACCATAAGGAGGATTCTCATGGCGAATATGCTTGAAGTCAAACATATAAATAAAACCTATAAAGGACAAGTATCTTATCAAGCCTTAAAGCAAATTTCATTTTCAATAGAAGAAGGCGGGTTCACGGCAGTGATGGGACCGTCCGGCTCCGGAAAAACAACGCTTTTGAATATCATTTCAACGATCGACCGGCCGGATTCAGGCGATATCCTGATTCACGGAGAAAACCCGCACCGGCTGAAGCGGACAAAGCTCGCTCATTTCCGCCGCAAGCAGCTCGGATTTGTGTTTCAGGATTTCAACCTTCTGGACACACTGACCGTCGGTGAAAATATCATGCTGCCGTTAACGCTTGAAAAAGAAGCGCCGTCTGTCATGGAAGAAAAACTGCACGGCATCGCGGCAAAGCTCGGAATTGAAGACCTGCTCAACAAACGGACGTTTGAAGTATCCGGCGGACAGCGCCAGCGGGCCGCCATCGCAAGGGCGGTCATTCATAAGCCGTCACTCATTCTGGCCGATGAACCGACGGGAAACCTTGATTCCAAAGCGTCAAAAGACGTCATGGAAACGATGCAGAGCCTGAACCAGGATGATCATATCACGGCTTTGATGGTGACCCACGATCCGGTTGCGGCAAGCTACTGCCGCCGCGTCATCTTTATAAAAGACGGCGAACTGTTTAATGAGATTTACCGCGGGGAAAACCGCCAAGTCTTTTATGAGCAGATTCTTGATGTGCTGTCTATGCTGGGGGGAAACGCAAATGACCTTTCTTCAGTTCGCTTATAAAAACGTCACGAGAAACAAAAGGGCCTATCTTGCTTTCTTTTTAAGCAGCGCTTTTTCCGTTTTGATTTTCTTTACCTTTGCGATGTTCCTGTTTCATCCGGCACTAAAGGAAGGCTACCTGAATAACATCGCCAGAAAAGGCTTAACCGCCGCGGAATGGATGATCTTTGTTTTTTCTTTCTTATTTGTTTTGTATTCGGTTAACGCATTTTTGAAATCGAGAAATAAAGAATTCGGCATCCTGCTGATGCAGGGTATTACGCCGGTGCAGCTGAGAAAGCTCATTACGGCGGAAAATATGATCATCGGCGTCATGTCGATCGCAGCGGGGATTATCGGAGGCTTCATTTTTTCGAAAACGTTCTTTACGGTCGGCGCTTATATTTTAGAAATGGACGCGCTGCCTCTGTACATGCCTTGGAAAGCGCTCGGCATTACGGCCGGCGGATTTCTGCTCTTATTTTTCCTTTTATCGCAGTTCACGATCCTTTTTGTCAGATCAAATACGGTGATCAAATTAATAAAGGGCACTGACAAGATCAAGCCGGAGCCGAAGCCGTCCGTGCTTCTGTCTATATTCGGCATCGCCTGCCTGTGCGGCGGGTACGGCATGGTTTTAAAAGGCAATGTCCACGGGACTAAACCGTTTATCATTTTACTGCTTACCGTCATCGGCACGTATTTCTTTTTCAGCCAAAGCAGCATCTGGATTCTGCGCGCGCTGAAGAAGTGGAAAACCTTTTATCTGCGCGGGAAAAATGTCATTTGGGTTTCTGACCTTGTCTATCGTTTAAAAGACAACGCCCGCCTGTTCTTTATCGTCAGCATTATTTCCGCGGTAGCGTTTACTGCGACAGGCGTGCTCGCGATGTACAAATCGACCGTCGGGGCGGAAGAGTCCGCCTATGAGATGGAGTATGTATCTTTCAGCAATAATCCAAAAGAACAGACTCATTTGAAAGATATTGACCATGAACTGAAAACACACGGCTTTACGTATAAGAAAGACAAAATAAATGTTTCCTATGTCCGCTATCAGGAAGGGGATACTGTTCCGCCTGTTTACATGATCAGCGAATCGGAGGCGGCGAAGTACTTCCATGTTAATCTAAACGGCCTGAAACATGATGAGGCTGTCTATTTCCCGGGCACGTATGACCGCAATTTCAAAAACGAAGCGCCGGATCAGCTGAAGCTGCTGAACCAAAAAGGCAAGCCGTCCGGCCAAAAACTGTCGGTAAAAGAAGTCAAAAAACCGCTGATCTCATTGAATGCCATCATCGCGGTGAACGATCAAACCTTTGATCAGCTCAAATCACTCGGTGAGAAAGCGTCATTATACGGCTACAGCTATGATCATTGGAAAGACAGTCTTGGGATCAGCCAATCCTTGAAAAATGAGATTTACGGCAACTATATCGACGTGCATTCTGATTTTATGGCAAAAGCCGGGACGTACTATGATACGGTGCAGCTGCCGAGCCTGAGTTTATTTATCGGCCTGTTTATCGCAATTGTATTCTTTGTCGCGGCAGCAAGTTTCTTATATTTCAGGCTGTTCACCGATGTAGATGAGGACCGGGAGCGCTACCGTTCACTGGCTAAAATCGGCCTGAGTGAGCGTGAAATGGCACAAAGCGTGACGATACAATTGGCGATTCTTTTCTTCTTTCCATTTGTCATTGCCGTCATGCATACGCTGTTCGCTTTGAGAACATTAGCCGTGGAAGGCTATTCCGATGTAGCGGGGCCGCTCAGTCTGACCATCGGAGGATTTTTCATCTTTCAGCTTCTGTTCTTCCTCGCGGTGCGGACAAGCTATTTGAAAAAAATGAACAAGTAAGGGGAGTGCACAGATGAAAAAAGCATTGGCAATCCTGGCCGTCTTGGCGGCCGCTGCCGTCATATACGGACTTCTCTTTTTTCATAACGATGTTACAGACAGATTTAATCCGTTTATTCACCAGCAAGATGTTTATGTACAGATTGATCGAGATGGCAAACATCTTAGCCCGGGCGGTACTGAGTATACATTAGACGGATATAACGCATCCGGGAAAAAAGAAGAAGTGACCTTTTTCGCCGGGAAAGACCTTCGAAAGAACGCGTATTTGAAGGTGAAGGCGAAAGGAAAGTATGTCGAGACCTGGGAAGAAGTCAGATTTGAAGATATGCCGGGCTCCGTACAGTCAAAATTAAAGTGAACATGAAAAACGGCACAGTGTCATGACTGTGCCGCTTTTTTTATTTTTTATTTTCTTCAGCCCGTTTGATCAGCATGTCGGTGATAATATCCATCTGTTTGCTGACGGCAATCGGGTCATACGGATAGAAGGTGTTGAAATCGTTGATAAAGACACGATTGTGTTTTACGGCATCGAGATTTTTCCAAACGGATGAATCTTTCAGACGCTCAAATGTTTTGCTTTTTCCATTCAGATTGTAATCGGTAATGAACATATAATCAGCCGCATATTGAGGGATGACCTCTTGGGAAACCTGTTTCATGGCGCCCGTTTTCATGATGTCTTTTTCAATTTTGGCCGGCGCTTTCAATCCGAGCGCGTTATAAACGGCTTGGCCGCCGCGGCCGGAATTGTCATTGAAAACCCAGATTTCGCCTTTATCCGTCGTTTCATAAAGGCCGACTGTCTCGTCTTTGCCGATCACGTTTTTGAGGCGCTTTTGATTCGCTTCGGCTTTTTTGTTGAAGTCTGCCATAAAGCTTTTGGCTTTATCCTTCGCCCCGGCAATGTCGCCGAATAGGCTGACCGTATCTTTCGTATTCTTTGCGGTGTTAAAAGGAATGACAATCGTCGGCGCGATTTTTGATAGTTTCTCGTATTGGTCTTCCTTCATCAGCACGATTAAATCAGGCTTAAGCTGCATCACTTTCTCCACATTGACGGGATTGCCGATGTCAGTAATGTTTTTCAGCTGTTTTTTGATAAACGGATTTTTGAAAGTCCATGAGCCCGCCCCGACGACATTTGCGTCAACGGACAGCAGCTCACCCGCATAAAAGTCAGTGACGATCCGTTTCGGATGTGCGGGTATGTCAATATTTCCTTTTGTTGATTCATATGTACGCATGTCTGTCTTTCCTTTGCCTGATGCCGATCCGTTGTTTTCCTTCGCGCCGCTGCAAGCGCTTAATGCGAAAACAAGCAGAAGTGCCAGGCCGATCAGCCATGATTGTTTCTTCATAATGATCCCCCTATTTCAGTGATAATGATTATCATTATTAATATAGCAGGAAGACGACATTCCGTCTATGCTTTTTATAGAAAACCTTCCTTGATTATCCATGTTATAGTAGTAAAGGAGGAGGAATGAATGTTGATTACGAAAAGAGGGACTTGGTGGGAAGTGCTGCACAGCTGGTGGCTGCTGCTGACTTTTGCGCCGTTTGCGCTGACCGCTTTCTTGGCCTTTTTCTATATCGGCTACCGGGCCAAGAACAAAAAATGGCTGAAATACGGACTTATCTATTTTATTATTTTAGCAATTGCTTTTGTGCTGCCGAGCACGCCGGGCGTGTATATCGTGCTGCCATTATGGGTCATCTCCATCATCCACGGGCTGAAAGTGCGGGCGGCTTATTTAATACAGCTTGATGTGTTTAAACAAAACGTCGAAGCAAGAGCGTTTGAAGCGGTAAGGCATGAGGCTGAAGCAAAATTCGGCGGAAAACCCGCTCATCGCATTGATCTGACAAAACAGAGATAAAAACAAATGACAAAGCCGGTATCTCGCGCTTTGTCATTTGCATGACCGGCCTATTGCTGGTATGAATGCTGCTGAAACGGTGTGTGATGCTGTGTTTGCGGGAATGAAGAAACATTAGCGTTCGCCATCGGTGCAGGCATGTGCCCGCTTACTTCCTGCTGAAGCTGATTGCACACATTCACGATTTGCTGGCATTTCTGAATGGCCAGTTCATGCCCCTGAAGCGCTTGCTGAATGGTATGAACGGCATGCTGTTCATGGTTAAGCATCTGCTGAAGCATTTGAATGTTTTGCTGTTCCTGCTGGAGCATTTGCTTGTACTGCTGACTGCTTTGCTGTGTCTGCTGAATAAGCTGCTGTGCTGTTTGGCGGCATTGCTGCAGCTGATTTCCGCTGTATTGGTTTTGATACATCATGAAGACCTCCTGAAGTGATTGATTTTACACATTTATCATGTGAAAGAATAGGAGAGGCATTCATGCAAGAATGGGATTCAATTATTTACCTGTTATGTACAGAGCGGAATACAAGGCTCGGGATGGCCTGTCGAGCTTTGTATTCCGGCCCTTTTTCTCAGAAGCCGCCTTCTGTAGCGTGAAAAGGAATATTGAGTCTGTTTTCGACTGCGCGCAGGCGCTGATTCAAACGGTTTAAGCGGCGGGTATGGATTTCAATGGACTGGCTCAGCCGTCTGATCTGCTCATTCATACGCGTGATTTCCCGGTTTTGGCGCTGGTCTTCTTGTGAGAGGCGGGTGAGCTCTCTCGTTTGCTGGGCGTTTTGTCTTTCAAGCTGGGCAACTCTCCGTTCTAAACCTGTCGGCTGCCGCTCTTCGGACTGAGGGGGCGCATAATAATAGCTTTCCTGCTGCTGATACGGCTCATACTCAACGCG
The DNA here is from genome assembly GCF_046535225.1 of Bacillus sp. SIMBA_031. NCBI lineage: Bacteria > Bacillati > Bacillota > Bacilli > Caryophanales > Bacillaceae > Bacillus > Bacillus sp. SIMBA_031. The sequence goes on from NZ_JAWRXC010000004.1 coordinate 165,165, forward strand.
GCTCACTTCGTATTCCTGCTGCTGAGGGAAATAGGCAGATGGGGTGTAGTACTGATATGGGTTCATTCATCATTCTCCTTATCTAGTGAAGTCTTTATACACTATGTAGTCAATTGCACAGTGCCACGGCATCCGCCTAACTTACAGACGTAAAAAAAGCTTCAAAGGAAGGTGATCATGTTGCGGAACATACGGATTTTCATCATGACGGTTCTTGTTTTCGGATGCGTCATGATAACAGGCTGCTCGCAAAAGAAAGCAGACGAACCTCCTTTTTATTACGGGACATGGGATGCGGGGCTGAAACCGGGACCGATGGACGGGGTCAGATCTGAAACCGTCACGTTTACGAAAGACAGCGTGCTGACAAAGCAGGTCATTAAAGGCCGCGGCGAGGTTCCCATGCCCTCGGATGTGTACAAGGTGATCTCACAAAACACGGACGGAACGATCGAGATTGAATACCTCGGCCATCCGCACCCCGTCAAAAGCACGTTGAAAAGAGGAAAAAACGGTACGCTCATTTGGAAGATATACGGAGAAACAAAAACAATGACAAGAATAAAAACCGGCGGGGAGGATGCACATGAGAAATAAGGCTGCCGACAGACTCGTTTTGACGGGTGTCATCGTACATATCATTCAATGGTTTTCACTGTTATGGTTATTTTTTATGCTTTTTGATCAGTTCGGGCGTTTTACCATTTACAATCCCAATGTCGTCAACGGCAGCATGCAGTCTTTTTCATTCTTTGATATGATGCGCGCTCTTCTGTTTTCCGGCACGCTGCGGAATACGCTCCTGCTGTTTCTGTTTGCGGCGATGCTCATTTACTTGTGGGTGAACGCTCTGTTTATCCTGCTGGAAATCGTTTCTTATATCATGATCAGGCGGAACAGCCGTTCATTATGGGCATACTTTCCCGCAGCGATGGGAATAAAGCTTGCCCTTCTGGACATAGCGGCCGTCCCTTTCTTTGCGGCGGGGCTGATGCTCTTGAAGCAGAAAACAGATGACGGCGGCGAACAAGCTGACAAGAGGAAAAGACGGCCCCGCATCCGGAGGCAGGCCCGGTATACGAAGAGAAGGCGGAGAAACTTGTCCGTTTGATTTTTCATTGAAACGAAAAAACGATATGATGAAAGCATAAGTAGAAAAGGATACAAAGGAGATGCAGGATGTACAAGTTAATCGCAATAGATATGGACGGAACACTATTAAACGATCATCATGAAGTGACGGCTGAAGTCCGCGGGGCGCTTGATGCCGCCAAAGCGGAAGGGGTCAATATCGTCCTGTGCACGGGCCGGCCGATCGGCGGCGTGCGTCGGTATTTGGAAGAGCTGAATTTACAGGAAGAAGGCGACTTTGTGATTGCCTATAACGGCGCACTCGTCCAAAATACGTATACAAACGGTGTCGTGGCCGAGCAGTCATTAGGCTTTGAAGATTTGGAGTCGCTTTACGAGCTGAGCTTACAGCTGGATACCCCGATGCATTACTTTGACACAGCCAATCTGTACACGCCGAACCGGGATATCAGTGAATACACGGTATACGAATCATACATTACGAAAGTGCCGCTTCATTTCCGCACGATCGATGAAGTGCCGAAGGATATTCTGATTCCGAAAGTCATGTTCATTGACGATCCGGACAAGCTGGAGAAAGCGATCGCTTCCATTCCGGAATCATTCAAGGAAACATACACAATGGTCAAAAGCGCGCCATTCTTCCATGAGATTCTTCACCCGAAAGTCAGTAAAGGAAACGCGGTCAAGCTGCTGGCCGAAAAACTCGGCATTGAGCAGAAAGACGTCATGGCAATCGGCGATAACGGCAACGACATGTCCATGATTCAGTGGGCCGGCTGCGGTGTGGCAATGGCCAATGCCATCCCGGAAGTAAGGGAGATTGCCGATTTTGAAACGAAATCAAATAACGAACACGGCGTGGCGCATGCGATTCAGGAGCTTGTGCTGAAAAAATAGGCACCCCATCAGAGGGTGCTTTTTTACCGCGTGTTTTGGTGATATGATAAGCGGAGAGGGGAGGCGCGACATGGATCGTGAAAAACAGCAGCTCAGCATAGAAGCGGCAAAACTATATTATCAATCAGATTACAGCCAGCAGCAGATCGCCGAACGGCTTAATCTGTCACGCCCCACCGTTTCAAGGCTGCTTCAGTACGCAAAGGAAAAAGGGTATGTGCAAATTCGCGTCATGGACCCGTTTGAGGATCTGGACGAACTCGGTGCGAAGCTGGAAGAAAAATACGGGCTGCTTGAGGCACACGTCGTCTTTTCTCCAAGCGACGATTACCAGGCCATTACACATTACTTAAGCCGCTATGGCGCAGACTATATGCATAAAACCGTAAAGGACGGCGATATACTCGGCGTAAGCTGGGGGACGACGATGTACCAGATCGCAAGCCGCATGGAGCCGAAGCAGGTAAAGAGCGTTGAAGTCGTGCAGCTGAAAGGCGGCATCAGTCATTCCAATGTCAATACGTATTCGTCAGAAACGATTCAGCTGTTCGCCGAAGCATTTCAGACGATGCCGAGGTATTTGCCGCTGCCGGTTATATTTGACAGCGCCGATGTGAAACAGATGGTCGAGCGGGACAGACATATTAAGCGGATCATTGAAATGGGCAGACAAGCCAATATCGCCCTGTTTACGGTCGGAACCGTCCGGGATGAGGCGCTGCTTTTCAGACTCGGTTATTTCCGGGAAGAAGAGAAACAATTGCTGAAAGCGCACGGGGTCGGCGATATTTGTTCGCGCTTTTTTGACGCGGAAGGCAGGATTTGCAGCAGCAGCATTAACGGCCGGACGATCGGAGTCGAGCTCAGCGACTTGAAAATGAAAGAGCGTTCGATTCTGGTGGCGGGCAGCAGCAGAAAATCCAAGGCCATTCACGGTGCCCTGAAAGGAAAGTACGCCAACGTTTTGATTACCGATCAGCATACGGCCAAAAAACTCATTCAAGAATTGTGACAATTCATGAACATAATTTCAATTACCAATTTACATATGTTCAAAATTCGGTTATTCTAAACGTATCCTAGGAAAAAGGAAGTGCATACAATGTCAATTGCAAGTCAAATAGACCATACTGCTTTGAAACCGCATACACAAAAAGCGGATATTTTACAACTGATAAATGAAGCAAAAGAATATAAATTCGCTTCCGTTTGTGTAAACCCGACTTGGGTCAAACTCGCAGCTGAGGAACTGAAAGGCACGGGAGTTGACGTTTGCACCGTTATCGGATTTCCTCTCGGCGCAACGACATCGGAAACAAAAGCATTTGAAACGAAGGATGCCATCTCAAAAGGGGCAACTGAGGTTGACATGGTCATCAATATCGGCGCATTAAAAGACGGCGATGATGAAGCGGTTGAAGCTGATATCCGCGCGGTAGTTGAAGCAGCTGATAAAAAAGCGCTCGTCAAAGTGATCATCGAAACATGCCTTTTGACAGATGAAGAAAAAGAGCGTGCGTGCCGCTTGGCGGTATCAGCAGGCGCCGATTTCGTCAAGACGTCTACCGGTTTTTCTACAGGCGGGGCAACGGCTGATGACATCGCTCTTATGAGAAAAACAGTCGGACCGGACATCGGGGTCAAAGCATCAGGCGGCATCAGAACAAAAGCTGATGTTGACAGCATGATCGCTGCGGGCGCGAGCCGGATCGGCGCAAGTGCGGGCGTCTCTATCGTGAGCGGCGGAGACAGCGGCAGCAGCGACTATTAATCAGCAGTGCGGAAGCTGAAAGCTTCCGCCATCCCCTTTCTTTGTTGATGCATAAAAAATTGTAAGCGAATACAAATAAAAGGAGAACACATATGAAGTATCTCATCGGAATTATCGGAATCATTGTGTTTTTAGGTCTTGCCTGGCTTGCCAGCAACGGCAAAAAAAGAATCAGAATCCGGCCGATCGCCGTCATGCTCGTGCTGCAGCTGATTCTCGGTTATATTCTCCTCAACACCGGTATCGGGAATTTTCTTGTCGGCGGTTTTGCAAAAGGATTTAACTACTTGCTGGAATATGCATCAGAAGGGATTAACTTTGTATTCGGCGGGCTTGTGAATGCGAAACAGACGACGTTCTTCATGAGCGTGCTTCTGCCGATCGTCTTTATATCCGCTTTAATCGGAATTCTGCAGCATTGGAAGGTCCTTCCCTTCATCACGAAGTATATCGGTCTTGCGTTAAGCAAGGTGAACGGAATGGGGAAAATCGAATCTTACAACGCTGTTGCATCCGCGATTTTAGGGCAATCAGAAGTCTTTATCAGTTTGAAAAAACAGCTCGGTTATCTTACTGAACAGCGCTTATATACGCTTTGCGCGTCCGCAATGTCGACGGTCTCAATGTCGATCGTCGGTTCTTACATGATGATGCTGAAGCCTGAATACGTCGTGACGGCGCTTGTGCTGAACTTATTCGGCGGATTTATCATCGCTTCTATCATCAACCCGTACACCGTCAGCAAAGAAGAGGATTTGATCGTCGTTCCTGAAGAAGAAAAGCAATCCTTTTTTGAAGTGCTCGGTGAGTATATAATGGATGGATTCAGAGTCGCCGTCGTCGTAGCGGCGATGCTGATTGGATTTGTCGCACTCATTGCCCTGGTCAACGGCGTTTTTAACGCGGTCTTCGGCATTACATTCCAGGCGCTGCTCGGATATGTATTCGCGCCGTTTGCGTTTTTAACCGGTATTCCGTGGAATGAAGCGGTGAGCGCCGGAAGCATTATGGCGACGAAAATGGTATCGAATGAATTTGTGGCGATGCAGACACTCTCATCCGGCGATTTCCATTTCAGTGCGCATACACAGGCAGTGGTATCTGTATTCCTTGTCTCATTCGCGAATTTCTCCTCTATCGGAATCATTACCGGTGCGGTGAAAGGGCTGCATGAAAAACAAGGAAACGTCGTCGCGCGGTTCGGTCTGAAGCTGCTGTACGGCGCAACGCTCGTCAGCTTCTTGACAGCGGCGATCGTCGGATTGATTCACTGAACATAAATGAAGGACAGGTGATAGATCATGAGAATGGTAGATCTTATTGTAAAAAAACAAAATGGAAAAGAACTGACAACAGAAGAAATTCAATTTTTCGTAAAAGGATACACGGACGGAAGCATCCCTGATTATCAGGCAAGCGCACTGGCTATGGCGATTTACTTTCAGGATATGACAGATCAGGAGCGCGCAGATCTGACAATGGCGATGGTGAATTCAGGGGAAACGATTGATCTCTCCGCCATTGAAGGCATTAAGGTCGACAAGCACTCTACGGGCGGGGTCGGCGACACGACAACTCTCGTACTCGCACCGCTTGTCGCGGCGCTCGGCGTTCCTGTCGCTAAAATGTCCGGCCGCGGTCTTGGCCATACGGGGGGGACCATTGATAAGCTGGAAGCGATCGAAGGCTTCCATGTGGAATTGTCAAAAGATGAATTCATCAAGCTTGTGAATCGCGACAAGGTAGCCGTCATCGGACAAAGCGGCAATTTGACGCCTGCCGATAAAAAGCTGTATGCGCTGCGTGATGTAACGGGTACGGTGAACTCTATCCCGCTGATCGCAAGCTCAATTATGAGTAAAAAAATCGCCGCCGGAGCAGATGCCATCGTGCTTGACGTCAAAACGGGCGCCGGCGCGTTTATGAAAACGGATGAAGACGCCGTGAACCTCGCCAAAGCAATGGTCCGCATCGGAAACAACGTCGGCCGCCAGACGATGGCCGTGATTTCTGACATGTCGCAGCCGCTCGGTTTTGCGATCGGGAATGCTCTGGAAGTACAAGAAGCCATTGATACGTTAAGAGGGGAAGGGCCTGAAGACTTAAACGAACTCGTCCTCACGCTCGGCAGCCAAATGGTCGTATTGGCGAAAAAAGCTGAGACATTGGAAGAAGCGAGAACAAAGCTTCAGGAAGTCATGAAAAACGGCAAAGCGCTTGAAAAGTTCAAAGAGTTCCTGAGCAATCAGGGAGGAGACGCTTCCGTTGTTGACGATCCGTCCAAACTTCCGCAGGCGGCGTACAAAATTGACGTTCCGGCGAAAGAAGCGGGTGTCGTTTCAGAAATCGTCGCCGACGAAATCGGCGTCGCAGCGATGCTGTTGGGCGCGGGACGTGCGACAAAAGAGGACGAAATCGATCTTGCCGTCGGCATTATGCTCCGCAAAAAAGTCGGTGACAACGTCGAAAAAGGCGAGCCGCTCGTCACCCTTTACGCCAACCGCGAAAACGTTGACGACGTGACCGCCAAAGTTTATGACAACATCCGCATCTCAGAAAAAGCGGAAGCGCCGAAGCTGATTCATACGCTGATTACGGAATAAGAGAAGAAAGGCACATACCTCATCAGTATGTGCCTTTTTTATGGCATGGTTTTATCCAAATGAATGTCACGGACGGATTGTTTCGGCTGTTTCTTTCTCAAAAAACGAATGAGATAGCACAGGATCATACAAGGAATTCCGCAGAAGAGGGCGATTCTTTGATTGGGATCAAATGCAAGGCCTACGCATGAAGCGAAACATAAGATCACAGCGGCGATCGGAACGAGAGGGTATAACGGTGTGCGGAAGGTCAGATCCGAGACGCGTCCGCCGTTTTTCACATAATGTTTTCGAAATAACAGCTGAGACAGGGCGATGCTCATCCATACCACGACGCCGGCAAATCCGGCTATTGCCACGAGCACCACGTAGACCGTGCCCGGGGCGGCGATGCTTGAGATCAAGGATATGCAGGAAACGGCCATGCTGGCGAGCAGGGCATTCAGCGGAATGCCTTTCGGCGTGACTTTTTTGAACCGGGCGCTGATCATGTTTTCATTCGCAAGGGACCACAGCATCCGGGTGGAAGCATACAGTCCGGAGTTGGCGACCGAAAGCAAAGCCGTTAAAATCACGAAGTTCATGATATCTGCGGCGTATGGGATACCGATTTGGGAAAAGACCGCGACAAACGGACTTTCAATCACACCGGCTTCCTTCCAGGAGATCAGTCCGGACAGCACAAAAATGGCGCCGATAAAAAAGATGACCGTTCTCCAGGCGACATTTCGGATCGAACGCGGAATATCTTTTGCCGGATTGGCGGTTTCACCCGCGGTGATTCCGATCAGCTCCGTCCCTGAAAAGGCGAAGCTTACGGAAATCATCGCGATGAAAACCGCAAGAAAGCCGTTCGGAAACAGCCCGCCGTGTGAGGTGAAATTCGACAGCATTGGAGCTTCACCCGAACCGTGCAATGAAATCAAACCGAACATCGCGGCGCCGCCTAAGATGATAAATAAAAGGATGGTAACGATTTTGACGCTGGAAAACCAAAACTCTGTTTCTGCAAACAATTTAACGGAGAATGCATTGGCGGCAAAAAGGAGAGCCGCGAAAATCGCGCTCCACATCCAGACGCTGCTGTGGGGAAACCAGCGCTGCATGAGGATACCGGAAGCTGTAAACTCCGATCCCACCGTCACCACCCAATTCACCCAATACATGATACCGACCATAAAACCCGTGGACGGCCCGATAAACGTTGTCGCATACGTTTGAAATGAACCGGTCACAGGCATGGCTACTGACAATTCTCCGAGACACTGCATGACAAGATACATCATCAAGCCGCCGATCAGGTAAGCGGCGATCGTCCCGCCCGGCCCGGCCTGGCTCAATGTATACCCTGTGCTCAAAAACAGCCCCGTGCCGATGACCCCTCCCAATGAAATCATAAATAAGTGCCTGCTTTTCATCGTGCGCTTTAGTTGATTGCCGCCTTGATCAACATCCATCGTGATCTCCCCCTTTTTGCGTGGCGTGAGAATCTTCCGGCAGCCGAGAGCACGCGTGCCGGATTTGACTTTAACGTGACAATTTAAATCCCTTTAATGCATGTAAAATGACGTGTGCGGCTGCCCGGCTTGTCATATCGCGAAAATCAAGTGTCGGATCAACCTCAACGATCTCAATACCCGAGATGTCAGCCTCACTGGCTAAAAACCTGACCGCCTGAAGCAGTTCTTCGGTATACAGGCCTCCGGGGCCGATCGCGGGGCAGCCGGGCGCATGAGCTTGATCCAGCACATCCATATCAACCGAAATAAAAATGGTGTCGGCTCTTTTTTGAACGGCCGGCAAGACCTCTTGTATCGTTCGGAGGAGCCCTTTCTCCCGGATCATCTCCATTGTATGCACGTCTGCCTGCCGCTCTTTTACATATTGTTCATATGCCAAGCTGTTGCTGAACTCCCTGATTCCAAGCTGAATCAGGTTTTGTCCGCTTATGATATTTTCATCTAACAGCCGGCGGAATGGCGTGCCGTTTGTCGGTCCTCCGTCTTCTGTGTTGCGGACGTCGTGGTGGGCGTCGAATTGAAAGACGGCTGTTGTTCCTTTCGCTTCCGCAATGGCTTTAATGGTGGAATAACTGATGGAGTTGTCGCCCCCGAGAATGACGGGCACCCAGTCAGGCTGGTCCGTCAGAATGTCATGAATGGTCCGATAAATGTGTTCGTGAGATGTGACGACATCCGTGACGTGAATCTGAATATCGCCGATATCGTACAGATGGTCAATGACATGCTCCCGCAGCTCTGCGGAATATGCGGAAATCCCGCCGAGCGCCCGGCGGATCGCACCGGGGGCAAAGCAGGCGCCGGAATGGCTGATTGACGACTTAGAAAGCGGAGCGCCGATTAAAGCCGGCCCTTTGATCGTTTGTCCCGCCCACGCTTCCGTCACATCGCCGACCCTTGTCACATGGCGGTCGTTGAAGAGGGAGCCGGCTTTTTGCAGAAACGGATACTTATCCAAGAGCGGCTCCCTCCCTTGAAACGACCGTCTTTCCGTTCTTGATGACACGGCGGACATGATTGACGCCGTAATGATACGGGATATACATGTAATTCGGCGCTTCCCAAATGACAATGTCAGCCGCCCGTCCGGCTTTGATTTGTCCGGCCTCTTCGCCTTTTCCGATCGCATACGCGGCATTAACGGTGACAGCGTGCCAGATTTCTTCTGCGGTCATTTTTAAATGAAGCGCGGCAATCGACATAATGAGCTGGAGATTTTCCGTCGGTGAGCTGCCAGGGTTGAAGTCAGTCGCCAAACTGACCCGTACGCCCGCATCGATCATCTCCCGGGCTCTCGCATAAGTGTGTTTGCCGAGATAGAAAGTCGTGCCCGGCAGCAGGACGGCGATCGTTCCGGACGCCGCTAGCTTTTCGATGCCTTCGTCAGACGCCCCCACCAAATGATCGGCAGAAACAGCATGCAGCTCTGCCGCCAATTCCGCGCCGCCGAGCGGGTCAATCTCATCAGCATGGATTTTCAGGCCGAAACCAGCTTCAGCCGCCTTTTTCAGGTAGTCCCGTGACTGGCTGACGGTAAAGACGCCTGTTTCTGTGAAAATATCGGCAAATTGCGCGAGGCCTTTTTCTTTTATTTCAGGCAAAAGCTGCAACATGCGATTCAGAAATTCGTCAGGGCTGTTCCGGTACTCAGGCGGAATGGCGTGTGCCCCCATAAAGGTCGTGACAAGGTCGACCGGCTGGCGCCCGCCCAGTTTTTTCGCCGCGGTCAGCTGTTTCAGCTCCGTGTCTTTGTCGAGTCCGTACCCGCTTTTTACTTCCGCGGTCGTGATGCCGTATGACAGCATGCGTCCGAGGTGGAAAAGCCCTTTTTCAATCAGTTCTTCTTCGGAAGCGGCTTTCGTGTCTTTGACCGTTGACAAAATACCGCCGCCTTGCGCCAGAATATCCAAATAGGACATGCCCTGAATTTTTAAATTCAGTTCTTTTTCCCGGGACCCTCCGAATACAAGATGGGTATGGGGATCGACGAGGCCGGGGGTGACGAGCCGTCCCCCGCAGTCGATGATGTCTCGTGCCTCGTATCCTTCCTCCGCTCCTTGATGTCCGGCAAAAACAATGCGCCCGTCGTGAATGCCGATGACGGCATCTTCCGTGACACGAAGATCCTGCATGCTTCCGCCTGATCGGGGGCCGCCGGATTCCATCGTCAGCAGCTGGCCGATGTTGGTGAGTATGGTATCTATTTGTTTCGGCATGTTACCGCTCCTTTTTCATCGGTATCATAATGTCTTGTTCCTCGGCGACTTGAGCCGCTTTTTCATAACCTGCGTCCGCATGGCGGATGATGCCCATTCCCGGATCGCTGGTCAGAACGCGGGAAAGCCGTTGTTCCGCAAGGATGCTGCCGTCAGCGACCGCGACCATTCCCGCATGAAGGGAATATCCCATGCCGACGCCCCCGCCGTGGTGAAAAGAAACCCAGCTTGCGCCTGAGGCGGTGTTGATCAGCGCGTTCAGCACCGCCCAATCGCCGACCGCGTCGCTTCCGTCTTTCATCGCTTCTGTTTCCCGATTCGGAGAGGCGACAGATCCGCAGTCTAAATGGTCTCTTCCGATGACGATCGGGGCTTTCAGCTCGCCGTTTCTGACCAATTCATTGATGGCGAGCCCCATCTTTTCCCGTTCACCGTAGCCGAGCCAGCAAATACGGGACGGCAGGCCTTGGAATGTGACTTTTTTCTGTGCCATGTCAATCCAGCGGTGAAGGGCTTGATTTTCTGGAAACAGCTCTTTTAATAAAGCGTCCGTGCGGTATATATCTTCAGGATCGCCCGACAGCGCAGCCCAGCGGAACGGCCCTTTTCCTTCACAAAATAACGGCCGGATGTAGGCGGGAACGAATCCCGGGAAATCAAAAGCATCGACGAGCCCCTCATCTTTGGCAGCCTGGCGGATATTGTTGCCGTAATCAAAGACGATAGCCCCTTTTTTCTTGAAGGCGAGCATGGCTTCCACATGCTTTTTCATACTTTGCTTGGATAGCCTTACGTATAAATCGGGCTGATCCCGGCGCAGGCAGTCGGCCTCTTCAAGTGAGTATCCTGCCGGAATATAGCCGATCAGCGGGTCGTGAGCGGAAGTCTGATCGGTCACGATATCAATATGGACGCCGCGGTCCAAAAGCTCATGATGCACCTCAGCCGCATTGCCGAGAAGACCGATCGATAAAGGTTCTCCGGCTTGTCTGGCTGCTTCAGCCCAGCGCAGCGCTTCGTCAATTGATGCGGTTTTACGGTCGCAATAGTTTGTTTCCATCCGTTTATCAATCCGTGTTTCATCCGCTTCAACGGCGATGACGACGCCATCATTCATCGTGACGGACAGCGGCTGGGCGCCTCCCATTCCGCCAAGACCGGCCGTCAGCGTAAGGGTTCCTTTCAGACTGCCGCCGAAATGCTGTCTCGCAAGCTCCGCAAAGGTTTCATAGGTGCCTTGCAAAATGCCTTGTGAGCCGATATAAATCCAGCTGCCGGCCGTCATCTGCCCGTACATCATCAGTCCTTTTTTCTCAAGGTCATGGAAATGCTCCCAATCCGCCCATTTCGGCACGAGAACCGAATTAGCCAGCAGGACGCGGGGCGCGCGGCTGTGCGTGCGGAACAGTCCGACCGGTTTTCCGGATTGGATCAGCAGTGTTTCATCATCTTTTAACGTTTTGAGGGAACGCTCAATCGCGTGAAAAGCATCCCAGTTTCGAGCGGCCTTGCCTATGCCGCCGTATACGATCAGATCCTCCGGCTTTTCGGCAACCTCCGGGTCAAGGTTGTTTCGGAGCATGCGGAGCACGGCTTCCTGCTCCCATCCTAAGCATTCAAGTTCGGTGCCGCGGCCGGCGCGGATTGATTTCTTTACATCAGTCATCTTGTAAGTCCCCCTTCATTGGTCATCAGTTTTTGGTGATGCTCATTCGGCAGAAAAGACTCCTTCTTCAGCCAGTCACTCAGATGCTCGATGTCATAAGAAAACACGCGGTCTTCTTGTATGGACGGCACGATGTTTCTCATTTCGTGATAGAGCTGTTTTGTGTACGAGGCGCAATGTTCCGCACCCCGGTATTCCACGGCCTGCAGCGCGCAAATAGCTTCAACGGCAAGCACCCGCCTCGTATTCGCAATGATCTGGTAGGCGTGTCTTGAGGCGATGGTTCCCATGCTGACGTGATCCTCCTGGTTTGCCGATGAAGGAATTGAATCGACACTGGCGGGATGGGCCAGGGTTTTATTTTCTGACACGAGGGAGGCCGCCGCATATTGCATGATCATCGCTCCGGATTGTAAGCCGGGCTGAGGGCTCAGAAAGGGCGGCAGGTCATTCAGCTGCGGATTCACAAGCCGTTCGATCCGGCGTTCAGAAATATTCGCAAGTTCGGCCGCCGCCACTTTGAGAAAATCCATGGCAAAGGCGATCGGCTGTCCGTGAAAGTTTCCGCCTGAGATGATTTTGGCGCCGTCTTCGAAAATGAGCGGGTTATCTGTCGCGGCATTCATCTCAATTTCTAATTTTTCTTTTACATACGCTAATGTCTGCCATGACGCGCCGTGAACTTGAGGAATACAGCGGATCGAATAGGCGTCCTGGACACGCAGCTCCCCTTGGATGGTCGTCAGCTTGCTGTCTGACAAGTAATAGCGGATTCGCTCTGCGACATCCATCTGTTCCTGATATCCGCGGGCGGCATGAATGTCCTCGTCGAACGCATCGATAATGCCCTGAAGGCCTTCGATCGTTAAGCTCGCGATCCTTTCCGACTGATAGGCCAGCTTTTCGGCTTCGAGGTAAGCGATCAGCCCCATCGCGGTCATGGCCTGCGTTCCGTTGATCAGCGCGAGCCCTTCCTTAGAGGTCAGGACGGCCGGCTGAAGGTTTGTCTTTTCTAAAGCATGAGCTGTCGGCATCCGGGCCCCTTCGTAAAAGACTTCGCCTTGCCCGATAAGCGCCAGTGCGAGATGAGAAAGCGGCGCCAAATCTCCGCTCGCCCCCAGTGACCCTTGCTGCGGGATGACCGGGTGAATGCGATGATTGAGATACGCGAGCAGTTGATCAATCAGCTCAGTCCGCACGCCGGAAAAGCCTTTCAGCAAGGCATTGGCTCGCAAAAGCAGCATGGCCCGCGATACAGACTCCGGAAACGGATCACCGACGCCGCACGCGTGAGAAAGAATCAGATTCAGCTGCAGATCCGCGGCGTCTTCTTTTTGAATCAGCACATCGCTGAACTTGCCGAATCCCGTCGTAATCCCGTAAATGGTCTTCTCTTCCTGAACGATCCGTTCAACCGCCGCCCTGCTTTTTTTCACACGTTCCATGCTTTCGGCAGATGCCTGAACCTCTTCAAAATCAAACAGCACACGCTGGGCATCTGCGGTTGTCAGTGAGGAACCGTCTAACGTCACCATCATTTCAACCCCTTTTCCTTTACTTTGGTAAAGCGCCCATACAAAAAGGAGCTATGCCATGAAAATGATATTTCACGCATAGCCCCCTATCATCTGAAATCTATGGGCTGATTCATATGTGATTAATTCCGACTCCGAATGTTTCGTGCTCAAGCCCCTTAATCGGAGCTCCGATCGTGCCGTAAAGGGAAACGGCGATCCAATCGCCTTCCGCCTCGCTTTCATACGGATTTCCCCGCAAGACGGCAAACTTCAGGCCCACGGTACGAAGCAGCGAGCCAAGCAGCATTTCGCCCCGCGTCACTCCGTGCAAAGCTTCCATTGTGGCATGATACAGCGCATGTGATTCGCGATAACCCTCAGATTGAATGACGCCGCTCTTTTTGGAAGCGGTTTCAATTGCGGCTACTACCTTATGCGCATCCATTGAACCCACCCTGCCGAGACAGACTTTCCAGCCGTCCCGTTCCAGCCGGCTGATCTGCTGGTTTTCTTCAGTCTCATGAAGCAGAAGAAGGACGGACAATCGCCCGATGCGGCGGTCTTTGTGTAAGGTCATATATGCTTCACTCAATTCTTAAATATTCTGATAACTAGTAACTGTTTTTTATATTAAGTGTTTGCGAATCAGAAGTCAAAACTTTTTTTCCAGTCTTTCACAAATCAGATTGCTATCGAAGTAAAGCGGTACATCGTGAAGCCGGCGCTGTTGATCACATATTTCCGCCAGCCGCATCATAAAATGGAGCGTTGTCTTGAAAGCGTTTTAAGAAAAGAAGAGAGCGAGGAGATTTCAGAAAATGAAAACCAGTTTCTTTCGTGTGTGCCTGGTCTCAGCAGCGGTCATCGGGTTCACTCTGCCGCAGGCAAAAGCCCAGCATTCGGTTTTTTCAGAGGTCAGCGTGCATGATCCGTCCGTCATCAAAACAGGAGATACATATTATGTATTCGGCTCGCATTTGGCTTCCGCCAAGTCGAAAAACCTGATGCAGTGGCAGCAGATATCTTCAAGCGTCAATCCCAATAATCCCCTGATCCCGAACGTCTACACCGAATTAAAAGAGACATTCGACTGGGCCCAGTCTGATACGCTGTGGGCGCCGGACGTCGCCCAGCTGTCTGACGGAAAATATTACATGTACTATAACGCCTGTAAAGGAGACTCGCCGCGATCCGCTCTCGGTGTCGCCGTGAGTGACAAAATCGAAGGACCCTACAAAAACAAAGGCATCTTTTTGAAATCAGGTATGGAAGGAAAAAGCGAAGACGGCACGACGTATCATGCAAACGTTCACCCGAACGTCGTAGATCCGCAAACGTTTTTTGACCATAAAGGCAAGCTCTGGATGGTGTACGGCTCTTACTCCGGCGGAATTTTCATACTGGAAATGAATCCGAAAACCGGTTTCCCGCTCCCTAACCAAGGCTACGGAAAAAAACTGCTCGGCGGAAATCACAGCAGAATCGAAGGCCCGTACATCAGCTACAATCCGGAAACGAAATATTACTATCTGTATCTGTCATTCGGCGGACTTGACACAGCCGGCGGTTACAATATGCGTGTGGCGCGCTCTAAAAATCCGGACGGTCCGTACTATGACGCCGCAGGTCATAACATGCTTGATGCTAAAGGAAAAGACGGCAGTTTCTTCGACGACAAAGCAATTGAACCGTACGGGGTTAAACTCATGGGCGGCTATAGCTTCGCCTCACAATCTGAAAAAGGCACGGGCTACGTCTCACCGGGACACAACTCCGTGTTTTACGACGGGAAAACGAAACGATCATACCTCATTTTCCACACCCGTTTCCCGAACAGAGGAGAAGAGCATGAAGTCAGAGTGCATCGGCTGTACATGAACAAAGACGGATGGCCCGTTGCAGCGCCATACCGCTATGCGGGAGAACCGGATTCACACATATCGGCGGTCTCCGCATCCGGAACCTACAAACTCATCCAGCACGGAAAAGACATCACAGCTACGATCAAAACCCCAAAAAACATCCGGCTTAACAACGACGGCACCATTTCCGGGGAAATGACCGGAACCTGGACAATAACGGACAGCAGCAAAGCCCGAATCAACCTGAACGGCACAAATTATGACGGCGTCTTCCTGAAAGAATGGGACTCGGCGAGAGAGAAAGAAGTTGTGACGTTTAGTGTGCTGAGCGGTGATGGGGAGGCTGTTTGGGGAGTGGAGTGAAACTTTTTTAGAACCCTCCTGCTTCTAGAGGGTTCTATTTTTGCACTATTTTGTAAACACCTCATTAATTTTGTATACTATAACATAAATTAACATACATTTTTGGGACACGGGGGTACTCAATTGGTACGAACAATCATTCAGATAGAAGACGCAATATACTCTGAACAAATTAAAACATGGAAATTGAACAGTCAAAATGGCGACCTCATTATACATATGGTGTTAAATGATAAAACGAAAATAGTCAAAAAGCTAGATTATTGCAAAGTATATCCATTTGAACAACTTACGTTAAGTGAAGATGAAGTTTTTGAATTAAATGGTGAGATTAGTAAGAACATTGAGTCTTCTGTTATTTATGGAGATAAATATGCGGTTGTTTCTTTCAGGGGTGGTAAGCACAGATATATTTATAAAAAAGATGCGGTTAAGAAAGTAAGGCTGAAGAATACTAAATTCAAAAACCTGTTAAATTATTTTTCTTTCATAGCTGGGGTAAAGGATAGAACAGTTAATGGTATACCTGCTATTTTAGAAGGGCAAATTCATAACCTTCCTCTAAGAACAGAAAGTGCTCTTCATGCTTATTTTACAAAAACTAGTCAATCCTTCAATAAGGAAAAAAAGCTTATATATCCGTTTGGTTTGAATCTTAGTCAAATTCAAGCGGTTGAATCTGCTTTTTCTTCTCAGGTTAGCGTAATTGAAGGACCGCCAGGAACCGGTAAGACACAAACTATCCTAAATATTATTTCTAACATTGTGATGCAAGGAAAAAATGCTGCTATTGTATCGAGTAATAATTCTGCCGTCGCAAATGTCAGTGAGAAATTAATGAAGTCAGATCTAGGTTTTTTTCTTGCATCATTAGGGAGTCAGGTGAATCAGAAGAAATTTTTTGAGAATCCTCCAAAGCTTCCCCAAGACTTCAATAGCTGGGAAATTAATATGGATGTTGAAGTAGAAATGGAACAAATTTTGTGGAACAATATTAGATCAATGAAAGAGTTACTTGAATTACAAAACAAACAAGCAGTCATAAAGCAGCAAATAAAAGATCTTGAAATGGAACAGAAATATTATACAAAACATTTTGAATCACTAGAAGCTGTTCAACCAAAACTTCTACCATTTTACAAATTCACGAAAAGTAAGATCATCGACTTTTTGGTTGATGAGGCATTAAATCATAAGAATAGAATGACATTGTTTAAACAAACAAAATATCTTTTTTATTATGGCTTATACAGCCCGAAACAAATAAAAGATCAATCTCATAAAGAAAAAATCATTACACAGCTTCAATATCATTTTTATCGACTGAAGCTTGAGGAATTAAAAAGTGAATTAAAAAGAATCGAAGACATTCTGGAAATGAAAAACTTCAATGATTTAATGGAAACAATTCAATTAACCTCAAAACAACTTTTTAAGAGTTATTTGAATAAAAAGGGGAATTTCGATAGAAAAACGCATTATACTCAGGGGAATTTCAAAAAGTCTAAGTATTTTTCATCGTTTATAGATCAATTTCCCATTATATTGAGTACTGCTTTTTCTTTGCAAAAGTCTATACCTGCGGGTTTTTTGTTTGATTACTTAATTATAGATGAAGCCTCGCAATTAGAATTAATGCCAGGGATACTTGCTCTTGGGTGTGCTAAGAATGTGGTTATAGTAGGAGATAGGAATCAGCTCCCCCACATTCCCGATACATCAGCCGAGCTTTCCCAATTTGAAATAGAATCATGCTTTAATTATATTAAAAATAGCATGCTTGATTCGATTATAAAAGTATATAAGAATCGAATACCGATTACTCTTCTAAAAGAACATTATCGTTGTGAGCCGATGATAATTAAATTTTGTAATGAACAATATTATGATGGGAAACTTATTCCTTTGACAAAACAAAAAAGTGATAATGAACCTTCCATCGTACTCATTAAGACTGTTAAAGGTAATCATATGCGGTTTCAGGGTGGGAAACATAATATTCGTGAATTAGATTCTCTTGATGAGGATGCGATTAAAAGTCTTGTGTTTCCTGAATCTTATGAAACAGGCTTTATTGCTCCTTATAGAGAACAGATTAATCATGCCGAACAGCGTTTACCTGAGGAGATTTTGAAAGATACAGTTCATAAATTCCAGGGAAGAGAATGCGATGGTATTATTTTTTCTACTGTGCTTGATAAAAAAGGAAGTAAGAATGATGTTCAATTCGTTGATAGCGCAAATTTAATAAATGTTGCTATATCACGAGCTAAAAAGCGTTTTGTTTTAGTATCAGATGTTGAAGTATTTAAAAAAAGCAACAAAGAAATTTCCGAACTTATTAGGTATATGGAATACTATACTGAATCGAGTTTATACCATGAAAGCAAAGTAATTTCAGTGTTTGACTTACTTTATAAAGAATTCTCTGAAGTACTTATTGAAAGAGAAAATAAACTTCGGAAAAGTGATTCAAAATACAAGACAGAAAGAATTATAGCCAGCTTACTTAGGGATATTCTTTCAGAAGAAAAATTTAAAAAAATCAACTTTAAAAGAGAGTATCGTTTGAAAGATCTGGTGAATGATACAAGTCACCTACATGAAGACGAAAAACAATTTATTAAAACAGCGGCAAGAGTTGATTTTCTTCTTCACTATAAGATGGGTAATGAACCTCTTGGAGTAATTGAGGTAGATGGTGTTGCATACCATCACTCAAAAGATCAAAAGAGACGAGATAGAATTAAAAACACAATTTTAGATAAAGCAGGAATACCCATCCTCAGATTGAGAACTAACGAAAGTAGAGAGCCTGAGCGTATAAAACAGTTTTTGAATAAGCATTTATAAGAAAACGACCTTGACAAATGAGGATAATCACATTTTTAATCTCCTTATAAAAAGTGCTATTTTTTTATATAATAAAAGTGAACTAACAAGATATTTCAGATGTGAGAATTTTGTTAACCAACTGAAGTCTTTCAGAAAATAGAAAAAAGCTTTCCTAACATGATTATAATTAAATAGTAATTTAACTGATCTACCGACTAAGAAAGAAAGGAAGTTTAATTTTGAAAAAAACAATAAAAGTAGCCGCCGCAGTCATACAAAATGAAAACAATGAAATTCTATGTGCTCTACGTTCTCCAACAATGTCTCTGCCTAATCTGTGGGAGTTTCCTGGTGGGAAACTTGAAGAAGGGGAGAATGCACGAGAAGCACTTGTAAGAGAAATTGAAGAGGAACTTGACTGTAAAATTGTGGCGGGCGATGTGATAGCCGATATTCATCATGAATATGAGAAGGTCATCGTAAATTTAATTTCAATAAAAGCGAAGATTGTATCAGGAGAGCCGGTAGCGAAAGAGCATGCGGAATTCAGATGGGTGCCTATACGTGAGCTAGAATCACTAGAGTGGGCACCCGCTGATCTTCCGACCGTATCTGCTTTAATTCGTTAAATCCACATACAAGTTTTCTGGGACAGGCTGATGGAGCTTCCATTTGACATTCATTGGCTTGTCTCCGTGGCTTGATACGTAATCCGCTTCTCCTACATAAATAAATGGTAAAGTGATGTTGTGCATTTCGGTGAATTTCCTCACAAATAAATGAATATGGTATCCTTTTTCCTTATGGTGAATAAAGTTTTGCCCTACGCTTGATGTATGTGAGGTTTGATTTTGACTTTGCCAGTGAAAATGGCTAGGATCAATAAAATAATCTTTATATAGCAAATGATCTTCTACTTTTTCTGACTTATTCAAATTGATAAAGATTAAATAGTGATTTTTAACTCTACGTACACCCTCTCGCCAAGTCCCTTCCTGATCAGTTGACTGAAAAAGATAAATGAGCTCATTTCTTGTATAGGTCTGATACAATGTTAGCTTAATCTCTTTTGAAGCAAGGGCTTCTATATTGTTCATACGTCTAAATTCAATCAGTCCATAGTGGACGCGCTCCTTAATATACGGTCCGAATAATGGATCGTTTAAAATCTCGCTCACTTCTGGATCTAACTTGAATGTATCACCTTGTAATGTACCAAAGCGCCAATTCTGTTTTTGATCTGATTTCGTTAAACGCTCCATTGCTCGTTGAATGAGGTCATCATGTGTATCTGTTGTGATTTGAATATGAAACTGTTTTTCTAACGATTCTTTTACATCTTCTATTGTGATGATATTTTTGTGAAAACCGCTCTGTAAAATTAACCATTCATAAGGCCATTTAATAGGTAATTGCTGTTCTAATTTTGCTACTATCCCTACAACCAAGGGGTTATTGAGAATTCCTTCATCTGTAACATTCAAATCGTCCATTTTCTTTTTGGTCTGTACCCACGATTTGTATTTCTTTATAAAAAAGGTAAGCCCAGGTGCCTGTTCAGAGTATAGAAAATCAATTAATTCTGGAGAGCGTCCTAGCTCTTGTTTAAATTGCTTGTATAACGTTTTCAGCATGGCATCTGAATTTAGTTTAATATGATCGATCTTATTTAAAATTTCTTTCTTCGTTACGGCTGAAAGGTCAACATAAGATCCTCCAGGTAAATCTGAAAACTCATGCGTCACGGCCACTCGGAGGGAATCTTTATCAAACGATTTTTGGCTTGTTTGTCCAGATAGTGCGAGTGGAATAACGAATGACTTTTGATAGTTTCCGATAAAATCCAGTATCGTTACAAACTCTTTGTCGTCAGTTTTTCTAAGTCCCCGTCCTAATTGCTGAATGAAAATCGTTGGTGATTCTGTTGGTCTAAGGAACAATAGTAGATTGAGTTTTGGAATATCTATTCCTTCGTTGAAAATATCTACTGTAAATATAATTTCTAAACTGTGGTGAGGGTCCTCTAGTTGACGAATGACCTCTTGTCTTTTTGCAGGAGAATCATTTCCTGTTAAGTAAGTTGTATAAAATCCCAATTTGTTAAATTCATCACTCATGTATATTGCGTGTTCGACGTTTGTACAGAAACCTAAGCCAACCATTTTCTCGCCGTGGAATCCATACATGTTGATCATCTTAATGATATATTCTACTCGTTTATGAGTTTTTAAATGATCTACTAGCGATTTCTCTTCGTACATTCCATTTTTCACTTTTACTTTTTCGTAATCTACAGTATGATCTGAAATTCCAAAATAGTGAAATGGTGCAAGTAGCTCTGCCTTTAGAGCATCACGGAGTCTAATTTCGTAAACAACATTATGATCACAAATCTGAAGGACGTCTTTACCGTCAAGGCGCTCTGGAGTTGCAGTTAAACCTAATAAAAACTTTGGTGTAAAGTAGTTTAATACAGCTTGATAGGTAGATGCTTCTGCATGATGGAATTCATCAATCACAATGTAGTCAAATTCATCTGTTGAAAAGGATTCCAACGTTTCTTTTTTATGTAGCGTTTGTACTGTGCTAAATAGAAAACGTTTATCTCTTTCTTTTTTCGTTCCAGTCAATAAACCAAAATCTTCATGATTATTGGTGACTTTCTGAAATGTTTCGATTGCTTTTGTAAGTAATTCTTCCCGGTGGGCAAGAAAAAGATATTTATTTGGTTTAAATTGCTCAAAATCAAATGCTGCTAAAAATGTTTTTCCGGTTCCAGTGGCGGCGATGATGACTGCTTTTGTCTCCCCTTCGTTTCTTGTTTTTTTAAGGTTTCGTAACGCTTCCTTTTGCATGGCATTCGGGGACATTTTCGTTTTGTAAAGAGAGTTTTGAGCAGCAAAGGAAGCACTTACCTTTTGGCTTCCTGCTTGGAATTCCTCATAGGCTTGTAAAAATTGTTCGTCAACAGGCTGTGTCTTTTCATTCCAAACCGTGTCAAACAAATCTTTTGTTTGTTGATAAACAGGAAGATATCTGGTTTCGGGTAGTCTAACATTTAACTCATACCCTGTCGTAAGTGCAGCTTGTGATAGATTTGAAGATCCTACAATGACACTATGCTGTCCAGAACAGCGTTCAAATAAGTATGCTTTCGTATGGAAAGATTTTTTATATTCATTTACAATTCTCAACTCAACATTTTCAAATTGAAGAAGATGTCTTAACGCCTTTGGTTCTGTAATACCCATATAGGTTGATGTAATGATGCGTACAGGGACATGTCTTTTCGCAAGCTCCTGAAGCGGAGGGATCAAAAGCTGAACACCAGACCACCTTGTAAAACTAACCATAAAGTCTACCCGATCCGCCGTTAACATCTCGTGTTTTAATGCTTTGAAAAAGTTATCATGAGTTTGATGATTTCCTAGCAGTTTCAGACGATGTAGAGAAAATTCCTCTGAAATAGGAAGTTCCACTTCGTTTAAACTATAAAGCACTGTGGAAAGTGGTAATGAAAAATTCGTATGTTGTCCAAGCTGAGAAGCAACCCTCTCGCTCAGCTGAATCGCTTGTTCATATTGATCTTGATCCACAAGTGTTTGAAATGTCTCGCTCAGTTGTTTTGCCGTATGTAAAGTCAAAACCTCTGCATATTCTTTTGGGCTGACCGGTTGAATGCGATGTGATGTTGGATAAAGTTTTTGTTGTTGCTGAATTTCCTCATGGAAGCCTCTATGATTTCTCATCATAATCTCCTTTTTTATATCAATAATTCCATTTTATCACTACTCTTACCAATAGGTAATACTAAAAAAGAAGAGAATAAAGTCCTATTTATTAAGCGCTTAAAAAATAACGCTGAGGTAGTTTGGTTTCGTATAAAGACGTCATCGCCACAAACGGAGAAAGTCTGTAAGCGCAATGTTCCGGAGAAAGCCGGCAAAATTGACATTCAGCAAAGAGAGGAGGACAATAAAAGCAGAAAGGCGGGATTCATATGTTTAAAAAAATTCTTGCAGCAGTAGACGGTTCAGACATGAGCGGCAAAGCTTTGGACGCAGCGATCCATCTGGCGAAAGAACAGCAGGCTGAACTCACCATTCTCTATGCGGGACGTGAAGCCGTTGTCTCCACATCAGCCTTAACAGGGATTGTCTATGTTCCGGAAAACTTCATTGAAGACATCAAACATGAAGTCGAGCAAAAAGGAGCGGCCATTCTGGAAGATGCCAAGCAGAAAGCGGCTGAAAGCGGAGTAAACGCGGAAAGCCTGTACGTCCAAGGCGAACCTGCGCATCAAATTTTAAACATAGCGAAAGAACAGCATTTCAATCTGATTGTCGTCGGAAGCCGCGGAATCAGCGGATTTAAAGAAATGATGCTCGGAAGCGTGAGCCATAAGGTCTCACAATTGTCTCCTTGTCCTGTACTGATCGTTCATTAAACGGAAGACCCTGCTGATGCGGGGTTTTTTTAATGAGAAAAGACCGCCGTCTTTCGAAAAATAGGATGAAATCTTCCTCTGAATCAAGTAAAATGGCTGTTAGTATTTGTCTGAATAAACAGTCAATGATATGGGGGAAGCAAATCAATGCAAGCTGAACAAACATCAAATGCCGTCATCAAAATGGTCATTTCCATGGTCATTTTCGGATCAATCGGCTTTTTCTCGGAACATACGAATGTGCCTTCAATTGAACTGGTCTTTGTGAGATGTCTGTGCGCCTCATTGTTTCTGGGCGTTTGCTGGTTTGGTTCCGGACGGTACCGCACCGAACAATGGAACCGGCGTGAGGTGCTGCAGACACTGGCCTGCGGATTTTTTCTCGTGCTGAACTGGGTGTTTTTATTTAAATCATTTGAGGAGACATCAGTGACGATAGCGATTTCCGTTTATCATCTGGCTCCGGTTCTCGTCCTTCTCCTAGGGAGCCTTATATACCGGGAGAAACTGCATATTGTGTCCGTCACTTCCATCGTGATTTGTTTTCTGGGCACCGCCCTGATTTCCGGCATCAACGGAAGTACATCATTTTCTCAGCTGATGGGATCGGGTATTATTTGGGCCGTGCTGGCCGCCCTTTTTTATGCTTTTACGACACTGGCCGGGAAAGGCATCAACAGCCTCAGCCCATACGCCGTCACCTGTTTGCAGACCGGATTGGGCGTTATCATTCTTCTCCCGTTCGTCCGTTTCGGCGCTTTTTCTGATTTGTCGCATGTGAACTGGATCATGATTGTGTCGACCGGCATCATTCATACGGGAATTGTGTATTTGCTCTTTTTTGACAGCTTGCGGTTTTTATCCACCCGGTTTATTTCAATCATCGTATTTCTTGATCCGGCGGTGGCGATTGTGCTTGACACCGTATTTACGGGATTTCGCCCCGACCTTTATCAATCTTTGGGGATTGTATTGATTTTTGCGGGAATGGCGCTGTCCCTGATTCGAAAGCAAAAAGCCGTGCCGGCGGAAACTCAGGCAGACAGCACCCGTATATAGGCGGCCGTACCGGCTGCTTTTTTTATTTTGGGGCTATTCAGCCATAACGAAAAAGCAGACAAACAGATCATGGAAAAAGAGGATAGTAATTGTATAATACTTCTTGTGTTTACAATTTAAGAGATTAAAGGAGTGAAGGGCATGATAAACAAGACGCGTCATCTCGCTTTCTTGGCTGCACTCGGCTTTGCGCTTTGTCTGGCCATCGTATGTTCCGTATCAAAGCAGGCAGAAGCGGCAGCGGCTTATCCGGATGTGATGCAGGGACTTACCGGATTCGCGGGAAATGCGAAGGACCATAACGGAAAAGCAAAATCCGCCGTATCGGGAGGCCAAGGCGGCCCCGTCGTCTACGTCAGCAATCTCAATGATTTGAAAAACAATGCGGGCGGAACGGACCGCAAAACCATCGTCATCACAAGTGATATTTCTTCCCCGGGTAAAGCCGTTGTGACAGTCGGCGCCAATAAAACCATCGTCGGCTCTTATACCAGCCACAGGCTGACCAACATCTATCTGACCACCGGCTCCGGCTCAAACAATGTGATTTTCAAAAATCTCATTATCAGCCATAGTGCCGCCATTACAGGCAACAACGACATTCCGATGTACATAGCGAACGGACAGAATTACTGGATTGACCACGTGTGGTTTGAAGGACACAGCTACAATCCGAACAGCCACAGCGATTTGGGAAAGCTTCTGTATGTCGGCGCCAAAGCGGATTTTGTGACGCTGTCTAACTCTAAATTCACAGACCATCTGTACGGCCTGATTCTCGGTTATCCGAATGATGATAACGAAGGACGCAATTATATCGGCTATCCGCATATGACGATCACCAACAACTATTTTAATAACGTCTATGTGCGTTCACCGGGTCTGATGAGATACGGCTATTTTCACGCGAAAAACAACTATGTAACCAATTTCAATTTAGGATTCACCATTCATACAAACGCGACTGTCTTCTCAGAAGCCAACTATTTCGGCAACGGAAATGAAAAAGGCGGAATGATAGACGACTACGGGACGGCCCAATTCACCGACACCGGTTCATTCCCGTCGCTCAAAGCCCCGAAATCACCGCGCACCGACTGGAATCCGAGATCAAATTACAGCTACGGCACCCTTTCAGCCCAGGACGCCAAAAACTTCGCCCAATCCTACGCGGGAGCGCAAAATACAAATCTCCGCTATCCATAATACGAAAACCGCCGGCAGCCGGCGGTTTTTTTTTATGAATAAAAGGTTCAAAATACCTATAATCCTTAAAATAACCTTAAATACCTAGGAAAATATTGATAAACAATTTCAATAATATTACTATTGTTAAGCCTATATTACAAAAGAAGGAGGAGAACCCTATGAAAATAGGAAAAAAGAACAAGTGGAAAAAATGGCTGGCCGGCACTCTTGCGGCAACGCTTATGATTTCCATTGCGCCTGCCGATGTATTTGCGGCAGAAACGCGTGAAAAACAAGATCAAGCGAAAACCGCCGCCATTCCGGCCGCAGACCCGGAAAAAGATCTTCCGGCGGAAAAAGCATCTGAGCAGATGCCTTTTGATCAAAAAGATATCAATCAAGACGGTGAGATCACGTCTGAAAGAACTGAGAATTCAAAGCTTTACTATGAAGGCGAGGGTGTGTACAAACAGGAAATCTACACAGACCCCATTCATACGAAAGAAACCGCCAATGCGGACTGGGAAGACGTTTCCCCTGAATTGAAAACCGGCTCAAAGGAAGTCGGAACGGAAAATACAGTGCTGAATTCCGATTTTCTGAAGCAAATGAAAAACGGATTATACGCCACATTTGAACATGATGATCATAAGCTCACATACTCATTAACCGGCGCAAAAGGCCCCGATCAGGCTGCAATCACTCCGACAGATGCCTCAGCAAAAGTCAAGGAAGACAGCAACGAGCTTACGTATCAGCAAGTGTTTCCTGCTATTGATTTACAAACCTACACATTTAACGAAAACATAAAAGAAGACCTTGTGCTTCACAAATATGAAGGCTACAATTCCTTCACCTTTCAAATCAAAACCGACCTTCAGGCTAAAAAACAGGAAGACGGCTCGATCGCGTTTTCTGATGATAAAGACAATGTCGTCTATACCGTGCCGAAGCCTTTTATGACCGACTCAGATCTCGATGAAAAGTCAGGTGAAGTCAGCAGGTCAGAAGATGTCAGCTTCAAGCTTGAAAAAAACAGCGAAGGCTACTTGCTCCATGTAACGGCCGATGAAAAATGGCTGAAAGATCCCAAGCGGGTTTATCCGGTATCTATTGACCCTTCAACATCAGTATCTGTGTCATCCGATACCTTTGTCATGAGCGCGTATCCGACGACAAACTACTCTGCCGCTTCGCAGAAATGGGACGCCGGATTGAAAGCGTACGTACTGAAAACGGGCTATTATGACGGCACAACCGGAACGAACTACGCATTTATGAAGTTTGATAATTTAAAGCCGATCAAAAATATGACGGTGACAAAAGCGACGCTTAAAGCATACACAGCCCACTCCTATTACGGATCAAAGGCGACGGGGCTTTGGCTCGACACCGTAAACAGCAATTACGACAATGCCAAGGTCACGTGGAAAAACAAGCCGGGCTCCAAAAACATCGGCAAAGCCGAGGTCTATAAAGGCCAATGGGCAAGCTTCGATGTCACCTCCGCAGTCAAGTCGTGGAACAGCGGCGGCGCCAATTACGGCTTTAAGCTTCACGCAAACGGCAACGGAAAAGAATATTGGAAGAAGCTGATGTCATCAGCAAACTCTGCTAAAAAACCATACATTGAAGTGACATACACGATTCCGAAGGCGGACACGCCGTCTGTCAAAGCGTATCATAACGGAGATTCGACAGGATTTTTCAATATCAGCTGGAAAAAAGCTGAAGGCGCCAAAAGCTATAAAGTCTGGCTTTATAACGGGAAAGAATATCAGGCCATTCCGGTCGGCAATGCAACCTCTTGGAGCACAAAAGGAAAAAACATCTGGCCGACAAAAGCGGAAATCGACTCCGGCAAATATAAGCTGCATACAGACGGAAAAGGCGGAAGTGAATTAGCGCTTAATCCTTCGCCGGTCTATAAAAACTCCGGCGGCAGCTATCCGGCAAGTAAAAATTACTGGGTCGCGGTCAGCGCGGTGTTTGACCAGGGAGAAGGCGCCATGTCTGCGGCCGCCAAGCCCGTCATTCCGAATATTGGCAGAGTTCAGAAACCAAGTACGAAAGGCTTTAATAACAACAACGCCACAGGCTGGTTTGATCTTTCCTGGAAAGCCGTATCAGGCGCAGCCGGGTATAAAATGCAAGTCTTTAACGGCAAAAGCTTTGAAACGCTTGACCTCGGAAATAAAACATCCTGGTCCACAAAAGATCAAAACATCTGGCCGACAAAGGCGGAAATCAGCGCCGGAAAATATGCGCTTCACCTGAAAGACAAAAAAGGCGCGGAATTGCCGATCAACCCGGGCCCCGTTTATAAAAACGCCGGCGGAGATGCGAACCGGAAAACCTACGGATTTAAAGTCATTGCCTATAACAAAGACGGAGAAGCGATCGCCTCACCGGAAGCGAGTCCGGCGCTGCCTGATATCGCAAAGCCGAAAAACCTGACAGGCTACGTCTATACGAACACGAAATCCAGCCAAACGGGTTATGTCAATCTCATATGGGATAAGGTGAAAAACGCGAAAGGCTACAAAATCAACATCTACAACGGAAAAGACTATCAATCATTCGATATCGGTGATACCGATCATTGGACGACCCAAAACAAACACATCTGGCCTTCAGCCGATGAAGTGAAAGCGGGAAGATTCCAGCTTCACACGGACGGAAAGGGCGGCGAACTGGCGCTTGACCCTTCACCTGTTTACGAAAACGCAAACGGCAATTACAAAGGGAAGAAGAACTATTCCTTTACGCTGACCGCCTATGACGCAAACGGTGACAGCATACCGACGGCACCTTTTAACCCTGTTTTCCATGAAGGGGCGGAATTCCTCGGAACGGAAGAATTCTGGTCCATTATTGACATTCCGGACGGACAGCTGAACGGCGCAACGGGAAATGTCATCGTCAATGAAGAAGATATGTCAATCGACGGACGCGGACCGGGGCTCGGACTCTCCCGGACCTTCAACAGCCTTGACAGCTCTGACCATATGTTCGGCCAAGGCTGGTATGCCGATGCGGAAACGTCGATTCTTTCTGAAGACGGCAGAGCCGTTTATATTGATGAGGACGCGACAACACATGTCTTCACGAAAAAATCTGACGGCACGTATCAGCCGCCGACAGGCGTTTATCTCGAACTGACGGAAACAAGCGATCAATTTGTATTAAAAACAAAAGATCAGACGAACGCTTATTTCAGCAAAAAAGGCGGAAAGCTCCAAAAAATCGTTGACGGACACAACAACACAACCGTATACGAGTATAACGACAGCAATCAGCTGACCGCCATAACAGACGCATCAGGGCGCAAGCTGACATTTACCTATGATGAAAACGGCCATGTCACATCTCTTACAGGGCCGAAAAACAAAAAGATTTCGTATTCATATGACAAAGACCTTCTCAAAAAGGTGACGGATACTGACGGCAGCGTCACAAGCTATGACTACGATGACGAGGGGCGCCTCGTCAAGCAGTATTCTGCAAACAGCACGGATGACAAACCGCTGTTCACTGAATACCAATATAGCGGCCACCGCCTGACCAAAGCCGTCAATGCGAAAAAAGAAACGTACGACTACAGCTATGACGCGGACAAAAAAACGCTGCTCATGACGCAGCCGAACGGCCGCAAAGTGCAGTACGGCTATAATGAGGCGGGCAACCCGATTCAAATAATCGATGATGCCGAAGGGCTGAAAATCACGACCAACACTGTATACGAAGGCAACAACGTCATTCAGGACACCGATCCGAACGACGCGGATGCGGGCAAAGCGACAGAAAGCTATCAATATGATAAAGACGGCAACGTCACAGCCGTAAAAGACAACTACGGCACCGAAACGTATCAGTACAACAAAAACAATGACGTAACGAAAATGAAGGACACCGAGGGGAACGTCACTGATATTGCGTACGACGGACTTGATGCCGTTTCTGAGACGGATCAAAGCGGAAAATCCTCATCCGCCGCCGTGTATGACAAGTATGGAAATCTCATTCAATCAAGCAAAGAGCTGGCAGCTTCGGCAAGCCTGCTGAAAGACGGCAGCTTTGAAGGAACAAAGCTGGGCTGGAATCTCACCGCTACGAGAGACAGCGGAAGTATTGCATCTGTAAAAGCAAGAAGCGGCGCGCTGTCCGGACAAAAAGCACTGGAGATCTCCTCACAATCCGCTTCAGCCGGAACAGAGCACGGCCATGCGTCCGCAACGCAGGAAGTGCAGCTTGAGCCGAATACGACGTATACACTCAGCGGCCAGATCAAAACGGATCTGACAAAGGCAAGAGCGTATTTCAACATTGATCTGCGTGACAAAGACCAAAAACGCATTCAATGGATTCACAATGAATCAGGCGCATTAGCCGGAAAGAATGACTGGACGAAACGGCAGATCACCTTTACAACACCGGCCAATGCAGGAAAAGCCATCGTCTATATGGAAGTGGACCATAACGACAAGGACGGCAAAGGAAAAGCGTGGTTTGATCAGGTTCAGCTGGAAAAAGGGGAAGTCTCTTCAAGCTATAACCCGGTGCAAAACAGCAGTTTCACGGCTAAAGCAGACGGCTGGAGCACAAGCGGAGCCGCCGCTGACCTTGATGAAGGCTTCGATGATGACAGCTCATTAAAAGCGTCCCGCACAAATGCATCACAAGCCAATGCGGCCGCAAAACAAACCGTTACATTAGGCCAAAGCGCGGACGATAAGCCGGTATATATCACGCTGACAGGGATGTCCAAGGCTGACGGCGTAAAATTAACGAACGACAATGATTACGCGCTTCAGGCTGACGTCACTTATGCGGACGGCACGACAGGCGTATACACCGCCAAATTCCCGCAGGGGACACAGGAATGGAACCGGGCAGCGGCAGTCATCCCGAAAACAAAGCCGATCAATAAAATCGAAATCAGCATTCTGTTCCAAAAAAGCGCCACAGGAACGGCGTGGTTTGATGATATCCGTTTAATCGAAGGAAGCATCCTGACGAAAAACACCTATGACGAAAAAGGAAACTACGTCACAAAAGAAGAAGACGAACTAGGGTATGCAAGCACTGCTTCATATGACGAGACTGGAAAGAAAATGTCTGAAACCGACGCGAAAGGCGAAACAACCGCCTACGAATACGATCAGGCCGACCAGCTGACAAAGCTGACCCTGTCAAACGGCACATCCATCCTTCACAGCTATGACAAGGAAGGAAATGAGCTGACAAAAACGATTCGGGCCGGCGCAGATCAGACCTATCAATATGAATATGACGTCATGGGCAAGCTCGTCAAAACAACCGACCCGCTCGGCAATGTACTGAAGAGTGAATATGACGCCAACAGCAACTTGACGAAAACCGTTTCCGCCAACGGAAATGAAGTGTCGCTGACCTATGACGGCACCGATCGGGTTAAGTCAAAAGCGTATAACGGCACTGAAAAATATAACTTTACCTATGACAAAAACGGCAATGAAACGTCTGTCACAAACAAAGAACAAAATATAACGAAAAAACGCACCTTTGACAACAAAAACCGCCTGACTGAATTAACCGACCGCGGCGGCAGCCAAAGCTGGACGTACCCGGCTGATTCGGATAAGCTGAAAACTTTCTCATGGAGCCACGGCGGCCAAAAAGGAACAAACAGCTTTACGTACAACAAACTTGATCAAATGATTGAAATGAAAGACGGCACTTCAGCCTATACATTTGATTATGATGAAAACGGCAATGTTCAGACATTCATCAGCGGCAATGAAGTCGGCACGAGTTTTTCATATGATGAGCGGAATCTCGTCAGCTCTCTTCATATCGGAACGAAAAACGGCGGCAGCATCTTCCGGGAAAGCTATGAATATGACGCCAACGGCAACCGCACGGTCATCGACAGCTCAGCGGGCGGAAAGGTGCAGTACGAATACGGCAAGCTCAACCAGCTCGTCAAAGAAACTCATGAAGACGGCACCGTCATTCAATATACGTACGACGGCTTCGGCAACCGGACAAACGTCACCGCCACAAAGGACGGCGCAAGCAAATCAGTCAACGCATCCTTCAACATCATGAACCAGCTGACGAAGGTGAATGACGAAGACCTGTCCTACGATAAAAACGGCAATCGCACATCCGACGGCAAATACACATATACGTGGGACGCGGAAGACAACCTGACCGCCGTCACGAAAAAAGGCGAAGACAAGCCGTTCGCAACATACAAATACGATGAAAAAGGAAACAGAATCCAAAAAACCGTCAACGGAAACGTCACGAACTACTTCTACGACGGAGACAGCTTGAATGTCCTGTATGAAACAGACGCAGACAACAACGTCACAAAATCATACACGTACGGTGACAGCGGCCAGCTGTTATCCTATACAAAGAACGGCAAGAAATATTTCTATCACTACAACGCACACGGCGACGTCATCGCCATCTCAGACAGCACCGGAAAAACTGTTGCCAAATATCAATACGATGCGTGGGGAAATCCGACAAAAACCGAAGCGAGCGACGAAGTAAAAGACAATCGCTACCGCTACGCAGGCTACCAATACGACGAAGAAACCGGCCTGTACTATCTCATGGCCCGCTACTACGAGCCAAGAAACGGCGTATTCTTATCACTAGACCCAGACCCGGGCAGTGATGGGGATTCATTGGATCAGAATGGATATGCATATGCCAATAACAATCCGGTGATGAAGGTCGACCCAGATGGGCACTGGGCCAGAATTCTATGGGAAGTAATAAAAAGGTCATGGAATGGTGCTCCAGGAAAGTGGGCAAAGAGGAATGTTGGTAAGGCATATAATGCATCAAAGAAATGGACTAAATCAGTTATTAAAAAAGGCGCAAAAAAAATCGCGAAAAGGATTCCATATAGAATTCATAAAGTAGGCCGTATAAAAGGGGATAGAGAAAAAGGAAGAGGTTATTGGGGAATAATCTATTCGAGAAAGAAAAAGACTGGGAGGTCTATATATAGATCTCTAGAGTGGCATACACCACATAATAATCATGGTTATCATTTACAAAGCAATAAGTTTTCTATATATAAAGGGAAATGGAAAAGGGGCAGTGCACAATGGCGGTTTACAGTGTATAAAAGATAGAAGGAGAGAATTAAATGTACTATTTTTATGAAATATCAACTCTCAATGACTATGATTGGGTTGAAAAAGAGTATAAAACAATAGAGGATTTAATATTTGTTATATTAAAAAATATGGAAAATAAACAATACGCAATGTATTCTTACTCTGTTTCAAATAAAGATAGTGATACTTGTATATTCTCAGCGAGCTTAAAAACAAATACTTTGTTTAATAAAAAAATCTCATTTATAAAAACCTCAGCAGAAGAGTACAAGAATACAATAATTGCGCATGAAAATATAATCTTATTGGAAAAAGATGTTGAGTTAAAAGATATATTAAATGGAGCCCCTTTAGCAGAGAAAACAATTATTAAAGATTTACTGGATTATGTTCTTTATCATATAGAAATAACAGATTCCGAGACAATCAGAATAGGATCTAGACATAGAGAAAATATTATAAACATTATTAAATAAAAAATAGATGAGCCTGTTGATCATCTTTTGGTCAACAGGCTTTTTTTTAAAAAATTATAGATAATAAGTGGGTAGGTGATTAGAACTGAGACAGTAAAAGGTGAACAATCGATTGAAACTTAGCTTGAATTCCAGAGCGTCATTCAAATCATTTACTACTAAATTAAAGCTATTAAGTAGAGAACGAGGAGACAGCATGGCCAAAATCGGAGACGGTTGTCTGGAACTTGAAATAACACCGAGAAGGTATCAAGAAGCAGAGGATGATCCTTTTATCTCAACAATGTTTGAACTGTTGGAACATAATAAAGCAATCGCCCGCGATTACTCTGCCGTTTTATTAGAAAGTGAATTTAAAATGCTGATATCAGGGATTGAAGCATTATTAGCGGGGAAACAAGACAGGATACGTTTAGAAACAATTGAACCATTTTTTATTTTGAGTATAGATAAAGAAAACGAATATTCGTAATGAAGAGAAGCTAGAACTTTTCGTGTAGACTTTAAAATCAGATCTCAAAGACTCCAAAACTTCATTAGGGAGATAAACGGTGTACAAGACAATTAATGAATGGGTAGATTATATAGACGGAGGGTGCGCTGTCCTTCATTTTGACTTTCATGTGTTTAAAAAAGAGCTTTCACTTAAGATTCAGGTCGTTGAAAATAAAGCCGAATTTACGCATAACATTCTTTTTCAAAATGCAGCATCTGTTTATTTTAGTGCAGATATTGGTGATATGAGATTAGAAAAAATAGATCCGGAAGAATACAATTGGCAAGTATTTGAGATGAGTTACCACCCGGAAGGAATCGGTAATCTATCAAATGCTGTAATTCCGGAGTATCAATCAAATGCTAATTTTCTTATAAATATGAACAGCATGCTGATTGCTGTAGAAGCTGAAACAGTTCGCTTTGACGACCAATCATTTTATGCGTATCATTCGAAATCATAAATAAGAGAGGTTCCCAGCCTCTCTTTTCTTACATAACGAAACCGTTCGCGGAGGCAAACATGAGCAGTCCTTTAAATATACAAAAAGAATCATTGAAGGCTATAGGGAATCTGGATGTGATTAACCCGCTTAAATACAATTCGATTTATTCATGTGATCTAGTGAGTAAAGATACTTTTTCTCAATTAATGAATGACTTAGAGTTCGAAACAGCTCTAATAGAAGTAATGGCATTTCCTTCTTTTATTGAAGAATGGAAGAAGAAGGTTGAAAAGAAAATGATACATATGAATACTGTATCGAAAAAGTTCATTCATATTGAATGTGCCCTAACCAAAGAAGAATTGATGGCAGATCACTTATTAGATGAATTATATTTTTTAGCATCGATCAATGACTTTGTTGTTATAATAGCAAATCCTGCCAAAAATAAGTCCTATATGAACCTGAACACTCAAAAGGTTGATGTAACTACTGAAAATAATGAAAAAATCATTTGGTTTGAATACGATGCAGCAGATTTATATATCATTGATTAATTTAATATAAATTTCAGGTTCCTAATCAACGGAGTGTTGCTGATGTTAGAACTTACCGCGGAGCGTGTTGGGTCATATGAAAGGGAAAATATCATTTATTTCAATGCGGGTCGGGATGATCAAGTGTTTATTGTGTCCGTGCACGATCACAAAGTAATATTGGAGGTTATGAAAGGCAGCTCTCTTTTAATCAAAAAAGAGTTACACGGATTTTCTGAAGATGCCCATTTCTATCTGGTTGATTCGTATGATAACACAATCGTTATCGTTTACCTGGAAAATCATACGTGTCAATTAGCCGTATACTGCGTAAACAGTAATAAAATCAATCCGATTTGTTCTTTTCTATTAAGCGCCAATGTATTTCATCTGGGTGAGGATGGATTATTATGGATCGGATTAACGGACGAGGGTATGTATGATGAGAGAAATCCTCAAGGAAAAGCGATATTTGCTTTTCATGCAGAAGACAGAACGTTTTATTTTGAAGACGATTTTAAAGAAATGATGCATGAATGCTATGCCGTACAATCGATCAAATCTGATTTGTATGTATGTTTCGAGGGAGAGGATTGCTGTGTCATCGGGCATTATCAGATTGGACGGGATAGAATTCGTACTGTTGCAGAATATGTGCTGGACGGCGATCAATACTCCTATTGTGATCAGCTATCCGTTTCGAAAAAAAGGGTGCTGCTGATTCAGAGTCACGAGGATACCCTATTTACATTTCATGAAGAGCACAAAGGCTTATCAGAGACTGACGTCATGATACACGGTATTGATAGAAAAGGAGAAACAACGTACAGAGCCGTACAGGACCGCATGTTTATCTTTAGTGATAACGATTTATATCTGGTGAAGTATTGATTAATCCTATGCAGATGGCTTTTTTCAGCCATCTGCATATCATTTTACAGAGTGAACGATCGATATAAATAAAATACCATCCAAGACTCAAGGGGTAATTACATGAAAATAAAAATGAATAAGATAGTCGAAGAATCAGTAAAAGGATGTTTTTGTAATTTTGATTACTGCGGGCATCTGTATCTCGGACGGCATCAGAATGACGGGCTTTCGTTTACGATCATCGATGAATCAGGTGATATTCGAGTGATTCTGAGATGTTAAGATCCAACAGATATTCTTTAAATGATGACGTCATCCGAAACCTGAAATTATACAAAAAAGAATTAGAGGGTCCGCTGCCTTCAGATACAGGGAGATTCGAAGAAGACTTTGAGGGGGTTGCCTGCGCGGGGGATTTTTATGAGTATTTCGCGCTTATCTGCGGCAGCTTAGATTTTGTTTTGGAGAATAAACAAATGCCTGCGAGGCAGCGTAAAGCCTTATATAAATCCTTTTTTGAGCTGTATCCGCAATATGCGCAGCTGAAAAATGCTTTAACGGATTATCCGGAGCTCAGCCGGGAAATCGGGCGGCACGAACGGGCCAGGAGGCTGTTAGTCAGCATTTTAAACAAGAAATGAAAGGCAGGCTTTTGACGTGAAAGAACCAACAATAGCAGAATGTTTGAAAAAGGCTGGTCTGATCCTGAACGGTCAATCGACGAGGGGAGAAGTGTCGGATTGGGCGTCTGAGTATGTGGCTGCAGATGATCCGGCGGTTGAGGACGAAACCGTTTGGGAGATGCTCGTATATTTGAGCGGGTTTGATCTGAAAGATTCGCCTGATTCGTATCTGCATACGTTAGAAGAATTAAGAGATTGGATGCAGACATATTAAAGAAATTCATGGGGGTTTGTAAGAAAAATTCATTTGAGTCAGACATGCCAATTCAGCTGAAAAAAAGGAGGCACAAAATGGAGTGGCACAAACATGAGAAAGCAGTTCTACTGAGGCCGGATGATCTTGAAAGCATCACCGACATCCATCTGGATATCAGCCCGGTCGACGGCGGCTGGGAATCAATCCGCTACTATGTCGATGACGGGGAAGGAAGCATGAGTTTTTATTGCGCCAAATGGGTCGTGCTTGACATGAAGAAAAAGCAGTCCTCCGAATGGCCCGGCAAAACGTCAGGGTAAAGCGGCGGCATTTCGCGTATAATGAGGGGAGCCGGACAGAGAAGGAGTTTAGTCATGAATGAGTTTAATGAATATGCGATCAGCCCCGAAATCCGACGGGCGCTGAATGGCTTGCAATACACCGAGCCGACTGAAGTGCAGCGGCGCGTCATCCCCGCCGCGCTGCAAAAAAAAGACCTCGTCGTCAAATCACAGACGGGCAGCGGCAAAACCGCGGCTTTCGGCATTCCGATCTGTGAGCTTGCGGAATGGGAGGAAAACAAACCGCAGGCGCTGATTTTAACGCCGACCCGCGAGCTTGCGGCGCAGATTAAAGAAGATATCACGAATATCGGCCGTTTCAAACGGATAAAAGCCACGGCGGTTTTCGGAAAAGCGTCTTTTGACAAACAGAAAACCGAACTGAAGCAAAAAAGCCACGTCGTTGCCGGAACGCCGGGGCGTGTGCTTGATCATATAGAGAAAGGGACGCTGCCGCTTGAACGGCTGGCGTATGTAGTGATTGACGAAGCGGATGAAATGCTGAATATGGGATTTATTGAACAGGTGGAAGCCATCATTCAGCATCTGCCGAAAAACAGAGTCACCATGCTGTTTTCAGCGACGCTGCCGGATGACGTCGAGAAGCTGAGCCGCACATATATGAAAGACCCTGAATTGATTGAAGTAAAAGCGGAAGGCCTGACGACAAAAGACATTGAGCATTTTGTCACCAGAACAGAAGAAGAGGACAAAACATCTTTGCTGCGTGATGTCCTGATCACCGAAAACCCGGACAGCTGCATCATATTCTGCCGGACAAAAGAAAGGGTCATCCAGTTAACCGATGAGCTGGACAGGCTGGGCTATCCTTGCGATAAAATTCACGGCGGCATGGTGCAGGAAGACCGCTTTGACGTCATGAATGAATTCAAACGCGGCGAGTTCCGCTATCTCATTGCGACCGACGTTGCCGCCAGAGGAATTGATATTGAAAACATCAGCCTCGTCATCAATTATGATATTCCGCTTGAAAAAGAAAGCTATGTGCACCGCACCGGCAGAACGGGCCGCGCCGGACACCGCGGACGGGCCGTTACGTTTGTGACGCCTTCTGAATCGCGGTTTCTGAATGACATTGAGACATATATCGGTTTCCGCATCCAGAAGCGGGAGGCGCCGTCTGAGAAAGAAACAGCGGAACGGAAAGCAGCTTTTGCGGAAAAATTGAACGCCCGCCCCGATGTCAAAACAGACAAAAGCGAACAGTTAAACAAAGACATCATGAAGCTGTACTTTAACGGCGGGAAAAAGAAAAAACTCAGAGCGGTCGATTTTGTCGGAACGATTGCGAAAATCGACGGCGTTTCAGCCGATGATATCGGGATTATCACGATTCTGGACAACGCATCGTACGTAGAGATTCTGAACGGTAAAGGCCCGCACGTTCTTGACATCATGAAAAATACGACGGTCAAAGGCAAAAAACTGAAAGTCCATAAAGCCAAGAAATAAAAAAGAAAGCCTGCCGCGCGCAGGCTTTTTTTACGCCGTCTCCTCAGGCACAAACGCAAGGATGCCTATCCCGATCACAAATAACAAAATCAGGCTGAACACGGCGGCTGACGAATTTCCGGTCAGCTGGGCGGTCACGGCAATCAAAAGCGGGCCGATAATCGAAGCGAACTTGCCGAAAATATTATAAAAGCCGAAAAACTCATTGGCGTTCTGTTTGGGGACAAGCTTGGCAAAGTAAGAGCGGCTCAGCGCCTGAATGCCTCCTTGGGAAGTGGCGACAAGCATAGCCAAGACCCAGAAATCAAAAGCGGAATCCATAAAATAAGCATACGTGCAGACAATCATATACACGCCGATTCCGGCATAAAGCATCGTTTTTCCTTTAAATCGTTCGGCCAGCCGTCCGTACAAAATCGAAAAAGGCGCGGCGACGACCTGAGTGACAAATAAAACAATCAGCAGATTTGCCGCGCTGATGCCGAGGTCAGCCCCGTAGGACGTGGACATCGTAATGATGGTGCCGACCCCGTCGATGTAGAAGAAATAGGCGAGCAGAAACAAAAACAGCGCCCGATGCTTCCTGATCTGCTTCAGCGTGCCGGCCAGCCGTATAAAACTGCTGAGTACAAGCCGCGGCTCCCTCTCGATATAATAGCGCTGGCGGACGCGGAGAAGGAGCGGGATCGAAAACAGCCCCCACCATGCCGCCGTAATCAAAAAGGCAATGCGGCCGGCAGCCTGGGCGGACAGCGGAATCACCTCCGCTTGTGCTGAAAGAATCACGGCAATGCTGAGGAGAAAAGGGATCGTGCTGCCGATATAGCCCAGTCCAAATCCCCTGGCGGACACCATATTCATCCGCTCCTTTGCGGCCACATCAACGAGAAACGCATCATAAAACACATTAGACCCGGCAAAGCCGATCGTGGAAATCGTATAACAAATTAATAACAGCATCCAAGATTCGCCGGGAATCAAAGCCAGCGCGGCTGTGCCCGCCACACCGATCAGAAGAAAGAAGGCAAAAAACCGTTTCTTGCATCCTTTGTAGTCGGCAATCGTTCCTAAGACGGGGCCGAGCATCGCCAAAATAAAAGTCGCGGCGGCAATCGTATAGCCCAAATAAGCGGTAGAATCAGCCGCGCTGACACCGTTTTCCGCCGCCGCGGCTTTAAAAAACAAGGGGAAAACAGCCGTCATAATAATGACCGAATAAGCTGAATTGGCCCAATCATACAGCATCCAGCTGCTTTCTTCTTTCGAAAACCGTTTCATCACACACGCTCCTTCCCAAAAACCGGTTCTCTGCATTATATGCGCCTCATCCGCATCGTTGGACAAAGATTTCTGAACGGCGTTTTCTGATTGACCTGGAGATATTGAACTAGTTCAAAGGTGTAGCAGGTAAATGGTCAGGCGGGAGGGAGACAGAATTGAAGATTGCGAAAGTCATTAGTAATAATGTCGTCAGTGTGCTCAAAGAAGGCAATCAGGAATTGGTCATCATGGGCCGGGGCATTCCATTTTAGTTTCCTTGTATTTATTTTGTCTTACATTCACATATGACTTGGTTAAGGCAGGCAAAACCTAAATTACAATGAGCGCGGATCATCTCTGTTTGTGCTGATGGTAATTTAGGTCTTTTTAAGTTTCGTTTTTATCATTATTCTGACTGATGTTCCCTTTTACAGAATCATGTATGATCGATAAAGAAATCGCTTTCAAAGAAAGGGGAATGCCGACATGTTTTATCGTATGAAACGAGTGCTGCTGCTTCTTGTCACTGGATTGTTTTTGAGTTTGTGTGCGATCACTTCTACTGCATCAGCTCAAACAGGCGGATCGTTTTTTGAACCTTTTAACAGCTATAACTCTGGATTATGGCAAAAAGCAAATGGTTACTCCAATGGAGATATGTTCAACTGCACGTGGCGTGCAAATAATGTGTCCGTGACGTCATCAGGTGAAATGCGTTTGGCGCTGACAAGCCCGTCTTATAACAAGTTTGACTGCGGGGAGAACCGCTCCGCTCAAACCTATGGCTATGGACTTTATGAAGTCAGAATGAAGCCGGCTAAAAACACAGGGATCGTTTCATCGTTCTTCACTTATACAGGTCCAACGGATGGTACTCCTTGGGATGAGATTGATATCGAATTTTTAGGAAAAGACACGACAAAGGTTCAATTTAATTATTATACAAATGGAAAGGGAAATCATGAGAAGGTCGCGGATCTCGGATTTGATGCGGCCAATGCCTATCATACGTATGCGTTCGATTGGCAGCCAAACTCTATTAAATGGTATGTCGATGGGCAATTAAAACATACTGCGACAAGCCAAATCCCGACAACACCGGGAAAAATCATGATGAACTTATGGAATGGGATAGGTGTCGATGACTGGCTCGGTTCCTACAATGGTGTAAATCCGCTATACGCTCATTATGACTGGGTGCGCTATACAAAAAAATAATGTACAGAAAAGGATTTCCGCCAGCGGAAATCCTTTTTTAATTAAAACGAAATAATTCCAATCAAAAGCGCCGCAATCGTCATCACAATCGTTGTTCCCACGGCCCATTTAATAGTGAATTTTTGATGGTCGCCAAAGCTGACACCCGCCATTCCGACCAATAGATAGGTGGATGGCACAAGCGGGCTGAGCAGATGCACCGGCTGGCCCAGCAAGGAGGCTCTTCCGATTTCAGCGGCGTCTATTCCGTAAGCGGAAGCGGCTTCGGCAATGATGGGAAGGACACCGAAGTAAAAGGCGTCATTCGACATGAAAAAGGTGAAAGGCATGCTGGCAATCGCAGTGATCAACGGCAGATGCGGGCCCATGGCATCAGGGATGAGGGATACGAGAGAATGCGCCATCGCATCGACCATTTTTGTGCCTGAGAGAATGCCTGTAAATATGCCTGCCGCAAACACCATTGAGACAACGTTTAACGCATTACCCGCATGCGCTGAAATCCGTTTTTGCTGCTCTTTGACATTTGGATAGTTGACCATCAAGGCGATGGCGAACGCGATCATAAAAAGAACAGGGATGGGAAGCAGGCTGGTGATCAGCGCGGCCATCAGGGCGACAGTCAGCAGCAGGTTGAACCATTGGAGAGCCGGACGCTTCAGCGGCGCTGCCTCCGGATCAGAGGACGGTGCGTGTTCAATCGAAATGATGCCGAGCCGCTTCCGTTCTTTTTTTCCGAGGAGATAAGCAACGGCGATCACCCAGAGAACGCCGGCGATCATAGCGGGAATCAGCGGCGTAAAGACTTCCGACGTGTCCAATTTCAAGGAAGCCAAAACCCTCGCCGTCGGCCCGCCCCACGGAATAATATTCATGACCCCCGAACCGAGCATCGCAATTCCCGCCAGCACCAAACGGTTCATGCCGAGCCGTTTGTAAAGGGGCAGCATTGCCGCAATCGTAATCATGTACGTTGTTGTCCCATCACCGTCCAGCGAAATGGTCATCGTCAGAACCGCTGTGCCGATGGCGATTTTTAACGGGTCCCCTTTGACAAGCGATAGGATTTTGGCAATGAGGGGATCAAACAGACCTGAGTCAATCATAATGCCGAAATACAGGATGGCGAATAACAGCATAATCCCGGTAGGAGCGAGGTCTGTAACGCCTTGAATCATCATCTCGCCGAGATCTTTGCCAAATCCGCTGATCAGGGCAAACACAACAGGAACGACAATCAAAGCAATAAGAGCGGAAAGCCGGTTAGACATAATAAGGTACATAAAGACAATCATCATCACAAAACCGAGTATGGCAAGCACGATATGACCTCCCCTGTTCAACATCTGTATTAGTAAGCGCTTTCACAATTTATTTCTGTGAAAATGGCTTATTTCAAAATGTGTATGATCGCATATGTAAATACAGACCTAAAATCCTAATGAGCGGATCAGCAGTTTATATGAAGAACGCCGCGGGTAAATGTGCTGTAGAATGTTTCGTTTTAAAAGGGGGAACTGACATGAGTGATGATCAAAACAAACGAGTAAATGAACACTCAAAGGACGAACAGCTGGAGCAGTACCGGTCTGATAACAGCGGCAAAAAAATGACGACCAATCAGGGGCTTCGCGTGTCTGAGGATGAGCATTCTTTAAAAGCGGGCGTCCGCGGCCCCACGCTGATGGAGGATTTTCATTTTCGTGAAAAAATGACGCACTTTGACCATGAGCGGATTCCGGAACGGGTCGTTCATGCGCGCGGGTACGGCGTTCATGGGCATTTTCAGGTGTACGAACCGATGACGGAATATACACGGGCGAAATTTTTGCAGGACCCGTCCGTCAAAACGCCTGTTTTCGTCCGTTTCTCAACAGTGGCGGGCTCCAAGGGGTCAGCCGACACTGTCCGTGACGCCAGGGGATTTGCGACGAAGTTTTATACTGAAGAAGGGAACTATGACCTCGTCGGAAACAATATTCCGGTGTTCTTCATTCAGGACGCGATCAAATTCCCGGATCTCGTTCACGCCATAAAACCGGAACCGCACAATGAAATGCCGCAGGCCGCGACGGCTCATGATACGTTCTGGGATTTTGTCGCAAACAATCCTGAATCCGCGCACATGGTCATGTGGACGATGTCTGACCGCGGCATCCCGCGAAGCTATCGGATGATGGAGGGCTTCGGCGTGCATACGTTCCGTTTCGTCAACGAGAAAGGAAAAGCGCGCTTTGTAAAATTCCACTGGAAACCCGTGCTCGGCGTTCATTCCCTCGTATGGGATGAAGCGCAGAAAATTGCCGGGAAAGATCCCGATTTCAACCGCCGCGACCTGTGGGAAACGATTGAAAACGGCGGCAAAGTCGAGTATGAGCTCGGTGTTCAGATGATAGACGAAGAAGACGAGTTCAAATTTGATTTTGATATCCTTGATCCGACAAAACTGTGGCCGGAGGAGTTGGTTCCCGTCAAGCTGATCGGAAAAATGACCCTCGACCGCAATCAGGACAATGTCTTTGCGGAAACGGAACAGGTCGCCTTTCACCCGGGAAATGTCGTGCCGGGCATCGATTTTACCAATGACCCGCTTCTTCAAGGCCGGCTTTTCTCTTATACGGATACACAGCTCATCCGTCTTGGCGGGCCGAATTTTCACGAGATTCCGATCAACCGGCCGGTCTGCCCGTTCCATAACAACCAATACGACGGCTACCATCGGATGACGATTAATAAGGGTCCCGTCGCCTATCATAAAAATTCTCTGCAGAACAATGATCCGTCGCCGGCCTCAGAAGAAGAAGGCGGATACGTTCATTACCAGGAAAAAGTAGAAGGCAGAAAAATCCGCCAGCGCAGTGAGAGCTTCAATGACTATTTTTCTCAGGCCAAGATGTTCTGGAACAGCATGTCTCCCGCCGAGAAAGAACATATCATCTCCGCGTTCTGTTTTGAGGTCGGAAAAGTGAACAGCAAGGATGTGCAGCAGCAGGTGGTTGATGTCTTCAGTCACGTCGACGCCGGGCTTGCCGAGCGTGTTGCGAAAGGAATCGGCGTGAACCCGCCGCCGAAGGATCGTGAATCCGATGAAACGTTCACTTCCCCGGCCTTAAGCCAGGAAAACACGGTGAAAACGGCAGCGACAAGGCAGGTTGCGGTTTTAACCGATCACGGATTTTCTGATGAGAAAGTCAAACAAGTGCTTGACGTATGCAAACAGGCGGGAGTCAGAGCCGATATCATCAGCCCCGCGCTGGGAACCGTCAAGGGAGAAAACGGTACGGAGCTGGAAGCGTCAGCCACTTTCCTGACAGTGGATTCCGTCCTGTACGACGCTGTTTTCATTCCGGGCGGAAAACAAAGCACAGACAGCCTCAAAGTCCAAAAATCGGCCAGAGACTTCGTCAACGAAGCTTTCAGCCATTACAAGGCGATCGGCGCCTCCGGTGAAGGAAAAGAACTTCTCGCCCTCGCCGCCGGAACCGAAAGCGGCCCCGGTCTTGTTCCGGACGGAAACTGCGAACAATTTCTGAAAGCCGTGGCTGAGCATCGGCATTGGGACAGAAACATATAAGAATGAAAAAGCGCCTTTTATGAAGGGGGCGCTTTTTTCTTGTGAAAGTGAAATATCTGAGGAGAAAACGAAAATTGCTTCCGTGCAAATCCGTACCTTCCGCTGTCCGGGACATTCAGACAACAGTTTTAGAGAGTCAGGGCATGCGCCATTTAAAGCAGGCGGGTTGATGAAATAATATGTTTCACCCTCTTTGGTTTACTTCCGCTCTGTGTTTGTGTATCTTAGGGGTAGATTTTCTGGAGGAGCGAATGATAGTGAAGCCGTTTACCGAAAAACAACTTGAAGAATATTACCGGCGTGACGAAAACATGATGATTTTGGTGTTTGCCCAATGGTGCGTCAATCATGACCTTGATCCGATGGCCATTTACAGCAAGGCTTACCCCGGACAGCCTTTAAACGAAGAGCTGCGAAAAACGGCTGAAGAACTTGTCGTGCCGAAGGAGGAATCAGAACCGATTCCTGATCAAACCGTTATCGGCGTTTTGGAGATGTTCGGCAACTCCGATTTGGCGGAAGCCGTTTATGAAGCCATTGCGCAAAGACCTTCACGGTAAAAGAGGCGTGGATTTTCCATGTCTCTTTTTTTCATGGAGAAAATGTGAAAGAAGGCCCAGAAACAATTTGCTGATCTGCGCTGTCTATAGAGTGTAACCCGTTTTCAAAAAGGGAACGGTAATGAAAAGGAGGAGTTGTGATGAAAAAGGCATTCAAAAT
Organism: Bacillus sp. SIMBA_031; assembly: GCF_046535225.1. Lineage (NCBI taxonomy): Bacteria > Bacillati > Bacillota > Bacilli > Caryophanales > Bacillaceae > Bacillus > Bacillus sp. SIMBA_031. Next base: position 209,619 of record NZ_JAWRXC010000004.1, read on the forward strand.
GATGGCGGCCGTGCTCTTAACCGTGCTGACAGCCGCGCCGTTCGGAGGTTTCACGCCTTCAGCCGAAGCCGCGCAAACCGCAAAGCCCGTTGTCAAAAGCCATACGTATAAGCATGTAAAGCAGCTGACATACCCCGAGGTCACAAATACGGGAAACGCATCTTTTGAAAAGAAATTCAATCAGGACTTCAAGCGCTATATTGAAAACTCGTACCAAGAATATGTAAAAAACAAAAAAGACGGTGAGAAACAAGGCTACAAAGCGGAATACCAGGCAGATTTCAAGGTGAAGTATAATCAAGACGGCAAGCTCAGCATTCAGACGGAAGACTACAGTTACACAGGCGGCGCACACGGGCTGACATCCGTTCAGACCTTTAATTACGACTTGGCCGCAAAAAAACGGGTCACACTCGATAATGTGCTGAATACAAAAACGAAAGCTAACAATACGAGAGACTATCTTTACGGCTACATCAAGAAACATGATAATCTGTTCGATCAGGACGTCAAAAAACAAGAGATCATCCTGAATAACGAAAGACCTTTCTTCTTTACGAAAAACGGCATTGCCGTTGTGTTCGGACAATATGATCTCGGACCGTACGCGGCAGGAATCCGGGACGTTTTCGTACCTGCATCCGTCTATCAATAAAAAAAGCGATATCACTCCAAAACGGAGCGGTATCGCTTTTTTCTTTTACCAGACAAACAATCCGACAATCGCCGCGCTCAATAAGGAAACGGCAATCCCGCTGACAAGCAGCTTCCAGACGTTTTTTCCGATGATGGCTGATTTTTCACCATCAAGCAGAGATTGATAAGATCCGTAGATCATACCGATGGTGCTGAAGTTTGCGAATGATGTCAGGAATGTCGTAGCCACGGCAATCGTGTGCGGCGGAAGTGAATTCAGCTGCCCTTTCAGATCGGCCATTGCCACAAATTCATTTGTCGCGAGCTTGATGCCCATCAGCTGTGCGACATACATCGCGTCATGTCCGCCTAATCCGAGAAGGAAGGCAAACGGACTGAAGATGTATGAGAAAATCTTTTGAATGGTCAAACCGTGCATGAACAGTCCGAGTACGCCGTTTAACGCGGCCGTTAACGCCACATATCCGATCACCATCGCTAAAATGACAATGACCATGTTCATGCCGACAAGCATACTGTTAGAAATCGTGGAGAAGAAGTCTTTTTTCTCCGCTTTTGAAGGAACGTATATAATATCATCCTCTTTAGAAACGTCCACGGGATTCAGCATATTGGCGATTAAAAGCGCGTTTAAGCAATTCAGCGGGATGGCTGTAAACACATAAGTGGACGGAACCATCGTCAAGTACGATCCGATGATCGAGCCGCTGATGCTGCTCATGCTCATCAGCCCGAATGTCAAAAGCCGATTGTTGCTGACGGCGGCAAGCTGCTGGCGGATGACGGCTAAAGCTTCCGTATTTCCTAAAAACATCATCTGGATGGAGAAAAAGCTCTCCAGCTTCGGCAGACGGGATATTTTAGAAATCAGCCAGCCGATTTTATCAATGAGCCACGGCAGAATACCGAAATACGACAGCATATCAAAGAAGGTCACGACGAAGATAATCGGCAGCAATGCGCTGAAGAAAAAATCAACCGTCGGATTGGCCATAACAGACGGAAAAGCGAACGCAATCCCTTGACTGGCGCAGGAAATCAGCCATGTAAAGAACGCGCCGATCTTCCCGATGACAAAGCCGCCGACTTTTGTCCCTAACATAAACCAAGTAATCAGAAACTCAAAGACGAGGAGCATGACAATCGGACGCCATTTAATCTTCTTCTTGTTGGGAGAGCATAAGAAAACAACAGCCATGACAACAATGAGACCGACAATGTTCAATAAAAAGTACATGTGAGCAACTCCTATAAGGGTATTATGGAAATAAAAAAAGCTCTTATTCGTCACAAATTCCTGAAAGCCAGAAAGTGTGATAAATAAGAGCCAAAAGAAAAGAATAGACAGCGTCATATGCTTTTCACTCGTTCAAATTTATGCAAACTTTCTTGTAGTCTAGTCTTTTACGGCACTAGGTAGAAACAATCAGACCATATTACTGATCATATACAAGAATAACGATATTACATGAGATAGCAGTATTTTATCGTTTCAATTTTTGAAAATCAACCTTTTTAGATATTTTCAAAATAATAAATTTATATTATAAATAAAGAAAATAAAGGATATGTATAAGTAATTGGATAATAAAGGTATAAAATACCCCCGAAAACCGTTCCGGTTCATTGTAAAGACGGGATGCAGCTGATAAAATGGATCTGAGGACACAGCCTTCAAAAGACGGCAGAAAAGGGGTCATTTTCGTGATCATCCAGTTCATTCGTTACAGATAATGAGAGGTATAGATAAATAGGTTAAACCTTCCAATTTGGCGAGGTTTATTTGTCTATGCCTTTTTCATTTCATCGGAATAACGAATGAATGAGGTGTTTTTTTGACGTCTATAAAAAGAAAACGCGCGGAATTACTGCAATCATGCCAGTCCGTGTTCAGGTGTCCGCTATGCCGGTCGGCCATGGAGGTCTCACAATACCGAAGCTTGATTTGCGGACAGGGGCATACATTTGATATATCAAAACAAGGATATGTGAATTTCCTCAATAAATCGGTCAAAACCCGCTATGACAGGCAGCTGTTCGAAGCGAGACGCGAGCTTTTTGACAGCCAGGAATTTTTTGGGCCGGTTCAAAAGGAGATCGCCGCCATCATCACCCATATTCAACCTCCGCAAAAACCGGCGGCGATATTGGATGCGGGATGCGGAGAAGGCTCTCATTTAGCCGCCGTATGCAAATTGCTTCAGCCCGCTTTTTCCGTGACGGGAATCGGCATTGATCTCTCGAAAGAAGGTGTGCTGCATGCCGCAAAGGCCTTCGGGAATCATTTGGTTTTTGCCGTCGCTGATGTGGCGGATGCGCCGTTTGCCGACAGCTGTTTTGATGTCGTGATGTCTGTTTTATCACCTTGGAATTACAAGGAATGCAGCAGACTTTTACGAAAGGGCGGCACAGTCATTAAAGCGGTGCCGCGGCGTGATTATTTGAAGGAGGTAAGGGAATTTTTCTTCGGAGACAGCCCTCGGCGGAAAGACACCGCCGATTCTGCGGCCGGACGATTCCAAGCGGGCTTTCAAACCTTTGAGCGCAAACGGCTGTGTTACATGAAGACCTTAGCGCAGCCTGACCTCGAGCGGCTTGTGAAAATGACGCCCTTAACATGGAAATGTACTGATGACAGCATCCGGCGGTTTATCAGCCGGAAAGAGGCTGCTGTCACGATAGATATCGATATTTTAATTGGAACCGATCCGCTGTAAAACGGAAAAGACACGCTAATCGCGTGTCTTTTTTTTTATTTCCAGACTTCACCGGCAATGTTGACGACATGGCGCAATTTCGCCCATTGCTGTTCTTCTGTGATCAGGTTTCCTTCCTCAGTGGAGGCGAATCCGCATTGCGGGCTGAGGCAAAGCTGGTCCAGGCTGACATATTGTGAAGCTTCTTCAATCCGGCGTTTAATCGAGTCCTTGTCTTCAAGTTCGCCATGTTTCGACGTAATCAAGCCAAGCACAAGCTGAAGATCAGAGCGTTTGACATAACGGAGCGGTTCAAAGCCGCCGGAGCGGGAATCATCATATTCCAGGAACAATCCGTCAAGATCAAGCCCGTCAAAAATCGTTTCAGCCGCTGCATCATAGCCGCCTTCAGCCGTCCATGTGGATTGGAAGTTGCCGCGGCAGATATGCATCGTAACCTTCAGATCGTCAGGGCGGTCCTTGATGGCGTCATTAATGGATGCGGCAAACAGCTTGCGCAGCTCATCCGGCGTTGTGCCGAAAGCTTCAATCTGACGAAGCCCCGCTTCTGATAAGAAAACGGCCCATGCGGTGTCATCGAGCTGAAGGTAGCGGCACCCGGCGTCATAGAAAGCTTGAATTGCTTTTTTATACGCCTTTGACACATCGTGCTGAAATTGTTTGTAATCATTCTGGTAAGACGCTTTTTCCAATTTTCCGCGGAAAAACAGCATATTCGGACTTGGGATGGTCATTTTCGGAACAGCATCGCCGGCAATGCTGTGCAGGAATTTATAATCTTCGAGCATCGGATGCTGAGAAAAATCAATATCTCCCGTTACTTTAATGCCGCGTGCTTTCGTCTGTACGTTGTGAAACTGAATGCCGCTTTCAGGCGTAAACGCTTCAACGCCGTCTAAATTTTCGAGAAAATCAAAATGCCACCAGGCCCGGCGGAATTCGCCGTCAGTCACGACATTGAGGCCGGTTTCTTTCTGCTTTTTCACGCTGCGGATGATTTCTTTGTTTTCGATTTCGCGCAGCTGTTCTGCCGAAATCTCACCCGCCGCTCTTTGCAGGCGGGCTTGCTTCACAGCCGCCGGCCGCAGCAGGCTTCCGACTTGATCCGCGCGAAACGGCGGGTTTTTTCTTAGAAGCGTATGCAATGGTTGTTCTGTGTTTTGCTGTGACATGAACGATTCCTTCTTTCCTGATGAAATATAAAAAAACTCTTCCCTCGGATAGGGAAGAGCTTGCGTCCGCAAATCTCAACCTTATCTTCAGGATTTAGCACCATTCTGCTGAACAGCGGTTGCCGGGTATCATAGGGCCAGTCCCTCCACCTCTCTTGATAAGGAAATATGCTATTTTTCAGAATAAACTGTAATACTCTTAATCTTAGTATATTATCTTATATTGTCAATATATTTCGATAAATATTTTTATTTATCACCCTCAAATAGAATCATATCTATCACAATGGCGATCGCGAGACAAAGAACGATATCCTCTTCCTTTTCAATCTGCAAATGATAGGAATCGCCCCAGCTCATCCATGATTTGGTGACGGTCATCCGGTTTGATTTTCCGTCTGTCACTTGAAAATTCCGGCCCCACACATCGCCGGTAAGATCCCAGCCGAGTCCGGAAATTTCAAATTTCGGTTTGAAAAACGTGACTTTCTTGATGACTTGGCAGACGGGTTTGCCGCTGACGGAAATTTCGTAACGGGGAACGAGCGACATCAGTTTCTGATTGACGCTGGCGAGCGTGCGGCCGTCCAAATCAGTCAGCTTCAGTTCATCACCGAATGAAAACAGCTTTCCTTCAACATTGTAAACTTCTTTTCCGCTTTCAAGAAACACTTGAAAACGATTCTTAAACGTAAACATTCGCTCTTTGATGTAAAAATGGTACATAAAAAAACTCCTTTTTTATGTTGTACGAAAAAAGGAGGCGGTTGGTTTCATATCGGCCGGGTGCATAAAAAAAGGCTGCCGATTTTGCGGCAGCTGTCGTTTTTATGATAGCGGCATCCGGCGTTTTTGACGGATCGCATTTAAATCAATGATGTTATTCGTGTCGGCAGCTGTCACCAGCGGGCTTGTCTTTGGCGTTTTCCGGCGGTTGTCCTTACTGAAAGAGAAAACAAGATACCCTGTCAAAGCAGCAAAAATAAGTAGCATCATTTTACATACCTCCCAAAAAAAGTTTTGGTATTATTATTGTACGAAAAAACAAACGAAAAGTATTCAAACAATTGTCACTTTTTTAAAAAATAACGTCATTTTCCGTAAAAATAACTATGGGTTGAAGAAATTTTGCTCTTGTTGTGGTTCTATAGATTGTATCGGCTGATGAATGATGATCGTTTATATAACTTTTTCACTATTTTTTGTAAGTGTCTAAATAACTATTTCGGTGTTTTCGTTTGCCTTGTGTTATTCAGTACCCTAAAAAACCTTATGATATGCAAAATAACTGCTTCTAACAGATGACTGCAAGTTGACAGCGCTTTCTTTATTTTTTTAAAGAAAACGAGATGTTATCTTAAAAAAATCGTTTGAACATTTTCCGCAGTTTTTTAAAAGGGTTTGATTTTGTCTCCAGAACACGCGGGTCTTTTAAGGTTTTTTTCAATTCTTTCGCTACAGTCCCTCTTGCCATAGTCTTCACTCCTTCTTTCCAATTCATACCTTATATACGGAAAGAAAGAAGGAAAGGTTTCATGTGAAAGAAAAAAACCAAAGCAGGGGGCTTTGGTTTTAAGCGCGCTCTTCAAAGAGCCTGGCGATTTCAACAATGACGTTTACCGCCTTTTCCATATGATCGACGGAAATGTATTCATATTTTCCGTGGAAGTTTTGGCCGCCCGTAAAAATGTTCGGTGTCGGCAGTCCCATGTAAGAGAGCTGTGATCCGTCGGTTCCGCCCCGGATCGGTTCGATAATCGGTTCGATGTCGAGGTTTTTCATGGCTTGATAGGCGACATCGACTATCTCTTTGACCGGTTCGATTTTTTCTCTCATGTTGTAATATTGATCACGCAGTTCAAGCTTGATGCTTTCGTTGCCGTATTTGGCCGCCAGCGCATCGGCGGTTTTCTGCATATATTCTTTTCGTTCTGCAAAGCGGTCTCTGTCAAAGTCTCTGATGATGTACGACAGGGCGGCTTCAGAAACGTCTCCGTTCATGGAAAGTAAATGATAGAAGCCTTCATACCCTTCCGTATATTCCGGCGCTTCTTCTTTCGGCAGCGCGTGATGAAATTCCATCGCGATTTTTGAAGCGTTGACCATTTTGTTTTTCGCCGTTCCGGGGTGGACGCTTTTTCCGTAACAAGTAAGCTTTGCGGCTGCTGCGTTAAAGCTTTCATATTGCAGTTCGCCGAGGGGGCCTCCGTCTATCGTGTAGGCGAATGCGGCGTTGAAGCGGCCGACATCGAATTTGTGAGGGCCTCTGCCGATTTCTTCATCAGGCGTGAACGCGACCCGGATCGTTCCGTGTTTGATGTCCGGATGTTTGATCAAGTACGCCATTGCCGTCATGATTTCAGCAATGCCCGCTTTGTTGTCGGCTCCGAGCAGCGTCGTGCCGTCTGTTGTGATCAGCGTCTGGCCTTTATAGCGGGAGAGCTCCGGGAATTGCTCAGGCGACAGGACGACATTGAGTTTGTCATTCAGAACGATATCATGTCCGTCGTAGCTCTCAATAATCTGAGGATTCACATTTTTTCCGGTAAAATCGGTCGCGGTGTCCACGTGAGCCAGAAAACCGACAGTCGGCACGTCTTTATCCGTATTCGCCGGCAGAGTCGCCATGACGTACCCATTGTCATCGACTGTGATGTCTGTCATGCCGATCGACTTTAATTCATCTGCCAGCATGTTGGCCAATGTCAGCTGGCCGGGGGTTGAAGGGCAGTTTTCATTGTTTTCGTCAGACTGTGTATCGACTTTTACATAAGAGGTAAAGCGTTCAATGATTTCATTTTTCATACCGTCATCTCCTTTGTCTTATCTTACCATGCGCGGGGGAGGGATTTCTATTTCGCAACCGTTTTGAATCGAGGGCTCTGTGTTTTACGCGAATGAAAATAAATTATGAAGAAACGATGACTAAACGATTAAACTTTTTGGAAATGGATGATTGAGGAAGAAAAAACCGATATAATATGGTCAATTCATTCAATAGGGGAGGCTTTCTTCATGGCGATTTTAGTGACAGGCGGAGCGGGTTATATCGGAAGCCACACATGTGTCGAGCTGTTAAACGGCGGCTATGACATCGTGGTTCTGGATAATCTGTCAAATAGTTCACCGGAAGCATTGGAGCGTGTGAAAGACATTACCGGAAAAGGGCTTGTGTTTTATGAAGCGGATCTCCTTGACCGTGACGCCGTTCACCAGGTGTTTGCTGAAAATGAGATTGAAGCCGTCATTCATTTTGCGGGATTAAAAGCTGTCGGTGAGTCTGTGGCTGTTCCGCTCCGTTATTATCATAATAATCTGACGGGAACGTTTATTTTATGTGAAGCCATGCAGGCACACGGTGTGAAAAAAATCGTCTTCAGTTCTTCAGCGACGGTTTACGGCGTTCCGGAAACAACGCCGATCACTGAGGATTTTCCATTAAGCGCCACCAATCCTTACGGGCAGACAAAGCTGATGCTGGAACAGATTTTACGCGATCTGCATAAAGCGGACTCTGAATGGAGCATTGCGCTGCTCCGTTACTTTAATCCGTTCGGCGCGCACCCGAGCGGGCGGATCGGAGAAGACCCGAACGGCATTCCGAATAATTTAATGCCGTACGTCGCACAAGTCGCTGTCGGCAAGCTTGAGCAATTGCAGGTGTTCGGCAATGATTATCCGACAAAGGACGGCACCGGCGTGCGGGATTACATCCATGTCGTTGACCTTGCCGAGGGCCACGTCAGAGCGCTTGAGAAGGTGCTGAACACAACAGGCGCGGATGCCTATAATCTCGGCACGGGAAGAGGCTACAGCGTTCTTGAGATGGTCAAGACGTTTGAAAAAGTATCAGGAAAAGAAGTGCCGTACCGTTTTGCCGCCCGGCGCCCGGGAGACATCGCCGCATGCTTCGCAGACCCGGCAAAAGCGAAGGCTGAATTAGGATGGGAAGCAAAGCGCGGGCTTGAAGAAATGTGCGCCGACTCTTGGAAGTGGCAGTCCTCCAATGTGAACGGGTACCAAAAGGTGTAAAAAGAAAGAGACCTTCAAATGATGAAGGTCTCTTTTATTACGGTCATTATTTAATTTTCACTTCAACATCGTTGCTGAACTTTAATTTCCAAGTGCCTTTAGAGTATGCGTTTTTATCAACTTCAAAAGCTTTTACGTCAGTAACTTTAATGTTCGGGTTCAAGTCACTTAAAATTTTACTGTTGTCTACTTTTGTTTCTGTTGCATAGCTTGAAGAAGCATCAATATCTGAATCATAGGATGTTCCTTTAGAATCTACTAATTTCGCTCTTGGAATGGAGAAAGAGCTTAACGGCTTGTTTGAAACATTTTTAACTGTGTATTGAACAGCTACGATAACGCCGCCGTCAGACGCTTTTTTCTCGACAAATTGAGAGCCTACTGAATCTCTTTTTTCCACTTTGGTAACAGTCACTTCAGTTTTCTCAGTCTTAACAGTGTCACCGATGTTATACAGTTTTTCCTTGGATTCCGCAGCTTTTGAAGACGCGGTTTTAGATGATGAAGATCCGCCTCCGCCGCCGATGTTTACGAGAATGATAATAACCACTACTGCCAGAAGCAATGTGATAATTTTATGTCTCATAAAAAAGTTTCTCTGATCTTTACCGCAGTTTGGGCATTTTTTAACGCCTTTAGCGATTTCTTTGCCGCATGCCTTACAAGACACCAGGTTGCCTGCCATAATATTTCCTCCTATGTAAACTATTTCTTGAAAACTACATACTATAATGCCTGTAAAATAACCTATAGTCAATGATATTTTGAGAAAAAAAGTATTTTAATGATTTTTTAGTCATGTATTTTAAGGAGCTTTTTTAGTATCGGCAGATCGTTCGAATTTTTTATATGTTTAATGAAAAAAAGAGTGGTTGAACATGTTCGTGATTTCCCGTATAATCTTGAAAGATATACAAAAACTGAACATAAAAAACAGTGGTTTTCTAGGGTTCCGCAATGCTGAATTGGTCTGGACCGAGAGAAAACACACAGCAGGTTCCTGCTGTGACACGTTGGGATAAAAGCCCGGGAGTTTCTGCTCTTTTAATGAAGAGTGCTCTCCCGGGTTTTTTTGATTTTATATAAAGGGAGTGTCTGGGATGAAAAAGAGATTGCTGGATGTGCTGATGCTGATTATTGGGGCTTTTATCTTTGCTTTGGCCGTTAATTTATTCGCCATTCCGAATGATCTTGGAGAGGGCGGGGTAACGGGAATCACACTGATCTTGTACTATGTGTTTGAATGGTCGCCCGGGGTGACGAATATCATTTTGAACGGGATCTTATTGATTATCGGATATAAATTTTTAGACGGAAAAACAACGCTTTATACGATCATTACCGTTGTTGCCAACTCACTGTTTCTGCATCTGACGCATGATTGGCACTCGCCTTCACATGAACTCATTATTAATACTATTTTTGCGGGTGTGTTTGCCGGTGTCGGAATCGGGATCATTATTCGAGTCGGAGGCACGACTGCGGGTTCTGCCATTTTGGCGAGGATTGCGAACAAATATCTCGATTGGAATATCAGCTATGCGCTTTTGTTCTTTGATCTGATTGTCGTCTTCAGTTCTTATTTCATCATCGGTGCGGAAAAAATGATGTTTACCATTGTCATGCTGTACATCGGAACGAAGGTGATGGACTTTATCATTGAAGGCCTGAATACGAAAAAAGCGGTGACGATTATATCTGAGCATAAGCACGAAATCGCTGAACAGGTCAACACGCTTATGGACAGAGGGGTTACGCTGCTGTCGGGTAAAGGAAATTACACGGGGCAGTCGAAGGAAATTTTATATATCGTCATCCAGAAACAAGAGCTTTCCATGCTCAAAAAAATTATTAAAAGCTGTGATACAAAAGCGTTTGTCATTGTTCATGATGTGCGTGACGTCTTTGGTGAAGGCTTCGTCGATATCTCTAAATAAAAAAGGATCCCTCTGCCGGCGCGGAGGGTTTTTTCTTATGCCGGCAGAAGCTGTTATGATCCGTTTCCCGGGAAATAGCCTGAAAGCTGTTTCTTAAAACGAAGTGGATACAATCGGCCGGACGTTTTATACTGAAAATATGATAGAGCGATAGAGAGGAGCGCATATGAACCCGTTATTGGCAATTTACCCGAGGGCTGTGTTGTCTGATACGTGCTGTACGGCGGAGGATGTCTTTTGCTTTTATGATGAGAAAAGGCGGGTCTATGTCGCCATTCCGAAGGAGGATATCACCCCGAAGGAGAAACTGCTTCTGGAATCATTTTTGACGCCCGCTGAAGAAAAAGGCGACTTTTTTCCGGAGACGGCGGCAGCAAAGAGGTGGCGGCGGTTTCTGCTGGAAGAGGGTCCGGTGCCTGATGTCAAGGAGCCTCGTGTCCGTTTTATCCATTATGACTTATTGGGAGAACGGGACTGGGAGGCATTTACGGAAGCGCTGCGCCATTTCTGGCCGGTTTCATATACAGTTGTCCGGACGGGAAGGGATCAAGGTGTGATTGTGGAGGAAGAAAAGCTGGAAGCGCCAGATTCGGATGACATCGCATCTTTTGTGAAGATTCTCGAAGGCGATTTTTATTTCAGTGTCCGTTTTTTCATCGGAAGGTATTACGGCGCGGGGGAACGTCTGCGCCATCATTATCGGAGAGAACAGCAATATTGTCAGATTGGCCGGCGTCATCTCCCGCAGCTGAGCACGCTGACCGCGGAAACGGTATTTCCGGCCATGCTCACGGAAGAAAGCAGAGAAAAGCTCTCAGCCTTGCTTCACGAAGAGGCGGCGCTGCTGTTTCAGAAAGAACCGGAGCTGAAGCATACGATTCAGACTTTTATTGAACATAACTCGAACATGTCGCTCACATCGAAAAAACTGCATTTGCACCGCAACAGTCTTCAATATCGGATTGATAAATTTGCGGAACGCTCGGGTATTGATATTAAGACATATCGGGGCGCCCTGCTGGCTTATTTCATTTGCCTCCAGTATGAAAAATCACATTAAATGGGAAATGTGCACGAAGGCAGCGGACTTTTTTTATGAACATTGCCTATATCCGCCGCCGCCTGACGCTGTTACAATCCTATTTAAGAAAGCGTTTACAAAAAAGGGGAGATGACATGGCGGAACTTCGGCTGGAGCATATTTATAAGTATTACGATCAAAAAGAAGCGGCTGTCGATGATTTTAACCTTCATATTAAAGATAAAGAGTTTATCGTGTTTGTCGGTCCGTCGGGTTGCGGCAAGTCGACAACTTTGCGGATGGTTGCCGGGCTGGAGGATATAACGAAGGGTGATTTCTATATCGGTGACACGAGAGTGAATGACATCGCTCCTAAAGACAGGGATATCGCCATGGTGTTTCAAAACTATGCGTTATATCCGCACATGACGGTCTATGATAATATTGCTTTCGGTCTGAAGCTGAGGAAGATGCCGAAACCGGAGATAAAAAAACGGGTCGAAGAAGCGGCGAAAATGCTGGGGCTCACAGAGTATCTGCACCGCAAACCGAAGGCGCTCTCCGGCGGGCAGCGGCAGCGGGTTGCATTAGGACGGGCGATTGTCAGGGACGCCAAAGTGTTTTTAATGGATGAGCCGCTGTCAAATCTGGACGCAAAGCTTCGGGTGCAGATGCGGGCAGAAATTATTAAGCTGCATCAAAGGCTGCAAACAACCACAATCTATGTGACGCACGACCAAACAGAAGCACTGACGATGGCGACACGCATCGTCGTCATGAAGGACGGAAAAATTCAGCAGATCGGCACCCCGAAAGACGTGTATGAACATCCGGAAAACGTATTTGTCGGCGGGTTCATCGGCTCCCCGGCGATGAACTTTTTCAAAGGAAAGCTGACGGACGGCGCCATTCAGATCGGTTCAGCCGCTCTCAGCGTGCCGGAAGGGAAAATGAAAATGCTACGGGAAAAAGGGTATGCCGGCAAAGATGTTATCTTCGGCATCCGCCCGGAAGACATACATGACGAGCTGATTGTGGTGGAATCCTATAAGAATTCATCCATCACAGCTAAAATCAATGTCGCGGAATTGCTCGGGTCAGAAATTATGGTCTATTCCCGGATCGGGGATCAGGATTTTATCGCCCGGATTGACGCTCGCCATGACATACGTGCCGGTGAGGAATTGACCGTCGCTTTCGACATGAATAAGGCTCACTTTTTTGACAGTGAAACAGAAATCAGAATCCGCTCATAACGCAAAGCCGGACAGCTGGATGTCCGGCTTTTTTGATGTAACAATTTATGACGCATAACCGATATAAAAAGTAAATAGAAGACAGAAAGCAGGAAAACGATGAAACGCATGATCATGTGCATGTGCCTTTTGGCTGCCGTGTTTACGCTTGCCGCCTGCTCGGGCCATGAGGCAAGCGCCGAACAAAGCATTCCGAAGGCAGAAGCGCACCACGATAAAAAATCTGTAAAGCGCCAAATCAAAAAAGAGCCGGATACGTCCGCCTGGGTTAAAACGAAAGGAACGGCAAGACTGCCGATTCTGATGTACCACAGCATTTCTGAGGGAAACAGCCTGCGTGTGCCGAAGGAAGAATTCAGGCAGCATATGAAGTGGCTTCATGATCACGGCTATTATACGATGACTCCTGAAGAGGCCTATCTGATGCTGACGGAGGATAAGGAGCCGCGTGAAAAATGTGTTCTGATCACATTTGATGACGGCTATACCGACAATGTGAAAGCGGCCTATCCCATTTTAAAGAAATACAAGATGAAAGCGACAATCTTTATGATCGGAAACTTTATCGGGCATAAGAATCATTTGACTGAGAAGCAGATGAAGGAGATGGCCGCCCACGGCATTTCCATTCAGAGCCATACGATGAACCATCTCGAATTGAACGGGCTCACACCGCAGCAGCAGCGACGTGAAATGAAGGACTCTAAACGTTTATTTGATCAAATGTTCGGGCAGCGGACGTCTATGATCAGCTACCCTGTCGGACGATATAATAAGGAAACATTAAAAGCCGCCGCCGCGTCAGGCTACCGTATGGCGGTTACGACGGAGCCGGGAGCGGCGTCAAGAGATCAGGGGCTTTACGGGCTTCACCGCGTCCGTGTGTCGCCGGGCATGTCCGGCGCGGCATTCGGCTCTTATATTCAAAATGTGATGAAATAACAGAGCCTCCGCATATGCGGAGGCTCTTTTCAGTTTAATAGAATTGATGAAGCAGCAGAAGGGTGACACTCACGGTAATCGCTCCGCCGATTCTGGTCGACACTTGGGCGAACGGCATAAGCTCAAGCCGTTCAGCGGCGCTCAAGATCGCGACGTCGCCGGTGCCGCCCTGGCCGGAATGGCAGGCATTAATAACCGCCGTCTCAATCGGATACAGATTCATCCATTTTCCGGTCAGAAAACCGACGGCCATCATCGTGACGACGATTGATAAAATGGTAATGATGTTGCTGATCGTAAACGCCGCAATCAGCTTGTCCCACGGTGTCATTGAAACGCCGATCGCAAATAAGAGCGGATAGGTCACGGCTGTCGAGAAAAAGCGCGAGACGCCGAAGGCTCCGTTTTCAATCGAAGCCGGCGCCAGCCTGAACAGCTTAATGAGAACGGCAAGGACGAGCATCACGACAGGAGCCGGAAGCTGAAAGAAATCATGCGCCAGCATGCCGACCAAATAGAGGGAAACCGCTAAAATACCGCCCGAAGCGAAAAATGACAAATCAAACGTTTTATCATTGGCCGGCTGTTCCAATGCGGGAGCGGAATGATCAGACTTATCAACCTTCCCGTTGCCCGTCCATTCCGGTTTGCGTTTCCCGATGACATTCAGCAAACCCGATAACATAATGGCGCACAGGCTGCCGAGCATGATGGACGGCAGCACAAGCGCAAAGGCGTCTCCCTGGGACATCGGCATAATATCGGAGTAGCCGATGGATAAAGGAATCGCGCCTTCACCGACACCCCCCGCCATAATCGGAACGACAATATAAAGCAGCGTGTGCTGAAAGCCGAGCCCGAGCAGCGTCCCGACGCATAAGCCGACGATGGCGGCCGCGATCGAGCCGGTGATCAGCGGAATAAAAATTTTGACGAAAGCTTTGACGAGCGTCTCTCTTTTCATCCCGAGAATACTGCCGACGACGATACCGGCAATAAATAGATAGAGAAAGTTGGAGCTTTCCGTAAATTTTGTTGTTGAAGTAATAATGTCTTTCGGAAGCAGGTGGTAGTAGACGACAGCGGATGGAATAAAGGTTGCGAGAATCGCAGGGCCGCCGATGGACCGCACGATCGGAATGGATTTTCCGATCTGGCCGAAGGTAAATCCGAAAAAACTCATGACGGCAATTGATGTCAGAATGTCGCTTTTTACATCATGGCTCATGACAAACACCGTAATAAGCAAAAAAAGCAGGATATAAATAGGAAGAGGAATAATGCCGATTCTTATATTCATTGCTCTGGCAAACCAGTTATCAGTCCGTTCCTGTTTTTGGATTGAATCCGTTTGCAATTTTGGTTGAAGTTCTCCCATGCTTGTTCCCCCAGTCGTTATGTAGTGAAAAAATATCCCCATTTAAAGTATACTAAAAAATTTAAATTGTTGATATATTATGAATTTACTAGAGAGCATGCTTTCTTCACATTTTCTTTCTCGAAATGGCGATTTGGCGGGCTTTTTCACCGAGAAAAGCATTTTGTTCGCCACACGAATAAAAAAGAGGTACGATATCAAAGGGACAAATATCCTAGGTGCTGACATAAAATCTCTACAAATCCGACAATAATCGGTCACAATTTCAGCCTTATTTTAGGTATATTGATCTTTTTTTTTAGGCTGAATCGTTGTAAAGTAATGATATTGAATCATTTCTATGACAGCCGCTGTCCCCCAGGGTGTACAGGCTGATATTTCAATAGTTTTGACGAATTTGTGAAACATTGAGCAAATATATCATTTTTTGTGAAATACCGAGCAATGATTTCGCTATGTTTGTGAAATGTTGAGCAATTTACCAGATTGGAGGAAAAACATCATGAGTGAGTTGGTATTAGCCCGCATTCAATTTGCATCTACAACATTGTTTCACTTCTTGTTTGTGCCTTTGTCTATCGGGCTTGTGTTTATGGTTGCTTTGATGGAGACGCTTTATGTTTTCAAAAAACAAGAGACCTATCTCAAAATGGCTAAATTTTGGGGGCATCTCTTTTTAATTAACTTCGCTGTCGGCGTCGTCACAGGGATTCTTCAGGAATTCCAGTTCGGATTGAACTGGTCTGATTATTCCCGTTTTGTCGGAGACGTATTTGGAGCTCCGCTTGCGGTTGAAGCGCTTTTGGCGTTTTTTATGGAGTCTATTTTTATCGGATTATGGATTTTCGGCTGGGACCGTTTATCTAAAAAAGTGCATTTGCTTTGCATTTGGCTTGTGTCCTTCGGAACGATTATGTCATCTTTCTGGATTTTGACGGCAAACTCATTCATGCAGGAGCCGGTCGGCTTTGCGATTAAAAACGGCCGCGCGGAAATGAATGATTTCGGGGCGCTTTTGACAAACCCTCAGCTTTGGGTTGAATTCCCTCACGTCATTTTCGGAGCGCTTGCGACGGGTGCTTTCTTTATCGCCGGTGTCAGCGCATTTAAATTATTGAAGAAAAAAGAAGTGCCTTTCTTCCATAAATCTTTCAAGCTTTCGATGATTGTCGGTCTGATCGCCGGTATCGGCGTTGCGTTCAGCGGACATATGCAGGCTGAGCATTTAATGGAATCGCAGCCGATGAAAATGGCTGCCAGTGAAGCGCTTTGGGATGACAGCGGTGATCCTGCCGCGTGGACGGCTTTTGCAAATATTGATACGAATAAAGAAAAAAACACATCAGAAATTTCAATTCCTTACGCACTCAGCTACTTGGCTTACCAGAAGTTCAGCGGCAGTGTGAAAGGGATGAAAACACTTCAAAAAGAATACGAAAAAACGTACGGAAAAGGCGACTATATCCCGCCTGTTAAAACGACGTTCTGGAGTTTCCGCATTATGGCGGGAGCGGGCGCGCTTATGATTTTTGCCGCGATTGCCGGTTTTATTCTGAACCGCCGCAAAAAGCTTCATACGAGCAAGTGGTATTTACGGGGCATGATCGCACTGATCGCATTCCCATTCATTGCGAACTCTGCCGGTTGGATTATGACTGAAATCGGCCGCCAGCCGTGGACGGTCATGGGGCAATTGACGACCGCACAATCCGTTTCTCCTAACGTAACGACGGGATCTCTGCTGTTTTCAATTATCAGCTTCGGCGTCATGTACTTGATTTTAGGCGCGCTGCTTGTTTTCCTATTCGTTCGTGAAATTAAAAAAGGTGCGGACCATGATGATCATAAGGATGTTCCTGTATCAACAGATCCGTTCAGTCAGGAGGTCTACCATGGGGTCACTTCATGATCTTTGGTTTATACTCGTTTCAGTTTTGTTTGTCGGATTTTTCTTTTTAGAGGGTTTTGATTTCGGTGTCGGCATTTCGACCCGATTTCTTGGCCATAATGAATTAGAACGCAGAGTGCTGGTTAACACCATCGGTCCGTTCTGGGATGCGAATGAGGTGTGGCTTATCACAGGTACGGGAGCGATCTTCGCGGCATTCCCGAACTGGTATGCGACGATGCTGAGCGGATATTACATTCCGTTTATCATCATTCTTCTTGCCTTGATGGGGCGCGGCGTGGCATTTGAATTCCGCGGCCAAGTGAATAATCTGAAATGGGTCAAAACATGGGACTGGGTGATTTTCTTCGGCAGCCTTATCCCGCCATTTGTATTCGGACTTATTTTCACAAGCTTGTTCCGCGGTGTGCCGATTGACGGACATATGAACATTCACGCAGGTTTTTCAGATATTGTGAACGTGTATTCCGTTCTTGGCGGAGCAGCCGTCACCCTTTTTTCATTCCTGCACGGTTTAATGTTTATCACCCTGCGCACGATCGGTGATTTACAAGAGCGTGCGAGAAAAATGGCGAAACGCGTAATCGGTATTATCTTTCTTGTTGTACTTGCTTTCTTTGCGATGTCTGCATACGATACGGATATGTTTACACGCCGGGCAAACATCACGATTCCGGTATTCGTGCTGATTGTCATCTGCAACGTTCTTGCCGTTGTGTTCATGAGCAAGAAAAAAGACGGCTGGGCATTCGGTATGACCGGCGCGGGTCTTGCTTTGACAGTTGCGATGATTTTTATCTCTCTGTTTCCGCGCGTCATGGTCAGCTCGCTGACAAGCGCGTATGACTTAACAGTAGCTAACGCGTCTTCCGGTGATTATTCACTTAAGGTCATGACAATTGTCGCACTGACTCTGCTGCCGTTTGTCATCGGCAGTCAGATCTGGAGCTATTATGTCTTCCGGAAACGCGTCAGCCATAAGGAGCCTATGACTTATTAATGGGAAAAGACCTGTTTCTTTATAAAGGAATGAAGCGGATTCTTGCGATCATTACGGGATTAACGATTATACAAACGGCTGCCATCATCTTGCAGGCGGAATGGCTGAGCCAGGCGGTAACCGGATTATTTAACGGGAAGCGGATTGCTTCTCTTTATCCGGTTATCGGCTTTTTCCTGCTTGCGTTTTTGGTCCGGCATGCGGTGACAACGGCCCGGCAGAAAATCGTGTACCAATATGCCGCGCAAACCGGCGCAGACTTAAGAAAAAGATTTCTTGAGCAATTGTTCCGTCTCGGCCCCCGCTTCGCGAAAAAAGAGGGGACGGGCCGGATGGTGACGCTGGCGATGGAAGGCATCAGCCAGTTCCGCCGTTATTTAGAGCTGTTTCTGCCGAAAATGGTCAGCATGGCGATTGTGCCGGCGGCCGTTGTTATTTACGTGTTTTTTCAGGATAAAACGTCGGCATTGATTCTGATTCTTGCGCTTCCGATTTTGATTGTATTTATGATTCTGCTCGGACTTGTCGCACAGAAAAAAGCCGATCGCCAATGGAAGTCTTATCAGACGCTTTCCAATCATTTCGTGGATTCGCTCCGCGGACTGGAGACATTGCGGTTTTTAGGATTAAGCAAATCACACAGTAAAAACATCTTTCATGTCAGTGAGAGATACCGCAAGGCGACGATGAGCACGCTCCGGGTCGCGTTTTTATCATCATTCGCCCTGGATTTCTTTACGATGCTGTCGGTGGCGACAGTGGCGGTGTTTCTCGGCTTGCGGCTGATAGACGGACAAATTCTGCTCGGGCCGGCATTGACCGCGCTGATTCTCGCGCCTGAATATTTTCTCCCGGTCCGCGAAGTGGGGAATGATTACCACGCGACGTTAAACGGGCAGGAGGCGGGGAAAACCATTCAAGCGATTTTGGCGCAGCCCGGTTTTAAAGAAGAAAAGCCGCTCGAACTTGATACGTGGACTGACGGGGATGAATTACAGCTTACGCGTTTGTCCGTCCGAGAATCGATGTCTGAATTTCATCTGTCCTTTAAAGGGAAGAAGAAAATCGGAATTATCGGGGAAAGCGGTGCGGGAAAATCGACACTCATTGATGTGCTGGGCGGCTTTTTAGAGCCTGCGTCCGGTGAGATCAAGGTAAACGGTGAATCCCGCTCGCATCTGCAGTCGGACGGCTGGCAGAAGCAGCTGCTTTATATTCCGCAGCACCCGTACATTTTTGATGACACGCTTTTGAATAATATCCGGTTTTATCATCCTGATGCTTCCCGTGAGGAAACGGCGCAGGCCGCTGCTTCGGCGGGTCTTTCCGAACTGATCCGTGATCTGCCCGGCGGTCTTGACGGCCGGATCGGCGAGGGCGGACGGATGCTCAGCGGAGGACAGGCTCAGCGTGTCGCGCTGGCCAGAGCCTTTTTAGGAAACCGGCCGATTCTCCTTTTGGATGAGCCGACCGCTCACCTTGATATTGAAACAGAATATGAAATAAAAGAAACGATGAAAGACCTGTTTGAAAACAAACTTGTCTTTCTGGCCACTCACCGTCTTCACTGGATGCTTGAGATGGACGAAATTATCGTGCTTGATGACGGCGCGGTGGCGGAAATCGGCACCCACGACGAATTGATGGAGAAACAAGGCGTATACGCCAAACTTGTAAAGGCGCAACTGGGGGAAAGAACATGAGAAAAGAAGAATGGATTCTGCCGTATATGAAGCAAAATGCCCGTTTGTTTGTTCTTGTGATTTTTTTAGGCGCGGTGACGATTTTTTCGGCGGCCTTTCTCATGTTCACTTCCGGTTTTTTGATCTCTAAGTCGGCGACCAGGCCTGAGAATATCCTGCTGGTGTACGTTCCGATTGTGGCCGTGCGCACCTTCGGGATTGCCCGTTCAGTTTCACGGTACGCCGAGCGTCTGACGGGGCACCATATCATTTTGAAAATCGTGTCCGACATGCGGGTGCGGCTTTACAATATGCTGGAGCCGGCCTCGCTCATGCTTTCATCCCGTTTTCGGACGGGCGACATGCTCGGCATTTTGGCTGAGGATATTGAGCATTTGCAGGATGCGTTTTTAAAAACGATTTTCCCGGCGGTTTCCGCTTTGCTGCTGTATGCGGCATCCGTTATCGGACTCGGCTTTTTTTCCTGGCCGTTTGCCGCTTTTGCGGCGATTTACCTGTTTATATTGGTTGTATTGTTTCCGGTTGTGTCGCTTCTTGTGACGAGAGCGAAAAACATGAGGCTGAAAAGCGGCCGGAATACGCTCTACAGCCGGCTGACAGATGCCGTGCTCGGCGTGAGCGACTGGATGTTCTCGGGACGCCAGGCGGCCTTTATTTCCTCATATGAAGAGAAAGAGAAGGCGTGGTTTGACCTTGAAAGCAAACGTCAGCGGTTTACGAGATGGCGTGATCTCGCCGCGCAATGTCTTGTCGGTGGCTTCATATTGATCATGCTGTTCTGGACGGCGGGTCAGTATGCGGACGGCAGCATCGCCAACACGATGATTGCGGCCTTTGTGCTTGTCGTATTTCCATTGACGGAGGCGTTTCTGCCCCTTTCGGATGCGCTGACGGAAGTGCCTTCTTATCAGGATTCCATCAAAAGAATGAGTAAGGCGGCTCCGGAGCTGCGAAGTCGTGAGGTGAAGCAGACAGATGAGAAACTGGATGTATCGGATGTGACACTTACATTTGATAACGTGACGTTTTCTTATGATCAGCACAGTCATGTGCTTGACCGTTTTTCCTTCACTCTCCGCCAAGGTGAAAAAATGGCGCTGCTCGGCAGGAGCGGCTCCGGTAAGTCGACCTCTCTCGCTTTAATTGAAGGCGCCTTAGTTCCCGATTCGGGCAAAGTGATGCTGAACGGGCTGGAAACTGCGGCCGTGCAGGAGCAGATTTCCTCAGCGGTGGCCGTTTTGAATCAGAAACCTCATCTCTTTAACACGAGCATTATGAACAATATCCGGCTCGGAAACGGCAAGGCGAGTGATGAAGATGTTAAGCGTGCGGCTCGGCAAGTGAAGCTGCATGATTATATTGAATCATTGCCTGACGGATATGAAACGTCTGTGCAGGAGACGGGGATTCGTTTCTCAGGCGGGGAACGGCAGCGGATCGCGCTTGCCCGTATTCTGCTCCAAGACACGCCGGTCATTATCCTTGATGAACCGACGGTCGGCCTTGATGCGGTCACTGAACGCGAATTGCTTGATACGATTTTTGATGTCTTTAAAGAGAAAACGATCCTCTGGATTACACACCATTTAGCGGGTGTGGAAACAGCTGATAAAATCGTCTTTTTAGAAAATGGAAAAGCAGAAATGGAAGGAACCCATCAAGAGCTGCTTGCAGAAAACGAACGGTACCGGAAGCTTTACCGTCTTGATGTTCCGATCAGAACATAAACAGCCGCAAACGAGCGGCTGTTTTTTTGTGCGGTTTAAAATCTCTTCTTGTTTGGAATATAAATAGGAGACAGAAGAGGAGGTACAGAGATGAATATAATGGATTGGACGGAACAGGATGTGAAAGATACGCTGCCGAAGCGGGAGGCAGACAGCCATAAGGGGACGTTCGGGACGGCGTTATTACTGGCCGGTAGCGAAGACATGCCGGGAGCCGCCCTTCTGGCCGGATTGGGCGCGATGAGGAGCGGTGTCGGCAAGCTCGTCATCGGTACATCGGCAGGCGTCATTCCGCTTATCGTCCCGGTGCTGCCGGAAGCGACGTACTGGCGTGACGGCTGGAAAAAAGCCGCGGCGGGCCAGCCCGGGGAAACCATCCGGGCCGCTGCCATCGGACCGGGCCTTCCCCAAACAGACGAAGTGCAGCAGGCGGCTGATCAGCTGCTTTCTGCCGATTATCCCGTCATACTGGACGCGGGCGCCATTACGAAAAGAACCTATCCAAAGAGGAAAGCCCCTGTGATCTTGACGCCTCATCCCGGCGAATTTTCCAGAATGACAGGCCTTCCGATTCAAGAGATTCAGCAGAACAGAGCGGGATATGCCGCGGAATGGGCGGAGCTGCTTCACGCCACGATTGTCTTGAAAGGAAACGAAACCATTATCGCTTTTCCCGACGGGGAATGCCGCAGAAATACAACCGGAAACGGCGCGCTTGCAAAAGGGGGGACCGGCGACACGCTGACGGGAATGATTCTCGGCATGCTGTGCTGTCATCAAGACCCGCAGCATGCCGTATTGAACGCCGTCCGACTTCACGGCGAATGTGCGGAATTATGGACGAAAGAGCGCTCCGCCCATACCTTATTGGCGCACGAACTTTCTGAACTGCTGCCGCGTGTATGGAAGGAATATGAATAAAGAAAAGGCGTCTTCATAGAGAAGGCGCCTCTTGTTGTTTTACCCTTGATTTCATCAGGACATAATACAGCAGCGACGGAACGGCCAGGCCGATGACCCAGGCAATGTCGCCTCCGCCGAATATTTCAGCGAGCGGCCCGATGTAAAAGGATGTATTGATGAACGGGATTTCTAATATAATCGACAAAACGAAGGCGGCCGCTGTAATCCAATTGACCCTGCCATATTGTCCGTTGACATCAAACATCGATTTGACGTGGTATTTTCCGCGTCGGATAAAATAGTAATCCACGAGGTTGATCGCCGTCCATGGAATTAAGAAATAACTGATGAAAAAGATGAAATTTAAAAACAGTTCCATGAAATTGCTTTGGCCCAAGAGACTTAATACAGTACCCGCTGCCGTCACACAAAGGATCATTACCACTCTCGTTTTCGGCGTCACCTTCAGTTTTAAAAACGGCTCCAAAGTAGTCGTCGTTGACATAAAGGCTCCGTATAAATTAAAGACGTTGATCGCCATTTGTCCGAACAGGACAATGATCAGCATAATGAAGGAAAACGGACCGAACAATCGGACAATCTCATTTCCCGCATTAGCGGTAAATTCCGGGAGCGCCGTCGTCAAAATGGCGCCGAGAAGCATCATCCAGATGGAACTGACTGACGTACCTGCGTAGCTGTACCAAAAGGTATGCGATGCCGGTGTTTTGACCGGCAGATAACGGGAATAATCTGCGACATATGGCGCATATGCCAGCTGCCATGTGGCCACCGCGCTGACCGCCACTAGAAAAACAGGCAGATCTAATGAGCCGGGCACCCAGCTTCCTGAAGGAATCGGCAGTTGAAAAATAAGAATCGTTGCAGCAAAAAAAACGGCAAAGGAGGTCCAAGAGAGGATTTTCTGCATTTTGTGAATCAGATCATGACCGTAGATCGTGAGTAAAAAACAGATGGCGCTTAAGCCGATAATACACCATGAAGCCGGAATCGGTACAAAGCTGCTCAATGTACCGGCTGCGAGAATCGTACTGCTCGCAAAGAAGCCCAGGTAGATAAACATGACCAAAAAGAGGGGCAGAATCGCTCCGATCACGCCGAATTGCGCGCGGCTTTGAATCATTTGCGGAATTCCGAGCTGAGGTCCTTGTGCGGAATGAGACGCCATAAAGATTGCGCCGATAAAGGTCCCGATAATAATGGCGGCGATACTCCAAAAGAGATCGAGTCCCATTGTAACGGGCAGTGTGCCTGTGACTAACGTCGTAATATGCATATTAGCCCCGAACCAGACGGGGAATAAATCTTTAGCCTTTCCGTGTCTTTCGTCATGCGGAATATGTTCAATCGTTCGCCTTTCTACTTTCAATAGATAATCTCCTCCGTATGTTCTTCTTTAACATAAAAACATAGCTTAACAGATTGACCTGCCGTTTACAAATTCCAGCATGCAGGAAAAACATTGTAAAGCCTCGCTGACAGCCGTTCAAAAGTTTTTTTGAAAAACGGTACAAACACTGCCGCCAAAACGATTTGCCAGGGTTTAAAAGGCATGGATATGCTTACGGACTAATATGTATTAAGGAGAAATGTGTCAATCTTTTGACGAATGGAGCCATTATTCGTTAAGCTGAAAGAATAGTTTACTTTGTGTAAATTTCATTAATGAAAAGGGGATTGATGATATGTGTACAAGTCTTACATTGAAAACGGCAGACGGTAATCACCTATTGGCGCGAACGATGGATT
This sequence comes from Bacillus sp. SIMBA_031, assembly GCF_046535225.1. NCBI lineage: Bacteria > Bacillati > Bacillota > Bacilli > Caryophanales > Bacillaceae > Bacillus > Bacillus sp. SIMBA_031. The sequence goes on from NZ_JAWRXC010000004.1 coordinate 233,743, forward strand.
TTGCATTTCAGCTCGGTACGGACGTCGTGCTTTACCCTCGTCAGTACAGCTGGAAAAGCGAAGCTGACGGCAGGATGCATAAGACGAAATACGCATTTATCGGCATGGGGAGAAATCTCGGCAATGTTCTGTTTGCCGATGGCGTAAATGAAAAAGGGCTGTCGTGTGCGACGCTGTATTTTCCGGGCTTTGCGGGATACGAGAAAGCGGAACGGGAGGGCACCTGTCACATCGCTCCTCATGAGTTTGTCACCTGGGCCTTATCAAACTGTGAATCTCTTGATGACATAAAGGAAAAGCTCTCAATGCTGACGATTGTAGAGAAGAAGTTAATGTTATTGGATACGGTGCTGCCTCTTCATTGGATTTTATCAGACCGCACGGGCGGCTGCATTGTCATCGAGCCGACACCGGAGGGAATGAAAGTATATGACAACCAACCCGGAGTGATGACCAACAGTCCGGAATTTCCTTGGCATGTGACCAATCTGCGCCATTATATCGGAATCAGGCCGCAGCAGTCAGAAAGCAAAACATTGGGCGGAATGACATTAACCGCTTTCGGCCAAGGATCTGGAACGATCGGGCTTCCCGGTGATTACACGCCGCCATCCCGATTCATCAGAGCCGCTTATCTGAAAGAGCATTTAGAGCCTGCCGCTCATGAAACGGATGGCGTTACGGCCGCTTTTCACGTGCTGTCCAATGTGAATATTCCAAAAGGCGCGGTGATCACAGAGGAGAATGAAATTGATTATACGCAGTATACGTCGGTCATGTGCTGTGACACCGGGAACTACTACTTTCATCTGTACGACAACCGGCAGATTCACAAAGTAAGTTTACTCCATGAAGATGTTGACCGTCCGGAGCCGAAAGTATTTGCGGCCGCGGCGGAGCAGAATATACAGGAGCTGAATTAGCTCAAAAAAAACAGGACGCGATTGTCCTGTTTTTTTATTTAATACGGATCAGACGGATGGCTTTCCTGTTCAGCCTGTTTTGCGGCTTGGGCCGTATCTGTAGTGCCGATCGGTCCGCCGCTGTTGCTTTCGGAGGCTTTTTTCAGCCCTTCCGCAACACGTTTTCCGTAGTCCGGATCTGCTTTTGTGAAATTCTCAATCATTTGATCCTGAATGTCTTTCCGGCAGGAAGAAAGCGTATTGACCAGGTTTGTGATCAATTCGTTCCGTTCAAATTCCGAAAATCTGCGGTACGTTTCACCGGCTTGGCCGAAATTATTCGACCGGTCGATCGCTTCCCGCTTCACATCGCCTTCGACATGAGGTGTATGGTCTTTCCCATCCTGCTTTGCTTCGTTGAGTCCTCCCATAATGGACGGCTCATAGTTGACGTGCGGGTTTTGTCCTTCTGCCCGATCGACCCGATACTGCATTTGCCCGCCTTCCTGGTTGGTGGCGACATGCTTTTTCGGCGAGTTGATCGGAAGCTGCAGGTAATTTGCGCCGACCCGGTACCGCTGGGTATCTGAATAGGCGAATGTCCGCCCCTGAAGTAATTTGTCATCTGAAAAATCAAGGCCGTCCACAAGCACGCCCGTTCCGAATGAGGCCTGTTCCACCTCGGCATGGTAGTTTTCCGGGTTTTTGTTCAGAACCAATTTACCGATCGGTTTCCAAGGGAAATCGTCTTTATACCACAGCTTGGTCGGATCAAGCGGATCAAAATCCAGCTCGGGGTGTTCGTCATCAGTCATGATTTGCGCATACACTTCCCATTCAGGGTAATCGCCTTTTTCAATCGCTTCATACAAATCCTGTGTCGCATGGTTAAAGTTTTTCCCCTGAATCTCTTCCGCTTCCTTCTGTGTCAGGTTGCGGATGCCCTGTTTCGGTTCAAAGTGATATTTGACGAGCACGGCTTTACCTTCTTCATTGACCCATTTGTAGGCATGGACGCCTGAGCCCTGCATCTGCCGGTAGTTGGCCGGGATGCCCCACGGCGAAAACAAGAAAGTGATCATATGAGTCGCTTCAGGTGATTGGGAAATGAAGTCGAAAATACGCTCGCCGTCCTGAATGTTCGTAACGGGATCAGGCTGAAATGCGTGCACAAGATCCGGGAACTTCAGCGGATCACGGATAAAAAAGATTTTCAGGTTGTTGCCGACCAGATCCCAGTTGCCGTCTTCGGTATAAAGCTTAACGGCAAAACCCCGGGGATCACGCAATGTTTCCGGGGAATGCTTTCCGTGGTTGACGGTAGAAAACCGCACAAACGCCGGAGTTTTCGTTCCTTTCTTTTGAAACACTTTCGCTCTTGTGTATGTAGAAATCTCCTCGTCTCCAAAACTTCCGTACGCCTCAAAGTATCCGTGTGCTCCGGCGCCGCGCGCGTGAACGACGCGCTCGGGAATCCGTTCGCGGTCAAAGTGGCTGATTTTCTCCAAAAAATCATAATTCTCCAATGTCGTCGGTCCTCTATTGCCGACTGTCCTGACATTCTGGTTGTCAGTGACCGGATGGCCCTGCCGGTTTGTCAGCGTGTCTTCTGACTCGCCTTTACCGGTCGTCTTACTGGAAAGCGTTTCTTCGCTGTTTTTGTTATTTTCCATTGTTGAACCCTCCTTTTTGAACGGTAACAATATGCCCAGCAGAGCCGTTTCTTAAAACCGATTTTCAAAAGAAACAGTTATTCCGCGATCGGCGTCAAGGACCCGCCGTTCCATATTTCGCCCTTGTTCAGCGTCCAGCTGTTTTGATAAAGGCTTTGCGCGCCTTGATTGGCCGCCGGACTTAATTGTTCATCCCATGTCAAAAAGTACGTTGTCTCGGGATACTTTTGCCTGATCGCATTGATAAAAGCAGCATAATCAAAGCTTCCGATATTGCCGGACGGACCGGTTTCGGCAAAGGCAAACGGTTTTTTCAGAGACAGCATTTCATCATAGCCTGATATCGCATACGGATCAGTGAAGTAAGCGTCCAGACCGGTAATATCCACATAAGATGAGCCTGGGTAGAAGTCTGTTTTAAAGTCTCTGTTGGCATCCGGCGAATACACCCACAAAAGGTTATCCAATCCTCTTGTCTCTGTCATATAACGGTATATCTTCTTGTAAAGCTCTTTGTACAGCGAGATTCTTTCCGTGTCTTTTTGGTTGTAGCCTGTCAGCCCCCACCAGAACCACTCGCCGTTCATTTCATGCAGCGGTCTGAACAGAACGGTGACGCCTTGATTTTTCAGCTGAGTAAGGCCGTCGGCGATTTTGCTGAGCAGCGCCTCAAGGCGTTTTCCTTCAACAGTTGAAGGGTCCAGGATGTTTTTGTACTGGCTGTTTGAGATGGCCGTTTTATAGTTTCCGGATGGAAAAGCCGGATTTGCGAGATGCAGGCTGACCTGAGGGAGGCCGCCGCTTTTCCAGTATGAGATTAAGCTGCTGTTGCAGCTGTAATCGATAGAATCGGTGATATCCGCTGTTTCAAGCCATCCTCTCCCATAGTCACAGCCGTAGATGGCGGGAGACTGTCCCGTCACGTTTTTCAAGCGGTTTTCCTCTGTCATTGAAAAAGTGACATCGCTGTACCCGCCGAACGCCCCGGACATGACCCTGTTTTCTGAACGGTTGGGCAGGTGCGCCAGCCAGTTCATGATATCTTTTGTCGTCTGCTGGGCATTTGGGTTGACGGGATAAACGGTTTGAGCCGATATCGGACTGGCGGCTCCTAAGAGTAATAAAACGATAGACAGGCAGACAGCTAACTTTTTGAGCATAAAAAAGACCTCCTGATTTTTAGGGTGATGAAGGATGTGAAACGATAACCTCACAATCTCCTTCTATAACAAAACCTCCGGAATCCGCCGGCACGATAAAGTGATCGCCTTTGTGAACGGGGCATCCATCCAGTTCTCCGCGTCCTTTAATGACGCTTGCGAGTAAATACCGGCCGGGTGCGGGGAATGATGCTTTCCCGCTCACATTCCATTGATAAACTGAAAAGAACGGTGTCTCTGCGAGTATTGTAATGAGAGCATCTCCGATCCGATGCTTTGTGCTTTTTACTTTTTCATCGGTATGCGGAATCTCTGTTACGTCAATTGCTTTCTGAAGATGAAGCTCGCGTTTATTCCCGTTCCCATCCGTCCGGTCATAGTCGTAAAGCCGGTAGGTGGCATCAGAGCTTTGCTGGATTTCAAGAACGAGCGTACCTTCGCATAAAGCGTGCAGTGTGCCGCTCGGGACATAGAAAAAGTCGCCGGGTTTAATGGGGATGCGGCGGAGCAGGTGATCCCACTCGTTTCGTTCAATGAGCTGAACGAAGTCTTCTTTTGTTTGGGCGCGATGCCCTAAAATGAGCTCCGCGTCTTTTTTGCAGTCCAACACGTACCAGCATTCCGTTTTTCCGAGTTCTCCGTTTTCATGCCGATGTGCATATGCGTCATCCGGATGCACCTGCACGGATAGATCCATATCAGCGTCAAGAATTTTTGTGAGCAGGGGAAAAGCCTCTTCATTCGGATGTCCGAACAGGTCAGGGTGTTCATTCCAGAGACGGTGTAATGATGTTCCGGAAAAAGGCCCGTTCCGCACGATGGATGTGCCGTGCGGATGAGCTGAAATCGCCCAGCACTCGCCCGTCCGCTCAGAAGGAATCTCATACCCGAATGTATCGCGCAGCTTCGTCCCGCCCCATAATCTTTCTTTAAAAACCGGTTCCAAAAATAAGAGTTTCGTCATTTTCCCGCCTCCCGGTTTGCCGCTTCTAAGGCCTGCTCCGCCAATACGAGCGAACCGGCCGCGCCGGAGTGAATCCCTAATTGAGGGGGAACGATGTATTTTTCAATATCGGGCAGATCAATATATTGATTCAGCCGCTTTTTCACGTGCTGACGGATAGAAGAGAACAGCTGATGCTGCTTCATGACGCCCCCGCCGAGAATGATCTTTTCCGGCGAAAGTATGAGAATATACTGCACAAGCGCTTCGGCAATATAATAGCCCTCAAGCTCCCACACTTCCTGCTGATCCGTGAGCAGAAATGCTTTTTTCCCCCAGCGTTTCTCAATGGCGGGGCCTGCCGCGAGGCCTTCCAGACAATCTGTATGGTACGGGCAATTGCCCTTGTAGCCGTCGTCCGGATGTCTTCTGACATAAATGTGGCCCATTTCAGGATGAGACAGCCCTTGAACAAATCTGCCGTTCATGATGGCGCCCGCGCCGATGCCTGTGCCGACCGTCAAATAGAGGCAGCTGTCCGCGTTTTTGGCCGCGCCGAAAGAAGCTTCTCCAAGCGCCGCCGCATTAACGTCGGTGGTGAAGCCTGCGGGAATATCCAGAGCGCTTTTGATCGTTTGAAGAATAGGGCAGTTCCGCCAGGCTGTCTTCGGCGTCGCGGTGATGCACCCGTATGTTTGACTGTCGGGACGGATATCAATCGGCCCGAACGACCCGATGCCGATGGCGTCTATCGGGAAATCTTTAAAGTAACGGATCACCTGTCTGAGTGTGTCATCCGGTTCTCCCGTCGGAAACTCTGCTCTGTCCAGAATGGTGCCGTCTCTTTGTCCGGCGGCACAGACAAATTTCGTGCCGCCGGCTTCAATACCTCCAAGCATGGCCGTCCCTCCTCATCTGTTAAAATCCGTTTTGATCGGAAACGGCTTTGAACCAGCGGCCGCTTTTTTTGACGGTCCGTTCGCCCCCGTTTTCCAGATTGACAGATACAAAGCCGTAGCGGTTTTTATAAGCATTTGTCCAAGACCAGTTGTCCATGAAAGTCCACAGGTGATAGCCTTTTACATTTGAAGCTTCCCCGATGGCCCGATGCACCCATTTCAGATGTTCCTGGATAAATTCAATCCTGTAATCATCCTGAATGATGCCGTTTTCATCGCGGAAGCGTTCCTCGCCTTCTACTCCCATGCCGTTCTCAGAAATAAAACACTCGATATTTCCGTAATGTTCTCTGAGATTGGTGAGAATGTCGTAGATTCCTTTTTCGTAAATTTCCCAACCGCGATGAGGGTTCATTTTCCGGCCGGGCATGACATACGGATCGAAGAAACGCTCAGGCAGGAAAGGGGCATGCGGATTCGGAACATGTTCTTTTGCCTTGACGCGCCTCGGCTGATAGTAGTTCACGCCTAACAGGTCGACCGTATGCTCCTGAATGAGGCGGAGATCTTCTTTCTCATAATGCGGCAGAAAGCCTTCCGCCTTGAAAATCTCGACAAGCTCCTCAGGAAATTCGCCCTTTACGGCGGGATCTAAAAATGAGCGGTTGAAAAAGGCGTCGGCAATCCGGGACGCTTTGACATCTTCAGGATGTGAGCTTCTCGGATAAGAAGGCGTCAGATTCAGAATGATTCCGATTTGTCCGTCCTGTTTCAATTCTCTGTAGGCTTTGACAGCCCTTGCATTCGACAGCAGGGTATGGAAACCGGCCTGCACCGCTTCTTGAAAATTAACGTGATTCGGGTAGTGAAAGTCGTATAAGTAGCCGCCTTCAATCGGCACAATCGGCTCGTTGTGAGTGAACCATTTTTTCACCTTGTCACCGAATAGCGAAAAGCATGTTTTGGCGTAATGTTCAAACGCGTCAACGGTGTTCCGGCTGACCCAGCCCCCCTTCCGCTGAAGGGCGAGCGGCATGTCAAAGTGAAACAAATTGACAAACGGCTCAATATGATGGGCAAGCATTTCATCGATGACGTCCTGATAAAACGCGACCGCTTTCTGATTGACCTCGCCAGTTCCGTCCGGAATCAATCTTGACCAGGAAATAGACAGCCGGAAGGAGTTGTGGCCGATTTCTTTCATCAGCCGGATATCCTCCTTGTATTGATCGTAAAAACGTGACGTGTCGCCGGGACCGACGCCGTTAAAAAAACGGCTCGGCTCTTTTTCATACCAGTAATCCCATATGTTTTGGCTTTTTCCGTCTCTGTCGGCGGCGCCTTCTGTTTGGGTGGCGGAGGCGGAAGACCCCCACCAGAATCCTTCCGGAAAACGATATTGAATATTTGATTCAGTCAATTGATTTCTCTCCCTTACTGCGATTTTGATTACATACTCATGCTGTCATCCCGGGCATGCTGCTCGGTCTCAGCTTCTTTTTCCTTTGCCATGTTTAATTTGTCCAGCGCTTTAAGAAACGGGAACCAGATGACAAACACAATACAGAGGTTGACCAGCTGCATAATGCCGCCCATGACGGAATTGGTCGCCATAATCCCGTTAATGAATAGGGGGACGGTCCAAGGCACGGTCACGCCGGTAGGAGGCGGCACGATCCCCGCCGACATGGCCAGGTAGGTGACAAGGGTGACAACCATCGGCGCGATCACCCACGGAATGATAATGATCGGGTTCATCACGATCGGCAAACCGAAAATAACCGGCTCATTGACATTGAAAATGCCTGGCGCGAGACCGAGTTTGGATATCTGTTTCATCTGTTTGCTTTTCATAAAAAGCAAGATGGCGATCACTATGGCCAATGTCATTCCGGTTCCGCCCATTCCGACGGTGTAAATCTCCATAAACGGCTTAGAAATAATATGGGGAATCTCTTTTCCCGCTGTATACGCAGCCAAATTTTCGACCTGTAATGTATTCCAAATCGGGTCCATCACGGAATTGATAATGATTTGTCCGTGAAGGCCGAAAAACCATAAAATCTGAATAAAGAAAACAGCGATTAATGTAGGGATGATGCCGCTTCCAAGTCCGACAAGCGGGGCTTGAACCGTATGATAAATGACATCATACAGATTGGTGTGAAAGATCTGGGTGACAGCCGCATTGATCAAGAGGAAGACGGTAAGCGTGATAAAAGCCGGAATCAATGCGGCGAACGATTTAGCAACAGCCGGAGGAACACCGGCAGGCATCTTAATCGTTAAGTTTCTCTGGACGATTCTTCTGTAGATTTCACCTGACAAAAAAGCGGTTATCATGCCGAGAAACATCCCTTTTGCTCCAAGCCGGTCAACCGGAATGACGCCTGCGACCGCTTTGCCCGTTTCCGGCTCTAAGACGAACGGGGTGAGCAGCAGAAAAGAAACCAATGCGATCGCCCCGCCGAATACGGCCTCCACTTCGTAGCTTTTGGAAAGGTAATAGCCGATCCCGAAGACGACAAAAATGGACATAATCCCCATCGTCGCCGTCGAAGCGCCGCCAAATCCGGATTGAAAGACAGACAGTGCGGAGCTGCTCATGATTTTGTTTAAAAACGGCAGGTTCGTCAGCACGACGAACACCGAACCGAAAATGGTCAGCGGAAACGCCAGCATAAAAGCATCCCGTAAGACTTGCAAGTAGCGGTTATTGTTTAATTTGCCAGCGATCGGAATAAGGAATTGGCTGATTTTCTCAAACACGTCTTCACCCCCGGCTTTCTATAAATTTTTTGATTGAAATAAGTCGAGCATTTCTTTAACGAGCTCTTTCATTGAAAGCGCTGACATTAAGTGGTCTTCAGCATGCATAAAAAGCAGAGAGACATCCGTCTTGGCGCCGCCGGCTTCTTTTTGAATCATCTGAAAATGGATGTCATGCGCTTTCCCCAGTTCTTCTTCAGCCTTTGTCAGAAAGGTGTCTGACTCATCTGTCCGGCCGTCTTTATAAGCGCGTATCGATTGAATAATATTGCTGCGGGCATTGCCGCTGTGAAGAATCAGCTGAAAACTGATCTGTTCATCCGTGTACGTTTCCATGCTTATCGCCTCCTTTATTTGTTCTCTATCAAGGCAACGGCCTGTTCGTATGCTTTTTTGCCGTCCCCCATGCCGTATGCCATCATATCAATCACATCAACGGTGATGTGAAGCGGGTCCGCCTCTTTCTGAAGCTCACCTTTTAAAAAACTCATCTGCGGGCCGATCAGTACGACGTCTGCATCTTTCATCGCTTCTTTTGCTTTATCCTGTCCGACTGCCCAAATCTCGGCTTCCTCACCGATGGAGCGGGCGTAATTCTGCATTTTCGTGACAAGAAGGCTGGTGGACATGCCTGAGCTGCAGGCTAATAAAATTCTTTTCATGAGGAATCCCTTCTTTCGTAAAGTTAAAACGTTTTCATGAATATTATAATCTTTTGAATTTAAATGTCTATACTTTTAAAATATAAAAGTTTTACTTTTCGGATTTTTGACACAAAAAAACCTTTTAAGATTCAACTTAAAAGGTTTTTCATCTCAAGCGAGCCATAACAGCCATAAATAGAGTCCGATCAGGGTGATAAATAACGTCGGAATGGTTAATATCAGACCTGTCTTGAAATACATTCCCCAGGAAATTTTCACGTTTTTCCGGCTCAGCACGTGGAGCCATAACAATGTCGCCAGCGATCCGATCGGCGTGATTTTCGGCCCGAGGTCCGAACCGATAACATTCGCGTAAATCAATGCTTCTCTCATCAGCCCGTGAGTGCCCGTTCCGCTGATGGCTATGGCGTCAATCATCACCGTCGGCAGGTTATTCATAACGGAGGAGAGAATCGCAGCGATAAACCCCATTCCGAGTGTGCCCGCAAACAAACCGTGATCCGCCGCTTTCTGAATAAGCTGAGAAAGAAGATCCGTCAGTCCGGCATTCCGCAAGCTGTACACGACAACATACATGCCGACAGAAAAAAACACGATGGCCCACGGGGCGTCCTTGATGACTTGTTTCGCAGGGACGGCGGGGCTTCGCTGCGCCAGAATGAGAAAAATGACCGCGATGGAGCCGGCAACGAAGGAAACGGGTATCGACAGCAGTTCGCTGACGAAATATCCGATCAATAAAACGGCCAGCACAGCCCACGATAACCGGAAAAGGCGTTCATCCTTAATCGCGGATGCCGGATGTTTCACAAGACCGGTGTCATACCGTTTCGGAATGTTTTTTCTGAAATAGAGATACAGCACCAAAATGCTTGCCGCCAGAGAAAAAAGGTTGGGCACCAGCATGCGTGATGCATATTCAATGTACCCGATATGAAAGTAATCGGCGGATACAATATTGACCAAATTGCTTACAACGAGCGGAAGCGAGGTGGTGTCGGCGATGAATCCTCCGGCGATAATAAACGGAAAAACCAGCTTTTCAGGTAAATTCAAAGCCCGCACCATCGCCAGTACGATCGGCGTCAAAATGAGCGCCGCTCCGTCATTGGCAAACAGGGCGGAGACAACAGCCCCTAAGACCGACACATAGAGAAACATCCGCAGCCCGCTGCCTTTGGCCGCCATGGCCATATGCAGCGCGGCCCACTCAAAAAAACCGATACTGTCAAGAATCAATGAAATGATAATAATGGCGATAAAGGCAAGTGTCGCATTCCAGACGATTCCCGTCACTTCCGCGATATCGTGCAGGCTGACTGCTCCGGCGATCAAAGCGAGGACCGCTCCGCCGCAGGCAGACCAGCCGATTGATACATGTTTCGGCTGCCATATGACAAACACAAGTGTCAGCACAAAAATCAGCGCTGATAAAACCGCAACTCCCAAGAATATATCCCCCTTACCGGCATGTAACAGTGACTTCTTTTTGCCGCAATGTCTGTAAAACTTCGTCCTTTTCATCTATCTGCTGCAGAATCGAGCAAATCAGCGCGTATTCCGGACCGGACGGATGAAAGGCATAGTACCGCCACTGGCCCTCGCGTCTCTCCCGCACAAGGCCGGCGTTCTTTAATTTCCGCAAGTGCTGGCTGATGCCGGGCTGACTTATATCAAAAATAGCCGTCAGCTCGCAGACACAATATTCCTTATCCTCCAGAAGCTTCAGCATCAAAAGCCTCGTCCGGTCGCTTAGAAGCTTGAGGCACTGGCTGATCCCTTCGGAACTTAAAGCATGATGCCGCCGTTCCATGCGCTCACTCCTTTTTCACACTATTATATAAGCAGATGTTTATATAAGTAAACGACAATATAAAAAAAGCCGGTCTTGCACTTTTTGCAAAACCGGCTCATGTTTATTTTTGGAACAGTTTTTTCGCTTCATCCATTGCTAATTTATTTCCCAGTGCTGAATAATCAAGCCAAGGCTGATCGGCAATTTTATAGACGTGGTTTGCTTTCACGGCCTTCAGCCCTTTCCATACAGCGCTTTTTTGCAATTCTTTATAGGCTTGCTGTGACTTGTCGTCTCTGTTAACGACGACGAAAATCGCATCTGCGTTGTAATCAGGCAGCACTTCTTGAGAAATGACTTCATAAGGGCGGGAAGTGTTCATTTCTTTAATGCCATCAGCCGGTTTCAGCTTCAGATCGTCAAACAGAATCGGTCCCATCGGGCGGCGTGTGCTGAAGACGCGAAGCTCTTTTGCGTTCACGCGGATCGCCATGACCTTGGCGTTTTTCCCTAATTCCTTATTCATCATGGATCTGACTTGTTTTGTTTCATCTTCGTAATCTTGAATAAATGTTTTCGCTTCTTTTTCACGGTTGACGATTTTTCCGATGTCTTTTAAATGATCGCGCCAAGTGCCTTTATCAAGGTCGAAAACGTGTGTGTTTCCGATTTTCTTGTATTTTGACACATCTTTTCCCGCAAATTCTTTATCAAGATAAATGTTGTCTGGATTCAGCTCAAGTAAAGCTTCCATATCCGGGTCTGAGGCAGGTCCGAGTTTTTTCGTGTCTTTCAGCTGATTTTTCACATGAGGGAGAAAATCTTTTAATTCTCCGCCCACGACGGAACCGGCAGGTGTAACGCCGAGAGCCAGCAGATCATTTGTCAGGTGAATGGACATCGAAGCGATTTTATGATCGCCGGATTTCTTTTTTGACTCCGGCTGTGTTGAATCAGATTGGCAGGCAGCCAATAAGAAAATACACATGAAACTGATGAGCGCAATTATTTTTTTCATGGGAATACTCCTTGTTTTATGATTTGATTTTCATGACGAGATAGAGAAAATACGGCGCGCCGATGGCTGCAGCAACCACGCCGGCCGGAATGGCGTTCGGCTGAAACAAAGACCGGCCGATAGTGTCTGCCGCGACAAGAATGACAAGTCCGATTAATCCTGCAATCGGAATAATATGCTGATGCATGGTGCCGACGAGCCGTCTTGCCAAGTGAGGGGCGGCAAAGCCGATAAAGCCGATTCCCCCGGCCATCGCAACGCTCGCGCAGGACAAGCCGACCGCTATGGCGATCAGCATGATCCTTTTTCTCTGCACGTGTGCGCCGAGCCCCGCGGCTGCCTGGTCACCGAGCATTAAAATATTCAAAGACCGGGCGTTCAGCCATGCAAGCGGTGCGAGAATGCCGATCCAGGGCCATAGCGACCACACGTGAATCCAATCCCTGCCCCAGACGTTTCCCACCAGCCAGCGGGAAGCGAATGTATAAGTTTCTTCATTCAGGCGCAGCGACATAAACAATGTAACGGCGCTGAAGCCCGCGGAAACGGCGATCCCGACTAACAGCATGCGGATCGTTAAAAAACCGTTCAGCCTGTCGTACGTAAGCACTACGATCAGCAGGGCGGCGAGTGTTCCGCCCGCAAACGTAAACAGCGGGATGAACATCGACGCCTGCGCCTCCAAGGAATGAAAGAATGTGATATACATCATCAAACCGAAGGAAGCGCCGGCATGCAGTCCGAGAATGCCCGGATCGGCAAGCGGATTTCGGGATACACCCTGCAAAATAGCGCCCGACACTCCTAAACCGATGCCGGCCAGCATCGTCACCAGAATCCGGGGAAGCCGGTAATCGAATAAAACGGTTGTGCTTTGAAACGTGCCGTATCCGAACAGCGTTTTTCCCACCGTGAGAGGAGAAAGCCGGAATGAGCCCGTATGCAGCCCGATCAGAATCATGCAAACGGCGATGACCAGCAGAATGAGTCCTGCCGCCGCCGCTTTTTTTGTTTCTTTCTGCACTTTCATTTATAAGTCTCTCCCTTCCTTGCGGGCAATATAAAGAAAGAAAGGGACACCGACAAGTGCGACCATAATGCCTATCGCCAATTCCCTCGGGGGACTGACCGTGCGTGAGGCCAGGTCAGCCAAAATCAATAGAATCGCGCCGAGTAACGCGGACATCGGAATAATCAGCCTGTACGTAACGCCGACGATCTTTCGCGCGATATGGGGAATGACCAGCCCGACGAAGCCGATCGCGCCGGCAGCGGAAACAGACACACCGGCAAGAACGACGGCGATCATTAATCCGGCGGCACGCGTCAGAGCCGTGTTCACCCCTAAATTCGCCGCCACGTCATTTCCCATTGAGAGAAGGGTGACGGACCGGCCCATGAATGTCGCGAGAATGATGAAGACCGCAATCACGGGAACAAGGACTTGTAAATGAGCCCACTTGATCCCTGACACCCCGCCGGCGTACCAGAAGGCCAAATCCTGGCTTAAATCGTAATAAATCGCCACACCGGTACTGAGTGAATGTAAAAGAGCGGCCACGACCGCCCCGGCAAGCGTCACCTTTAAAGGTGTCATGCTGCCTTTTCCCGCCGCACTGATAAAGAAAATCAAGCCGGTGCTTGCCAGTGCTCCCAAAAATGACATCACCATCAGCAGGGCGTATGACAAATGAGGGAAAAAAGCAAAACTGAGCGCAACAACAAACATGGCGCCCGCGTTTACGCCTAAGACACCCGAATCGGCAAGCGGATTTCTCGTGACACCCTGCATGAGGGCGCCGGCTGCGGCAAAAGCGGCTCCTGTAACGGCCGCCCCGAGCACCCTCGGAAGACGCAATTCATGAATGATCTGCTGGCCCGTTATGTTCGGATTGTAATCAGCAACAGCCGACCAAACCGTATGTAAAGTAATGTCTTTCGCGCCGAATGAGACGGCGAAAAAAATAGATACAAGCAGCCCGATCACCGCGATCAGGAAGAAAACCCCGTTTTTTAAGATGCTGATCAGACGGTTTGCGGACGTGACAGAATCGCTCAAAAATCAATTCACCTACTTTTATGATCATTGTCCGGTATTTATTGAATATGAGAATCATTTTCATTTGAACCATCATATTATACCGAGCCGATTTTCAAAACGCAATAGAGCGTTCAACAATGATGTCCTTTTTTTCTCTCATGTTTATATTGTAAAAAAGAAGTGAAAAACGTGAAAGAGGAAATAGCTATATTCAGAAAGGAGGGAGGCAAATGGCGGGAGAAGGAAAGCCTTTGCCGATTGAATTTTACCAGAGATCGTCAGTGGAGCTTGCCCCTTTATTGCTCGGCTGTCTCTTGGTGAAGGAGACGGACGAGGGAACGGCTTCAGGTTTTATCGTGGAAACGGAAGCTTATATGGGAGCGGATGACCGGGCGGCGCACAGCTTCGGCAACCGGCGCACGAAACGGACGGAAATTATGTTCCATGAGGCGGGCCGCATTTATACATACGTCATGCACACTCATACATTAATGAACGTCGTCGCCGCGGACATCGGCATTCCGCAGGCCGTGTTAATCAGGGCGGCGGAGCCTCATGAAGGACAGTTCCTGATGGAGAGCAGGAGACCGGGCAGACCCCCGAGAGAGTGGACAAACGGCCCGGGAAAACTGACGAAGGCGATGGGCATTTCAATGAACGACTACGGCGGCATGATCACGGAACCGCCGCTGTATATTACCGAGGGCTTTACGCCTGAACATATATCAACAGGCCCGAGAATCGGGATTGACAACAGCGGAGAAGCCCGGGATTATCCGTGGCGCTATTGGGTGACGGGGAACCGGTATGTCTCACGCTGACCATGTTTATAAACGCTGATAACAGGGGAAAGACAAGGTAAAAGAAAGGGGATTCAGACATTGAAAAAATTTTTCAAAACGATTATCAAATGGGCGCCCGTCATCTATCCGATCATCAGAAAAATCATAAAAGAACGGAAGGCATCTAAGCGGAACCGCATGTCCGCATCCCGAACAGCCGGCTGATCCGGCTGTTTTTTTACGGGCTTGGCATCGGATTGCCGCATTGACTTGAAATCCTTCCCATTATAGAATTTACATACATTTACCCCTTCCTCATTCTTTTTGCCCATTTTTCACGTCTGCATCTGATCTGATAGGAGGTTTTTCTCATGCTTCATGGGCGGCTTCGTGAACTTCTGCGCTTGCTTTTAGCTGCTGAAACACCGGTTACAAGCTCAGTCATCGCTGCAAATGTAAAGGTAACGACACGGACGGTCCGCAATGACATAAAGGAACTGCAAACCATTGTAGAAAAACACGGCGCATCCATTCAATCTGTCAGAGGGAGCGGCTATAAGCTGCTGATCCGGAATGAACAGCCGTTTAAAAACTGGCTTCAGGACAATTTCCAGCAGAACAGCACCGTGCCGATTTTTCCCGATGAACGGATAGATTACCTTATGAAAAGAATGCTTCTGACCGACGGCTACCTCAAGCTGGATGACTTGGCGGAAGAACTGTTCATCAGTAAATCCACACTTCAATCTGATTTAAAAGAAGTCAAAAAACGGCTCCGCCCCTATGACATCATTTTGGAAACAAGGCCGAACTACGGCTTTAAGCTGCGCGGCGAAGAGCTCCGCCTCCGTTATTGTATGGCCGAATACTTAGTGGACGACCGCGAGCCTGAGCCTGATCTCCTGAGTGAAAAGGCCGGTATTCTGCCGAAAGACGACATTCATGTGATCCGCACAGCCATTATGAAGCAGGTTCGAAACCATAAGATCCCGCTTTCTTTCTTCGGCCTGAACAATCTCATCATCCATATCGCCATTGCCTGCAAACGAATCCGGACAGAAAACTATGTATCTCTCATTCCGGAAGATCTTCATGATATTAAGCTTGAAACAGAATATCAGTCAGCGGAAGCCATCGTAAAAGAGCTTGAATCTGCGCTTTCGGTCACCTTTCCCGAACAGGAAACCGCCTATATCGCCATTCACCTGCTCGGGACAAAGCGCATGACCCAGTCACAACTGGAAGGAAAAGAGCTTACAAGGCTGATAGACGGAGAAACAAGCCGTTTGACGGAGGCCATGATTGAAGCCATTGAGCGGGAGCTGAAGCTCGGAATCACGGACGACAATGAGCTGAAAGCGGGTCTTGCGCTCCACATCAAGCCGGCGATTAACCGAAACCGGTACGGAATGAACCTGAGAAACCCGATGCTCTCCGCCATAAAGGAAAATTATCCGCTCGCATTTGAAGCGGGAGTGATTGCGGGAATCGTGATCAAGGAGCAAACCGGCATTGATATTCATGAGAATGAGATCGGATATTTGGCGCTTCATTTCGGAGCCGCCATTGAAAGGAGAAAGACGGAACGGCCGCCTAAGCGCTGTCTGATTGTCTGTGCGTCCGGCGCCGGCAGCGCACAGCTTTTAAGAGAAAAGCTCCGTTCCCGGTTCGCAAAGCGTCTTGAAATCGTCGGAACGGCTGATTACTGCAGCCTTGACCAGCTTTCCTTTGAGTCGATTGATTTTGTGGTCAGCACAGTGCCGATCAAAAAAGACCTGCCCGTTCCCGTATTAAAGGTTCAGACGCTGTTGGGCGGCGGGGATTTTACAAAAATCGACGCCATGCTGGAAGAAAAGCGGGAACAATTGAACTTTCTGAAACCGGAGCTGGTATTTTTGCAGCAGGATCTGGAGACGAAGGAGGACGTCATCCGTTTTCTCGGACAGCAGGTTGCAGAAGCCGGCCTCGCTTCTGATTCTCTGACCGATTCTATTTTTGAAAGGGAAGCGATTTCTCCTACGAGTTTCGGCAATCTTACGGCGATTCCGCACCCGCTCGTTCCGCAGACAGACACGACGTTTTGGGCGGTATGCACGCTGAAGAAGCCGATTGACTGGGCGGATAAGCGTGTCCAATTTGTCTGCCTGCTCTGCGTCGAGAAAGAAAGCAAAGCCGACCTCCAGCATATGTACAAATGGCTCGGCGGGATGTTAGATGATCCGGCCGCGGTAAGCCGTCTCTTAAAATGCACAACCTATCAGGAGGTTTTACGAGTATTCAGAGACAAACGATCAGAGAAAGACCGGGATACACCTTTTTTCCGTTAGCAGCGGAAAAAGCCTGAGTAGTTATGAAAGCGATTTCATAATATGATGGTACTAACATCGAGACATACAAAATATCAAACTTTCAGGAGGTCTTTTACATGAATATATTACTCGTTTGCGCAGCAGGGATGTCAACAAGCTTACTCGTCACCAAGATGGAAAAAAGCGCGCAGGAACAAGGAAAAGAATATAAAATCTGGGCGGTGTCAGGCGATTCAGTCAACCAGCATATTGATAAAGCGGACGTATTGCTGCTTGGGCCTCAAGTCCGTTATTTGCTTCCGCAGCTGAAAAAATTGGGTGAATCAAAAGGAGTGCCGGTTGAAGTCATCAATACCGTCCATTACGGCACGTGCAACGGAGCGGAGGTTCTGAAATCAGCGGAACAGCTCGGAAACGCATCGTAGAAAGGGGCGGGCCGTGTGAATAAGGTGAACCAGTTTTTAGAAGAGAAAGTCATGCCCATTGCCGGAAAAATTGCCTCCCAGCGGCATCTGCAAGCATTGCGTGACGGGATCATCCTCACCATGCCGCTTATCATCATCGGTTCGTTTTTTCTGATCATCGGCAACCTGCCGATTCCGGGATATGCGGATTTCATGGCAAAGACGTTCGGAAGCGCCTGGTCTCAAAAACTGCAATATCCGGTTGATGCGACCTTTGAAATCATGGGTCTTGTCGCCGCTTTCGGAATCGCCTACCGCCTGGCCGAAAAATACGGGGTGGACGCTTTATCGGCCGGTGCGATATCTTTGGCGGCGTTTCTCTTGGCAACGCCGTACAAAGTTCCGTTTCTGCCTTCCGGCGCCAAAGAGGAAATCATGGTGGGCGGCGGCATCCCGCTGTCTCTCATGGGAAGCAAAGGGCTGTTTGTCGCGATGATCATCGCCATGCTGTCGACGGAAATTTACCGCCTGATCATCCAGCGGAATTTCGTCTTCAAAATGCCGGACGGCGTGCCTCCGGCGGTCAGCAAATCATTTGTCGCTTTAATTCCCGGCTTTGCCGTCATCTTTCTGATCTGGGGCGCGCGTTTAATTGTCGAAGCGACGCCGTTTGAAAGCCTTCATAACATTGTAAGCGTTGTACTGGGGACGCCGCTCTCGATTCTTGGGGGAAGTCTCGGCGGAAGCCTGATAGCCGAAGCGGTTCAAATGCTCTTGTGGGCGTGCGGATTACACGGGGCGAACATAGTCGGCGGCGTCATGGCGCCGATCTGGTTCGGAGCGATGGATGCCAACCGGATTGCGTTTCAGGCGGGCGATGCGCTTCCGAATATTTTCACCCAGCAGTTTTTTGAAATCTGGATCAACATCGGCGGAAGCGGCGCGACACTGGCGCTCGTGGTCACCATGTTTCTCCGTTCGCGAAGCAAGCAGATGAAGCAGCTTGGGAAACTCGCCATCGGGCCGGCCGTCTTTAATATTAATGAGCCGATTATTTTCGGAATGCCGATCGTCATGAACCCGATGCTTCTCATTCCGTTCATTATCACACCGCTTGTCACACTGGTCTTTACCTATATCGGCATGAGCACCGGCCTCGTCGCCAAACCTGCCGGCATTGCCGTCCCATGGACGATGCCGCCGATTTTCTCCGGCTATCTTGCCACGGGCGGAAAAATATCAGGGGCTGTCATGCAGGCGATTAATATCATCACAGCCTTTATCGTGTACTATCCGTTCTTCAGAATGTGGGATTCGCAAAAGCTGAAAGAAGAAAACGAACTTGAACAATCGCAGGCGCCAGCCGTACAGGGAGACGAAAAAGCCGTGCTGTAGAGAAAGGGAGTGAAACACATGAATGAAAAAATGGAACAGACCATTTTTCAGATCATCCTGCATGGCGGCAACGGCAGAAGTGCATCAATGGAAGCCATTGCCGCCGCAAAGCGGGGGGACAGAGCCATGGCGGAAGAAAAGCTTCAGGAAGCCGCAAGGGAACTGACCGAAGCCCATCATTATCAGACAGAATTGATCCAAAATGAAGCCGGCGGAGAAAAAACAGACATGACGCTTTTGATGGTGCATGCGCAAGATCATTTAATGAATGCCATGACCGTGAAAGACTTGGCCGCTGAGTTAGTTGAGATTTACGAAAAAGTGAGTCTGCAAGGGGGAGCAAAAATATGACA
This sequence comes from Bacillus sp. SIMBA_031, assembly GCF_046535225.1. Taxonomy (NCBI): domain Bacteria; kingdom Bacillati; phylum Bacillota; class Bacilli; order Caryophanales; family Bacillaceae; genus Bacillus; species Bacillus sp. SIMBA_031. The sequence goes on from NZ_JAWRXC010000004.1 coordinate 252,851, forward strand.
AAAGGAATTAAAATTGTAACGATCGGCGGAGGTTCAAGCTATACACCGGAGCTTGTGGAAGGCATCATTAAGCGCTATGAAGAACTGCCTGTCAGAGAATTATGGCTCGTCGACATTCCTGAAGGCGAGAAAAAACTCAATATCGTCGGCACGCTTGCAAAACGCATGGTCGAAAAAGCGGGTGTTCCGATAGAGATTCACCTGACGCTTGATCGGAGAGAAGCCTTGAAGGATGCGGATTTCGTAACGACTCAATTCCGCGTCGGCCTTCTTGAGGCCCGCGCCAAAGACGAACGGATTCCGTTAAAATACGGCGTAATCGGACAGGAGACAAACGGTCCAGGCGGTTTATTCAAAGGGCTGCGCACCATCCCGGTTATTCTGGAAATCGCGAAAGACATCGAAGAGCTTTGTCCGAATGCATGGCTCGTGAATTTCACAAACCCTGCCGGCATGGTTACCGAGGCCTTGCTCCGCTACTCGAATCTCACAAAAGTCGTCGGCCTCTGCAATGTGCCGATCGGCATTAAAATGGGCGTCGCAAAAGCATTGGATGTGGATGTCAGCCGGATCGAAGTGCAATTTGCCGGGCTGAATCACATGGTCTTCGGATTAGATGTTTTCTTAGACGGCGTCAGCGTGAAAGATCAAGTCATTGAAGCCATGGGAGACCCGGAAAACGCCATGACGATGAAAAATATTTCAGGCGCGGAATGGGAGCCTGAATTCCTGAAGGCGCTCGATCTGATTCCTTGCGGCTACCACCGCTATTATTTCAAAACGAAAGAAATGCTCGAGCATGAAATAGAAGCGTCACAGACGGAGGGCACACGCGCCGAGGTTGTACAGAAGGTTGAGAAAGAACTGTTCGAACTGTACAAAGATCCGAATCTCGCCATCAAACCGCCGCAGCTTGAAAAACGGGGCGGAGCGTACTACAGTGACGCGGCCTGCAACCTGATCAGCTCCATCTATAACGACAAACATGATATCCAGCCCGTCAATACAATAAACAACGGCGCGATCGCCAGCATTCCGAATGACTCAGCGGTCGAAGTGAACTGTGTCATGACGAAAGACGGTCCGAAACCGATCGCCGTCGGTGATCTGCCGGTGTCTGTCCGCGGACTCGTCCAGCAAATCAAATCATTTGAGCGCGTCGCCGCTGAAGCAGCCGTCACGGGAGATTATCAAACGGCGCTACTTGCGATGACGATCAACCCTCTCGTCCCGTCAGACTCCGTGGCAAAGGCCATTCTGGATGAAATGCTTGAGGCCCACAAAGAACATCTGCCTCATTTCTTTAAGTCGATTGAAGCATAAGAGCAGTAAAAAAAACCCGGATTCGCTTCCGGGTTTTTTGCTTATTTTGATTCGCTTAGTGAGGCGACTTCTGTCGTCCAGCCGAACACGTCGGCTTCCGCGCCTTTTTGAATGCCTGTAATGGTATCGTACAATTTCTTCGAGATCTCTCCGGTTTCACCGCTGCCGATGACAAGACTTTCATCATTCCAGATCAGTTCGCCGACCGGAGAAATGACCGCCGCCGTACCGGTTCCGAATGTTTCTTCCAATCGGCCGTCACGATGCGCCTGAATGATTTCATCGATCGAAATCTTTCGCTCAGACACAGTCAGCCCCCAATGTTTGAGAAGGGTGATGACGGAATTTCTCGTAATTCCTTCAAGAATGCTTCCGTTCAGCTCCGGCGTCACGATTTCGCCGCTGATTTTGAAGAAGATGTTCATGCTGCCGACTTCTTCGATGTATTTTTTCTCAATGCCGTCAAGCCATAAAACTTGGGAAAACCCCTTCTCTTCCGCAACCTGCTGCGCTTTCAGGCTTGATGCGTAGTTGCCGGCGGTTTTCGCGTTTCCGGTGCCGCCTTTGACGGCGCGCACGAATTCGTTTTCCACGGCGATTTTTACCGGTTTAATGCCTTCTTTGTAATAAGAGCCGACCGGGGAAAGAATGATAAACAGCTTGTACGTATGGGATGCCGCTACACCGAGGAAAGGCTCAGTCGCAATAATAAACGGACGGATATAAAGGGAAGTGCCTTCCGCTTTCGGAATCCAGTCTTTGTCGATGGCTACGAGCTGTTTCAGGCCTTCAAGAACAAGCTCTTCATCAATGAGCGGGATGCAAAGGCGGTCATTTGACTGGTTCAGGCGCTCCATATTTTTCTCCGGTCTGAACAGAAGCACTTCCTGATCCTTCGTTACATACGCTTTAAGCCCTTCAAAAACGGTTTGGCCGTAATGATAAACCATGGCCGCAGGGTCCATTGAGATGGACTGATAAGGGATAATTCTCGGATCGTACCAGCCTTGATCGGCATCGTAATCCATAACAAACATATGGTCGGTGAAAATTCTGCCGAACGCAAGGTCATGGGGGTCCGGTTTCGGTTTTTTGGCTGAAGTCAATTCAACACGAATATCTTGTTTCATAATGTTCTGTCTCCCTATTGGTGTTATTGTCAAACTTATTTGAAAATAATTTATATTCTATTGTATACCTTCAACAAATATTCGCAATAGTTTTCCTCAAATTTGTGAAAAAATCAAATCACATAAAAAGCAGGGGAGAGAATGCCCCCTGCGTGTTCGTTTTTACGTATTCTGTCATCACCGTGCTCAGTGAACCGTCACCTTGCCGTTTTTGTAAAACTGCTCCATTGCTTTATCGACGTACACCCAGCCCTTCCAGGCGATATGGATGGTGTCTTTCATAAAGTACGGATCATATTCGTGCCCGGATAAGTCGGCAACCTGAAAGCCTTTCGCTTTAATTTGCTTAGTGACTTTTTTGTAGTAATCAGTCCGGCCTTTTTTCGGGAAGCCGGTGTAGTCATACCATTTTCCGTTGACCGGAATAACCACGAACATCGGCTCAGCGCCGGCATCTTTCAGAATGTCCAGCATATCCGCAAAGTCGTGATATTCGACTGATTTGGCGTATGTTCTTCCTTTGTTGATTCCTTTCACTCTCTTTACTTTCTTCTTAATCTTTTTATAAGAAGCGTCATCGATATAGAAAGGATTGGACTTGGAGCTCCGTTCTCCTAATTGAGCGGCAGCTGTTTTTAACTCTGACCACGATTTCCCTTTCAGGTTTTCAGAGATCGTCCGTTCAGGGCCCTTGGTTTCTCTCATTGAATAATAAAGATCTTTTTTCTCAAGCAGAGAATAATAAGCTTTGGCAGCCGGCATGACCGCTTTCACTTTCCATGATTGTCCGTTGACCATTCCCTTGTATAATTCAGAAAGGACGGCATCATGCTGAACGACTTTAAAACGGAGCATGCGCTTCATCATGTTCTTTTTGACCGCGGGATCAATCTGGTTATTAAATGCTAAATCCAATGCCTGAAGTGATGAAAAATTCGGCGCAAAGTGCTGTTCATCAGAACCTTTTTTGATAAACCATTGCGGAGAAACAATGAATACCAGCTTTTTGCCCTTCAGCTGCTGATAATGCGCCGCAAAGTTTACGGCGTGTATCAAGGATTGGTCCCCGCCTTTTCCGACAAGATAAGGCGTAAAGCCTTGGTTGTTCACTTGGAAATAGTTGGACGGGTGAAACTCATCCAGTCTTGAAAGCTCGGAAGAACCGAAAATCGGCATATACTTCGAGTCTTCGAACATTTTATTTTGCAGATAGAGCCCCTGGAACATATTCGGATTTAAGGCTGCCGCCGACTCTTCGACACGTTTTTCAGGAATGAAGCGCGTAAGCCATGAAGCCGGAACTGCGATAGCTCCGACAAACAGGACGAACGCTAAAATAATTGGTCCAAAGAAACGCTTTTTCATTTACTTCAACTCAGTCAGTTTGTTTACAATGTTGTTTGGCGTATTCCACTCGTCACGGTCAAATTCAGTGATCGGCACTGTAATGCCGAAGCGGTTTTCGATGGCGACAAGCAGTTCTACAGTTCCGAAAGAATCAAGCAGTCCTTCTTCAAAGATTTCAATATCAGGATTTTCTTTCACAGCGTCCTCCTGACAAACTTCAGCTAATACGTCTAATACTTCCTGTTTAAATTCCATGTGTTTTCAATCTCCTTTAGTGATGAAATGGTTTTCCTGAGAAAATATAAAATCCGAAACATACGAAATGGAATGTGATGACGATGGCTAAAAAGGCCGTAAAACGATTGGCGGGCAGCCATTTGTATTTCTTATTCCATTTCTCAAAAAAGTTATACCCGGTCATTAATACGGCGTGGTACAGGCCGTATACAATATATTGCAGGGCGAGTCCGTGCCAGACGCCCATCAGCATGAACAGCAGGAAATACCCGATGTTCGAGACGGCCATCCGGTTCTTTATCCATTTTTTCTTTGTCATCCAGAAAACAAAGCGCATAAATACGTAGTCTCTGAACCAGAAGGATAAGGACATGTGCCAGCGGTTCCAGAAGTCTTTAATGTTTTTGCTGATAAACGGCTTATTAAAGTTTTCCGGAGATTTGATACCCATGATATAGCTTACACCGACGGCAAACATCGTGTAACCCGCAAAATCAAAAAACAGGTACAAGCTGTATCCGTACATGTACAGCACATTACCCCACAGTTTGCTGTGGGTGATATGAGACAGATTCATAATGAAATACGTGTTAATCGCATATCCGATAATGAATTTGTATAAGAAACCGATAAAAATTTTATGAATGCCGGTATACAGTAAATCAGCGTATTCACCCTTTGTCCATACTTTCTGTTCGTCCTTGGCAAATCTGCGGTATCTGTCGATCGGACCGGAAGAAATGGTCGGGAAAAACATAATAAAGTACAAAAGGCGGTGAAGCGGCATTTTTTCTTTAATCAGTCCGTCTCTCGTTTCCATGATCAGCTGGACGCCTTTAAATGTCAAATAAGAAATTCCTAAGAAACTGATCAGGTTATGAACCGGGTGATGAGGCGCCGGCGGAAAGAAAAACGGCCATAATTTAGATAAAAACAGGGGTAAAATGGACGCGATTACGGCCATACTGAAGACAAAGCCGCTGTTGGCTTTCAGTCTGTAAGCGAGATAACCCCTGATTAAAAGCACCTGCCACAGCGTAAAGATACATAGTGCGATCACGCCGTGCAGATCATGCGCGAAAATCAAAGCCAATACGATGATGGATATAAACATGTTGTATCCTTGGAATCTCTTGCCGTTCAGCCCTAAAATAATCGTCGGCAAAAGAAGGATTCCAAGTAAGATAAAGAAGAAAAACGAGCTGTAAGGCGTCATACAAGAACCTCTTCGCCAATGCGTTTACGGTCGATTTTTCCGTTCGCAGTCATTTGAATGTGATCCTGATAAATGAATTTTCTCGGAATCATGTAGGCCGGAAGCGAAGCGGCCAGTTCTTTCTTAATGGCGCTTGTCAGCTGGAATTCTTTTTCAAAATCGTGTTTTTCAGGCACGATGGCGGCAATTAAATATTCGACAGGTCCGTTAGGCTGATACGGGATGACAACCGCCGTGCGCACATATTGAGACTGCCTTACATGTACTTCGATTTCCTCCAGCTCCATGCGGTAGCCGTGAAGCTTAATCTGGAAATCAAGGCGTCCTTGGCAGAAAATCTGACCATCCTGAACATAACCGGCATCACCCGTGTGATATGCCCACTGGCCGTCGATCGGGAAAAACGCTTTTTCCGTCAGAGAAGGCTCTCCGAGATAGCCTTTGCTCACGCTCGGGCCCGCGATGATGATTTCCCCTTTTTCTCCGTCCGGAAGCTTATTCCCGTTTTCATCCATGATGAAGATATCCATATCGGGTTTTGCAAAACCGACAGGCAGAGATTCATGTTCATCGATGATCTGCTGCGTAATTTCAACGGAGGTGACGGCAACCGTTGTTTCAGTCGGGCCGTATGTATTGAATACGCGCGCCTTCGGAAAACGGTTTAACAGTTCCTGTGCCACGGCAGCCGGAAGCGCTTCTCCGCAAAACATAAATACTTCTGCCTCAGGCAGGAGCTCCTGCGTAAAGCCGGGGTCCATCAGACACATTTGGACGAAAGACGGCGTCGATGTCCAGACGTTCAGTTTGGATTTCTCCAATTCTTCAAATAGTACTTTCGGTTTATTGATTTTGTCTTTCGTTACGCAGTGCAGCGTACCTCCCGTTTGAAGCGAAGGGAAAATGTCCATGACAGATAAATCAAAAGAAAACGGCGCTTGGTTTAAGAAAGTCTTACCCTCGCCCACAGGAAAATCCCTGCAGATCCAGTCAGTGAAGCTTTGCAGGTTATCAGCCGATATCTGCACGCCCTTCGGATTTCCCGTGCTGCCGGACGTGTAAATAATGTAAAACGTGTCCAGCTCTTTTACCCAGTTCTCACGGCTGAGGTCTGCATCTCCGTCAGCTGCAAGCTCTTCGGGCGTAACGGTTTTAATCAGATTGCTTCCCGTATCGACTGCATCGCCCGATACGCTGATAAGCAGCTCTGCGCCTGAGCTTTCAATGATTTTGACGATCCGCTCCGCCGGAATGGAAACATCGACAGGGATGTAAGGGCGGCCCGCTTTGACGCTTCCTAAGAAAGAAACGATCATATTCGGCTCCATATGTCCGTAAACCAGGACAGGCGCTTTCGAACCGTCAGCTGTATGTTTTTGAATGCCGGACGCAACCCGCTCCGACAAATCCCATAATTCCCCGTAAGTGAGGGAATGATCTAAGGAACGAAACGCTTCGGCCTGCGGCTTGGCGTCTGCGTATGTTTTTATAGCATCAAGTAGTTTCATAGTTATCCTCCCCGATTAGAAATCGTTGTAAATATAAGTGCCGGTATTCGCTGTATGAAATCCATACATCCAAAAGAGCAATACTAATATCAGAAAATAAAAGCCCGTATGAAACGTCCATTTGATCAATGTATTTTCATAAGCACGTTTTAATTTTTGCATCATATTCAAAATTCCTTCCCCGCGTATTCAATAATTACACCAGTATATGACGATTAGATTAACAAAAAGTTTCAAAATATGTCTAATATCCTAAGCTTAAAATTTCCTTAAAAATGAATGGGGAACAAAAGGATGGAAAACACGCATGTATAAATTGGCAAATGATCATACTAAAAAGGCGCTGTTCAGGCGGGATTTTTAACTTATCGTAAATATAAACGAGGTAAAAAAATTTTGGCGGCTTTTTCTTAAGCAGGCTTGTGCCGAACCCCAATGTAGAAGGGCGAAAAGCCGTTTCCGGCAGGATAGCCGATAAAGCGCCGCATCTTGTGAAATGAGGAAGAAATTATTATGATAGATAAGGTAGCAGAAACGTGAAAACCCCAATTCAACACTACTGTTATCGGCTGACTGTGAAAGCCTTTTAATAGAAAGGAAGAGGAAAATGAATCAAAACAATATGGGGGGCAGCCAAAAGACGCCCGAGAAAGAAAGCATGGGCCGCATTTTGTGGCAGCTAACCCGCCCTCATACATTGACGGCATCGTTTGTGCCCGTACTTCTCGGCACCGTATTGGCGATGTTTTACGTAAAGGTTGATTTCCTGCTGTTTTTGGCCATGCTGTTTTCCTGCCTTTGGATCCAGATCGCCACGAACTTATTCAATGAATATTACGATTTTAAACGCGGTTTAGATACGGAGGATTCCGTCGGTATCGGCGGAGCGATCGTCCGCCACGGCATGAAGCCGAAAACAATTCTGCAGCTGGCGCTCGGCTCTTATGCGATTGCCCTCGTGCTCGGTGTTTATATCTGCATGAGCAGCAGCTGGTGGCTTGCGGTTATCGGCCTTGCCGGCATGCTGATCGGCTATCTGTATACGGGCGGCCCGCTGCCGATTGCGTATACACCGTTCGGGGAACTGTTCTCCGGCATTTGCATGGGCTCTGTATTTGTCCTTATTTCTTTCTTCATTCAGACAGGCAGAATTAATGAACAGAGCATTTTGATTTCTATCCCGATCGCCATCTTGGTCGGAGCGATTAACCTGTCCAACAATATCCGTGATATTGAGGAAGATAAAAAGGGCGGACGTAAAACGCTGGCCATTTTGATGGGGCATAGAGGGGCCGTCATGATACTGGCCGCATCATTTGCCATCGCTTACATCTGGATCGTCGGTCTTGTCATCATGGGTTACACAAGCCCGTGGCTGTTTTTGGTCTTCCTGAGCGTGCCGAAACCCGTTCAGGCCGTGAAAGGCTTTGTGAAAAACGAAATGCCGATGAACATGATTATTGCGATGAAATCAACGGCGCAAACCAATACATTCTTCGGATTCCTGCTTTCAATCGGACTCCTGATCAGTTATTTCCGCTGATCAAATGAAAGGGCAAATGCCATAACCGGCATTTGCTTTTTTTTATGACATAATCTTCACGATTTTGTAAAGAACCTGACTGAGGACTGACACGTCTTATATACGGACAGCAAAGCAAGGAGATGAAAAAAATGGACTTGTCAACAGCCCATATGGATGATTTGAAAACGGTCATGGAAGATTGGAAAAATGAATTATTAGTTTATAAATTTGCTTTAGATGAGCTGGATACGAAGTTTTCTATCATCAGCCAGGAATATAATCTGATTCACGGGCATAACCCGATCGAGCATACAAAATCACGCGTAAAAAGTTTCGAGAGTATCGTCAATAAACTGATGCGCAAAGGCTGCGATGTGACGACGCAGGAAATGAAAGAGCATATTCATGATATTGCGGGTGTCAGGATTATCTGTTCCTTTATTTCCGATATTTATAATGTCGCTGAGGTTTTAAAGCAGCATAAGGACCTGAAGATCGTAAAGGTGAAGGATTATATCAAACATCCGAAGCCGAACGGCTACCGCAGCCTGCATTTGATTATTGAAATTCCCGTTTATTTGACGAATCGTGTGGAATATGTGAAGGCGGAAATTCAAATCCGCACCATCGCCATGGATTTTTGGGCGAGCCTTGAACATAAAATTTATTACAAATTAAATAACGAAGTCCCAAAGCATCTGACCGACGAGCTGAAGGAAGCGGCGGACATCGCCCATTATTTAGACGAAAAGATGCTTGGGATTAAGAAAGAAGTCGATTAAACGATTGACGCATCACAACCAGCCGGACCGCTTTTATGTGCAGTCCGGCTGGTTGTTTTTATGTTTACGTGTTTTCACTTTCCCGCGCGATCTATTCTGACGGTGATTCAGGCTGAAATCCTGATTCCGAATCAGAATGAATTTGAACAGAGACTCCAATAGATATCAAATCCTACAGCACATTCCCGCAGAAAAAATGTATAAGATCAAGGTTTACTTTTTAAAAAAAGGGAAAGACATTTGTACAACAAAAAGGGAGATGAATATCAGTGGGAAAGAATGAAACAATGCATATCGTATCATGTGCAGATGATCATTATGCTCGTCATTTGGGTGGGATGTTCGCTTCTTTATTGATGAATATGGATAAAACAAGGAATGCCAAATTATATGTGATCGACGGCGGAATTACTGCCGAAAACAAGGACAAGCTTGAACAGACTGCGATGTCATTCGGAACGCCGCTTGAATTTTTAGAAGTAGACGCTGATCAATACAAGCATGCAGTCGAAAGCAGCCACATTACAAAAGCGGCTTATTACCGCATTTCCATCCCTGATTTAATTAAGGATGAGTCCGTAAAACGGATGATTTACATTGATTGCGATGCAATTGTGATGGAAGATATTTCGGTTTTATGGGATTTGGATATTTCCCCGGCAATAGTTGCGGCGGTAGAAGACGCCGGACAGCATGAAAGACTGAAAAAAATGAATATCAGCGACACTGCCAAGTATTTTAATTCCGGTATTATGATTATAGATTTCGAACCTTGGAGAAAACAAAATATTTCCGAAAAGGTGATTGATTTTATCAACGAAAACAGCTCGGAGGATTTTCTCGTGTTCCATGATCAGGACGCGCTTAACGCGATCTTATATGATCAATGGCATGAACTGCATCCGCGCTGGAACGCGCAGACGCATATTATCATGAACGAGAAAACGCCTCCTGAACTGATCGACCGTATCCGTTACAGAGAAACACGTGCCGAACCGGCCATCGTCCATTTCTGCGGCAGCGACAAGCCTTGGAATACAGGCACCTCGCACCCGTATCGTGATCATTATTTCCGATATATGTCCTTTACGAAATGGAACACGATCGACCGCTCGGCCATGAACCAATAGGCAGGTGTGATGAAAACGCTTGTGAAGCCGTTATCCGGCTCATAAGCGTTTTTTTTATTATTTCACCCGAATCGCACGCACGCGTTTTTGCAGGCCGGTCTTTTCGGCAGACGGCTTCAATCGGCTGACTGCTGTTTGCGCCGCTGATTTTGCTTTTTTCGTCTTGGTTTTTTCCGCCGCTTTTACTTTGTCTCCAGCCTGCTGCCGGTTGAGTTTATCTTTTATCCGGCCAAGCCGTTTTTCCAGAGCGGTTTTTTCTTTTCCCGGCTGGATTTCGCTGACTGCTTTTTGAGCTTTTGCGGTGTTGGCCTCAGAGGTCTTTTTTTCCGCCTGCTTGACGCTGGCCTCAGCTGTTTTCAAAAGGCTTGAGTTGACAGCGTTAAGCCGCTTTTGCAGTCCTTTTTTCTCTGAACCGGCCGGTAATTTGCGAATGGCGCTTTGTGCGGCATTGACGGCGGTTTTTTTCTTTTGTTTTTCGGCAGTCCGGACTTTGTCTCTTGCGTCCGTCACATTTCTTGCCGTCTGAACTTTATTGATCCGGGACTCGAGAGCGGTTTTTCCCTTTGACTTGGACAGCTTGCTGACGGCCGTTTTTGCTTGATTGATATCTGCCTGTTTTTTGGTCTTTTCCGCTTTTATTACGGCCCGTTCGGCAAAGCTCTTTTGCTTTACGTGATATTGCACCAGGCCGTACCCAAATCGGCTGTCACGTCCGGGAGCGCCCAGATCTTTGACGTTTTGCTGCATCTGCTGCCGGAGCTGTGTATTTGTTTCCTCGGGATATTTCTGCCTGAGCAGCGCGAACATGCCGGTGACGTGGGGTGCGGCTTGAGATGTGCCGTCAGCCGCGGCGTACATTTGATTCAGATACGTGCTCGTAATATTGGTGCCGGGTGCGGCAAATTCAATTTGTTTTCCGGTCGTGGAAAAAGCCGCGAGCCCGTTTTTTTCAGTTGACGCTGAGACTGCTGTTACGCTGCTGTAGGCGCCCGGATAATTGACGGGTTTTTTGTTGCCGTCGTTTCCTGCGGCGGCTACGATCACGATTCCTTTTTTGTATGCTTTGTCTACGGCGTCGTGAAGAATTTTGCTGTCTGCGTTAGTTCCGAGACTCATATTGATGATGTCCATTTTGTTGGCGATCGACCAGTCGATCGCTTTAAGAAGGCTTTTAAGATCCCCCGCACCCTTTCTGTCTAATGCTTTAACCGCATATAACCGGACATCCGGCGCGATGCCGTCAATGCCGTATCCGTCATGTTTGGCCGCAATGATTCCGGCGACATGCGTCCCGTGTCCGTTGTCATCTTTGTATGAGGAAGTATAGCTGACTGCGGAATAGCCTCCGGCAATGGAAAGGTCATCATGAGGGTAAATGCCGCTGTCAATGACAGCCACTTTCACCTTTTTTCCCGTCAAGCCTTCTTTCCACGCCTGCTTGACCTGAGTCGGTTCTATATCCCATTGCGGCAGCGCGTAACTGCTGCTTTGGGCCGCTGATAACGGGCGGATATCAGAACCGCCTGCTGCCTGAAAAGATTCATTGTCTTCTACATATAAGATGTCAGGGTCCTGTTTCAGGTCTTTCACCGTTTGTGAATCGGCTGACACGGCGACTGCCGGGAGGTGCTGATAGGTCTGTTCCACATCCGCTCCGCTGTCTATAGCGGATTCCTTGCCGTTTTGATTTTTGTACACCACGATAACGTCCCGGTCGTGCGTCTCGGCGTGCGCGGGCGCCGCGGCGGAGAACAGGCTGACGCACAAGGCCGCGGCCATTATCGGTTTCAGGGTGTGATACATTGCAATTCCCCCTTTTTCCTTATATATCGGCAGTGCGGAATTCTTTTTTTCCTGAGGGATAAGGAAAATTTCTGTATGCAAATGTAAGCGTTTCCAAAATATGATGGAGAAAATGCTTTAAGACATCTGCGCAATGAACTCAAAAAGGGGGTTTTTGATAAATGAGTAAGTTCAATCGGGTCATGGAAGAAAAAATCATGCCTGTCGCCGGAAAAGTCGCCGGCCAAAGGCACTTAAGAGCTTTGCGGGACGGCATTATTTTGACTATGCCCCTTATCATCATCGGATCGGTTTTTCTGATTCTGACGAGTCTTCCGATTCCCGGTTATGCCGATTTTATGGCTGGTCTTTTCGGTGAAAATTGGGTTGAAAAGCTCGGGTATCCCGTGAATGCGTCCTTTGACATTATGGCGCTTGTCGCCGCCTTTGGGATTGCCTACCGGCTTGCGGAAAGCTATGAGGTGGATGCCCTGTCGTCGGGAGCCATTGCCCTTGCCGCCTTTTTATTGGCGACGCCGTATCAGATTCCGTTTATTCCTGACGGCTCGGCAACAGAGATTATGGTGGGAGGCGGCATTCCGATTTCGCTGCTCGGAAGCAAAGGTCTGTTTGTCGCGATGATCATTGCAATGCTGTCTACGGAAGTGTACCGGTTTATCATACAAAGAAATATCGTCATTAAGATGCCTGACGGAGTGCCGCCTGCGGTCAGCAAATCGTTCGTTGCGCTCATCCCCGGTTTCATTGTTATTACGCTTGTATGGCTGGCCCGTCTGTTTATTGAAATAACTCCTTTTAAAAGCCTCCACAATGTCGTAGGCGATCTGCTGGGCACCCCGCTGTCTATTCTGGGCGGGAGTCTCGGCGGAAGTCTTATCGCCGAATTCGTGCAAATGCTGCTTTGGTCGTGCGGCATACACGGCGCGTCCATTATCGGCGGCGTCATGTCGCCGATCTGGTACGGGGCGATGGACGCCAACCGTTTGGCTTTTCAGGCGGGAGAGGCGCTGCCGAGCATTTTTACGACACAGTTCTTTCAAATATGGATTAATGTCGGCGGAAGCGGAGCGACGCTTGCCCTTGTGCTGACCATGCTTGTGCGCTCCAGAAGCAAACAGATGAAACAGCTCGGCCGTCTCGGCATCGGGCCCGCGATTTTTAACATTAATGAACCGATCATTTTCGGGATGCCGCTCGTCATGAATCCGCTGTTAATCGTGCCCTTTATCATTGCGCCGCTCTTGACCATTACGGCGACGTACATCGGGATGAGCACGGGGATGGTGGCAAAACCGGCGGGAATCGCCGTGCCGTGGACGATGCCGCCGCTGATTTCCGGTTATTTGGCGACGGGCGGGAAAATCTCCGGTTCGGTCATGCAGCTGATCAATCTCCTGATTACATTTATCATCTATTATCCGTTTTTCCGAATTTGGGATCTTCAAAAATGGAGAGAGGAACGGGCGGCGGAACAAAACGTCACTGAAGAAACATAAAAAAAACGGGCGCCTTCGCCCGTTTTTTTTTTAACGCTGGAAAAATTCGATCCATTCGCCGTCAGGTCCTTCAATGTAAAAGTAGCGGTACCCGTTCGGAAGCGTTGTGATTTCTTCATCGATAAATACGGCGCCCTGACGCTTCGCATGCGTGAACTCCGCCGCGATATCTTCAGTTAATAAAGCGACATGATGCACTTTTCCTTCTGCGGGAAGCTCGCTGCTGTAGCCCTGGATCAGCTCAATTTCTGTCTCCGGCCCTTCTTGAAAGCCGAGAAAGGCAAGTTCAATAATGCCGTTCGTATGAGTGATACGATCCTTTAACTGCATACCGAGAACGTCTTGATAAAAGGCGATGGATGTTTCAATATCTTTGACCATAATGCCTGTATGGTCGATTCTTTTGGCTGTCATGGTTTTCCCCCTGTTTTGAATTTTTCGGGACAATGCGGTGTTGATCATGTTTTATGGTACGATAAGAGAAAGCAAAACGAAAGAGGAATGCACAATGAAGCTACTTACAGTGAAAGATACATTTGCCGGAAAGCTGAAAAAAGGATTCCCCCTGATTGAAAAAGACGCTCTGTCCGGAAGCTCGGCTCATTTAACAGAGGGCGATCTTTTTGATGTGACATCCGAGAAGGGTGAGTTTATCGGAAAAGGCTATTACGGCTTGCAGAATAAAGGAGTCGGCTGGGTGCTGTCCCGCGCGAGAGATGAACGGATCGACGGACGTTTCTTTCTGGACAAGCTGAAAAAAGCGGCTGAAGCGAGAGCCCATCTGTTTAAGGCGCCCGATACGACGGCGTTCCGGCTTTTCAACGGTGAGGGCGACGGCATCGGCGGCGTCACGATTGACTTTTATGACGGTTATCTGCTGATTCAATGGTACAGTAAAGGCATTTACACTTATAAGGACAGCATGATTGAGGCGATTGACGGACTGGAGCTTTCTTATAAAGCGATCTATGAAAAGAAACGATTCGATACGGCCGGGCAATACGTGGAAGACGACGATTTTGTCAAAGGCGAAAGAGGAGATTTTCCGGTCATTGTTCAAGAAAACGGCATACAGTACGCGGTGGATTTAAACGACGGGGCGATGACGGGCATTTTCTTAGACCAGCGTCATGTGCGCAAAGCGATTCGGGATAAGTATGCAAACGGCAGACGGGTGCTGAATACGTTCTCTTATACGGGGGCATTTTCCATCGCGGCGGCGCTTGGCGGAGCTGAGAAAACGACCAGCGTCGATGTCGCCAACCGCAGTCTCGCAAAAACGATTGAACAGTTCAGCGCCAACGGAATTGATTATGAGGCGCATGACATTAAGGTTATGGATGTTTTCAAATACTTCGGCTATGCGGCAAAAAAAGGGCTGGAGTTTGACCTCATCATCCTTGATCCGCCTTCTTTCGCCCGCACAAAAAAACGGACGTTCAGCGCGGCGAAAGATTATAAAAACCTGCTGAAGGAAACGATCGCCATCACTGCAAAAAACGGCATCATCGTCGCTTCGACAAACAGCAGCGCCTTCAATATGAAGAAATTTAAAGGCTTTATAGAGACCGCCTTTAAAGAAACAAATGAGCGTTACGACATTTTGGAAGAATATACGCTTCCGGAAGATTTCAAAACGATTCCCGCGTTTAAAGAAGGGAATTATTTGAAGGTTGTTTTCTTGCGGAAAAAATAGGATGATCATTTATAGCGTGGAAAGAGGGGAAAAGAAAACCCTCTTCCATCGCTTTAATACGGGATAAAATAATCTTCATTCTTAAAGAAACAACCCGCTATTACTTAGTATCTCATCTGTGCCAAGTAAAGTGGCCTCACTAATGCCCACATTGTTGGCTTTCATGAAGGATTGCACCGCTTGGTAGCCAACCGCATAACCGGCAAACGGTGATAAGCCGACAGGCTGATAACCTTGTTCGGCTGCAAAGGTGTCACCAAACATGTAACTGTTGACCTCAGCAAACCCTTTCACATTTAATGAGTCTTTGATAATTTCTTTTGAGTATTCTAAGTCTTCTTTTTCAAAAGAAGTAACCCAGGGACCTAATAGAGCTTCTCCGTAAAGTTCTTTGGCAAACGATTCTGCCAGCCCCTCTATAATTAAGTAATCCCCAACCGTTACGTTCCCATAGTCCCAATTGAAATACGAAAAACGAATATTATGATGAAATTCATGTGCGATTACAGCAGGCAGTCTCGGTATGTTATATGAATTGGGGAATATTGAAACTTGAATAAATCCCGGAATTCCTCCGAATCCACAATACCCTCTATGTAATTCAAGCTTTTTTTGATTGGCCAGATACATCCCAAACCTTATTTCATCAGCATTTATTTTTAAGCGGTTTTGTTTGATAAATTCTACACAATGAGTTAAAGTGCCATATGCAATTTGAAGAGCTTGAATTTCTTTTAGATTCTCTAATGCTTTTCTTCCGGTTTCCGTATCAAATATGCTCAGATAGCCCAGCATATTTGCAGCCATGATTACATCATATCCGTTAGGTTCCTTTGCCTTTAAGGGAACATTAATCTTTTTCCACATATCTTCAAAAGGTTTCATCATTGAATACCGATAATAATCTTCTCTATTTTCAATCATTGAAAATAATGTTTCGTATTGCCTAATTGTATCCTCGATAATGATTTTAATGGGTACCACCCTTTTTTTGATGATCTATATAAATTGTAATGGCATCACTCATGAGCTTCGCCAGCCCTTCACCATACCGGTCGATGTTCTTAGTGAAGCGTTTATCTTCAATATAGAGTTGACCTAATCCGTAAAAGGCATCAAAAGAATATTCACCAAAATTTTCATTGAGAAAATCAAACCACTCTTTGATAGCTGTTTGTACGTCTGGGGACTTGGGAGATTGGTTAATAAGGAGTGCAAATTTATTGAACATTGCAGTCCACTTATCAGATAAATCTTTTTGCTCACCATCAGTCATGCTTTTCAATCTAATATTTACCTTATCGACAGGTTGATCACCCCACCGTTTGCGAGCTTCTTGCTCATAAAGATTATGATTGAAGTTCATTCCCTCAAACCGCTCTTTGTTCGTCATGCAAATCTCTCCCATCATATGTTTGATTGATTTATCGATGGTTTCAATCATCTTATCGACTCTATTCCGTTTCTCAATCAACATTTTCTTTTGTAAAATTAATGCCTCCCTTCGGTTAAATGAAGGACTATTAATGATTTCTTTAATCTCTTTTAAGGAGAAATCGAGCTCTTTGAAAAATAGTATCTGCTGCAGCTGTTCAAGATTCTCTTCAGAATAAAGCCGATAACCGGAATCGGTCGTTTCCTGAGGAGTCAATAATCCAATTTGATCGTAATGATGGAGAGTCCGTATGCTTACTCCAATCAGTTCAGCTACTTCTTTTACTTTCATACCCATCACGTTTGCCGCCTCCTTAATGGCTACTCTAAAGTATTACGCAACGTAAGAGTCAATAGTTGGTTAAAGATTTTTTGTATATAAAGGGGAACATATGAGGATTTCATTGCTGAAATTAAAGAAAAAAAGCCGGGCGTGAAGGGACTGCCCCCCGTTTTTGAGACAGGGGTCAAAACACCTTTTAAACAGCCAATTGCCGATAGTTTATCGGTGATTG
>NZ_JAWRXC010000127.1:0-292 GCF_046535225.1 Bacillus sp. SIMBA_031
ATCACCTGGTACATCAACCAGCCGTTGGCCAGCACATCCAGTGCAGGTTCTGGCGTCTCGATCTGCACGGTGTCCAGTGTGCGCCGCCAGTAGGCGCTGACCTTGTCGAACTCGTCCATGGCGGCCTGCAACCCCCGGTACTGCTGCACGCAGCGGGTAGCGGCGCGGGCGTCCCGGGCGGCGCCCAGGCGGAATACCACCTCCCGGCTTTCGCCAGGCTCCAGCTGCAGCGCCACCTGCAATGCCGCGCACGGGTCCAGACCACCGCCGGTACGCCCCGACAGCCGTGACT
>NZ_JAWRXC010000036.1:0-491 GCF_046535225.1 Bacillus sp. SIMBA_031
GGATTCAGTATAAGGATTTTGCCCAGTGGCAAAATGCATACCTTCGATCAGGCAGCCTGGATAAACAGGCAGCATATTGGAAGAAGCAGTTCGAAGGAACCGTTCCGGTTCTTCACTTGCCTTATGATTATGAACGGCCGAGTATCCAAAGTTTTGAAGGAGATAGTGTTCATTTCACCTTAGATAAAGAAATGACCGAAGGGCTAAGAGGATTGGCAAAAGAAGAGGGCGCGACGCTCCATATGGTTCTGTTGTCAGCATTCAATATTCTTTTATCCAAGTACAGCGGGCAGGAGGATATTGTCGTCGGAGTACCGGTGGCCGGCAGGCCGCATGCCGATCTGAGAAATATGATCGGTATGTTCGTCAATACACTGGCTGTGAGGAATCACCCAGATAAAGAGAAAACATTCAAAGAACTTTTGAAAGAAGTAAAGGAGAATTCACTGCAGGCATATGACAATCAAAGTTATCAGCTCGAAGAGTTAATT
>NZ_JAWRXC010000128.1:0-289 GCF_046535225.1 Bacillus sp. SIMBA_031
GGTCTGGCCGATGTCGAACAGATCGATCGCCAGCAGTTTTTGATCCGGCCCGCAGATCTTCCGGAACAGATAATAGGAGCGTCCGTAGAAGACGCCGATCTCGGCTATGCCGCCGTCAAGGTTGTCGCTGTTTTGTCTTTGCAACAGCGAGAGGAACACAAGTGCGTCGGGCGGATCGATATATCCTTCGATCGTCTGTAAATCATGGAAGATGAATTTCCGTGTCGCCGAGTTCATCAAACCTGCAGATCCTCTTCGCCTGTGATTTCATAGCGTTTTCCGTATCTAT
>NZ_JAWRXC010000129.1:0-288 GCF_046535225.1 Bacillus sp. SIMBA_031
GCTCATGCTGCGTGGCCTCCGTCGTTAGGGGGGGGGCAGCTAGAAGCAGGGGAGGACGCGGGGCGTTTCGTTGTAACGAATGCGCAGCCGTGTTGCTTGGCCAGTCGCCGGACCTTGAAGGTCAGATCGATGGTCGCGGCTGATGGGTGGACGTGCAGTGATGCCGTAGTGTGCATGGTATTGCCTCACTCTGTGGTGGAAGAGTGAGGCAAATATCAACCTGTGGTTGTTTTATGTCAACCGTAAATTGATTTTATGGGCGACTTGCAGATCGTGGATAGCTCATTC
>NZ_JAWRXC010000130.1:0-288 GCF_046535225.1 Bacillus sp. SIMBA_031
CGTTTGTTCTGTGCTTGTCAGCATCTCAACTGTCCTGCAGGAATTGAGGGAAACAGTAAGCATGCCTAACAATAACAGTCCATAGACTAGATTTTTCTTCATAAGCATTTGTGTTTTTGTAAATATAATAATTAATTCTTTTTTGTGTGATTTTTTATTACAGGATAAAAGTAAATCATTTATGGAGTGCTGCACTATGTAAACCCATAATTGCACATAATATGCAAATTGCACCCAATTGTGTACAATGTGTACATATGTATAGGATATGGATAAGGAGATCCCTGC
>NZ_JAWRXC010000131.1:0-287 GCF_046535225.1 Bacillus sp. SIMBA_031
GGAGCAGGTAGGCAGGACGCCCGATCATGTAGCAGTAGTTTTTGAAGATGTTCATTTGACTTATCAGGAACTTAATGATCGATCGAATCAGTTGGGTGGTTATCTGCGGGAGCATTATGATATCCATTCAGATGATTTGTTAGGAATCAAGCTAGAGCGAAGTGAGGATATGATTGTTGGTATATTGGGGATCTTGAAATCCGGGGCTGCTTATGTTCCTATAGACCCTAACTATCCTCAGGAAAGGATTGATTATATGATAAGTGATAGTCAATGTAAGGTAGTTT
>NZ_JAWRXC010000132.1:0-287 GCF_046535225.1 Bacillus sp. SIMBA_031
GCTGCGTAGATCTTGCCGTCGCCAAGCCTTTGCCGCAGCAGCTCCGGTGAGATGTCCACCAAATGGATTTGATCAGCTCGTCTCACCACATCATCGGGAACTGTCTCTGCCTGCTTGACGTCAGTGATGGCAGAGACGACGTCCCCTAGGGAAGCAAGATGCTGCACGTTCACGGTGGACAGGACGTTGATGCCAGCGTCCAGCAGTTCCTCAATGTCTTGCCAGCGCTTTCCATGACGACTACCAGGAATGTTGGTATGCGCGTATTCGTCCACGATCACGGTGTG
>NZ_JAWRXC010000133.1:0-286 GCF_046535225.1 Bacillus sp. SIMBA_031
GTGTGTTCGTGTCTGATTCATCATTGACCCGTGGGCAGGGGTCCGTTCCGAACCGGGTTCGGCTCGACGAGACGGACCGCTTGATCCTCAAGGAACTCATGGCTGACGCCCGGATTCCCAACAATGTGCTCGCGTCGAAGGCGGGAATAGCGCCCTCTACCTGTCTGGGCAGGGTCCGGGCGCTGAGGGACGCCGGGATTATCCGGGGTTTCCACGCTGCGGTGGACCTCGAGGCCTTGGGCTTGTTGGTGTACGCGCTGGTCTCCGTGCGCGTGAATTCACAGGC
>NZ_JAWRXC010000037.1:0-482 GCF_046535225.1 Bacillus sp. SIMBA_031
GTAGGAGATTTCAATAGCTGGGACGGTCGGCGCCACCCAATGCGCTCGCGGCGTGAGGCAGGCGTCTGGGAAGTCTTCCTCCCGGATCTGACGGTTGGTGACCGCTACAAATTCGAAATTCTGGACGGGCAGGGAAATCTGCTTGCTCAGAAGGCTGATCCCGTGGGCCGGGCTTCGGAAGCCGCGCCTTCCACTGCATCCATCGTTGCCTCACCCGAACCGGTGAAATGGCGGGATGCTGAATGGGTCAAGAGGCGAGCGGAGAGGGACATTCTGAACGGTCCGATATCGATCTATGAAGTTCATGCCGGATCCTGGCTCAGGGAAATGACGGATGGGGGGCGTTCGCTCGATTGGTTCGAACTATCCCAGCGGCTGATCCCCTATGTCAAGGAAATGGGGTTCACGCATGTGGAGCTTTTGCCGATCATGGAATATCCTTTCGGCGGCTCATGGGGATATCAGCCACTGGGCCTTTTTGC
>NZ_JAWRXC010000134.1:0-285 GCF_046535225.1 Bacillus sp. SIMBA_031
CGGTGGTGGTACCTTGCTACAACTACGGCCGCTACCTGCCGGACGCCGTCCACAGTGCCCTGTCCCAGGACGGTGTCGATGTCGAAGTCATCATCGTCGACGACGCCTCCACCGATGACACCGCCGCGGTTGCCCACCGACTGGCTTCCGCGGATGCACGGATTTCAGTGGTGATCCACGAGGACAACCAGGGGCACATCTCCACGTATAACGATGGGCTCTCACGCGCGGCACAGCGCTACGTCACCTTGTTGTCCGCCGATGTCCTGATCGCGCCCGGAGCCT
>NZ_JAWRXC010000135.1:0-285 GCF_046535225.1 Bacillus sp. SIMBA_031
CTTTGAAATCCTGGCGATCACTCGCTCAAGAATTGCAGACGGTTGCAAAAAATCGAGGGTGGAACTCGGGAGAATGGCTTCAGTATTTCCTAAGCAATAACCGGCATAGTGCTGCAAAAGAGGCCGGAACGCAGTGGAAACGAAACTAACCTGGACGAACAACGAACTGGAAGATCTGGTTCGGCAGCTCAATATTGCGCTCGAAGCCTCCGGCATCGGTATCTGGCAGCATAACCTGTTGAAAAATCAGACGCGCTGGGACGAGCAGCTGCAGCGTATCTATGG
>NZ_JAWRXC010000136.1:0-285 GCF_046535225.1 Bacillus sp. SIMBA_031
ATCAGTCGTTCAGGTCGACCGCGGCCAGCTTCCATGTGAACCAACCTTCGCGCCGCAAAATCGCGGCGTAGCGCGCGTCGCCCGCGCCGTGCTGATACCTGACGACGAATTCGTTGACACCGCGATAGCCGGCCGTGGTTTGCGGCGGTTGCGGCGGCGTGGCGCTGCTGGTTGCATTGCTAGTCGTGCTATTGGCGGTATGGCTTCCGGCAGAGGGCGCAGACGCAGCTGCGCCAGGGGCGTTTTGCGCGGCAGGCGGTGCAGGCGGCCGTTCGCCCGGTTCGC
>NZ_JAWRXC010000038.1:0-481 GCF_046535225.1 Bacillus sp. SIMBA_031
CGCGGGTCGTGACCCGATCGCAGAAGTCCTGGTTGTCGATCAAGTTGGTCTGGCTCGTAGCAGCCTCAGTCGCTGATCTTAAGAACGCAGCCGTGCTGGAGTTGATGCCTCGGTTCAATGATCTCGCACGAGCTAAGTAGTCGTCTACGTCCCAGTTGCCAAGGAGCCCGCGCTTGGCTTCGCGCTCCTTTTCCCAAGAGTCGAGTAGGCGTTGCGTCTGTCCGACGATGTCCTCCTCGGGCGAGAATGCGGCACGGGAGTGCTCGCTGAGTAGCCGCTGGTAGAGGATGGTCGCCCCATTGTGGATTAGAGAGAAAACTTCCGCGTCCCCCAGCCAGTGACTGGGTTCGCCTCCAACCGTTTGGCAGACAGGGTCCAGCCACGGTGCCCAGTAGCGCGGATCCGGGCTGGCATCGGAGCCCACGAGATGAGCCAGCATGCTTCCTGGGCAAGCGATCATAATTCGCTCCCGAAGCCAGCT
>NZ_JAWRXC010000137.1:0-284 GCF_046535225.1 Bacillus sp. SIMBA_031
GGCCAGCGCAACGCCCGTCGTAGGACCCGGGTTGCCTGCTGCTTCAAGTTCCACCGACACTCCCTTGGTTGGTGCACCGGCCATGTCATTTTCCACGGTGGCAGATGTCTCGGGAATGCATTCGCCGTCGGTTGTGGGTGACCCGATCAGGTACAACGTCACAGCGAAGAACACGGGAAATGTCACTCTGAGGAACATCTCCATCGTGGACCCGTTGCCTGGTCTCGCGGCCCTAAGCTACGCCTGGCCAGGTGCCTTGGGGGAGCTGCTGCCAGGACAAACCG
>NZ_JAWRXC010000138.1:0-283 GCF_046535225.1 Bacillus sp. SIMBA_031
CGGGTCCGTCAGGGCGGTTGCTTGAGACTGCGAACCATCCAGCGAGAATGAGCGCAGCTGTGAGGATCCCTGCTGCCACCAACAGCAGGACAGACCGCCGGCGCCTGGCGCCGGAGCCGACGGTTGCCATGTTCAATCAGATAACCCCTTGGGTACGCCGTGACCGGCTCACTGGAATGCTGAGTCAAGACAATCACACTGTTGGAGCATCAGATAGGGGCTGGAGCGCTTCCCCACCCCACTAGGGTTGATCCGTGACCTTCCTCATTGCTGCCCTTGGTGT
>NZ_JAWRXC010000139.1:0-282 GCF_046535225.1 Bacillus sp. SIMBA_031
AGACGGAGAACGTCGAGTTGCCGCAGAGAATCGTTGATTCGGCAGTTACGGAACTGTGACGAATGGGGTGTCCGTCCACCAGTACGGGATTGGCCGCTTCCATGTTCGTCAGGGTAAGCGTGGTGCTGGATACCTCAAGTACGGCGTGCTCTCTGGACATACCAGGATCCGGTACCGGGACGTCCACAGGACCCCTGCCGATTCGGAACCGGCCACGATGTAGTCGGAAGACGCTGCCTGCGCTCGGGCCGGAGTGGGTCAGCAGCATCAAAGACGCGGATT
>NZ_JAWRXC010000140.1:0-281 GCF_046535225.1 Bacillus sp. SIMBA_031
GTCTTTGTTAAGTGTTACTTCTTTTCCTAGTTTTACTGATTTGTTGCTCATTGTTATTATTTTTTATTGTTAATGAATTGGTTAATTAATTGATTGTTGACTATCCACATCCGTTGCAAGATGCTCCTACACAGCTGAAGCTTCCTTCAAGGTCTTGGTCAATCCCTCCAACTTTCTTTCCGCCTTTTACCTTGTTTAATTGATCTTCCTGTAATTTTGTAACTGCGTCTTTGTTAAGTGTTACTTCTTTTCCTAGTTTTACTGATTTGTTGCTCATTGTT
>NZ_JAWRXC010000141.1:0-280 GCF_046535225.1 Bacillus sp. SIMBA_031
GAGGCATTGAGTCCGGGTAAATTATCATCATATAATTTAAAATACCCATCGACCAAGTTAATCAACATGTATGGCATTACAGAAACTACGGTCCATGTAACTTATAAGGATATTACAGCAAGTGATATCGTTTCTAATATCAGCAATATTGGAACAGCAATTCCGACCTTAAGGTGTTATGTACTTGATGATAACCAGCAATTATTACCCGTTGGTGTTTCTGGGGAACTGTATGTAGGCGGTGATGGAGTATCCAGAGGATATTTAAACAGAGATGAAT
>NZ_JAWRXC010000142.1:0-280 GCF_046535225.1 Bacillus sp. SIMBA_031
GAACAGCTTGCCCCAGGCCAGGAGGACTTCGTGCAGCGGCGGCAGGAAAACCCTGGTGGACGGGCTGGCCAGGTACGTCGGTCCGAGCTCCCACAGCGCCAGGAACGCCAGGATCGCTGCGGACTTCCACACGAAGGAACCGGCCGCCGTGCCGACGCGACGCACCATGCCAGGCGCCGGCGTCGTACGTTCCTCAGCGGTTGCGGAAGTCAGGGAACGTTCGACGGCGGCTGGTGCGTCAGTCGCGGCGCCCGCCTGCGGCGCGGCTTCTCGTTGCGTG
>NZ_JAWRXC010000143.1:0-279 GCF_046535225.1 Bacillus sp. SIMBA_031
GTGACGATGCCCGTCAGCGCGTTGCGCATCCCGCCGAGCCAGCTCGCGACGACCGTTACCGAGAACACCGTGAGGACGACCTTGCCGAGCTCGATGAGCTGCGGCAGGTATTCCTGTAGAGCGACGCGACCATCGTGAAAGAGGTTGATCATCGAGACAAACTCGCTCGACAGGCTGTGCGCCTACTCCTTCGCCTGCGACGTGCCGAAGAGCGACATCATGTCGTTCAGCTCGGCCTTGGCCGCGGCGAAGAGCCCGGCATCGGCCACGTCCACCTTG
>NZ_JAWRXC010000144.1:0-279 GCF_046535225.1 Bacillus sp. SIMBA_031
GTCAGTATTTATGGCAAGGCTCCTCTATCGAATACACTCGTTCCTTCCAGTTCTTAAGGGCCTGAAGTCCAATGCGATATCATGGCGGACTTTTATGACTGGGCTCTTTCGTATGTCATTTACGACTGATGTTTTGAAAATGTTCCGAGATGAGAACAGCATTATTTCGGAGGAGCAGTACATGACCCTCCATCGGCAAGCCAATATGGATATAAATAGATTGGATGAGGAGTGGTATGGAAAACTATTGACGTCGGCGTCCCAATGCAGCGGGCTCCC
>NZ_JAWRXC010000145.1:0-279 GCF_046535225.1 Bacillus sp. SIMBA_031
CGTTTGGTAGCCTGCTCCCTGGGCAGGGCCAGCCGCCAATGCTGACGGTGCTGCCACTCCCGAGAAAAGGAGCGTGGCGGCGCAGGCCAGGAGAACGGGGCGTTTCAAGGTGGTCGTGACGGGGGTTCGGGGCACGTTGTCAGTCCTGAGTAACTAGGCAGCGAAAGAGTATGGACGGCCGGATGCGGCCGCCTTTCCATACACTGCCGGGCAGAACTCAAGACGTGTTGTTGAGTTCTGTCAAGATTCGATCAAGTCCGTATGACAATAATGAACTAT
>NZ_JAWRXC010000146.1:0-279 GCF_046535225.1 Bacillus sp. SIMBA_031
CATCTCTGCCCAATATCTTATTATTTGAAACGTAGTAAGTAGTGGGACAAACCAAAAAAGAATTAATTCCTTCCAAAAGCCAAAAACAATACTACATATAACAATTGATAACCAAAAAGCAATCTTTATAATTCTTTCAGAATAAGGCTCTTCTTTTGAAAAGATATTGACTTTAATTGTTCCATAAATATATTTAGGAACGTGAGTTAGTGTAAGTGGTTTTAAAATATGTTTTAAGATAAATTTTTTAATACTACTTTGAGGTTTGTCGAGCCCAAT
>NZ_JAWRXC010000005.1:0-228906 GCF_046535225.1 Bacillus sp. SIMBA_031
ACTATATTTAGGCGGAGATGGCGTAGCAAGGGGCTATTTAAATCAGCCTGAATTATCTGGGGAGAAATTTATACAAAACCCGTTTGTCTCTGGGGAGAAATTATATAAAAGCGGAGACATCGCCAGATGGCGCAGAGACGGTAACATTGAATTTGCCGGCAGAGCGGACCATCAAGTCAAGATTCGGGGATTCAGAATAGAAACAGAAGAGATTGATCGAAAATTATTGAGCCATCCAAGCATTAAAGAGGCTTTGGTTTTAGCCAAAGCAAATGAACAGAATGAGAAGTACCTTTGTGCTTACGTAACTACAGATGGAGTTATGGATAAACTAAAGCTTAAAGAATATTTACAAGAGAGTCTGCCGGACTATATGGTACCAGCTTATATAATAGAAGTAGAATCATTTCCTCTTACTACAAACGGGAAAGTGAATCGCAAATCTCTTCCTGAACCAATACCAAAAGATTTAATTTATGGAAAGTTTGAAGCGCCTAGAAACGAAACAGAGACAAAATTAGCAGCTTTATGGAATGAAGTTTTAGGAACGAATAAAGTTGGAATTGAAGATAATTTTTTTGAATTGGGAGGGGATTCCCTAAAACTAATAAAGCTTTTATCCAGAACAAAAGATATTTTTGGAATGGACATTGAACTGAATAAAATGTATAAGAATCCTAATATAGTATCTATGGCAAAATATATTCTCAAAAAAGAGTATAGCCGTATATGTGGCGCGGATAAATTACAGCTACTGAACAAGAAGCAAGATAGAAATCTTTTTGCCTTTCCACCAGTCGGCGGGATTGGAATAGTGTACAGTGATTTGGCAAAGTTAATCCAAACTCATTCCTTTTATGCATTTGATTTTATTGAAGAAAATAAGAGAATTGAACAATATGTAGAGTTAATTTTAAACACACAGGCTGAAGGGCCATATCTATTATTAGGATACTCTGCTGGGGGTAACTTAGCATTTGAAGTTGCAGCAGAATTAGAACGGAACAGAAAAGAAGTATCGGATGTTATTCTATTAGATAGTTATAAGGTTGAAAATAAACAGAGTCAGTCAACTTATTCAGACAATTTGTATAAAAATATAATCGAAGGAGCAAAAAAGGAACCAATGTTCCAAGAGTATCTTGAAACTGAGTACTTTAGAGAAAAAGCAATTGATAAAATAAAAGCCTATACTCGATTTTTAAACAGTATTACACATAAACACAAAATTGCTGCAAATCTTCATCTTATTAAGGCAGTAGGAAATAAAGAGAAAAAAGATAATGATCAATTCCTTTTATATAATTGGGGAGACTTTACTGAGAGAGCAGTGCATTATTATAATGGATTCGGGGAACATGGTGAAATGCTTTCAAAGGATTATTTATCAGGGAATACGGCATTAATTACTGATATATTTAAAAAAACAGAAGAACATTCATTACCTTATAAAGGAATGTAACATTTAACACAGGAGGGAATTGATTTTTTCTTCCTTCCTGTTTTATTTTTAAATAATCCTTGAGAGAATGGTGAGCTATTTTTATAAGAAGGTGAGAAATTGGATAATATATATAAATTGCTGATTATAGAAGACGATAAGGATATGGCTAAGGCTTTACAAAATTTACTTGTTAAATGGAATTTTGAGACTGTTATATGCGGAGATTTTGATAATATTTTGTCAATATATGAAAAAGAAGAGCCTCACATCATATTATTGGACATCAATATTCCTTCATTTGATGGTTTTTATTGGTGTAAGAAAATAAGAGAAGTTTCAAGTGTCCCAATTATTTTTTGCTCGTCTAGAAACAGTAATATGGATATTGTCATGGCTATTAACAATGGCGGGGATGATTATATTCAAAAACCATTTGACAGCCATGTGTTGGTGGCGAAATTACAAGCAATTATAAGAAGAACTTATGAGTACATAACAGCAGAATCTCATCTAATCGAATCTAATAATGTGATATTAAACCTTAACGATGCAAAAATATACTTCCAAGATCAGAGTTTAGAGCTTACAAAGAATGAATTTAAAATTCTAAAAACGTTAATGGAAAACAAAGGGAAAGTTGTTTCGCGGGATAATTTAATGAGACAGCTTTGGAATGATGATATTTACGTAAACGAAAATACATTGACAGTAAATATAAATAGATTAAGGAATAGATTAGAGGGGATTAATGTTGATGACTTTATTTTAACAAAAAAAGGAATGGGATATATAATTCAATGAAATTAATTGATTATGTGAAAAATCATATATTATGGATTTTATGCAGTGCACTTATTCTGGTTGTAATCAATGGGATTTTGTTTGCGAGTACCTCTATTCATCAAAGTTATATAGACATTTTTTATATGGATTTGTTGATTGTCTTTATTCTACTGATCAACATTTTCTATGGATTCATCAAGGCAAAAAAGAAATACGAAGTTGTGTTTAATAGTTCTATCGAAACTTTAGAAAAAAACAAAGTTGGAAATGATTATTTTATAGATATGCTTATAAAAGTCTCCAAAAAGCAACAAAATAAATTTTTGAAAGCAGAAGAAGATTATAAAAACGGTATTAACGAAATTCAAGACTATACTACTCAATGGGTTCATGACATAAAAGTTAATATAGCTGTGTGTGAACTGCTACTGGATGAGATTAACTTAGAAAGCAGCAGAGAGCTGCGTAATCAAATTGAACAAATTAAATTTAGGATTAATCACATTTTACATGTGACAAGAGCTAATCACTACGATCAAGACATTTTAGCGGGAGTAGTAGATGTATGTCATATTTTAAGAAGTGCAATAAAAGAAAATGCTCTTTTTTTTATTAATAAAAACATTGAGATTGAGACTAATTTAAAACCATTTAGTGTTATCAGTGATGGACGTTGGATTTATTATATTTTTGGTCAAATTCTTAATAATAGCAGTAAATATACACCTGAGGGGGGAACGCTGACTATTACAACTAAAGAAGAGAAACAAGCCTATTATATAATGATTAAAGATAATGGAATTGGCATTTCAAAAGAGGATTTATCTAGGATATTCAATAAAGGCTTTACAGGTAAAAATGGTAAGGTAGGAACGAAATCTACAGGGATGGGTTTATATTATGCTAAAAAAATGGCTGATAAACTAAGTATAGGAATTGAGGTAGACAGCGTAGAGGGTGAATATACTGAATTTCACATTATATTTTATAAACTATCCGATTATTATAAAGTGGCAAATGAAGCAATAAGTAATTAGTTAAAAACAGGGGGTAATCTAATGAGAAGAAAGGCTAAAATATTTTATATTCCATTTGCAGTGGGTCATCGATAGTTTATTCTAAGTGGAAAAGATTCATGGATCCACTTGTTGAGGTAAATGAAGTAGAGAGTTGGCTGGCAGAGGAAGAAGATTGAAAGACCCTCAATAGACAATATGGAAGAAATGGTTGAGGATATATATAATTCTATTAAGAATAATATAACTGAACCTTTTGCCTATTTTCGAACATAGTATGGGTGAACTGCTTACATATGAGCTTTGTCACAAATTTCGAAATGAAGGAAATCCTGCCCTCGTGCCTATTTGTCTCCGTAGAAAAGCTCCTCAATTGAAGGGAAGAAAACGACTAATACACATCTTTCCAAAACATGATTTTTTTTCTGTGATTTTAAAATTAGATGGTACAGGTAATTTATTTTTAAGAACAAGGAGTTAGAAGATATGTTCTTGCCGATTTTGAGAACTGAGTTTAAGTCAATAGAAACCTATGAATTTACTCCTAAAAACAATTTACCAAATTCCGATTTTTCTGTTTTTTTATGGAGTAGACGATAAGACTGTTGATTTTGAAGAATTATCTTTTTGGAGAAAAGTAATAGGGAGCGATGCCGCTCCTTATATCTGCTTAAAAACCTCCCATACTGATTATCCATGGTTTTGTACAAAAGTCCTCTAACTCATCACCCCAACCTAACATGAATGTCACATTCACTTTTAGAAATGTAACCTAAATCGATAGCAGCGTTTTGTGCTCTAAATTATAATACAACTATAAGAATCAATGTCCTACGCATAATCAGATTTTATGGGGGTTTATAGATGAATAAGATCGTAGAGGTATCAAACGTAATAAAGGAGTATGGTGAAATTGGCAGTACCTTTCGAGCGCTTAAGGAGGTAAGCTTAAATATCAACAAAGGAGAATTTGTTGGTATAATGGGTCCTTCAGGCTCAGGTAAGACCACATTGTTAAATATTATGTCTACTATTGACAAAGCTACTTTAGGAGAAGTTTTAATCGATGGTAAAAGAATAGATTATTACAAGGATGAGGACCTTGCAAAATTCAGGAGAGACACAATCGGATTTGTCTTCCAAGCTTTTAATTTATTAGACAATATGACAATTAGAGATAACATTGCTCTGCCTCTTGCACTAAACAATGTAAAACACAAAATCATTCTAAAAAAAATTGATGAACTAACTGAGCTCTTAGGAATTTCAAATCAGTTAGATAAGTATCCATATGAATTGTCAGGCGGTCAAAAGCAAAGAGTAGCTATTTGTCGTGCGTTAATTACCTCTCCAAAGGTTATTTTTGCAGACGAACCAACAGGGGCTCTTGACTCTAAGTCATCCTCAGAGGTTCTAGAATGTTTTAAAAATATTAACAAAACCATAGGAACAACCATCATCATGGTAACCCATGATGCAAACGCAGCAAGCTATTGTAATAGGGTTATGTTCTTAAAGGACGGTAAATTGCACGGAAGACTAGACAGCAGCGGAGATAAAAAGGAATTATTTAAGAAAGTGTTAAACATGCTTGCCGTAATGGGAGGATCGGAAAATGAACTCCTTTAAAATTGCCTCTAAGCTTTTGAAGAACAATTTAAAAATATATGGATTATATTTTGTGGTTTTAGTTGTAACTGTGGCAACTTACTACAATTTTACTGCTATACAGTACAATGAAGTGTTTGTCCAATTAACTGAAAGGTTTCAATCAGCTGTAGTGGCAAGTGCAACATCTGGCTTTGTTCTAATTTGCACAGTGGTCTTTTTTATGTGGCATGCCAATGGATTCTTTTTAAAACAACGTCAAAAAGAAACCGGGTTATACATGCTAATGGGAATAAGTACGTCTAAAATTGGAAGAGTATTCGCAATTGAAAGTATTCTAATAGGCAGTTTGTCTCTATTAATGGGTTTATTGATCGGGATATTATTCTCGAAATTGTTCTTAATGTTATTAAGTAAGTCCATGACACTGGGTGGTGAAATTCCTTTTAGTATATCTGCACAAGCCATCATTCAGCTTATTATTGTGTTCGGAATCATCTTTGTAATGCTGGGAATGAAAAACTATAGAGTTGTGAAAAAAACACAACTAATTAATATGTTGAATGCTTCGAAAGCAAAGCCCTCACCTCCAAAATATAATTATACAAAGGGTTTTACAGGTTTAGTATTAATTGCTGCAGGCTATATAGTGGCACTAAACTTTAAGCAATGGGATTTGGATTTATTGCTTTCTGCGATGGGAATCTTGATCTTGGTCAGCACGGGGACTTACCTGTTTTTTGGAAGTTCTCTGACTATAATTTTAGGGAAGTTAACAAATTCAAAAAAAATTATTTATAAAGATGTAAGGTTAGTCAGTATAAGCAATACTTTCTTTAGACAAAAAGTTAATTATAGAAGTTTAGCGATGACGGCTATTTTAACAGCAGCTACCGTAACTGCATTCAATGTAAGCATTTCGTTCAAACAGTTTGAAATAAATTATGACATCACAGCCTCCCCATACAGTTTAAGTTTTGAAAGCAATTCTGAAGATGTCAAAGATAAAGTCAAAGAAGTGATCCGAGAGTCAAAGCATGACTTAATCGGAATCAATAAGATTCACTTTTTTATTGGTAATGTCCAATACGACGATAATAAGCAAAATATTGATCCGAATAACAAAGCTATTATCACTAGTTACTCACAAATAAAGAAAACATTAATATTTTTGGATTATAGTAACAAATCGAGTATTTTGAATCAAATTAAACCAGAAACTCATGAAATTTCTTTTATTCTAAATGCTGATTCAATAGCTTCACCTATTTATGTTGATGGTAATAAAGTGAGCATTAATAATAATAATTTCCTAGTTTCTAAACATACACAGCTCCCTTTTACAGGGAAAATTAAAAAATATGGTGACAAAAACATTTATGTTTTAAATGACAATGATTATAAAGAATTAAGAAAGAAAAACCAAGAGATTGTATTAAATGGTGTGCGAATTACAGATGAAAAAGAAAGTAGGGAAGTGGTTAATAGAATTAAGGAAGTTGTACCAGGTGGAGATTTGAATGTAAATGGAAAGAATCAAAGCTTTACATGGGAGTATTATGCTTTAGGTCAATTTTTCTTTTTAGGCCTGATTATGTCCCTAGTATTCATACTAGCGACCTTTAGTACAATTTACTTTAAAATTTTAAGTGATGCATTCACTGATAGGGAACAATATTCAATGTTGAAAAAAATTGGTATGAGTAAAAAAGAAGTGCAGAGGTCTGTCTATCTGCAAGTTGGAATTGCATTTTTACTGCCTGTGATTGTGGGAGCCCTTCATAGCATTGTAGCAATGAATATGCTGGAACAGATTATGAATGTAAAATTCACCATTCCAATTCTATGCGGCATCGGATTATTTGTTCTTATAATGGTTGCTTTTTATATAGGACTCTGTAAAAACTACACCAAATTAGTATATGAAGAGTAGTAAAAAAATGAGAAGAATTGTCCAGTGAATTTATAAAGAGAGAGGAGATTTCATATGTCATGGTTAACTAAATGGTCCTTTGCTAATAAAGCTGCTATTACGTTAACATCCATTATTATAATAGCCTGGGGAGTAGTCAGTTATCTTCGTATACCGATGGAATTTTTACCACAGGCAGAAAATCCTCAAGTAACAATTGTTGTCATGGGGCAAGGAACAGATTCTAAAACGATGGAGGAACAGGTCACATTTCCGATTGAGCAAGCCACATCTACGGTTAAAGGAAAAAATGGAGTATTGTCAACCACGGGTGACGGATTTTCAAAGGTTGATATATATTTTGAAGTTGGGACTGATATGAAACAAGCAAAAAGAGAAATACAGGAATCCATTGATTCGCGTTCTTTACCTGACTATGTTTCCAAGCCTTCCATTACTCAGAGCGATACTTCATCGGTTCCAGTTTCCTTTGTAGCTCTTACATTTAAAGACGGATTGACGTCAGAAAATATAGACCTTTTGAATAAAGAAATTGAACCGATATACAATGATGTAAAAGGAGTATCTGGGGTTCAAAAAACGGGAAATGAAAAATCTTTTATATCTGTAAAGGTTGATAACAAAAAATTAAATCAAAATCATATTCCTATCAAAAAAGTCATGGGCATTCTTGAAGGGCAAAACGGAGCATTTTCTGTCGGTGCAGATACGATCGATGGAAAAGCAAGTAATATTAATGTATTAGGTGGTTTATCAAGCATAAAAGAACTTGGGAACATATCTGTACAGGATAATGTAAAGTTAAAGGATATTGCCACTATAAAAGAGACCAAACCTGAAAATGTCATTAATCGATTTAATGGTAAAGACAGTATTGAGCTAGGAATTAGTAAAGATAGTCAAACAAATGCGGTGACACTAAGTAAGGAAATTGAAAAAGTAACAGATACGATTAATAAAAGATATGATAACGTGGAAGCGACAGTTTTCCTTTCAACTTCTGATATGGTAAAAACTTCAGTACAATCGATGATCAAAGAAGTTTTACTAGGGGCTTTATTTGCAACAATTGTTATTATGATCTTTTTAAAAAATGTTAGATCCACATTTATTACTATCGTATCAATACCGATATCCCTGTGCATAACGGTCATTCTATTATCTAAATCCGGTATTAGCTTAAATACACTTACTCTTGGCGGGGTGGCAGTTGCAGTCGGCCGGCTTGTAGATGATAGTATTGTTGTCATTGAAAACATCTATAAAAGAATGCAGGCTGAGAAACTCTCAGTATATATGATAGTAGAGGCAACCAAAGAAGTTGGAGGCGCAATTACAGCATCTACCCTAACCACTGTAGCTGTATTCTTGCCTATAGGTTTAGTAAATGGAAGTTTACAGGAGTATATTTTGCCATTTGCTTTAACTGTCACTTATTCTTTGCTATCTTCGTTATTGGTAGCTGTAACTATTGTACCAGTAATGAGTGGAGCGCTCTTAAAAAAAGAAAAACTTAAAGAATATAATTCTCCTGCACGTTTTACTAAGGTAATAACTTGGTCTCTAAATCATAAATGGATTGTACTATCTTTATCTTTTGTTCTTTTTGCAGGCTCAATTATTGCTTATTTCACAATGCCAAAAGGAGCGGTTGAAAGCAAGAATACAGATTACATCCAAGTGACTTTAAATTACCCATCGGATACACCTCTTGCTAAGGTTAAAAACAATATTCTTAATTTAGAGAAAATCATCAAACAAAAAGATGAAGTTAAATATATGATGACATATCTAGGAAATTCAATGTCGTCAAACCAAAGAGGGGGAGTGGATTCTCCAACAAAGGGTCAATTTAGGGTCTTTTTAAAAGATGAAGGTGATGCAGATAAAATCATAAAAGAAATTCAAAAAGAAAAGGAGAAAGAGCGATTCTCAGACGCGGAGTTTACTGTTGTGGCTTCATCAGTGACCGGCCATGCTGATACAAATATTACGATTGACGTTACAGGAAATAATCTAGATGATCTCGAGAATGTTACAAATAAAATAGAAGGTAAAATTAAAAATATTGAAGGGGTTCAAGAGGTTTCTACGAATCAGGATGAAAAGAAAACAGTTTATTCCTTTGTAGTAAACCCATCGCAAGGTAATACCGAACTGGTTGCCTCCCAGCTGGGAGTTATGTTAAACAGGACAACGCTTGGAACACTTACAATTGACAATAGACAGACTGATGTTATGTTAGAACCTGTTCTTAATACAGACACTTCTCAAGATCTAAAGGATATTCAGATCATGACAGAGTCAGGAAGTACACCTATTTCTAGAGTCGCTACATTAAAGAGTGACCAAGAATCAACCACGCAGTTCCATAAAGATAGTAAACCATATTTACAAGTAACGGCTAAAGTTGATCCGTCGAAACTTTCTGATATAAATGCCAAGATAGAATCTGCAATTTCTGGGGAGGACGGAAAAGAAGCGATTAAAATCCCTAAAGATGTAAAAGTTTTTGTTGGAGGGGCAAGTGTCCAACAATCCGAAGACTTTAATGATCTATTTACGACAATGCTTGTATCGATAGGGGCAGTATTTTTAATTCTGGTTGTGACATTTAAAGGTTTTAAAGCGCCATTTGCTATTCTAACCTCACTTCCACTTGCAGCTATAGGATCGATACTTGGTCTCATGATCAGCGGCATTTCAGTTGATACTAATGTTCTGCTTGGTGCTTTAATGTTAATTGGTATTGTAGTAACAAATGCTATTGTGTTATTAGATCGTGTGAAGCAAAATGAGAAAACGATGACGATACGTGAGTCACTCATTGAGGCTTCAGTAAGAAGAATGCGTCCAATTATTATGACTGCAGTTGCAACTATTTTTGCGATGCTTCCACTATTAGTGAAGAAATCAGAGTCGGTCAATCTTGTTTCACAAAGCTTAGCAGTTGTTGTTATTGGAGGTTTGGCAGTAGCAACCATGCTTACCTTAATAGTGATACCATGCGTATATGAAATATTTAATTTTAAAAAATCAAAAATGCAAAGGCGTGAAAAAACATTGAAAGATGATATAACAATTTAAATAAATTTATTGATGTTTTTGGGACAGGGAACAGAACACTTTTCGAAGTCAGCTGTCGGTGATATGACCGGCGGCTGGTTATTTAGTTAGACGTCTATAAGGAAGCGCTGCAGCACGATCCTTTGCTGAAACATACGGCGGCAGAAGCGGCCGCCCATTACGGACAGGGGCTCACGACTTGCGAGAACGGGTTATGACGCCATTCCTGATTTGGTGCTGTCCATTGAGTATAAAAACGGATCTCTGCGTGATGTCGGCCAAAGCAGGCAATACGGAGCTGGGGATACAGATTGGCTTTCTGAATGGAAACGGGAGCTGGGTGTGCGTATATAAATTGAGAAAAAAGCTGACAAATGATGCCGTCAGCTTTTCTTTATGTGTTTTCTTAAAACTCCTCATACTCCGCCGGGTCTTGGCCGTTTATGCGTCCGTCGGGGCGGGTAAGCGAATCGATAAGTTTCATGTCATTTTCATCAAGGGAGAAATCAAAAACAGAGATGTTTTCAAGCTGGCGCTCGGGCGATGCTGACTTTGGAATCGGGATGGCGCCCAGCTGGATATGCCAGCGTAAAGTGACTTGAGAAATGGTTTTGCCGTATTTGTCCGCAACCCGTCCGAGTTTTTGATCGTTCAATACTTCACCGGCGCGGGATAACGGACTCCATGATTCTGTCATGATGCCCTGTTCTTCGTGCCATTGGCGCTGTTGCTGCTGATTAAAAGCGGGATGCAGTTCAATTTGGTTGATGCCTGGCTTTACGCCGGTTTCACGTTCGAGCCGTTCGATATGCTCAGGCAGGAAATTGCAGACGCCGATGGATCGGATCAGACCCCATTTTTTCGCATCAATCAGTGCCTGCCATGCTTCCGTGTAGCGGTCTTGTTTCGGATTCGGCCAATGGACGAGATACAGGTCATAGTAGTCCAGACCGGCGCGGTATAAAGATTCTTGGATGGTTTGTACAGCTTTGTCATAGTCATGGTAGCGCCCGGGCAGCTTGGACGTCACGTATAGCTGTTCTCTCGGAACAGAGCTTCTGCGGATGGCTTCTCCGACCGTCCCTTCATTTTCATAGTTATAAGCGGTGTCAATCAGACGGTAACCGATATCAATGGCGCTGGTAATGGCATGAACGCCGTTGTTTCCGTTAAGAGCGTATGTACCGAAGCCGATCGCGGGAATGCTTGTCCCATCCAGCAGTTTCTTTTGCGGAATTGTCCCAGTCATCATTAAATCCCTCCTTGTTTTCTACTTTACCATTATTCTTACAAATGAAACATAATAATGGAAGGAAATGAGATGATCCGCACATGAAAAAAGCTGACGGAGAACCGTCAGCTTTAAATTTGAAACATCCATGCTACAACGGGGCCGAAGACCGACCCTAACACGGCGCAGAGCGTCATGGAAACAGAACTCATGGAGACCGTTAATTCTCCGTACTCCATTGCTTTTGAGGTGCCGAGCGCATGGGAAGCGCTTCCGAATGCAATTCCTTTCCCGAGTGAGCTGCGGATGCGGATCCACTTGAGAAGCAGCGGTCCTAAGATAACGCCGGAAAACCCTGCGATCATGACGAACACGACTGTCATGGAAGGGACACCGCCGATACCGGACGCAATCTGTATGGCGACAGGCGTCGTAATTGATTTTGGGATAATTGACAAAATCAAACTCCGGCTGATGCCGAACAGCTCTGCAAATAGCAGGCCGCTGACCATTCCGGAGAATAAACCGGCCAACACGCCGCCGATGATCGGAAACATATACTTGATTAACACCCGGCGCTGCTTATAAAGCGGGTATGCCAAAGCCACCACGGCGGGTCCGAGCAGTGAATTGATCCATTGTCCGCCGATCATATAGTCTTTATACGGAATATGAAAAACAAGCAGCACGGCGATAATGAAAATCGTAGTCGTCAAAACCGGTATGAGAAAGGGATTTGGAAAGCGCACATATAATTTCACCATAGCCAGATAGGCGGCGGCCGTGAACAAAATTATAAGGATTGCGATACATGCTTGCTGCACTTCTTTTTCTCCTTTCTCTGATTGGCTTTGTGCTCTAACAGCTGGCTGGCGTACCCTGCGGCGATCATTGTGACGATGGTGCTCAGCACGATGATCAGAAACAGAGCAGCCCCGCTGGCGGAAAACAGTGACGGGTAATTGATGACGCCCGTCATGGCCGGAATGAATAACAGCGGAAGAAAAGACAGCAAAAATCCGGCTCCGTCTTCAATCATTTTGACGGGAATGATCTTAACCGATAAACATATGATCAGCAGGATCAAACCGATGATACTGCCGGGAATGGGCAGGTGAAAGAACTGCTGAACGGCTCCCCCGATAAAGGAAAATGCGAATAAAATAATGATTTGCAAGATGATGCGTATGACTTTCACGACAATGCTGTTCTTTGGAGAAGAGCAGCTTCCCCCTTTCTTGATGCTTCGATATGTTTCTTTACTTTTTGCGCATATATTTGTACTATACAAATATATGTATGCAAAATCTTTCTATATGTCTTCTGAGTAAATGTGTATATGTTTGTATTATACAACTAATATTGCTGTTGTCAATTGTAAGGAGTGAGGCTGTTGTCAAAACAAGATCCGATTGAATTAATTGAATATGAGCTCACCACTTTTATCAGGAGAGCTGTTTATCTGGATAACTCCGACCGTAAAATCGGACATCTGGAAAGGGCTGCGTATTTGTTATTACGGCAGCTGGATGAATTCGGACCGGCGCGTGT
Organism: Bacillus sp. SIMBA_031; assembly: GCF_046535225.1. NCBI lineage: Bacteria > Bacillati > Bacillota > Bacilli > Caryophanales > Bacillaceae > Bacillus > Bacillus sp. SIMBA_031. Next base: position 12,633 of record NZ_JAWRXC010000005.1, read on the forward strand.
AAAGGAATTAGCCGAATCTTTTAAGCTGGATATTTCCACATTGTCACGCCAGGCCGCGGCCTTGGAGTCGAAAGAGCTGATCCAGCGTTTTTCCGATCCTTCTGACGGGCGGGTCAGTCTGTTTGCGATTACGAAGCTTGGCAAACAGAGGTTAAAAGCTGATAAAAAGATGCGTCTTGAGCGGTATCATCGTATGCTTGACGATTGGTCAGGCGATGAAAAAGAAATGTTCGGCCGGCTTTTGCTGCGGCTGAATGAGGCATTTATCGATTAATGCATGATTTTTGCCGGGTTAAGCAGGATTATGGCGTATACAAGGGAGAATGGAAGAGAGTAAGGCTTTACGCCATTCTGCTTAGCAAAAATAATATTGAATAGGGGGCGGAACATGTTTCTTCAGGGACATCCTGTTTCTCGGAGGCTGCGGCATTTATTATCTCAATATTCATAATTCAATAAAAATGAAAGCGCTTTATTTTTAGTCTATTGGTTTAGGGTGTAAGGTGTTTACCTGAAAAAAACAATTGTATTTTCCACGGAAATTTATTATGATGGAATAAGGAAATTGGAGATTATATAACAATAGAAAGATAGAATATTTCTAATATTGCGGGAAATGAAGAGTGAGTTAGGTTCAACAGGTGCACCTTCTGCTTCATTATTTCACATATATCAGAGCTGTTAAGAGGAGGAAGCGAAGTGGCAAACAAAGAATTAAAGAGAGGCTTAAGCGCGCGTCATATACAGATGATTGCGCTGGGCGGCACGATCGGTGTCGGTTTATTCATGGGGTCATCCAGCACGATCGGATGGACAGGGCCGTCTGTCCTGCTGGCTTATGCGATCTCAGGTATCTTTATTTTTTTTATCATGCGTGCGATGGGCGAAATGCTCTATGTAGAGCCGAGTACAGGGTCGTTTGCGACATTCGGCCATAAGTATATACATCCGTTAGCCGGCTATATGACGGCGTGGAGCAACTGGTTTCAATGGGTGATCGTCGGGATGTCTGAAATTATCGCCGTCGGTTCGTATATGAAATATTGGTTTCCTGATCTGCCGGCATGGATTCCCGGCATTATCGCCATGGCCATTCTCGGTGCGGCGAATTTAATTTCGGTAAAATCTTTCGGTGAGTTTGAATTTTGGTTTGCCATGATCAAAATCGTCACCATTATTCTGATGATCGTGGCCGGAATCGGGATTATTTTCTTCGGTTTCGGTAACGGAGGGCATGCGATCGGATTATCTAATTTATGGTCGCACGGCGGTTTCTTTACGAATGGTTTTTCAGGATTTTTCTTTGCCTTGTCTTTGGTTGTTGCGGCCTATCAAGGGGTCGAACTGATCGGGATTACGGCAGGAGAAGCGAAGGACCCGCAAAAAACGCTGCGAAGCGCGATTCAGAGTATTATTTGGCGGATTTTAATTTTCTACATCGGTGCGATTTTCGTCATCGTTACCGTATATCCGTGGAATGAGCTTCACTCACTCGGCAGTCCGTTTGTTTCGACATTTGCGAAAGTCGGGATTACGGCGGCGGCCGGTTTGATTAACTTTGTTGTGATTACCGCTGCGATGTCCGGATGCAACAGCGGGATATTCAGTGCGGGACGCATGCTTTATACGTTAGGCGTGAACGGACAGGCCCCGAAATTCTTTAAGAAAGTTTCTTCGAGCGGTGTGCCGATATTCGGTACGCTTGCGGTATTAATCGGACTTGTGATCGGTGTCGTGCTGAACTACATCGCGCCTCCGAAAATTTTTGTCTATGTGTACAGCGCGAGTGTGCTGCCGGGAATGATTCCGTGGTTCGTCATTTTAATCAGCCATCTCGGTTTCAGAAGAGCGAAGGGCGCTGAGCTTGATAAGCATCCGTTTAAGATGCCTTTTGCGCCGTTTACAAACTATTTGACGATCACTTTCTTACTCATGGTATTGATCGGCATGTGGTTTAACAAAGATACGCGGATATCTTTGGTTGTCGGGGTGATTTTCCTGGCGATTGTGACGGTCAGCTATTATGCGTTCGGTATCGGCAAGCGCGTGCCTGGTGAAAAATCGAAAATAGAAGACGCTGTATAATTCAAAAAGACACCTCTCTTACAGGGGTGTCTTTTTCGGCCTGTCCGCGAGTGGTATACTGGTTAAAAAAAGCAGAACCGGGGGAAACATCGATGAGTCATTACCGTACGTTATTATTTGATATAGACAATACGCTGCTGGATTTTACCGCTTCAGAAACCGATGCTCTTCAAAAATTGTTTCAAGGTTCAAAGCTGGACCTGACGACAGAGGTGGAAGCCCGTTATAAAGCGTTAAATCAGGGGCTGTGGAAAGCGTTTGAAGAGGGGGAAATGACCCGCGATGAAGTGGTCAATACACGGTTTGCCCTTTTGTTTAAAGAATACGGCCTCGAAGCCGACGGCGTGCTGATGAATCAGGCGTACCGCCAATACTTAGAAGAAGGGCACCAGATGATAGACGGAGCTTATGAGCTGATTGAACGGCTGAGTCCTTTATTTGATTTATACATCGTGACGAACGGCGTCTCAAGATCACAATATAAGCGGCTGGGCGACTCCGGTCTGTATCCGTTCTTTAAAGATGTGTTTGTATCTGAGGACACGGGTTTTCAAAAGCCGATGAAGGAATACTTTGATTACGTGTTTGCGAGAATTCCCGGTTTTTCTGCCGAGGGCGGACTTATTATCGGCGATTCACTGAGCGCGGACATAAAAGGCGGCCAGATGGCGGGAATGGATACGTGCTGGTTTAATCCCGGAAAGAAAGCAAATGAGTCCGGAATCATCCCGACATACGAGATTCATTCGCTTGATGAGCTGTATGATGTGCTGAACGTGGAGCGAAAAGCCGCCGCTCATTTGTAAGGAGAATACGATGAAGATTGCACATACGAAGTTACTGATCAGGGGTTTTGCATTACTATCAATCTTTCATGCGATTCTTCAGCTCCCTCCCGGCCGGGGGGAGCTGAAGGTTTTTTTGTCTGTGCTCGTGATTATGCTGACGGCTAATGACTGCCTGCGGCCGCTGTATATGAAGAGAAGGCCGGCTGTATATCAAGGCTCTTTTCTCCTGAGCAACGTTATCAGAGTCGGCAAGCTCGGTTCGGTAAAGATGACAGAAGTTCGAGAGTCGTGTTAAGAATCTGCGGCATCTTTCTCATGATCAACGGCGTTTCAAGAGCGTTTCATATCTAGTTCACAAAGTGTTCCGGACTCTTTTATAAAATGTAATCTTTTTCCTTGTAAATCGTGTAAAATAGTATAGGATTCTACGAAAAGAATAAGAGGGGGAAGAAACATGAAAAAGAGACTCGTTACGCTATTCGCGGCGGCCGTTGCTGTTTTGTTGCTTGTGAGCGGGTTGTGGGCTCCATCAGCGTCTGCGGCGCCGGCTCCTGCTTTAACACAAATCCGTATTATCGGTGTGACGTCTGACGGTCAGAGTTACCAATGGGAAAATATCGGGCCGAACCAAATCAGCGCATCAAAACCGATGAAGGGTACAACGGGTTATTTAGCCGTATATTTCCAAGGGTATCCGAACAATAACACGATCCAGGCGTTTAACAACGGAACGAATATTACAAATCTTACGTCAAAAGCGCTGGAAGATGAATATACGAAAAACGGCAATATCGTTACAGGCTATATTAAATATTACAGTGTTCCTCTTTCTTATGTCAGTTCAGGAACGTTCTCTTTCTCCGCAACGGGGCTGAACGGGCCGTACACACCGTTAAGCAGCGGATTTTTCTCCATTCAGGTACAGAGTTAAAACAGCCGTTCGGTGCTTTCATGTATAGTTTTTCTCTCTTTCCGGGAAGCTATTCCTAAAGAAAAGGGAGGGCTTACATGATGGACAGGACACTCGGATATTTGCGCGAGTCGCTTTCGAACCACTTGGAGCATGACGTGTGCCGGGGGATTTATAAAAAGCTTCAGGTGAAGCATTATGAAAACGAGGGCGAGTTTGTGAAAGATCTAAATGATCTGGAAATGGATGCGCTGAATCAGGTGCTTGAAAAGGAAATCAAATATGCTGAGAACGAGCAGGATGAGAAGCGTACGATGGAATTGAATGAAGTATATGAGCTCCTGTTTTAAAAAGCCTCCCGGCGGCCGGGAGGCTTTTTATTGTTTCGGAAACAGTTTACAGTATCATCCAACCCTTTGTATAATGGATAGTTGTGAAAAACACAGACGGAGGAGAAACATGAACGAAATAAAAAAACAGACGGTTCTTGAGTTGTCATCGGTTGAAAAAGCTTTGGTTTTTCTGGTGCCGCCAATATTGGGGCTGGTCATCGGATGGTTTCTGCCGGTCATTGCGAAATGGGCTGTAACATTGGATTGGCTGCCTGTTATCGGGCCGCTGGAAATGATCGCTTCTTTTCACGGATGGAAGGCTGCGGCTGTCATCGCCGTTATCGGCTTAATCGGGGGAATGTGGCTGACGCGGACTGTTTTTAAAGAATGTCTTACGGCGGTCGTGACGGACAGCGAGGTGTCCTTAACCATATATAATGAAGAAAGCGTGTACTCGAAAGACAGCATTTCCGGTGTGTTTACGGATGAAAAGCATCTTGTCTTATTGGGGACTGAAGGGCAGGAGCTTTTTCGGGAGAAGCTTGAGCCGGCGGTTGAAAAAGCGGCTGATGCGTTTCGCGCGCATGGGTATGTCTGGCTGGGGACGGAAGATCCTTTTAAAGAAGAATACAAACGGTGGGTGCCGGACACACCGGATTTGGAGCCGGGGGCAAATGCCCTTTTTAAAGCGAGAGAAAAGGCGCTGAAAGAGGAGGAAAAGGCTGATGCGAAAGAGCTGAAAGCGGAAATATCCAAACTGGGCATTACCGTGCGGGAGAAAGGCTCGCGCCAATATTGGCGGATCTATCAAACGCCGTCTGCATAAAAAAAGCTGCCGCCGTTTGATACGGCCGGGCAGCCCGGGAACAGATTATTTCTTCTTGTCATCATAATATTGAACCGGGTACATGGAGCCTTCAGATACCATTTTGTTATCTTCAATATCTTCGGGATGCGGGTTGCCTGCTTTGTTGACGGGGAATGATTCAATATCCTGCTTCCCGGAGAGCGATGTTTTCATATTGCGGATAAAGTTCATCACCTTTTGGCGGTTTGATTTATCTTTGAGCAGGTAGGAAGTCACTCCGACAGTCGACACGGCAAGTCCTGAAATGAGCAGTTTTTGTTTCACGATAAAAACTCCTTTCTATTTCTGGCTTGCAGTAGTTATTCCCGCTTAACGGCTGTTTAAACATCTGAAGGGTAATTTTGGCTTTCTGCTTTAATGCGATAAAGATTGACAAAACTATTTTCAGAATAATATTATAAATACATGATAGCGCTGGAGTCATATTTTAATTGAAAGGTGTTAACTTTATGAATCAATTACATCGCAGAATGGGAACGTTTGCACTCATGATGGTCGGACTTGGGTCGATGATTGGCTCCGGCTGGTTATTCGGGGCGTGGCGGGCGGCTCAGATTGCGGGACCTGCCGCAATTATTTCCTGGATTATCGGTATGATCGTTATTTTGTTTATCGCACTTTCTTACAGTGAATTGGGTTCAATGTTCCCGGAAGCCGGGGGAATGGTAAAATATACTCAATATTCTCATGGATCATTTATTGGATTTATCGCAGGATGGGCAAACTGGATTGCGATTGTTTCCGTTATTCCGGTGGAAGCGGTTGCGTCTGTTCAATATATGAGCTCATGGCCTTGGGAATGGGCAAAATGGACAAGCAATCTCGTTCACAACGGCACTCTTACGGGAGAGGGGCTCGGCTTCGCATCCGTATTACTGATTATTTACTTTTTACTGAATTATTGGACAGTTAACTTATTTTCAAAAGCGAATTCATTGATTACCATCTTTAAAATTATTATTCCGGGGCTGACAATCGGAGCGCTGCTGTTTACCGGTTTTCACGGCGGAAACTTCACATCCGGTTCAAGCATTGCGCCGAACGGCTGGGCAAGCGTGCTGACGGCGGTGGCCACATCGGGTATCGTATTTGCGTTTAACGGGTTTCAAAGCCCGATTAACATGGCCGGAGAAGCAAAAAATCCCGGCAAATCGATTCCGATTGCGGTTGTCGGTTCGCTGCTGGTCGCAACCGTCATTTACGTCCTATTGCAAATCGCATTTATCGGTGCGGTTGAACCTTCCATGATCGTTCACGGCTGGAGTCACCTGAACTTTAATTCTCCATTTGCCGATTTGGCGATCGCATTGAATATCAACTGGCTTGTCATTATTCTTTATGCGGATGCGTTCGTATCTCCGTCAGGAACGGGTATCACATATACCGCTACGACGTCACGCATGATTTACGGCATGGAAAAAAATAAATATATGCCGAGCATTTTCGGAAAGCTTCATCCGCTGTACGGCGTGCCGCGCCAAGCGATGATTTTCAATCTGATCGTATCGTTTATCTTTCTGTTTTTATTCAGAGGATGGGGCGTGCTTGCTGAAATCATTTCCGTTGCGACGCTGATTTCTTATATCACGGGTCCCGTGACGGTGATGACGCTGCGGCGGACGGCGGGGGATTTATACCGGCCTCTCCGTCTGAAAGGCCTCAGCGTGGTTGCACCGCTCGGCTTCGTATTCGCGTCTCTCGTGCTGTATTGGGCGCGCTGGCCGTTAACAGGGCAGGTGCTGTTTATCATTTTGATCGGCCTTCCGATTTATTTCTACTACCAAGCGAAAGCGAAGTGGAAAGGATTCCGCAGAAACTTTAAAGGCGGCGTCTGGATGGTTGTCTATCTGCTCAGCATGATGGTCATTTCATGGCTCGGAAGTGAAAAATTCGGCGGTCTGAACATCATTCCGTACGGCTGGGATATGGGGCTGATCGCAATCGTTGCCCTTGCCTTCTATGCGTGGGCGCTGAAGAGCGGCTTCAAGACTGAGTATTTGAAAGACGCCAAAGCAATCAACGATCAATTAAAAGGCGGACAGGCGGAAGCCGCTGCCGGAAAAGAATAGTGATTGATAAAAACCTTGCGGTAACGTTCCCGCAAGGTTTTTTTATCGGACGAAAAAACATGGGTTCGGCATCATCTCCGAACCCATGCTGCCTTTATGATTTGTAATCTTTTTTAACCTTTTGGAATACATCCGCATAGTTGGTAAACACACCGGTTACGCCCCAATTCAGCAGACGGCGCATGTCCGCCTCGCTGTTCACGGTATAAGGGTGCAGCAGAAGGCCGTGGCTGCGAATGTTTCGGACATTTTGAGCGTTCAGCGCTTTGTAATCCGGTCCGATTCCGACGGCATATGTTTTTATGTCCGTTAAATCTGCGTCAGTCATTGACGTCATCTGTTCCGCTTCAAGCAATTGGACGGCGGGAAGTTTCGGATCGAGCTGTTTGATTTTCAGAAGGCTGTCCTTGCTGAAAGACTGAATGATAACTTGTCCAAGTTTCGCATGCTTGCCTGCCAATTTGTATTTTTTCAGTGAAGCGATCAGTTTTTCTTCCATACCCGGATATGTTTCGGGCGCCTTTGTTTCAATATAATAGTTTGCATGTCTGCCGAACCGTTTTAACACGTCATCAAGTGTGGGAACGCGAAGTCCGGCGTATTGCGGTTTTGCTTTTTCCGGATAGGCCTTATTGAACCAAGAGCCAGCGTCGAGCTTTTGAATCTCGGCTAATGTATGATCCTTCACCCAGCCTTGTCCGTTTGTGGTGCGGTCCAGTTTTTCATCATGCATGACGATCAGCTTGCCGTCTTTTGTCATTTGTAAATCCAGCTCAATATAGTCAGCCTTCATTTTTTGCGCAGTTTCATAAGAAAGGATCGTGTGCTCCGGGACATACCCCGAAGCACCGCGATGGGCAATGGTCAAAATTCTGTCAGGAGACAAGAGGTTTCCTTTTCCCGCTGCCGATACAGGCGTGACGATGAATGACAATAAACCGAGTGAAAGCAATACCAAAGCAAACAACTTATGTTTCCGCATGTTTTCTTCCCCCTTAAAAATCAATATCTGTCTCTAGTGTAGAAAATCGTTGTAAATGCTGTACTGCAAAAATATTAATCTTTTATGTTGTTTTCTTACACATGCTCCGCCCGCTTGCCCGTATTCCACGTCATAGCCAAGAAGACGATGGACAGCACGCATGAGGAGATAAGCATGATAAAGCCGCCGTTCCAGTCAAAGCGGTCTACGACATAACCCATGATGGCGTTGGCGAAAGCAGAGCCTCCGATGTAGCCGAAAAACCCGGTTAAGCCGGCTGCCGTTCCCGCCGCTTTTTTAGGCGCAAGGTCAATGGCCTGAAGCCCGATCAGCATGACAGGTCCATAGATTAAGAAGCCGATGCTGATCAGCGCGATATTATCGATGAGCGGATGACCGGCAGGGTTAAGCCAGTAGACCAATACAGCGATAAATACGCCGGCCATGAACAGTACGCCTGCCGGCGCGCGGCGGCTTTTGAAAAAACGATCGCTGATCCAGCCGCACAAAATCGTTCCCGGAATTCCCGCATATTCATAAAGGAAATAAGACCACCTGGAGTCTTCAGGAGAGAATCCTTTCGCTTCCGTCAAATAAGTCGGCGCCCAGTCAACGACACCGTACCGCACGAAGTAAACAAAGACATTGGCAAATGCGATATACCACAGAAATTTATTATTCAGCACGTATTTGAAAAGAATTTCTTTGGTCGTCATCTCTTTTTCCTGGTCTTTGAACGCATGTTTCGGATAGTCATTCCGGTATTCTTCAATCGGCGGAAGCCCGCAGGATTGCGGCGTGTCCCGAACGAGAAGAACAATCACAAATGAAATAACGATGGCGATAATCGCCGGAAAGAAAAATACGCTTTTCCAAGTAACAAACATGGCGATGCCGAGAGTCACGAGCGGGGCGAGAATACCTCCGCCTATGTTATGGGCGACATTCCATATCGACATTTTCGTGCCGCGTTCACTGATGGAAAACCAATGAGCCATCGTCCGTCCGCAAGGCGGCCAGCCCATTCCTTGAAACCATCCGTTAATAAACATAAAAATGAACATAATCGTCACGCTTGACGTGACCCACGGCATGGAAACAAATAAAATGTTTACGACACCTGACAAAAACAGACCTGTCGCAAGGAAATACCTCGGGTTGCAGCGGTCAGACACCATCCCCATAATAAATTTACTGAAGCCGTAAGCGATTGATACGGCCGCAAGCACCAAGCCAAGTTCCCCTTTTGAAAACCCTTGTTCCTGAAAATAAGGAATAGCGAAGGCAAAGTTTTTGCGAAGCAAATAATACCCGGCATACCCGATGAAAATCCCCAAAAATACTTGCAGCCTGAGCCGTTTATAGGCCGCATCCGTCTTTGAATCATCCAATCTCTCAATATGCGGAGCGGGCTTAAACAATTGAAACATCATATCCTCCCCTTTGCTGAACGTCTATCATGATGTATGTATGACTCCTTTCCTTGAAAATGACAAAAAGAACCAGAAATCACCCTTGTGAAAGGGCGGGGTTTCCTGGTTCTCCTCATCTCCATCCAAAAATCATTAACTTGTGTATGATAGCGCTTTCTTAAATTATCACAGTCTGACGTGAATGTAAACGCTTTAAGGAAAGTTTTCATTTTTTTGAATAAATAACCGGAGGGAATATCAGCCGGAGAGCGAAAGATTTGAAGTACTCGATTTTGTACTCAGGCATAAGATGTGTTAGGCCGAACTAAGAAAAGCGAAGGGAGTGCATCTGTTGATTGATGAATTGGATTTTGCGTTCGGTGTTCTGCCGCTTTGTATCATCATCTTGTCAGTCGCCGGAACATATTTGTTTAAAAACGCGTTCATTATGCCGGCTGCCGCTTTGGCCGTTTGCCTTATATGCACCTTTACCGTATTGAATTTCTCGTTTATCGGGTGGGCCGTCGTGTACACGCTCGTCTCTTTCGCGTTATCGCATATTACGATGGTGGTGATCAGCCAAAATAAAAAATAGGATCGGCGGCAGCCGATCCAGCTATCAAAAGCAGAGATGTGCTCTCTGCTTTGTTTTATTTATGAATGTGCAGGAATTCCTTGATGACCGCGGTCTGTTCTTCTTTCGGGTAGCTTCTGTACAGATGGCTGGTTAAGCGGACGGGATCACCGAAGAAGTACCGCTCATATTGTGTCTGTCTTGTTCCAAAGGGGCTCATGGTCAAATCCCATGCGAGGCGGAACACTTTTACCCGGTCCTCAGCGTTCAATTCGGCCGCCTGCAAATATTGGTCAAGGTCTCCTCTGATGTCAGAACGGAACGCTTTTTCAGTCGGCAAAGTCACCATTCCGCTTGCCCCGATCAGCTGAATGATTTCCGTGAAGCGCGGGTAGATGTCGGGAAAAATCGCGCTGACCACACGAAGCGGAGTGACACTCGGACGCATATAACCCCATTCATCTGTTTCCGCATCATTCTCCGACTTTTCCAAAAGGGCTTTCATCGTTTCCAGACCGGTGATGATTTCAGCCATCTTAGCCTGAATATGCTGATATTCGCCCACATCTATCGCTTCGACAAGCGTTTGGGCGAGGCCCAGGAGAAACTCCGTCTTTACAATTTGTCTCGTGATAACTTGATGAAATGCGAAGGCGTTAAAAGAGCTTTTCATATTAAAATCAAAAGCCGCCTCGTAATTATTATAAAAAAATACGCGTTCCCAAGGGACTAAAACGTGATCAAATACAACGATAGAATCCATTTCTTCATATCTTGAGCTGAGCGGATAATCAAACGCTGATTTTCCGAGTACGAAAGATTCCCTGCAGATGAATTTTACTCCTTTTGTATTGGAAGGGATTGAAAAAGCGAACGCTTCATCCGATTCAAAATACATTTTAGGCAGAGAAACCACGAGCACTTCATCCGTCAGGCCGCCTTGTGTGGCTAAAATCCGGGCGCCGTGTATGATGAGGCCTTTTTCATTTTTATCGACGACTTTTGCCGAGATAGGTGTTGGCGATACGTTTACACCCATTTGTGAACGATTCACCTGAGGGGTGATAAACGTGTGCGTAAAAGAAAGATCCTGTGCAGCAGCGCGTTCATACAGCGCTTGAACATGTTCCGGAAAACAATGCTCGCGGTCTTTCAAAAGCGCGGCGGAGGAGGCGAAGCTCATCAGCACGGTATTCATATAATCTGGGCTTCGACCCATCATTCCATGCGTCTGCCTGGCCCAAAGCTCGAACATGTTTCTTCTTCTTTTTACGTCATCTTTCGTTTTCGGCTGCAGGTATGAAAGCCCGGCCCGTTCTTTTTTACCGGGAAGACTGTAAGTCATTTGATCTTTCATGTCCGGTTTCGTTTGCAAATCATAAAGAGAGCGCTTCGTTTCCAGAAGGCCCTTAAATGCGGGATGTTCAGAAATCTGTCCCTCGATCTTTTCACCATCAAGCCAAATCTCATTTCCAAGCTGATTTAATCGGTCAATGAACATTTTGCCATTAATGATACCCATCATGTCGCCCTTCTTTCTTTGCAGATCCACTACCTCATTATATTGAAAACGAAATTGGGTGTTCCGGTTATTTCCAAAGGGGAAGAGCCTTTTCTGATAAGGGGGGTGAAGGGTTTGCATAATAAAAAAACCCCTTAAGCAGAGGGGTTTTTAACTGATCATGTCTCTGTATCGTTGTTCGAGGACGAAGTCTATCATTCCGGTGATACGGGTGTTTTCAGATTTTTGTCTGAAACGGTCAGACACTTGGATTTTTCTTGAAAACGGAAATACAGCAATAATCCAAACAAGGCCGGCCAGGCCGAAAACCATTTGCAGAGCCATTTCAATCAATTCATTAAAATGAGTGCTGAAAAAAAAGATATATAACGTGATGAATGTGACTGTATATACGATTTTGACAGTATGTCGGAAGGTGAGGGGCGGTTCAGTGAAACACATTTTCATTTGATTCAGTGTGAGCGAATCTTGTTTCATTAAGTATGTAAGCAGTTCTTCGTCATTTTGACTTCGCGGAATCAAATCGGTTTCTATTTTTTGAACGGTTTCCTTGTATGTCTGCATATCAATCTTCATGCGAATCCTCCTTTAGAAATAACTCCAAGAATACTCATTGAGCATTCCTGGAGCAAGGAGCTGCCTGTTCAATTATAGAAATAGTGATAAAACCGTGCTGAACAAGGCTGCAGCTCCTCCTAATTCAGGTGCTAAAACGACTAAAGCACCGATCCCTACAATAACAATAATTCCTGCGCCTGCAATAGCCATGGTATTCACGACAGAATCCCAATCCGGGGAGTACACCTCTTCGGAATCCGGCAACCTGAAACTCTTTTGTTTTATTTTAAATGTAATGGTAGTTGTTAGTCCAGTTGTAGCACTGTCACCGACCGGAATATCAGGTGTATAAATTTTAAATTGAATATTCAGCGATCCCGCAGCCGGATTGACATACACTTCTAAATAACCGTTGCGGACTGACAAGCTCAGACTGTTAAGCAGGTTTTGATAGGAATCAATTTGTGATGCTGTAAAAGAGACTTGTGAATCTCCCATCAGACCGGTAATATAAGCTCCCGGTTTGCCATTTGTAATGGTAACTGTGTTGGGAGAACCTTCGCTTGGCACTGTTGCCAAAAGTGAAGTAGATAAAAGAATATCCATTTCAGGTGATGCATAAATGGTTTCTGTCTTGTCGAATTCAAACATGGCATTCGCAAGATTCGATATATTTTCTAAAGCAGGAATGGTTGTTAAAATGTCCGTCAGTGTGCGCAGTCTTGCATCATACACAGGATCAGAAGGCGGATGGACGCTGCTTACACCTGAGTCTTTTCCGGAGTATCCGTCTTTGTCAATGGCGACTTTTCCCGCTCCGCTTCCGATCGTTCCTTCATAAAATTGATCAAAAGCCCAGTTTTTCGGCATCGGGTATCCGAGGTTGCCGCTGAATCCGGTCGACATGTTAGCCGTAAAACTATATTTGGTCAGACCTGCTTCTGACGTCCGGATACAAATGTTTCTCGGTCCGTATACCCCGATTTCATATTTCGGCGCAGTAGAGAACGCCTGCATTTTCATAAAAGCTGACTTGATTTCTTGGAAGTAAGGGATGATTTTATCCGTGACTTCATAATCATACGCATCGAAATCGACGGCAAAGTAAATGGTCGTTCCTGACGGAAAGCCTAATCTTCGGGCGGCTGATGCAGCGCTGTACGCATCTCTCGTTCCTTGGTCTTTTACAAAATAAGAAGATTCATAGCCGCCGTCCTGATAAATCGGAAACACGCTTAAGCCGGCATTGAAAATAGTGGAGAGTTCTTTTGACGTTAATGCTTTCGATGTCAGTCCGCTGCTTGTCCGCACATTTCCGGTCAGATATCTTCCCACGATTTTATAGCCATTCTCACGTAAAGTTTTGGCCGTATCTGCCGTCAAAATGGCAGCGGTGTCACAAGCTGAAGCAGCCCGTGTTGTGTCGCCTGAGCTTGATAATAAAGCTTTAATCGTCGGCATGTCCGCATAACCAGTCTGCGGCAGGCACATAAACTTTTGGAAAGCTTTCACTGCCGATACAACGCCGACGCCGTATTTTCCGTCGAATTCACCGGGGTCAAATGATTTCCCATTACAGTAAAGCGCGTATTGAACAATCAAAACAAAGCCTGTCCGTGAGTCGCCGGGAGTCAAGGTAGGGCATAAGCTGGTCGTTCCGTTCCCGAAAAATCCATTGGCGACGCTTGTGCTCATGCCTTCTTCTTTTTGCAGGGCATAAATGAGAGCCTTGTTTGTATCGCGGGCATATAAGCCGTCACAAGGCATCAAGCCGATGTAGTCATTGTAATCCCGGTTCAGGTTCTGCTGGATTTGGCGGATTTTTTTGTCGCCTCCCGCTACTAACCGAAAAGCGCTCATATCCAGCAAGGCCTTCATAATGAGTGCCGTGACGATGCCGTCTTGCTTAGTGAGCCCGGCCGCTTTTTGAAACTCTTTTACAGCGTTTTCGGTATTTTCATAGAAAACGCCTGAAAATCCGCCGGGGTTAAAACCTTTACACCACAGCGCCCCTTGCAGAATGTAATTCATGTTTGTCGGCTTAGAATCGGGAGCCTGCTTTTTCAACGGTTTAAACAATCTTTGTGTCGTCGGTCCGAAGTTATCGGCAGGTTCTGAAATACCAAGCTCAATTTGAAGCGCCCGTGTCAGACCGTAAATGGTATCCCAGCCCGTTTTTCCGTTTTCCGGCACTTTGTTGTACCCGTGTCTGCCCTTGTACGTCTCATTCAGCCATTGTTGTGTTTCCAGGACCATTTCGTCCATTGCAATCCCTCCATTAGGTGTAGTGTGCGTTCATTCATAGGTGGCAAACGTATGACAGTTTGTCATGGGTGCAGAGGTTTATCCAAGGAGAGCCCCATCATACAGCCGCAGCACAAACGCCGAAAGAGAGGCATTGATAGGAAAAGACCTCGCTATGACAATTGATACAAAAACAACAAATGAATAGCGGTTTAAAGTAACTTTATCACTTAATCAAAAATAACAAGAATCATAAGTAGTAGTCATATAGTCGTTTTAAGGGCTGTTCACATCTCTTCCTGCAGTCAAAATGGTTAGTTGGACGGATTTATGATTGGCTATATTGTCATTAACATAAATAGGGTAAATAGTTACAGGAAGGAAGGATTTTCTCGATGAAAAGCAAAAAGATTTTTAAGTCGCTCATCATTATTTTTACTCTTTTAATCAGCGGAATTAGTTTTATGGGTTTTTCTTCTCCGCAAAAAGCAGAGGCTAAAGACTGGCTTCATACTTATAAAAGCGGGTATTTCACTAACTATGTGATCAATACATATCATCCTAAATTCACTAAAACGACAAAAAAGTACAGCTTGAGAGCCGTATCTGTTAAATCCAACAGTAAAGGGAAGGGTACGTATAAAATATACGTCCAAAAGCAAGTCAACGGCAAAGGTGCCTGGAAAACAATCAAAACCGCCAATGCAAAGAAAAATGGAACGACTTATTTTGAAACACCTTCGTTGAAAAAAGGAGATTCATACAGATTTAAATTGGTCAATCAGGGTTCGAAAAAACGTGTCAATTATAGTGCAAGATGGATTGTATTCGCTTCATAATGCTGATTTTCCGGTCTATAAAGTTTTAGCTGCTGCTGCTGCGGCAGCTTTTTATTTTCTCCGGAGCTCAACCGCCAGGGAGCCCGCACCTGTCTCTTCGGGCTTACGTTTGTATTTCACCGCATCATTCTGGATTATGCGTAAAGGTACATCGCTTCAATGATAAGCCAATCCCGGGTTCTTTTTTACCGATTCTTTTGATTCGTTTGAAAATGTTCTGATATAAAAAAGGCGTGCCCCGGTGTAAAATGGCTATATTGATAAATATGGAGGTTGAGATGGATCAAGATTATATGACTGAGCTTGTCTCAGTCCAGCTGAAGAAAATCCGGTCGGAGAGAGGCTACACACAGGAGAAAATGGCGGATGTGATCGGCCTTTCTAAAAAGTCGCTGGTGCAGATTGAGAAAGGGCGGGCGCTTGCGGAATGGCCGCACGTTGTGGCGGTTTGCGCGCTTTTCAGATCAAGTGAAACACTGCAATCCGTATTAGGAGATGATCCGCTGGAGGTCATTGAAGCGGTTGCTCACCGCACAATTGACAGGCCGAAGGGGAAGACGATGGGCGGCAAGGTGTGGTGGAAAACTATCGAGAAAAAAGGCGAGTTCCGCTTGCAGCAGCATTTGATTTCCCACCATTACCGCATCCTTGATTCCTATGATGATCTGTGGTTCAGCAGTTTTGAAAAGGCAGAGGCTTTGGAGCGGCTTGATGAGCTGTTTTTGGAGGCGGAAGAAGCGAAGCGCTGAGCACCTCCGGTTGATGTATTTTCTGACAAGTGGGAAAATATATATAAATTCCAACCAAAGGAGAGATTCGAATGAAGCCTGAAGATATCGTCCGAAGCGGCCCGAATCAGTACATATGCAAGGAAGGAATCGCAAAAGAACTTCCGGGGCTGCTGGAGACATTCAGAAAACCCGTTATTGTGACCGGAATCAAATCCTATCAGGCGTTCTCCGATTACGGCGGCGGTTCTTCCTGGGATGTGATTCAGCATAAAGGATACTGTTCACCTGAGGCGGTGTGTAAGGTCTGTGAGCAGGCGGAAGAAGCGGATGTGATCATCGGTATCGGAGGCGGCACGATTTTAGATTTGGCAAAAGCGGCGGCAGACCGGCTTGATATAGAAGCTGTGATGGTTCCTTCCATTGCGGGGACGTGTGCGGCAAGTACACCATTGAGTGTCATATATGATGAGAGCGGCAATTTTATCAGAGTTGATTATCATAAGCGTTCAAGCTATTTGACGCTTGTTGATCCGCTGTTTTTGCTTTCCTCTCCCATTGAATATATGAAAAGCGGGATCGGTGATACGCTGGCGAAATGGTATGAGGCCGAGGCGGTCATCAGAAATACGGAGGAGGCGGCGCCGCTGATGGCGCAGGCGGGGCTGAGACAGGCGGAATATATCCGTAATCTGTTATTGCGTTACAGTGAAGCGGCCGTCGGAAGCATGGAGAAAGGCGAGCTGTCCGTGCCGTTTATCCATACGGCGGAAACGATCATTATGCTTGCGGGAACGGTCGGCGGGTATGGCGGCCGTTTGTGCAGGATGGCAGGGGCGCATGCGGTCCACAACGGACTCAGTTTTCTTCAGGAGACACATCAGGTGCTGCATGGCCAGAAGGTTGCTTACGGCATATTGGTGCAGCTCGCGCTTGAGAATCGGAGACCTGAGATTGAAGAGCTGCTTCCGTTTTACCGCCGGCTCGGTTTCCCCGTCAGTCTCTGTGATCTCGGCATCCTTGACAATCATGAGGAAGCCAAGCGCCGTATTGCTTCTCACGCCTGCCGGGCGGAAGAATCGTTATGTTTAATGGGACAATATCGCGAGAAGGACGTGTCAGCTGCGATTGAATCGCTCGAATCAGCGCAAAAGACAGGATAGAGCTTGTCATCTATCTTGTCTTTATTTTTTGAATATTTCCGTTATAATGAGTGGGGGATAGAAAGGGAGGGGCCAAAGGACATGTATCAGGCGAAGAAGATGTTGTTATTAGGATCAGGCGAGCTGGGGAAAGAAGTCGTCATTGAAGCGCAGCGGCTCGGGGTTGTCACTGTAGCCGTTGACAGCTATGAGCATGCTCCCGCCATGCAGGCCGCGCACAAAAGCTATGTGATTGATATGCTTGATAAAGCGCAGGTCAGAGAAGTCATTGAGAAAGAAAAACCGGACTTGATCGTGCCGGAAGTGGAAGCCATTGCGACGGTTGAGCTGCTGAAGCTTGAGGAAGAAGGTTTTCACGTCATTCCGAATGCGCGTGCGGCAAAGCTGACGATGGACCGTGAAGGCATCAGACGGCTTGCGGCAGAGACGCTTCATCTTCCGACTGCCGGCTATGAATTCGCGAATACATATGAAGAATTTAAAGAAGCGGCGGAAACAATCGGCTTTCCGTGCGTGGTAAAACCGCTGATGAGCTCTTCCGGAAAAGGACAAAGCGTGTGCCGCTCGGCTTCCGGGCTGAAAAGCTGCTGGGACATGGCGATGGAAGGCGGCCGAGTGAAAAACGGCCGGGTCATCGTTGAGGAATTCATTCCGTTTGAATCAGAAATCACTCTTCTGACAGTGCGCGCGGCGAACGGTACGTCCTTTTGCGCGCCGATCGGACATGAACAAAAAGACGGTGACTATATTGAATCATGGCAGCCTCATCATATGACGGAACAGCAGATCAAAGAGGCGAAACACATTGCGAAAAGCATAACGGACGAGCTCGGCGGATACGGTTTGTTCGGGGTGGAGCTTTTCCTTACTGAAGATAAAGTATATTTCAGCGAGGTGTCTCCCCGTCCGCATGATACAGGGCTCGTTACGCTTGTGACGCAAAATTTGTCAGAGTTTGCGCTGCATGTCCGCGCGGTATTGGGATTCCCGATTCCGGAAATCACTCAGCTGTCGCCGGGGGCAAGCCGTCCGCTGAAGGCGCCAAAAGAGCTTGCTGATTATGCGGTTGAAGGTTTGGAAAAGGCTTTGGCGGTAAAAAGCACTCAGGTCCGCGTATTCGGTAAACCCGTCACGAAAGTAGGACGCCGTATGGCGGTTGCGCTTTCTGCAGCTGAGACCGTTGAAGAGGCCAGAGAAAGAGCGGCCGAAGCACTCAGTCATTTATCAATTACATAAAATGATCTTAAAAGGCGTTTTTACCGTAATGGTAAGGCGCCTTTTTTGTTTGGACAGACTATATACTGGAAAACGGGGTTGTGAGATAATGTATGAGGCCGTTTTGTGCCGGCTTTTTAATTCTTGAAACTTTTTATGTCCGCAATCGTTATATGTAATGTTCTCATTTCACGGAGAAGGAAATAACAATACATCATACGGCTTTTCATTCATCAAGAACGGACAATCCGGATCGCAGCATGGAATATTTAAGCAGGGTAATCCGGAATAGAGGAAACCATGATTGCTTACCTTAATATGAACGGCGAAAAAACAAAAATCACCAGATTAGATTGTTCAAATAACACCAAATGCTGTATAATAAAAGAATTTGAATGATAGCATTGAAAGTATTTCATTTTATGTTTCCGTAAAATGGGGTCTTTATGCATACGCAGTCCGATTTGATATGGTTTTAATTGGAGGTTTGTGTAAACTGTGAATTATATACCTAGTATGATTACAATTGGAAATTTCATTTGCGGGCTCTTATCGATTCATTCCCTTTTGTATCATAATATACACTCTGCGGTGATCTTTATTTTCACCGGGATGTTTCTTGATTTCTTTGACGGTTTGGCCGCCCGTAAGCTGAACGCGGTATCGGAGATGGGAAGGGAGCTTGACTCTTTTGCGGATCTCGTGACGTTCGGCGTAGCGCCGTCCATGCTAGCTTACAGTGTTTCACTATATACGATTCCGTTCATCGGAATTTTAATCGCGCTTTCCTACAGTATCTGCGGGATGATCCGTCTTTCCAGATTTAATATTGAACAAAGCAAGCTGCCGACGTTTATCGGGATGCCGATTCCGTTTGCGGGTATGTGTCTTGTCATTTTGAGCTTTATCAATAACGCTTTTCTTCTGGGGGCGGGAACGATCGCGCTCGGTTATTTAATGGTCAGCAACATTAAATTTCCGCACTTTAAAAAACAGGCGCCTGAAAACCTGGAGAGCAGAAGATGGAATTAGTTCAGCAATTAATATCCGATTACGGATATATCGCGATTTTTCTTATGCTGACACTTGGTATTATCGGATTGCCAATTCCGGATGAAGTCATGATGACGCTTGTGGGCTACTTCGCTCATTTAAACGTGCTGAATTACGGGCTCTCCATTCTGATCAGCTTTATCGGAGCGCTCCTTGGGATGATTATCAGCTACTTCATCGGCAGAAAAGCCGGCCGGCCGTTTATTAATAAGTTCGGAAAATGGGTCGGCCTGAAGGAAAAGAGGATGGAGAAAGTAGACAGGTGGATGAAGAAGTACGGGCCGTACACCATTATTTTAGGTTATTTCATCCCTGGCATCAGACACGTGACCTGCTACTTTTCCGGAATCGGCAGAATGGAATTCAAAACCTACTTATGCTTCGCCGCCATCGGAGCGTTTTTATGGTGTTTTATTTTTATTACTATAGGAAAATTCATAGGAGTAATCAATGTTTAATACTGCCGCTAAAGTTCTTTACCGTTCATTGATTGAACTGACTAATAATCGATTGACGTCTTATCTCATTAAAAACTTCTGTGAATCGAAACTGAGCAAGCCGATGATTCCGCTGTTTTCCAAACACTATCGCATCAACTGGAATGAAACGGAACGTACGGCTTCTGACTTTGATTCACTGGCGTCATTTTTCATTCGTGATATTAATTTGAATCTCCGCCCCGTGGCAAAAGAGAAGAACGCCATCGTCAGTCCTGTGGACGGCGTCGTTCAGACGGTGGGCATGATTAATCCGAATCAAACCTTCATGGTAAAAGGGAAGGATTATTCGTTTGCTGAACTGACGGGGTTTAAAAACGCCGATCACAAATACAACGGCGGCCGTTTTGCCGTGCTTTATCTGAGCCCGAGACATTACCACCGCTTCCATTCTCCCGTCAGCTGCACGTATCAGAAGCTGGCCGAGTTGGGGAAACGCTCCTATCCCGTTAATACGATGGGATTGAAGTACGGGAAAGATGTGCTCTCAAAAAATTACCGTTATGTGTACGAGCTGACCCGTGCTGACCAGCAGATGCTGATGATTCCGGTAGGTGCGATGAATATTAACTCGATCGTTCAGACAAACACCGGAAACAGGCTTGAGACGGGGGAAGAGCTGGGCTATTTTTCATTTGGATCGACCGTTATTTTAGTATTCGAGAAAGATATGTTTACCCCTTCGGATAACCTGACTGAAGGCCGTGAATTACAGGTCGGTCAGATCATCGGTTATGCGGAGTCACAGGAGGAGGCGTCCGCTTTATAAAAGCTGCTCCTCTTTTTTATATGGTGTAAGGAAGTGAACATTATGAAAGAAAAGGATTTGGCAAAGCTGATAGAGCAGTACCAGCATACAGGGGATCAGCAAATTCTTGAAGCCGTGCGGGACGCATGCCGGCCTGTCGTTGAGGAGCTCATCTCAGAACTGGCTGAAGACAGCGCCGATCTTCTGCGGGCAAAAGGCCGTGACCGTTTTCCGTTTATTATCGGCAAGTATCAGACCTCGGCCGGCCTTTCGCTTGAGACCTTTTTGCGCAACACGTATCGGTTTTATTTTCAGCAGGTTTTAAAAGGCGAAGCGTGACTGGAAGAAAGAGTCCGGACGGAAATGTTCATCTTTCGCCCGTTTTCCTGTATGATATAGTAGAGTGTGCGATCATTAATTTAATTGAACAGGGTGTATAAATCATGGAAAAACAATATAGAGTTTTACTTTATTATAAATATGTAAAGATTGATGAGCCTGAAGAGTTCACGGCTCAGCATTTGAAGTTTTGTAAGGAGCTCGGTCTGTTAGGCCGTATTTTGATTTCTGAGGAAGGCATTAACGGTACGGTGTCCGGAACGGTTGAACAGACGGAACAATACATGAATGCGCTGAAAGCTGATCCGCGCTTTGCTGACATGCCGATCAAAATTGACGAGGCTGACGGACATGCATTCCGCAAAATGTTTGTGCGCCATAAAAAAGAATTGGTGACGCTTCGTCTCGAAGATGATGTTGATCCGAATGTCACGACGGGCAAGCATTTGAAACCGAAAGACTTTTATGAGCAAATGCAGGATCCTGACACGATCGTGATCGACGCCAGAAACGACTATGAGTATGACCTCGGTCATTTCCGCGGAGCGGTCAGACCTGATATTGAGGCGTTCCGTGAGCTGCCGGACTGGATTGAAGAGCACAAAGACATGCTTGAAGGTAAAAAAATTCTCACGTACTGCACAGGCGGCGTACGCTGTGAAAAATTTTCCGGCTGGCTGCTGAAGAAGGGCTTTGAAGACGTGTCCCAGCTTGACGGCGGTATCGTCACTTACGGTAAAGATCCTGAAGTGAAAGGGCAGCTGTGGGACGGACAGTGCTACGTGTTTGACGAAAGAATCAGCGTACCGGTCAACCGCGTAGAGCACGTTATCATCGGAAAAGATTATTTCACGGGCGAGCCGTGCGAGCGTTATGTGAACTGCGCAAATCCGGCATGTAATAAAAAAATGATCTGCACACCTGAGAATGAATACAAATACATGCGCAGCTGCAGTCACGAATGCCGTACGAACGAACGCAACATGTATGTGAAAGAGCACGAAATGACTCAGGAAGAAATCAATGAACGCCTTGCTTTGATTGAAAAAGAGGATCATGCGGCGATTGATTAATAGAAAAGACCACCAATGAGGTGGTCTTTTTTGTGTTTATATACTTTCTGTCCGGGCAGTCTGGTCTGCCGTGACGGGTCCTTTATATTTAAATGCTTTTTCCCACTTGGACACGACGATGCAGGCGACCGCATGGCCGGGCACGTTGACGCCGGTTCTCGCCATGTCCATGACGCGGTCGACACCGGCAATGATGGCGACACCTTCCGCGGGGAGACCGACGGCATTGGCTGTCGCCAGAAGCACGACGAGGGAGCCTGACGGGACGGCGGCAATGCCTTTGCTTGTCATGACGAGCACAAGCATCATCAGAAGCTGCTGAGAAAGCGGCATCTCCACATGAAACGCCTGCGCCAGAAAAATACAGGACACCGATAAATAGAGGCTTGAGCCGTCACAGTTCAGCGATAAACCTGACGGAACCACAAAGGAGACGACCCGCTTCGGACAGCCGTATTTCTCCATCCGATCCATCAGCTGAGGCAGAATGGTTTCTGTGCTTGTCGTGGAGAAAGCGATCAAAAACAGATCCCAAATCATTTTCAGCACTTCAAAGTACTTGATTTTAAAGATAAGCCCCACGATCGGAAACAGAACGAAGAGTATCAGGAACAGCCCGAGGAACACAGTGCCGATCAGCTTCAGCATCGGAAGCAAAAGCGCGATTCCGAATTGCCCGACGGAGGCGGCCATAAGGGCGAGAACGCCGATCGGAGCGGTGACCATCACCATCTGCGTCAGCTTGAACATAATATTTGCCGTGGATTCGAAGAAACTCATGACAGGTGCGGAGGCTTTGCCGATGCCGGCTGCGGCAACACCGAATAAAATCGCGAAAAAAATGACGGCGAGAAGATCGTTTTTCGCCATAACGTCAATGATATTAACGGGGATAATATCAAGAAGCATTTGTTTCAGGTCGACTACTTTTTCCGTATAGCCGGAAAGCTCGTGAATGTCTTTTTTAGCAAGATGAGAAAGGTTAAGTCCGACTCCCGGCTTCAGCACGTTCGCCAATAACAGACCGAGCGCCAGAACAAGCGTCGTAATCACTTCGAACCAAATAATCGTTTTGATGCCGAGACTGCCCATTTTTTTCATACTGCCGCTGCCGGCGGCTCCGATGACAATGGTTGAAAACACGATCGGCACGACAATCATTTTAATCAGGCGGATAAATCCGTCTCCGACGGGCCGCAGCGCCATCCCGAAATCCGGGAAGAAATGGCCGATCAATGCTCCGATAGCTAAAGCGATCAAAATCTGGAATGCGATAAATTTTTTCAAGCGAATCCCCCTTTTACTTGCGCATTTCATACGTAATTCGTGAAGCAGGCGGCAACCACCTTCCTATCCGCCATAAATTTGTCACATTATTGACTGTGCGATAGAAAGGATTGTTTTACATTATGTAAGCGCAATCATTTATTATGACAGAAAGTCCTCATTGAAAAAAATGAAGGAGAATAAAATAAAGTTAGAATTTCGCTTGAAAATATCAAAAATTTTGATAATTATTTTCTTATAAGTGGTATATTTGATATGATACGGTCAACTGCATCCTCATATATCTGTGCATACACGATTCAGGCAGAGAAAACAGGCAGCTTATAAAAGACTGAAAATTTAAACAATTAGAAGAAAGGTGTGCTTTTGTTGAATCAACTGATTGAAAGACGTAAGGTCACAGCAAGAAAAGAAAAACCGGATTCCGCTTCATTGGGATTTGGCAAGTACTTCACAGATTACATGTTTGTCATGGATTACGAAGAGGAGACAGGGTGGCATGATCCGAGAATCACACCTTATGAACCGGTCCATCTGGATCCTTCCGCATCGGTTTTCCATTACGGGCAGGCCGTATTTGAAGGGCTGAAGGCTTACAGGTCAGAAGACGGACGGGTGTTGATGTTCCGTCCTGACCAAAATATAAAACGGCTGAATAAATCGTTACGGCGGATGAGCATGCCGCCTCTTGACGAGAAGCTGGCGCTGGAAGCATTGATACAATTGGTGGAGCTGGAGCAGGAATGGATACCGATAGAAAAAGGAACCTCTTTATATATCCGTCCGTTTGTAATTGCGACTGAGCCTTCTTTAGGCGTCCGGCCTTCAAAGCGTTACAAGTTCATGGTTGTTCTGACGCCTGTCGGTTCGTACTACGGCGATCAGCTGAAACCGATCCGTATTTATGTGGAGGATGAGTATGTGCGTGCCGTCACCGGCGGAGTGGGCGACGTCAAAACGTCCGGAAATTATGCGGCTAGCTTACAGGCTCAGCGGAAAGCCGAAGAACTGGGGTATGATCAGGTGCTTTGGCTCGACGGGGTGGAAAAGAAATATGCCGAAGAGGTAGGGAGTATGAATATCTTTTTCATCATAAACGGAGAGGCCGTAACGCCGGCATTAAACGGAAGCATTCTCGGGGGCATCACACGCGCATCTGTGATAGAGCTGTTAAAAAGCTGGGGCATCCGTGTCAGGGAAGAACAGGTCGCCATTGATGACATCTATGAGGCTGCGATGAGAGGCGAGGTGTCAGAGGTATTCGGTACGGGAACCGCGGCCGTCATCTCGCCGGTCGGCGCGCTGCACATTCACGGAGAAACAATTGAACTGAATAACGGTTTGATCGGTGAAGTGTCAGAAAGGCTCTATGAAACGATTGCCGGCATCCAAGTCGGGAAGGTGCGGGATTCGTTCAGATGGGTGGTTGAAGTATAAATGAAAAAAGAACCCTTGCGCTGCAGGGTTCTTTTTTCGGTTATTGGGATTTTACGGCTTGCACGCGGGCTCTGCTTTTCCGGTTTTTCAAGTAATAAGCGCTGTAGCAAACGGCCATAAATGCAATCCCGCAATAAAGGGCGATGGCCTGGTTCGGATCAAAAGCGATGCCGATACAGGAGGCGAGGCACAGGAGAAAGGCCGCTATCGGTACGGCCGGATATCCCGGTGTCCTGTATTTCAAGTCTGAAAGCTGGTGCCCGTCTGTAAGAAACCGTCTTCGGAACAAAAATTGCGATGCGGCGATGCTCATCCACACAGCCACTACCGCAAATCCTGAGACGGAGACGAGAACAAGATAGACTGTATCCGCTGCAAATACGCTTGACAACAACGACAGAATGCCGCCGATCATACTGAAGATCAGAGCGTTAAAAGGAATGCCTTTAGAGGTCAGCCTGGCAAAGGCGGGATGAAGCTCCCCTTCTTTAGACAGGGACCACAGCATACGTGATGACGCGTACAGCCCTGAATTGGCCGCAGACAGAAGCGCCGTTAAAATGACGAAATTCATCAGATCGGCCGCATAAGGCACGCCGACTCTGTCAAATACCGTGACAAACGGGCTTTCAATCACACCGGCTTCCTTGATGGAGATCATCCCTGACAGCACAAAAATCGTTCCGATAAAGAAAAGCGCCAGCCGCCAGACTGTGGTCTTAATGGCGCGCGGAACGGTTTTTTCCGGATCGGCGCTTTCTCCTGCGGCGATTCCGATCAATTCCGTCCCTGAAAAAGCAAAGTTTACTGAAAGCATCGTCATCAGTATCGGGAAAAAGCCATTTGGAAAAAGGCTGCCGCCATCCGTAAAGTTCGACAGCATAGGTGCGGCCTCACCGCTTTTCATCGGGACGATGCCGAACATCGCCGCTCCGCCCAATAAAATAAACAGTAAGATGGCTAAGACTTTAATGCTTGAGAACCAAAACTCCGATTCAGCAAAAAATTTCACGGAGAAGGCGTTTAATAAAAAGATGAGAAGAGCGAATACCGCACTCCACATCCAAACCGAAGTATGCGGGAACCAACGCTGCATGAAAAGCCCGGCCGCCGTGAATTCAGAGCCCAGCGCCACCGCCCACGTCAGCCAGTACAGCCATGCGACCGTAAAGCCTGTCGCCGGCCCGATATAGGTCTTCGCATAGGTGTGGAATGCGCCCGTCACCGGCATGGCCACTGACAGTTCACCGAGGCAAAGCATGACAAGATAGACAATGCCCGCTCCCAAAAGGTAAGCGAAAATGGTGCCCGCCGGACCCGCCTGATGAATGGTATACCCAGAGCTTAAAAACAGCCCCGTTCCGATCACACCTCCGAGTGATAGCATAAAGAGGTGTCTGCTTTTCATACTTCTCTGAAAATTCGTCTCGTTCTTGTTGTTCATTGTTTTCCAACTTTCTGCGAGGGCCGTCCTAATAAAAAATCTCATGCCGGCGAACGGCACGAGATTCCGGCGAACCGGCTTTTTGAATAGAATATACAAACTATTCCGATTAGTCAAGTTGTTTTTAAGGTCTTGGCCCAATCGGCAATGGCCTGAATGTCCGCGGGTTTCGTCCGGCAGCAGCCTCCGATCAGGCTCACGCCGTTTTCGTACCAGCTTTGCGCGCTTTTTCCGAAATGGTTTTCGCACGCTGCGCCTTTCCAGGTTTTTGTCACTGGGTCATATTGTTCGCCAGAGTTCGGATAGGCGATAATCGGTTTGGACGTTGCCCGTTTGATTTCTTGTACCAGCTGCGGAATATGTTCGATCGGTGTACAGTTGATGCCGATCGCTGCGATTTGGCTGCAGTAGCCGAGCAGGGCCGCGCATTCGGAAATAGGCGTGCCTTCGCTGATATGCCGTCCGTCTTTGGCGCTGAAGCTGATCCATGCATAAGTGCCGGGGAATTCCTCCAGCAGCCTTGTGATCGCTTTTGCTTCTGACAGGCACGGAATGGTCTCACAGGCCAAAAGATCGGCGCCGGATTCTATGAGGGCTTTCATCCGGGGGCGGTGGAAGCTGATCAGCTCATCCTCCGTCAGTCCGTAATGCCCGCGATATTCGGAGCCGTCAGCGAGGCTCGCGCCGTAAGGTCCGATAGAAGCGGCAACCAAAGGTTTGGGCCGGTGTAAACGGTTTTCTTCATGCGCCCAAAATTCATCGCGTGCTTGTGCGGCAAGTTCAACAGATGTCTGAATGAGACGTATTGCATCTGTTTCAGGGATGCCGCGCGCTGCAAATCCTTCGATTGTCGATTGATAACTGGCGGTGATCGCGCAATCAGCGCCGGCGGCAAAATATTCTGCATGCACCTGTTTGATCAGTTCCGGTCTCTCCAAAAGAATTTTGGCCGACCACAGATCGTCATGTAAATCACAGCCCATCCGCTCAAGCTCGGTTGCCATCGCGCCGTCTATGATCATCACCGGGTATTCATTTAATATTTGTGTAATGGGATTCATAGGCCTTCCTTTCTGACTTTACTGAAAATATATAAAAAGGGTAATGGACGCTATTCTCTTTGTCAATGAACCGGCAGAAAAAAGGTGTTCAGGACGCTGCCCGAACACCTTTTGTTTAGGAAATGTGTTTGCCTTTCGCGCTTTTCGCGATGTCTGAATACTCCCAGCAGTCGATCCCGTCATCATCAGGGAGCACATCTCTGTAAAAGACGGGGTCCTTTCCGGCTTTCTTTTGCCGGACATAATCGCTCAAAGCGGCAAACGCTTTTTTCGACAGAAGGAAAATCGCGATTAAGTTCACGACCACCATTAAGCCCATGAACAAGTCAGCCATATCCCACACAAGCTGGACTTTGGAAATACAGCCGAACAGTACCATTCCGAGCACACAGATGCGGTAAATGAACAGCCATTTTTTATTCTGGCTTAAAAATCCGATATTGGTTTCTCCGTAATAATAGTTGCCCATCAGAGCGCTGAAGCCGAACAAAAGCATTAAGACGGCAAGGAAACCTGACGCCCACGCGCCGACATGATCGCTCAAGGCGGCCTGAGAAAGCGCGATGCCGCTCAGTCCCGGCTGGTGATACGCGTCTGAAAATAAAATGATAAGCGCCGTGCTTGTACAAATGACGAGCGTATCCGTCAGGACGCCGAATGCCTGAATGAGCCCCTGTTTCACCGGGTGGCTCGTCGTAGCTGTCGCCGCCGCGTTCGGAGCGCTTCCCATACCCGCTTCATTTGAGAAAATCCCGCGTCTTACACCTTGCATCAAGGCCGCACCTAAAGCGCCGCCCGCTGCCTGATCAATTCCGAACGCATTTTTTACGATTAGCGACAGAACGCCGGGCAATTGGGTGATGTTCGTCAGAATGACAAAGAAAGCGACACCGATATATAAAACGGCCAAAACGACTACGATGTATTCCGCCATTTTAGCAATCCGTTTGACGCCGCCGAAGATTACGCCGCCGAAAACCAAGATTAAAATAATGCCCAATGTAAGCCGGCTGGTGCCGAACGCGTTTTGAAAGGCGACGCTGATCGTATTGGATTGAACGGAATTAAAAACAACCCCGAATGACAGTGTGATTAATACGGCGAACAGCGCGCCCATCCAGCGTTTCTTCAGTCCCTTTTCCATGTAATAGGCCGGGCCCCCGCGGAATCCGTTTTGATCTTTTACTTTATAAATTTGGGCCAGCGTGCTTTCAACAAAGCTTGAAGCCGAACCGATGACTGCGATAATCCACATCCAGAAAATAGCGCCCGGACCGCCGAGTGCGATCGCAATGGCGATTCCGGTAATATTCCCGGTTCCGACACGCGCCGCCATACTGATGCAAAATGCCTGAAACGGGGAAATGCTGTTTTTTGTCCGGGCGGCCGCGCCTTCCTTCAAAACCCGGATCATTTCCTTCAGCATGCGGACTTGCAGACCCTTTGATCTGAACGTAAAAAATAGTCCCAGAGAAAGAAGCAGTACGATTAACAGTTTTGACCATAAAAAATCATTTGCCGAGCCGATTACATTTTCAAGGAATTCCTGCATCCAATCACCTCTTGGTTCGTTTGATTAAAAAATACTGAGCTCCCACTCCTGTGCGATATGTTTCAGCAGCATGCCGCCGGTCAGGCTGTTGCCGTATTCATCAATGGCCGGACCGTAAATGCCGATGCCGCAGCCGTTATGAAAAGGCTGTTCTCTTCTGGCGCTTGGGGGAACCAATGCCATAATGCCGCCGGATACCCCGCTTTTGGCCGGGACGCCGACGAAAGCCGCATATTTGCCTGACGCATTGTACATCCCGCATGTCAGCATCAGGGCTTTGGCGAGTTTCGCGACATCTTTCGGAATGACCTGTTCCCGTCGGATCGGATGGTAGCCGTCATGCGCAAGTATCAATCCGATTAAAGCGATGTCCTCGGTTGTACCCTCCATGGCGCACTGCTTTAAATACACTTCAAGCGTTTCTTCCACATCCGCCTCGAGAAAGTTCGTTTCTTTTAAATAGTAGGCGAGCGCTCGGTTCCGATGCGCGGTCTGCCATTCAGAACGGAAGACCTCCTCGTGAATGTGAGGGCGTTTTCCTATTAATTTTTCAAAAACGGAAAAGAGATATTCTAATTTATCATGCGCCGTTTCACCCGGAAGCAGCGAGGCGACGGTAATGGCGCCGGCATTGATCATCGGGTTGAAGGGCTTCCCGGGTTTATGGATTTCAAGCCGGATGATAGAATTAAACGCATCACCCGTCGGCTCCACATCCACACGATCCAGCACGTAAGAAATGCCTCTGTTCATGCAGGCGGCAATAAAGCTGATGACTTTTGAGATGCTCTGCAATGTGAACGGGACATTCCATTCACCGGCATGAATCATTGAGCCATCCGGCTCTAATATGCAAATGCCCAGCTGAGAGTCGTTGATTTCTACGAGGGCGGGTATATAATTTGCGCTTTTTCCATTGACGGAAAACGGTCGGTAATGCTCCACCCAATCTTGTAAAAGTGAAGCCAGTTCCTCTTTTTCAAGGCGCTCTCTGACCATATCTTTCATAACATTCCTCCTCTATTGCAAGCCTGTCCGAAGCGGAAACCGGTCTTGGAAAACGTTTTCAAAAATAGCGTGTTCCATGTTAATGTATAATGACATCTACAGAATCATACAAAATACGACAAAATCATTCTTAAAATAAGCCGATAGATTTATAAATCAGCCGGAGTGTCCCGCCATTCGGGTCTAAAGAAATTTGCGGACTGTATCGGTCTTGTTCAAAATAGACAGAAGAAGGAAGTGATTATGATCAGGCTCGACTATTTACTGAAAAAAGACGGCTATCTTTTCGCCCTTATGCTGATCACCGTGCCGCTGGCGGGGGAACTGAAATTTTACCCCCTGAATGAGGTATATCGGATCAGCTTCGGCGCCCCGGCTTTTTTCTTTTTTCTGCTGCTGCTTCGGCATGTGCCGGCAGTATTGTCAGGGCTGTTGACAGGTGCAGCCGTTGTGGCATTCCGGATCGGCCTGGCGTGCTGGGGAGGAGAGCATGCCGGCTTTACGGAGGCTTTTTTCAGCCAATATCCCAGTTTCTTTTTTTACTTTACATATGCCTGCTTGTTTTATGTGCTGAAGGTCAGGCTTTTTTGGGATCGGCCGCTGATGATCGGGTTTCTCGGTTTTCTCATTGAAATTGCGTCCGATGCCGTTGAAATGACGGTTCAGTTTTCCGGCGGCCGGCAGATTATGATGCCGGACAAGCTGGCGGATATTGCGGTTATCGCTGTTTCTCACACATTTATTGTGCTGAGTTTTTTCAACGTGATGAAGCTGCACGAATCTCAGGTCAGGGAAAAACAAACGAGAAAGCAGCATGAGCACATGCTGATGATTGTGTCTAACTTATATGAAGAAACGATTCATTTGAAAAAAACGCTGAAAACGACGGAGCATGTGACGAAAGAATCCTATCAGCTGTATCGGGAAATGAGCGGGAACGACCGGGAGCTCGGGAGCCGAATGCTGCGCCTTGCGGGAGAAATTCATGAAGTGAAAAAAGACAATCAGCGAATATTCGCCGGCCTGTCGAAGCTGATTTCCAATGAGAGATTCCGGGATTACATGAATGCCGCCGCTCTGGTCGGCATCGTCATCCGAATCAATGAAAAATACGCCGAATCTTTAGGCAAGGACATTCAATTCCGGAGCGTGATTGAAGGAGAGCATCCCGATTATCACGTCTTTACCGTCTTGTCGATCTTAAATAATCTGACCGCCAATGCCGTCGAAGCCATGGGTGACAGGGGTGAGATCCGCCTCGCGCTGCGCAGGGCGGAGGGGGAGATGGCCGAATTTGAGGCGGAAGATGACGGTCCCGGCATTCCGGAAAAAATCGGAGAGGTCGTTTATGATCCCGGATTTACGTCCAAATACGATGAATTCGGCACACCTTCAACGGGCATCGGGCTTACTTACGTGAAGGAAATCGTAACTGAACTTGACGGAGACATTTCCTTTCATAACAAGCCAAAAGGCGTCATATTTACGATTAAACTGCCGGTGAAGCATTTGATTGCAGAAAGGATGAACTCATAATATGCGTTTTTTTATAGCTGATGATGACCGGGCGATCCGTTCCATTTTAAAACAGATGATCGAGGACGAGGACTTAGGCGAAGTCGTCGGTGAGGCAGAGGACGGAAGCCAGATTGAAGGGCATTATCTCCATTTTAAACAAGTCGATATTTTATTAATTGATCTGCTGATGCCGGGGCGGGACGGGATTGAGACGATCCGGCATCTTCAGGGGTCGTACAACGGAAAAGCGGTGATGATATCGCAGGTGGAGGCAAAGGAAATGGTGGGAGAAGCTTATTCTCTCGGCATCGAATACTTTATCCACAAACCGATCAACAAAATCGAGATCGTCACCGTTTTGCGAAAAGTAAAAGAGCGGATTGAACTGGAAACTTCGATCGGCGACATCCAACATTCGTTAAGCCGTCTTATTCAGCGGAATGAGCCGAAAAAAAGCGGGCCGGGGGGGATGCATGAGAAATCAATCAAAGAAACAGGAAAATTTCTTTTATCGGAATTAGGCATCGTGGGAGAAAGCGGGGCGCATGACCTCATGGCCGTCCTTCACTATTTATTTGAGGATGAACAGGCGGAAAGAAACATCCCGTCTTTAAAGCAGATGTTTACAAACGTCGCCATCCGGAAGCTGGGGCCTGCGGCGGCACAAGCCGAGGTTAACAGGGAAATCAAAGCCTCGGAACAGCGGATCAGAAGGGCCGTCATCCATTCGTTAAACCATTTCGCCTCATTGGGCACAACGGATTTTTCAAATCCCAAATTTGAATATTACGCCTCGAAATTCTTTGATTTCCCCGCTGTCAGCAAGAGAATGAAAGAAATGCAGGCTAAGGAAACCGTGCCGCTTTCTCCGGTTAAAGTGAATATGAAAAAATTCATTCACGTCTTCTTTTTAGAGGCGAAAGATTTACGCGAAGGATCAAAGTTTGTCAGCGGAGGCAGCCGGTAAGCTGGCTTTGGAAAAGATGGCAAACGTGGATAAAGTACAGTTCGTACTGGCCTGATTTTTCCGCGCTGATCCATGGCATGCACCCTCCGCATATTTTTGTAAACGAAAATCAGCATGTGACAGAATGGCAGGCCGCTTACCCTGTGGAAACGGCGAAGTTCGCGCTTCAGATGGGGCAAGAGGAGCATATGCAAATGGCGCGGGACATGCTCGGCCTGTCCGATCCGAAAGGTTATTGACTTCCGCCGGATGACAGCGTATGATACATTTTAAAATAAAAGAACGGATGAACAATGCTGAGGAAGAGTAAGTACGCATCAGCGCGCGGGGTTCAGAGAGTCGGTGGCCGCTGTGAACCGATCCCCGTCCGGTGCCGAATGGGCTTCTGAATTGCTGCGCTGAAATGACAGTAGGCGGTGCCGGGATTCTTTCCCCGTTATCAAGAAAGGAGTATTGAAACCGTGTGTTTCTGTACTTTTTGAGAGAATGGCTTTTCAGCCGTTAATAAAGGTGGCACCGCGAAAACCTCGTCCTTTGATGGACGGGGTTTTTTTGTGTTGTTAAGGAGGTGATGGCCATGGAAAGTGACTGGAGACGGACAGACAATCAAAAAAGGAGGGA
This sequence comes from Bacillus sp. SIMBA_031, assembly GCF_046535225.1. Classification (NCBI taxonomy): domain Bacteria; kingdom Bacillati; phylum Bacillota; class Bacilli; order Caryophanales; family Bacillaceae; genus Bacillus; species Bacillus sp. SIMBA_031. The sequence continues at coordinate 45,527 of NZ_JAWRXC010000005.1, forward strand.
TATTCGTGGTGATCGCAACCGACGATCTTGAGCTCACGTGTCCGCATTGTGAGGGAACCGGCCAGGAGAAGGAAGGGACGCCCTGTCCGAAGTGCGGCGCGAAGGGCGTCATATTGACCGCTCAAGGAAACACGCTGCTGCATTTTATCAGAAAGCATATTGATCAGTGAAATCAAACGAATAAGGCCGTTATCCGGCCTTCAGGCTGTCGAGAAAATCTCGACAGCCTTTATTTTTCACTTAAAATATCCATTCCCCTGTCATAAAATAAAAGAAAGACAGAAAAAATGGCTTTCTCATGTTCCGCACAAGAAATTTTTCTCAAAACACAGCCGAATTCATTCTGTTTGACCAACTCGTCGAAGAGGATCACCTTCTTCGAAAAATTGATAAATACATAGACTTCTCTTTCATCGTTGAAAAGGTCAAACCTTACTACAGCGCTCACTTGATCCGCTGATCTTATTCAAAATGATGTGGAAGATTGCCACATACCCAGCCAAGCAAGGCTAGGCATGTGGGAGTGCTTTTTCTGCACCTGAAATCAAATGAATATGTGAAGAAACAGCACAAAACAAAAAAGCTTGCAGAAAAACATCATTTTCTCTACAAGCTGCTTTTTCATTCTTCAAAATAAGGATTCACATGGATGAGCACTTCTTCAACATCTGAGAAGTGTCTTTTGATTTCATTTCTGATTTCGCGGGCAATATCGTGTCCCTGCTTAATCGTCAAATCATGATCCAAAGATAACCGGACATCAAGCAATTTATAGTGGCCGTGTTCTCTTGCTCGGATTTATCGAGCCGTTTGACTTGAGGGCAATGCAAAATAACCGCTTTATATTCCTCTATCAGTTCGGGATCAACACTTTTTTCCATGAGAACGTCAACAGACGGCCTGATTAATTCCATTGAAATCTTAAAAATGAGGTACGCCACGATGACACTGGCAATTGCATCGGCGTACAACAGATAGGACCATCCGTATGTGTTCCCGATAATCGCCAATAGGACGCCGATAAAAGCGGCAAGAGAGGCAACGATATCGCCTTTATGATCGTATGCAATCGCTATAATCGCTTTACTGTTCCATTTTTTCCCTTGTTTGATCGAATAACGATATAAGATCTGCTTAGCCACGTAGGATATCAGAGCCGCAAAAAATGCGCTGTATTGCGGGATGCTTGGACCTTCAACAAAGGACGAAATCGCTTCTATTAGAATATACACGGAAACGAGCACTAATATGATTCCTACAATCGCTTCGCTGATGACCTCAGCTTTGCCATGCCCGAAAGGATGGTCTTGATCGGGCGGCTTATTAGAAATGCCGATGACGGCCAGAACAGCAATTGAAGCCACGACATCCGCTGCAGAATGTATACCGTCGGCAAAAACTGCTTCACTATCGCCTATCAGTCCAAAAAAGATCTTTCCTGCCATTAAGATCAGATTGGCTATCAATGCAATCAAAGCAACTTTTTTGCTTATTTGTTCTCTTTCACTTGTCATTTTTTCCTCCTATAAAACTGCACAAAAAAATAGGGGCGCTTTTGATTCGCTCTCCGTATCCTTTCTTGTGTAATCACTTTGCTTATCGTACCAATTCAGTTTCGAGTGGGTCTATAGCAAGGTTGTTTCCTGTTTACTAATAAATAAGGTGACAGAAAAAAAGTTGGAGCAGGGCTAAACAGTACACAGACAAAATGGCGCTGAATTTAAAAATGAACTGTTGACATTTGAGTATTTATCTTTTATTATTATCTCGAATTCAAGATTTTTTAATTCAAGATAATTTAATTAGAGTGCAGGATAAGAACCTGCCGATCGTTTGATTCACGAAAAGATCAGTGAAGAGAACGTTTCGTTTTTTAATCATACATTATTTGATTTTTTATACTATAATACCTCGAATTCGAGATAAAAGGGGTACGAGAGAAATGGCTGAATTTGTACAGCTAGTGAATGAAAGAAGATCTGCAAGCAACTTTCTTCCAGAACATCCAATCACAAGAGATGAGCTCAACGAAATGTTTGAATTGGTTGCGTTGGCTCCATCAGCTTTTAATTTGCAGCATACAAAATATGTGACGGTTCTTGACCCGGATGTAAAAGAAAAGCTGAAGCAGGCCGCAAACGGACAATATAAAGTGTTTAGCTCATCAGCGGTTCTTTTGGTTTTAGGGGATAAGCAGGCATATCAGCAAGCGGCTGACATCTATGAAGGATTGAAGCTGCTTGGGGTATTAAATAAACAAGAGTATGATCACATGGTTCAAGACACCGTTTCGTTTTATGAAAACAAGGGAGAACCATTTAAGAGAGATGAGGCGATAAGAAATGCTTCACTTTCTGCGATGATGTTTATGCTGAGTGCTAAGGAAAAAGGCTGGGACACCTGTCCGATGATAGGGTTTGATACTGAAGCCGTGAAACAGATTTTGAAGATGGATGATCAATTTGAAGTTGTCATGATGATTACAATCGGTAAAGAAAAAATAGAAAGCAGAAGGCCGCGCGGCTACCGAAAGCCTGTGAATGAGTTTGTGGAGTATATTTAAATATTTGTAAAGGAGCGGATAAAAATGGCTAAAAAAACGATGGGAATCCATCATATTACAGCAATTGTCGGTCACCCTCAAGAGAATGCTGATTTCTATGCTGGAGTGCTGGGGCTGCGATTGGTCAAGCAAACGGTCAATTTTGATGATCCGGGTACGTATCACCTTTATTTTGGGGACGAAGGCGGGAAGCCGGGAACAATCATCACATTCTTTCCGTGGGCGGACGCCCGTCAAGGCATCATTGGAGACGGACAGGTTGGCGTGACATCTTACATCGTGCCGAGAGGTGCTATGGCATTTTGGGAAAAGAGACTTGAAAAGTTCAACGTGCCATACACAAAAATCGAGCGTTTTGGAGAACAATATATAGAATTTGATGACCCGCATGGCCTGCATTTAGAAATCGTGGAAAGAGAAGCAGGGGACGCCAATACGTGGACTTTCGGAGATGTAACCCCGGATGTTGCCATTAAAGGTTTTGGCGGTGCAACCCTGTTATCAGCACAGCCTGAAAAAACAGGTGAATTGCTGGAAAACATGGGGCTTGAGCGAGTCGGCAAAGAAGGAGACTTCGTTCGTTATCGTTCTGCCGGTGATATCGGAAATGTGATTGATCTTAAATTAACGCCTATCGGCCGCGGACAAATGGGTGTCGGCACGGTCCATCACATCGCTTGGCGGGCTCAGGATGACGAAGATCAATTAGATTGGCAAAGATTCATTGCTGCGAACGGATATGGTGTGACTCCTGTTCAGGATAGAAACTATTTTAATGCGGTTTACTTCAGAGAACACGGGGAAATCTTATTTGAGATCGCAACTGATCCGCCGGGCTTTGCCCATGATGAGTCACAAGAAACAATGGGCGGAAAATTGATGCTCCCTGAGCAGTATGAACCGCACCGGGCTCATATTGAACAAGGGCTGCTGCCGTTTGAAGTGAGAGAATTAGATTGATTGATAGATGAACGTGAAGCATGAAGAAAAATAATAAGACATACATTTAACAGATGTTTGCTGGAAGCGACTGTTGGTAAACAAGCTGCCTTGCAGCACATCATATAATATGAAAAATAAGGAGAGATAAAAATGGAAGATGCAGGACTATTACTTATTCGAATCATGATTGGTGTGGTGTTTCTGTTTTATGGATCACAAAAATTATTCGGCTGGTTTGGCGGATACGGGATTAAAGGAACCGGACAATGGTTCGAGTCAATTGGAGTTAAACCAGGCAATGCCGCGGCCGCTTTATCAGGTCTCGGGGAACTCGCAAGCGGAATTTTATTTATTTTAGGTGTATTCCTCCCGCTTGGAGCTGCTATTATAACGATCATTATGTTAGGTGCCATTGTAAAAGTTCACGGAGCGAAAGGGTTTGCGAACGGTGCCGGCGGTTTTGAATATAACTTGGTGCTGATTGCAGTCTCCATCGGAGTTGCACTCATCGGTTCAGGGGCGTACGCTTTGCATTTTTAATATAAGTATCTAAGAACAGTTACTGAAAAGCGGTAACTGTTCTTTTATTCTTCAAGCACAACGTTAAGGTGCTCTGAACAGCAAAAAAGCGGATATGATCAATATAAATGTGTATAGTGAATGTACGAGTATTGATGAGCTTGGTCATGAAAGACGAGCCGATTTGAAGGAGGATTTTGATGAAAGAGCTGACAGACTTACATTCATTAGATTCTATCGAGAATTTTATTAAGCAGCATCAATTCAGTTTTATCTACATTTCAAGACCCGCCTGTACAGTATGTCACGCTGTTCTGCCGCAGCTCAGAAAAGTATTGGATCAGTTTCCGAATATCAAATTGGGGCATACCAACGCTGACGAGGTAGAAGAGGTTGCCGGCAGATTTTCAGTCTTCACTGTCCCCGTGCTTCTTTTGTTCATTGATGGGACTGAGTTTCTGAGAGAAGCCCGCTTTGTTCATTTTGAACAGCTCGAAGAAAGGCTGAAAAGGGTTTATCAGTTATATCAAGATGTATAAAGTGTTTATACTTTACAAATAAAAAGCCCCCTTTATGGGGCTCAGGCTGTCGAGAAAATCTCGACAGCCTTTATTTTTTCCTTAAAATATCCATACCTCTGTCATAAAATAAAAGAAAGACTGAAAAAATGGCTTTCTCATGTTCCGCACAAGAAATTTTTCTCAAAACACAGCCGAATTCGTTCTGTTTGACCAACTCGTCGAAGAGGATCACCTTCTTCGAAAAATTGATAAATACATAGACTTCTCTTTCATCGTGGAAAAGGTCAAACCTTACTGCAGCGCTCACTTGATCCGCTGATCTTATTCAAAATGATGTGAAAGTTGCCACATACCAGCCAAGCAAGGCTGGGTATGTGGGAGTACTTTTTCTGCACCTGAAATCAAATGAATATGTAAAGAAACAGCACAAAACAAAAAAGCTTGCAGAAAAAACATCGTTTTTTCTACAAGCTGAAGGCCGTTATCCGGCCTTTTTTACGTTATTCGGACCGGGGTTCTAAAAAACGGGACCCGCCCAAGTCTTTTCTCATCAGATAAATATGGAAAAAATATTCTCCGACGGCGATGATGACGGCGGAAATAAGAGCGGCAAACGCCAGTCTTCCTCCGGAAATGCCCATGGACAGCGGCATTCCCATCAGCCAAACAACAAGAAACGCGATTCCGAAATCAGCGGACGCCGCCGTGATATTATTCCATCTCGGAAGCACGTACAGGTCGCCCGTAAAGTAGGAAACGGCTCCCAGCACAATGGTCATCAGCAGCACGTCGCCGAATGTAAAGCGAAAACCTAAGCCGAGTATCAGATACAGAATAATGATGGTCATAATGCCTTTAATGGCAAGCGCTTTAATGTGTTCCATGCGAATTCCTCCTTATGGAAATCATGTTAGTATGTTTCCTCATAACGAGAAATATAAACCCTTTTTTCGTGAACATTTGTTTTCTGGTTTTTGGCTGTCATCACTGGGCCGCTGCTGAATATGATGAAGGGAGAAAATACGGGAGGTGTCATGATGGCAGTCGTAAAAGCATCGAGCGCCGATTTGGATCTAATGGCAAGGCTGCTCAGGGCGGAAGCGGAAGGCGAAGGGAAGCAGGGAATGCTTTTGGTCGGCAATGTGGGAATCAATCGGCTGCGTGCAAATTGTTCTGATTTTAAAGGTCTGCGCACCATCAGGCAGATGGTGTTTCAGCCGCACGCGTTTGAAGCGGTGACTCACGGATATTTTTATCAAAGACCGCGCGAATCAGAGCGGAGGCTTGCCCGCCGGACGATTAACGGAGAGCGGTTTTGGCCGGCTAAGTTCAGCCTGTGGTATTTTAAGCCGCCGGGAAACTGCCCGCCGACTTGGTATGATCAGCCGTTTGTCGCCAGATTCAAATCCCACTGCTTCTATCAGCCGACAGGTGAAACGTGCGAAAACGTGTACAATACATTTTAATCCCTGGCGCACCGTTCTTAGAATGAACGGTGTTTTTTTAATTTTTTGTGAAGAAAAATAGGAAAAAAGTGCGCTTGACGGATGACAAGCCAAATAGAAACAGAGGGGGGTTTCTCCCGGCGGGGCAAGGTTTGTCGAAACAATGTGAAAAATGTCTCCCGCCGTCCATTTTTCAGCCTTACAAACCCTTCACACTTCTTCATAGCGGTTTAACATTTCTTTTTTATAATAAGGGCGATCAATGAGACGAAAGGGGAACTGACATGACACATGACGGCCGTTTAGATGAATGGATCAAGGAATTGGAGAACAAAAGCTTTCAGAACAATACGTTTGACCGCCGCGCATTTATACAGGGCGCCGGGAAAATCGCCGGTCTTTCCCTCGGGTTAGCGATCGCGCAATCCATCGGCGCGTTTGAAGTGAATGCCGCTCCGAAATTTTCAAACTATCCGTTCACCCTCGGCGTAGCCTCCGGCGACCCGCTGTCTGACAGCGTCATTCTCTGGACGCGTCTTGCCCCTGACCCGCTGAATGGGGGCGGCATGCCGAAGCAGGCCGTGCCGGTAAAATGGGAAATCGCCGCTGATGAACATTTCCGTCACATCGTCAAACGCGGAACGGAAATGGCCAAGCCGAATCTCGGACACTCCGTCCATGTCGAGGCGGACGGGCTCAAGCCCAATAAAGTGTACTATTACCGGTTTAAAAGCGGGCATGAGCTCAGTCCCGTCGGCCGGACGAAAACGCTGCCCGCTCCCGGCGCTGACGTATCCGCCATGACGTTTGCGTTTGCCTCATGCCAGCAGTATGAACACGGCTATTATACGGCGTATAAACATATGGCGAAGGAAAAGCTTGATCTCGTGTTCCATCTCGGAGATTACATTTATGAATACGGACCGAACGAATATGTGTCAAAAACGGGAAATGTCAGGACGCACAGCAGCGCTGAAGTGTATACACTGTCAGATTACCGCAACCGTCATGCCCAATACCGCTCTGATGCCAATCTGAAAGCCGCCCACGCCGCATTTCCGTGGGTCGTGACGTGGGACGATCATGAGGTGGAAAACAATTATGCCAATATTATCCCTGAAAAAGGCCAATCCGTTGAAGCGTTTGTGCTCAGGAGGGCCGCAGCTTACCAGGCTTATTATGAACACATGCCGCTCAGGCGCATGTCATTGCCGAACGGTCCTGATATGCGGCTGTACAGGCAATTTTCTTATGGCAATTTGGCATCGTTCAATGTGCTTGATACAAGACAGTACAGAGATGATCAGGCCAACGGCGACGGGAATAAGCCGCCTTCTGATGAGTGGAGAGATCCGAAGCGCACATTGATGGGGACAGAACAGGAGCAATGGCTGTTCGGAAATTTAGCCGCCTCAAAAGCGAAGTGGAATGTGCTGGCGCAGCAAATCTTTTTCGCGCAATGGAATTTCGGAACAACCGCCAATCCGATATACAGCATGGATTCATGGGACGGCTACCCGGCTCAGCGGGAGCGGGTCATCAATTTTATAAAAAGCAAAAACCTGAACAATGTCATCGTGCTGACGGGTGATGTTCACGCAAGCTGGGCGTCAAACCTGCATACCGATTTTAATCAAACGAATTCAAAGATTTTCGGAGCCGAATTCGTCGGGACTTCCATTACATCTGGAGGAAACGGGGCGGATAAACGGGCCGATACGGATCAGATTTTAAAACAAAACCCGCATATTAAGTTTTTCAACGATTACCGCGGCTATGTCCGCTGTACCGTGACCCCTGCCCAATGGAGAGCGGATTACAGAGTGGTGCCGTACGTGACGGAGCCGGGGGCTGAGGTATCCACGCGGGCTTCGTTCATTTATCAGAAAGACCAGACGGGGATTCGGAAGGTCTCTCAAGCTGCGGTTGCAGGCGGTTTAAAGCAGTCAAACGAGGTGGAAGAGGATCGTTTCTTCGCCCATAACAATGCGCATGAAAAGCAAATGAGAAAGAAACGGGCCAAAATCTCACAATAAGGAGGCACACTCATGTTTTCAAATATCGGCATTCCCGGGTTGATCCTGATCTTCGTCATCGCTCTCATCATTTTCGGACCTTCAAAGCTTCCGGAGATCGGCCGTGCCGCCGGCCGCACGCTGCTTGAATTTAAAAGCGCCGCAAAAACATTGGTCTCGAATGAAGAGCCGGACAAGCAGGCGGCTGAGAAAGACAAAACGGCAGGCTGAATCCTGACATGGGGGCAGACGAATCCGCTTCTGCCTCTTTCTCTATAAGGAGGATGTACGATTGGATAAAAAAGAAACCCACTTGATCGGGCATTTAGAGGAAGTCCGGCAGCGTCTCATTAAAACCGTTATCGCCTTTCTTCTATTTTTTATCGGCGCCTGCTGGTTTGTGCAGGACATTTATGACTGGCTGATCAAGGATTTGGATGGAAGGCTGGCCGTTTTAGGGCCGAGCGAGATTTTATGGGTGTATATGATGATTGCGGGAATATGCGCCCTTACGGCAACGATTCCGGTTGCCGCTTTTCAGCTCTGGCGTTTTACGGCGCCGGCTTTGACCCCGTTTGAACGCCGCGCCGCTTTGCTTTACATTCCGGGGCTTTCGGTTTTGTTTATTATCGGAATTTCCTTCGGGTATTTTGTGCTGTTTCCGATTGTGCTCGGATTTTTAACACAATTATCCGCCGGCCATTTTGACATGGTATTTACGGCGGACAAGTATTTTACCTTTATGCTGAATCTTACATTGCCGTTCGGATTTTTGTTTGAAATGCCTCTGGCCGTCATGTTTCTGACACGGCTCGGAATCGTGAATCCAACCCGGCTGGCAAAGGCTCGGAAGCTTTCGTATTTTGTGCTGATCGTCGTCTCGGTGCTGATTACGCCTCCGGATTTTATGTCTGACTTTCTCGTCATGATTCCGCTGCTCGTCCTCTATGAAATCAGTGTGACGCTGTCCCGCATCGTTTACCGGAAGAAATGGGCCGAGGCGGCGTCTGCAGCTTAGTGAAGTTCGCCTCCGCCGGTCTCAATATCGTCCTCATGCGCCGCGGCGGTCACCGCGGCGATTTTGAGCGCTTTTGTCACGAGATCCAGGCTGAGGCTCGGCGCAGACTTCTGCAAGGTTTGCTCGGGGATGTACGGGATGTGTATAAACCCGCCGCGGATGTGCGGATGGCGGCAGGCGATTTCATCCATCAGGCCGTAAAAGAGGTGATTGCATACAAACGTCCCCGCCGTGTAGGATACAGCCGCGGGAATGCCTTCCTTTTTGATTTCCTCAACGATCCGTTTGATCGGAAGGCCGGTCCAATAGGCCGCGGGACCGTCTTGAGAAATGTTTTCCCCGACAGGCTGGTTTCCTTCGTTATCCGGTATGCGCGCCTCATTGAGATTGATCGCGACCCGTTCCGGCGTGATCTGCATTCTGCCGCCTGCCTGTCCGACACAGATGATAATGTCAGGCTGATGCTTTTTGATCGACTCGCGCAGCACGGCAAGAGACTTATAAAAAACGGTCGGCACTTGTTCAGATACGATAGAGGCGGGGCCTTCAGCGGCACCGTTCAGCCGTTTGACCGCTTCCCATGAAGGATTGACCGTTTCCCCGCCGAAGGGGTCAAAGCCTGTAAGCAATACTTTTTTCTCCATATAAAACCCTCCTTTTCTTTTTACCATACTCTATAATGGACATATATTCCTGCCGAAGGGGGAAACACGTCTTGAATTCGCCTCTGGTGCAATACCGGTCTTTATTTCCGGCGCTCCGCACACATACGATGCTCGCCAGCTGCTCTCAAAGCGCTCTTGCCCTGCCGGTTTCAAAAGCGATCAATGACTACCAGGAAAGCCTGCTTCAGCATGGCGGAAACTGGGAAGAAGCCATTGGACGAACGGAGCAGGCAAGGTGTGAATTTGCGAAATTGATCGGCGCCCATCCTGAAGAAATTGCCGTTTTACCTTCAGTAACGGCTGCTGTCTCTGCCGTCGTTTCCGCTTTACCGGATTGCCGAAAGAAACAGGCGGTGTATACGGAATTGGATTTTCCGGCGATCGCCCACATTTTGAAGGCACAGACTGAGATGGAGCTTTCAGTCGTGCCGTCTGAAGATGGAATGATCCCGTTAGAGCGGTATGAGACGTACATATCGGAACAGACGCTTTTCACCTGTGTGCCTCATGTGTCATATACGTCCGGTTTTGTCCAGGATATGAAGCGCATTGCCGAGATATCCGCAAAGAAGGGATCGCTTCTTTTTGTCGATGCTTATCAATCGGCGGGGCACATCCCGATTGATGTAAAAGAATGGGGAGTTGATATGCTGGCCGCGGGTGCGAGAAAGTATATGCTCGGCATACCGGGAACGGCGTTTCTTTATGTCAGAAAGGAACTTGCCGAACGGCTGAAGCCGAAAGTCACCGGGTGGTTCGGGCAGCAGCGGGCGTCGATGCTGGATTTAACTCATTTTTCTTATGCGGACGGAGCCAAACGCTTTGAGACCGGAACCCCGGCATTTATCAGCATATATGCGGCACAGGCGGCTTTATCTCTAGTAAACGATGCCGGCACAGACCGCATTCACCAAGAAGTAAAAAAACTCAGCGCATTTGCGTATGAATACGCTTCTGAAAAAGGACTGAATCTCACAGGGCCGCCGTCTGCCGATGACAGACCCGGCATGATTTCCATACGGGATGAAAAAGCGGCGGAAACGGCTGCGCTGTTGAGGCGGAAAAACATCGTATGCGCACCCAGCGGACAAATCATCCGGCTGGCGCCTCATTTCTATAACACGGCCGATGATCTGATCTATGCGATTGATGAACTGGCTGAAGCGCGCGGTATATAAAAAACAGCAGACTCACGGGGAGCCTGCTGTTTTCTTATGAGTGATTCACTTTGACCCGTTTCATAAAGAAAGCGCTGATCAAGCCGATAACTGCGACAATCATCGCGAAGATAAAGGCGTGCTGGACGCCCGCAATCAGCGCGTGAGAGTATGCGGAAGGATCATTCGGGTTTTTCACGGTGCTCATATAATTCTTCTGCCCGGCTGCCATGATGCTGACCGCCACCGCAGTGCCGATTGCGCCGGCCATCTGCTGGAGCGTATTCATAATGGCCGTTCCGTCCGGATAAAATTCCGGCGGCAGCTGGTTTAAGCCGTTCGTTTGCGCCGGCATCATGATCATGGAAATGCCGATCATCAGGCATGTGTGGAGCACGACGATGAGAATGGCCGTTGAAGTGCCGGTAATGTTTGAGAAAAACGAAAGCACGGTTGCCGTGATGACAAACCCGGGAATGACAAGCCACTTCGGTCCGTATTTATCAAACAGGCGCCCCGTCACCGGAGACATAAAGCCGTTTAAAATACCGCCCGGCAGCAGGATGAGCCCGGACGTAAACGCCGTCAGCATCAGTCCGCTTTGTAAATACATAGGCAATAGAAGCATTGTCGATAAGATAACCATCATACAGATAAACACAATCACGACACCGAGAACAAACATCGGATAGCGGAAAGCGCGCAGATTCATCATCGGCTGCTTCATTGTCAGCTGCCTGATGGAAAATAAGATGAGCGCGATCGCACCGACAGTGAGCGAACCGATAACCGTCGGGCTTGACCAGCCGTCTGATCCTTCGCCCGCATTGCTGAATCCGAATACGATGCCGCCAAACCCGATCGTAGACAGAATAATGGAAAGCACGTCAATTTTCGGTTTTGTAATGTCAGACACGTTCTGCATGTAGGCGATGCCGAATAAAAGAGCCAACACAAGAAACGGCAGGGAAATCCAGAAAATCCAATGCCAGTTCAAATGCTCTAACACAAGCCCTGAAAATGTCGGACCGATCGCAGGAGCGAACATGATGACAAGCCCGATCGTCCCCATCGCCGCTCCGCGCTTATGCGGCGGAAAGATGACGAGGATTGTATTAAACATCAGCGGCAGCAGCAGCCCGGTTCCTAAAGCCTGCACGATTCTCGCCGCCAAAAGAAACGGAAAGCTCGGCGCAAGCGCTGCAATCAGCGTGCCGATAATAGAAAAAGCGAGTGAAACGATAAACAGCTGTCTCGTCGTAAACCATTGCAAAAGCAGACCCGATACCGGGACAAGAATACCGAGAACGAGCAGATAGCCCGTCGTCAGCCACTGGACGGTCGCAGGAGTGATATGTAACTCCTTCATCAGGTCAGTCAGGGCGATATTCAGCGCCGTTTCACTGAACATGCCGATAAACCCTGCCGTCAGTAAAGAAATCATGATCGGCATGACTTTATATTGTTTGGAAGGCTGAGCGTTTTCCAAAATCATTCTCCTCTCTTTCTATACGTACATGTCTCTCGTATTTTATGTCTTCAGCAGGTTCGGGATTTGTTTAGAAATATGGAGGATCGGCATTTTGTCTTTTTTGGCTAAGGACACAATGATGCCGCCTTCTATCATGGCATTTAAAACAGTGCTGATTTCCGCCGCTCTCTCATCAGAAAAACCGGCTGAACTCAATTTGCCCGCGAACAGATTCTCCCATTCCTGATAAGCGCTTTGACAGGCCTGCTGGAGCTTTTCGCTCTTTAAAGCCGTCTCGGCAGCCAGTAAACCGACAGGAAACCCTTCAAAGTTCTCCGGACATGTGAATTGGCTTGATAAGTCCTGTAAAAACGCTTGAATGCTTTCCGCAGGATCAGGATGGGCATCAAGGCTTTCTTTTATTTTCATACGGATATAATGGCTCATTTCATTGACAGCCTCAATGGCGAGCTGCTCTTTGCCGTCCGGAAAATGATAGTAAAGAGAACCTTTCGGCGCACCGCTTTCTTTAATAATCTGATTCAGCCCCGTGCCGTAATACCCCTGAAGCTGAAACAGCCTGGTTGCCGCGGCGAGGATTTTTTCACGAGAATCTCCATAGCTCATAATGTTCCCACCTTACTGATTTTTGACAAATTTAAAATATAGTGACTGGTCTATTATCTTGATTTCACATGACGGTGTCAAGGTTTTTTAACGGTTATTTTCTTCGGAAGGTTGCCTGACAAGCGCGTTGACCGGTGGGAGGAAAATCTTCATAAATAAAGAAAAGGAGAGAATAGAATGAAAAAACAATTCATGCCCTTCATTACATTTATCACGGCTCTGCTCTTCATTGCGGCCGGCTGCTCCCAATCTCCTCAAGCGAAAGAAACACCGCCCCGGATGGCAGCCGCAGCCTCAGCGAAAAAAGACGGACTTCCGAATGTTAAAATTCTTGCCACCGGCGGCACAATTGCAGGCGCTGCTCCTTCAAAGACGTCCGCTACGGAGTACACGGCGGGGGCAATTGGAGTTGATGCCCTGATTCAGGCCGTTCCGGAGATAAAAGAGATCGCGCATGTGAGCGGAGAACAGGTTGTGAATATCGGCAGCCAGAATATGAATAACGAGACACTGCTGAAACTTGCAAAACGGGTAAACAAGCTGCTCAAGTCTGATGATACAGACGGCATTGTCATTACACATGGAACAGACACACTTGAGGAAACCGCCTACTTTCTCAATCTGACGGTCAAAAGTGACAAGCCCGTTGTTGTCGCCGGGTCAATGAGGCCGTCCACGGCGATCGGAGCGGACGGGCCGTCCAACTTATATAGCGCTGTAAAAACAGCGGCTGCGCCTGATGCGAAAGGCAAGGGGGCGCTTGTCGTATTAAATGACAGAATCGCTTCGGCGCGTTATGTGACAAAAACCAATACAACCGCGACCGACACTTTTAAATCGGAAGAAATGGGTTATATCGGAACAATTGCTGATGACGTCTATTTTAATAACGTCATCACCCGAAAGCATACGAAGGATACAGATTTCCAGATAGATAAACTTGATAAATTGCCGCAGGTCGATATTATATACGGCTATCAAAATGACGGAAGCTATCTCTTTGAAGCCGCCGTAAAATCAGGAGCGCAAGGCATTATTTTTGCAGGCTCGGGAAACGGCTCAATGTCTGATGAGGCGCAAAAAGGCGCCGTAAAGTCGGTCAAAAGCGGGCTGGCGGTCGTCCGCTCCACAAGGACGGGAAACGGAACGGTAACACCTAATCGAGATTATGAAAAAGACCATTTGACAGCTTCTAACTCTCTCAACCCTCAAAAAGCGCGGATTCTTCTGATGCTTGCGCTGACAAAAACGCATGACCCTAAGCGGATTCAAACCTATTTCAATGAGTACTAGGAGAAGAGAACCGGGTGTTCTCTCCTTTTTTGGTAAGCCGTATTAAAGCATAAGCGTGCTTTCGGGATAGGGGCGTCTTTCTCATTTTTCCGCTCTTTTTAAATTGTTTAAAACAGTAAAAAATACACTATTTTTTCCTTTTCTCCTCTAATAGAATGAAAACTGCAAAAATATTACATAGCAGGAGGAAAGTTCATGAAACAAATAAAAAACAAAATTCTAGTCATCCTTACAGTTTGTATGCTGTCCGTCATTTCCGTATTTGCCTTCCAGCCAACCGTATCGAAAGCCTCCTCAGGGCATAACCCTGTTGTCATGGTCCACGGAATCGGCGGGGCATCCTTTAACTTCGCGGGAATCAAAACATACTTGGCATCCCAAGGCTGGTCAAGAAAAGAGATGTACGCCATTGATTTCTTAGACAAAACCGGAAACAACAGACACAATGCGCCGAGACTATCCAATTACGTGAAAAAAGTGCTCAGCGAAACAGGTGCGAAAAAAGTCGATATCGTCGCGCACAGCATGGGCGGAGCCAACACGCTCTATTACATTAAAAATCTTGACGGCGGAGACAAAATCGCAAACGTCGTCACACTCGGCGGAGCGAACGGCCTTGTGACCAACCGGGCGCTTCCGGGGACTGATCCGAACCAAAAGATTTTATATACATCGATTTACAGCTCAGCGGACTTAATCGTCCTGAACCCGCTGTCACGACTGATCGGCGGGAAAAACGTGCAGATTCACGGTGTCGGACACATCGGACTTTTGATGAACAGCCAAGTAAACGGGCTGATTAAAGAAGGTCTGAACGGCGGCGGACAAAATACAAATTAACAGTTTCAAAGCCCCGGAGAATGAGAATATCCCGGGGTCTTTTTTTCTTCCATATTCTTTTTTCGCCGTAAACCAAGCCCTCTGAAGTTATTTTTGTTAAAATAATAAAGTTATATCAGAATTCGGAGGGTTTATTGTGGGAAAAGTGAAAAGAAATGCCCCTTGCCCATGCGGCAGCGGGAAGAAATATAAAAAATGCTGCGGAAGCAAAGAAGCTGCCATTCCGGCAGACATCGCGGCAAAAGAAGCGAAACAGATTCAGGAAAGCCTAATGGAGTACGCCTTTACAGCACATAGAGACGGCATATCATCATTTATTAACCAGCACGCATTCATTACGGAGCTGGACAGACAGACAAAAGACATCGGAGTCTTCAACCTCGGCATCTGGGGAATTTTCTTCCGTCCGCTGGCAGGCGGCAAGACGATTTTTGAAGAATATCTTCAGAAAAAAGCCGGCGGGATCAACCGCCCGAAAACACGGGAAATCGTTGAATCATGGAAAAGCATGACACCTGCCGTTATGGTTCTTGAAGATGTGAAAGAAGGAATGATTCACTTTGAAGATGTGATGACCAAGAAACAATTCAAAGTGGAAATGGACGTCAGCCAGCAGGATCTTCCGCCGGCGGGAAGCCTGATCCTCGGCTATCCGATCCACGAAGCGGAAAAAGCGGAGTTCTTCATGCAGTTTACGATCTTCCCTGTGAAGCGGACCGAAGCTTTGATCAGCAAAGTGAAAAAGGCGGCTGCCCCGGCCCTTGCGGAAGGAAAATCGCCTGAGCGCTTTATGCAGGAAAACTTCGACACTGTGCTGGCCGCTCTTTTAGGAACGGAGGAAGAGCCTGAGCAGGCTGCTGAAGAAAAACAGACAGAGTGGGCGAACGACATGGAGAAGGAAACGGCGGACGCCATTGAAAAAGGCCTGAGCGGGGATGAATACCCGGCTGAGCTGGTTCCGGCCGTAATTGATCTGTGGAAAACGTTCTGTGTCAAAAAAACCCCGACGATCAGAAAGCCTGAAGCTTTCGCAGCGGCGGTCGAATATTACGTGAACAGCATTTCTCTGAACGGCGCGTCCGTTTCTCAAGCGAAGCTGGCGAAGAAGTACGGCGTCAGCGCCTCAACGATTTCCAGCCGCTATAAGGAAATCGAGGGTGCTCTCACGGATGAAGCCGAACGCTTCGCCGCAGCTCTGACATCTTAATACACAGCAAAAAAACCTTGAAGGGCAAACGCTTTTCAAGGTTTTTTCTATAGATAGGCTCTCAGGCAGGATAATTCTTACCGGTTATCTAATACTAAACAGAGCGATAAAAGGAAGGGAGCCTGAGCCATGGATGAGACACGTACGCTGGGCAGGACGGATTTACGGGTAAAGCGTATCGGCTTTGGCGCTAATGCGGTCGGAGGACATAATCTGTTTCCGAATCTTAATGATGAAACGGGAAAAGAACTCATCCGCACAGCGTTGGACGGCGGCGTCAATTTTATTGATACGGCGTTTATATACGGTTTGGGGCGTTCCGAAGAGTTAATCGGTGAAGTTGTCGCAGAGCGCGGCGTGCGGGACAGCCTCGTGATTGCGTCAAAAGGCGCGCACAAAGAGGTCAACGGACAGATCGAGCTGGACAACAGCCGTGAATTTCTCCGGAGTGAGGCGGAAAACAGCCTGAAGCGGCTGAAAACAGACGTGATTGATTTGTATTACGTCCACTTCCCTGACGGCAAAACACCGCTCTCCGAAGTGGCGGGCACGTTAAAAGAACTGAAGGACGAAGGGAAAATCAGAGCAATCGGCGCGTCCAATCTCAGTTTCCGGCAATTGCAGGAGTTTAACGCGGACGGCTATTTAGAGGTTTTTCAATCGGAATATTCACTGATTCAGCGTGAGGCGGAGCATGATCTGCTGCCTTATTGTGAAAAGAACGGCATTTCCTTTATTCCTTATTTTCCGCTTGCTTCCGGCTTGCTGACGGGAAAGTTTACAAAAGACACAGTCTTTGAGGACAGCCGAAAGAACAGGCCGCCGTTTCAGGGAGAAGCTTTTCGCCAAAACCTGGAGCGAGTGGATAAGCTTCGGGCCGTTGCGGAGGAAAAAGGGGCGCAGACAGCGCATATCGCACTCGCATGGCTTCTGTCGCAGCCGGCGGTGGATGCGATCATTCCCGGAGCCAAACGCCCCGACCAGCTGAAACACAATCTGGACGCGCTTCATGTGCAGTTAACCGAGGATGAGGTTCAATATATCAGTGACATCTTTAAGTGAAAATAAAAAAAGGAAATAGCCTGAGCTATTTCCTTTCTTGTTGTCAGGACGTTTTCAAAAACGCTTCTGTCAATCCTTCCAGATCGGCGTCTGTATCCAGATACCACTGGCCGCGGGCGTTTTTCTTCATCTCGATTTCTCTTGTAACGGAAGAAGAAGCCGGTTTCAGGCGCATAAACTCTTCCGGATAGACAGAAAGCAGGTGGCTGACAATTTCGTTTTCATCAGCATCAGGGTGCTTTCCGGCATAGTCTTGCACGCGGTCTTGCAGCTGGCCCGCAAGCGGAGACATATCAAGCGGCGTCACTTTTGCTTCAAGGACGGCTTTTTTGCCTGACATGGATTTGGTATGCACCTTGAGCTCTGTGTTATCCCGCAGCGCTGATGACATGGCGTCAATAATAGCGGAAATGGCTTTTGGATCCGCCTGTTCTTGTGAAATGCCTGCAGAGGTGATAAAGCTGGCTTTCGCCGATTCCTGATATGCGGCGGCCGTCATTTTTTCATTTACCCCGGTCAGGCGGGTGAAATCTTTATTGTGTTTGCCGTACAGCATCACATCAATGTAGGCGGATAATGCGTCCGCCGGGTCAGGTACTGCTTTTGAGGCTGTGCCTTTGACTTTCAGTTTATAAGATAAAGGCTTCGCGTCTTTTGCCTGCGGCTGATATACCAATTCATATGATTTGCCTTCGTCAGCCGTGAAGTACAGATTGCCCGTCACTGTCTTATCCGCATGAAGCGTGCCGCTCTGCATCAAGTCTTCCTTATCGGCTTTAGCTGTTTTCGCGTCATCCTGATAAAGCGAGAAGTCGCTGCTTTTGACGGTAAGCGGGTCTTTGCCCGTATTTTTGACGGTGACCGTTACTTTCAGCGCGGCCGGATGTTGAGTATCGTCTGAAGCGGCCCATGCTGTCTCTTTTATTTTCACTTTCGCCGTGCTGCTTTCCTGGCCGCCGCTCGTTTCGCTGCTGCATGCGGCGGTAAATGCCGTGAGAAGCAGAATGAAAAACACGGCGCTCATTTTTTTGATGGACATCTGGTTTACCCCCTGTTGTTAATGGTTAATTCGATAGTCATGAAGATGGACAGGTTAATTATACTAGTTTTGTATAAAAGAGTCTTGGTAATCTCAATCTTTTTGGAAGAAAAGGAAGTGTTATGATGAAAAAAGAAGAGTTGAAACAGCTGGCTCTCCGAATCGGAAACGTACCTGCCCGCTATGAGAGTAATGTGGAAGAATACCAGGAAGATGAGGTTCTGTTTTGGTGGGAAGATAAGAATGACCCGGAAGCCGGCATCATGGTCGAATTAGACCGGGACGGAAAACTGAAATACTTATCCCGTCCGGCTTTCCAGACTGATCTGCCGGCTCTTTCGGAATCGGACATAGAAAAACGGATGCGGGCGTTTTTAGAAACCCATCGTCCTGGGGCATTGGCTGAGTTCGAATTGGAAAACTGCGGCTCCGCCAATGATGGTGATGTGAGATATTCCTATGTTCAGATGGCTGACGGTCTGCCGCTTCCGCTGACCGGGTTTTACGTCGACCTGTCTTTGGCAGGGGAAGTAACCGGTTTTTCTTACCATGGGAAGGCCGATGATCTTGTAAGGCCCGGGACAATTGCGGACAAGCGGGAAGCATTGGCTCACTTTGTCAAACATATAGAAGCAGAGCTGTTGTTCACCGTCCTGCATCAGTCCGTCTATATGCAGGGGGATGACAAGCCCCATCTCGTCTATGAAATCGTGTCTCCGAGGCGATCGATATCGGCCGACCTGAAGGAAGAGAATGCAGAATTAGACGAATATGAGGAGCTGGAAGACGACACGCGGCCGTATGTCCCGATTTCACGCCCTGCACCTGAAGCGGAAAAGATGAGCATCAATGACATGATCGGGCTGCACGACGGTTTTTATAAAGAGAGGGAAAGCGATCTTGGAGAGGGCTGTATCGGCATTGCCTGGCGTCATGAAAAAACAAAATCCGTACGGGAAGATAAAAGCTTTGAAAGTTTGTTTAAAGAACGGAATGAACACGTATTGAAAACAAGGTATGATAAAGAATCGGGCCGGCTCACCGGGGTGATGTCATTTACACATAGTGAAGGCGAACCGGTGTTTTCCGAGGAAGAATGCCATCACATGGCCATCCGCTTTTTGTTCGCCATGTTTCCGGAAGCGGATCAGTATTTCCGGGTTCAATATGATGAACCGGATGATGAAGGAGAAAACGCAGGGCTTACATATAAGGCTTGTTCGGGCGGCGTTGATTTGCGATTTGGAGAGGGGAGAATCTGTGTCAGCAAAATTACGGGTCTTGTCACTGTATATATGCCGCCGGAAATTGATCCGAAAGAGCTCGAGGAAATCGATCCCGTTCCTTCATTGACAATGGGAGAGGCGAAGGACGCGATCCGCCGGGCCATCAAAGCAGAGCTCGCTTGGGATCGTTGTTACGATGACGACAGCTCCGGAAAAGTGTACAGGCTCGTATACAAGCCGGTTTTCCCGCGGTTTATTGAGGCTCATACGGGAGAAGCGATCACGAGTTTAATAGGCTGAAGGTCATGGGCGTTCGTCCCGGGGCTTTCACGGGGAGTGTGACATTTGTATGAAAAAGAGCCGCTCTGAATACGGCTCTTTTCCCTCTTTGCTAAAAATAGACACATAAAAGGCACTTTCTTCCCTTTAAAAGGATAAGGGCGTTTTTATATAATAAAAAACAGTTCTTTTTTATACACTCTTCTGAAAGGATGACCCCATTGCTGAAAGAACATCTGAGAAAAAAAGCGCTGGAAATCGGGAACATACCGCCGCACTATGAGCTTGAAATAGAAGATTATGATGAAAAACAAAAAACGAAAGCCTATTATATTTGGAAAAATCGTAACCAGCCGGATAAAACGGTCACGATTGAGCTGGGCGACGACGGATCTTTGCTTACTTATTCACGCAACGACTGTCCGAGTTCAGACATACAGCTGTCAGAAGCCGAATTAAAGCTGACGGCTCTTCGGTTTGCGGCGAGACACCGCCCGCTTACTTTTATGAATTTCACCTTTCAGGCGAGGGAAGAACGCAATGAGTGCATCCGATTTATCTATACAAAAAAAGTGCTCGGCCGGCCGCTTCCCGATTCAGGTTTTTTCGTTGACGTAACCAGGAGCGGCTTCGTCGTGCAGTTTATCTATTACGGGGATAAGGGTGAAGCGCCCGTTCCGGAAACATTCGTCGATCGGGAAAAAGTCGTCTCGCATTATATGAGTGTGCTGACATTCAGTCTTGTCTATGATGTGGTCAATTTTGAGAAAATACCGCGTCTCGTCTATGAACCGATTCTGCCGGCTTACAGCTATCCGGCCGGTGAAGATGATATCGTGCCGGATCAGCAGCTTTGCGAAGACAGGAATGAGCCGGCAAAACCGCTTCCCGCGTTTGAACATAAACGGGAAATCAGCCTGGATGAATTAATGGGGTTTACCGCGGATATGGTTCAGACGCGCCGGCGCGATCTCGGGGATGAGATCGGAACGACATGGCGGAAAGGGTCGGTTCCGGAACGGAAAGATTTGAGTATCGAAAGCTATTTTGAAAGCAGCAACAAAAATACAATGAAGATGAAAACGGACAAAAAGACAGGGAAAATGACAGCCTTTAAATCTTTTATTGAGCATCAGGGCCCGGCCTTTTATTCTGCGGAAGAGTGTGAGGCCGTCGCGCTTCAATTTTTATACAAGCTTTATCCGAGAGCGGACGAGTTTTTTAAAATGAACCCGCTGAAAACGGACGGAAGGGGCAGGTTCCGCTTCCATTTTTCCATATGGCATCAGGATATTCCGCTGCGGTTCGGCGCTGCGAGAATTCTTGTCAGTCCCGTAACGGGGCTTGTGGAAGCTTACATGGCGCCTGACATTGACCCGGAGCAGCTGGAGAAGATCAATCCGGTGCCGGCCGTTACTCCCGAAGAAGCAAAGGCCGCTTTTTTATCCGATTTCCATCTGCGGCTGGAGTGGCAGCGCGATTTTACGCCGTCCGGCAATGAAGGATATAAGCTTGTGTACAGGCCTGTCTATCCTCCGTACATTGATGCGCAAAAGCGAAAAAAGAAAAGGTTTTATTAGCCAGGGATCATTTGTAAATGAGGATAATCTTTAAAGCCTCTCCAATCGCCTCCCCAATCAAAACCGAGCGTTTTGGCAATCGATACGACCTCAAGCCAATCGGGCGTGCCGTTTCGGTTTCCGTCGTACGTCATATCCCAAATCAGGCTTCCATCCTTTTTTTGCAGGGCGAAGTCGATCGCAAGGCCGTAATTGTGGTAAGATTCCCCTCCTTTTGCGTAGGTGACGATATTTCCTTTTTTTGAACGTCCTTGACGGTACAATTCGTTTTGTTCCTCAATTGATCTGAAACCCTCTGTGATAACGACGGTGATGCCTTTTTTCAGAGCGGCCGTCTGCAATAGCTCCGCATTCTGCCTCACGAGCGGATGAAGAGCGCTTGGAATGGCTCTATCTTGTAATGCCGTCTGCGGCCTCAATTCTTTCTGCACATAGGAAAAACATAGGTCTGCGGAAAAGAAGAGGATCAAAAGCAGCGCAATTCTGACTGGTCGTTTCATGGTGAATTCTCTCTTTCTTTAATTGATTAAAATCTTTGTTTGCTCACTGCCATAAATTTGCTATGATAAAATATAACATAATTAGTAGCCGGAGGAAGGAGGCAAATCTATGAAATCCAAGATTCCATCTGAAGAAGTGGCCGTAAAGATGAATGAATGGTATAAGCTGATCCGCGCGTTTGAAGCCGATAAAGCTGAAGCGCTGAAACGGGAGATTCAATTTGAACTCGAAGATATGGAAGAGAACCAGGATTTATTGTTGTATTTTTCATTGATGGAATTTCGGCACCGCATCATGCTGGATAAATTAAAACCCATGAAAGACGGCGACTGCCAGCCTCCGTTCTCTGAAATGCTCACTGAGATTGAGATGAACCAGCAAAAGCTGACCGGCTTACTGGAATATTATTTTTACTATTTCAGGGGAATGTATGAATTTAAGCAGAAAAACTTCATCTCAGCGATTTCTCATTATAAGCGGGCTGAGGAAAA
This sequence comes from Bacillus sp. SIMBA_031, assembly GCF_046535225.1. Lineage (NCBI taxonomy): Bacteria > Bacillati > Bacillota > Bacilli > Caryophanales > Bacillaceae > Bacillus > Bacillus sp. SIMBA_031. The sequence goes on from NZ_JAWRXC010000005.1 coordinate 67,988, forward strand.
GCTTGAATATGTGGAAGATGACATAGAGAAAGCCGAGTTTTTGTATAAAATTTCTGAGGTGTACTATCATATCAAGCAGACTTTCTTTTCGATGAATTACGCGGGACAGGCGCTTGATATTTACAAGAAATATGAATTATACGGAATGAGAAGGGTGCAGTGCAAATTTATCATTGCCGGAAATCTGATGGACGCCCAGCAGCATAAAAAAGCGCTGGAATACCTCGAATGCGCCTTGGAGCACGCGGAGCGGCTTGATGATCAATATATGATTGCTGCGGCCTATTATAATATCGGGCACTGTATGTACAGTCTGGGTGACTTTTGCAAGGCGGCGGAGGATTTTGAACGGGCGGCTGCCGGATTTGAAGCACACAGCTTCCGGCAGGTCATCCAGGCTGTTTTTTCACTCACGCATATCTACTTTAAAACGGAAAAATACAGTGAAGCCGCGGCCAGCTGCGCGCGGGGCATGAGAAGCGCGGCGGAGTGGGAAGATGAGATCTATATGACGAAATTCCGTCTGATTAAAGAGCTTTATCAGGGGGAAGGCGGACAGGATTCGCTCAAAGAGTATTTTGACATTCTGGAATCAAAAGAGCTGTTGGCTGACACAGAGGAACTGCTTCAGGACGCGGCTCATTTCTTTCATCAACGGGAGAACTACAAAGCGGCATCTTATTTTTTCAGCAGGCTTGTCGGCGTGCAAAAAAGGCTGCAAATGAACAACTACGCATAATGAAAAAAAGAACGAGGGAGCTCCGGTTTCATCGTTCTTTTTATGATCTCTTTTGTTTTCAGCTGATTAAAACCGGGTACATGCTCTGTATTAACATCAGGGAGGAAAAGAGACAATGTATCAGGATTTACAGGGGAAAACAGCAATCGTAACAGGTTCTTCGAAAGGAATCGGAAAGGCCATTGCCGAACGCTTCGGCAAGGAGCGGATGAATGTGGTTGTGAATTACCTCGGTGATTCCGCCGGAGCGGAAGAAGCGGCGGACATCATTGAGAAAGCGGGAGGCAGAGCCGTCACCGTAAAAGCCGATGTATCCTCAGAAGAAGGGATTCAGGCGCTGTTTCATGCCGCCCAGGAGCATTTCGGGGGCGTGGACGTGATGGTCAACAATTCCGGCTTTAACGGAGCCGAAGCGATGCCCCATGAAATGAGCCTGGAGGATTGGCGAAGGGTCATCGACGTCAACGTGACCGGCACCTTTTTGGGGGCGAAAGCGGCACTGAAACATATGCTCGAGCGCGGCAAAAAAGGAACGGTCTTAAACATATCGAGCGTTCATCAGCAAATACCCCGCCCTGAAAACGTGCAGTACTCGGCATCCAAAGGCGGGATCAAAATGATGACGGAAACGATGGCGCTCAATTATGCAGACAAAGGCATCCGGGTGAATGCCATCGCTCCCGGCACGATCGCCACGGAGTCCAATAAGGATCTGGAAGATGAAACACATAAACAGGCCCAGCTGAAAAAAATTCCGATGAACGCCTTCGGCAAACCGGAAGAAGTCGCCGCGGCCGCCGCATGGATGGTGTCGGAAGAAGCGAGTTACGTAACCGGAACGACACTTTTCGTCGACGGGGGCATGACGCTTTATCCGTCTCAGCTGGATAGATAAAAGAGGAGGGGAAACCTTCTCTTTTTTGTTTAGAGCAGGGTCATAAAGGAAATGGTTTTCTAAAAAAACAGGGGGATCGCAAGATGGCGAATGACTGGTGGAAAGACGCCGTTGTCTATCAAATCTACCCGCGAAGCTTTCAAGATACGAACGGCGACGGCATAGGCGACCTGCGGGGGATTATCGCGCGTCTCGATTATATAAAAGAACTTGGCGCTGATGTGATATGGATCTGCCCGATTTACCCGTCGCCAAACGTCGATAACGGCTACGATGTGACGGATCATCAAGCAATTATGGAATCTTACGGAACGATGGAGGACTTTCACGATCTGCTTACAGAATGCCGCAGCCGCGGATTAAAGCTTGTGATGGATTTCGTCTTAAATCATACCTCCACGGAGCATCCTTGGTTCAAAGAGGCGGAAATGAATCCGGACAGCAAATACCGCGATTATTATATTTGGCGGCCGGGCACCGGGGACGGCCCGCCGACCGATTGGGTGTCGGATTACGGACAATCCGTCTGGCAGTACGAAGAACATACGGGCGAATATTACCTGCATATGAACGCCGTCAAACAAGCCGATCTGAATTGGGAAAATCCCGAGGTTCGGCAATCAGTGTACGAGATGATGAGATTTTGGCTCGATAAAGGCGTGGACGGATTGCGTATAGACCAGCTCCATCTCCTGTCAAAAAAAGAATATTTGCCGCCATATGAAGATTACATCGCCCGCCGGGCCGATCCGAAGCCTTTCCGGCCAAACGGGGCACGGATACATGATTACTTAAAAGAAATGACGAAAGAGGTATTTTCCAAATATGACGTGATGTCGGTCGGCGAGGCCGGATCAGTGACGCCTGAGGAAGGGCTGGTCTACACGGGAACCGATGAGCATGAACTGAATATGATTTTTCATTTTCAGCATATGGAGCTTGATCAAAAGCCGGGCCAAGAGCATTGGGATGTAAAACCGCTTGAGCTGTCCGATTTGAAAAAAGTGCTCACAGACTGGCAGGAAAAACTGGAACATCGAGGCTGGAATACGCTGTATTGGTGCAATCATGACCAGCCCCGGATCGTATCCCGTTTCGGAGATGAAGGCACATATCGCAAAGCATCCGCCAAAATGCTTGCCGCCCTGCTTTATTTCATGAAAGGCACGCCGTACATTTACCAGGGGGAAGAAATCGGCATGACAAACGCTCCGTTTGACAGAATAGAGGATTATCAAGATATTCAGACCGTCAATATGTATCATAAAAGGGTATTTGAAATGGGCCGCACCAGGGAAGAAGTCATGGCTTCCATTATGGCGAAAAGCCGGGACCATGCCCGTACACCGATGCAGTGGGACGGCAGCAAGAATGCCGGATTTACGGAGGGCGAACCGTGGCTCACGGTCAATCCCAATTACAAAACCGTCAATGCGGCCGAGGCTCAGGATGATCCCGATTCTATATTGAACTTTTATAAAAAACTGATCCGCCTGCGAAAACAGTATGCTGATATCATAAAAGGCAGCTACACGCTGCTGCTTCCTGATGACCCGCAGCTGTTTGTGTATGAAAGACAGGCAAACGGACAAAAACTCATGTCCATCAGCAACGTATCGAAAGAAGAAGCCGCTTTTTATTGGCCGGACGGCTCCGAACCTGAAAGCGCCGAGCTGCTTCTCAGCAACTATGAAAATGACGGCGGCACGGAATCCCGCATCACATTCCGCCCTTACGAAACAAGAGTTTATCTGCTTGCCTGATATGTGATATGAAGCCCTCGTCCATACATGGCGGGGGTTTTTTAGGTAAATCGGATATCAATTTAGAAAAAAATATCTTGCAAAACGTAATTACTTCGTTTTATTATGGTATAGGTAACAAATGAACGAGAAAGTACGCTTTGGAAATCGTCATCATTCTGATTTACAGAACAGGGGGAAACGGCTTGTTTAAAAAATGGAGCGGAATCATTGTCATTGCGGCATGCTTTTTAATCGCGGCGGGCTGCGGCAATTCATCTTCAAAAGGTTCGTCAGGTTCTTCAAAAAGCGGCAAACTGCACGTCGTGACGACCTTTTATCCTATGTACGAATTCACGAAACAAATTGTCAAAGACAAAGGCGATGTAGACATTCTCATCCCGTCTTCGGTCGAACCCCATGATTGGGAGCCGACGCCGAAGGATATTGCCGGCATTCAAAACGCCGATCTTTTCGTATACAACAGCGAATATATGGAGACATGGGTTCCTTCAGCGGAAAAAAGCATGGGCTCTGATCATGCGAAGTTTGTAAAGGCGTCAAAAGGAATTGACTTACTCGAAGGTTCGGATGAAGAGGAAGAGGAACATGGACACGGCGGTCATGACCACAGCCGCAGCATGGACCCTCACGTGTGGCTCAGCCCGGTTCTTGCGCAAAAAGAGGTCAAAACCATTACGGCACAGATCGTAAAACAGGACCCGAAGAATAAAGCATACTATGAGAAAAATAGTAAAGAATATATTGCAAAACTGCAGGATCTTGATAAACTATACCGTACAACATTAAATAAAGCGGCGAAAAAAGAACTGATCACACAGCACGCGGCATTCACCTATCTCGCCAAAGAATACGGCTTAAAACAAGTCGCGATTGCAGGCCTTTCTCCTGAAGAAGAGCCGAGTGCGGCCAAACTGGCGGATCTCAAAACATTTGCCAAAAAGCATGATGTGAAGATCATCTACTTTGAAGAAGTTGCATCGCCTAAAGTTGCAGATACACTTGCCGGTGAAATCGGCGCGAAAACGGAAGTGCTCAATACACTGGAAGGTTTAAGCCAAAAAGAACGGGATAAAGGCATCGGTTATATCGACATTATGGAGAAAAACCTTGATGCACTGAAAGATTCGCTATTGGTTAAATAACATAGTGTGCGCCGCGGGGTGCACACTATTTCTATGCGGGAAAGGAAGGTCAGCATGAACCTCGTTACATTACAGGATATCGTTTTTGGTTATTCGCATACACCCGTGCTTGACGGCGTGTCGCTGGAAATCAAAAGCGGCGAATTCGTCGGTATTACAGGGCCGAACGGCGCGTCAAAATCGACGCTCATGAAAGTCATGCTCGGCATGCTCAGACCTTGGGAAGGAACGGCCGAGATCAGTAAAAAAAACGCAGCCGGAAAACGCCTGACAATCGGCTATGTTCCGCAGCAGATTTCTTCATTTAACGCAGGATTCCCAAGCACGGTTCTGGAGCTTGTGCAATCAGGCCGTTATACGAAAGGAAAATGGTTTAAACGATTGAACGAAACGGATCACCACGAGGTGGAAAACGCGCTGAAGATGGTGGAAATGTGGGATTTCCGCCACCGGAAAATCGGCGATTTATCCGGCGGACAGAAGCAGAAAATCTGCATTGCGAGAATGCTTGCGAGCAATCCGGATCTGCTGATGCTTGATGAGCCGACAACCGCGGTTGATTATGAAAGCAGACAGGGTTTCTACGAATTTATGCATCATCAGGTGAAAAATCACAACCGCACCGTCGTCATGGTGACACACGAACAAAACGAAGTACAGCAGTATCTGGATAAAGTCATACGGCTTGAGAGGGGGGAAAAAGGCGGATGGAAATGTTTGACTTGGAATTCATGCGACGAGCTTTTCTAGCGGGAAGCATGATCGGAATTATGGCGCCGATATTAGGCGTATATCTCGTGCTGAGAAGACAGGCGCTGATGGCGGATACGCTGTCTCATATTTCATTGTCGGGCGTGGCCATCGGTTTTTTTCTCAGTACCAATATTACGGCGGCGAGCATCGTTGTCGTCACGATCGGAGCGATCGGCATTGAATACATGAGGCGGGCGTACCGTACATATTCAGAGGTATCTATCGCAATTTTAATGGCGGCCGGGCTGTCGTTTGCGATGTTTCTGATCAGCCTGTCAAAAGGCGGCGCGTCGATGAGCATCGATCAATATTTATTTGGATCGCTTGTCACGGTCAGCCAGCAGCAGGTCTATATTATCGGAGGCATTACCCTGCTGATTCTGCTTTATTTCATTATATTGAACAGACCGCTCTATCTTCTTACCTTTGACGAGGCGACGGCGAAGACATCAGGCATTAACACAAACCTGCTGTCAATGTCATTCAGCATCGTGACGGGGCTGGCGATTTCGGTCATTATTCCGATTATCGGCGTGCTGCTCGTTTCCGCGCTCCTCGTACTGCCCGCGGCTTTTGCAATCCGTATCGCCAAAGGGTTTAAATGGGTGTTTGCGGCAGCCATTATTATTTCTCTTTTCAGTGTGTTCATGGGGCTGACGTCTTCGTACCAGCTCGGAACGCCTCCGGGGCCGTCAATCACTTTACTGTTAATCATTCTGCTTCTGCTCGGGTTTACGCTGCAGGGGATTTGGAATGCGTTTAAAAAAGGAAAAGAACGAAAAAATCGCCGTTAAGCGGTGCAGCAGTCTCATCTGCTGCTCCGTTTGACGGCTTTTTTTTTACAGAAATATATCAGCAAGACGCTCATATGACTCTTTTTTTGCTTCGAAATCAAAGACGTTGCACAGCACCATCATCTCTTTTGTCTGATACCGCTCGGAAAGTTCAAGCAGACGGCGTTTCACTGCGGCAGGAGAGCCGATCACCATCCGCTTCCTGTTTTCTTCTATCTGTTTACGGTCCTCCGGCGAATACGGATAAGCCTTCGCTTCTTCCACACTCGGCACGCGGCTGTCGGCGCCTTTTCCGACACGAAGAAGCCATAAATCCTGGCTTAAGGCGAGTTCTTCCGCTTTCTCATCCGTAGCCGCGCATATGACGAAAATGGCACAGAGCGAGGCGGGAGCGGAAAAGTGGGCGGAGGCCCGGAAATGGTCCCGATAGATCTGAAAGGCTTTTTCCCCGCGTTCCGGATTAATGAAATGGCCGAAGACATAGCCCGCACCTTGAAGAGCGGCGCGTCTGGCGCTGTTTTCCCCGAGGCCGAGCACCCAAAGCTGCGGGGCTGTTTCAATCAAAGGCGCTGTTTTTATTCCGGCATAAGCATGGTCCGAGGGAACCGAATCTGTCAGAAAGGATGATAAATCCTGAAGCTGCCTGTTAAACTCGGTCAAGCTTTTCTTTACCCCGTCTGTGAGGGCGAGCCGGATTTTCGTCGTGCCGCCCGGTGAGCGTCCGACCCCGAGGTCAATCCGGTTCGGGTGCAGCGCCTCAAGCTGACGGAAAGTTTCCGCGACTTTATAGGGGCTGTACTGCGGCAGCAGCACGCCGCCTGATCCGACACGGATGGATGTTGTGGCTGCGGCGGTATGAGCGATCATAATTTCCGGCGAAACGCTTGCGAGCCCTCTTGTGCCGTGATGCTCGGCAAACCAGTACCGCTTATAGCCCCATCCTTCACTGAGGCGGGCGAGCTCCGCTGAACGGCGGAGCGTCTCGTGCGGCCCGTTTCCTTTGGATACGGGCGCCTGATCAAGTATGCTTAAATCAATCACTCGTCTGCCCCTTTCCTGACATGTATTGATACAAGGATAGGAAAAATGTTCAGTCCCCGTCAATTTCTTTGTTTTCTCTATTCTCTCCGGAACGAAGGAGAATATAGGAAGTGATTTTTCGCCGTTTTTCGCCAAAAATTCTTATGTTTTATGAAACTTTGATATAATAAAAGACGTATATCTTAATAAACACCGGGATTCTTGTCCCGGAATTTAGTAAAAATGCACACTTGCGGCGTGCTTAGCGGCACCCTTACAGAATAGGAGTGAATCATATGGCGATCTCTTTACAAAAAGGACAGCGGATTGATTTAACAAAAGGAAAAGCCGGCCTGTCAAAACTGCTGGTCGGACTCGGCTGGGACCCTGTATCATCCGGGGGCTTTTTCGGAAAGCTGTTCGGCGGAGGCGGTGCCAATATCGACTGTGACGCTTCCGTACTGATGCTTGAAAATGATAAAATGACAGACAGCAAAAACGTCATCTATTTCGGCAATCTGAAAAGCCGGTGCGGCGGTGTCGTACATACGGGTGACAACCTGACGGGTGAAGGCGACGGCGATGATGAACAAATTCTCATCGATTTGGCGAAAGTGCCCGCTCAGATTAATAAACTTGTGTTTGTCGTCAATATTTACGACTGCGTCAGACGAAAACAGGACTTCGGCATGATTCAAAACGCGTTCATCCGCGTTGTTGATCAGGCTAATCGCGAAGAACTGGTGACTTACAATTTAAGAGATAACTATTCAGGCAGGACGAGCCTGATCGCGGCTGAAATCTACCGCGAGGACGGCGAGTGGAAATTCGCCGCAGTAGGAGAAGGCACAAACGATACAAAAATCGGCGATATCGTTAACCGATACGCCTAAACGATAAAAAGGAGAGTGCTCACATGGCAATTTCATTGGCAAAAGGACAAAAAGTAGATTTGACTAAAACAAATCCGGGTCTTTCTAAAGTCGTTGTCGGCCTTGGCTGGGATACAAACAAATACGACGGCGGACATGATTTTGATTTAGATTCCAGCGTCTTTCTACTAAATGAAGCAGGAAGATGCGCGTCGCCCGATGATTTCATTTTCTATAATCAGCTTGAAGGCGGAAACGGCTCTGTCGCACATTCAGGCGACAACCTGACAGGCCAGGGCGAGGGCGATGACGAAAGCGTAAGAGTCAACCTGAGCGCGGTGCCTGCGGCTATTGACAAAATTTCATTCGTCATCACGATTCATGAAGCGGAAGCGCGCGGCCAAAACTTCGGACAAGTTTCCAACGCGTTCGTGCGCATTGTCAATGAAGAGACAAATGAAGAGCTGATCCGCTACGATCTGGCTGAAGATTTCTCAATTGAAACAGCCATTATCGCAGGGGAGCTTTACAGACATAACGGCGAATGGAAGTTTTCCGCGATCGGTTCAGGCTACCAAGGCGGACTGGCCCGTATTGCGACAGATTACGGCCTGCAAATCGGCTGAACCATATCAAACACAGAAGGGAGAGACGGCACATGGCTATTCAATTGGCGAAAGGACAGCGTGTTGATCTGACAAAAACGAACCCCGGTCTTACAAAAGCGGTGATCGGCTTAGGCTGGGATACGAACAAGTACTCCGGAGGGCATGACTTTGACCTTGACGCGTCGGCTTTTCTTGTCGATGCCCATGACAACTGTGTAAATGATCTTGATTTTGTTTTCTACAATAACCTGGAACACCCAAGCGGGGGCGTCATCCATACGGGAGACAACCGGACGGGCGAGGGCGAGGGAGACGATGAACAAATTATCGTCGACTTCTCAAAAATACCCGCAAATATTGAAAAGATCGGCATCACCGTCACGATTCATGATGCGGAAGCGCGCGGCCAAAATTTCGGACAAGTGTCTAACGCGTTCGTGCGCGTCGTCGATGAAAACAGCCAGAATGAACTGCTTCGTTTCGATTTAGGGGAAGACTTCTCGATTGAAACGGCGGTTGTCGTTTGTGAGCTTTACCGCCATGGGGCTGAGTGGAAGTTTAACGCCATCGGCAGCGGGTTTTCCGGCGGTCTGGCATCACTTTGCCGGAATTACGGCTTGCAGGTGTAAGCAGGAAATTACCGTTTTACTAAATAGGAGGAAAAAACTTGGATTTTCTACATCATATTATGTCGACCTACGCTTCCTTTTTTGATTGGAAAATGTGGGGTGAGGTGCTGACTGACCCTGTATCATGGGGGCTGATCGGTTCCTTGGTTCTGCTGGAAGGGCTGCTGTCGGCCGACAATGCGTTAGTGCTTGCGGTTATGGTAAGGCATCTGCCTGAAAAACAGCGGAAGAAAGCATTAACATACGGATTGTTCGGGGCATATATTTTCCGTTTTATCTTTATCGGGATCGGAATGCTGCTCATTAAGTTCTGGTGGATCAAAGTGCTTGGCGCGCTGTACCTGGCTTGGCTCGTCATTAAGCATTTCTGGATCGGAGAAGGTGATGACGATACGGAAGGCATGAAGAAAAATTCATGGATGGTCCGTACGTTCGGAATTTTCTGGGCCACTGTCGTTTCAGTTGAGTTAATGGATCTGGCCTTCTCTGTTGACAGCATTTTGGCCGCGTTTGCGGTATCGGAAAAAGTGTGGGTGCTCTTGATCGGCGGTATGCTTGGCATTCTCATGATGCGTACAGTCGCAAAAGTATTCCTTGTTTTAATTGATAAAATCCCTGAGCTTGAAAACACGGCTTTCGTGCTGATCGGGATTATCGCCGTGAAAATGGCGGCGAGCGCCTTTGATTATGAAATGCCGCACGTTGTGTTCTTCGGAATCATCATCGCTGCGTTTGTGGTAACGTTTATTATCCACTATTTCAACAAACAAAAGCAGGTTCAGGAGCAAACGGCTGCATCTAAAGAAGAATAAAACAAAAAAGGAGGGAGAGTTCATTTCCTTCCTTTTTTGTACCGATAATCATGAAGAGAAAGGAGGAAGATGATGAGGCAGGAAGAATTGGTGATCCGAAAGGCCGAGCCGGAAAACGATGACTGGGAAACGTTTCTGATGCGGCCGCTGCCGGAACGTCCCGGTTACGAGCGGGAAAACGGGCTGGCGTTTACCCGGCTTGCCGTCCGGATTTTGGGCACTCCTTATGATGAGACGGAGTATTACAATAAGCTTTTCGAGCTGTCTTCTCATGAAAACATCCATGTGTTAAGCGAGACGCTGGATAAGACCATCGCGCCTGAAACGTTTCAGGCGCTCCAGCACATCCATTCGGTCAATCAAAAAGAGAAAGGGCTTTCGGTTTCCAGATTTGTCGCGTTTCTCGATGGGGGCAGGCTGCTTGCCAAACATGCTGAACCGCTTATGCACCGCCGGCTGAGAACCGCGTTTATGACGCTTTTGGAAACCTTTGCGGACCGGCATGAAAACGGGCTGAATCATCCCGATTTCCGGCGTGTGCTCTTGGATGTGTCAAAGTTTTCGCTGAACCACCTGAATCCATGGCTCGAACAAGCCGATATAGAGCGTGAGATGCCGAAGGTGGTGTGGTATGGAGACGCTGCCAAAAGCCAGCTCTATTTTCTCTATTATCTCATGCTGATCGGCTGTGACGTCCTATTGTTTCATCCGGCTGCGGAAGATCCGTTCAGCTTGATTGATCCGGATGAGGAACTCAGCTTTGTGATAAAGCTCCCCGCAACAGGCGGCCTTGAGCCATTCCCGAAAGAAAAGCCGGACAGAACGTCCACGACGGCCTACCGGTCAACGAAAGAAATTGAGCATGTGCTGAACCATGAGGAATCTATGATGTATAAGCCTTGGCAGTTCAGGGATCATACCCCGCAGTCCGTGACTTTAAAAACGACGTATGATGAGTTATTTCTCATTGCGAAGGAGCGGGCGTTTATCCGGCCGCAATTTAAAGCGGACAGGGAGCGGGTGGCCGTTCCGAACCTTTTTGCGAAAGTGATGGGGGTTTCCAAAGATACGAAAGAATATTGGAACAGACTCCATACCGCCGCGGACTATCAGGAGACACACATGATCCGCAGTTTTCCGTTTACGGAAGAGCTGAAAGCCAACTACCAGTATCACTACACTCAGGTTTTGAACGAAGAAGGAGCGATTGACGCGGACAGGCTGAAAAGAAGCAACATCTGGCAGTACAAGCATCTGCCTTCAGGTGTGCAGAACGCCATCGCCAATGTGATTTCTGACATGTGCAGAAACCCAGGGCTGAAGGCTTTGCCCGGGGAGCAGGCAAGGGATGCCGCAATCTATTTGTTCCGCCAGGCGACGAACCTGCCCGCTTCGCTGCTGCAATTGATTCAGACGTTTGATTACGCCCAAACCGTTCCGAAACTCGTTTTATATCATACGGAACAAAATGGCGAACTCACACGTTCGGACGCCGCCGCTCTTTTGTTTTTAAATAAATTCGGCGTCGATATCATCTTGTATAATCCGCCGGGGCATCAAGATATTGAGCACTATATAGAAGAAAGCCAATTTGATGTCCATTGGCTGGAGGACATGGTGTTTCAGCAGGAATATAAGGAGCCGTCACTCGTAAGAAAGCTGTTTAGAACCATTACGCAAAAGCAGGGAGAGTAAATAAACATGACAGAAAATCAAAATCCGCTTGTTCTTGATAAAAATGAAGAGATTTCTGAACAAAAAGCAGATGACATCAGGGTGCAGCTGCGCCAAGACCCTGAGGTGCAGCGCATTTCGCAGCAGATTGATGTGAAAAACCAAATGGAGCTGCTGGAGTACGGAAAAGAACCGGCAGTTGAAATCTCGAAGTTCTCTGACCGCATCTTAAATATGATGAAAACAACAAGTGTCACGGATTCAGGCACAATGCTGACGCAGCTCGGAAAAATCATGGACCGTTTTGACAAAAATGATTTCGATGAACCAAAAGGATTTCTCGCTAAAATGTTCAAACGCGGCAACAGCATGATTGAAAAGATTTTTCAAAAGTACCGCACCCTGGGCGGAGAAATTGAAAAAATCCACGTCGAAATTTCAAAATACAAAGATGAAATGGCAAAGACGAACCATACGCTTGAAGAGATGTATGAAAACAACATTAACTACTACATGGAGCTTGAAAAGTATGTCGTTGCCGGGCAGATGAAGCTTGAGGAAATGCAGGCGCTCATTCCTTCTTATGAAGAAAAAGCGGCCGGCGGAAACCAGCTTGCGCAAATGCAGCTTGATACGCTGCGTGACGGGCTTCAGGCGCTTGAGGAACGTGTCTATGATTTAGATATGGCGCGGATGGTGGCGCTGCAAACGGCGCCGCAGATCCGCCTCCTTCAGCGCGGAAATACGAAGCTCATCGGGAAAATCAATTCCGCTTTCGTCATTACGATTCCGATTTTCAAAAACGGCATCATTCAGGCTGTCACAGTCAAACGGCAAAAGCTTGTGGCTGATTCAATGAGCGAGCTTGACCGCCGCACGAATGAAATGCTGAAGCGCAATGCTGAAAATATTTCAAACCAAAGCGTGGAGATTGCCCGTATGGCAGGCCGTCCGAGCATTGACATTGAGACGATTGAAACGTCTTGGAATACGATTGTCAGCGGTATGCAGGAAACGAAACAGATCGAGGAAGAGAACAGACGTATCAGAGAAGACGGCGCGAAACGGATTCAACAGCTTCAGGATAATATTAAAAACGCAGTCTTAAAGAATTAACACACACCCCGCTTGCTTACGGCAAGCGGGATTTTTTTGCGAAAAAAGATAATGACAATGTGTAAAGACAGGTGTAAAATTATACGGTAATCATTTTCGATTTGAGGTGCTGCTTATGAACAAACAACCTGCCGTCACTCCGCGAAAACTTCTGGCGATTGCCGGAATGGGCTGGCTGTTTGATGCGATGGATGTCGGAATTTTGTCGTTTATTATCGCCGCGCTTCACACTGATTGGAATTTAACGCCCGATCAAATGAAATGGATCGGAAGCGTCAATTCCATCGGTATGGCAGCGGGCGCCTTTGTATTCGGAATGCTGGCCGACAGGATCGGCCGGAAAAAAGTGTTTATGATCACGCTGTTATTCTTTTCTGTCGGAAGCGGCATATCCGCTTTCGCAACGGGATTGACGGTTTTTCTCATATTGCGTTTTCTGATCGGAATGGGGCTTGGCGGGGAACTGCCTGTCGCCTCAACGCTCGTGTCAGAAGCGTCCCCTCCTGAAAAGCGGGGACGGATCATCGTGCTGCTTGAGAGCTTTTGGGCCGCGGGCTGGCTTCTTGCGGCGGTGATTTCCTACTTTGTCATACCGTCATTCGGCTGGCAGGCCGCGCTGCTCTTAACGGCGCTGGCCGCGTTTTATGCGCTGTACTTGCGGAAAAGCCTTCCGGAATCACCGGCGCATCAGGCATTGCCGCAGAAAAAAAGCATACGCGGGCAGGCGGGAAGTGTCTGGACGAAACCGTATATTCGGCCGACGGTGCTGCTGTCTGTCGTTTGGTTCTGCGTCGTCTTTTCATATTACGGCATGTTTTTATGGCTGCCGAGCGTGATGCTGATGAAAGGCTACAGCATGATTGAGAGCTTCGAATACGTCCTTCTGATGACACTTGCCCAGCTTCCCGGATATTTCTCTGCGGCGTGGCTGATCGAAAAAGCGGGGCGGAAGACCATCTTAGTCATCTATTTGCTCGGAACGGCGGGGAGCGCTTATTTCTTCGGTGCCGCGGATTCATTGGCCATGCTGCTCACAGCCGGCATGCTTCTGTCCTTCTTCAATCTCGGCGCATGGGGCGTGCTTTACGCCTATACACCGGAGCAGTATCCTGCGAAGATCCGTGCGACCGGTTCCGGCACAACGGCGGCCGTCGGCAGAATCGGCGGCATTTTCGGTCCGCTTCTCGTCGGATCGCTTGCAGCCCGGAACGTTTCGTTTACAGTGATTTTCGCCGTCTTTTGTGCGGCCATCCTGATTGCCGTCATCACCATTCTTATTCTCGGAAAAGAAACGAAACAGACAGAGCTTGCGCAATGAGCACCCTTTTGGGGTGCTTTTTTAGTGAGCTGTCTGTTGACAGACCTATATTTTTCCTTAATATTCCTTATTTTCAGGAGGCGAAAACTTCTTTTTCCGGGACAATGTCGCAAAAAAATTCTTGTATTTGTAAAAAAAGGATAGGAAATCAGTTTGCAGCACATTCGATGGAAACGTTCTCAAGCCTGATAAAAGCCCGATTTCCTTTATAATTTATCCTCAATAAGGAGGATTAGAGAGTATTTAGAAGCATACCAGAGGAAAATAAGACACAGGGATGTTTTTAAAGTGATGATACAAAATAAAAAGGGATTATGATGTTTGTTTGACTTATTACAAACGTGTTACGGTATTAAAGATTGCTTATTATGGAGGGAAAATATGAATTTGGATGAGAAACCAATTAAGATAAAAGTCGAAAATGTATCTAAGGTTTTCGGAAAACAGACAAAAAAAGCCATTCAGATGCTGTCCAGCGGAAAAAACAAAAAAGAGATCCTGAAAGCGACCGGATCAACCGTTGGTGTCAATCAAGCAAACTTTGATGTATATGATGGGGAGATATTTGTCATCATGGGTCTATCGGGGAGCGGTAAATCAACTTTAGTTCGGCTGTTAAACCGGCTTATTGAACCGACTGCCGGAAATATTTACATTGATGGTGACATGATAACAAATATGTCAAAAGACCAGCTCCGGGAAGTGCGCCGGAAAAAAATCAGCATGGTCTTTCAGAAATTTGCGCTGTTTCCGCACAGAACGATTCTTGAAAATACGGAATACGGTTTAGAGCTCCAAGGCGTCGACAAAAAAGAGCGTGAGCAAAAAGCGCTTGATTCGCTTAAACTTGTCGGTCTTGAAGGCTTTGAACACCAATTCCCAGATCAGCTCAGCGGAGGAATGCAGCAGCGTGTCGGACTTGCGCGCGCATTGACGAATGATCCTGACATTCTTCTGATGGATGAAGCTTTCAGTGCGCTTGATCCGCTGATCCGCAAAGATATGCAGGATGAACTTTTAGACCTGCATGACTCTGTCGGCAAGACGATTATCTTCATCACGCATGATCTTGATGAAGCATTGCGCATCGGCGACAGAATCGTGCTGATGAAAGACGGTAACATCGTTCAGATCGGGACGCCTGAAGAAATTCTGATGAGCCCGTCCAATGAATACGTTGAGAAATTCGTTGAGGACGTTGATTTATCCAAAGTTCTGACAGCGGGCCACATCATGAAGCGCGCTGAAACCGTGCGGATTGACAAAGGGCCTCGTGTAGCGCTGCAGCTCATGAAGAATCTCGGTATTTCTTCTATTTACGCCGTTGATAAACAGAAACAGCTTCTCGGCGTCATTCACGCGGCGGATGCGAAAAAAGCGGTGGAATCCGACTTATCGCTTCAGGATATTCTAAATACTGAATTTACGACTGTAAACGAAAGCACGTACTTGACGGAAATTTTCGATGTCGTGTCTGATGCGAATATTCCGATCGCCGTCACGGACGATAAGGACCGCATGAAAGGCATTGTCGTAAAAGGCGCATTAATCGGCGCGCTTTCAGGAAATAACGATTATATAAATGTTGAAGATTCTGCTGAACAAGCTCAGGATTCTTCTGTTCAGGGGGTGAAGTAAATGGACAGATTGCCTAGAATTCCGTTAGCAGATATCGTTGACCGGTTTGTTGACTGGCTTACCATGACGTTCGGAGGTTTCTTTGACGGAATCTCAAACGGTTTGGCCGCTTTCGTAAACGCGATTGTGAGCGGTTTGGGTTTCATCCCGTCTATTTTATTGACTGTTATTTTTGCAGCTCTCGCTTGGTGGATCAGTACGAGAGGAATTGCACTCTTTACGTTAATCGGATTCCTTGTTATTGATTATTTAGGTTATTGGTCGCCGATGCTGCAAACGTTGGCGCTTGTCGTCACATCTGTTTTGATTTCCATTATTATCGGGGTTCCGATCGGCATTTGGGCGTCTCAGAAAGAAACGGTCCGCCGCATTGTTACACCGATTCTGGATTTAATGCAGACCATGCCGGCTTTCGTATATCTGCTGCCTGCAATTTTCTTCTTTAATATCGGGGTTGTGCCAGGCGTCGTGGCATCTGTTATTTTCGCGATGCCTCCGACGATCCGCATGACGGTTCTCGGTATTAAACAGGTTCCGGCTGATCTGATTGAAGCGACGGAAGCATTCGGTTCAACGACGTCTCAGCGTCTGTTCAAGGTTCAGCTTCCGCTTGCCACAAAAACAATTCTTGCCGGTATTAACCAAAGCATCATGCTTGCTTTATCAATGGTCGTTATCGCGGCCATGGTCGGTGCACCGGGCCTCGGTTCTGAAGTATACAGCGCCGTGACACAGTTGAAAACCGGTGTCGGAGTGGAAGCGGGTATCGCGATCGTTATCGTAGCGATTACACTCGACCGTATCACGCAAAACATTAAAGTGAAGAAGAAGAGCAGGGGGAATGCCTGATGCTTAAGAAAATCATCGGTGTCGGCGTTACCGCTGCGCTGGCTCTTTCTTTGGCTGCCTGCGGTTCGCAGACTGATGGTAAGGCAACGGCTGCGGACCAGGTGAACAAAACCATTATCGGTATTGATCCGGGATCGGGGATCATGGCCCTGACGGATGAGGCCGTGAAGGATTACGGATTGAAAGACTGGAATGTCGTCACGGCGTCAAGTGCTGCCATGACGGCGACATTGAAGAAATCATATGACCGGAAAAAGCCGATCATTGTAACGGGCTGGACGCCGCACTGGATGTTCTCCAGATACAAGCTGAAGTTCCTTGATGATCCGAAAAAAACGTACGGAACTGCCGAGCAGATTCATACGATTACTAGAACCGGCTTCAGTAAGGAACAGCCTAACGCGGCCAAAGTTCTCAGCCAGTTTAAATGGACGCAGGACGATATGGGAGAAGTCATGATTGCCGTTGAGGAAGGCGAAAAGCCGGCCAAAGCCGCAGCTGAATATGTGAAAAAACACAAAGACCAAGTGGCTCAATGGACAAAAGGCGCCCATAAAGTTAAAGGTGATAAAATCAACCTGGCTTATGTGGCATGGGACAGTGAAATCGCAAGTACGAATGTAATCGGAAAAGTATTTCAAGACCTCGGCTATGACGTGAAGCTGACGCAAGTGGAGGCAGGACCGATGTGGACTGCGATTGCGACAGGCAGCGCGGATGCGTCATTGTCTGCTTGGCTTCCGAATACCCATAAGGCATATGCGTCTAAATATAAAGGCAAATATGAAGATGTAGGAACGAGTCTGACAGGCGTCAAGATGGGTCTGGTCGTTCCTCAGTACATGAAAAATGTCAATTCAATTGAAGATTTGAAGAAGTAATGAGGAAAAGCAGCTCTGTAACGGGCTGCTTTTTTTTATGCTTCAAACGATTTGAGGACGGCGGCCGTTAATATCTCAACGCCAGTAAAGATGGCGCTTCGGTCAAATGTCATTTGGGGATGGTGAAGTCCCGGCTCCAGACCGCATCCTAGGCCGAGCATCGTCGTTTTCAAGTTCGGCACCTTTACCCCGTAAAAATGAAAATCCTCTCCTCCGGTTGTCACAAGAGGTTCATCCACATGTCCTTCTCCGAGAATGCTGCTGATCGCAGATGCCATGATGGCTTCCGCCTCCTTGTTTCGCTCGGCTGCCGGGAGGCTGTGTTCTTTTTGCAGTTCGATCTTTGCGCCGAATGCGGCAGCCGCCGCCTCACAGGCTCTTTCGGTTTCGGCGGTTAATTTCTCCATGGCGGCATTGGTTTGTGCGCGGAGATCAAGGCTGAACGATGCTTTTCCCGGAATAATATTGGAACTCTCGCCGCCAGCCTGAAGCTTTGTCATCTTCACGGAATGCGGGATGCCGGGATCAAGATGAATGAAGCTGAGTTTTTGGACGAGAAGAGCGGCGATTTCGATACTGTTAAGGCCGAGATGCGGTCTCGCGCCGTGGGCTTCTTCTCCGATAATCAGGCCTTCTATATGCTGGCTTGAGCCATGCAGAATGGACGGTGCGCATCGGCCGTTTGCCGTTTCCTGTACGGGGCGCACGTGCACGCCGTATAAGAAGTCAACATCATCCATTACGCCTTTTTCAATCATTTTCAGCGCTCCGCCGCCCTTTTCTTCAGCCGGCTGAAAAATAAAGCGGATGGTGCCCTTCGGAAGTTTCGGCTGCCTCTTTAAAAGCATCATCGTGCCGAGCGCCATCGTCATATGTGAATCATGTCCGCATGAATGGTTCGCCTGAAAGACACCGTCCACTTCCTGCCACAGTGCGTCAATATCCGCCCGGACAGCCACAACGGGCGAGCCTTCTCCGGTTTCGCCGACAACCCCGGTACAATCATCAAACGTGCGGGTCCGGCAGCCGGCCTCTTTCAGTTTTTCAGTCAGATATTCAGTTGTTTGATATTCTTTCCAGCTTACTTCGGGATTGGCGTGCAGGTGGTCAAAAATATCCATAATGACTTGCTTTTCATGCGCTGTGAGTCTGTTCATGCCGTAAGTCCTCCTTCAAAAGCTGTCTGTTTTTTATTTTTGATATTGAAAACAGGCAATCGGTCTGTATATAATATAGCACATATCTGTATTTTCTGAATAGTTTATAAATTTAAAGCGGGATGGTGATGGTATGGCTGTGCCGAAGGCCGAACCTGTATTGAAAAAGAAGAAATTGTTTGTGATGCCTGATGCTTATGTGCTGCTGTTCATTGTCGCTTTACTATGCGCGATAGCGTCGTACATCGTTCCCGCGGGGGAATTTGACAGGGTGACGAAGGGCAGTGTGACGTCCGCCGTCCCGGGAAGCTATCATTCTTTAGACCAGTCTCCTGTCAGCCCGATCGCTTTTTTTACCGCGATTCAGGAAGGGATGACAAGTTCCGCGCCGATCATTTTTTTAATCCTGTTTACGGGCGGCACTATTGCGATTTTGGAGAAAACGGGCGCCATCAATGGATTGATCAGTAATGTCATCAGTACGTTCCGCACAAAACAGCTGCTGTTTATTGCGATTGTCGGATCTCTATTTTCGATCCTCGGCACAACCGGCATCGTCGTTAATTCCGTGATCGGTTTTATTCCGATCGGCCTGATCGTCGCCCGCTCGCTGAAATGGGACGCCGTGGCCGGAGCGGCCGTCATTTATATCGGCTGTTATGCCGGGTTTAACGCGACGATTTTATCACCTTCACCGCTCGGGTTATCACAAAGCATCGCGGAGCTGCCGCTGTTTTCCGGTATCGGCCTGCGGATTGCCGTCTACATTTGTTTTCTGTTATCATCTATTTTATATATTTATCGGTATACGAGAAAACTCAGAAAAGCAAAGGACGCCAGTCTGCTGGGGAACGATTGGTTTCCGGCGGCAGGTTCACTCCCGCAGGTTTCTGAGCCGGAGGACAAGCATGTCCCGTTTACCGTCCGCCATAAATTGATTCTGGCTGTCGCGGCTTTGTCGCTTGCAGGCTTTTTATACGGCGCGCTTACTCTTGATTGGTCTGATTCAGAGATGGCCGCCGTGTTCATTTTTATCTCAATCGTGTCCGGCCTGATTGCGGGAATGGCGGCAAATGATATTGCAAAAACGTTTATTACAGGCTGTCAGGGGCTCGTTTACGGCGCGCTGATCGTCGGAATGGCGAGAAGCATTTCCGTTATCCTGGAACATGGAAAGCTGCTTGATACGGTAGTCAATGGACTTGCGTCACTGCTGCACGGTTTCAGCCCGATGGCAGGCGCCATCGGAATGTATATTTCCAGCGCCCTGCTTCATTTTCTGATTTCATCAGGCTCAGGAGAGGCGGTCGTATTTATTCCGATCTTGGCGCCGCTTGCCGATCTGATGGGTATCACGAGACAGGTCGCGGTTGAAGCGGTCATGCTTGGGGAAGGCGTCGTAAACTGTGTCAATCCGACTTCCGGCGTGCTGATGGCCGTACTGGCTGCCAGCGGCATTCCGTACGTAAAGTGGCTTCGCTTCATGATTCCGCTGGCGCTGATTTGGTTTGTCATCGGCCTTGTGTTTATCTGCATAGGCGTCCTGATCAATTGGGGTCCTTATTAACATTTTTGTCAATGATATTTCGGTTTATCATTATGAATCGGCAAGATATAATGGGAGTTGTAAGCCATTCTTAATAGTACGGGAGGAAGTCATGAATCAGCGTCGGAACAGACTTTCAAACGTGAATGGAAAGAGTGAGAGTGTGAAAGAGAAAGAACGAATGATTTGGTCAGAAGTCGGAATGCTTGTGGGCACACTGTCTTTGCTTGACATCATCGTACGCGGACTTGTTCTGAACTGTCCGTTTAGGGAATGGGCCGGTAGCTTGGCGGTTTTCTTCATTATAATTGTTTATTATTGTATCAGGGCGGGAGCGTCGGGAATGCTCATGCCGAGAATAGACACCAAAGAAGAACTGCAAAAGCGGGTGAAGCAGCAGCGGATAGATTCAATTGCGGTCACTTTTGCGGCAGCGGCGCTTACGATGTACGACAGGGGGTTTCCCCATACATTCTTTGCTTGGCTGAAAATGATCTTTCTTTTTATCGTCTGCGGAGGCATTCTGTTTCTGCTTCGGTATGTCATTGTGAAGCTGTCTTACAGAAGAGCGATAAAAGAAATAAAAAAGAAATCATCTTGACAGGTGGTTTCTTTTTTTGTTTGAAAGCGGGAAGTCTTTTTAATTGATAGGAATATAGATTTGAATTCACTCTGTCACGTTGCTTTGATAGAGAGAGTGTGATAAGTTGAAATGTAAGCGTTAACAATATTATCCAGTCATCACAACAGTTGAAAGGAGGAAGCTGAAGAAAGAGTAAGAGGAATTTTTGACTCCGCAGTCAGTCTTCAAAAATGAAATAAGGAGTGTCAAAAATGTTTGAAAAACGATTCAAAACCTCTTTACTGCCGTTATTCGCCGGATTTTTATTGCTGTTTCATTTGGTTTTGTCAGGCCCGGCGGCTGCAAACGCTGAAACTGCAAACAAATCGAATGAGATGGCCGCGTCATCGGTCAAAAACGGGACCATCCTTCATGCTTGGAATTGGTCGTTCAATACGTTAACACAAAATATGAAAGAGATTCGTGATGCGGGCTATGCAGCCATTCAGACGTCTCCGATTAACCAAGTAAAGGAAGGGAACCAAGGAGATAAAAGCATGAGGAACTGGTACTGGCTGTATCAGCCGACATCGTACCAAATCGGCAACCGTTACTTAGGCACTGAACAAGAATTTAAGGACATGTGTGCAGCCGCGGAAAAATATGGCGTAAAAGTCATTGTTGATGCGGTTATCAATCATACCACCAGCGATTATGCCGCGATTTCTGACGAGATTAAGCGTATTCCAAACTGGACCCACGGAAACACACAAATTAAAAATTGGTCGGATCGATGGGACGTCACTCAAAATTCCTTGCTTGGACTGTATGATTGGAATACACAGAACACTGAGGTGCAAACCTATCTGAAACGTTTCTTGGAAAGAGCATTGAATGACGGAGCGGACGGGTTCCGCTATGATGCCGCCAAGCATATAGAGCTTCCGGATGATGGGAATTACGGCAGCCAATTTTGGCCGAATATCACAAATACATCAGCGGAGTTCCAATACGGAGAAATCCTGCAAGACAGCGCGTCCAGAGATACTGCTTATGCGAATTATATGAATGTGACGGCTTCTAACTATGGGCATTCCATCAGATCCGCTTTAAAGAACCGTAATCTGAGTGTGTCGAATATCTCCCGTTATGCATCTGACGTGTCTGCGGACAAGTTAGTCACATGGGTGGAATCACATGATACGTATGCCAATGATGATGAAGAGTCCACATGGATGAGTGATGACGATATTCGTTTAGGCTGGGCAGTGATTGGTTCCCGCTCAGGAAGCACGCCTCTTTTCTTTTCCAGACCTGAGGGCGGAGGAAATGGTGTAAGATTTCCCGGAAAAAGTCAAATAGGAGATCGCGGGAGCGCCTTATTTAAAGATCAGGCGATCACTGCGGTCAATCAATTTCACAATGAAATGGCCGGGCAGCCCGAGGAACTCTCGAATCCGAATGGGAACAATCAAATATTTATGAATCAGCGCGGCTCAAAAGGCGTTGTGCTGGCAAATGCAGGATCGTCTTCTGTCACCATCAATACTTCAACGAAATTACCTGACGGCAGGTATGATAATAGGGCCGGCGCCGGTTCATTTCAAGTAGCAAACGGCAAACTGACAGGTACGATCAATGCCAGATCCGCGGCTGTTCTTTATCCTGACGACATTGGAAATGCGCCTCATGTCTTCCTTGAGAATTACCAAACGGGGGCAGTCCATTCTTTCAATGATCAGCTGACGGTCACCCTGCGTACAAATGCGAAAACAACAAAAGCCGTTTACCAAATCAATAATGGGCAGCAGACAGCATTTAAGGATGGAGACCGATTAACGATCGGGAAAGAAGATCCAATCGGCACGACATACAACATCAAATTAACCGGAACGAACGGCGAGGGTGCAGCGAGAACCCAAGAATACACGTTTGTCAAAAAAGACCCGTCCCAAACCAACATCATTGGCTATCAAAATCCGGATCATTGGGGCCAGGTAAATGCTTATATCTATAAACATGATGGAGGCAGGGCCATAGAATTAACCGGATCGTGGCCGGGGAAAGCCATGACCAAGAATGCAGATGGAATGTACACGCTGACGCTGCCTGAGAATGCGGATACGGCCAACGCCAAAGTGATTTTTAACAATGGCAGCGCCCAAGTGCCCGGCCAGAACCAGCCCGGCTTTGATTATGTGCAGAATGGTTTGTATAACAACTCCGGTTTGAATGGTTATCTTCCGCATTAATGGATAGGGCCATCATCACATCAGCGTGCCGGCAAACCCCCGCTTCTGGGAAAGGGACAGCGCGTCTTCAATCACGCTGAAAAGATGACAACATCCTAAAACGGTTCCGTTTTAGGATGTTGTCAACAATCTGGAAACCATCACCGATATTTTTTTGTCCAAAAATCAAACTTTTCTCTTGCAAAAGTTTGTGAAGTATTGCACAATATAAATGTGAAATACTTCACAAGATAAAAACAGACACCACGAAACACTGGAGGATGAGCATACATGATGAACGAACGAGTGAACAAGGTAGCATTAATCGGAGCAGGTTTTGTTGGAAGCAGTTATGCATTTGCGTTAATTAACCAAGGGATCACAGATGAGCTTGTGATCATTGATGTAAATAGAGAAAAAGCCATGGGAGATGTCATGGATTTAAATCACGGAAAGGCATTTGCGCCTCATCCGGTCAAAACGTCTTACGGCACATATGAGGATTGCAAGGATGCCGATATCGTGTGCATCTGTGCAGGGGCCAATCAAAAACCGGGCGAAACGAGACTTGAGCTGGTCGAAAAAAATCTCGCCATTTTTAAAAGCATTGTCGGTGAAGTAATGGCAAGCGGATTTGACGGCATCTTCCTCGTTGCTACAAACCCGGTCGACATTCTCACTTATGCGACTTGGACATTCAGCGGCCTGCCGAAAGAACGCGTCATCGGCAGCGGCACGACACTGGATTCTGCGCGATTCCGTTATATGCTGAGCGAATACTTCGGAGCCGCTCCGCAAAACGTACACGCCCACATTATCGGCGAGCACGGCGATACCGAGCTTCCTGTATGGAGTCACGCCAATATCGGCGGAGTGCCGGTGCAGCAATTGCTGGAGAAAAATGCAGCTTACAAACAGGACGAGCTGGATCAGATCGTTGACGATGTGAAAAACGCGGCCTACCATATTATCGAGAAAAAAGGCGCGACATATTACGGAGTGGCGATGAGCCTCGCCCGCATCACAAAAGCGATTTTGCGTAATGAAAACAGCATTTTAACCGTCAGCACATATCTGGACGGCCAATACGGTGTAAACGACGTCTTTATCGGCGTTCCGGCCGTCGTCAATCGGAACGGCATCGCAGGTGTGACGGAACTTGAGCTGAATGAAACAGAACAGGCTCAATTCAGCCGCAGCGCAAACGTGCTGAAAGATATTCTCGCTCCGCATTTCGCTGGGTAAATAAAAAAGCAGTACATGACAAACGCCATGTACTGCTTTTTTTAATTCGCTTTTTTCGCCATTTCCTGAGAGGTTTTTACTCTCGCTTTTCCCATAAACAAAATGGTAACGGCCGCAATGACGATCGGCGCCAGCGCAAGCGTAAATACATATGTGATGCTTTGCGACATGGCGTCAATAATGCGATCCAGAATGTGCGGCGGAATATGAGCGCGCGTGCCGGCCTGGAAAATGTCCTGCGGATTTCCGATGTTCTGCATCGCGCCGCCCGCTCCTTTCATGCCGCTGAATGAATCTGTGAGCTTATTGGTAAACACATTCGTCTGGATGGTGCCGAAAATCGTCACACCGAGCGTCATACCGAATGATCTCAAAAACGAGTTTGTTGAGTTGGCGCTTCCACGATAACGCGGCTCCAGATCGTTCATGGACGCGGCCGGCAGCAGTGAGAAGTTGAAGCCGACGCCGAATCCTGAGATCAGCATGAATACCGTCAGCATCGTACGCGCCGTATCCGGTGTCATATTGGAAAGCAGCAGCATTCCGATAAAGAAAGCGACCACGGAAATCAGCATTAAATTGCGGAACCGCACTTTCGTCTGGAAAATTCCGCCGATCATACTTCCGATAACAGAACCGATCATCATCGGCGTCAAAATAAAGCCCGCGCTTGTCGCAGTGCTTCCGTACACAGCCTGAACGAAGATCGGGATAAACACCGCTAGGATGACGAACGTGGCTCCGTAAAGGAACGCCAGAATCTGTGCCGTGGCAAATAAACGGTTTTTAAACATCCAAAATGAGATAATCGGTTCTTCCGCTTTTCTTTCCACAATAAAAAAGGCGATAAAGAACACGGCGAACACAGCGAACAGACCGATGATCTGCACGGAGTTCCAATCATACGTTTTTCCGCCGAGCTCAAGAGCGAACATCAGACCGACAATGGAAACCACCAGCGTAATTGCGCCAGCCCAGTCGATTTTCTGCTTCCTGTGTTCAAGGGATTCTTTATAATAACGAAGAATGAAAAACAATGATAAAATACCGATCGGCACGTTGATGTAAAACACCCAGTGCCAGCTGATGGAGTCGGTAATGAGCGCGCCTAAAAGCGGCCCGAGAACGCTGGACAGGCCGAAAACGGCACCGAACATGCCCGACATTTTTCCGCGTTTTTCCGGCGGAAATAAATCAAAAATGATCGTGAAGGCGATCGGCATCAGCGCGCCTCCGCCGATTCCCTGAATGACGCGGTAAATAATGAGCTGATCCATTGTTTGGGCGATTCCGCATAATGCAGATCCGATTAAGAAAAGAATAAGACCGAATAAAAAGAAACGTTTGCGTCCGTACATATCGGACAGTTTTCCGTAAATCGGCATACCGGCCATAACGGCTACCATGTATGATGCCGTCACCCACGCGAACTTATCGAAACTTCCGAGGTCCGCCACGATATTTCCCATCGCAGTGGCAACGATTGTATTATCCATAGCTGACATTAAAATGCCCAGCAAAAGACCGATGACGACAAACTTCGTCGAGGCGTCCTTCGCGGCTGTTTGTTCCATGCTTTTTCCTCCCATACTTACTTTTGATCATTAAATTTGCTATGATCATATTAGATTTGCCGAAAATTATCTTGATCGTCAAGATAAATTGATTTTATAGGGAGGCCTGTCAGTTGTCAACAAGAAATACCAGAAGCGAGACGGAGGAAACCGCGATACAGTTATTCCGGAAGATGGCCACAAGGACGATCCTGTTTCATCAGGCGGCCGCTCAATCTCTCGGTCTGTTTCCGACCGATTTGAAATCAGCTGATATCTTAAATGAAGCAGGCCCGATGACCGCAGGCGAGCTTGGGAAAAAAACCGGCCTCAGCACAGGTTCGGTAACGGCGCTCATTGACCGGCTCGAAAAAGCGGGATATGTCATGAGGAAAAAAGACCCGGAAGACAAACGGCGGGTGATCATCGTGCCGCTGACAGCCGGAAAAGCGAATGTGAAGCAATTGTTCAGCTCCTTATCCCAGTCCACGATCAGCCTTTGCCGGCAATATAAAGAAGAAGAACTGCAGCTGATATTCGATTTTTTAGGAAAAGCGACGGACATGATGGAAGACGAGCTTGAGAAATTAAAATAAGAAAAGATACATTAGGAGACAACATCGTTATACAGTGTATCCTAGTGTATCTTTCGATTAGAGTAATATTTTTTTAAAAAAGCTTCTAAGGGCATTATATTCCTCTAGACTATTAAATTTATAATTAAAACCAGTCTCTTTATCTTTTAAAGATACAATATCGAGTTGTAGATCATGAAGAACAGTGCAATCATTTTTAATATTTTGGTGAATGTGGTTATTTTGATGAACATCATTTATCTTTAATCGTTTGCTAGAGCTTTTTAGTTCGGAAAACTTTGTAAGCTGCTCTCTCGAAAATAATAAATGTCCAGCTTTGTTTTTATGAGGGATAATATTGTATACTTTTGCCCACTTCCTAATATTCCATGGCTGCACATTGAGTTTTTTGCTAATTTCTTGAGTCGTGAAAAGGTCTTCAGAATTATCGGCATTTAAAGAATAGGGTTCCCGGTTTATAGAAGGAATTTCTTTCGCTAACTTTTTGAGTTTTTGTTGTGTTTCTAGTGTATTTAGTTCTTTCAGAGTACAGACATAAAGGTTGCATTGTCTATAATCGTATACATCATCTGAAATGAAGGTTACTTGCTGAGAAGTACCATCTGTTGAATTATGAAGGTTTTTTAGAAATCTTTTTAAGCATATTGGTTTACCGTCTAAGTACATAACTACTCTATAAAAACCTCTCCTTTTATCGTGTATCAGGCTCCAAGTTCCAGAGAGACTAGATACCCTAGGGAAATCATTTGTGTCTATAGAAATTTCTTTGATTATACCTGATCTTTTATTTAGGCAATAGATTATAGTTTCGCCATTTTTTGTATGGGAAAATTCATTTATCATATATCAGTTCATCCCTTTTATGGTTTTATTTAGGCATTTTCATTTTATGGTATTCGACTAAGTTTGACAATACTTTGTATGAAGTTACTCTGAAGATCGGTTAAAGTTTAACGGCATTAGGCGGCATAGTAGCCTTAATCCCTGAATAACTTGTACAAGTGACATTTATGAGGGGGAAGCCAATGAACATCTTTTTAAGCTACATCGTTCTCGGGCTGTCATTGTCAGCACCTGTCGGCCCGGTCAATGCGGCGCAAATTGACAAAGGCATCAAAAACGGCTTTTGGCATGCATGGATTTTCGGTCTTGGCGCCATGGCCGCGGACGGGCTGTATATGATTCTGATCTATTTCGGGCTGTCTCAATTTTTGACCGCTCCTTTTGTAAAAACGTTTTTGTGGCTCTTCGGTTTTTTCGTGCTGACCTATACGGGGGTCGAAACGTTAAAAAATATAAGGGAAGCCATGAATGTCAGAAGCGGAAAAGGAAAACCGGCTTTTTACAAAACATTCGGCGCGGGATTTTTTATTTCTCTTTCCAATCCGCTGAGCATTTTATTCTGGCTCGGCATATACGGGAGCATTCTCGCCAAAACCGCTGAATCCTTCGATGCAAATCAGCTTTTGATTTACAGCTCCGGCATTCTTCTCGGCATTTTGATCTGGGATTTCTGCATGGCGGTCGCTGCGAGCACTTTCAGAAATCTCCTTCATGAAACAGCGCTTCGCTGGCTCACGGGAGCGGCGGGTGTGTCTTTAATCGTTTTCGGGTTTTATTTCGGATGGCAGGGGATTCAAATGCTCATCTCATAAATAGAAGAGTCACCCATCGCCTATCTCCGTCATAACGTATCATGACGATACTGGAGGTGGGCCGATGGCGAGCGGGCTGTACACAAAAAGTTGCCTTGAGGAAAAGTTATTGGATCTGCCAAATTGGCAGAGAATCGCTTTTGAGCTTCTATCAGAAAAAATAGGCGATAAAGCGGATACGTTTCCGTGCATTCCCGGACGTCAGGGATTTTTGACAGATCAGCTCCGGATATCCTTTGCGGGTGATCCCCGCGAAGACGGAACCCCGGAGGAAGTGGGGATGCTGCTGTCCGAGTACGGAAAGATCTCAAGGGATACCGGAAGATACGCGTCGCTGCTTGTGATTTTTGATACGCCTGAGGATTTAGCTGAGCATTATTCCATTGAGGCGTATGAAGAGCTGTTCTGGTCTTTTTTAAACCGGCTGAGCGGCTGCGACCCGAATGACTGGCCGGAAGACATGCCGGAAGACCCTGAACATTATAAATGGGAGTTCTGCTTTGACGGCGAGCCGTATTTTATTCTGTGCGCGACGCCTGCGCATGAAGCGAGACAAAGCAGAAGCTTCCCGTTTTTTATGCTGGCGTTTCAGCCGAGATGGGTTTTCGAAGGATTAAATGATTCAACCGCGTTCGGACGAAACATGAGCCGGCTGATCAGAAAACGCTTAGAGGCGTATGATGAAGCCCCTCTTCATCCCCGATTGGGGTGGTACGGAGGAAAAGACAATTTAGAATGGAAGCAATATTTCCTCCGTGATGATGAGACGCAAGTGTCAAAGTGTCCCTTTTCTTATTTGAAAAGACTGTTTAAACCGACGAAATAAGCTATGATCCGGCAGGGCTGTGTCCCTGCTTTTTTTGTACGATCCATGTCACGATCGCAATGACGGCGAGAAAACAAAGGCTGACCAGAAAACCGGGCCGGCTCGATTTCTCAAACAGCGTCCCGGAGACGGCCGCGACAATCAGCACAAGGGCGATAAAAATCTGTGCGGTTCCCATCTTTGTCGTTTCGAGCAGTTTCTTGCCCGAGAACAAAATGAACAGCCACGTATAAAGAAGCATCAGACCCGCCGCGGTTGTCATGTGTTCATATATATTTTTCGGCAGCACCAATGACAGGATGATGGAGACGATGAGTCCGGCAAACGTCAATCCGAGCGCAGGCCAGCAGATTTTTTTGTTTTCCTTTAATCTGAAGCATTTCGGCGCATCCCCGTCATCGGCCATTGTACAAAGCAATGTCGTCACGGCAAACAGCGAGGCGACGAGCGTGGAAAATCCCGCAATAATAAAAATCCCGTTAAAAATATCAAGAATGATATCTAAATGAAAACCCTTCAGCGATGTAATAAACGGGCTGTCCTGCTCGGTGAATTTGCCCAGCGGCACTAACAGCAGCGCCAGGCCGAGAGAAATGACGTAAATCACCGCAAGTACGGCAAGCATCAGCCGGCCTGATTTTGAGGCTTCCTCCGGTTTTTTCAAGTGTACGGTCATCAGCCCCAAGACTTCAATTCCTCCGAAGGCGTAAAACGCATAAATCAGTCCCGTCCATAACCCCATCGCGCCGTGCGGGAACAAATCCTTTGATTCGTTCGGCACCTGCACATCCGGTTTATGAGAAAATATACCGCACAGCGCCAATATGGCGATCACGATAAACATAAAAATCGCCGCCGTCTTGACAACAGCGAGCACATTTTCCGTTTTTTGAAAAACGGACAGCCCCGTAAATATAATCAAAAGACCGAGCACCGCATAGATGGAGGCGAAAATCCACAGCGGAACATTCGGAAACCAATGCTTCGTAAACAGCGAGATCGCTGTCAGCTGGCTTCCCGTGATCAGCATCTCGGACGACCAGTACACCCATCCGTTGCTGAAACCGGCCCAAGTGCCGAAAGCCTTTCTCGCATAAGCGCAAAAAGACCCCTTTTCGGGCTGTTTAGCCGAAAGCTTCGCGAGCTGCTCAAAGACAAAATAGGTGCCAAGCCCGGCAATAAGAAATGAGATCAGCGCGGAATATCCGCTTTTGACAATAGCGATGCTGGACCCGAGAAAAAATCCCGTCCCGATTGTGCAGCCGACGCCGATTAAGGAGAGCTGCCACCAAGCGAGATTCCCTTTAGGCTGGTCCTGTGATTTACCCATGAAGTTCAACCCCTTTATCAAAGCTTAGATTGCGGCCGTCAGAAGGGGAATATACATCCAATAAATTGCTTTACATGAAACAAACGGCCGGAGTTCATAATAGAAGAAAAAAAGGAGCAGTCTGATGACACAGCAATTTATCGTACCGCCGAAAAAAGGGCTTGGTCTGAAGGTTCACAAAGGGCAGATTATAAAAGTTGTCGATGTGGAAGGACAGCAGGTGGCTGATTTTACGGCGTATCATGCCAAGGACTTTTATGAACATCTTGATCAGGGCGCGACGATCGATGCCAACCAGTCCATTCATGTAAAAACGGGTGATCATATTTATTCGAATTTATACAAGCCGATGCTGACGCTGATTGAGGATACAGTCGGCAAGCATGACCTGCTGCTTCCCGCCTGCCGTCCGGATATGAACAGGCTTTTATACGGAAAGCATAAAGACGAGCTCCAGGATACGTGCTATGACAATATGAGCGGAGCGCTTGAACCATTCGGGGTGCCGCGGCCGCATATGCATTACCCATTCGCCATTTTTATGAACACGGTGCTCGATGAGAAAGGGAACTTATCAGTCGAAACGCCTCTTTCTGACGCGGGTGATTATGTACGGCTCCGTGCGGAAATGGATCTCGTCGTGGCGTTTTCATCCTGTCCGATCGAAAAAGGAAAATGCAACGGCGACAGCATCACGGCGCTGCGGGTGGAAATCAGCTGATCCCGGTGTATTTGATTCACTTAAAATCTGCACCTGTGCTATATTTAACAGAGAGTCGTACATAGTGGTATGATTCATTTTCACCATGAACGGGAAATGGATCATAAAGAAACAATGCAGGAGGAGTGATTGGGATGAGCATCCAGAAACAAATTATGAATGATCTCCATGTAAAGCCCTCAATTGATCCGAAACAAGAAATTGAGGACAGAGTGAACTTTCTGAAACAATATTTGAAAAAAACAGGTGCCAAAGGCTTTGTGCTCGGCATCAGCGGGGGGCAGGATTCCACGCTTGCGGGACGCCTCGCCCAATTGGCGGCGGAGAGCATCAGAGAAGAAGGCGGAAATGCGGAATTTATCGCCGTCCGGCTTCCGCACGGCACACAGCAGGATGAGGATGACGCCCAATTGGCGCTCAAATTCATTAAACCTGATAAATCATGGACATTTGATATTAAGTCCGCTGTCAGCGCGTTCGCTGATCAGTACAAAAAAGACACGGGCGATCAGCTGTCTGACTTTAACAAAGGAAATGTAAAGGCCAGAATGAGAATGATCGCTCAATATGCCATCGGCGGACAAGAGGGGCTGCTTGTCATCGGAACCGACCATGCGGCCGAGGCAGTGACCGGTTTCTTCACGAAATACGGTGACGGCGGAGCTGATCTGCTGCCGCTGACCGGATTAACGAAACGCCAGGGCAGACGTTTATTAGAAGAGCTCGGTGCGCCGGAGCGCCTGTATTTGAAATTACCGACGGCCGATCTGCTTGATGAAAAACCGCAGCAGACTGATGAGACCGAACTCGGCATCACATACAATGACATTGATGATTATTTAGAAGGCAAGGACGTTTCTTCCAAAGTGATTGAGGCGCTGGAAAAACGCTACCTCAGTACGGAGCACAAGCGCCAGGTGCCGGCATCAATGTTTGATGATTGGTGGAAATAGAATGAAAAAAACCTCCCTTTTGAAAGGGAGGTTTTTGTTTATCTCATTTTTATTTATCTACACTTTCATAAATCCCTACCCAATAGCCTTTGCTGCTGTCATAGTATTTGCTTTTGAAAATCCACGTTGTTCCATCTAAAACGAAAGAAGCAGCGAAGTTGCCGTTAGGGCTTTGAACGAGCTTGATGGCATTAATGCCGGCATCTGCTTTCGTTGAGATTGGGCTATTTTCCACGGATGCTGTTGGTGATGCGGCAAAGGCAGGAGCGGCAGACATCAGTAAGGCAAGAGACAGCGCAGAACCGGTTAACACTTTTTTGAATTTCATTTCGAGCACTCCCTTTTCAAATGAAATGTATTACAGTGTTAATAATTAGATTATTATCCATAAAATCCCTTCTATGTTTCTAAAATTTTTTTCTTAATTTGAAAAAACATCCCTTCAGAGGGGCTTTTTATTTATTGATCCATTTGCATGGATCAGGGACATGTTTTCAAAACGTTTTTTTATTTGATACGGATATGATTCAGCTTCACCATCAATCTGTCGGTGAATCTTCGAAGGCTGCCTCTCGAATCAGGCTCAAAAGGCAGATTTGCTTGGGCAGCGATCGTTTCTGCGACCTGCTGAATAGACATTTGGTCTGTATGGAGATGTTCTGTGAAGAGGCTATCAGACAGGCTGTTGATGCAGCGGTCGATTTGTTTTGCGGCCCAGGAGTTTTTTCCTTCCGCTCTGGTGCGCAGGCGTTTCAGCAATGTTTCCTTTGAAGCCAGCAGGGTAAAGTGGTGAATGGTCCGGCCATCCTGTCTCAGCCTGCTGATAATGTCATGGAAGTATTGATCGTTCGTAATGGTCATGGGCACAATGATGATGCCCTGATATGTATCTGACAAATAGGAAAGCATGCTGTAATTGAATTCCCGCCACAGAGGGTAGCTTTGAAAGTCATCTTCAGCGATATCCGGCGGTATCATCGAACGCATCGCAAACCCCATCTTTTCAGGATCATATACGTAAGACGATTTCAGCCTTCTGTGCAGTTCAAACGCTGTTTGTGTTTTTCCGGAACCGAAAGCCCCATTTATCCAAATGATCATCATGATATCCCCCTTTTTGTTTATGATACAAAAAAAGACCCTTCGATCGAAGAGTCAGCGGGAAAAAACGGACGTATATTCGCGGAGCGATTCCTTTATATGCGTAAAGGCATGTTCTCCAAAATACTCAAGAGAAACATAACCGTCATATTGTCTGTTCATCAGCTCTTTTAAAAATGCTTTTTGATCGAGATCTCCTTGAAAAATCGGAGTTGGCTTGCTGAGATACCAGTTGTCAAAATTCCAGTGATAGTTTTTCAGATGAATGTGGCTGACGGTATGATACAGTTTTTCTAAAGCGGACATTTGGTCAACGTGATTGACGTGTAGGTTGGAGCCGTCAAAAATGGTGCGGACCCGCGGATGTCCGACATCCTCCAAAAATGCCAGCGCCGCCTCCGGTGTATCCGCGTACGTATCGTAATGAATCTCAAGCCCGATATCGACTTCATAGTCATCTGCGAGCCGTGCCGCCTGCTGAAATTGATCAACCGCACGCTGCCACTTTTCCGGTGATGTCCGATGCGAAGGAAGATTGCCGGCAAAGACTCTGATCAAGGGACTGCGCAGCTGTCGTGCCGCGCTTAATGCCCTTTGAACATCCTTTAACGCCTGCCTTTCATCCTGAGTGGCGAAGTCAGTGTACAAACTGACGGCAGGCACCCCGATTCCTTCCTCCTGAAGCTGCTGATCAAGCCTGTCGAGCGGGCCGATTTCCTCTATATATTGTTTAGCGTGTCCGTACCACAGTTCGATTCCCTCAAAGGAGTGCTCCTTCGCGAAAGAAATGACGTCGAAAATATGCTTTTTTTTAAATCCTGTCGTGCAAAAACTCAGTTTCATCGGTAATCCTCCCGTAACTGTCTATCATATGTGTACTTTTTCCCCGGGTGCGATACGGATAAACAGATGAAAAGGGCAGACACTTTTTTATAAGCGGGGTGTGTCTGCATCAGGTCAGTGCGACACACAAATTGTTTAGCGCTTTTTTGCGTCAAAGTATTAAATAATTGACCGAAGTGTTGTACAATTAATTTCATTCGAGTAAGGGGGAGAAGCCATTGAAAAATGAAACGGAGCTGACGGACTTCAGTCCCGTCCGCAATAAACCGACTCGCGCTCGTTATGTGATACTGATTCTTTTGTTTTTTATCACTGCGATTAATTATATAGACCGTGCCAGTGTATCCATCGCCGCCCCGTCCATTCAGACATCGCTGAACATAAGCCCCGCGCTTTTGGGCGTCGTCTTTTCCGCATTCAGCTGGACCTATACGGGAATGCAGATTCCCGGCGGGCTCATTTTGGACAAATTCGGGTCAAAACGAACGTACGGCGTTTCTTTATTGATCTGGTCTGTTTTCACCGGAGTGCAGGCTTTTGCGGCCAGTTTCGGATTTTTATTCGGCTGCCGCCTGATTATCGGGCTGGCTGAATCGCCTGCGTTTCCGGCAAACAACCGGATTGTCACGACATGGTTTCCAAGGCGGGAACGCGCCTTTGCGACGGGTGCTTATACGGCGGGGGAATATGTGGGGCTGGCGTTCGCCACACCGGTTTTATTCTGGGTGTTAACGGCATTTGACTGGCGCGCCGTCTTTATTTCCTCAGGGGTGCTCGGGCTTGTTTTCTCCATTTTCTGGTTCAAAATGTATCACGAGCCGAATCGGTGCCGGAAAGTGAACCGGGAGGAGCTTGATTATATTAGAGAAGGCGGCGGACTGACAGAGGTGTCAGAATCAGCCGGCAGGATCACGTGGCCGGATTTCGTCCAGCTTCTTAAATACCGCAAGCTTGTCGGCTTGTATATCGGCCAATTCGCCGTAGCCTCCACGCTGTTCTTCTTTTTGACATGGTTTCCGACTTATCTGGCGGAGGCAAAGCACATGGCTTTCTTAAAAGTCGGCTTCGCCGCATCAATTCCGTATATCGCCGCCTTTTTCGGCGTATTGTTCGGCGGATATTGGTCTGACGGAATGATGAAACGGGGCGTGTCGGTGAACGTTGCCCGGAAAACGCCCGTCATCCTCGGTCTTCTGCTGACAGGCTCCATCGTGCTCGCGAATGTTACGGATTCTGCTCCTGCGGTTTTGACGATCTTATCCATTGCTTCTTTTGCGCAGGGCATGTCCAATATATCCTGGACGATGCTGAGTGAGGTGGCGCCAAGCGAGACAATCGGATTGGCTGGAGGCGTGTTTAACTTTTTCGCCAATATGGCCGGTATTATCACCCCGCTTATCATCGGGTTTATCGTTTCTGCGACCGGTTCATATAACGGAGCGATTCTGTTTGTCGGCGCTGTCGCATTTATCGGGGCATTTTCTTATATTTTCATTGTCGGAAAGGTGGAACGCATTACGCTCCGATAGAAAGAAAAACTCATCTCTTCTTAATAAAGGATGGGTTTTCTTTCATTGCATTATCTCTATATTTCAATATTGAGTTATCATATAATAAACATAACTTTTTCATTTCTTAGGAGGATTTCGCCGAAGATGAACGCAAAACGTGCCATTCCCGTAAGAGAAAGAAATATCGTACTGATCGGATTCATGGGTGTCGGAAAGACAACAATCGGCCAGCTGGTCGCTAAGAAATTATACAGAGACTTCATTGATATTGACCTGCAGATTGAGAAAGATTTCAAGATGTCCATCCCGGAAATGTTTGAGAAAAAAGGTGAAGCCTTTTTCCGTCAGACTGAAAAGGACTATATATTAGATATCTGCCGCAATACAAAATTCAAGATCGTGTCACTTGGGGGCGGTTCGTTTAAACAAGAGGAAATCAGACAGTGCTGCCTTGAAAACTGTCTCGTGCTCCATCTTGATCTATCATGGGAGAATTGGAAGCAGCGGGCTGATCTGCTGATTGAAAGCCGTCCCGTTCTGCATAACCGTTCCATGGATGAAATGCAGCAGCTCTTTAACGAGCGCCAAAGCATCTATGATAAACATAATTCAAAAGTGGCGACGGATAATCTGGAACCAGAAGAAATAGCCGATTATATCGTAGAAACGTTAAAAATCGGCTGGGACCTGTATCAGCCGATGTAAAAAGAGCCGTGACGCTGTGAGCGCACGGCTTTTTTGTTTTTAAACAAACGTTTATTAAAATGTTTAGAAAATGAGTGCAAAATCGTGTTAAGATAGAGTCAGAAAATTAAATCTTATAAAACAAAGGAGAATAATCGGATATGCAATTATACGACTTGCCGCTCGACCAACTGCAAACCTATAAACCAAATAAAACCGCTCCTCATGACTTTTCGGATTTTTGGGCATCATCATTACATGAGCTTGCAAAGGAAGAGGCAAAGCCTGAATTGAAGGCTGAAAGCTACCCGGCTGACGGTGTGAAAGTATTCCGGCTGACATACCGAAGCTTCGGCAAGGCGGAAATTGAGGGATGGTACGCCGTTCCCGACCGGCAAGGACCGCATCCGGCCATCGTGAAATATCACGGCTATAACGCGAGCTATGACGGGGATATACATGACATCGTAAATTGGGCGCTTCACGGATATGCCGCGTTCGGCATGCTTGTCCGCGGTCAGCACAGCAGCACAGATACAAGCGTCTCACCGCACGGACACGTTCCCGGCTGGATGACGAAAGGGATTTTAGATAAAGATACATATTATTACCGAGGCGTGTACTTAGACGCCGTCCGGGCTTTGGAAGTCATCAGCGGCTTTGATGAAGTGGACGAAACGAGGATCGCCGTCATCGGCGGGAGCCAGGGAGGCGGACTTTCAATCGCCGCGGCGGCACTATCTGACATTCCGAGAGCGGTTGCGGCCGATTATCCTTATTTAAGCAATTTTGAGCGGGCCATTGATGTCGCTCTTGATGAGCCGTATCTTGAGATTAACTCCTTTTTCAGAAAGAACGGCAGCCCTGAAACGGAAAAGGCCGCGATGAATACACTGGCCTATTTTGATATCATGAATCTGGCGGACCGCGTAAAAGTTCCGGTGCTCATGTCCATCGGGCTGATTGACCGTGTGACTCCGCCGTCGACGGTGTTTGCCGCTTACAATCATCTGGAAACGGAAAAAGAATTGAAGGTTTACCGGTATTTCGGACATGAATACATACCTTCTTTCCATACGGAAAAGCTGGCCTTTCTGAAAGCGCATCTGAAAGGCTGACGACAGCGAAAAGCCCAAGTACTTGGGCTTTTTTCAGGAATGATCACGGAAAAGGACGGATACAGATGGAACAAAAGATCATCGAAGAATTAAAACGAATTGAAGCACAGCACGGCGTCAAGGTGCTTTATGCCGTAGAATCAGGGAGCCGCGCATGGGGATTTCCGTCAAGCGACAGCGACTACGATGTGCGGTTTCTCTATGTGCCGAAAAAAGAATGGTACTTTTCGATCGAACCGCATAGGGATGTCATAGAAGAGCCGATTCATGACATGCTTGACATCAGCGGCTGGGAACTGAGAAAAGCGCTTAGGCTTTTTAAAAAATCAAATCCGCCTCTTTTGGAATGGCTCTCTTCTGAGATGATCTATTATGAAGCTTTCTCAGCGGCTGAAAAGCTTCGAAAACTGAAAAACCGCGCCTTTTCGCCTGAAGCCGGCATCTATCATTATCTCAATATGGCAAAACGGAATGAAAAAACGGAATTGCGAGGCAGGGAAGTGAAGATTAAAAAGTATTTTTATGTACTGCGTCCTCTCCTTGCCTGCAGATGGATTGAAACGTTCGGCTCCGTACCGCCGATGTCATTTCCCGTACTGGCCGATGCCTTATTGACGGATGAAGCGCTCATTTCTGAAATCAATACACTGCTTACAAGGAAAAAAAGCGGTCAGGAGCTGGCTCCGGAACCGAGAAATACGATGATTCATGCGTTTATAGAAGAAGAAATAGAACGAATCGGGCACTATGTCAAAACGATCAAAACGCCGAAACCTGACATAACGGAGGAACTGAATCAGCTATTGATTCAGACCGTCGAAGAGGCGTGGGGGTAAAAAGGCGGAAATTGACGATTGCCGTCATTTCCGTCCGCCATTTTTCGGCATAATCGCCTGCTATCTAAGAAGCTGATTGTGGTAAAACCACAAAAATTTATCAGAATCTTTGTATTTTTAGAATATTGTGAGAGGATGTTTTGTCCATTTACAATAGACTCATACAAATACTTCTTAGATTGCGGGGTGTTAAGGTTGGAAGTGATTACAAGAGATTTTTTCTTATTTTTATCCAAGAGCAGCTTTCTCAATAAGATGGCGCGAAGCTGGGGAAGCCGTGTGGCAGCCGGCAAAATCATCGGAGGAATGGATTTCCGCAGTTCTATCCCGACAATCCGACATTTGAACAGCCAAGGGCTGTCAGTTACTGTCGATCATTTGGGGGAATTTGTCAACAGCGGTGATGTCGCGAAAGAACGCACCGAGGAGTGCATGCAGACCATCGCCTTAATCGCTGATGAACAGCTGAATTCCCAAGTGTCATTAAAAATGACGTCTTTAGGTCTTGATATAGATCTCGATCTTGTCTATGAAAATATGACGAAAATCCTCCAGACGGCTGAAAAACATAAAGTCATGGTGACGATTGACATGGAAGATGAAACGAGATGCCAGAAGACGCTGGATATCTTTAAAGACTTCCGGAGCCGGTATGAATATGTAAGCACCGTGGTGCAGGCTTATCTGTACAGAACGGAGAAGGATCTTGATGACCTCAGCCCGCTGAATCCGTTTCTGCGGCTTGTCAAAGGGGCCTATAAAGAATCGGAAAAGGTGGCCTATCCTGAAAAAAGCGATGTCGATGAAAATTATAAAAGACTCATCCGCAAACAGCTTTTAAAAGGACATTATACGGCAGTTGCCACGCATGATGACAAAATGATCGAGTTTACAAAACAGCTTGCCAAAGAGCACGGCATTCCAAACGACCGTTTTGAGTTTCAGATGCTGTACGGCATGCGCTCGCAAACCCAGCTCAGCCTGGTGGAAGAAGGTTACCGCATGAGAGTCTACCTGCCCTACGGGGATGACTGGTACGGCTATTTCATGAGACGGCTCGCCGAACGCCCCTCAAACATCGCATTCGCCTTTAAAGGGATGACTAAGAAGTAAAAAAGGGAGAGATGACAATGACTACACCTTATAAACACGAACCATTCACGAATTTCCAAGATCAATCGAACGTTGAAGAATTTAAGAAAGCGCTTGCGACGGTAAATGAATATCTGGGAAAAGATTATCCGCTCGTCATCAACGGTGAAAAGGTAGAGACGGAAGCGAAAATCGTTTCAATCAATCCGGCTGATAAAGAAGAAGTCGTCGGAAAAGTGTCAAAGGCGTCTCAGGAGCACGCGGAGCAGGCGATTGAAGCAGCTGCGAAAGCGTTCGAAGAGTGGAGATACACATCCCCTGAAGAAAGAGCGGCCGTTTTGTTCCGCGCAGCTGCCAAAGTCCGCCGCAGAAAGCACGAATTCTCCGCCCTGCTTGTCAAGGAAGCGGGAAAACCTTGGAACGAAGCTGATGCAGATACGGCTGAAGCGATTGACTTCATGGAGTATTATGCACGCCAAATGATCGAACTGGCAAAAGGCAAACCGGTCAACAGCCGTGAAGGCGAGAAAAACCAATATGTATACACGCCGACTGGAGTGACAGTTGTTATTCCGCCGTGGAACTTCTTGTTTGCGATCATGGCAGGAACAACAGTGGCGCCGATCGTTACTGGAAACACAGTGGTTCTAAAACCTGCGAGTGCTACACCTGTTATTGCAGCAAAATTTGTTGAAGTGCTTGAAGAGTCCGGATTGCCAAAAGGCGTAGTCAACTTTGTGCCGGGAAGCGGAGCAGAAGTAGGCGATTATCTTGTTGACCATCCGAAAACAAGCCTTATCACATTTACAGGATCACGTGAAGTCGGTACGAGAATTTTTGAACGCGCGGCAAAAGTGCAGCCGGGCCAGCAGCACTTAAAGCGTGTCATTGCTGAAATGGGCGGTAAAGATACGGTTGTTGTCGACGAGGACGCGGACATTGAATTAGCGGCTCAATCCATCTTTACATCAGCATTCGGCTTTGCCGGACAAAAATGTTCTGCAGGTTCACGTGCAGTTGTTCATGAAAAAGTGTATGATCAAGTATTAGAGCGTGTCATTGAAATTACGGAATCAAAAGTAACTGCTAAACCTGACAGTGCAGATGTTTATATGGGGCCTGTCATCGACCAAGGTTCTTACGACAAGATCATGAGCTACATTGAAATCGGAAAAGAAGAAGGCCGTTTAGTAAGCGGCGGCACCGGAGATGATTCAAAAGGCTACTTTATTAAGCCGACGATCTTCGCTGACCTTGATCCGAAAGCCAGACTCATGCAGGAAGAAATTTTCGGGCCTGTCGTGGCGTTTTCTAAAGTATCAAACTTTGATGAAGCTTTAGAAGTGGCCAACAATACTGAATATGGTTTGACAGGCGCGGTCATTACAAATAACCGCAAACATATTGAACGGGCGAAACAGGAATTCCATGTCGGCAACCTGTACTTCAACCGCAATTGTACGGGAGCGATTGTCGGCTACCATCCGTTCGGAGGCTTCAAAATGTCCGGCACTGATTCAAAAGCGGGCGGCCCGGATTACCTGGCTCTCCACATGCAGGCGAAAACAATCAGTGAAATGTTTTAAGAGGGACTGAATGGGCATCCTCCTCGCGGGGGGTGTCCATTTCACCATAAACATATAAAGCGGAGGAGGAAATGCCATAGCAAACATTCAGTTGATTATTTCCATTTGTATTTATATGTCGGGCATGCTGTTTATCGGCTATTACGCCTACAGACGGACGTCAAATCTGACGGATTACATGCTCGGGGGGCGTTCTTTAGGCCCTGCCGTCACAGCGCTCAGCGCGGGAGCGGCGGATATGAGCGGATGGCTCTTGATGGGGCTTCCGGGCGCCATGTTCTCGACGGGGTTAAGCGGCGCTTGGATTGTGTTCGGACTTGTTCTCGGAGCGTGGGCGAACTGGCTTTTCGTGGCGCCGAGGCTGAGAACGTATACCGAAAAAGCGGGGAATTCCATCACCATTCCGGGTTTCCTTGAAAATCGTTTCGGTGATCATACGAAGCTTCTCAGACTGTTTTCAGGTCTTGTTATTCTTATCTTTTTCACTTTTTACGTATCATCCGGCATGGTGTCCGGAGGCGTCTTATTCAACAGCATTTTAGGGTTGAAGTACCACACGGGGCTGTGGGTCGTCACAGGCGTCGTTGTCGCCTACACCTTGTTCGGGGGCTTTTTGGCGGTAAGCTGGACGGACTTTGTCCAAGGGATCATTATGTTTGCGGCGCTTATTCTCGTGCCGATTGTGACGATTTTTCATACGGGCGGACCGGGGGAAACCGTTGCCGATATCCGTTCCGTCAACCCGGAACTGTTTAATATGTTCAAAGGGACCACCGTCCTTGGCATTATTTCTTTATTTGCGTGGGGGCTCGGCTATTTCGGGCAGCCGCATATTATTGTGCGCTTTATGGCGATCACATCTGTGAAAGAAATCAAACGCGCCAGACGGATCGGAATGGGATGGATGATTTTGTCTGCACTAGGCGCGCTGTTTACGGGTCTTGCGGGAATCGCGTATTACCACCAGCACGGACTGAAGCTGGCTGATCCGGAAACCATTTTTATTCAGCTCGGCAACATTCTGTTCCACCCGATTATTACGGGATTTCTCATTTCTGCGATTTTAGCGGCCATTATGAGTACGATTTCGTCTCAGCTGCTCGTTACGTCCAGTTCTTTAGTAGAGGATTTGTATAAGTCCATGTTCAGGCGTTCGGCTTCTGATAAGGAACTCGTATTTCTGGGGAGAATGGCAGTGCTTGCGGTGTCAATCATCGCTTTGGTGCTCGCTTGGGAGAAAAACAACACGATACTTGGTCTTGTCAGCTATGCATGGGCGGGATTCGGCGCGTCATTCGGGCCGGTCGTACTGCTCAGTTTATTTTGGAAACGGATGACGAAATGGGGGGCACTCGCCGGCATGATTGCGGGAGCAATTACCGTAATCATTTGGGCGAATGCCGGTCTTTCAGACTTTTTGTACGAAATCATTCCGGGCTTTGCTGTAAGCCTTGCCGCTGTATTTGTCGTCAGCTTATTGACACAGGCTCCGTCAAAAGATGTCACAGATCAGTTTCATGATTACCGTGATACACTTTCTCAATAAAAGCAAGGAACGAGAGGAAGAAGGGACCGCCCTTTTTCCTCTTTTCACGATACAGGCTTTCGGATCATGCCGTTTTGGGAATATGTGAATTTTTTTCTATACAAAAAGTCACCCCGCAGAGTATGATAAAGATAAAAAGAGCATAGGAGAAATAGGTATGGAAGAGCTTTTAGAGAGAGTTTTTTCATTTACGGACATTGATAAATTAATTGATTTCATCAGTTATGAATTGCAGAAGCCCGTTATTCTGGAAAGCGCGGATTTCTTTTTGCTTGCCTATAATTCTTATTACATTAATCACTTCGACTCCGCCAACCAGCAGACGATATTTTCAAAAAAATGCCCCGTGCAGATTTTTGAAAGGTTTCTGAAGGACGGGGTGATCGAAAAGCTGAAAACCGTTCCTGAACCGTTCCGTGTCGAAAAAATAGACAGTATCGGACTGAATCAGAGAGTGGTTGTAAGCGCAAAACATAAAGGGGAAGTGATGGGTTACATCTGGATTCAGGAGCTCGACCGAAACTTGACGGACGAGGAGCTCGACTTTTTATATGAAACTTCATTCCATGTCGGAAAAATCATCTATAAAACGAACCGACTGAAACAGGAAAAAGAAGAAAGAGCGGAAGACCTGGTGAAACGGGCGATCTTTCAGCAATTCTCCTCTGAAAAGGAGTTCAGGCGGGAAGCGGAAAAGATGAACGCCGTGCTGCCGTCGGTTTTTTCAGTAGTCGTCCTGCACGCCGCAAATGGGGATGGGGAGGCAGTCGAAGATGTGAAGGAAAATATCAAATCGTACTTGAATTTGCGGGATAAAGTCAGTCACGTCTTAACCATTGATTCCAATATTGTCATCGTCGTCGCAAGCTTCTCGCAAAAAAGCTCCGGCACTTCGGCAGCATCTGAATTTATCCACAAACTGCTGACTCATTTTCACTTTCAGAAGATCCCTACTCCCATCTATATCGGAATCGGCAATGAATACAGCAGCATCCTGAAGCTTGGCAAAAGTTATATAGAGGCCCTTGAAGTCATAAAGGCCGCCGAAATTACCGGAAACCAGGAAAATATCCCGTACGAATACAGTAAGCTCGGGATTTACCGCTATCTTGAAAGCATCGAAGAAAAAAACGCCTCACTGGAATATGTAAACGATGATTTAGCGTTATTAAAAGCCAAAGACAGAGAAAGCAGTACCGAACTGCTGAAAACGTTAGAAATCTATCTCCTCAATAACTGCAAAACAAAACCAGCCGCAGAACAGCTTTTTATTCATCAAAACACATTGAACTACCGTATCAAACAGATTCTTGACATGACATCAATTAATTTAAACGACTTCAGGACAAGGTGCCAGCTGTATCTCGATATCATGCTGATGAAAAAGAGATAAAAAAGAAACCAGTCGTTGTACTGGTTTCAGTTTTAATACCTTCCCGCTTAACCTCACTTCTGAATCACTCCTTTTCCGCAAGATGAGAAATGAATAAACACTGCTCCACAATATGTGTTATACTTTCATTGATATTGATTCTCAATTAAAAATGTTGAAGTATAGATATAAACGGGAGGCAGAACGATGGCGGAAAATCATGAGGTGTATGACGTCACGATTATAGGCGGTGGCCCGATCGGCCTGTTTGCGGCTTTTTATTGCGGGATGCGTGAGCTGAAAACGAAAGTGATCGAGTTTTTGCCGCGGCTCGGAGGGAAAGTGTCTATGTTTTTCCCTGAAAAAATCATCCGTGATATCGGCGGAATACCTGGGATTGTCGGAGAACAGCTGATTAAGCAGCTGAAGGAACAGGCTGCGACATTTAAGCCGGATATCGTGTTGAATCAGCGGGTGACCGGATTTGAACGGCTGGAAGACGGAACCATTGTGCTGGAAAGTTCCAAAGGGGAAAAGCACTATACACGCACGGTGATTTTGGCCGTCGGCATGGGAACGCTTGAGGTCAATGAACTTGACAGCGCGGATGCGAGCCGTTATTCGGGAAAGAACCTTCATTATAAGGTGGAGAAGCTTGATTCGTTTCGAGATAAGCATGTCGTGATTTCCGGAGGAGGAGATACCGCGGTTGACTGGGCGAATGAGCTGGAACCGATTGCGGCGTCTGTTACCGTCTTGCACCGCAGGGAGGAGTTCGGCGGTTTGGAAAGCAGCGTGGCGAAAATGAAGCGGTCTTCCGTGCGGGTGCTTGCGCCGTATCGACTGAAGCATCTCAACGGCACCGGAGAACGGATCGAGAGCGTCACCATTTGCCGAACTGAGTCCGGACTTTCTGAAGTCATCAAGCTTGATGAGCTCATTATCAACCACGGGTTTAAAATTGATCTCGGTCCGATGAAGGACTGGGGGCTTGAGATAGAAGAAGGCAGAATTAAAGCTGACAGACATATGCGGACGAATCTTCCGGGCGTGTTTGTCGCCGGTGACGCCGCCCATTATGAAAGTAAGCTCAGATTGATTGCCGGCGGTTTCACGGAGGGGCCGACCGCCGTGAACAGCGCCAAAGCCTATTTGGACCCGCAGGC
This sequence comes from Bacillus sp. SIMBA_031, assembly GCF_046535225.1. Taxonomy (NCBI): domain Bacteria; kingdom Bacillati; phylum Bacillota; class Bacilli; order Caryophanales; family Bacillaceae; genus Bacillus; species Bacillus sp. SIMBA_031. Next base: position 112,724 of record NZ_JAWRXC010000005.1, read on the forward strand.
GGATCAGATGGCGATGTATTCGACTCACCATAAAAAATTGGTGACACAATAAAAAAGGGCTGACCCCCGATGTTGAGCCTGGGGGTCAGAAAAGCATTCCGGCGTATCAGCTGTGAACCAGCATGTCTTTCATTTCATTTCGTATAAACGCAAATAACTGTTCCTGATTTTTCACGGCGGTAAACCCGCAGCCGGCGGGGACGTCTTCGCCCATGCAGATGACGGGAGGGCGGTTTGCTGACGGATCCGGTGATATGCCGATTTGTTTTCCGGCGCTGATCAAATGCTGAGCGGATTCTTTGCCCGTACAGATAATCATTTGCAGAGGAGACTCACTGATCGTGCGTTCGATCATGGAAGTGAACCGCTCATCCGCGATATGTTCATGGGTGATATAAAAAGAGCATGATTTTGAGTCTGACAAGTTTTCTGCTGCTTGACGGCTTCCTACAATGAGTGAATGCGGAGAATCAATTTGACATTCGGATAGGAGAAAGCCCCGTTTTGTCAGTTCCGTCTTTGCGGCCTCAGTCGCCGCATTCAGGGTTGCGGTCACCCGGCGGATGTCGATCTGCTTGAAAGCCAGTGTGTCAAAGAATTCGCATACCGCAAGGCGCGATGTGAAAGATATATGTTCAAAGGTGCTGATCTGTTTCAGGATGTTTTCGTTTGCGGGCATTTTTTTAACGATCCGCTTCGGCCATTCAATAACATCGGCGCCATACTCGCGCAGCTTGTCTGTCAATGTATGTTCTTCATCGCCATGAGTGACAACCATGATATGCCGCCCGATGAACGGTTTGCTTTCAAACCAGCTGTGTGTTTGAAAATTGACAATATCACCGATGACGATAATGGCAGGGTTGGTGATGTTTTGGCTTTGAACTTTTTCATGGATATCCTGAAGCGTTCCTTTAACGCTTCGCTGCCGCCCCCACGTCCCCCATTGAATGACGAGTACGGGAACGGAAGGGGATTTTCCGTACTCCATAAGCTGCCGGCATATAAACGACAGATTTTTAACGCCCATGTAAAACACAAGCGTTTGAACGCTTCGGGCAAGCCCTTCCCAGTCGAGATTCGGCCTGCCTTGCAATGATGTATCATGAGCGGTGATCATCGCGAAGGACGAAGCGAAATCACGATGGGTGACGGGGACTCCCGCATACAGCGGCGCTGCGATTCCCGAGGTGATGCCGGGCACCATTTCGTAGCGGATGCCGTGCTGATGAAGCGCCTCCGCTTCTTCGCCGACTCTGCCGAACACACTTGGGTCTCCGCCTTTCAAGCGGACGACGGTGCAGCCCTCCGCCGCTTTTTCAATCAGCAGGGCATTTATCTCAGACTGTTTCATAAAATGACGGTCGGGCAGCTTTCCGCAATAAATGAACCGGCAGTCCGGTGAGGCATATTCAAGAAACTTTGGGTTTGCGAGCCGGTCATACAAAATGATATCCGCTTTCTCCAGAGCCTGTTTTCCTTTTACGGTGATCAGCCCCGGGTCTCCTGGTCCCGCACCGACAAAATATACGATTCCGTTTTTCATGATGGCGTCATCCCTTCAGCAATTTAAAAAATGAAGGACCACTTGAAAAAGTGATCCGGTCTTTGCTCAATACAGGAGGTATACATTCTCTCCTTCAATCAGTGTTTCGTATGTTTTGACACAGCCATGATCCGGCTCTTGGACTTTTCCGTCTTCTAAGGAGATTTTCCAGTCATGCATCGGGCAGAAGACGTATTCTCCGCTGACGATGCCTTCAGCCAGGACGCCCCCTTTATGGGGACAGCGGTTTTCGATGGCGCGGACGCTCCCGTCAGAAAGCTTAAATACGGCAAGCTCTTTATCTTCTATATATACGGTTTTTCCTAACTCTTCGGGTAATTCGTTTACTTTGCCTATGCAAACCTTTGTCATATCTTTATTAACCATGTCCGTTCCCCCTTACTGTTTTATGAAGTCGTGACGACATTTTCGAATAGATCTTTAGAAGCTTTTTTATCTTTAAGGAAGTATTGCCACGGATCTTTGTGGACAGAGAGTGTCTCATTCATTCTGTCGTTGAGCTCCTGCCGTTTTTCCGGATCGTTTAATACGGATTGGACATGAGATAAACCGACGCGCTCAAGCCATGCGGATGTCCGCTCCAGATAGTTTGCCGTTTCTCTGTAGTACTGAAGGTAAGCCCCCGCATATTCTAAGACTTCTTCATTCGTTTTTACTTTCATCAGCAAATCACCGGCGCGCAAATGGGTTCCGCCGTTTCCGCCGACATAAAGCTCCCAGCCTCCGTCGATGCCGACAACGCCAAGGTCCTTAATACCTGATTCCGCACAGTTCCGAGGGCAGGCGGACACGGCCATTTTGACCTTGTGAGGCGTATTGAGCCCTTCGAATTTTTTCTCAAGCGCAATGCCCAGTGCCATGGAGTCTTGCGTGCCGAAGCGGCAGAATTGTTCGCCCACGCACGTTTTTACCGTGCGGAGTGTTTTTCCGTACGCGTAGCCTGACGGCATATCAAGCTCGGCCCATACTTTCGGCAGGTCTTCTTTTTTGACGCCGATGAGATCAATCCGCTGGCCGCCGGTCATTTTAACGAGCGGGATCTCATATTTGTCGACGACATCGGCGATCTTGCGGAGATCCTGAGAGTTGGTCACGCCGCCGTACATCCGCGGCACGACTGAGTATGTTCCGTCTTTTTGAATATTGGCGTGCATCCGTTCGTTCACAAAACGGGATGTTCTGTCATCCTCGTATGTAGCCGGATTAATCATGCCTAAGTAGTAGTTGAGGGCAGGACGGCATTTGGAGCAGCCCTCCGGCGTTTTCCAGCCGAGCACGTTCATGATTTCTCTTGTATGCGACAGCCCTTTGGCTTTGATTTCTTCTACGACTTCATCTCTCGATAGTGATGTGCATCCGCAAATCGCTTCTTTTTGCGCGGACGCGTCAAATTCTGAGCCCAGTGTATATTGAAGAATGTCTTCCACGAGCGGTTTACAGCCTCCGCAGGAACGGGATGCCCCGGTGCATGCTTTGATTTCGTCCGTTGATGTGCAGCCTTTTTCCTGAATGGCTTGAATAATCGCACCTTTTGAAACGCCGTTGCAGCCGCAGATGATTTCATCGTCGCTCATCGCCGCGGTCATGCTTGCGCCTGCTTCCTGATCAAGAGGCTGTAAGATTGATATTTTGGAAGTTTCGGAGATATCGGCTTCTTTTTGAATCATAGAAAACAGGCGGCCGCCCTCGCTGCTGTCGCCGAACAAAACAGCACCGACAATTTGATTGCCCCTCAGGACGATTTTTTTATAAATGCCGTCCTGTTCATCGAACACTTTAATCGCTTTTTTGTCCTCTGATTCGTTAAAGTCACCGGCAGAGAAGACTTCGACGCCTGATACCTTTAATTGAGTGGAGAGAACGGAGCCTTCATACGGTTTTGTTTCAATGCCGCAAATATGTTTGGCCAGCACTTTCGCCTGTTCATAGAGCGGCGCCACAAGACCGTATGCGATTCCGCGGTGCTCGGCACATTCACCGACCGCGTAAATGTGCGGAATGTCAGTCTGCATATAATCATTGACAATGATTCCGCGGTTTACCGGAATGCCGCTTTCTGTGCCAAGCTGTGTATTCGGGCGGATGCCGACCGCCATGACGACCAGGTCAGCTTCGATGCTTGTGCCGTCTTTGAAGCGTACGCCTTCGACACGGTCAGTACCGAGAATTTCTTCGGTTTGCTTTTCAAGGAAAAAGGTCATGCCTTGTTTTTCTAATTCGTTTTGCAGCAGGCGTCCCGCCGCTGCGTCAAGCTGGCGCTCCATCAGGAATGGGGCGAGGTGGATGACAGACACGTCCATTCCGAGATTCAGCAGTCCGCGTGCGGCTTCCAAACCCAGCAGTCCTCCGCCGATGACGGCTGCTTTTTTATATTGTTTTGACGCGGCGAGCATCGTGTCTGTATCTTTTATGTCCCGGAATGCCGTGACGCCTTGTTTGTCTGCGCCCGGAATCGGAAGGATAAAAGGGACAGAGCCCGTCGCCAGGATGAGTTCATCGTAAGGCTGGATTCTGTCTGCATCGGTGATGACGGTTTTGTTTTCCGTGTCGACTTTGATGACTGTTTCACCGGTATACAGCTGGATGTTGTTTTCTTTGTACCAGTTCCAATCGTTTAACGTAATGTCTTGAATGTCGGTATCGCCTTGCAGCACTTTTGACAGAAGGATTCGGTTATAGTTGGGATGAGGTTCGGCCCCGAATATTGTAATCTCGAATTCGTCTTTTGAAACACGCAGTATTTCTTCAATCGCTCTTACCCCGGCCATTCCATTTCCAACAAGGACTAGCTGTTTTTTTCCCATCAGATGATCCGCTCCTTATCTATGTTTTCTTTAGCGTAGCACAGCAAAAACAAATATTTAAGGTGCATGTTATGAAATGTAACAAAAAATACTAAAAAATCTAAAAATTTTATGAAAAATTATATAGGGCTGATTCGTACCGCGCACATCTTAAAACCGGGCATTTTACAGTCCGGATCCAAGGCTTCACCAATTAAATCGTTGACGTTTTGCGTGTCAGACCAATGGATGGGGACAAACAACGTGTCTTTTCGTACGTTCTCCGACCATCTGCTCCGGACGGTGATGCTGCCCCGGGGGGATTCTACTTTCACGAGAACACGGTCTTCGATATGATAGGCGGCTGCCGTTTTTGGGTGGATTTCCACAAAGGATTCGAAATGTCTTGCAGCCAGGGCGGAGCTTTTTCTCGTTTGGACACCCGTTAAGTAGTGAGACATCACCCTTCCCGTGGTTAAATAAAGCGGATAGCCGGCGCTCGGCTTCTCTTTCGGGACGGCCGGTTCATTTGGAATCACGCTTAATTCAGCTCTGTGATCGGGATGGGCAAATGAGTGCTCAAACAATCGCCCGGTTCCGGGGTGATCCGCTTCAGGACATGGCCACTGAATGCCGCCTTCCCTCCTGAGCCTGTCATAGGTGATGCCAGCGTAATCAGCAATTCCGCCGCGGCTCGCTTCTCTCAGTTCGTTAAAGATTTCCTCCGCTGACGTATAGGGAAAATAATGCCCTTTACCAAGAGCCGAGGCAATGTCACAGATAATCTGCCAATCATGTTTCGCTTCTCCGGGGCAGGTGCGGCTCGCTTCTCTTAATGTCACGCGGCCTTCTACATTTGTCATCGTGCCTTCGTCTTCCAAATAAGAGGAGGCGGGTAAAATCACATCTGCGAATGCCGCGGTCTCAGAAATAAATAAATCAACTGCGACAAAGAATCTCAGTTTCTTGATTGCTTGTTTGACGAAATTCGCATTTGGGCCGGAAACAGCCGGATTGGAACACATGAGAAACAGTCCTTTGATGTCGCCGCTATCTATTTTTTCTATCATTTCATAGGCTGAGACGCCTTTTCGCGGCAGCTCATCCTGATGAATCCCCCACACCTTCGCAATATACGCCCGGTGTTCTTCAATTTCGATAGAACGGTAGCCCGGAAGCTGATCCGCTTTTTGGCCGTGTTCTCTCGCGCCTTGTCCGTTGCCTTGACCGGTAATCGCCCCGTAACCTGAGAAGGGCTTGCCGATTTTTCCAGTGATCAGCACCATATTTAAGAAAGCTTTCACCGCCGCGGTACCGTCAGTCTGCTGTTCGATCCCCCGCGCTGTAAACAGCATGCCGGATGTTTCCTTGGCAAACTTCACGGCGGCCTTTCGCATATGCTCCAAAGGAACACTTGTCTGCTCGGAGATCTCTTCCAGATCCAAAGCGTCGGTATGCCGTTTGAGCTTATCGAATCCGTTTGTGCGTGTGCGGATAAAGTCTTTGTCTGTAAGCTGTTCGTCAATGCAGATTTTGACGAGTCCGTTTGCCAGGGCGGCGTCTGTGCCGGGCTTGATTTTCAGGTGAAGATCGGCTATTTTGGTCGTCGCCGTTTCCCGGGGGTCAATAGCGATAATGTAAGCCCCGTTTTCTTTCGCTTTATCAAAATACGGCATGATCGTCGGCTGGCATTCGGCGATATTTGTGCCTGCCAGGATGATGACACGTGTATGCGGAATGGCCGATAATGGATTCGTCAGGCCCCTGTCCGCGCCGAATGTCTGGCCGGCCGCTGTTGCTGCGGCAGACATACAGAGCCGCCCGTTGTAATCGATGTATTTCGTCTGTAAGCCGACCCGTGCGAACTTTCCAAGCAGATAGGCTTCTTCATTTGTAATGGAGGCGCTCCCGTAGACGGCCATCGCATCATTGCCGTGTTCGGTTTGGATCAGATTGATTTGTTCCTTTATGCGATTCAGCGCTTCAGCCCAAGAGACAGGCACAAATTCACCGTTTTTTTTAAGCAGGGGGCGTGTAATGCGGGATGAGTGCACGGCATGCTGATGGGCATTCATGCCTTTTGTACATAAACGGCCATGTGTCGTCGGATTATCAATGCCGATTGCAGTGTATTTCTTTCGTGCCGCGAAGGTTTGTTCCGTAAGCTGCATTTTGCATTGCATGCTGCAGAACGGGCATTGCGTCTCATATGTTTTTTCCGATTGGATATCTTGCAGTTTGTCACGGAAATAACGGAGCATCGGTTCAGTCAAAAAGCTTCATCCTTTCGTATGGCGTTTTCCCGGCAGGCAGGTTTTGCAGCAGGGATATGTCTGAACTGAGATTTTTCAGAAGCTGTGTCCGCATATCTTCTTCAAACAGCATTTCTCTGATATGGACGAGGCCGAGTCTGTCAACCCATTGATAAATCGCTTCGTTGTAGTGAGCCGTTTCGCGATAATACTGAATAAGGCCTTTCATCATAGCGGCGGTACTGTCTTCGTTATTCGTCACACAAAAAAGGCTGCCGGCGCGGGCTTGTTTTCCGCGGACGCCCCCGATATAAATCTCCCAGCAAGTTTGTGTCTGAAGCGCGCCGATATCCTGAATGTAAGCATCGGTGCAATTGTTTTCACATGACAAACTGACGGATACATAAGCGGGGACGGCAAGCATGTCGGTATCTCGTTCAATCCTGCTTGCCAGTTCTTGAAAGGAGCGATGCTGTCCGCACGTACATGCTTTGATTTGAATCGTCCAGCGGTGCCGGGGGGAGAAAACCGGCATGTTCAGTGCTTTTCTGATGCTTGCAAGGTCATTTGGCCTGATTCCGGAAAGCCTCAGCCGGTGACTGTCAGTCATCGAAACGCCGGGGATGCCGTATTCTTCGATGACGTCTGCGATGTTTTTGAGCTCTGCCGCACTTGTCAGTCCGCCGTACATTTGCGGAATCAGGGTGCATGTCTCTTCTGCCGATATTTCATTGAACTGCATAAAATCAGGCCGCGTCCTTTCCAGGTAATAGTGAAGCGCCGGAATACAAATGCGGCAGCCGTTTTCTGTTTTCCAGCCGATCTCTTTCATTACCTCGGCGGCATCAGTGAACGGACGGCGCCGAAGTTCCACGATGACTTCTTCTTCCGTCAAATCGGTGCAGCCGCAAAACGAAGGCTGGCGGGAGGGTTTTGTGTAATCATCGCTCGCCATATACTTCAGCAAGTCTTCAACGAGCGGCCTGCATCCTCCGCAAGACCCGGACGCTTTTGTCATGTGCTTCACTTCCTCCGCGGTTTTTAAGCCATATTTGTTTACCGCTTCTTCAATGGAGCCCTTGGTCACTGAGCTGCATTGGCAAATGGTTTCATGGGGAGGCATGGATTCAAAGGATATACCGCCTTGATCCGGTTCCATGAGCTGTTTTTTCACGATGGAAATATCTCTTTGCTTCACAAGACTGTCGAGAAGCCGCTGTTTACCGCGCGTGTCCCCGAATAAAATAAAGCCGGCCGGTTTATCGTCCTCAAAGAGCGCTTTTTTGTAGATGCCTGCATGCTCATCATGGAACAATATGCCGGCTGTGTGCTCATCCTCGTGCACCTTTCCTGCCGACCATACATCAATACCAGCTATTTTTAAGGCTGCAGATTGTGCAAAGCCTTGAAACCCTTCGCACGGGACGCCGCATAGATGTTGCGCGAGCACTTTTCCCTGTTCATAAAGCGGCGCCGCCAATCCGTATACAATCCCGTCATGCTCCGCGCATTCACCGACGGCATACACATTCGGTTTGTTCGTCTCCATGAATTGATTGACGATGATTCCTCGGTTCACTGAAAGTCCGGCAGATGTAGCCAATCGGATATTGGGCCTCACACCGGCGGCCATGACAATCAGGTCTGCTTCTATGGAAGAACCGTCTTTGAAACGGATGCCTTCCGCCCGTGAGTTTCCTGTAATGGATGCCGTGTCTTTCTCTAAAAGAAAGACTAAGCCTTTTCGCTCCAGTTCTTTCTGCAGCAGATGGGATGCCGTTTGATCAAGCTGTTTTTGCATAATGGCGGAAGAGTGGTGAATGACGCTGACGTCCATGCCGAGCTGCCGTAAGCCGACGGCCGCTTCAAGACCTAATAAACCGGCGCCGATGACCGCCGCCTTTTGATACCGGCCGGCCGCATTGATAAGGGATTGGCAGTCCTCTATTGTCCGAAAGCCGTACACACCTTCCTTATCTGCTCCGGGTATGGGGAGAATATAAGGAGAGGAGCCAGTTGCCGTGATGAAATGATCGTAAGTCATGCTGCGCTTTCGATCCGTTGTGACAACCTGCCGTTCTGTATCAATGTCTACAACCGTTTCTCCCGTGTAAAGCGTAATTCCGTTTTTTTCGTACCATTCGCGGCTATTCAGCGTAATGTCATCAAGCGAAACCTCACCTTGTAAAACGGAGGATAAGAGAATGCGATTGTAATTGGGATGAGGTTCGCTTCCGAAAATGACAATCTCAAACATGTCACGGTTCATCTTTAAAATGTGTTCAATACAGCGGATTCCGGCCATTCCGTTCCCTGCTGCAATTAATCGTTGTTTCTTCATTCGCCAAACCTCCTTTGCAGCAGCCTGTAAGTTTTGCTTCTCCTATGAGAAATTATGGCACATTGCCTGATTAACGCATTAAATGTGTCGCATTATCTTACACATGTCTTTTCCGGTGAATGCCGGTCATATATTCTTGATTCAGCAATTTGAAATGATAGAAGACCGGAAAGGAGAATGTTATGAAGCTGTCGGAATTAAAAACAAGCGGCCATCCGCTCACTCTGCTCTGTTCCTTCTTATATTTTGATGTGAGTTTTATGATTTGGGTCATGCTGGGGGCGCTCGGCGTTTATATTTCTCAGGATTTCGGGTTATCTTCTTTTGAAAAAGGATTTGTCGTGGCTCTGCCGATCTTATCAGGATCTGTGTTTCGGATCATTTTAGGTGTGTTAACGGACAGGATCGGGCCGAAGAAAACAGCCGTGATCGGGATGCTGATCACGATGATCCCGCTGCTTTGGGGGGCATTCGGCGGCCGTTCTTTGACTGAGCTGTATGCGATCGGCATTCTGCTGGGCGTTGCGGGCGCAAGTTTTGCTGTTGCGCTTCCGATGGCGAGCCGGTGGTATCCGCCTCACTTGCAGGGGCTTGCGATGGGGATAGCAGGTGCCGGCAACAGCGGCACTTTGTTTGCGACATTGTTCGGTCCCCGCCTTGCAGAACAGTTTGGGTGGCACAGTGTAATGGGAATTGCGCTTCTTCCGTTGATGATCGTTTTTATTCTGTTTATCGTCATGGCGAAGGACTCTCCTGCACAGCCTGCACCCCAGCCGCTTAAAAACTACCTTCACGTTTTCAGGCAGAAGGAGACATGGTGTTTCTGTCTTTTGTACGGCGTCACTTTCGGAGGTTTTGTGGGATTATCAAGTTTTTTGGCGATTTTTTTCGTTGATCAATATCAATTGTCAAAAATCCATGCCGGTGATTTCGTCACAATATGTGTCGCAGCGGGCAGTTTTTTTCGCCCTGCAGGAGGCTGGATTTCAGACCGTGCGGGAGGTGCGAAAGTTCTCGCTGTACTGTTTGTCATCGCGGCTCTGTGTATGGCGGGAGTCAGCAGCCTGCCTCCGCTTTCAACGGTTGTCGTTCTGCTGTTTATCGGAATGATGGCGCTCGGTATGGGCAACGGAGCGGTATTTCAGCTTGTCCCTCAGCACTTTGCAAAAGAAATCGGAATGGTGACGGGGATCGTCGGAGCGGCCGGCGGCATAGGAGGTTTTTTCCTTCCGAATATTTTGGGATCATTGAAGCAGATGACGGGAACTTATGCGATCGGTTTTATCTCTTTTTCATGTATCGCATTGCTCGCATTTGTGCTTGTTCTGGCCGCAGGCTATTTTTGGAGAAAAAGCTATGGCACTGAAAACAGTCCTGCGGATGTTTAAGTTTGGGCGGAAGACACGTATGACAGCGTGTCTTTTTTATGATTTATCATTTTCACTTGATTTTAAACGGAGAATATATCAGAATAAATAGTAACGATTGCGATTTATAACCATGTACATCATGATGAAAATAAGGCAGGTGCAGTATGTAAATCGTAATCATTCTATTTTGATAGGGGGCTATTTATATGAAAAAAATTCCGGTTACAGTATTGAGCGGCTATCTTGGTTCCGGAAAGACGACCGTTTTGAATCATATTTTACAAAACCGCAACGGTTTAAAAATTGCCGTCATCGTCAATGACATGAGCGAAGTAAATATAGACGCGGGCTTGGTGAAGCAGGGAGGCGGCTTGTCAAGGACGGATGAGAAACTCGTAGAATTATCCAATGGCTGTATCTGCTGCACGCTGCGTGAAGATTTATTAGTCGAAGTTGAGAAACTCGCGAAAGACGGCAGATTTGATTATATAGTGATTGAATCAACAGGGATCAGCGAACCGATTCCCGTTGCCCAGACATTTTCTTATATAGATGAAGAGATGGGTATTGATCTGACAACATTCTGCAGGCTGGACACAATGGTGACCGTGGTGGATGCAAACCGCTTCTGGCATGATTTCCAGTCCGGTGACAGCCTACTTGACCGGAAGGAAGCGGCGGGAGAAGAGGATGAACGGGTGATTGCCGATTTATTAATTGACCAAATCGAGTTTTGTGATGTGCTCATTTTAAATAAATGCGACATGGTGGGCGAAAAAGAGCTTGAACAGCTGGAAACAGTCCTTCGCGCATTACAGCCCCGTGCCAGACTGATCCGGTCCGTCCGCGGAGAAGTGCCCGCCGAATACATATTGAATACCGGTTTATTTGAGTTTGAGGAAGCGAGTTCATCAGCAGGATGGATAAAGGAACTGACGGCAGGTCATGAAGCGCACACTCCCGAAACGGAAGAGTACGGCATCACTTCGTTTGTGTACTCGCGGCGTCTGCCGTTTCATACCGTTCGTTTTGACAGCTGGCTGCATCAATCAATGCCTGACAACATTGTGCGCGCAAAAGGAATTGCTTGGTGCGCAACCCGCAACAGCCTTGCGCTGCTGATGTCTCAGGCGGGTCCGGCGGTTTCGATTGAGCCTGTTTCTTATTGGGTGGCGGCAATGCCGAAACTTGAGCAGGAGCAGATCAAACAGCAGGAACCGGAGATTCTGGAAGATTGGGACGGCCAATTCGGAGATCGTCATACGAACCTGGTGTTTATCGGAACAGATTTAGATGAAGCAGCCATTACAAAGGAATTGGATCAGTGCCTGCTCACGCCGTCTGAGTTCGATTCCGACTGGTCGCAGCTTGAAGATCCTTTTCAATGGGATATTCAGCGGGCCGAATAACATACCGGCCAAGTTTAGAAGCAGGTGAAAAGGGAAGGAGTGATGAAAAAGGAGCTGACCAAGTGTGAAAGCACTGACATACCAAGGAAAAGAACATATGGAAGTGAAAGAAGTCCCGGCACCCGCCATTCAAGAAGAGAGAGATGTCATCGTTCGAATCACCGCAACCGGGATATGCGGTTCAGACCTTCATTTATATAAAAACGGGATACCCGCCGATCCGGGTTATATCGTCGGGCATGAGCCGATGGGAATCGTTGAAGAAACGGGCAGTCAAGTCAAAAAGCTGAAAAAAGGCGACCGGGTCGTGATTCCTTTTAATATCGGATGCGGAGAATGTCATTATTGCAAGCACCAGATGGAAAGCCAGTGTGATGAATCTAATCCAAATCCTCATACAGATGCCGGCGGCTTATTCGGTTTTTCGGAGTTTAACGGTAATTATCCCGGCGGGCAGGCTGAATATTTACGTGTTCCTTATGCTGATTTCTCTTCTTTTCTGGTTCCGGCAGACAGTGAGCTTGAAGATGAGCAGGTGCTGCTTCTGTCAGATGTCATGCCGACCGCCTTTTGGAGCGTCCAGCACAGCGGAGTGAAAAAAGGGGATACAGTCGTGATTCTGGGATCAGGTCCGATCGGCTTAATGGCGCAAAAATTCGCGTGGAAAAAAGGAGCAAAGCGGGTTATCGCAGTCGATCAAGTCCCGCATCGCCTTGAACATGCGAGACGCATAAACGGAGCAGAGACCTTCAATTTTTCAGAACATGATGAGATCGGGAAACTGCTGCATGAACAAACGTCAGGGGGCGCGGATGTAGTGATTGATTGTGTCGGAATGGACGGCACGCCGCTTTCAAAAGAAAAAACAGAGCAAAAACCGAATCAGTTCGGAACGATCAGTCCGATTCTTACAGCATCAGAAGCCGTTAAGAAGTTCGGAACCGTGCAGCTCACGGGCGCATACATTTCTGAAGCGGACGGCTTTCCGCTCGGTGATTTTTTCACACGCAACGTTTCTTTAAAAATGGGCCAGGCACCCGTTATTCATCTGATGCCGATGCTGTATCAAATGATCGAACAAAATGAAATTGATCCGACGGATATCATTACACACAAAATGAGTCTTGCGGAAGCTCCTGCTGCATATGATATATTTGACAAAAAAGAAGATGGCAACATTAAAGTGATTTTAAAGCCATAGCGAGGAGAAACACGATGAATATTTACAGACCGGCGGGATTTTGGATCAGATTGGGAGCTGTGGTACTCGACTATTTAATTACTTCAGTGCCTTTGGCGATTATTTTTATGCTGGCAACAGGAAAAGATCCGAATGAGAGCGCAATGATCAGCATTATTTTGACTCTTTACGGTATTTTGCTCCCTGTATACTGGAACGGTTATGTTATCGGCAAAAAGATCTGCGGTATCCGTATCGTCAAAAAAGACGGAACTCAGGTAGGCTTTCTCACTATGATTTTGAGAGTGCTTGTGGGCGGCCTGATATATGGCGTGACGTTTGGAATCGGTGTGATCGTGAGCGCATTCATGGTCGGAATGAGAGAAGACAGACGGTCAATCCACGATTTTGTAGCGGGAACGTATGTCACGTACGCGCTGCCGGACGAATCGATTGAAAAGAGCGAATAATTTCGCTCTTTTTTTTGCATAAAAAATGGATGAGGGAGAAACATATAACAAACGTTAAAGGAGGAAAGAATCATGAAAAAAGCTGCATTGTCTTTAGCTGCGTTTTTCATTACAGCAATGGTTTTCACAATGCCGGCACATGCAGCCGGAACAAAAATGCCTTCAACAATGTCACTCACGGAACAGCAGAAAAAAGAAATTGAATCACTTGAAAAAGAAGTGCTCGAAAAACGAAAACATGTCATATCCAAATATGTTGAGTACGGGGTCCTGCCGAAAGAAAAAGCAGAACATATTAAACAGCATATGGACAGGCGCTTTAACATGATGAAACAAAATGGATTTGTCCCGAAGCCTCCGCCTCATAAATTGGAAAAGCGGCATCATCATTCTTAAGCATCCGGCAAGCCGGATGCTTTTTTGTTTTTATCGGGATTGCTCTGAAACGCGTTTCATAACGTATATCAATATCATAGGCATCAGGAGGATGAAACACATGATACATAAAAAACAGGGCCTGTTCCCTGATACATTTCTATGGGGGGCAGCCTCGTCTGCCTATCAGGCTGAAGGAGCCTGGGATAAAGACGGTAAAGGACCTTCAGTATGGGTGAACAGTGCAGAGTGGCTATTAGTGACGGAGGAGTTCATCTCATCGGCTACTGCAGCTGGTCATTCACGGATCTGTTAAGCTGGCTGAACGGCTATCAAAAACGCTACGGTTTTGTGTATATCAATCGAGATGAAGAAGATGAAAGGGATTTGAAACGGATCAGGAAAAAAAGTTTTTATTGGTACCGGAATGTAATTGAAACAAACGGTAAAAGTTTATAAAAGTTCCCTGAGAGAAATATGATTCTCTCAGGGGTTTCTTTTACATTGCGGCTGCATCAATAATATACGTATCCGCATGAAGATCGGATATTTCGGCAGGCACTGAATAACAGGTAAGGCTGTATCGGCCTTTCGGAATATGAAAGAAAAGCCGCTTTGACATCACGCTTTCAATCTCAATTCCATCTTTTACAGCCTCAAAGGGAACAGTCGCTTTTTTCTCATAGGATGGTACCGGTTCACTTGTGTTAAGCCTGAGAACGATAAATGCCCTCGTATTTCTCCTTGCCTCAAATGAAACAGCTCCGTCAGCTTCCGCATATCCTTTTTCAATGGCTTCATCGGTCCAATCGATAACAGGCGGTTCTGAATCTTTTTGGAAGATTGTAAATTGATGATAAGAAATGGCCAGTTCTTGCGGTTTCCATGATTTAATCAATGCGCTGTTCCTCCTGTTTTTTTACTTGATTTTAAATAATACTCTCGTTCCGTCGGGATCATTGGTAAGCTGGTGTCCGACCCATGAGCCGGCTCCGCGGTTGTCTGCCGGAGAAATATATTCTACGGAGGCGTTGTTTCCGCCCTGTTTACAAACAGCCATCGGCCATTCATCCCTATCGTATCCCGTTTTTACAGGTACATGTTTAAGAGATTGCTCACGACGCTTATGTACTCCGTCTCTGTCAATGGTGCATATGCTGGAATGCCCTTCTTTTATCGCGTCCTTAATATGCTTTGCTGTTTCCGGATATCGATCGGACGGAAATAGGATTACCTTGTCGTAATCACTCTTCTGAACGGTTTGCTCGTTATCTGAGAAAAGATCACCCTTGATCAGGGCCGCGACTGCTCCGGCAATGATGATAAGAACAAGCAGCAGTGCTTTTAATGTTTTCAAGAGTATCAATCACCTCCAGTTATAAATTGCTGTTAAGCTGGTCCAAGAATAATGCAGAATCGGCCGGCTGTAAAGCTGTTAAAATATATTTCTCAGCCGCAATTCAGCTGAATATCTGTAAAACCATCCGCACAAATCAACTTTATTCATTAAAAATTCGATCAGAAAGTGTTTTTTGCCGTTTCCCTATTCAGAAATGAACGGTTGCGGCCGCATCGTCAATTGACTTATTATAGCGATAAGCTCACCGGCAGGATATCTTCGTCTGCGAGTGTCCAACCCGAAAACCTTAGCCTGCATGACCGTGCGCAACAAGACGATAAAAAGACGGCCATCTGATAAGAAGGCCGTCAGCAAATCATTCCAGATTCGCATGCTTTGTAAACATGTCTGCTGAATTCAATTCTTTTTTCTCCATGATTTTTAAAATAACCGCATCGTAAAACAGCAGAAGAGTTTGTTCGAATAAAGAACCCATCGGCTGAATCGTCTTTCTGTCTCCGCCGGTCTCTTCCTTAGGAGAGCCGGGAATCGTTATTGTAAGATCCGCAAGTTTGCCGAGACTTGAGCCGGGGTTAATCGTTAATGCAGTGACGATACCGTTAAGACTTTTGGCTTTTCCAGCTGTATGAAGCAGACTTTTTGTTTCGCCTGAGCCTGAGCCGATGATGACGAGACCGCCTTCTTGGAGGGGAGGGGTAAGCGTCTCACCGACGATGTAAGCGTTCAGGCCGATGTGCATCATCCTCATGGCGAACGCTTTAGCCATAAAGCCGGAACGCCCCGCTCCGGACGTGAAGATTTGATCTGCCGATAAAATCTGATCCGCAAGCTTGTCAGCTTCACTGTCGGATATTAATGCTGCGGTGCGGGATATATCATTTAGTATTTCATGTAAGTATTCAGTCGTTTTCATGATCCTTGTGTGATCAGCTGTTTCATTTTAGCAGCAGCATCCGCTTTATTGTCAGCTCCCGTAATGCCTCCGCCGACAATGATTAAATCTGGGTTTTGTTTGATGGCTTCAGGAAGCGTATCAAGTTTAATGCCTCCGGCAATTGCGGTTTTAGCGCTCTTGACCGCTTTTTTAATCGCCGTCAGCTCCTCAAATGAATTTTTTCCTTCTGCTTGAAGATCATAACCCGTGTGAACACAAATATAATCAACACCGAGTTGGTCAATTTCTTTTGCCCGTGTTTCAAGGTTTTTTACGTTAATCATGTCGACGAGGATTTTTTTCTGCTGTTTTTTTGCTTCGGCAACCGCCCCTTTGATTGTTGAGTCGTCTGTCGCTCCTAAAACGGTGATGATGTCGGCTCCCGCTTCTGCCGCTTTCATAATCTCGTAACCGCCTGCATCCATGATTTTAAGATCGGCAAGCACTTTCAAGTGAGGAAAGGCTGTTTTCATTTCCTGCACGGCTTTCAGTCCTTCATTAATGACAACGGGAGTGCCGATTTCTACAACATCTATATATTGTTCGACCTCTTTCACAAGTTCAATTGCTTCCGGGATATTTACTAAGTCTAATGCCAGCTGTAATTCCACTTTATATTCACTCCTCTTTTTCATGTATTTCCATTCTATAGAGTGCCCCGCATGTTGAGAAGTACGCACTTTGAAGTCTAATAGTTACTTTGAGGATACTGTCCCCGCAGGCAATGCGCTTTGTTTCAGCAAAACTGCGTGGTAGTATAAACTGATGAAAGTTGTGTGAAAAAGTAAGCGTGTATGAATAGATGATGACCGTACAAAAAGTAAGAGGAAGGAGAATTGTCCGTGAGCCGAATGGATGAGAAAACGTTTAATTGCGAAAAGGAATTGACGCTTGCCGTGATAGGCGGGAAGTGGAAAATGCTGATTATGTGGCACTTGGGAAAAGAAGGGACGAAGCGGTTTAATGAGCTGAAAGCTTTAATTCCGGATATTACGCACAAAATTCTTGTGAATCAGCTCAGGGAGCTGGAGCAGGATCTGATCGTTCACAGGGAAGTTTACCCTGTCGTCCCTCCGAAAGTGGAGTATTCTTTAACGGCGCAAGGAGAAAGCCTTATGCCGATTCTGGACGCCATGTATAAGTGGGGAAAAGATTATATGGAATTAATCAACATTGATAAAACTGCAATAAAGGAATCTTTTTGAAGTGCTCTATATAAAATAGAGTGCTTTTTTTGCGGTTTAATGAAATCATATTGAGAACATTCGGACTGTCTGTTTCGGTTCTTGCGCTGTTTTTTCCGGGTCAGCTTACGTACGTAAATTTTTTTCATTCTGCCATAACTGGATATTCGACAGGTTTTCATTATAGTTTAAAGATTTTTAATTTTACGTAAATAATATTTTTGAAAATAAATTGCGGGATGCCGCAAAATACCCTCTGGATTTGTCGGATTTTTTTTCGGTGTGCCGCATGAAACTTTTCACCCATTTTTCGGTGATAAAAACAATATTTTCATATAAAGTGAACGTAAGTAGATATATAGAAATACATGCAGAAATAGGTAAACCTTTCGTGCTTACAATCAATGGCTTTTTGTCTTGATTTCTCATAAATTTGATGCCGCATTTCGGACTGCGCGGGTGAACGGATGACGGATTTCGGCGGTGATTGAATCGGGATCGTTTTTGGAGGTAAGTGGTTCTTTTGGCTTGAGAATGAGTTAGGGACATAGAGGGAGGCTGTTTCTAAGGGAGAATTGACAACTTTATCTTAAAAAGGGGAGGCGCACACATATGGAAATAACTTTTTATCCGTTAACAAATGCTCAAAAACGTATCTGGTATACAGAAAAATTCTATCCGAAGACAAGTATTTCAAATCTAGCCGGGTTCGGGAAACTCATTTCTGAAGACGGCGTACAGGCTCATTACGTTGAGAAAGCGATACAGGAATTCGTCCGGCGGTATGAGTCGATGAGAATCCGTCTGCGGCTTGATGATGAGGGGGAGCCCGTTCAATATGTGAGCGAATACCGTCCGCTCTCTATCGGGCACACGGATATCAGGCAAGCCGGCTGCTCTGCGGACGAGCTGTCAAAATGGGGGCGTGAAGAAGCTGGCAAGCCTCTGGCGTTATATGATCAGGATTTATTCCGTTTTTCCGTGCACACGATCAGTGAAAATGAGGTCTGGTTTTACGCTAATGTGCATCACATTATTTCAGACGGGATTTCCATGACGATTCTGGGCAATGCGATTACTGATATTTATTTGGAGCTTTCAGGCGGGACAAGTGGGGAACAGACGGAGATTCCTTCTTTTATCGAGCACGTGCTGACAGAGCAGGAATATGTGCAGTCGAAGCGGTTTAAGAAGGATCGGGACTTTTGGAACGGGCAGTTTGAGACCGTGCCGGAGCTTGTGTCCCTGAAACGGAGCCGGGCAGATGCGGGTCTTGATGCGAAACGGTTTTCTCAAGAAATTCCTCACGACTTATATTGCCGCATTCATTCATTCTGCGAGGAGCATAAAGTCAGCGTACTGTCTCTGTTCCAGTCAGCTCTGATCACTTATCTCTACAAAGTGACCGGCCGGGATGACGTTGTCACGGGTACGTTTATGGGAAACCGGACGAATGCGAAAGAAAAGCAGATGCTCGGGATGTTCGTATCTACGGTGCCTGTGCGGACAAGCGTTGACGGAGGACAGTCATTCTTGGAATTCGTTAAAGGCCGGATGAAGGATCTGATGAAAATTCTCCGCCACCAAAAGTATCCGTATAACCTGCTTGTCAATGATTTGCGCGCTTCGAAAAGTTCGCTGAGCAGATTGTTTACGGTGGCTCTGGAGTACCAGGTGATGCAGTGGCAGAAAAAAGAGAATCTGTCCTTCCTGACAGACCCTATTTTCAGCGGAAGCGGTACAAATGATATTTCGATTCATGTGAAGGAACGATGGGACACCGGGAAATTGACGATTGATTTTGACTATCGCAGCGACATTTTCAAGGGGGAAGAGATTGAATCTGTTTCTGAACGTTTGATCACGCTGATTGAAGATGCGATTTCATCTCCTGATCGCATAATTGATGAACTTACTCTTCTTTCTGAATCCGAGAAAGAGCGGCTGCTGAAACGAGCCTCCGGCAATCCGGTGAATTACCGCAAGGAGATGACGATACCGGGGCTGTTTGAAGAGAAAGTGAAGTCACTGTCTGACAAACCCGCGGTTGTGTATGAAGGCCGAACATTGTCCTATCGCACATTGCATGAACAATCAGGCCGTATTGCCGGACGCCTTCTTCAAGCCGGGATATCAGCCGATTCTCCTGTCGCGGTGGTGCTTGGCCGTTCTGAGCGTATCATTGCGGCAATATTGGGAATTTTGAAAGCGGGCGGCGCCTATGTGCCGATAGATCCTGATTTTCCGGCGGATCGGATTCAGTACATTTTGGAGGACAGCGGAGCGAAGGCTGTTCTGACGGAGGCCGGAATACAGGCGCCTGCAACGGATGCCGAACGGATTGATTTTGACGAGGCTGTTCAGTATGAGACGGCTGCGGACGGTGTCAGCACACAATCAGACCGGCTGGCTTACATCATCTACACGTCAGGTACAACGGGGCGTCCGAAAGGCGTGATGATTGAGCACCGGCAAGTTCATCATTTGGTGCAATCACTGCAGCAGGAGATTTATCAATGCGGTGAGCAGACGTTAAGAATGGCGCTTTTGGCTCCGTTTCATTTTGATGCGTCCGTCAAACAGATTTTTGCCTCGCTTCTTTTGGGACAGACGCTTTATATCGTGCCGAAAACGACTGTGACGAATGGCTCGGCACTGCTGGACTATTATCGTCAAAACCGGATTGAAGCCACTGACGGAACGCCTGCGCATCTGCAGATGATGGTTGCGGCGGGAGATGTCAGCGGAATTGAATTGCGCCACATGCTCATTGGGGGAGAGGGCCTGTCCGCGGCTGTTGCCGAGCAGCTGATGACGCTCTTTCATCAATCGGGCAGGGCGCCGCGTCTGACGAATGTCTACGGGCCGACAGAAACGTGCGTAGATGCGTCCGTGCATCAGGTGTCAGCCGATAACGGAATGAATCAACAGGCGGCATACGTTCCGATCGGAAAACCGCTCGGCAACGCCCGTCTGTATATATTGGATAAGCACCAGCGGCTTCAGCCCGACGGCACGGCCGGTGAGCTGTATATCGCGGGTGACGGTGTAGGCCGCGGCTATTTAAATCTGCCGGATTTGACCGCAGAGAAGTTTTTGCAGGATCCGTTTAACGGAAGCGGCCGCATGTACCGCACGGGTGATATGGCGCGCTGGCTGCCGGACGGGACGATCGAATATATCGGCCGTGAAGATGATCAGGTGAAAGTCCGCGGCTACCGCATTGAGCTGGGAGAAATTGAAACGGTGCTCAGAAAAGCTCCGGGCGCGGCGCAGGCCGTCGTGCTGGCACGGCCGGATCAGCAGGGCAGCTTAGATGTCTGCGCATATATCGTTCAGGAAAAAGGAACCGAGTTTCACCCTGCCGAGTACAGAGAGTATGTGTCAAAGCACCTTCCTGATTACATGGTGCCCGCTTACTTTACAAAAACGGACGAAATCCCGCTCACGCCGAGCGGGAAGGCGGACCGCAAAAAGCTGTTTGCGCTTGATGTGCAGGCTGTCAGCTCGTCCGAATATGCCGCGCCGAGAAATGAAACGGAGGAAATGCTCACCGTCATCTGGCAGGAAGTCCTCGGAATGGACAAGGCGGGCATTTATGATCATTTCTTCGAGTCAGGCGGTCATTCATTAAAGGCCATGACGCTTCTGACGAAAATTCATAAGCAAATGGGCGTTGAAATTCCGCTGCAATACTTGTTTGAGCATCCGACGATTGCAGCGCTTGCCGATTATGCGGAAAACCGAAACGAAGGACCGGCATTCAGTGCGATTGAGCCGGCTGAGAAGCAGGCGAGCTATCCGCTTTCGCTCGCTCAGCAGCGGACTTATATCGCGAGCCAATTTGAAGACGCGGGAGTCGGATATAACATGCCGGCTGCGGCCATGATTGAGGGCGCTTTAGACCGTGAAAAGCTTGAGCGTGCATTTTCTGCCTTAATCAGCAGGCATGAAGCGCTCAGAACATCGTTTCAATCAGAGGACGGCACGCCGAGACAGGTGATTCACGAACATGTTCCGTTTCATATTGAAATGATCGAAGCGCGCGGAAGAACGAATGAACAGGTCATGAAGGACTTTGTGCGCCGTTTTGATTTATCTGAGGCGCCGCTGTTCAGAATCGGCCTGCAAACGCTCGGTCACAATTGCCATATGCTGCTGTTTGATATGCATCACCTGATTTCTGACGGAGTGTCTATTTCCATCATGCTGAAGGAACTGGCTGACATCTACGGCGGAAATCAGCTGCCTGAATTGCGCATTCAATATAAAGATTATGCCGTATGGCAGGCGGAACGGGCGAAAGAAGGCTACAAGAAGGAGCGGGCGTACTGGAAAGAAGTCTTCAGCGGCGAACTGCCGGTGCTTCAGCTGCTCCCTGATTATCCGCGGCCGCAGGTGCAAAGCTTTGAAGGTGACCGCGTGTCCGCCAAGCTGCCGAAAATGCTGCGGGAACGGCTGCAGAAGCTTGCCGAGAAAAACGGAGCCACCCTTTACATGGTGCTGTTATCAGCATACTACACGCTGCTTTCTAATTATTCGGGACAGGAAGACATCATCGTGGGAACACCGTCAGCGGGAAGAAATCACTCTGATACCGAGGGGCTTATCGGGATGTTTGTCAACACGCTCGCGCTGCGAAGCTCCGTAAAGCAGGATCAGACATTTGCCGGCTTGTTAGGTCATGTGCGCAAGCAGGTGCTGGATGCGTTTTCTCATCAGGATTATCCGTTTGAGTGGCTGACCGAGGAGCTGAACGTGCCCCGGGATATGAGCAGGCATCCGATATTTGACACGATGTTCAGTCTGCAAAATGCTTCGGACGGTATTCCGGAGATCGGTAATCTGACGCTGTCTCTTCATGAAACAAACTTCAATATCGCCAAATTCGACCTGACCATGCAGGCTCGGGAAACAGCGGAAGGCCTTGCGCTTGATTTGGATTATTGCACGAAGCTGTTTAAGCGCTCAACTGCGGATCGCATGCTTGCGCACTATGTCCGTCTGCTGGAGAGCGCGGCAGCTCAGCCGGATGTGAAAATCAGCGAATATGATCTGCTTTCTGAACGGGAGGCTTTGACTCAATTACAGCAGTTCAACCCGGAACGCACGGTATACCCGAAAGAGCAAACGATCGTGCAGATCTTTGAAGAACAGGCCCGAAAGAACCCTGACCGGACGGCTCTTCAGTTCGAAGGGGAAACCCTGTCGTATCAGCAGCTGAATGAACGCGCCAACAGGCTTGCGCGGCATATTCTTTCAGTCGGAGGCGGCGGGAAAACCGCGGCTGTTCTGTGTGAACGGTCAATGGATATGATTGTTTCCATTATGGCTGTGTTAAAAGCGGGGGCCGCCTATGTGCCGATTGATCCTGAGCATCCGGTTCAGCGGATTCAGCATTTCTTCCGCGACAGCGGGGCGAATGTGCTCCTGACTCAGCAAAGCCTCAAGCTGCTTGCGGAAAAGGCCGGTTTTCAAGGCGTCATTGTGCTTGCTGATGATGAGGCGAACTATGAAAAGGACTCTTGCAATCCAGCATTGCCGTTTGATTCCAAAACGATTGCCAATCTCACTTATACATCGGGCACGACGGGAACGCCGAAAGGAAACATCGTCACACATGCCAACATTTTGCGGACGGTAAAAAACACGAACTATTTGACCGTTTCTGAAGAGGACACAGTGCTCGGTCTGTCAAACTACGTCTTTGACGCTTTTATGTTTGATATGTTCGGTTCGCTGTTAAACGGTGCAAAGCTTGTAATCGTCCCGAAAGATACGGTGCTGGATATGTCACGTCTGTCCCGTGTGATCAAACGGGAGAACGTCAGCATTCTGATGATTACGACGGCCCTGTTCCACCTGCTTGTTGATATGGAGCCGTCCTGTCTGACGACGCTTCGGAAAATCATGTTCGGGGGCGAAAGAGCGTCTGTAGAACATGTCAAAAAGGCGCTTGCGGCAGTCGGAAAAGGAAGACTGCTTCATATGTACGGCCCGTCGGAAAGCACGGTGTTTGCGACATACCATCCGGTGGATGTCATTGAAGAGGATACGCTCTCCGTTCCGATCGGGAAACCGGTCAGCAATACGGAAGTCTTTATCATGAACTCAGCCGGACGCATTCAGCCGGCGGGTATCGCGGGAGAGCTGTGCGTCAGCGGGGAAGGTCTCGTAGAAGGCTACTACAACCGCCCTGAACTGACGGAAGAAAAATTTGTAAAGCATCCGTTTAAGGAAGGTGAACGGATGTATAAAACGGGCGACTTGGCCAGATGGCTTCCGAATGGCGATATCGAGTTTATCGGACGTATCGACCATCAGGTGAAAATTCGCGGTCAGCGGATTGAGCTTGGCGAAATTGAGCATCAGCTTCAAAGTCATGACCAGATTCAGGAATGCATTGTGCTCGCTGTGGATCAGGGCGCGGGTGACAAACTTCTTTGCGCGTATGTTGTCGGCCTCAGGGAAATCTCTTCCCGGGAGCTGAGGGAGCATACGGAGAAGGATCTTCCGGCTTATATGATTCCGTCCGTCTTTATTCAATTGGATGAACTGCCTCTTACAGGGAACGGAAAAATCGACAGGCGGGCGCTGCCGATGCCGGATGTGACCGCAGCGAATGACGTGTCATATACGGCGCCGCGCAATGAAACAGAACAAAAACTGGCGGATATTTGGGCTGAGGTGCTGCAAATGGAGCGGGTCGGCGTCCATGATCAGTTCTTTGAGATCGGGGGCCACTCGTTAGCAGGGATGAAACTGCTGGCCCTTATCCAGAAGACATTCGGCGTGCAGCTTACCTTAAAGGATCTGTTCACTTCTCCGACGGCTGCGGGGCTGGCGCAGCTGATTGAAGGGGCTGAGCGGAAAACGGCAGAGAGCATCGCACCGGCTGCCGAGCGGGAAACGTATCCGGTTTCTTCACCGCAGAAGCGGATGTTTGTGCTTCAGCAGCTGGAAGGCGCTGAAACAAGCTATAACATGCCGTCTGTGCTCCGCTTAAAAGGAAAGCTTGATGCAGAAAAGCTGAAATCCGTCATGAAACAGCTGACAGAACGTCATGAAGCCTTCAGAACGACATTTGACATAAAGGATGGAGAAACGGTTCAGCGCATATGGGCGGAAGCTGATATCGACATGGAATATTATGAAGCCTCTGAAGAAGATGCTGAACGGATTATTCAGAGCTTTATCCGGCCGTTCCGCCTGGATCAGCTTCCTCTCGTCAGAACGGGACTGGTCAAGCTGGCTGAACATGACCACCTGCTGCTGTTTGATATGCACCATATCATTTCGGACGGCGCTTCAGTCGGCGTGCTGATAGATGAACTGTCCCGCTTGTATGGCGGCGAAACGCTTGAGCCGCTCCGGATTCATTATAAAGACTATGCGGTATGGCAGCAGAAATTTATTCAATCAGAGCAGTACCGCAAGCAGGAGGAGCATTGGCTTCGGGAGCTTGACGGCGAGCTTCCGGTATTGACGCTGCCGGCTGATTACAGCCGTCCGGCCGTGCAAACCTTTGAAGGAGACAAGCTGGTCTTTTCTCTGACTGGGGAACAGACGTCGGCTCTTCGCAGTCTTGCGAAACAAACGGATTCTACCATGTACATGGTGCTGCTGGCGTCATACAGCGCTTTTCTCTCAAAATTGAGCGGACAGCATGACATTATTGTCGGCTCTCCGGTTGCGGGACGGTCACATGCGGATCTCGCTAACGTCATCGGTGTGTTTGTGAATACACTCGCGCTTCGGTCGTATCCGGAAGCGGACAAAACGTTCACAGATTATCTTGAAGAAGTAAAACAAACCGCTTTACGTGCATTTGATGCGCAGGATTATCCGCTTGAGGACCTTCTGCAAAAGATTGAGGTGCAGCGTGATACGAGCCGAAATCCGCTGTTCGATGCGGTATTCTCAATGCAAAACGCAAATGCTGAAGATCTGGTCATGGAAGGAATTGAGCTGAAGCACCATCCGTTTGACAGAAAAACAGCCAAGTTTGACCTGACAATGACGGCTGAGGACACAGACGAAGGCTTAACGTTTGTGCTTGAATATAACACCGGGCTGTTTAAACCGGAAACGGCAGAGACATGGAAGCATTACTGGCTTCAACTGTTAGAAGCCGCAGCGGAAAATCCGGCTGCGAAGCTTTCTGAGCTTTCATTGGTGAATAAAACAGAAAAACAAGCTCTCCTCAACGCATGGAAAGGAAAAACAATTTCTGTGCCGAGGGACAAAACGGTTCACCGTCTCTTTGAAGAAACGGCCGCCCGCCACGCGAACCGGCCGGCCGCGGCATACAACGGCGCGAAATGGACGTACGGCGAGCTGAACGCAAGGGCGAACCGCATCGCGCGTATCCTCATGGACTGCGGCGTCACGGCTGACGAACGTGTCGGCATTTTGACGAAACCGTCCTTGGAAATGACCGCGGGCGTACTCGGCGTCCTGAAAGCGGGCGCGGCATTTGTGCCGATTGATCCCGAATACCCGGAAGAGCGGATCAGCTACATTCTGCAGGACAGCGGCGCCAAGCTTCTTCTCACACAGGAAGCGCTGGACGTGCCGGAAAGCTACAAAGGAGAAACGATCCTGCTTGACGGCGGCCGCTCCATTCTGAGCCTGCCGCTTGATGAAAACGATGAAGCGAACCCGCAGACGGAAACAACGGCGGATCATCTCGCTTATATGATTTACACGTCAGGAACGACCGGACAGCCGAAGGGTGTCATGGTCGAACACCATGCGCTGGTGAACCTGTGCTTCTGGCATCACGACGCATTCGCCATGACGGCGGATGATAAAAGCGCCAAATACGCGGGCTTCGGTTTTGACGCCTCCATCTGGGAAATGTTCCCGACATGGACCATCGGCGCGGAGCTTCACGTCATTGACGAAGCGATCCGGCTGGATATCACCCGCTTAAATCACTATTTCGAGGAGAACGGCGTGACCATCACCTTCCTGCCGACGCAGCTGGCCGAACAATTTATGGAGCTGGAAAATACCTCTCTCCGCATGCTTCTCGTCGGCGGCGACAAGCTGAAGCGGGCGGTGAAACAGCCGTACACGATCGTCAACAACTACGGCCCGACGGAAAACACCGTCGTCGCGACCAGCGGCGTCATCAATCCGGAGGAAGGATCGCTTTCGATCGGACGGGCGATTGCCAATACGAGAGTTTATATTCTCGGCGACGGCGATCAGGTACAGCCGGAAGGCATTGCCGGTGAATTGTGTGTGGCCGGCCGCGGTCTTGCGCGCGGATACCTGAACCGTGAAGAAGAAACGGCGAAGCGGTTTACCGCAGATCCGTTCGTGCCCGGCGAGCGCATGTACCGGACCGGCGACCTCGTCAAATGGAACGCGCAGTGCGGCATCGAATACATCGGCCGTATCGACCAGCAGGTCAAAGTGCGGGGCTACCGGATCGAACTTTCAGAAATCGAAGTCCGCCTCGCCCAGCTTGCGGACGTTCATGACGCAGCGGTGACGGCGGTGGAAGACAAAGCGGGCAATACCGCGCTTTGCGCCTATGTCGCGCCTCGGCAGGACGATATTGAAGCGCTCAAAGCCGCGCTGAAAGACACGCTGCCTGACTACATGGTGCCGGCGTTCTGGGTGGAGATGGACGAGCTTCCGGTCACCGCAAACGGAAAGATTGACAAAAAAGCCCTGCCGGCGCCTGACATTGAAGCGGGAAGCGCCGTATATAAAGCGCCGGAAACGGAGATGGAGACGCTGCTTTCAGACATTTGGCAGGAAGTGCTCGGTCTTGACCAGATCGGCGTAAGCGATAATTTCTTCACGCTCGGCGGCGACTCGATCAAAGGCATCCAAATGGCGAGCCGTCTGAACCAGCACGGCTACAAGCTGGAGATGAAGGATCTCTTCCAGCATCCGACCATCGAAGAGCTTGTCTCTTATGTGGAGCGGACGGAAGGCAAGCAGGCCGACCAGGGCCCTGTCGAAGGCGAAGCGGAGTTAACGCCGATCCAGCGCTGGTTCTTTGAACGAAACTTCACGGACAAACACCACTGGAACCAATCCGTCATGCTTCACGCGAAAGACGGCTTTGATCCGGAGATAACAGAAAAAACATTACATGTCCTGACGGTGCACCATGATGCGCTCCGGATGATTTATCGTGAACAAAAACCGTATTACAGAGGGCTTGAGGATGCGTCTGCTGAACTGAACGTCTTTGAGCTGAACGGACCTGCTGAAGACCATGAGGACCGTATCGAAAGGGAAGCAGACCGTCTTCAAAGCAGTATTTCACTGGAAACAGGACATCTCTTGAAGGCCGGGCTCTTCCGGGCTGAAGATGGAGACCACCTTCTTCTCGCAATCCATCACTTAGTCGTGGATGGTGTATCTTGGCGGATTTTACTGGAGGATTTCACGTCCGTTTATACGCAGCTGAAGCAAGGCAATGAACCGGCGCTGCCGCCGAAAACACATTCATTCGCCGAATTTGCTGAGAGAATCAAAGAATACGCAAATACGAAGGCGTTTCTGAAAGAAGCGGATTACTGGAGAGAGCTTGAGGAAAAAGAGGTATGCACTCAGCTTCCGAAAGACAGGCAGTCTGGTGATCAGCGCATGAGACATACGAGAACAGTCAGCTTCTCTCTGACGCCTGAACAAACTGAACAGCTGACGACAAACGTACATGAAGCCTATCACACCGAAATGAACGACATCCTGCTCACGGCGCTCGGACTGGCGCTGAAAGAGTGGACGGGGGAAGACACGATCGGCGTTCATTTGGAAGGCCACGGGCGCGAAGACATTCTTGACGGCTTGAATATCACCCGGACGGTCGGATGGTTTACGAGCATGTATCCGATGATCCTTGAGATGAAGCACGCCGACGATCTTTCATATCAGCTGAAACAAATGAAAGAAGACATCAGACACATCCCGAACAAAGGAGTCGGCTACGGC
The DNA here is from genome assembly GCF_046535225.1 of Bacillus sp. SIMBA_031. NCBI lineage: Bacteria > Bacillati > Bacillota > Bacilli > Caryophanales > Bacillaceae > Bacillus > Bacillus sp. SIMBA_031. The sequence continues at coordinate 140,908 of NZ_JAWRXC010000005.1, forward strand.
ATTCTGCGTTATGTAACGGCGCCTGAGCATAAAGAGAATCTTTCATTTGAGATTGATCCGGATATCAGCTTTAACTACTTAGGCCAGTTTAATGAGATGTCGGATTCCGGTTTATTTACAAGATCCGGGATGCCGTCAGGGCAATCGCTGAGCCCTGACACAGAGAAGCCGAATGCGCTTGATATTGTCGGATTTATAGAAAATGGGCAGATGACGATGACGTTTGCCTATCATTCTCTCGAATTTCATGAAAAAACCATTCAATCGTTCAGTGACAGCTTTAAAGGGTACCTCCTGAAAATCATAGATCACTGCTTGGCCCAAGACGGATCTGAGCTTACGCCTAGTGATCTTGGCGATGATGATCTGACGCTTGATGAACTTGATAAATTAATGGAAATTCTCTAACAGAAAAGACAGAGGTGACATATGAGCAAAAAATCAATTCAAAAGGTGTATGCACTCACACCGATGCAGGAGGGAATGCTGTATCATGCGCTGCTTGATCCGCATTCTTCCTCCTACTTCACACAATTAGAGCTTAGGATTCACGGAAGCTTTCAGCTTGAGCTGTTTGAAAAAAGCGTCAATGAGCTGATCCGGACATATGACATCCTGCGTACGGTATTCGTGCACCAGCAGCTTCAAAAACCGCGCCAAGTCGTATTAGCGGAGCGGAAGACGAAGGTGCACTATGAAGATATCAGTCAATTAGATGAAGCGCGCCAAACTGAGTATATCGAACGCTATAAACGCGGCGTGCAGCAGCAGGGCTTTCATCTGGCGAAGGATATTCTTTTTAAAGCGGCGGTGTTCAGACTCAGTGAGAAGGAGCTGTATCTCGTCTGGAGCAATCATCATATCGTCATGGACGGCTGGAGTATGGGCGTTTTGATGAAAAGCCTGTTTCAAAACTATGAAGCGCTTCGTGCCGGCCGGCCCGCCGGGGGAAGCCAGGGCAAACCTTACTCTGACTATATCAAATGGCTCGGAGGCCGGGATTATGAGGAGGCGGAACAATATTGGAGCAGCCGCCTGGCGGATTTCGAACAGCCGAGCCTGCTCCCGGGCCGTCTGGCAGCAGAAAAGAAAGACTACCAAAATGAAGAATATTCTTTTGTCTGGGATGAGGAGCTGGTCGCGCAGATTCAGCAGACCGCCAACCGGCATCAAGTCACGGGGCCTAACCTGTTTCAGGCCGTTTGGGGTGCGGTGCTCAGCAAATACAACTATACAGACGATGTGGTGTTCGGCACCGTCGTATCAGGCCGTCCTTCAGAAATCAACGGAATAGAAACGATGGCGGGGCTGTTCATCAATACAATTCCCGTCAGAATCAAGATTGACAAAGATGCAGCCTTTTCGGACGTGATGGCGGCAGTTCAGAAAAACGCCGTGGAAGCCGAGCGCTATGATTATGTGCCGCTCTATGACATTCAAAAGCGCTCCGCCCTGGACGGCAGCCTCTTAAATCATTTGGTCGCGTTTGAAAACTATCCGCTGGACAAAGAGCTGGAAAACGGGGGCATGGAGGAAAGACTCGGCTTTTCCATTAAAGTTGAACATGCTTTTGAGCAGACGAGCTTTGATTTCAATCTCATCGTGTATCCGGGAAAAACGTGGACTGTCAAAATCAAATACAACGGAGCGGCTTTCGCTCATGATGCCATCGAACGAACGGCGCACCATCTGACCCGCATGATGAAAGCCGCGGTCGGAACGCCTGACGCGCCCGTGCGGGAACTCGGCCTTGTTTCAGGCGAAGAAGAGCGGCAGATTGTTGAGGTATTCAATGATACGAAAACGGCGCTTCCGGAAGAGGAGGCCGTTCACCGTTTGTTTGAAGCACAGGCAAACCGGACGCCTGCAAGCATCGCGATAAAAGAAGCGGGACGCGAATGGACCTACCGTGAAGTGAACGAAGCGGCCAACCGCCTGGCGAGACACCTTGTGAAGAGCGGGCTGGAAAAAGGCCGGACCGCCGCTATTATGAACGACCGGTCTGCGGAAACCGTTGTCGGAATGCTTGCCGTCCTAAAAGCAGGCGGCGCATATGTGCCGATTGATCCGGCTTTTCCGGAGGACCGTCTCCGCTTTATGGCGGAAGACAGCTCAATTCGGCTCGTGCTGACAGTTCAGGACTATCAAGAACAAGCGGGCGCATTGCAAGTCCCGGTCGTCATGCTGGATGAAAGCGCGGATGAAACGGTAAGCGGAACAGACTTGAATCTTCCGGCCGGCGGCAACGACTTGGCGTATATCATGTATACATCCGGATCGACCGGCAAACCGAAAGGCGTCATGATTGAACACAGAAATATCATCAGGCTCGTCAAACATTCGAATTACGTGCCGGTTCATGAAGAAGACCGGATGGCGCAAACGGGAGCCGTCAGCTTCGATGCCGGAACCTTCGAAGTCTTCGGCGCATTGCTGAACGGAGCGTCATTGCACCCGGTGAAAAAAGAGACGCTGCTTGACGCCGGACAATTTGCCCAATTTCTGAAAGAGCAGCGGATCACGACCATGTGGCTGACGTCTCCGCTGTTTAATCAGCTTGCCCAAAAGGATGCCGGCATGTTTAACACGCTCCGGCACCTCATCATCGGCGGTGATGCGCTTGTGCCGCATATCGTCAGCAAAGTGAGGAAGGCATCACCGGAGCTGTCGCTTTGGAACGGCTACGGGCCGACGGAGAATACGACGTTTTCGACGAGTTTTCTCATTGATCAGGACTACGACGGCTCGATCCCGATCGGGAAGCCGATCGGAAATTCCACTGCGTACATTATGGATGAAAACCGCAACCTCCAGCCGATCGGCGCGCCCGGTGAGCTGTGCGTCGGCGGAAGCGGAGTGGCAAGGGGCTATGTGAATCTGCCTGAATTAACGGAGAAGCAGTTTGTCCGCGATCCGTTCAGACCGGATGAAATGATATACCGGACGGGGGACTTGGCGAAGTGGCTTCCGGACGGCACGATCGAGTTTCTCGGCAGAATTGACAACCAAGTAAAGGTCCGCGGTTTCAGAATCGAGCTCGGCGAAATCGAGGCGAAAATCAGCCAGGCGGAGAATGTGACGGAATCTGCGGCTGTGATCCGGAAAAATAAAGCGGATGAAAATGAAATCTGCGCTTACTTTACCGCAGACCAAGCCCTTTCGCCGGAAGACCTGCGCAAAACGCTTTCGGAATCACTTCCGGAATATATGATTCCCGCGCACTTCATCCAGATGAATCAGTTTCCGCTGACGGCGAACGGAAAGATTGATAGAAAAGCGCTGCCTGAGCCTCAGGCTGAAGCCGTTCAAAAAGAATACGAAGCGCCGAAAACGGAAGCGGAGCAGAAACTCGCGGACATTTGGGAAGGCATTCTCGGTGTAAAAGCGGGTGTGACTGACAATTTCTTCACGATTGGCGGACATTCTTTAAAAGCCATGATGATGACCGCTAAAATCCAGGAGCACTTTCAAAAAGAAGTGCCGATTAAAGTGTTATTTGAAAAGCCGACCATTCAGGAGCTTGCGCATTATTTGCAGCATGAGAGCGAGGAGGAACAGCAGTTTGAACCGATCCGACAAGCGCCTTATCAGAAGCTTTATCCTGTTTCCTCAGCACAGCGCAGGATGTATATCCTTAATCAGCTCGGACAGGCCAGCACGAGCTACAACGTCCCTGCTGTACTTTTGCTGGAAGGATCAGTAGACAAAAAGCGTCTTGAGGAGGCCATGCAGGCATTAATCAACCGTCATGAGACACTGCGTACGTCGTTTGACATGGCAGATGGAGAAGTTGTGCAGACCATTCATAAAAATGTGTCGTTTGAGCTTGAAACCGCCGAGGGCCGGGAAGAAGATGCAGAAGAGCTGACAAAAGCCTTTATCAGGCCGTTTGCGCTCAACCGCGCGCCGCTTGTCCGTTCGAAGCTGATCCGGCTTGAAGAAGACCGGCATCTTCTGCTGATTGACATGCACCACATTATTACGGACGGAAGCTCAATGGGCATTTTCATCGGTGATCTTGCGAAGCTTTATCAAGGCACGGAGCTTGCGCTGCCAAAGATTCATTATAAGGATTTTTCAATCTGGCAGCGTGAAAAAGCAAATCTCGAACAGCGCGAAGCCTACTGGCTTGATACGTTCAAAGGCGATCTGCCGGTGCTGGATCTGCCGCTTGATTTCCCGCGTCCTGCCGAGCGCAGTTTTGAAGGGGAACGCGTCATCTTCGGGCTTGATAAACAGGTGACGGCGCAGATTAAGAAGCTGCTGGCTGATACGGATACGACGATGTACATGTTCTTGTTAGCCGCTTTTCAAGTGCTGCTGTCCAAATATTCGGGTCAGGAAGACATCATAGTCGGGTCTCCGGCGGCAGGAAGACAGCATCCTGATCTCCAAGACGTGCCGGGCATGTTTGTCAACACAGTTGCGCTCCGATCGCATCCTGCCGGCAAAAAAACGTTCAAACAATTTCTGGATGAGGTGAAAACGGCGAGCCTTCAAGCTTTTGAGCATCAAAGCTATCCGCTTGAAGAATTAATTGAAAAACTGCCGTTAACGAGGGACACAAGCCGGAGTCCGCTGTTCAGCGTGTTATTTAATATGCAGAACATGGAGATCCCGGCCCTGCGGCTCGGAGATTTGGAGATTTCTTCATACTCTATGCATCATCATGTCGCTAAATTTGATCTTTCCTTAGAAGCGGCTGAACGCGGAGAAGAGGTCGGATTGAGCTTTGATTATGCGAAAGCCTTATTTGCGGACGAAACCATCCGCCGCTGGAGCGCTCATTTTGTCAATCTGATTAAAGCCTGCGCTGAAAATCCGGATATTCAGCTGGCTGATGCAAGCCTGCTGTCCGCTCCTGAACGGGAAGCGCTCCTTTCTGATGAAAAACGTACGGAAGCGGATCTGCCTGAGGGCACTTTTGTTTCGCTGTTTGAACGGCAAGCGCAAAAAACGCCTGATCTCACGGCGGTTGCGGGCGGAACAAGTCTGACATATCGTGAGCTTGATGAACGCTCGAACCGGTTTGCCCGCCACCTTCAGGCTTGCGGAACGGCCAGTGAGGACATCGTGGCCATTATGATGGATCGTTCGGCCGACTTGATTACCGCGATTCTCGGCATCATGAAAGCCGGAGCGGCATTTCTCCCGATTGATCCGGAGACTCCTGAAGAGAGAATCCGCTACTCTCTTGAAGACAGCGGAACGAAGCTTCTGGTCGTCAATGAGAGAAACATGACCGCGGCCGCCGTTTATAAAGGAAAAACGGTCGTAATGGAAGACGGAGAATGGCAGAACGAAAGCGCCGGCCGGCTTGAAACGAATCCCGGCGCCGACCAGCTTGCCTATATCATTTATACCTCGGGAACAACGGGCAAACCGAAAGGCGTCCAGCTGGAGCACCGCAATCTAATCAATTATGTCACATGGTTCAGCCGTGAAGCCGGTTTGACCGAAGCTGACAAATCTGTGCTGCTGTCTTCTTACGCATTTGATCTCGGCTATACGGCTATATTCCCTATTCTTCAGGCGGGCGGCGAGCTGCACATTGTGCCGAAAGAGACGTACACCGCGCCTGATCAGCTTGGTGAGTATATACAGAAAAACGGCATTACGTATATGAAACTGACGCCGTCATTGTTCCATATGATCGTCAATACAGCCCGTTTTGCGGCAGAACGCCGTTTCAGCCCGCTTCGTTTAGTGGTGCTCGGCGGAGAAAAGATCATCACGTCCGATGTCCGCAAGTTTCATGACGTATACGCCCATACCGACTTCATCAATCACTACGGGCCGACGGAAACGACGATCGGCGCCATTGCCGGACGGATCAATATGGAGCGCCTTGATCAATATGAGCAGTGTCCCGTCATCGGCCGCCCGATCGCGAATACCGGCGCGCTTGTATTGGACGGAGCAATGCAGCTCGTTCCTCCGGGCGCAAGCGGCGAGCTTTATATTACCGGGAAGGGGCTTGCCAGAGGATATCTTCACCGTCCGCAGCTGACGGCGGAGAAATTTCTCTCAAATCCTTTTTCACCGGACAGCCTCATGTACAAAACGGGAGATGTCGTCCGCAGGCTTCCTGACGGGACGATTGAATTTATCGGCCGTGCGGATGATCAGGTGAAAATCCGGGGCTACCGCATCGAATTAAAAGAGGTTGAAACCGTGCTGTTAAGCGTAAACGGCATTCAGGAGGCGGTCGTTCTCGCAGTCAGCGAAGGCGGGCTGCCGGAACTGTGCGCGTACTATAAAGCCGGCAGCGAGCTGAAAGGCTCTGAGCTTCGCAAACAGCTTTCCGAAACATTGCCGTCTCATATGCTTCCGGCTTATTTCGTGCAAGTAGACCGCATTCCGCTCACAGCAAACGGAAAAACCGATAAAAACGCCCTTCCGAAACCGGGCGTCAGCCAAACGGCGCAAACAGCTTCAGCCTTGCCGGAAACGGAATTGGAGGAAAAGTTGTGCCGCATTTGGAAACAGACACTCGGTATAGATACGCTCGGCATCGACGATAATTTCTTCGATTATGGCGGGCACTCTTTAAAAGGCATGATGCTCCTCGCCAATATTCAGGCAGAACTGGACAAAACGGTTCCGTTAAAAGCGCTGTTCGAACAGCCGACTGTCCGCCTGCTTGCCGCATATATCGAAAAATCGGCGTTATCTGAGGGATATCGGATGATCACGCCGGCCGACAGTGCAGACGCGTACCCGTTATCATCCGCCCAAAAACGGATGTACGTCCTGAACCAGCTTGACCGGGAGACAATCAGCTATAATATGCCGTCCGTTCTTCTGATGGAAGGAGAAGTCAATATTTCAAGGCTTCAGGAAGCCCTCAATCAGATGATCAATCGCCACGAATCTTTGCGGACGTCCTTTATCGATCAAAACGGCCGCCCGATGCAGCAGATCGCAGAACAGGCTGACATTGACCTGCATATCTTTGAAGCAGCGGACGAGGAGAAAGCAAATCTAATCATTCAGGCATTCATTAAGCCGTTTGATCTGAGCGCTGCTCCGCTCATTCGGGCCGCTCTTGTCAGACTGAATGAAAAGAAACACCTGCTGCTGCTGGATATGCATCATATTATTGCCGACGGCGTGTCCAGAAGCATGCTGGTCAAAGAGCTCGCTCACCTTTATAAAGGGGGAAGTCTGCCGTCGCCGAACCTGCACTATAAAGACTTCGCCGTCTGGCAGAATGAACCTGAGCAGGCCGAACGGATGAAAGACCATGAGCGTTATTGGCTCTCCGCATTTTCCGGCGAGCTTCCTGAATTGAATCTGCCGACTGATTTTCCCCGTCCGCCGGTCCAAAGTTTTAAAGGACAATCCGTCCGTTTCAGAGCGGGGCGTGAAACGGAAAAAGCGGTGCGTGAATTAATGGAATCATCGGGAGCGACTCTTCATATGGTGCTTCACGCCGCGTTCCATGTCTTTTTGAGCAAAATCACGGGGCAGCGCGATATCATTATCGGCTCGGTGACAGCCGGAAGAACGAGCGCCGAAGTTCAGGAAATGCCGGGGATGTTTGTCAATACGCTTGCGCTTCGCAATGAAACGCGCAAAGAGCAGACCTTCGCCGGGCTGCTCGAACGGGTGAAACAAACCAATCTCGACGCGCTGGCGCATCAGGATTATCCGTTTGAGGATCTGATCGGGAAGCTTGACCTGCCGAGAGATATGAGCCGAAATCCGTTGTTCCAAGTCATGGTGACGACAGAAGATCCGGATAAAGAAACACTGGAACTGGAGAACCTGCGCATCACTCCGTATGAGTCGAACCAAGGCACGGCGAAATTCGATCTGACACTCGGCGGCTTTACGGATCAAGAAGGCCTCGGCCTTCAGTTTGAATATGCGGCTGATCTGTTTAAAAAAGAAACAATTAAAAAGTGGAGCGCCGGGTTCCTGCGGATTCTGAAGCAAGCGGCAGAAAGTCCGGACAGAAAGCTGCCTGAGATTTCACTGATCAGCGATGCTGAAAAACAAGCTCTCCTCAACGCATGGAAAGGAAAAACAATTTCTGTGCCGCGGGACAAAACGGTTCACCGTCTCTTTGAAGAAACGGCCGCCCGCTACGCGAACCGGCCGGCCGCGGCATACAACGGCGCGAAATGGACGTACGGCGAGCTGAACGCAAGGGCGAACCGCATCGCGCGTATTCTCTTGGACTGCGGCGTCACGGCTGACGAACGTGTCGGCATTTTGACGAAACCGTCCTTGGAAATGGCCGCGGGCGTACTCGGCGTCCTGAAAGCGGGCGCGGCATTTGTGCCGATTGACCCCGAATACCCGGAAGAGCGGATCAGCTACATTCTGCAGGACAGCGGAGCCAAGCTTCTTCTCACACAGGAAGCGCTGGACGTGCCGGACAGCTACAAAGGAGAAACGATTCTGCTTGACGGCGGACGCTCCATTCTGAGCCTGCCGCTTGATGAAAACGATGAAGCGAACCCGCAGACGGAAACAACGGCGGATCATCTCGCTTATATGATTTACACGTCAGGAACGACCGGACAGCCGAAGGGTGTCATGGTCGAACACCATGCGCTGGTAAACCTGTGCTTCTGGCATCACGACGCATTCGCCATGACGGCGGATGATAAAAGCGCCAAATACGCGGGCTTCGGTTTTGACGCCTCCATCTGGGAAATGTTCCCGACATGGACCATCGGCGCGGAGCTTCACGTCATTGACGAAGCGATCCGGCTGGATATCACCCGCTTAAATCACTATTTCGAGGAGAACGGCGTGACCATCACCTTCCTGCCGACGCAGCTGGCCGAACAATTTATGGAGCTGGAAAATACCTCTCTCCGCATGCTTCTCGTCGGCGGCGACAAGCTGAAGCGGGCGGTGAAACAGCCGTACACGATCGTCAACAACTACGGCCCGACGGAAAACACCGTCGTCGCGACAAGCGGCGTCATCAATCCGGGGGAAGGATCGCTTTCGATCGGACGGGCGATTGCCAATACGAGAGTTTATATTCTCGGCGACGGCGATCAGGTGCAGCCGGAAGGCATTGCCGGTGAATTGTGTGTGGCCGGCCGCGGTCTGGCGCGCGGATACCTGAACCGTGAAGAAGAAACGGCGAAGCGGTTTACCGCAGATCCGTTCGTGCCCGGCGAGCGCATGTACCGGACCGGCGACCTCGTCAAATGGAACGCGCAGTGCGGCATTGAATACATCGGCCGTATCGACCAGCAGGTCAAAGTGCGGGGCTACCGAATCGAGCTTTCAGAAATCGAAGTCCGCCTCGCCCAGCTTGCGGACGTTCATGACGCAGCGGTGACGGCGGTGGAAGACAAAGCGGGCAATACCGCGCTTTGCGCCTATGTCGCGCCTCAGCAGGACGATATTGAAGCGCTCAAATCCGCGCTGAAAGACACGCTGCCTGACTACATGGTGCCGGCGTTCTGGGTGGAGATGGACGAGCTTCCGGTCACCGCAAACGGAAAGATTGACAAAAAAGCCCTGCCGGAACCGGACATTGAAGCGGGAAGCGCCGTATATAAAGCGCCGGAAACGGAGATGGAGACGCTGCTTTCCGACATTTGGCAGGAAGTGCTCGGTCTTGATCAGATCGGCGTAAGCGACAATTTCTTCACGCTCGGCGGCGATTCGATCAAAGGCATCCAAATGGCGAGCCGCCTGAACCAGCATGGCTACAAGCTGGAGATGAAGGATCTCTTCCAGCATCCGACCATCGAAGAGCTCGTCTCTTATGTGGAGCGGACGGAAGGCAAGCAGGCCGACCAGGGACCTGTCGAAGGCGAAGCGGAGTTAACGCCGATCCAGCGCTGGTTCTTTGAACGAAACTTTACCGACAAACACCACTGGAACCAATCCGTCATGCTTCACGCGAAAGACGGCTTTGATCCGGACCTGGTGGAAAAAACCCTGCAAGCATTGATTGAACACCATGATGCGCTCCGCATGGTTTACCGTGAAGAAAGGGAAGGCATCATTCAGACATACCTCCCTGTCACAGAATGCAAGGCAAGCTTTGACATCGTTGATCTGTACGGAACTGACGAGGACATGCTGAAAAGCCAGATTCAGCGGCTTGCCGATCATCTTCAGGGAAGTCTGGATCTGGAGAACGGCCCGCTGTTAAAAGCGGAGCAATACCGGACAGAACAAGGCGATCATCTGTTAATCGCGATTCACCATCTCGTCGTGGACGGGGTTTCATGGAGAATTCTGCTTGAGGATTTCGCTTCAGGTTATAAACAGGCGCAGCAGCAAAACAGCATCGTCCTCCCGCAGAAAACCCACTCCTTTAAAGATTGGGCGGAGGCGCTGAACACATTTGCGCAATCAGAAGAGCTGAAAAAGCAGGCGGATTATTGGGCGCAGGCAGATGCGGAAGAACTCCAGCCGCTGCCGAAAGATCATGATCCGAACAAACGGCTCGTCAAACATACGGCGGCCGTGAAATGTGAATTGACTGAGGAAGAAACGGCGCAGCTGCTCACAGATGTTCATCATCCGTATGGAACGGAAATCAACGACATTCTGCTCAGCGCGCTCGGCTTAACGATCGGTGAATGGACAGAAAACGGCAAAGTCGGCATCAACTTAGAAGGACACGGCCGGGAAGAAATCATACCGAATGTCAATATTTCACGGACGGTCGGCTGGTTTACGGCCCAATATCCGTTGATTCTGCAGATCAGCAAGGAAGACGGCGTCTCTTCCGTCATTAAAACGGTAAAAGAGACGGTGCGGCGCGTTCCTGATAAAGGTGTAGGATGCGGGATTCTCCGGTATCTGTCATCCGATGAAACAGAACAAGGCGTCACGCCTGAAATCAGTTTTAACTACTTGGGGCAGTTTGACAATGAAGTGAAAACGGAATGGTTTGAGCCGTCTCCATATGATATGGGACGTCAAGTCAGCGAAGAGTCAGAGGCGTTATACGCACTGAGCTTCAGCGGGATGGTTACAGGCGGCCGCTTCGTCATTTCCTGCTCATACAATCAGGAAGAATATGAAAGAAGCACCGTCGAAACACAGATGCAGCGGTTTAAAGACAATCTCTTAATGATCATCCGCCATTGCACGGCCAAAGAGGAGAAAGAATTTACGCCGAGCGATTTCAGCGCGCAGGATCTTGAGATGGATGAAATGGGAGACATCTTTGACATGCTTGAGGAGAATTTAACGTGACAAAAACAGATCACAGAAGGGGGGAGCGGAGCAGATGAGCCAGTTCAAAAAAGATCAAGTTCAGGACATGTATTATTTGTCGCCGATGCAGGAGGGAATGCTGTTTCATACTCTCCTGAATCCCGGCCAAAGTTTTTACATCGAACAAATGACAATGAAAGTAAAAGGCAGATTGAATATCAAATGCCTCGAAGAAAGCATGAATGTGATCATGGACCGGTACGATGTATTTCGTACCGTGTTCATTCACGAAAAAGTAAAAAGGCCGGTCCAAGTCGTATTGAAAAAACGGCAGTTTCAGATAGAAGAAATCGATCTGACACATGTAACGGACAGCGAGCAAACAGCCAAAATCAATGAATACAAAGAACAGGATAAGATCAAGGGCTTTGATTTGACGCGGGATATTCCGATGCGGGCAGCCATTTTTAAAAAATCGGAAGAAAGCTTTGAATGGGTGTGGAGCTACCACCACATCATTTTGGACGGCTGGTGCTTCGGCATCGTCGTGCAGGATCTGTTTAAGGTATACAATGCCCTGCGCGAACAAAAGCCGTACAGCCTGCCGCCGGTCAAACCGTATAAAGACTATATCAAGTGGCTTGAAAAGCAGGATAAACAAGCATCACTGCATTACTGGCGCGGGTACTTAGAAGATTTTGAAGGACAAACGACATTTGCGGAGCAAAGAAAGAAACAAAAGGACGGCTATGAGCCGAATGAGCTGCTCTTCTCACTGCCGGAGGAGGAAACAAAAGCATTTACCGAGCTTGCAAAATCGCAGCATACCACTTTGAGTACGGCGCTGCAGGCGGTTTGGAGTGTATTAATCAGCCGCTACCAGCAGTCCGGCGATTTGATCTTCGGCACAGTCGTTTCCGGGCGTCCCGCAGAAATCAAAGGCGTTGAACATATGGTCGGGCTGTTTATCAATGCTGTTCCGAGGCGGGTGAAGCTGTCTGGGGATACCACATTTAACGGCTTGCTCAAGCAGCTGCAGGAGCTATCGCTGCAGTCTGAGCCGCATCAATATGTGCCGCTCTATGACATCCAAAGCCAAGCCGATCAGCCAAAGCTGATTGACCACATCATTGTGTTTGAAAATTATCCGCTTCAGGATGCAAAAAATGAAGAGAACAGTGAAAACGGCTTTGATATGGAGGATGTACACGTTTTTGAGAAATCGAATTATGATCTCAACCTGATGGCTTCTCCAGGTGATGAGATGCTGATTAAGCTTGCCTATAACGGGAATGTGTTTGATGAGGCGTTTATCCTGCGCTTAAAATCTCAGCTTCTCACTGCGATTCAGCAGCTCATCCAGAAGCCGGATCATCCTGTCAATACGATCAGACTTGTTGATGAAAAGGAAAGAGAGCTTCTGCTTACCGGCTTAAACCCGCCGGCTCAGACTCATCAGGCGAAGCCTCTGACGGATTGGTTCAAGGAAGCGGTGAATGTAAATCCTGATGCGCCGGCGCTTACGTATTCCGGCCAGACTCTTTCCTACCGTGAATTAGATGAGGAAGCGAACCGTCTTGCGCGCCGTTTGCAAAAGCAAGGTGCGGGCAAAGGCTCCGTTGTCGCGTTATACACGAAGCGCTCGCTTGAACTGGTGATCGGCATTCTCGGCGTATTAAAAGCGGGAGCGGCTTATCTGCCGGTTGATCCGAAGCTGCCGGAAGACCGAATCTCGTATATGCTGGCTGACAGTGCGGCAGCCTGTCTGCTGACACATCAGGAGATGAAAGAAAAAGCGGCTCAGCTGCCGTATACAGGAACAACACTCATCATCGATGATCAAGCACGGTTTGAGGAACAGGCAAGCGATCCTGCAACCGCAATTGATCCCGATGATCCCGCGTATATTATGTATACGTCCGGCACAACCGGAAAGCCGAAGGGCAATATCACCACTCATGCCAATATTCAAGGATTGGTCAAGCATGTAGATTACATGGCATTTTCTGAAAAAGATACGTTCTTATCTGTTTCCAATTACGCCTTTGACGCATTTACCTTTGATTTCTACGCGTCAATACTGAATGCGGCACGGCTCATTATCGCAGATGAACAGACACTGCTTGATACAGAACGGCTCACTGACCTGATCCGGCAGGAGAATGTCAATGTCATGTTTGCGACGACTGCACTTTTCAACCTTCTCACCGATGCGGGAGAGGATTGGCTGAGGGGGCTTCGCTGCGTGTTATTCGGAGGTGAGCGCGCGTCAGTGCCTCACGTCAGAAAGGCGCTTGAGATCATGGGGCCTGGCAAGCTGATTAATTGCTACGGGCCGACTGAGGGAACGGTGTTTGCGACAGCTCACGTCGTGCACGATATCCCGGATTCCCTTTCCTCATTACCGATCGGAAAGCCGATCAGCAATGCAAGTGTTTATATTCTTAACGGGCAAAATCAGCTTCAGCCATTTGGGGCTGTCGGTGAACTGTGCATCAGCGGAATGGGTGTATCAAAAGGGTATCTGAACCGTCATGACCTGACGAAGCAAACGTTTATTCCAAATCCGTTCAAGCCGGGAGAAACGCTTTACCGCACAGGGGATTTAGCACGCTGGCTGCCGGATGGAACAATTGAATACGCCGGGCGTATTGATGACCAGGTCAAAATACGCGGACACCGGATTGAGCTTGAAGAAATCGAAAAGCAGCTGCAGGAATACCCGGGTGTGAAAGATGCGGTCGTTGTTGCGGACCGCCATGAGTCCGGAGATGCATCAATCAACGCCTACCTCGTGAACCGGACGCCGCTTTCAGCTGAAGACGTAAAGAGGCACTTGAAAAAACAGCTTCCTGCTTACATGGTGCCGCAAACCTTTACTTTCTTAGAGGAGCTTCCGTTAACGACAAACGGGAAGGTCAATAAACGGCAGCTGCCGAAACCGGATCAGACTCAGCTGGCGAAAGAATGGATCGGGCCTCGAAACGCGACGGAAGAAACAATTGCGCACATCTGGTCCGAAATTCTCGGCAGACAGCAGATCGGGATTCATGATGATTTCTTCGCGCTCGGAGGCCATTCCTTAAAAGCGATGACGGCAGCGTCGCGCATTAAAAAAGAGCTCGGTACGGACATTCCGGTGCAGCTGTTATTCGAAGCGACGACAATCGCAGACATTGCCGGTTATCTGCTTCACGGTGAAGAAAAAGGTATGAAAAATCTCACCATCATGAATAAAAAACAGTCTGACACACTGTTTGCGTTCCCGCCGGTTCTCGGTTACGGGCTGATGTACCAGCCGCTTGCAAAACAGCTGTCCGGCTATCGAATCTGTGCGTTTGATTTTATCGAGGAAGACAACCGCATCGAACGCTACACAGAGCTGATCAATCAGCTCCAGCCGGAAGGACCGGTCAAGATGTTCGGATACTCGGCAGGCTGCACGCTCGCCTTTGAAACGGCCAAACGGCTTGAAGCCGAAGGACGTAAAGTGGAGCGGCTGATCATGGTTGATTCTTATAAAAAACAAGGCATCAGCGACTTAGAAGGCCGCACCGTAGAAAGTGATGTCCAGGCGCTGATGAAGGTAAACCGGGACAATGAAGCGCTGAATAACGAAGCCGTCAAAGAAGGTCTCGCCAAAAAAACAAACGCGTTTTATTCTTATTTCGTGCATACCGTCAGCACCGGCACGGTCAAAGCAGATATAGATCTATTAACGTCAGAACCGGACTTTGCGATGCCGCCGTGGCTCGCTTCGTGGGAGGAAGCCACGACAGGTGAATACCGTGTGAAAAAAGGCTGCGGTACTCACGCAGAAATGCTTCAGGGAGAATGTCTCGAAAGGAATGCGGCATATTTGCTCGAATTCCTAAGGAAGGAACATCTGAAGCTGACAACTTCACGATAGAAAAGGAGGAAGCCCGCCAATGGTCCAGCTCTTTAAATCGTTCGATACCACGGAAAAAACGCAGCTTATCTGTTTTCCGTTCGCAGGAGGCTATTCCGCATCATTCCGCCCGCTCCACACCTATCTTCAAGGTGAGTGTGAGATGCTTGCCGCGGAACCGCCGGGACACGGAACAAATCAAATGTCCCCCGTTGAGGATTTTGAACAGCTTGTCAGTTTATACAAGCAGGAGTTGAATCTCCATCCTGACCGCCCGTTTGTGCTGTTCGGCCACAGTATGGGAGGCATGGTCGCTTTCAGGCTGGCGCAAAAGCTGGAGCGGGAGGGCATTTACCCGCAGGCCGTGATCATCTCAGCCATTCAGCCGCCGCATGTGGAAAGGAAAAAAGTGTCTCATCTTGATGATGAAAAATTTCTCGCCCATATTATCGAGCTTGGCGGAATGCCGCAGGAGTTAGTGGAGAATAAGGAGGTCATGTCATTTTTCCTGCCTTCTTTCAGATCCGACTACCGCGCGCTTGAAAGCTTCCGTCCGTCTGATTCTCACATGATTCAATCACCCGTCCATATTTTTAACGGGCGGAAAGATAAAAAATGTATCAAAGATGCGGACGGATGGAAAAAATGGGCCGACAATCCCGTATTTCATGAGTTTTCGGACGGCCACATGTTCATATTAAGTGAAACTGAAAAAGTGGCGGAACGAATCTATGAGATTATTAACAGGAGCACGGCAGGCCAATTGTTATAGGATATGACAGACAGCATTCGCTGTCTGTTTTTTGTAACAAAATCCGCCCGCGCGTTTTCTCATTTATCAAAAATTTTATGTTATGATTTGATGGAATATAATTTTGAAGGGATTGTCGTACATGAATGATGCAGCAAAAGAGCTGAACAGAACATTATCTGAAGAAAACCCGCACGTGCTTCATATGCTTTCTGATTTGGGCAGAGAGTTGTTTTATCCGAAAGGGGTGCTGACACAATCGGCGGAAGCGAAAGCCAAGGCCGGAAAGTATAATGCCACGATCGGGATTGCCACCTCACAAGGCGAGTCCATGCACTTTTCCCATATTCAAGAGACACTGTCCGCCTATAACCCCGATGATATCTACGATTATGCTCCGCCGCAGGGAAAAGAGCCGCTCAGACAGGAATGGCTGAAAAAAATGCGTCTCGAAAATCCTTCATTAGCCGGCAAAGACATCAGCACGCCGATCGTGACAAACGCTTTAACACACGGGCTGAGCATCGCCGCCGACTTGTTCGTCAATGAAGGGGATACACTGCTTCTGCCTGATAAATATTGGGGAAATTACAATTTCATTTTCGGTGTCCGGCGCAAGGCATCCATTGAGACGTACCCGCTTTTTCAGCAGGATGGGCGTTTTAATGCGGCGGGGCTGTCCGAGCTGCTGAAAAAGCAGGAAGAAAAGGCGATTGTTGTACTGAATTTCCCGAATAATCCGACAGGCTATACGCCGGGAGAAGAGGAAGCGTCAGAAATCGTCAGCGTGATCCTGGAGGCGGCGGAGGCCGGCAAAGAGATTGTCGTGCTCGTAGACGATGCGTATTACAATCTGTTTTACGATGAAACGGCCATTCAGGAATCCATCTTCAGCAAACTCGCCCAAGTGCACGACCGGGTGCTTTGCGTGAAAATAGACGGCGCGACGAAGGAAAATTACGCGTGGGGCTTCCGCGTCGGTTTTATTACGTACAGCACAAAAAGCGAAAAAGCGCTGCGCGTGCTCGAGGAAAAAACAAAAGGGATTATCAGGGGAACGATTTCAAGCGCCCCGCACCCGTCCCAAACGTTTATGCTGCGGGCGATGCAGTCACCGGAATACGAGAAAGAAAAATCGCTGAAATATAACATCATGAAAAAACGGGCTGACAAAGTGAAAGCCGTTCTTGCAGAAAACAAGCACTATGAAGACGTATGGACGCCTTATCCGTTTAACTCGGGCTATTTCATGTGTGTCCGGCTGAAAGACATAAACGCCGGCGAATTGAGAGTGTCGTTGCTTGAAAAGAGAGGAATCGGAACGATATCCATTAATGAAACCGATTTGCGAATCGCATTTTCATGTGTTGAAGAAGAACACATCGCGGATCTGTTCGAAGAAATTTATCAAGAAGCAAAGCAGCTGCGGAAACAGGCGGAAATATCAGGCTGACAAAAAAGGAGGGGGACACCCTCCTTTTTCTATGATTACAGCAGCTCTTCATACGTTTTCATCTCAATCTCGTCACAAAAATCGGGATGCGCCGCACAAACGGCCAGCTTATACTCCTCGTCCGCATCATATGTGCGGATGAAACAAGGTTCATGTCCGTCCGGGAGCTCAATGGACACATGGCCGTCGTCTTTGAGGCGGACGCTGAATGAATCAAGCGGCAGGGAAAGCCCTTTTCCGGCCTGTTTGATAAAGCTTTCTTTCATCGACCACAGGTGGTAAAAATAATCGGTCTGCTGATCGGGGTGTTTCGCTTGCAGATCACTGTATTCTGTCGGCGAAAAAAACCGTTTGGCGATATCAATCGTGCCGGGCTTCATTTTTTCAATATCAATGCCGATCGGTTTTGAATCAACGGCGCACACGATCCAGCGACCGGAGTGGGAAATATTAAAGTGCATGTCCGGAAGCGCGGGGATGTACGGCTTTCCGTATTCCTGAACGCTGAATGAAATCCCGGCCGGATCAAGTCCATAAGCCTTCGCCGCAGCGGTGCGGATCAGCATATCGCCGATCAAGGTGCGGTGAGCATCCTCCTGATGGTAAAAGCGCCGGCATTTTTCCCGCTTTTCGGCGGACACGGCCGCCATCATCCGATCCTCTTCCCCTGCAGAAAGCGGGCGGTCCATATATACTCCGTAAATCTTCATGTCCAGATCCTCCGTCTGAAAATATTGTCAAAACCATCCTATCATATCAGACGAAAGCTGTCCGAAAATAAAAAAACAAAACCGTTTCGGCTTTGTTTTTAATGAACGGACGTTGCCCGCCCGGAGATCGCGTATGTTAACAGTTTAGAGGACTGCGGCAAAGAAAAACGCAGAATCAGCCCCGTCAAAACAGCCGTAATAATGGTTCCGGCGCCGATCGGTCCGCCCATCATCCAGGCTGCGGCAAGAATCGTCAGCTCAATGCCGTTCCGCACCCATTGCACGTTCCAGCCCGTTTTTTCAGATATCAGCATCATCAGAGAGTCCCGGGGGCCCGCGCCGAGCCCTGCTGATACGTAAATACCGACGCCGCAGCCGATCAGCAGCAATCCGATAGAAAAACACACGGCCGCTAAGGAAAAAGCGTGCGTCTCAGGAAGCAGAAACGAAAAGAAATCAATAAACATTCCCATCAGCACCATGTTTAAGATAGCGCCGATTTTCGGGAGTGTCCTCGTGAACAGGCAGGTTAAAGCCACAATGACCGCGCCGACCACGATGGACCATTGGCCGACAGAAAGCCCGAAATGCTGAAAAAGCCCATAATGAAAGGCATCCCAAGGGCTGATGCCGAGAGCTTTTCCTTTAATGGTTAACGATACCCCGAAAGACAAAATTAACAGACCGGCAAAATAAAACGTCCAGCGCATCAAGAATTCCCGCTTCAAAGAGGTCCCTTCTTTCATAAAATTTCATTAATTGTCATTGTAGCATAACCGCCAAAAAAAAGAAGAAGCGAAATCATTGTTTCGCTTCTTCTCCCGCTCCTACAAAGGATTCAGTATACGATTTAAAAACCGCTGCGTGCGTTCTTCTTTCGGCGCGGAAAAAATGTGGGCCGGCGGTCCTTGTTCCACAATGACGCCGCCGTCAATGAAGATGACTTCATCGGCCACTTCCTGCGCGAATTTGATTTCATGGGTGACGACGACCATCGTCCAGCCTTCGTTCGCCAGATCCTTAATCACTTTGAGCACCTCGCCGACCAGCTCCGGATCGAGCGCTGACGTCGGTTCGTCAAACAGCATCAGCTCGGGCTGAATCGCAAGCGCGCGGGCGATGCCGACCCGCTGCTGCTGACCGCCGGAAAGCTGGAACGGATATAAATCCATTTTGTCTTTCAGTCCGACTTTTTCCAGAAGCTCTATCGCTTCTTTTCTGACTTGCTCCTTGTCGCGCTTTTGCACTTGAACGGGTCCTTCCATGACGTTTTCAAGCGCCGTGCGGTGAGGAAACAGATGATACGCCTGAAAGACCATGCCTGATTTGCGGCGGAGGCGAAGAATATCAGCCTGCTTCACTTTTTTGGAGAAATCTATTGAAAAATCGGAGAATGCCAGCTCGCCGCGATTGGGGATCTCAAGCGCGTTCAGACAGCGCAGAAGCGTCGTTTTTCCTGAACCGGACGGCCCCAGAATGGCGATGACTTTCCCTTTTTCTATCTCCATATCTATCTTTTTTAAAATTTCATTCTGTCCGAATGATTTATTTAATCCTTTGACGGAAAGCATATCGAAACCTCCTTATTTGGCCACATAACGGTCGAGACGCCGTTCGATCACGTGCTGTACGATTGACAGCAAGAAGCAGATGATCCAATAAATAAAGGCGGCTTCAATATAGATGACCAAGATTTGATCAAGGTTTTGCGCGCCGATTTCCTGCGCTTTTCTGAACAGCTCCGCGACGAGAATCTGTGACGCGAGAGATGTATCCTTGATCAGGCTGATAAATGTATTTGATAATGGCGGAATGGACACGCGAAACGCCTGCGGCAGGATCACGCGGAACAATGTCTTGCGATAGGTCATGCCGATCGTATAACCGGCTTCCCATTGCCCTTTCGGCACGGATGAAATAGATGCCCGGATGATTTCAGAAGCGTAGGCGCCGACGTTTAATGAAAACGCGATGACTGCGCTTGGGAAAGGGTCCAGCGTAATATTAAATGTCGGGAACAGATAAAAAATGATGAACAATTGAACGAGAAGAGGAGTGCCGCGCACCGCTGATACGTATACGCTGAACACCCATCTCAATGGTTTCATATTTGACATTCTGGCGAGCGCCGTCATCAGCGCGATGATCATTCCGAAAATAAAGGAAAGAATGGTAAGGGGAATCGAGTAATAGATTCCCCCGGAAAGAATCGGCCAGAATGACTGCTGCACCAAATCCCATGGAATGGCTGTTGCAATCACGGGCTCCGGCAAGTTACTTAGAAACATCTTCGCCGAACCATTTTTTCGCTATTTTAGAAAGAGTCCCGTCCTCTTTCATTTCTTTTAACGCCTTGTTGACGTGAGTCACAAGTTCGCCGCTTCCTTTTCGGAATGCGAAATACGTCTGCTGCGGCTGGCCTGCTTCAAACGCGATTTTCACGTTTTTATTGCCGGACGTTTTTAAGTAGTTCAGTACGGCAAGCTTATCGTTGTAAGTCAAATCAGCGCGGCCCTGCTGAATGAGCTGAAGGGATTGCGCCATGCCTTCAACGCCTTCAATTTTCGCGCCGGCTTCTTTCGCTAATTTATTGTAATTGCTTGTTAATGACTGAGCCGCTGTTTTTCCTTTGACATCAGCCTCTTTCGCAATCGTGCTGTCTTTTTTCGTCACGACGACTGCATTTGACGTTGTGTATTTATCAGAAAAATCATATTGGTTCTCACGGCCTGTTTTGCCGACTTGGTTGGCGACGACGTCAAACCGTTTCGCGTTTAAACCGGCAAACATGCTGTCCCATTGTGTTTCTTTAAAGTCAGCTTTCAGACCGAGGCGTTTCGCCACTTCTTGAATCACTTCAACATCATATCCGGTCAGTTTGTCAGTCTTTTTATCATGGAAGGTAAACGGTTCGTACGTTCCTTCTGTGCCGACGGTCAGTACGCCTTTTTTCTTGACAGAAGCCCAAAGATCGCCGTCTTTTGACTTAGATCCGCTGTCCTGTGAGTTTCCGCAGGCTGCAAGCATTGCGATGCTGACCATCATGAACAAAGCGAATAATGCTTTTTTCATCTTCTTTATTCCCCACTTTTCTGAGTAGTTTTATTGAGAAAAAATAGCTCCCAATTGTAAAGGATAACTTTTTTTTAGTATGAGTCAAGTAATTGGTTTTCATGAGCGGGAATTCTTCGTGTTCCGGGATCAAAATAATTCCAAAAACTGTCTGACAGGCTTCGGCAGGTAGCTGTCTTTCCTCCAGATGACGGCCGGTGTCATGACAAACGGGTTGTCTTCGATGATAACCGTTTTGACATGCGAACGCATATGGACGGGAATCATCGTCAAAGGCAGAATTGTGGCGCCGAACCCTGATGATACGAGGCTCAAGAGCGTCGCGGAGTCATGGCACTCACAGACAACCTGAAGGTCGAGACCATACTGTTCACAAACATGGAGGACTTGGTCATACACACCTCTTCCATTGACGGTGCGCAAAAGGATCAGAGGCAAAGAGGCGATGTCATTCAGTTTAATCGTTTCTCCGCACAGTCGTTTTGAATGCTCGGACAGCACCAATACACACGGAATGTCTTCAAGCTCCTTCGATTCAATGCCGTCGTTTTTAATCAAGGTGGTGGTGACGGCGGCGTCAATCTGCCGGGTTTCCAGAAGCTCAAGCAGTGAGACGGGTTCATCTTCCCAAATGTTAAAGGTGAGATGCGGAAACCGCTCTTTCATCTGTGACACTTTCTCAAGCATGAGCGCTGCGCAGTAAATGGTTGACCCGACGGCAAGTGTCCCGGCCACCTCTTCCTTCAGCTCTTGTACCTCGATAATGGCATCCTCAAACTTATGAAGAATCTCTTTCGCTCTTTTCAAAAAGACATTTCCTTCATATGTAAGGGTCATTTGTTTCTTTTTATTGCGGTCAAACAGAATGACGCCCAATTCTTCTTCGAGCTGTTTCAGCTGTCTGCTTAAAGGCGGCTGTGCCATATGGAGCTTTTTGGCGGCCGTCGTGATTTTCTGCTCTTGGGCAATGGTGATGAAATAACGCAATTGCCGGATATCCATGAGAACGCTCGCTCCTTTCTTTTATACCTTTAAGGTATGATACATAGATTTAACGAATATTTTCCATATGGATATATCAGGAGTATGATGGTTTTGACACCACATTTCAAGCGTAAAGGAGGGGTCAATATGAAGCTCGTCATCGGAATGACCGGGGCAACGGGAGCCATATTCGGGATCAGGCTTTTAGAATATTTAAAAGCCGCGGAGATCGAAACCCATCTTGTCGTTTCTCCTTGGGCAAATGTCACCATTACACATGAAACCGATTATACGTTAAAAGATGTCGAGAAACTCGCATCCTATACGTATTCTCACAAAGACCAGGCAGCGGCGATTTCAAGCGGTTCGTTTGAAACGGACGGGATGATCATCGCTCCGTGCAGCATGAAATCACTGGCAAGCATCCGCACCGGAATGGCTGACAATCTGCTGACAAGGTCGGCTGACGTCATCCTGAAGGAGCGGAAAAAACTTGTGCTGCTGACTAGAGAAACGCCGCTCAGCCAAATCCATTTAGAAAATATGCTAGCGCTTACAAAAATGGGTTCCGTCATTCTTCCGCCGATGCCGGCATTTTATAACAAGCCGGCTGACATGGATGAATTGATCGACCATATTGTGTTCCGGACGCTCGATCAGTTCGGCATCCGTCTGCCGGAAGCGAAACGGTGGTACGGAATTGAAAAACAAAAAGGAGGAATCTGATAATGGCCTATCAGGATTTTAGGGAATTTCTCGCCGCTCTTGAAAAAGAAGGGCAGCTCTTAACAGTCAACGAAGAGGTGAAACCGGAGCCGGATCTGGGCGCCGCCGCGCGTGCAGCCAGCAATCTCGGGGATAAAACCCCTGCGCTTTTGTTTAACAATATTTACGGACATCACCATGCGCAGGTGGCTCTGAATGTCATCGGCTCGTGGCCGAATCACGCGATGATGCTCGGCATGCCGAAAGATACGCCTGTTAAAGAACAATTCTTTGAGTTCGCCAAACGGTACGATGCATTTCCGGTGCCGGTCAAACGGGAAGAAACCGCGCCGTTTCATGAAAATGAAATAACGGAAGATATCAATCTATTTGACATTCTCCCGCTATTCAGAATCAACCAGGGGGACGGCGGCTACTATCTGGATAAAGCGTGCGTCATTTCCCGCGATCTTGAAGATCCGGACAATTTCGGCAAGCAGAATGTCGGCATTTACAGAATGCAGGTAAAGGGAAAAGACCGCCTCGGCATTCAGCCCGTGCCTCAGCATGATATTGCGATTCATCTTCGCCAAGCTGAAGAACGCGGCGTGAATCTTCCCGTTACGATAGCGCTTGGTTGTGAGCCGGTGATTACGACGGCTGCGTCAACTCCGCTGTTATACGATCAATCCGAGTATGAAATGGCCGGCGCGATTCAAGGGGAGCCCTACAGAATCGTCAAATCTAAATTGTCTGATTTAGACATCCCTTGGGGCGCTGAAGTCGTTCTGGAAGGAGAGATCCTTGCGGGAAAACGGGAATACGAAGGACCTTTCGGTGAGTTCACGGGCCATTATTCAGGCGGCCGCAGCATGCCGGTGATCAAAATCAAACGGGTATATCATAGAAACAATCCGATTTTTGAACATTTATACTTAGGCATGCCGTGGACGGAGTGCGATTATATGATCGGCATTAATACGTGCGTGCCGCTTTACCAGCAGCTCAAGGAAGCTTATCCGAACGAAATTGTCGCCGTGAATGCGATGTATACGCACGGGCTGATCGCCATTATTTCCACGAAAACGCGCTACGGCGGATTTGCCAAGGCGGTCGGCATGCGCGCCCTGACCACGCCGCACGGACTCGGCTACTGCAAAATGGTCATTGTCGTGGATGAAGATGTCGATCCGTTTAACCTGCCGCAAGTCATGTGGGCGCTCTCAACGAAAATGCATCCGAAACACGATGCAGTCATCATTCCTGACCTGTCCGTCCTTCCGCTTGACCCGGGGTCTGATCCGGCAGGGATGACACACAAAATGATTCTTGACGCCACAACGCCTGTCGCGCCGGAAACAAGAGGCCATTATTCGCAGCCGCTTGATTCTCCGCTGACAACGAAAGAGTGGGAACAAAAACTGATGGACTTAATGAATCAATAAGAAAGGATGAGGTTGCAATGAAAACATGCCCGCGCTGTGAATCGAAAAAAGGAGAAACCGTCAGCCAATCGCCGGTCAAAGGCGCTTGGGAAATTTACCAATGCCAAACCTGCTTTTTCACATGGAGATCCTGTGAACCGGAAAGCATCACGAATCCGGCGGCATTCAATCCGGCATTTAAAATTGATCCGAAAGAAACGGAGACGGCCGCACATGTTCCCGCTGTTCCGGAAAGAAAAGCGTAATGCTGACGGAGCACTTGCCGGAGGCGCTTTACACGCTTTTAGATGGGACGGAGCTAGAAAAAAAGCAGCACGACGCGTTTGTGCTGCAATCTGTGACAAAAGAAGGCCGTCCGCACGCGGCCATGATCAGCGCCGGTGAAATCGTGGCCGTGAGCAGAACAAATCTCCGGCTCGCCTTATGGAAAAACACGACGACCGTAAGCAGCCTGCTGCATTCGGGACAAGCTCTTTTCATCGCCTGGCACGGAGGAGCCGCATATTACGTCACATTGGAATGTGAGGCGCTTCCGCCGCTGAAAGAGGCAAAACACGAGCGGGAACGGTTCAGCTGCCGCGTGATCACCGTCAAGGAAGATCGGGCGAAATACGCGGATCTGACATCCGGACCGGCCATCCAGCTTCACGAACCGGAAGATGTCTTGAAGAGATGGAGAGAAACACTTGAGGAGTTAAAACGATAGACGCATAAAAAAGCCTGCGGACGATTCCGCAGGCTTTTCTTTTATTGTACGCCTTTCATCGCCCGTTTAATAACGGGAGATAGAAGAATCAAAATAATACCGAGAATGATCGAAACAAGACCGATTGAGCCGAAGTAGGCCGCTTCAGAAATCTTATCAAACAAACCGACTACTTTTGCGTTCAGGGCTTGACCGCAGGCGTTTGTTAAAAACCACATGCTCATCGTCTGCGCTGAGAAAGCGGCAGGCGCAAGTTTTGTTGTGACGGATAAACCGACCGGTGAAAGGCAAAGCTCACCAAGCACAACCAAAAGGAAGCTGAGCACAAGCCAAAGCGGGCTCACAAGCTCGCCGCTTCCGCCCATAACCGGAAGCACCATGACTAAAAATGATAATCCGGCAAGGATAATGCCGATCGCGAATTTAATCGGTGTTGAAGGCTGGCGTTTGCCGAGCTTCATCCAGATCCACGCGAACACCGGCGCGAAAATAACGATGAATAACGGGTTCAGAGACTGGAACCATGAAGACTCAAGATGCATGCCCGCAAAGGAAAGTCTCGTGCGCTGATCCGCATATAAAGCAAGAATCGTCGCGCCCTGCTCCTGAATCGCCCAGAACATTGCGGCTGCAATAAACAGCGGAACATAAGCCGCAAGCCGTGATTTTTCCGTTTTCGTCGCTTTTTTGCTCGTGAACATCACGATAAAGTAAATAACCGGAATGACAATGCCGAGGATACTGACGGTGTCAATCACACGCTGGATCGTCAGCCAGCCGGTTTGAATCAGAACGATGATAACGGCTGCTGCGATGACCACTCCGATTCCCGTGCCGATCACTGATGATTTAGAAATCGGATTCGGTACATTGGAGCCTGCTTTGCCAAGGTATTTCTTTCTCGTAAGAGCGAAAACAATCAGTCCGAGGAACATACCGGCCGCGGCGCATCCGAAGCCTAAGTGGTAGTTGTACTTCTGTCCGAGTGTTCCGACAATTAGCGGCGCAAGCAATCCGCCGAGGTTGATCCCCATGTAAAAGATGCTGAAACCTGAGTCGCGGCGCTCGTCTTCCTTCGTATATAAATCTCCGACAACGCTGGATACGTTTGGTTTAAGCAGGCCGGTTCCGATAATGATCAGAGCCATGCTGGTAAAAAACGCCGCCGTGCTGCCAGGGAAGGCAAGAGCGATGTGCCCGAACATAATTAAAATTCCGCCGTAAAATACGGTGTTTGCCGTGCCGAATACCCGGTCGGCCAGCCATCCGCCGATGACGCTCGACATGTATACGAGAGACCCGTATATGGACATGATGGCAACTGCGGTCGTTTTATCAAAGCCGAGACCGCCATGAGCGACTTCCGTGTATAAATAGTAAAGCAATATGGCTCTCATACCATAGTAGGAGAAACGCTCCCAAAATTCGGTGAAAAACAGTGTGAACAAGCCGCGGGGATGACCGAAAAAGCCTCGTTGCGGCACAGTTTCTGTTATAGAGTCCTTATCAATAGATGCCACCTGAGCCAACCCTTTCTTAAAAAAGTGTATTACAAAAATCATATTCTTATATAATACTTGTGTCAATATAATTTATACTGAATTCAAAAAATTCCAGAATGAAAAGATATTAAAACGTTGAATATAGACGAATCTTCCTAATTCTAATGACTTATTTTGTTATATTATCTGACGAAACTATCTTTATAAACTTTTTTAATAAAATTTAAAGTATGTACAGGCGGAGCGGGATAGAGCGGAATAAGATGACAATAAGAGAGGAAGGAGGAGATTATTACTTGCCGAATCGTATATTGGATATTACGGATTGCGGTGTGGCGGCAGACGGAAAAACCGACGTGACGGGCGCCATCAATCAATGCTTGGCCAGGGCCGTAAGCGAAGGCTGTCATACGGTGTTTTTTCCGCCCGGAACGTATAAAATCAACGGCACGCTTGGCGGGGACAGAAGCCAGCCGTTTCGGAACGCCGGGATTAACGTGCCGAGCCATCTCACCATCGTTTTAGATCCGGAATGCACGATTAAAGTGGCGCCGAACAGCTCCTGGGGCTACTCGGCTTTCTATATAGGCAGGCGTGAAAATGTCACCATCACCGGCGGCCGGATCATCGGGGAACGGGATGAACACACGTATACCAATGTCCCTTTGCGGTCGACCCATGAATGGGGGTTTGGAATCTGTATTGAAGGCAGCAGCAATGTGCTGATCGAAAATGTGAAGATTTCGGATTTTACGGGAGACGGCATAATTGTCAGTCCGCTCGGGTTAAAAACAAACAGTGATTACGAAACTTCAGAACAGGTGACCATCCGCCGCTGTGAGATCAGGCAGTCAAGGCGGAACAACATTTCAATCACCGGCTGCCATACCGTTACGGTGGAAGAATGCGTGATTGAAGACGCCGGGCAAGGGAACGGAACGGCTCCGAAATTCGGAATCGATATTGAATCGTACGGAGAAGGCGATATTGATTATGAAGAAGCTCTTCATATTACGGTCCGCAACAACTTCTTTTCCGGAAACGCCGCAAGCTCAGTCACCAACTTTAACGGATATAATGTGTTAATTGAAGGAAATCATTCCGATAACACAATCAGCTACGGGTATGGGGCACATACCGTCATTTCGGGGAATGTCTTCTTTCGGTCAGACGGCGGCTCAAGGACCGCAGTCGCCGGACAAGGTGTGTCACAAGGACAGGACAGCAGCAATGCCGTCATTTCCAACAATCTGATTACCGGGTTTTCCACCGGAATAGATGTAAGGGGAAAAAGCGTCCTCGTCACCCACAACAAAATCAATCAATTTGAAAATACGGGCATTTCCGTCTATCAGGCAGAAGATGTGACCGTTGACGGCAATGTCATTGAAAACGGACGTTCCGAAACGAGACGAAGCACGGGGATGCGGGCGACGCTGTCGGAAAACGCCGTCTTTATGAATAACACTCTGAATCAGGTAACGGACGGAATCAGTATGTCGGCCGGCAATATGACCGTAAAACAAAATGTGCTGAAATCGTTCAGCCGGGGCATATGGGTTACAGGCGGAAATGCCGTTATTGAAGGAAATACGCTCATTCCGAATGCGTATCAGGGCGCCGCGGAGTCCTATGCCGTATCTGTGACAAATGACGCCAGGGCTGTCATCAAGGGAAATCTCTTCAAAAGCTACAAAAACTATCCCATTTTCAGTTCAACATCCTCGGGAACCTCTGTCATCAGCAACCGCTTTGAA
The DNA here is from genome assembly GCF_046535225.1 of Bacillus sp. SIMBA_031. Lineage (NCBI taxonomy): Bacteria > Bacillati > Bacillota > Bacilli > Caryophanales > Bacillaceae > Bacillus > Bacillus sp. SIMBA_031. The sequence goes on from NZ_JAWRXC010000005.1 coordinate 169,033, forward strand.
TCATCACCGCTTATCGTTACCGTGTATCTGAACTCCGGCACGCATGAAGTCATAGACAATACGCTTACGATCAACCGAACGGCGGGCAGCCCGATCGGCATCTATCTGAACGGAGCCTCCAATTCCCTCGTGTCGGGCAATACCATCAACAACCTTTCCGCCGCTTCTGCTTCCGCCATCCAAACCAATTCCTCCGCAAGCACCAAAATCATCGGCAACCGCATAATCAGAGGCGTCATTGTGAAACACACGACAGATACGGAAAGCGGAAATATCGTCATCTGAAAACAATCTGCATCGGAAAAATAAAAAGAACACATGAACTCCGAAAGAAGGAGGGATGTGTTCTTTTTTGACACAATACAGCCGTGCGCCTGTCAGGCATCTTTTTTACCTGATTTATATAAAACGATCATTTCTCTGATTAAAAAGAGGGCGAATAAAAACAGCATCAGCCATTCTGAGAAGGTGGTCAATTTAAAAGCGGACAGGTTGTTTTGGACCGCTCCATAGAAACTGAAACCTTGCAGCATATCCATCGCGATTGAAATCACCAGCAAGGCAGCCAGCAAAAAAAATGAAACTCCCAATATTTTCATGAGCAACACTCTCCCTTTTTATCCTTTTCGATTACGCAAAACTTATACAGACTTTCCGCCGTGCATAATCTTTTGCCGTACAGGAAGAATATGAAAAAAACGAGGAAAGGTTTTTTGCGATATGCCGCCATTTTTTAAGCAGAAGAAACAAAAAAAAGCCGATCGAAACGACCGTGACAATGAAGACAGAAAAGAAGCGGACAGCCAGCCGGACAAAGAGCGGGATGAGCCGATCTCCCTCAGCTTAAAGCAAAATATGAAGAAGCTGTCTGAGAGGTTCGGCAACAGTGCCGATGTCGTCATCCGCCGGCTGAAAATCGGAAAAGAAGAGCTTCCGGCCGCAATTGTGTATATCGCCGGTTTGGTAGACGAACAGCTTGTCAGCCAATCCCTTCTGGAGGATTTAATCGACATCCCGTCCGTTCAGCCGGAACAAGCGGTCTGCCTGATATACGATAAAACGCTTGCGATCGGCGGGGTGAAAGAGGAAGAAAAATGGAAAAGTCTTTATGCCGGGCTGGTGGCGGGCAGTACGCTCATTTTTGTCGACGGGGCTGACAAGGCGCTGATCGCCAGCACGGAAGGGGGAGAGCACCGGTCCATTCAAGAGCCGAGCACTCAGGTCTCTTTCCGCGGCCCGCGGCAGGGATTCACTGAATCTCTGCAAACCAATATTTCCATGATCCGCAGGTATGTAAAAACGCCTGATGTATGGGTTGAAAAAATGGAGATCGGACACGAAACGAATACGGATGTCGCGCTGATGTATATTAACGGAATTTGCGATAAAAAGCTGATTAAGGAAGTCCGCAAGCGGCTGAAGCACATTGACATCGACAGCATTCTGGAATCCGGCTACATTGAACAGCTCATTGAAGACGCGCCGTTTTCTGTGTTTCCCACCGTATATCATACGGAGCGGCCGGACGTTGTGGCGGGGAATCTGCTGGAAGGACGATTTGCGATTATCGTGGACGGAACGCCGTTCGTTCTCATCGCGCCGGCCTTATTTATTCAATTTTTTCAATCGGTTGAGGATTATTATTCACGATTTGATATCGCCACCAGCATCAGGATGCTGCGGGTTTTGATCTTCTTCATTTCACTGGTGGCGCCGGGGATTTATGTGGCGGCGACGACCTTTCACCAGGAAATGATTCCGACGCAGCTGCTGATTGTCATCGCGGCCCAGCGGGAGACGGTGCCGTTCCCGGCCGTGATTGAAGCGCTGACGATGGAAGTGGCCTTTGAGATTCTCAGGGAGGCGGGTGTCCGGCTTCCGAGAGTTGTCGGCTCCGCCGTTTCCATAGTCGGAGCGCTTGTCATCGGCCAGGCCGCCGTACAGGCCGGCATCGTTTCCCCGGCCATGGTTATCGTCGTCGCGCTGACGGCGATTGCCAGCTTTGCGACCCCGGCTTTTGACATGGCGATATCTGCGCGGCTGATCCGGTTTCTCTTTATTCTGTCGGCGGCGGTCATGGGATTTTACGGGCTGATTCTGGGCATTATCATGATGTTTGTCCATCTGTGCGGCCTGCGTTCATTCGGATTTCCGTATATGTCCCCGCTCGCTCCTTTAACCCCGGGCGGACTGAAGGATTCCCTCCTCCGCGCTCCGTTATGGGCGGATGAAAAAAGGCCGGGACTGCTCGTGCAGGAAAACAACAGGCGCCAAGGGGAACATCAAAGACCGAAACCGGAGACATCCAGAGGAATGGTTAATAAAGATGTAGAAGAGGGCGACGGTAATGAAAAGACGTAAATGGATGCTTATCCTTTGTACGATGGTTTCCCTTATGTTTGTATCCGGATGCTGGGATAAAAGGGAGCTGACCGATTTAGCGGTGATTTCCGCCATCGGTATTGACCGGACCGAAACGGGAAAATACGTCCTTCACTTTCAAATTATCAATCCGGGAAACGTGGCCGGCGGTCTGCAGGGCGGCGGAGCGGGAGACCGGCCTCCGGTTTCCGTCTATTCGGTGTCCGGAGACAATTTGACGGAAGCTTTGAGAAAAGGCTCGATGAAAGTGTCCAGAAGGCTCTATTTTGCGCATACGAATCTCGTGGTGTTCAGTGAAAAACTGGCGAAAGAGGAAGGGCTCAGTTTTATTCTGGACAATCTTGACCGCGACACCGAATTCAGGACGACCGCAACCGTTGTGATCGCGCATAATTGTAAGGCTGAAGACATTATTAAAGTGCTGACGCCGATTGATAAAATCCCTTCCAATAAAGTGAACAAGACGCTCAGCTTCACGCAGGAACAATACGGCAGAGTCATTAAAACCAGCCTTCAGGACGTTCTGATTGATCTCGCTTCTCCGACCGGGTCGCCGTTTATTCCTGGTTATGAAATGCACGGAGACGATAAAGCCGGTCCTACGATGGAAAATACGCAGACAACTGAACCGAAAGCAGTGCTGTCAGCGGACGGACTGGCGGTGTTCAAAAAGGATGGGAGGCTGGATTACTGGATTGAGGATGACGACAGTGTGGGGGCTGTATGGCTTCTCAATAGGATCAAGCATACGTTCATCAATGCGGATTGGAAGAACGTGAAGCACGCAATCAGTCTGCAGGTCACCCGCCAGAATACAAAGGTGACGGCCACTTTTCCGAACGGAAAACCGCATATTCACGTGCATGCTCAGGTCGAGGGGCTGGTGGACGCTGTCAGATACCCTTTCCATCTGTCTGATCCGCAAGTGCTGATGACGATGCAAAAGGCGCTCAGCGTACAGCTTGAGAAAGATATCACCAAATCGATTGAAGATATAAAAGCCCATAAGAATGACTTCGTCGGCTTCGGAGACCTGATCTATCGGAAGCATCCAGACAAATGGAAAAAGTTCAAAGGGAAGTGGGATGAAGAATATTTCCCCAATCTCCCCGTAGATGTCAAAACGGAAGTCATTATCAGAAGAACGGGCTTGCGGAATAATCCTCTCTCAGACAAGCTTGAGCATGATTGATTTGAGGAGAAAGGAGCGAAGCGTATGGAAAATGCGAAAATCGGCACGCGTCAGCTGTTTATTATGATCATTTTGTTTGAATTGGGCAGTTCGTTATTGATCCCGCCGGGCACGATGGCCGGGCGGGATGCATGGCTGTCCGTGCTTCTCGGGTGCGTTATCGGTCTCGGGCTTTTCTACGTTTATCAGGCGCTGTATCAATTTTTTCCTGAGTCTTCTCCGAGAGATTACATGAACGAACTGATCGGCAGACATCTGAGCTGGGCGGTCTCCCTTCTTTATATTCTCTATTTTGCTTATATCGCCGCCCGCGTATTGCGGGATTTTGGCGAAATGCTTGTCACCTTCGCCTATCAGGACACGCCGATTTTAATTGTGAATGCCATGCTGATGATCGCCGCGATATTTGCGGTCAGAAAGGGAATTGAAGTGATAGCGAGAGCCGGCGAGCTGCTGTTTGGCATTATGTATTTCCTGACAGCCGTCGGGCTGATCCTCATTATCAGCTCAGGCACGATAAACCTCAGATTTCTCCAGCCCGTTTTAGCGGAGGGGGCAGGAACGGTCATTTATTCCGTGTTTAAACAGACGATGTTCATCCCGTTCGGTGAATTAATCGTGTTTGTCATGATTTTCCCTTATTTAAAAGATCGGAAAAAGGTGAAGAAAACCGGATTTATGGCGATTATCATCAGCGGGCTGTTTTTGGCAATGTCAGTGGCGATTAATATTTGTGTGCTGGACGTCAACTTAATGCTCCGCTCTCAATTTCCGCTGCTGAGCACCATACAGACAATTAAAGTGGAAGAGTTTTTAGACCGGCTGGATGTCTTTTTCATGCTCGTGCTCGTCATCGGCGGTTTTTTCAAAGTCAGCCTTTTTACATATGCGGTTGTCGTGGGCGTGTCCACGCTGTTTAAAGAAAAAAATCCGTCCCAGCTGGCCTTCCCGGTCGGATTGGGGGTGCTGATTCTCTCCATCAGCATCGCAAGCAATTTTTCGGAACACATGAATGAAGGCTTAAACATTGTGCCGATCTATATTCATCTTCCGTTTCAAGTGCTGTTCCCCGTTTTGCTGCTTATCATTGCCGTTATTAAGAAAAAGGTCAAAGGGACCGTCTATACAGTTTCGAAGAAATAACCCGGCCGGTGCGCCGGGTTTTTTTAAAAATCATGATTTTTGTCTTAATGCATTGACAAACTTGCCTGACAATTGTACATTTTGATTTATTCTTATAAAATTACTAGGAAATATAGGTTTAGTGGTGTTAATATTTTCCGAACCGTATTTCAGAATAGAAGGAGATCCATCATGACAAAGAAAAAAGAAATCAAACTCGGTGTGTTTCTTGCGGGCACCGGCCATCATGTCGCTTCTTGGAGACATCCTCAGGCACCGGCGGACGCGAGCATGAATTTGGATTATTTCAAAGAACTGGCAAAAACGGCTGAGCGGGGGAAATTGGACATGCTGTTTTTGGCGGACAGTTTATCAATAGACGGCAAATCACATCCGAATGTGCTGACGCGCTTTGAGCCGTTTACGCTGCTGTCGGCGCTCGCTCAGGTCACATCCCGCATCGGTCTGACGGCGACCGCATCTACCACATACAGCGAACCGTTCCATATCGCGAGACAATTTGCATCGCTTGATCATCTTTCCAACGGCCGCGCGGGCTGGAATGTCGTCACATCTTCGATTGAATCGACCGCGCTTAATTTCAGCGGCGAAAAGCATCTTGAGCACCATCTCAGATATCAGCGCGCGGAAGAATTCGTTGAAGTCGTCAAAGGATTATGGGATTCGTGGGAGGAAGACGCCTTTATCCGTGACAAAGAATCAGGAGCATTTTTCGATAAAGACAAAATGCATGAATTGAACCATAAAGGAACATATTTCTCGGTGAGAGGGCCGTTAAATGTCGCCCGCACACCACAAGGGCGCCCGGTCATTATTCAGGCCGGATCATCAGGAGACGGAAAAGCGCTGGCCGCCAAAACGGCGGAAGTCATTTTCACCGCGCAAAATCATTTGGAGTCCGCGCAGGAATTCTATCAATCTATTAAAGAACAAGCGGCTTCTTTCGGCCGTGATCCTGAAAAAATCGCGATCATGCCGGGAATTTTTCCCGTTATTGCCGATACCGAAGAAGAAGCGCAGGCAAAATATGAAGAGCTCCAAGACCTCATCATCCCGTCTGTCGGCCTGAACATTCTGCAAAACTATCTGGGCGGCGTCGACCTTTCCGCCTGCCCGCTTGACGGCCCGCTGCCTGAATTGGATGCGGATGCGTCGAATGCCGTTAAAAGCCGGTTCAAGCTCGTTCAGGAGATGGCCAAACGCGATAACATGACCATCCGCGAACTTTACAAATATGTGGCGGGTTCAAGAGGCCATCATATCTTTGTCGGAACGCCAGAACAGCTTGCCGATAAGATGGAAGAATGGGTCGGAAAACAAGCTTGTGACGGTTTCAACATCATGCCGCCGCTTTTGCCTGAAGGTCTCACTCTTTTTGTAGACAAAGTGATTCCGATTTTACAAGAACGGGGCGTGTTCAGAAAAGAGTATAAAGGAACGACGCTCAGAGAACATTTCGGACTGGAAAAACCAGCAAACCGATATGCCGACTAAAGGAGGGCTCATCATGTCAAGACAATACCGGCTCGCAACGGAGGCAGACGCTGATGAGCTGCTTTCACTGACACTGCGGGCGTATGAACCGATCCGCAAGCTCGGCATCAACTTTGCCGCTGCCACGGCGGATAAAGAACTCGTTTTAAATAACATACAAAAAAACGCCTGTTACGTTTTGGAGGAAGACGGACGGATTCTGGCGACGATTTCTCTGCGGATGCCGTGGGGGCCGAATCCCGGGCCGTACGGTGTCCCTCATATTTGGTGGTTCGCCGTCGATCCTGAAACCGGAAAAAAAGGGACGGGCTCAGACGTGCTGGAGTGGCTGGAGAATACAGTGCTCCGCGATACATTAAAAGCGCCTTTCGTGTCACTGGGCACAGCGGACAAGCATCCGTGGCTGATCGGCATGTACGAGCGGAAAGGCTACGTTCGTGCAGGCGAAAAGGATTTAGGAAAAGGGCACATCACCATTTATTTAAAAAAACAATTGCAGGATTAACATTTTAATAGGAAAAGGCGGGATTTCAATGAAGAAGAAAACATGGGCTTTGCTGCTGTCTGCCGCGCTTTTGGCGGTTTTATCAGCATGCGGAAACGGAAAAGAAAACGAAGGCGGCGATAACGTACTGCATGTAGGCGCCACGGGACAAAGCTATCCGTTTGCATATAAAGAAAATGGCAAGCTGACCGGCTTTGACGTGGATGTCATGGAAGCCGTCGCGAAAAAAATCAACATGAAACTGGACTGGAAGCTGCTTGAATTCAGCGGTCTGATGGGAGAGCTCCAGACCGGCAAACTCGACACCATCTCTAACCAGGTCGCTGTCACGGACGAACGCAAGAAAACGTATAACTTCACAGAACCGTATTCGTATGCGGGCACTCAAATCGTCGTCAAAAACGATAACAAAGACATCAAATCAGTCAACGATCTAAAAGGAAAAACAGTGGCGGCCGTTCTGGGCTCAAACCACGCGAAAAACCTTGAGAGCAAGGACCCGGATAAAAAAATCAACATTAAAACGTATGAAACACAAGAAGGTACGCTGAAAGACGTGGCTTACGGACGGGTTGACGCTTATGTGAACAGCCGCAGCGTCCTGATCGCCCAGATCAAAAAGACAGGTCTGCCTCTGAAATTAGCAGGAGACCCGATTGTCTATGAAAAAGTCGCTTTCCCGTTTGCGAAAGATGCGGCTCACGATAAAATCCGCAAAAAAGTAAACAAAGCCATTGAAGACCTGCGAAAAGACGGCACGCTGAAAAAGCTGTCTGAAAAGTACTTTAAAGAAGACATCACAACAGAAACAAAGCATTAAGAAACGGCGGTGAAAATCGAGAATGAACAGCATTGATTGGGGATTTATGTTTTCAGCTTTTCCCGCGTTAATCGAAGCCTTGCCGATCACATTACTAATGGCCGTCGCGGCCATGGTATTTGCCGTGATCGGCGGCCTTATATTAGCGCTTATCACAAAAAATCGTGTTCCTGTGCTTCACCAGCTGTCAAAGGTGTATATTTCATTTTTCCGGGGCGTTCCGACGCTCGTGCAGCTTTTCTTAATTTATTACGGCCTGCCCCAGCTCTTTCCCGGAATGAGCAAGATGACGGCGTTAACTGCGGCGATTATCGGGTTAAGCCTGAAGAATGCCGCCTACTTGGCTGAAATCTTCCGCGCGGCGCTCAACTCAGTCGATGAGGGGCAGCTTGAAGCCTGTCTGTCTGTCGGAATGACAAAATCCCAGGCGTACAGACGGATCATTTTCCCGCAAGCCGTCAGAAACGCGCTTCCCGCGACAGGAAATACGTTTATCGGCCTGTTAAAAGAAACATCGCTCGCCTTTACATTAGGAGTGATGGAAATGTTCGCCCAAGGAAAAATGTACGCATCAGGCAACCTCAAATATTTTGAGACGTATTTAGCCGTCGCGGTCATGTACTGGATTCTTACGATTATTTACAGTGTGCTGCAGGATCTGCTCGAACGGGCGATCAGCAAGCCTTATCGCACATAGGAGGAGGCTCAGGATGATACAAGTCAGACATATTCGAAAAGCATTTAAAGACCTTACCGTACTTGACGGGATCGATCTTGAGATCAAAAGCGGCGAAGTCACGGCCATCATCGGCCCGTCAGGCTCGGGAAAATCAACGCTCCTCCGTTGTTTGAATCTGCTGGAGCGCCCGGATGACGGAATCATTGAAATCGGTGATGCAAAACTGAATGCATCGTCCTATTCGCGCAAAGACGTTCATAAGCTTCGCCAGCAGACGGCGATGGTGTTTCAGAATTACAACCTGTTCAAAAACAAAACCGCCCTGCAAAATGTGACAGAGGCGCTGATCACCGCGCAAAAGAAACCGAAAAAAGAAGCGGAACAGATCGGTATGGATCTGCTGCGGCAAGTCGGTTTAGAACACAAAGCGGACAGCTACCCGATTACGATGTCGGGCGGGCAGCAGCAGCGGATCGGGATTGCGCGCGCCTTGGCCGTTGATCCTCACGCGATTTTACTGGATGAACCGACTTCGGCCCTTGACCCTGAGCTTGTAGCCGGGGTGCTCCAAGTCATCAAATCAATTGCCGAAAAACAGACAACCATGATCATCGTCACGCATGAGATGGCCTTTGCTCGTGAAGTGGCCGACAAAGTTATTTTTATGGCAGACGGACGCATCATCGAACAGGGAACGCCGGAAGAGCTGTTTGACAATCCGCAGAACGAACGGACGAAAAAATTCATTAAGCAAGTGGGAGAGCCCGCCGAACTTGTCTAAGAAGGGAAGAAGAAGAAATGGCAAATGAAACGTATGAATCATTAAACAAACGTTTAATCAATATCCGCCGCGACCTTCATGAACACCCTGAGCTGTCAGGCGAGGAATTCGAAACGACGAATAAAATCCGCCGCTGGCTGGAGGAAGAAGGAATCACGGTTCTTGATATGCCGAAACTTCAAACCGGAGTGATCGCTGAAATCAAAGGAGACAAAAGCGGCCCCGTCATCGCCGTCAGAGCAGACATCGACGCATTGCCGATCGAAGAGAAAACAAACCTTCCGTTTGCTTCGCGCAACAGCGGCGTGATGCACGCCTGCGGCCATGATTTCCATACGGCATCTATCCTCGGCACGGCTTTTTTATTAAATGAGAGAAAGCATGAGCTGAAAGGAACGGTGCGGTTTATTTTTCAGCCCGCGGAAGAAATCGCCGCCGGAGCAAGACAGGTCATTGAAGCCGGCGTGCTTGACGGTGTATCGGCGATATTCGGCATGCATAACAAACCTGACCTCCCCGTCGGCACGGTCGGTCTGAAAGAAGGCCCGCTGATGGCGAGTGTCGACCGCTTTGAAATCACCGTTAAAGGAAAAGGCGGCCACGCCGGAATCCCTGATAACAGCATTGATCCGATTCAGGCGGCAGGGCAGATTATCGGCGGCCTGCAATCGGTTGTCAGCAGAAATATCAGCTCGCTTCATAATGCCGTCGTCAGTATCACAAGAGTTCAAGGCGGCAGCTCTTGGAATGTCATCCCGGACCATGTTGAAATGGAAGGCACCGTCCGGACGTTTCAAAAAGAAGCGCGTGACGCTGTTCCGAAACATATGAAGCGGGTTGCCGAAGGAATCGCAGCCGGGTTCGGGGCAGAAGCCGAATTCCGCTGGTATCCTTACCTTCCGTCAGTGATGAACGACGCCCGTTTCATACAGGCGGCGGAACAAACGGCTGAAGATCTTGGGCTTCAGACCGTTCGGGCAGAACAGTCGCCCGGCGGCGAAGACTTCGCGTTATATCAAGAAAAAATCCCCGGCTTCTTCGTCTGGATGGGAACAAACGGAACGGAAGAATGGCACCATCCCGCCTTCACACTCGACGAAAAAGCGCTCCCGGCAGCGGCTGAGTTTTTCGCCCGGCTTGCCGTCAACGTATTGGAGCAGACGGAATGAATACGGAAAATCTGACGGCCGGGCTTGCTCAGGCCGTCATGTCGTCTGTGCCGGAAACATCCGCTGAAGCGATGAAAGAAGCGCGCAAAGGACTGCTTGATTTTACAGCGGCAGCTTTTGCGGGGAGACGGGATAAAGGAGTTGAAAAGCTGGTAAAACTGGCCGAAGAAGAAGGCGGGGCGCCGATAGCGCCGCTTATCGGCAGAAATCAAAAAACCACGCCGTCCCAATCCGCGCTCATTAACGGATTCATCGCACATGCGCTTGATTTTGACGATGTTCATTCTGATGTAAGAGGACATCCGAGCGCAGTCATCCTTCCGGCTTTGATTGCAGCCGCATCAGCCGGCCGGATAGACAAGAGCCGCTTTCTCGGTGCTTATGTGACGGGAATCGAAGTGATGGCGCGGCTCGGCGAGTCAGCTGGAAGGCATCATTACGAGAAAGGCTGGCACAATACAGGAACGTTAGGTGCCATTGCGGCCGCATGCGCCGTCGGATTCGCGGAGAATCTGAATCAAACCCAATTGCAGAAAGCAATCGGGTTTGCGGCTGCCCGTTCCGGAGGCATGAGAGTGCAATTCGGGACAGAAATGAAGCCGCTCCACGCCGGACTGGCCGCTCAAGCCGGATTGTTCGCCGTAAAGCTTGCAAAGGCCGGTTTCGGCGGCTCAGTTCATGCGCTCGACGGGGAGAAAGGTTTTTTCGGACTGTACGGCGATCTTGAACGGGCAGAAACCCTGCTTGTAAACGGGTGGGGAAACCCTTGGCGGATTGTGAGCCCGGGACTTTGGTTTAAGGTTTATCCGTTTTGCTCGGCGGCTCATCATGCAGCGGACGCCATTCTGAAGCTGAAGGCCGAACATGGTCTCACTTTCGGCCAAACGGAACGGATCGACGTGATTTTTCCGCCGGGCGGGGACGCCGCATTGACAGAACGGCGTCCGAAAACAGGCGAAGCGGGAAGATTCAGCGTGGAATATGTGATCACCTTAGCTTTGCACGGTAAGGATTTTTCAGTTGAACATTTCACATCTGAGCCGATTCCGGAATCCCTTCAAAAAGGATTTGAGCGGATTCACCGCAGCTGTGATGACCAAATTCAGCCGGCTGACAACGCCGTTCCGAAGGGCCGTTTTACAATTGTACGGGTCACGGCTTCCGGCGGTCATGTCTATGAAACACGTATCGACTGTCCGAAGGGAGCGCCGGGAAACGGTCTTTCTGAAAAAGACATTAAAGACAAACTCCGGCTCGCTTTGCCGGGGGAAGAGGAAAAGGCGGAAGAATTGATCAAAGCAGCCGGACAATCAAATATTGACCGTTATTTACAGCTGATATAAATAAAAAGAGCGAGGGGATGCAGCCCTCGCTCTTTTTACGTTCACTTCTATTGAATAGGGGGATATAGGGTGCGCCCCTGTCTGCGCTGGCAGGGGCGCGGTATCAGGAAACGGCCGTGCCGTTTTCTTTGACCGTGAAACTTCCTCTTGATAAGCGGATGTTGATATCCGAAACTTTGGCGATTTGTTCGTCGTGCGTCACCATGATGACGCATTTGCCGCCTTTATGCGCCAGATCCTGAAAGAGCCGGACGATTTCCTTTGACGTATCCTCGTCGAGATTTCCCGTCGGCTCGTCCGCGCAAATCAAATCCGTGTCACAGCAGAAAGCCCGCGCAATTGAAACGCGCTGCTGCTGTCCGCCGCTTAATGTCAGCACCCGCTGACGGGCCTGCTGTTCGGTGATGCCGACTTTTTTCAGCATGCTGAGCGCGAACGCATCTTTGTTGTTCTCCTTAGAGCCGGTGATCTCCATCGCCGTTGTGACATTCTGGAGCGCTGTCATATACGGGATCAGATGATAAGATTGAAAGACGATAGAGACATATTGATTTCTGAATTTGGTTAATCCGATTTTGGAGATGTCTTCTCCGTTATAAAGGATGCTTCCCTCTTTAGGTGTATCAAGGCCGCCCGCCAGAGACAGAAACGTTGTTTTCCCCGTCCCGGAGGCGCCGACAATTGTATAAAACTTCCCTTTTTCAAAGCTGATCGTTATATTCTGAAACAGCGGCTGTGATTTGTCTTGGTACCAGTAGCCGGTCTGTTGAAAGGTTAATAGGCTCATTATGCTGCCTCCTCTTATTCCTGCTTGGTCAGGATCGTTTTAGGGTGAAGCCGCATGACTGATACAGACGGCAGTAATGTGGCGATGACGGCAATTGCGACGCCGATCCCGCCAAGAATCAGAAGGTCATTCAGCGAGACGTTTACCTGCATTGTACTGATGACATCCGCGCCGGATGAATGCTGACCGAACATGCCGCCTCCCCGCGGCATTTCTCCTCCGCCCCAGCCGCTTGTTTGCTGTGAATCATCGGCTGAGCTGACCTGCTGGGAAAGAAGTTGATTTCCGAGCTGATTCGCCACAAGGCTGCCCGTGACGGATGCGATCCCGATGGCAATAACGGCGACAACCAGAATTTCCGTTAAGAATTGTCCGATGAGCTTCCAGCGCTTTTCGCCGATCGCCATCAAGACACCCATTTCATACTTACGTTCCCTGATCGACATCATCACGATCAACCCGAGAATGACTGCACCCGCGATGGATACAAGGTATACCACGTTTTTAGAAAATGACGCGACATTTTCAATCGGGCCGGCCATTTGCTGATACACCTGATCATTTGTCGTCAGCGTGTAGGTTTTATCATCTATGGATGTTTTTTTCGCAGCCGCAACGAATGAGTCAATATATTTTGCATCATCCATATAATAAACGGCTGAGCTGATTTTGTTTTTGTAATCAGACCCTTTTAACGCCGCCGCGGCGGTGTAAGGCGTATAGATTTTATTGTCAGGATTTAAGAATGAAAAATGCTGTGCCTGATCGTCTCCTGATGATGTTGTTTTATAGATTCCCACAATTTTAAGCTTCGTTTTCACAGAATCATCCGCTGCTGAGGAAACGGTAATGGAGCCGCCGACTTTCAGCTTATTTTGATCTGCCAGCGTTTCATTAATCACGGCGACTTTTGCGTCCGCATCTGTTTTTGTGATGGCGCGGCCGTCAGTGATTTTTGAACTCCCGCCTGTGAAATCATCAAGCAATGCCGTAGAGAGCACGCCTTCGATCGAGATATCCGCTGAAATCATCTGTCTTCCGCCGCCTTGAAAACGGCCGGCGCCGGAACTGGCTGATTCGCCTGAGCTTTTTATCGCATCAAAGGTTTCTGCATTTGCTGACGCTGTCGTGAGGAAGTTGTAATTTTTAACATGCTGTAAAGATGTAAGCTTCTTGGCATCTGAGACGGAAATCGGCGTTGATTCAAACGTCCTCTTTTCACCGTCTTTTTGCTGCTGCGCCATTTGCTTTTGGCGGTCAGCCTGGAGTGTGACGCTCCCGCCGAGCTGCTGCCTTGCCAGTTCGCTTGATTTCTTTGCCGCTGACTGGATCGTAAGACCGGACAGGACAAAAATGCAAATCACTGAAAACACAACCAGCTGCAAAAATGTTTTTCCCTTTTTTTCCTTCATGCTCCAAAAGGCTCTTTTTATAAAGTTCATGTCTGTTCCTCCGTGTGGGTGTCAGATCTTGTAAAACCGGCCTTCTTTAGCACCGGTCATCCGATATGTATATAGTAGGAGAAATGTATGAAAAAAATATGAACAAACTATTTCCGGGTGATGAAATAAAAACTAACAATTGTGAAACCCGAAAACATCCGAGTAAAATGGTGCTATTATAAGAAAAAGCGTCAAGATAAGCGGAGGAACCAATGAAGATATTAATGATAGAAGACAATATAAGCGTATGCACCATGACGGAAATGTTCTTTTTTAAAGAAGGGTTTGAAGCCGAATTTGTCCATGACGGAGTGGAAGGCTATCAGCGGTTCACGGAAGAGGACTGGGATTTGGTCATTCTGGACATTATGCTTCCATCCATGGACGGAGTGACGATCTGCCGGAAAATAAGAGAGACGAGCAGTGTGCCGATTATTATGCTGACCGCAAAGGACACGGAGTCTGATCAGGTGATCGGATTTGAAATGGGGGCCGACGATTATGTCACCAAGCCGTTCAGCCCGCTGACACTAGTAGCGCGGATTAAAGCGGTGATCAGAAGATACCGGGCGACGGGGCAGGCCGTAAAAAGCGACGACTTGATCGAAACGGCGTGTTTTTCAATCAATAAGAAGACGCGGGAAGTGTTTCTGCACGGAAAACCTGTCGAGAATCTGACGCCGAAAGAATTCGATCTGCTCTTTTATCTCGCACAAAATCCGCGCCAGGTCTTTTCGAGAGAGCAGCTGCTTGAGCAGGTGTGGGGCTATCAATTTTACGGCGATGAACGTACGGTTGATGTTCATATTAAACGGCTGCGCAAAAAACTGTCCAGTGACGAAAAACCGTTTTTATACACGGTGTGGGGGGTAGGATACAAATTTGATGAGGATTAAATACTTATATCAGCTGCTGTTAAGCCATGTCAGCATTTTGATTTTGGCCTTTTTCATCATCATTTCCCTGTTTTCGCACTTTGTGAAAGATTTTGCGTATCAAAATAAAGTGGATGAGCTGTCTTCTTACGCGCAGCAGATCACAAGTGAGCTGAACGGCCGCGATCTTGATCTGCGCCGCCTGTATCCGTATCAGGACATGTTAAAAACGCGCGAGACCAGGTTTATTATTTTTGATGAACATCAGCGGCCTTACTTTTTTCCTGACGATATGCCGCCGCGCGAGAAGCTGAAAAGTAAAGAGTGGCACATGCTGAAGCAAGGGAAAACCGTTCAGATCAGAGCGGAGATGAACCGTTTTAATACGGAAGGCTTGGAAGTATCGCTTGTCGCAAAACCGCTTTTTATCAACGATCAATTTAAAGGCGCGGTGCTGCTCGTGTCTCCAGTCAGAGGAGTCGAGCAGATGATCAGCCAGGTCAACCGCTATATGATTTACGCGATCATCAGCACCCTTATCATCACGATTCTGCTGAGCTGGCTTTTATCTAAATTTCACGTCAAGCGGATTCAGACATTGCGGGATGCGACCGGAAAAGTGGCATCCGGTGATTACGATATTTCGCTCAAGAACAGCGGCGGCGATGAAATCGGCATGCTGGCGTCCGATTTCAACACCATGGCCAAAAATCTGAAGCAATCGAGAGAGCAGATTGACCGCCTGGAAAAACGGAGGCGCCAATTTATCGCCGATGTCTCCCATGAGCTGAGAACGCCTTTGACGACCATTAACGGACTTGTGGAGGGGCTTAACAGCAACACCATCCCGGAAAAAGATAAAGAGAAATGCTTCTCGCTGATCAGCGAAGAAACGAAGCGGATGCTCAGGCTCGTGAAAGAAAATCTGGATTATGAAAAAATCAGATCCCAGCAAATCAAACTGGACAAGCTCAGTCTGCCGCTCATCGAGGTGTTTGAAATTATTAAAGAGCATCTCAATCAGCAGGCGGAGAAAAAACAAAATCAGCTGCGGATTCAAGTGGAGGACGGCGTCAAAGTGTTCGCCGATTATGACAGGCTGATCCAGATTCTCGTCAACATCACGAAAAACAGCATTCAATTTACGCAAAAGGGAGACATCACGCTGCGCGGGTATGAAGGCTATAAAGAAACGGTGATTGAAATCGAAGACACCGGGATCGGCATCTCCAAAGAGGAAATTGAGCATATATGGGAGCGGTTTTATAAGGCGGATGTGTCCCGGACGAATACGGCATACGGCGAATACGGACTCGGCCTTTCCATCGTCAGGCAGCTCGTCGAAATGCACAAAGGCACGATAGATATTGACAGCGAAAAAGGGAAAGGCACGACCTTTACAATCCGCCTTCCGCTGAATACGAAAAATGAATCATCTTGAAACCGGCGGTCCCGTCTGGCCGCCGTCTGTTTTAACTCCACTCGGAAAATTGCGCTCTGCCGAAACAAAGTTTGCGTGTTTTTCGGGATGGAAAGAGACGGAAACGTGATAAAATAACTGGTAAACAGGTCTTGGATGGGGAGGGTGAAGGAATGAAGAGCGGGTTAATTCCTTCTTCAGCAGTCGGGCAGAAAATTAACGAGTGGTATCGATACATCAGAACATTCAGCGTGCCGGATGCGGAGATCTTGAAGGCCGAGATCAAACAAGAGCTTGACCATATGGAGCCTGATTCGAACTTAGTGCTTTATTATTCCCTCATGGAATTTCGCCATCAGCTGATGCTGGACTACTTGGAGCCGCTGGAAAAACTGAAGATAGAAGACCAGCCGACCCTGTCGGAAATTCTTGATAACATTGATAACAGCCAGGCCGGCCTCAAAGGGCTTCTCGATTATTACGTCAACTTTTTCAAAGGCATGTTTGAATTTGATAAAAGAGAATTTATCTCAGCGATTACATATTATAAACAAGCTGAGAAAAAACTGGCCTTCGTATCGGACCATGTGGAACGGGCGGAGTTTTATTTTAAAGTGGCCGAAGCTTATTATCATATGAAACAAACGTATTTTTCTTTGATACATATAAAAAACGCTTATGAAATTTACGTAGAGCAGGACACATACAACGTCCGGATCATTCAATGCCATTTTGTATTCGGCGTCAATTTAATGGATGAAAGGCGCTTTGAACAGGCGGCCAAACATTTTCAGCACGCTCTGCAAATGGCCGAAAAAGAACAAAAAGCGCAGCTTGTCGGGAGGGCGCTGTATAACCTCGGACTGTGCTACTACAATCAGGACCGCATCGGCGAAGCGATTCCGTACTTTGAACGGGCGGTTGATACATTTGAATCACAAAGAATCGTCAATTCTCTTCCTCAAGCATATTTTCTAATCACACTCATTTACTTTAAACTCGGAAAAAAAGAAAAAGCGTCGGAATATCACAAGCGGGGATATGAATATGCTAAAGAAACAGACGATCCCGTTTACACGGTAAAATTCGAATGGCTGCAGGCTCTGTATCAGGCGAAACCGGATGAGGAAACAATCAGCGCGTGTTTCAGTTACCTGGAAGATAAAAATTTATACGCCGATATAGAGGATTTAGCACTAGAAGCAGCTAAATATTACTATGAACAAAATTGCTTTAAGATTTCTTCTGACTATTTTCTGAAAGTCGAAGAGGCAAGGAAACAAATACAAAGGAGTGAGGGTTTGTATGAAATTGAAATCTAAATGGTTTGTTATTTGTTTAGCAGCCGCCGCGATTTTTACAGTGACAGGAGCAGGCCAGACAGATCAGGCTGAATTCCATGTAGCTGAAAGAGGAATGACGTGAGAAGAAAATAGCCTGAACAAAGGAAAAGACTGCATGGGAATGTTCCCGGCAGTCTTTTTTTGCGCGTCCGGACTCGGACAGCGGCGGAAAATAAAAGAAAACGCCGCAGGTCAAAACCCGCAGCGTCCTCATATAGACGGAGCGATGCTTAGAAACCGCCAACATAGGCAGTACCTACAATAACCAACAGGATAAATAAAACAACGATCAAAGCGAAAGAGCTGATTCCAGAATATCCTGACATGAGCTTCACCTCCATATTGTCTATACCATACAATATGTAAAAGAAGCTGCTTTGTAAGGGATATTAGTGGACAAGAGAAAAAAGAGGCGGTGTCCTATGAGAGTAAGACTCCGGCGAAAAATTCGTCATACAGTGCCCGCACCGCGTGTCTTTCCTGTTCTTCTTTCACTCCGAACATCATGCTGACTTCCGATGACCCTTGATTAATCATCTCGATGTTGACGCCGGCTTCCGACAGTGCTTTGGATGCCCTGGCGGTTGTGCCGACATTATGGCGCATCGCTTCTCCGACGACCATAATCAGCGCCAGATTGTGCCTGACTGTGACTTCATCTGCTTGAAGTTCCTGCTTCAGACGGGTGACGAGCCTGTGTTCCAGTTCTGAGTCCATCTGATTGTGCCGGAGGATGATCGTGATGTCGTCAATACCGGATGGAACGTGTTCATACGTCAATCCTTCTTCCTCCAAAATGTGAAGGGCTTTGCGGCCGAAACCGATTTCCCGGTTCATTAAATATTTGCTTATGTAAATGCTGCAAAAGCCCGTGTCGCTTGCGATGCCGATGACTGGCCCGTTCGTATTGTCACGGCTGCTGACGACGCGTGTTCCTTTCGCATCCGGATTATTCGTATTCTTAATCTGAACGGGGATGCCGGCCCGAAATGCGGGAATCAGCGCTTCATCATGAAAAACGGAAAATCCGGCATAGGAGAGCTCACGCATTTCCCGATACGTCAGTTCGTTAATTTCTTTCGGATGCCGCACGATTGACGGGTTGACGGAATAGACGGCGTCCACATCAGTAAAGTTTTCGTACAAGTCGGCTTTTAAGCCGCTGGCGAGAATGGAGCCGGTAATATCAGAACCGCTCCGGGAAAACGTCACAATCTCATGCTCCTTCGTGTAACCGAAGAATCCCGGAAAAATGATCAAGCCTTCACGGTTTCTCAGGCGGTACAAATGATCATAAGACTCAGGGAGCACCTGCGCGCTTCCGGGTTCATTCGTCACAAACAGCCCCGCTTCTTTCGGACTTACGTATTCCGCTTTCACGCCCTGCCGTCGGAAGTAGGCTGCGATCAGCTTCGCGTTGTTGTCCTCGCCGCTCGCTTTCACCGCATCCATATATTGTTCGGGATTGGTTTTACAGCTGTTTAAGAGAGCGAATAGGTCACTGCGGATTCTCTCTATAATAGAGAAATCCAGGTTCAGCTCACGCGCGATGGCTGCGTACCGTTCAATGACCGTTTCGGCAAGCTCGGGCGCTGCACCTTTTTGCAAATAATGCTCCGCACAGCGGATTAACAGATCCGTCACTTTTGTATCGTCCGAGAAGCGTTTTCCCGGTGCCGATACGACGACGGCTTTCCGCGCGGGATCAGCCGTCACGATTTGAAACACTTTCTCAAGCTGGGCTCCTGACGCAAGAGAGCTGCCTCCGAATTTTACAACTTTCATGATTTACATCCCCTAATATTTAAATTTTCTCACAAATTTAATTTTTATTATCTCTCTTTCAAACATGTAAATCAAGGATTTTTTCTACGTGGAGAGAACATTTGTATTTTCATGAAGGAATTTTGCCGCTGTTTGTCAGATTTGTTTCCCTCAAGCGTGTCATCATGTGCAAAAAATGATAAGCAGCCAAATGAAGGTTATAGAAAATCCTGCAAATTCTTGATAGACTGATTGTAAGACAATTTAGTGTACGGCCCGCGGATGACCGCTTTTGAAAGCAAAACTGTATTGACTGCGCTTGGAAAGATGATAAGATTATAATTGTCGTTGATAATGATAATCATTACGAGTGGGGTATATGGGAGTTGTTTGGCAATCAGTCATACCGTTTGTGATGGGTGCAGGGAGGCAGCATGAAGCTACGTTACTTACTTTTGCTACTGGCGGTTTTGGCGTGTACTTCTATATTTATCGGTGTAGAAGATTTGTCGCCGCTGGATATTTTTCATTTAAATAAAGAACAGGCAGGTACATTGTTTGACAGCCGGCTGCCGCGTTTGGTGAGCATTATCATCGCCGGCATGAGCCTGAGCATCTGCGGATTAATCATGCAGCAGATCAGCCGGAATAAATTTGTATCGCCGACGACTGCGGGAACGATGGACTGGGCAAGGCTCGGAATTTTGATTTCATTAATGCTTTTTACGTCAGCCAGTCCGCTTGTGAAAATGTCTATCGCTTTCGTTTTCGCGTTGGCGGGAAATTTCCTGTTCATGAAAATCCTCGAGAGAATCAAGTTTAATGATGCGATTTTTATTCCTCTCGTCGGTTTAATGCTTGGGAACATCGTCAGTTCAGTCGCCACGTTTATCGCATATAAATACGACCTGATCCAAAACCTGTCGTCCTGGCTGCAGGGGGATTTCTCACTGGTCGTCAAAGGCCGGTATGAGCTTTTATATCTGAGTATCCCGCTGGTGATCATCGCTTATGTGTATGCGGATAAATTTACGGTGGCGGGAATGGGAGAGAGCTTTTCCGTCAATCTCGGCCTGAAATACAAACGCGTCGTTAATATCGGTCTGATTATCGTGTCGCTCATCGCTTCACTGGTGATCCTGACCGTCGGGATGCTGCCGTTTCTCGGTTTGATCATTCCCAATATGGTGTCGATTTACAAAGGGGACAACCTGAGGAGCAGCCTGCCTCACACCGCTCTGCTGGGCGCTGTTTTTGTGCTGTTTTGCGACATTTTGGGAAGGGTGATCATCTTCCCGTACGAAATTTCCATCGGCCTGATGGTCGGTGTTATCGGCAGCGGCATCTTCCTGTATATGCTGTTAAGGAGAAAAGCATATGAGTCATAATAAAAAAATTACGCTGCTGGCGGCGCTCGCCATGATATGTATCGGATTCTTTCTGTTCTACGGACTGGGCAATTGGGAATACTCCCTGCCGAGACGATGCTTCAAAGTGCTTGCGATGATGCTCACCGGAGGAGCGATCGCGTTTTCAACGGTCATCTTCCAGACGATTACAAATAACCGCATACTGACACCGGGTATTTTAGGCCTCGATTCCCTGTATATGCTCATTCAGACCGTCATCGTGTTCCTGTTCGGTTCAATGAATATCGTCATGATGAACAAAAATCTTAATTTCGTCATCTCCGTCGGGCTGATGGTGCTCTTGTCACTCGTTTTGTATCAGCTCATGTTTAAAGGCGAGGGGCGGAACGTGTTTTTCCTTCTGCTTGTCGGCGTCGTGTTCGGCACGCTGTTCAACAGTCTGTCATCCTTTATGCAGATGCTGATTGATCCAAATGAGTTCCAGGTTGTTCAGGACAAAATGTTTGCCAGCTTTAACAATATCAACACCGATCTTTTATGGTTTGCCGGTGCTGTCTTTCTTCTGACAGGCATTTATGTCTGGCGGTTCACGCGGTTTTTTGACGTGCTGTCGCTCGGCAGGGAGCACGCCGTCAACCTGGGGATTGATTACGATAAGCTTGTGAAACAGATGCTCATTGTCGTCGCCATTCTTGTGTCTGTCTCTACGGCTCTTGTCGGGCCGATTATGTTTTTAGGACTGCTTGTCGTCAATCTGGCGAGAGAGTTTTTAAAAACCTACAGGCACACGTATTTAATCGCGGGTTCTGTCCTGATCAGCATCGTCGCGCTCGTCGGGGGCCAGTTCGTCGTGGAGAAAGTGTTCACGTTTTCCACGACGCTGAGCGTCATCATTAATTTTGCCGGCGGGATTTATTTTATCTATCTGCTGTTAAAGGAGAATAAATCATGGTAGAGGTCAGAAATGTAAGCAAACAATACGGAGGGAAAACCGTCCTTGAGAAAACGTCTCTATCCATTCAAAAGGGCAGGCTCACCTCATTTATCGGTCCGAACGGCGCGGGAAAAAGCACGCTGCTGTCTATCATGAGCCGGCTGATTAAGACGGATTCCGGGGAAATCACGGTCGACGGGCAAGAGATCGGGGCCTGCAAAAGCAACGATCTGGCAAAAAAAATCAGCATCTTGAAGCAGACGAACCAAATCAATATCAGGCTGACGATTAAAGACCTGGTCAGCTTCGGCAGATTTCCGTATTCCCAAGGGAAACTGACGGATGAAGATTGGGTGCATATCAACCAGGCCCTCAGTTATATGAAGCTGGATGAATTAAAGGATAAATACCTTGATCAGCTCAGCGGAGGCCAGTGCCAGAGGGCATTTATCGCGATGATCATCGCTCAGGATACGGACTATATTTTTCTCGATGAGCCGCTGAACAATTTAGATATGAAGCATTCCGTTGAAATGATGAAGCTGTTGAAGCGGCTTGTGGAAGACTTCGGAAAAACGGTCGTCGTAGTGATTCACGATATCAACTTCGCATCCGTATATTCAGACCATATCGTCGCACTGAAAAACGGACGGATCGTCAAAGAAGGGCCGGCGGAGGAGATCATTGAAACCTCCGTGCTTGAAGATATTTATGATATGACCATCCCGATTCAAGAGATTGACAGTCAGCGGATCGGTGTGTACTTTTCTTAAAAACCAGATGAGGTGAAAATCATGAAAAAATTCGCATTGCTATTCATTGCGCTCGTTACGATTTTTGTTGTTTCTGCATGCGGAAACGGGGACAAAACATCAGGCAAATCAAAAGAAACAATCACAATCAAAGATGATCTGAACAAAGAAGGAGTCAAAGTGCCGAAGAATCCGAAAAAAGTCGTCGTATTCAACTTCGGAATGCTGGACACGATGGATGAACTCGGTTTACAGGATCACGTGGCGGGACTTCCGAAACAAAACCTTCCAAAATACTTATCTTCATATAAAAGTGATAAATACGCCAATACCGGCGGTTTAAAAGAACCGGATTTTGAAAAAGTCGCGGATATTGATCCGGATTTAATCATTATCGCCCACAGACAATCTGATTCTTATAAAGAGTTCTCAAAAATCGCGCCGACGATTTATCTTGATGATGACTATACAAACTACGTTGACAGATTCAAGCAAAACACCGAAGTGATCGGCAAAATCTTCAACAAAGAAAATGAAGTGAAAGATAAGCTTGCGAAAATTGACAAATCCATTGCCGATCTGAAGAAAAAGACAAGCAGCACGGATAAAAACGGGTTAGTGGTGATGGCGAACGACGGCAAAATCAGCGCGTTCGGATCTAAATCAAGATACGGCTTCATTCATGATGTGTTCGGCGTCAAACCGGCTGACAAAAACATCGAAGCCTCACTGCACGGACAAAGCATTTCCTATGAATATATCGCCAAAACAAACCCTGATTACATGTTTGTCGTTGACCGCGGAACAGCGATCGGCACAAAATCTTCAACAAAACAAGTGGTTGAAAATGATTATGTAAAATCGGTGAAAGCCGTGAAAAACAACCATGTTGTCTACCTTGATTCAGCTACATGGTATTTATCAGGAGGCGGCCTGGAATCCATGGCTCAGATGGTGAAAGAAGTAAAAGACGGAATCGAGAAGTAAAAAAAGAACCCGGTCACATACGTGATCGGGTTCTTTTTGGTTTACCGCGTAACGGCCTGCTGCTGCTCGGGCTGACGCGGTTTTTTCTTTAATGTAAAAGATAAGAGGAAGCCGGCCAGCGCGATGCAGGCGGCTACGACAAATGCCGCATTCATACCGTGCAGGGCGGCGTTTCCCGGAGTTGACGCATTGGCGTGTGCGGCCTGGCTGCTCATTACGGAAACTAAAAGCGCCGTACCGATAGAACCGCCGACTTGGCGGACGGTATTGTTCATGGCTGTGCCGTGCGGAATTAAGTGGCGCGGCAGGGCGTTGATTCCCGCTGTCGTCACCGGCATCATAATCATGGCTGTACCCAAAAGCCGCGCGGTATAAACGACGACAATCCAAATGAGAGACGTCGAGTTTGTCAGATTCATAAACGGCAGGGACGTGAGCAGGATGATGAAGAATCCGGTCATCGCAAGGCCTTTTCCGCCGATTCTGTCAAACACCCGGCCGATAAACGGAGACATCATTCCCATCACAATCGCGCCCGGCAAAAGCATTAATCCGGTATCAAACGCGGATACGCCTCGGACTTTTTGCGTGTAAAGCGGAAGAATGGTTTCCGTTCCGATCAGCAGCGCGAAGACAAGCGTTCCGAGCAGGGTGGTCAGGCTGAAAATCCCGAAAGAAAACACGCGGAATTCCAGCATCGGTTTTTTGAGCTTCATCTGTCTTGCGATAAAGAAAATCAGCGCGGCCGCTCCGACAAGCAGCGAAGTCAGCACTTCAGCACTGGTCCACCCTGATGAACCGGCGCTTGAGAAGCCGTAAAGCAGGCCGCCGAATCCGAGGGTCGATAAGATCACGGATAAAATATCAATCTGTGTTTCTCGTAATGTCGTGACGTTTTTCATCAGAATAATCGCTAAAAGCAAATCGATGACCGCGATCGGGAAGATGATATAAAACAAAGACCGCCAAGAGAATGCTTCGACCGCCCATCCGGAAAGCGTCGGGCCGATCGCCGGCGCGAACGAAATAACCAAGCCGACCATACCCATGGCGCGGCCGCGCTTTTCCATCGGGAAAATCGTGAGAAATACCGTCTGCATGAGCGGCAGCATAATTCCGGCGCCGGCCGCCTGAATAATCCGGGCCGTTAAGAGCACCGGAAAGTTCGGGGCGAATGCGCCGACAATGGTGCCCGCCGTGAAAATACTCATGGCGGAAATCAAGAGGGTGCGGCTCGTAAATTTCTCTATTAAAAATGCGGTAATCGGAATCAAAATCCCGTTCGTCAGCATAAACGATGTTGTCAGCCATTGTGCTTTGTTGGCGTCTATATTGAAGTCATTCATAATGTGCGGCAGCGCCGTGATAAGCAGTGTCTGGTTCAAAATGGCGACGAACGCTCCCGCCAAAAGAATCCCGACAATGACAGAGCGTTTGTATGGTGCAGTTTCAATACTCTTATTCAAGCTGATTCCTTCTTTCTTTATAGTTTGAGCAATGTTTTAACGGCTGCAAGCGGCTGGTGCAGCGGTCCGGCCTGCTCCAAATAACCGATGAGCGCTTTTATAAGAAAATCCCGCGGCTGTTTGTCCGCTGATTCTTTCTCCAGCATAGCCGCCGCGGAAGCGAGTCCTGCGACGTCATATTTTTCCTCCGGAAGGACTGAGACCGCTTCTTTCAGTTCCTTCAGGCTTTCAGCCAGCAATACGGTTTTGTCTTTCGGCTCAAATGAGGAAGCGGAGGCGATATAAAGGTCAATCATCTCCTGAGGCAAAGCGGTTTCGGTTGTCCTGTTTTCGACGATGAGATTGAGATGGCGGATGATAAACTCCGTGAGCGGCTCCAGGGCGAGCGGTTCTTTTTCCAGCTTAATCAGCGTGATGCATTCTCTCAGGAGCCCCTGCAGGACGATCACCAGCTCCCATACATAAGGAATAATGTCTTCGCCGTACGTCTGAATCAGTGAATCGCGATGCCAGCAGATAAAGGTGGAGCGGGCCCTGTGAATATGCCGTTTTACCCGCTCATTAATGGAAGAGGGGCTTCCGTACATCAGCATATTAAAAAACTGCTGATTGCGCCTGAAGCCTTCAAGCTCAGCCATCAGTTTTTTGGCAAACCGTTCCTCAGGGGAGAGGCTTGTTTCTTCATTCAATAATGAAGCGGCGGCTACCATCTGTTTCTGGTTAAAATCGAGCAGCTCCAGGAGCAGGTCTTCCTTTGATTCAAACAGTTTGTATAAAGACGCTTTGGAGACTTTGCACTCCTCTGCGATCGCCTGCATCGAAACCGACGAAAAGCTTTTCCCGGAAAAAAGCTTCCTTGCCGCCAGCAGAATATCCGTTTTCTTATCATTCATAAGCCCAGATTCCTTCTTTCGTCACAATAGAAAACCCATCGGTTCACAGGAAACCAATGAGTATATGATGAAAATATTAACAAAAATTTTTACATAGTGTCAACGCTTTTGTTTGAGAAATAGAAAAAACCTGCCGGAGTGTTCCGGCAGGCTGATCCGCTTATTTATCCGTCTTAAACCCTTGTTTTTCAAGCATTTCACGAATGTGAGGATAATAAAGCTGCTTATAGTAGGAGGTGATGCCTTGTGACCAGTTTCTCGTTTCCTGTCCGTCGGTGCGTTTTTTCATGTATTCGGACATCTGCTTGTCATAGGCCTCGATATGTGTTCTTAAATCTTCTTCTTGATACGTTTCATGATGCAGAACGGCTGCTTGCGGCAGACGCGGTTTTTTCGCGGAGCGGTCTGCCGGATGGCCGATGACGAGACCGGAAACCGGGAAAACGTATTTCGGAAGTTTCAGCAATTCAATGAGTTCGTCCGGCTTGCCGCGCACGGCGCCGATCGGCACAGTGCCGAGTCCCATTGATTCAGCCGCAGCCGTTGCCGTACCCAGCGCAATCCCGACATCTACGGCTCCGACTAGAACGGATTCTAAACCGTTCGTGATCTCAAGCTGTGTATCATTATATTCTTCAAGCGCAATTTTGGCGCGGTTAAAATCAGCGCAGAATAAAAGGAAAACCGGCGCTTGGTCAATCCACGGCTGGCCGCCCGCCAATTCGGATATTTTTTTCTTCCGCTCCTTATCTTTCACCGCAATAACGGTAAATTGCTGGCCGTTAATGGAAGTCGGCGCTGCCTGAGCGGCTTGGATGATAAGATCCAGCTGTTCATCCGATACGGGTTCATCTGTGTAGCTGCGGATGGAACGGTGGTCTGTTAATAATTGAAGGACTTCGTTCATGTCATTCATCCTTTCGTTACTCTGACAGTTCTGTGCGGACGACGTCAAGCGGCGCACTCAGCACTTCTTTCGCTTTTGCCACGAATCCTTGGAAATGGTCAGTTGCGTTGTGGGATTTCATCGCTTCTTCATCTTTCCATTGTTCAAGCATGACGAATGTATTTTCCTCACCGACTTTTTCGAAAAGATCGTATTGCACATTTCCTTCTTCCGCGCGTGAATGCTGAACAAGTGATTGCGCTTCTCCTAAAAATTCCTCGCGTTTATCCGCTTTTACTTTCATGTAAGCCTGTAAGACGATCATTGTTATTCCTCCTGATTGGGTTAATTTGTTATAGTTCGAATATTATCGAACTAACTGTAACATGTTTCATTGCGAAAGGTAAAGGAAAAACCCTCACCACCTAAATTGTCACCCGCCGCTTTTATGTGTTACATTTGACTCATGAACATTCCAAACCATCCTGAAACCGAACGCTTACAGCTGACAAAGGTTCTTCATGCTCTGAGTGATCCGCTCCGCTTAGAGCTGGTCAAACAATTGGCGGAAACAACAGAAAAAACGTGCGGAACCTGCGCTGATGTCCGGGTCGCTAAATCAACGCTGTCCCATCACTTCAAAGTGCTGCGGGAAGCGGGGATCGCCCAAGTGCGCATAGACGGGAAGCACCGTTATTATTCCCTGCGCAAAGATGATTTACAAACGGCGTTTCCCGGCCTGCTGGAGGCGATTTTGCAGACAGAACCGGACCGCTGGTAAATAAGTCCCCGAATTCCGGGGGTTTTTTTATGCGCCGAAAACCGCCCTGTAAAGCCTGTAGACGCCTTCTTGAATATCGCTCTCCTTCAGGCGGGCAAACCCCAGGATAAGCTGCGGTTTGTTTGAATCGCCTCCCGCTTTCAGACGGAACCGGCTCATCGCAAACAGATCGAGCTGTTCTGCATCCGCCCGTGCCAATATCTCTTTTTCTGAACGGGCGCAGTCAAACTCAGTGACAAAATGAAGCCCCGCATTGGCGCCCTTTACACTTATTCTTTCTCCGAATGTTTCTTCCAAAGCAGAAATGAGGCGTTCCCGCATGTTCTTATAATGCTGCTTCATCTTTTTAATATGTTTCTGATATTCACCTGAATCGATAAATTCTTTCAGCGCGAGCTGGGCAAGTGTACTGCACGTATGCAGGTCATACGTTCTCTCTTTGAACGTTCGCAAAAGCCCGGGCGGCAGAACCATATAGCTGATGCGCAGACCTGGGAAAAGGGATTTTGAAAAGGTCCCCATGTAGATGACATTTTGAAACCGGTCAAGGCTTTGAAGCGCCGGTATCGTATCGGCGTCATATTTAAATTCACTGTCATAATCATCTTCAATGATGAAGCGGCCGTTCTGTTCGGCGGCCCAGTTTAAAAGCTGAATCCGCCGGGAAGCCGGCATGATCACGCCTGAGGGGAATTGATGGGAAGGCGTGGTGATCAATACAGAGGGCCGGCGTTTTTCGATTTCGTCCATGGACATGCCTTTTTCATCAATGCTGATCGTCGCAACCTTTTTCCCGAGGTTTTGCAGCAGCCGGTACATCCTCATATATCCCGGGTTCTCCATGGCGTAGAGCGCGTCTTCTGGCAGCAGTTCCGTCAGCAACTGCACCAGCATTTGCGTGCCCGCTCCGAGCACGATTTGTTCCGGGCGGCATGTAACGCCCCTTGTCAGGGAAATAAGCCGCGAAATTGTTTCACGGACTTCATATAAACCTTGCGGATGGACGAGTTCTCCGAGTGTATGAAATGAACGGGCGGCTGCTTTATGCTCACAGCGGAACCAGCTTTTCAGGGGGAAATGCGCCGTATCCACGCTCATATGAGAAAACGAAATCCAGCCGCTTTTATCCGTCTCCCGCTCTTTCAAATCATCAGGCAATAGGAGCGAAGGCGCTTCTTCATGATAAACCGTATCAATTTCCTCCACGAAAAAGCCTTTTCTTTCGACCGCATATAAATAACCTTCCGAAAGCAGCTGCTGATAAGCTGAATTCACTGAATTCACGCTGACCTTCAGCGTCTCGGCAAGCTCCCGTTTAGACGGCACCTTTGTATGAGGCATCAGGCTGCGCTTCAAAACGGCCGCTTTTATATGCTGATAGATCTGCTGATAGATATAATCCGCCGTTTCCGAATGATCAATGGAAATCGTCAGCATCCAGACCCTGCTCCTTTCTGATACCATGGATAAATTGATTTTGGTACTTTTCATCATACCAAAAAGAAGTCAGAATGATAAGAAAACAATGCAGGGGGATGGAATCTATGAGTCGAACAGCATCATCGGAAGTGACAACTGCCCAGTGGCAGCAAAAACGGGATCAATTCGTTTCCAAGGGGGTCGGCAACGGAAACCGCGGCATGGCGGTAAAAGGGGAAGGGGCGCTTTTGTACGATTTGGACGGCAGACGATTCATTGATTTTGCCGGAGCGATCGGAACGCTGAATGTCGGCCATTCCCATCCGAAAGTGGTGGAGGCCGTGAAGAAACAGGCGGAGGATCTGATTCACCCGGGTTTTAACGTTATGATGTATCCGTCTTATATTGAGCTGGCCGAAAAACTTTGCGCCCTTGCGCCGGGAGATCATGCGAAAAAAGCGATTTTTCTCAATTCGGGGGCGGAAGCGGTGGAAAACGCCGTGAAAATCGCCAGAAAATATACGAAGCGCCAGGCTGTCGTGTCATTTACAAGAGGGTTCCACGGCCGTACGAACATGACGATGAGCATGACGAGCAAGGTGAAGCCTTATAAATTCGGTTTCGGCCCATTTGCCTCAGAGGTGTATCAGGCGCCGTTTCCTTACTATTATCAAAAGCCGGCCGGCATGAGCGACGAGCAGTATGACGACTTTATCATCAGCGCTTTTGAGGATTTCTTTATCGCCGCAGTTGCGCCGGAAACCGTCGCCTGTGTCGTAATGGAGCCGGTTCAGGGAGAAGGCGGCTTCATCATTCCGTCAAAACGTTTCGTCCAGCACGTCGCCGCTTTTTGTAAAAAACACGGCATCGTTTTTGTAGCGGATGAGATTCAGACCGGTTTTGCCAGAACGGGAACGTATTTTGCGATTGAGCATTTCGGAGCCGTTCCTGATTTGATCACCGTATCCAAATCACTTGCGGCCGGATTGCCGCTGAGCGGCGTCATCGGCCGGGCGGAAATGCTTGATGCCGCCGCGCCGGGGGAACTCGGGGGCACATATGCGGGAAGCCCGCTCGGCTGTGCGGCTGCGCTTGCGGTCTTGGATATTATTGAAGAAGAAGGGCTGAATCAGCGTTCCGAGGAGATCGGCCGGATCATTGAGCATCAAGCGCTCGAGTGGAAAAAAGAGCATGCCTGCATCGGAGAAGTGCGCAGACTCGGCGCGATGGCGGCCATCGAAATTGTCAAAGATCCGGACACGCGGGAATCGGACAAAGCAAAAGCCGCGGCGATCGCTAAAACGGCGAACGAGAACGGACTGCTGCTGCTGACGGCCGGCATAAACGGCAACATTATCAGATTCCTGACGCCGCTTGTCGTGACGGATGAGCAGCTCAAAGAAGGCCTTTCCATTATCGAAGCAGCTCTGTGAGTTCAATTATTGGAATGCCGGCGGATGTGTCTGCTATCATAAAAGTATAAGATACATCAACAAGCATTCAATGGCTTTACTATAGCAGAGAAAGGAATGTTCAATATGCCAGAACAATTAACAGTGTACAATCCGGCAACGGGAGAGGCGATCCAAAGCATCCCTCAGCAGACGGCCGAAGATGTTGAAAAAGCGATTGAACGTTCACATCAAGCGTTTCAATCATGGTCCAAAACATCAGCAGGAGAACGTGCCTCACTTTTAAGAAAATGGTATGAGCTGATTGTTGAACATAAAGAAGAACTTGCGGAATTAATTACGAAAGAAAACGGCAAACCGTATGAAGAAGCGGTCGGAGAAGTTTTATACGGCGCCGGCTATATTGAATGGTTCGCCGAAGAAGCAAAACGGATTTACGGCAGAACCGTACCTGCGCCGACAACGGGCAAACGGATTGTCGTCACCCGTCAGGCGGTCGGCCCGGTAGCCGCGATCACGCCGTGGAATTTCCCGAATGCGATGATTACAAGAAAAGCCGCGCCCGCTTTGGCGGCAGGCTGTACGTTCATCATCAAACCGGCGGAGGATACGCCGCTTTCCGCTTACGCCCTTGCGCGTCTCGCATATGAAGCGGGAATTCCGAAGGACGTGCTGCAAGTGGTGATCGGTGACGGAGCCGAAATCGGAAACGTCTTTACCAGCAGCCCGAAAATCCGCAAAATTACTTTCACCGGCTCAACGCCTGTCGGAAAAATCCTGATGAAAAACAGCGCCGACACCGTAAAACATATGTCAATGGAGCTTGGCGGACATGCGCCGCTGATCGTGGATGAAGACGCTGATCTTGATCTGGCGGTAGCCCAAACAATGGCCTCTAAATTCAGAAACGCCGGCCAAACCTGCGTCTGTGCGAACCGGCTGATCGTACACGAATCCGTAAAAGACGAGTTTGCGAAAAAACTGAGTGAAGAAGCTGCGAAACTCAAAGTCGGAAACGGCCTTGAAAAAGGCGTAAACGTCGGCCCTGTCATCAACAAAAAAGGCTTCGATAAAATCGTCGGCCAAATTAATGACGCCGTGGAAAAAGGCGCAAAAGTGCTGACGGGCGGAACGTATGACCAAAACGATGAAAAAGGATGCTATTTCGTAACGCCGACCGTGCTTTCAAATGTAGATACATCCATGAACATCATGCATGAAGAAACATTCGGCCCGGTTGCGCCGATCGTTACGTTCTCAGATATTGATGAAGCGATCAAGCTTGCGAACGATACGCCGTTCGGGCTTGCGGCTTATTTCTTCACAGAAAACTACCGCCGCGGCATCTATATTTCTGAACAGCTTGAATACGGCATCATCGGCTGGAATGACGGCGGTCCGTCCGCGGTTCAAGCGCCGTTCGGAGGAATGAAAGAAAGCGGCATCGGCCGTGAAGGCGGTACGGAAGGCATTGAACCGTACCTGGAAACCAAATACATGTCTATCGGACTTTAATGAGCCGAAAAGAAAGCCCCGCTTCTAAGCGGGGCTGTTTTTATTGAGCGGTCTGCCGGTGAATATCGCCGGCAGGCTTTTTTGATCTTGCGGGAATAATCGGTTCGATTCCAGACAAAATAACAGCAAATACGATTGAAAGAAGGTCGCCATCATGGATATATTACTGGCTCTTCTCCCGGCTTTATTTTGGGGGAGCATCGTGTTATTTAACGTCAAATTAGGCGGCGGGCCTTACAGCCAGACGCTGGGAACGACAATCGGGGCGCTCATCGTTTCGTTTGTGCTGTATCTGTTTGTCCACCCGGTGCTGTCTGGGCGCATTTTTATTGTCGGCATCATCTCGGGGCTGTTTTGGTCGCTCGGCCAAAGCAATCAGCTTAAAAGCATACAGCTGATGGGTGTTTCAAAAACGATGCCGATATCAACGGGAATGCAGCTCGTCTCGACTTCTTTGTTCGGTGTGATCGTATTCAAAGAATGGTCAACCCCGATCGCGATTACGCTGGGTATTCTCGCCCTTATTTTTATCATCATCGGGATTGTGCTCACATCTTTAGAAGATAAAAAGGGGCGGGCGGACGGAGAACCGGGAAACTTAAAAAAAGGCATTGTCATCCTGCTGATCTCCACGCTCGGTTATTTGGTCTATGTCGTTGTGGCCCGGCTGTTCGGCGTATCCGGATGGTCAGCGCTTCTGCCGCAGGCGATCGGGATGGTCATCGGCGGACTGCTCCTGACGTACAAGCATAAACCGTTTAATAAGTACGCCCTCAAGAACATTCTGCCGGGAATCATCTGGGCGCTCGGGAATATGTTTCTGTTCATCTCACAGCCGCGCGTCGGAGTTGCGACAAGTTTTTCCCTCTCTCAAATGGGGATCGTCATCAGCACGCTCGGCGGAATCTTCATTCTCCGTGAGAGCAAAACGAAGCGTCAGCTGGTCGCCATTGCCATCGGGATTATCCTGATCATTGTGGCCGCGGTATTCTTAGGCGTTGCGAAATCAAATTCATAACATATGCAGGAGGTTTGAACATGTACACGGATTTAAAGGGAAAAGTCGTTGCCATTACGGGAGCTTCATCAGGATTAGGAAAAGCGATGGCGATCCGCTTCGGACAGGAGCAGGCGAAAGTCGTGGTTAACTACTATAGTAATGAAAAAGACGCCCAAACCGTTAAAGAAGAGATTCAAAAAGCGGGAGGCGAAGCGGTCATCGTTCAAGGAGACGTCACAAAAGAAGAAGATGTCAAAAACATCGTGCAGACCGCGGTGAAGGAATTCGGCACACTGGATGTCATGATCAATAACGCCGGCATGGAAAATCCGGTTCAGTCGCATGAAATGCCGCTTAAAGACTGGAACAAAGTCATCAATACCAATCTGACCGGCGCTTTCTTAGGAAGCCGCGAAGCCATTAAATATTACGTAGAGAATGATATTCAAGGAAATGTCATTAACATGTCGAGCGTACATGAAATGATTCCATGGCCGCTGTTTGTTCACTACGCGGCGAGTAAAGGCGGCATCAAATTGATGACGGAAACGCTGGCGCTTGAGTACGCGCCGAAGCGCATCCGTGTTAACAATATCGGACCGGGAGCCATCAATACGCCGATCAACGCGGAAAAATTTGCGGATCCCGTTCAGAGAAAAGATGTGGAAAGCATGATTCCGATGGGATATATCGGTGAGCCGGAAGAAATCGCGGCTGTCGCCGTCTGGCTTGCGTCGAAGGAATCAAGCTACGTGACCGGCATTACGCTGTTTGCTGACGGAGGAATGACCAAATATCCGTCATTCCAGGCAGGCCGCGGATAAGAAAAAAAGCGATCGCAGGCTCTTTAGAGCCGGATCGCTTTTTGCTTACGCGCGTTTTTTCTTTACAAGCGCCGCGATGGAAAGGATAATCGCAGCACCTGACAGAACGATGGCCGCAATATCAAGCGCTGATACGCCGGATTTGCTTTCTTCGTTTGACTGTTCAGCTCCGTGCGCATCCGTCACGCTGGCCGATTTCGTGATTTTCGTAATCGAGTGGGGCGTGTCGGCTTTCTCATCACCCGTCCATTCTACAATGCTGCCGTCTTTGTAATATTGGTAAGCGTCCCAAGCGGCATCTCCGCTCTTTTCAGGATTTTTCGCAACGAACGTGAATTGCTGGAATTGGCCGGGCTGAATGCCGCCGTCCTTTGCTTCCCAAGTGACGGAGACCGCTTTGTCATCATGTTTGGATACGGATGTTTTCCAGCCCGGAATCGGCTGATACTGCTGAAATTCAACGCCGGCGGGCATTTTCAGCACGACTTTCGTTGTCGGCTCATTCTTTTCCACAGGCACTTTCATCGTGTACGTTTCCCAAGAACCGGCCGCGGATTCCGCGGGTTTGACTGAGACGTGGGCGCTTGCTGTCGCCGTAAAACCGACGAGTGACAGGGTCACGGCGGATATGAATAATAAAGCCTTTTTTTTCAACATGAGATACACTCCTTAGTTTGTCGTTGAGAATATTTGGTTGATTTCATTAAAATCGTTTGTCAGCCCGTGGACTTTGATCTTCCAGTTTCCCTTTTCGGTGATGGACAGGTTGGCGGCTTCAAATGTGCCTTCCTTCGTCTTCTTCAAATCAAAGGTGCTTTCATGCTGTTTGCCGCTGAAGCCCGTCTGGTAAACAGTGACCGTAAATTGCTGAATGTCTTTTACCAAGCTGCCGTTGTGATCGGTGACAATGACTTGAAATTCATTTTTACCCGGCTGGTTCGGCGTAATGTGCAAGGACAGGGTTTCCCCGTTTCCGATCGTTTCTGAGCCGTTAAAAGGCAATGGCGCAGGCGGCGGCGGGCTGGGCAGGCTTGTGAAGACGGCGGTTGTAAATAACACCGCAATGCCTAGTGCCCATTCGGCCTTTATCGTTGCGCTGATGCTCCTTTTTCTGCTGAACTTCGTCATCCATACGTGAACGGCGCCGAGCACAAGCATGATGACAAACAGTCCGATTTTCAAAAGGAGCGTCTTACCGTAAGCGGTGTGAAAGAGTGAATCAAACGTGCGGATAATGAAAAATCCGTTCAGCACGCCTGAAAATAACAGCACACCGACAGAGGCGAACGCCCAAGGAGAAAACCGTCTGACCGTTTCCCAAGCGATGGTTTTATCGGGTTTTCTCCACTCTGATGAAAGAAGCAGCACAAGCGCGGCGATACCGCCCATCCATACAGACGCGGCCGATAAATGGAGAAAGTCCATCGCGATGCCGACCGCTTTTTCGTCGATAACCGCCGCATGCCCGGCAAATGCTTTTGCCAAAAGCGAAGCGAAGAAGAACAACAGCGGTGCCGTCCAGTACGCAAATGACCGGAATGCTTTCTTCTTCAACAGCGGGATCATGGACAGGGCGAGCAGGATAAATAAGCTGATCTGGATCATCCAGACGTACCCGCCTGCCGTTTTCAGAAGCGTTTCTTTTACATAGTCCGGCTGAAACGCGGCGCTCCAAGCGCCGCCCGCGTTTTCTTTCGTCTGGATCGGGAGCTGGCAGATAAGCGCGAGCCCCGTTAAACATAAAAAAATCACGAGCAGCTTTACAGTTCGTTTTGCTTTTGATGAATCTTTATTATTTCTGTACCAAAACAGATGGAAAAAAGCAGTGCCGATAAACAGGGAGAGAGCGGTGTACAAAATACCGCGGTCGATGGCCGCTTCGGGATGAAGCGCCGCTTGCGATGATGTCTGCTCCTGAAGTTCTCCGCCGGCTTTTCCGATACTGAAAGGGATGACGCCGGATACCGGATGTCCGTCGGCCGATACCGCGTTCCATTCCGCTCTGTAAATATCATGCGGCAGATTTTTTTTCAATGCCGCGGTCATGATGCGGGCATCATTTTTTTGAATCACCGTTTTGCCCGCGTCGACCCGTTCGCCGGATGAATTATAGACCTTAATGGAGTGGAATCCTTCTTCAATCTGTTCATTAAACTCAATTTCAATCTGCTTCGGCGCTTGTTTTAATTCGCTGTTCTCACCCGGATTTGAGTTTGTGATGTAGGCGTGGGCGAAGCTTGTTTTCGGAATCAAAACAAGGAACAGCAAAAAGATGAGCCAGCGTTTGTTCTGTCTCATGGATGATGACACCGCCTTCCGGTTGGTTGTTGTTATGTCTTGCTGCAGGTGCATCCCTTCTGCCTGTCGTGTAAGATGATGTCCGCCGCCTCGTCAAAGGTGCAAATGACCCCGCCGAATCCTTTTTGAAACCGTTCTGCGTAATCAAGCGTTGAGAAGGGAATCGCCTGAGGCCGGCAGCAGTGAAGGTCAATATCGGCATGGACTAAAAAGTATGCGGAAGCGGCCGTCAGCGTCGTCTGGAGAAGAAAATCTTTACAAATGACGTGGGACACTTCTTCCTTTTTATCCTCATACCGCAAAATCGCGCAATGAATGCAGCACATCTGCTCAACGGCTTGTGAAATGGTAATAAGCTGAACAGAATACGAATGCTGAATCGGCCGCAGGCAATAGCCGCATTGATTGGCGCTTCGTTCTGAAGCGGGAGGGAGCGTAATGCCGCCGGGTGTCCGGATAATCCGGTTTGCATCCGCCAGCTGATTGACGTCTCTGTACACGGTCATCTCGGAGACGCCGAATCTCTCGCTTATGTCAGAGATTTTCAGCGCGCCCTCTTCTTTCAGCCATTCAAGCAAGGTTTGCTGTCTGTGAATCGGAAGCAATTCTGCATCCTCCTTTTTATGCGAATGAGTGATGAACCTCCCTCTAAGAGTAGATGTTTTCACAAATGCACACAAGAGCCTGATGATAAAATATGTGAAAAAATGTTGAACAATCACAAATGTAAAAGACGTAGTCAGACTCTGTTATAATAGAAGAGTTGAATGGAGGAATAAACATGAAAGAAACGACCTGCCCGAACTGCGGCAAGCCGATTACAGGCGACATGGTCAGATCATCCATGATCCCGTGCCAGTTTCAGTGCGGGCATTGCCATGTGAAATTGCGTGAATATAAAGTATCAGCTCCGATTATGGCTGCGGCCATTGCGATTACGGTGCTTTTGATTTATCTTGTGCAGATGGCCAGAACCGCCGTCATGCCGATGTTTCCGGCAGCGCGGTATGTGCCGGCCGCCATTTTCGCGCTCGTATGTGCGTATCCGGTGTTTATTGTCAGTGAGCGGCTCATTGCCAAACTCGTCGTCACAAAAGGACACATTATATACAGAAAGCGGTAAGACACCTTTGATGAGGTGTCTTTTTTTGTTAAGGAGTTGTCACAGTCTCTGTGCCAAACTCCTCTTTACTTTTCATTGAATGGGGATTGTAAGCGTTTTATGATGAAGACACAGGGGGGAGAGAGAAACCCCGTGTCTTATTTATTTTCATCTGAAGGCAAGCAAACAGGGAGGGAATGAACATGCAGCAAGAACAGCAAGCTGGCATGAAAGTGAAGATACAGCGGTTCGGCAGTTATTTAAGCGGTATGATCATGCCGAATATCGGCGCATTTATCGCATGGGGAATTATCACCGCGCTGTTTATTCCAGCGGGATGGTTTCCGAATCCGCAGCTGAATACATTGGTAAGCCCGATGATTACGTATCTACTGCCGCTTTTAATCGCATATACGGGCGGAAAAATGATTTACGATCACCGCGGGGGAGTCGTCGGAGCGACGGCGGCCATCGGAGTCATTGTCGGAGCGGACATTCCGATGTTCTTAGGGGCAATGATTATGGGGCCTTTGGGCGGTTATCTCATTAAACAATTAGACCGTGTGTTTAAAGATAAAGTCAGACAGGGTTTTGAAATGCTGATCAACAACTTCACGGCGGGAATTATCGGCGCGGTGCTGACGATTATCGCGTTTTATGCGATCGGCCCGGTCGTCCTGTCTCTTAACAAATTGCTGGCGGCGGGTGTGGAAGTCATTGTCCACGCGAATTTGCTGCCGATTGCAAGCGTTTTCGTAGAACCGGCGAAAGTCCTGTTCCTGAATAACGCGATCAACCACGGCATTTTAAGTCCGATCGGAATCGAGCAGGCCGCCAAAGCGGGTAAATCCATTCTGTTCTTAGTGGAAGCGAACCCCGGGCCGGGACTCGGTATTTTACTGGCATATATGTTCTTTGGGAAAGGCTCTTCAAGATCGACGGCTCCGGGAGCGGCGATCATTCATTTCTTCGGAGGGATACATGAAATCTATTTCCCTTACATTTTAATGAAACCGATGCTGATCCTCGCGGCGATCGCCGGGGGAGCGAGCGGACTGCTTACATTCTCGATCTTTAACGCAGGTCTTGTCGCCGCATCATCTCCGGGAAGCATCATCGCCATTTTGGCGCTGACGCCGAAAGGGAGCTATCTCGGCGTGCTGGCGGGCGTCATCGTTGCCGCGGCCGTATCGTTTATCGTTTCGGCGCTTATTCTGAAATCGTCTAAAGCGGGCGAAGAAGATTTGACAGCCGCGGCGGAAAAAATGCAGGAAATGAAAGGCAGGAAAAGTGATGCGGCGGCCGCGTTGGCAGACAAAGAGGAAGAGCCGGAAAACAGCGCCGCTGATATTTCCGCCGACCAAGTCAGCCGCATTATCTTCGCGTGTGACGCGGGTATGGGATCGAGCGCAATGGGCGCCTCCATTTTAAGAAACAAAGTGAAAAAAGCAGACCTGGATATTGATGTGACAAATACGTCGATCAATAATCTGCCGAATGACGCGGATATCGTCATTACGCATAAGGACCTGACTGACCGCGCGAAAGCGAAGCTGCCGCAGGCGGTGCACATTTCGGTTGATAATTTCTTGAACAGCCCGAAATACGATGAACTGATTGAAAAGCTTAAAAACTAATCAAACAGAAAGAGGGATCTTCATCATGGAAGTATTGGCTAAAGCGAACATCAAACTGAACCAGACGGTGAACTCAAAAGAGGATGCCATCCGCCTCGCGGGACAGACATTGATTGATAACGGCTACGTGAAGAACGGCTATGTGGAAAAAATGTTCGAACGTGAAGAAACATCATCGACGTTTATGGGGAATTTCATCGCGATCCCGCACGGCACGGAAGATGCGAAGGATGAGGTGCTTCATTCAGGCATTTCCGTCATCCAGATTCCGGACGGTGTAGAATACGGTGAAGGCAATACGGCAAAGGTCGTTTTCGGTATCGCCGGAAAAAACAATGAACACTTAGACATCCTGTCAAACATCGCCATCATCTGCTCAGAGGAAGAAAACATCGAACGGCTGATCAGTGCAAAGACGGAAGAAGAACTGGCCGCTATTTTCAGCGAGGTGAACTGACATGATTGCCCTTCATTTCGGAGCGGGAAACATCGGGCGGGGCTTTATC
The DNA here is from genome assembly GCF_046535225.1 of Bacillus sp. SIMBA_031. Classification (NCBI taxonomy): domain Bacteria; kingdom Bacillati; phylum Bacillota; class Bacilli; order Caryophanales; family Bacillaceae; genus Bacillus; species Bacillus sp. SIMBA_031. Next base: position 207,954 of record NZ_JAWRXC010000005.1, read on the forward strand.
GGCGCCCTGCTCCATCATTCCGGCTATGAGGTAGTTTTCGCTGATGTGAATGAAACGATGGTCAGCCTTCTCAATGAAAAGAAGGAATATACCGTGGAGCTTGCCGACGGCGGCCGGCAGACCGAAATCATCGGCCCCGTTTCAGCCATCAACAGCGCGGTGCAAGAACAAGAACTGTACGGGCTGATCAATGAAGCGGCGATCATTACGACGGCGGTGGGCCCGAACGTTCTCAGACTCATCGCCCCGTCCATCGCGGAAGGGCTGAAGCGCAGAACGTCCTCTGAGCCTCTCAATATCATTGCCTGTGAAAATATGATCGGAGGCAGCAGTTTTCTGAAAAAAGAAGTTTTCGGACATTTGACGGAAGTGGAACGGGAACTCGTGAACCGGACGGTCGGCTTCCCGGATTCTGCGGTGGATCGGATCGTGCCGATTCAGCACCATGAAGGTCCGCTGAAAGTATCCGTAGAACCGTTTTTTGAATGGGTCATAGACAGAACCGGCTTTGCCGGCGGCCAGCCGGTACTGGAAGGCGCGTTATTTACGGATGACCTTACGCCGTTCATTGAACGGAAACTGTTTACCGTCAATACCGGTCATGCCGTTACGGCGTACGTCGGCTATCAGCGCGGATTAAAAACCGTCAAAGAGGCCATCGGCCATCCGGAAATCCGGCGTGTCGTGTACGATGCACTTTCAGAAACGGGCGAGTACTTGGTGAAAGCGTACGGCTTTAAGCAAGCCGAACACGAGCAGTACATGAAAAAAATCATCAGCCGCTTTGAAAATGAATACATCACGGATGATGTGACAAGAGTCGCCAGATCACCGCTCAGAAAACTCGGAGCGAATGATAGATTAGTAGGGCCGGCCAAAAAAATAAAAGAACCGAACGCGCTGGCAGAAGGCATCGCCGCCGCCCTGCGCTTTGACTATCAGGATGATCCGGAAGCGGTTGAGCTGCAAAAGCTTATCGCGGAAAAAGGCACGAGCCGCGTTCTTCAAGACATTTGCGGTATTCAGCCGCATGAACCGCTGCACGGCATCGTGCTCAAAAAGCTCAATCAATAAAAATGAACCCGCGTCGGGGGACGCGGGTTTTTTCTTGCGTTATAATGAGAGGGAAGGGAGGCTGCGTGATGAATCAGAAGCTATTGCCCCATCGTTTTCCGTTTCTTTTGATTGACGGCACGACGAACAGTGAAGCCGGAAAATGGGCGGCTGCTTACAAAAACATCAGTGAAAATGAATGGTTTATAACTGAATCCCAAAGAGAGATGCCATTTTCGCTAGTCGTTGAAGCAATGGCCCAAACGGCGGCTTGCGCGGGAATTACCGGCGGTGACGGCCTCGGTCTTTTATCCGCGGTGAAGAAAGCGGAAAGGTTAGGTGCCGCTTTGCCGGGAGATCGTCTGGATCTTTTGTTTGAGGTCACGCGAATCAGGCGCGGTTTTGTGTTCGGCCGGGCGAAAGCGTCCGTTGCCGGGAAGCCTGTGGCGGAAGCTGAGCTCAGCATATTTATCCAGCCATCATAAAAAAAGCCGCCTCCATCGGCGGCTTTCGGACAAGCGTGTTATTTTGTATCATAATCTCTTTCACTTTGTGAATTGTCCCTTTGGTCATGTTTGTGTTTTTCGTCATTGGCGTTTTCCTTCAGCTCTTCCAGCGGAATCGGATCGGTTAAATCATGATGTTCAGGATTTTCATTCGGTTTGTTCTTTTGTTTTCTTTCTTTCATCCTCCATCACCTCAATATTTCTTTTCCTCAACGTTCTCCCCGCCAAACGCAGGAAGCGGTTTTTTGTTCCTGTGGGTCATATGTATTAAAATAGAGACGACTACATTATAAAAAGTGAGGTACATATATGCCGATACAAAGAGAAGACGCAGATATTAAACTGATCGCGATTGATATGGACGGAACCCTGCTCAATGACGAGCAGCTCATCCCGGAGGAAAACCGGCGGGCGATCAAGGAAGCGGAGGCGAAGGGAATTCACGTCGTCATCAGCACAGGACGCACGCTGATGACCTGCCGCGAACTGGCTGAGTCTCTCGAGCTGTCATCCTTTTTAATCACGGCAAACGGCAGCGAAATCTGGGATTCCAACTTTGAGCTGGTTGAGCGCAAGCTTCTTCATACCGATCATATTCAAAAATTATGGGATCTGAGGAATAAGCACAACACGAATTTCTGGGCCTCTACCGTCGATAGAGTGTGGAGAGGGGAATTCCCGGAAACGATTACGGATCATCAGTGGCTCAAGTTCGGATTCGAAATCGAGGATGACGAAGTGCGGAATGAGGTGCTGAAAGAGCTCAAGGAATACAAGGAGCTCGAGATCACAAACTCCAGTCCGATCAACATCGAAGTCAATGCCCTCGGTATCAACAAAGCGGCTGCGCTGGCGAAGGTATCGGAAAAACTCGGCTTCACGATGGAAAATGTGATGGCCATGGGTGACAGTCTGAATGACATTGCCATGATTGAAAAAGCGGGTGTCGGCGTCGCCATGGGGAATGCGCAGGACATTGTGAAAGAAACAGCTGACTGGGTGACTGATGTCAACACGGAAAACGGGGTTGCCAAAGCGATCCGCCACTGGGTGTTATAATAGAAAAAAGAGAGAGTCTCAGTATGAGGCTCTCTTTTTTTTTGTTTTGTCAGATTTATGACTAGGTCCATGGTAGGTTTTCTGACAAAAGGATGTTCAAACCTGTCAGAATTAAATATAATGAAGAGAAATTCAACAATTCGGAATAGTCATTCCGAATAGCGGAATGATAATAATATAAAACGTTTACAATACAGGAGGGATCTTATGTTTCAGATTGACATCAATTGTGATTTAGGAGAGAGTTTCGGTGCTTATAAAATCGGACTGGATGAAGAGATTTTGGATTATGTGACATCTGCAAACATCGCCTGCGGCTTTCATGCGGGTGATCCCAGCGTGATGCGCAAAACGGTTGCGCTTGCGGCGGAAAAAGGCGTGAAAATCGGCGCTCATCCCGGGCTGTTCGATCTGCAGGGATTCGGGCGGCGGCAGATCGCGATTACACCCGAGGAAGCGTATGATCTGACGCTGTACCAAATCGGCGCGCTGTCAGGGTTTTTAAAAGCAGAAGGTGTCGAGATGCAGCATGTGAAGCCGCACGGCGCTTTATATAATATGGCCGCCGTCAATCCCGGCCTGTCAGAAGCCATCGCTCAGGCGGTCTGTCATTTTGATCCCGGGCTTATTCTTTTCGGGCTTTCCGGTAGCGAGCTGATTAAAGCGGGAGATCGAATCGGACTGAGGACGGCAAGCGAAGTGTTTGCGGACCGCACCTATCAGGAAGACGGCACGCTGACGCCGCGTTCAGAGCCGGATGCGCTGATTCAGGATGACAAAAAAGCGGTCGGTCAAGTGATTCAAATGGTGAAAGACAGCACGGTGACATCACGTAAGGGACAAGCTGTAAGCCTGAAAGCGGACACGGTCTGCATTCACGGAGACGGAGCCCACGCCCTCACATTCGCAAAAACAATCAAAAAAGAATTAAAAGCGGCAGACATTCAAATCAGCGCGCTTGCAAAAGACTGAGCAGCAGAGGGAGGAAGACAGCATGGAGCAAAAGAAAAAAACAGCCGGAAAGGCTTCCGGCAAATGGTCGATTCTTTTAGGCGCGACATTTTTGATGGCGACATCATCAATCGGGCCCGGCTTTCTGACGCAAACGGCCACGTTTACCAATACATTGGCGGCAAGCTTCGGCTTTATCATTTTAATTTCTATTATTTTGGACATTTTCGCGCAAACCAATGTATGGCGGATTATCGCGGTTTCCGGAAAGCGCGGCCAAGAGATTGCCAATATGGTGCTTCCGGGCGCCGGTTATGCCATTGCTTTTCTGGTCATGCTCGGCGGACTTGCGTTTAATATCGGAAACATCGGCGGCGCGGGTCTCGGTCTTCAAGTATTATTTGGGATCAAACCGGAGATCGGCGCTTTAATCAGCGCAGCGGTCGCGGTGCTGATTTTTGTCATAAAGGAAGCCGGAAAAGTCATGGACCGTTTTATGCAGATCGCCGGAATCGTCATGATCGTATTGACGGTGTATGTTGCCGTAACGACGGCTCCGCCGGTCGGACACGCCGTTGTGAAAACTTTTATGCCTGATCATATCAGTGTGCTGGCGATCGTGACGCTTGTCGGCGGCACGGTCGGCGGATACATTACATTTGCCGGCGGTCACCGTTTGCTTGATTCAGGCATCCAAGGGAAAGAAGTCATCCCTCAGGTTACGAAAAGCTCCATCACAGGCGTTCTGATTACATCGATTATGCGGATTGCCCTGTTTCTCGCCGTGCTCGGCGTCGTCTCAAAGGGCCTGAGCATTGATCCTGATAATCCGGCGGCTTCTGTATTCCGGCTTGCGGCGGGAAATGTAGGCTATAAAATTTTCGGCGTCATCATGTGGTCTGCCGCTATCACGTCTGTCATCGGCGCCGCCTATACATCGGTATCATTTTTCAAATCATTTTCAACAAAAATCGAAAAGCACTCACATGGCGTAATTATCGGTTTTATCATCGTATCCACTCTTATATTTGTCACGATCGGCCAGCCTGCCAAAATTCTGGTCGCGGTCGGTTCGCTTAACGGCTTAATTCTGCCGCTTGCATTAGCGATGATTCTGTTGGGCGCTTATAAGAAAAAAATCGTCGGCGATTACAAGCATCCGATCTGGCTCACGATTGCAGGGGCGATCGTAGTGGTTGTCATGGCGGTTATGGGCATCTATACATTATTCACGCAAATGCCGCAGCTATGGAGCTGATGATATGAAAAACAATATGAGTGACATGAGCCCCGAAGAAGTCAGACAGCTGATCAGGAAGGGGCAGATGACCGGGCCGACGGCGGGGATGGCCGCTTCTTACGCACAAGCCAATCTCGTCGTTTTGCAAAAGGATCTTGCCTTTGATTTTCTCTTATTCTGCCAGCGCAATCAAAAGCCTTGTCCGGTGCTTGACGTGACGGATGCGGGTTCACCCGTTCCGGCAATAGCTGCGCAGGGAGCTGATATCCGGACGGACTTTCCGAAATACAGGATTTATCGGCATGGCGTGCTTACTGAAGAGGTAACGGATATTACGCCGTATTGGAAGGATGATGATGTCGGGTTTTTGATCGGCTGCAGTTTTTCATTCGAGCAAGCTCTTATCAATCAGCACATTCCAATCAGGCATATTGATGAAGGCGTGAACGTTCCCATGTATAAAACAAATATTGACTGTGTTCCGGCGGGCCCATTTTCAGGAAAGATGGTCGTCAGCATGAGACCGATTCCGGAAAGGCTTACAGTCCGCGCGGCGCAGGTCACGTCACGTTTTCCCGCCGTGCACGGCGCCCCCGTCCGCATCGGAAATCCGCAAAGCATCGGTATCAGCGATTTGCATCAGCCGGATTTCGGAGATGCCGTAACGGTGCGGGAAGGTGAAGTTCCCGTATTCTGGGCCTGCGGCGTTACACCCCAGGCGGTGATCATGGAAGCAAAGCCTGATATCGTAATAACACATTCACCGGGGCACATGCTGATCACCGATATACGAAATGAATCGCTTGCTGTCCTGTAAGTGAGAAAGAATACAAAGAGGTGATGACAATGATGCAGTATAGCGGAAATACAGCGCTTGATATACAGCCGTACGGTGATTCCGCCGTTATCATCCGCTTTGGCGGGCACATCAGCGAAGAGGTCAACAGCCGGGTGCATGCGGCGGCAGCCTGTATGGAAGAACGGCCGTTCCCGGGCTTCGTTGAATGTATTCCGGCATTCACAAGCCTAACGATCTTTTATGATATGTATGCCGTCTCAAACATAAAAAAAGGCGTCTCTCCTTTTGCCCTGGTCAAGAAAGAAGTGACAGAACGTCTCAGCCATATAATGACCGACCGCCAGGAAGAGCGCCGGGTGATGGAAATCCCCGTTTGCTACGGCGGTGATTTCGGTCCCGATTTAGAAGAGGTCGCTGAGATGAACGATCTGACCCCGGAAGACGTCATCCGTATTCATACTGAAGGCGAATATCTCGTTTATATGCTCGGATTTGCGCCGGGATTTCCGTTTTTAGGAGGAATGTCTGAGCGGATCAGAGCGCCGAGAAAGGCGTCACCAAGGCCGTCCATCCCGGCCGGTTCAGTAGGAATCGCGGGAATGCAGACCGGTGTGTATCCGATATCCACTCCCGGCGGCTGGCAGCTGATCGGCAGCACCCCGCTCAGGCTTTTCAGGCCGGAAGAACATCCGCCGAGTCTTTTGAGAGCGGGCGATACGGTGAAATTCGTCCGGGTCACGGCAGAGGAATACAGCCGCATCAAGGAGGGAGCCGAATGAGTATGAAAGTGGTAAAGCCCGGTCTCTTGACGACGGTTCAGGACACGGGACGCACGGGGTATCAGAAATACGGTGTGCTGGGAAGCGGCGCAATGGATACGATCTCTCTGCGCATCGCCAATCTTCTTGCCGGAAATCAAGAAAAAGAGGCGGGGCTTGAAATTACGCTCATGGGTCCCGGGCCTTCCTTTGAATTTTCAGAACCTGCGGTTATTGCCGTCACGGGAGCTGATTTCGCCCTTCATATTAATGGGGAGCCCGCCCCTCTGTGGAAACCGGTTTTGATAAAGGAAAACAGCGTCGTCTCATTCGGGCCGTGCAAGATGGGGAGCCGCGCATATCTCGCCGTCGCGGGGGGATTTGACGTGCCCGCCGTCATGGAAAGCAAAAGCACGTATGTCAGAGCGGGGATCGGCGGTTTTTGCGGAAGAGCGCTGCAAAAAGATGATGAGCTGCCGCTCGGCCGTATGACGCCATGTTCGGAATCAATCGCGTACCGTCTGAGCGATTCTTTCGGACAGCATGGTTTCTCAGCGCCTGATTGGTCTGTCAGCAGCAGAGGGTTTCTGCCGCTGAAAAAAAATCCGGTCATACGAGTGCTTGAAGGCGCTCAATTTCACGCTTTTACAGAAGAAGCAAAATTGCGTTTTTATCAAGAGTCATATGCGGTCACGCCTCAATCCGACCGAATGGGCTACCGGCTGAAGGGCGCTCCGCTTGAATTGCGGGAGCCGCTGGAGATGGTATCTGAGGCCGTGACGTTCGGAACGGTGCAGGTGCCTCCGGACGGCAATCCGATTATTCTGCTGGCTGACAGACAGACGACGGGGGGCTATCCGCGGATGGCGCATATCATATCCGCCGATCTTCCTCTCGCCGCCCAAACGATGCCGGGGGAACATATCACGTTCCGGGCCGTTTCGCTGGAGGAAGCGGAAATGCTGCTTTTGAAGAAGGAACAACAGCTGAAGGAGCTGAAAGCAAGGCTCAAAATGGAATGGCTGATCTGACAAAGGGGCTAAAGACCATGGAAAACAAAAACAAAACCGTCATCAAATCAATGGAACTGCTTCATTTGTTTCTGACTGAACCGAGCCTGAGCTTAAATGAGCTGGTTTCTCTATCGGAGATGCCGAAGACCTCGGTTCATCGGATGGCAAGCTCACTTGAGGAAACGGGGTTTCTCACCCGGGCGGCAGACGGCCGTTATCAGCTTGGTCTGATCTTTTTACAATTCGGCCAGCTCGTCTCTGAACGTCTGGATATCAGAAAAATAGCCAAGCCGATTATGGAAGAGCTGTGCGGCGAAGTGGATGAGGCCGTTCAGCTGATCATGAGGGACGGGGATGAAGCCATTTACGTCGAAAAAATTGAAGGCACCCAAACCGTCCGCCTGTATACGGCAATCGGCCGCCGGTCGCCGCTGTACGCGGGAGCGTGCGCCAGAAGCATTCTATCGTTTCTGCTAAAAGAGGAGATTGACACATACATTCAGAAGACAAAGCTTGCCGCAATCGCCTCAGGCACGATGACGGATCGGGCTGAACTGCTTCAATCTATTGAAAGATCCTTACAATCAGGTTATACGATCAGCTATTCGGAATTAGAAGATTACACGGCGGCGATCGGGGCGCCGATTTTCAATCACGAAGGTAAGGTGGCTGCCGGAATCAGCATCGCCGGCTTCGAAGCCCGGTTTTCAGAGGACAGGCTGCCGTATTTAACCGAAAAGGTCAAAAACGCCGCACAGCATATTTCTGAGAAATTGGGTTATTGACCGAGCCAATTTTTCTTCACTCGCGTACATTACAATATCGATAGTAACGAGTGGAGGAAAGTAAATGGGACTTGTTTATACGGCGCTGGGGGATTCTTTGACGACGGGAAGGGGATCCGGGCCGTTTTCCGCCGGTTTTGTCCAGCGGTTCGGGCGCATGATGGCAGAAGATTTACAGACAAGAACCGACGTATCCATCTTTGCCAAATCAGGCCTTGAGACGGGAGAAATTCTTGGGCTTATGTCCTTGCCGTACATTCAGAGGCGGATTCAGGCTGCTGATATGATTACGATTACAGGCTGCGGCAACGATTTGATCGATTCGGTTCAGGCATATCAGCAAACATCGGACGCTTCGGTGTTCACCAGCGTGTCCAGTCACTGCCATGAGAACTTTGAAAAGATGATAGCCAAGATCGCTGCCTTAAAAGGGCCGCACCCGTCTCCTTATGAGATCCGCGTCTTTAATTTATACAATCCTTTCCCGGGCATCTCCATTGCAGAAAAATGGATATCCTCTTATAATGCGCACCTCAGCACACTCGCATCGGCGCCGCACGTCAAAATCGCCGACGTCCACAGCGCTTTCAAAGGAAAAATGAATGAATATCTCTCTCATGACCGCGTACACCCCAACAGTAAGGGATATGAAGTCATGGCATGCGTCCTGCGGGGGCTCGGATACGGAAGCCTCGCCCGCTCATAACCGCGCGCTCCTTTTCATCGGGAGCGCGCTTTTCGTGCTCCTTAAAACAAACTTAAAATTGTCCGACTTTCGTTCTATCCGCGCAAAAAATACGCTAGAATAATGGAGGATAAAGACAGAAATAGAATTGTGTTCAAAAAATGATAACAGAAAGGATGGATTGCTTTGCTGCGCGCCTTAAAACTGTCACTCGCGATGCTGATTATTATACTTGCGGCCGCCGCATTTACGTATGCGGAACATACCTCTGTCATACAGCCGGTTATGCTCGTGTTTCTCGGTGCGGTCATGTTCATTCAGGGGCTGGAGGAAAAACGGAAAGAAAACGACGGCTCCGGGAAATTCAATATCTATACCGCCGTTTTTGTATGGTCAATCTCCTTAATCGGTTTTACGCTTCACGCGATCTGAGTCTGATAGATCCTGAAAATGCTCCACAACGGGAAATGGTGAATAAAAACGGTGCAGTAAGGCTTTCCATTCCTGATATTCCGGCGATCCGCGAAAGCCTTTTGTATGATCTTCTAATGTCTCCCATTCCACAAGCAGCAAATATTTATGCGTCTTTTCCATACATTTGGACAAGGAATGGGACAGATAACCTTTCATACCCGCGATAATCGGCTCCGCCCGGCGGAATGCCTCTTCGAATTCCCCCTCAAGACCTTCTTTTACATAAAGCATGGCTGCTTCTCTGATCATCTGAAATTCCCCCTTTTTTTAATAGATACATTGTATAAGAATATGGCCCGTGACGGCCGGGAAAACAAAAAAATTTTAAACACTATGAGAAAAAAATCCTTGCCAGCCTGATTTGGTTTAGGAGAAAATAACAGTTGGAAGGCAGGGGAATAGACAGTGAAAAAAGGGTTATACCTATTACTTTTACTTGCAGGAATCATAGGTTTGATCGGCTGCTCGAAAACGGAATCGGCCGAAGACAGAATGAAAGATTTCGTAAAAGACTGGAACGGCGGTCATTACGATAAGATGTACCAAAGCCTCACCCAGGATGAAAAGAAAAAACTATCCAAAAAGGATTTTGTAAAACGATATGAAACCATTTATGAACAAGCAGGGGTCAAAAATCTGAAAGTCACTGCCGAAAAACAGGACGAAGACGATAAGAAAAAAGATGACCTCCAGCACATCGATTATAAGGTCAGCATGGATACAAAAGCAGGGAAGGTCGCTTTTGAAAACACGGCCGTCCTGAAAAAAGAAAAAACAGATGATGGAGAATCATGGAACATCGACTGGAATCCTTCTTTTATTTTCAAACAGCTTTCCGATGACAAAACCGTGCAGATCGCAAATGAAGAACCGAAGCGCGGACAAATTTACGACAAAGACGGAAAAGGTCTCGCCGTGAATACCGAGGTGCCGGAAATCGGCATTATCCCTGGAAAACTCGGCAAGGATAAAGACAGCGTGATCAAAAAACTGTCTGAAAAACTGGACCTTTCTGAAGACGATATCAAAAGCAAACTGAACCAGGGCTGGGTAAAAGACGACTCCTATGTCCCGATTCAAAAAATCAGACCGGATGATGAAAGCAAGGTCAAAAGCTTGCTCGCATTAGACGGCGTGACGAAAACGAAAGTCAGCTCCCGCTACTATCCGTACGGCGAAAAAGCGGCCCATCTGACCGGCTATATTAAAACCATCACAGCGGAGCAGCTGAAAAAAGCGAAAGACGGCCAATACAGCGATACTTCCAAAATCGGCATCGCCGGCCTTGAGAATGTATATGAAGACAAACTGCGCGGCACGGCCGGCTGGAAAATTTACGTCCCGCAAACAGGTGAGGTCATTGCTGAAAAGAAAGCCGAAAGCGGGCAGGATATTCATGTAACGATTGACATGAAAACGCAGACGAAGCTGTATGATTCTATGAAAGATGACAGCGGAGCGGCAGTCGCCCTCGAACCGCAAACGGGAGAGACACTCGCGCTCGTCAGCGCACCGTCTTATGACCCGAACGGCTTTATTTTCGGCTGGAGCGGAAAAGAATGGAAAAAGCTGAATGAAGATAAAAACAATCCGTTTTCAGCGAAATTCAACAAACTCTATGCGCCGGGATCAACGATTAAACCGATTGCCGCGGCAGTCGGCCTGACAAACGGCACATTGAAAGCGTCGGAAAAGAAAAAAATCACCGGAAAAGAGTGGCAGAAAGATTCAAGCTGGGGCGGTTACCATGTCACACGCGTATCAGAGCGCCTGAATGAAGTGGATCTCGAAAACGCGCTGATCACATCGGACAACATCTACTTTGCGCAAAATGCCATAGATGCCGGAGCGGACGCGTTTACAAAAGGATTAAAAACATTTGGCTTTGATGAAGAGATTCCGTACCAATTTCCGATTGAAAAGTCTTCAATCGCTAACGGCAAGCTTGATTCCGAGATCCTTCTCGGAGATACGGGCTACGGCCAGGGGCAGATGATGATGTCTCCGCTGCACTTAGCGGCTGACTATACCGCATTTGTAACAGACGGAAATCTCGTCAAACCGACATTGATCAAAGACGGAGAAAAAACACCGCAAATCTGGCATAAGCAGGTGGTGTCGAAAGCCAATGCCGAAGAAATCACGAAAGGGCTGAGAGGCGTCGTTGAAGATCCGCGCGGCTCTGCATATCAGCCGGCCGTAAGCGGCATTACCGTAGCCGGAAAAACCGGTACAGCCGAGCTGAAAACGTCTAAAGAAGACAAAGACGGCAAAGAAAACGGCTGGTTTGTCGGTTACGATTATAAAAAGAAAGACCTCTTGATCGCAATGATGATTCAAGACGTCAAAAAACGCGGCGGAAGCCATTACGTCGTTGAAAAAGCGAAAAAGCAGTTTCAGAATCATTAAATGACGATTTTTGCGGGCTGAAAGGAAAATCGGCTGCCGAAGCAGAATGAAACAGCATGGGCAATTCCTGAAAACAGAGATACAAGAGGCTCTAAGAAAAAGGGGGATTTCACATGCAGCGCATTCAATTGGCTGAAGACCTGGAATTTTCAAGAGTGATACACGGGCTTTGGCGTCTGAACGAATGGAATGTTTCAGACGGAGAGCTGCTGAATCTGATTGAATGGTGCATCAGCCAAGGCATCACCACCTTCGACCATGCCGATATATACGGCGGTTATACGTGTGAAAAGCTGTTCGGCGGCGCTTTGTCCCTTTCGCCTTCAATAAGGGAGCGAATCGAAATCGTCACAAAATGCGGGATTGTCATTGAATCACCGGAACGGCCCGGAAACAAGTCGCATCATTATAATACGTCGAAGTCTCACATTTTAGCGTCGGCGGAGCAGTCGCTTTTGAATCTGAATACGGATTATCTGGACGTGCTGCTCATTCACAGACCGGACCCGCTTATGGACCCGGAGGCTGTGGCTGAAGCGTTTCACGCGCTGAAAAGCTCGGGAAAGGTCAGATATTTCGGGGTGTCGAACTTTAAAGCGCACCAGTACAGAATGCTCGAATCCTATTTGGATGATCCGCTTATCACAAACCAAATTGAAATTTCGGCGTACGAGCTTGAAAATATTCATGACGGCACGCTGGATTTCTGTCAGGAAAAACGCATTCCGCCGATGGCGTGGTCACCGCTTGCGGGCGGGAGCGTCTTTACCGGACAATCAGATAAGGACGTCCGAATCCGTGCCGCGCTTCGTTCCGTACAGGAAGAAATCGGCGCCGCTTCCATTGACGAAGTCATGTACGCATGGCTGTTCACCCACCCGGCAGACATCATGCCGATTGTCGGCAGCGGAAAAGAGAACCGCATTTCCGCCGCGGTGCGTGCATCCGCGTACAAACTCAGCCATGATCAGTGGTTCCGGATTTATACCGGTGTCCAAGGCTGCGATATTCCATAAACAGAACAAACGCCCGGAAGCTATCTTCCGGGCGTTTGTTTATGTGGTGTGCAATGTCTAAAAACAAGTAAGGTCACTTTGAAGTATAGCCGTGCGGATCAAGGGTAACAAGCGTCATGGCATATTATCTGACACATTTTTCTTTTTCAATACTGTCACACGGCCCAGTGCCAAATTGCCATTTGAAAATGGTTGAATAATCATTGAAAGCGTTTTATATTATAACTTACACCACTTTCCCCGGCAGCACTCCCCATATGCCATACTTCTCACAACTAGAAAATCTGGAGGCGCGTTTCATGTATATGACAGCGAGAGAACAAAAATTAATGAAACATCTTTTATTGCAGAACCGGTACGAGACAGTGCATGAACTGGCGGAAGCTTTACAAGTCAGCACAAGAACCGTTCACCGCGAGTTAAAAACAATCAAACCGATGATGGAATCATTCGGTCTGGCACTTGATAAACAGCCCGGCAAAGGACTGAAAGCGGCAGGAAACCCGGAGGACAAACAAAAACTCCTGTCAGACCTGTCCTATGAACAGTATGAATACAGCGCTGAGGAGCGGAAACTTTTAATTCTATGTTCACTATTAGAGTCTCAAGAGCCGATTAAGCTCTACAGTCTGGCGAACGAACTGCAAGTGACAAACGCGACGATCAGCTATGACCTGGATGAGCTGGAGACTTGGATTGCGCCCTTCGGCTTGACGCTGATCCGAAAAAGGGGCTTCGGCATTCAGCTGACGGGGCCGGAAAATGCGAAACGGAAAATCGTCGGCAATCTCATCGTCAACCGCCTTGATATTCAAAGCTTTTTGGAAGCGGTTGAATTGAATATTAAAGGAAAACCGGACGATGCTGAAAAAATGTTCGGCGTCGTAAATAAAGCGGAACTTTTGAAAATGGACCGGCTCTTAATACAGCTCAAGGAAAAAATCGCGATCGCCTTATCTGACAGCTCATACATGGCGCTTGCGGTTCATTTAACCTTTGCGATGGACCGGATCAGGCTCGGAGAAACCATCACGATGGAGGATTCGGAACTAAAAGCGCTGCAGCAGACGAAGGAGTACGGCTCTGCGCTGGAAATGGCAAAAGAGCTTGAAAAAGCGTTCGGCGTTTCAATTCCGGAAGCTGAGATCGGTTATATCACCATTCATTTGCGGAGCGCCAACCGCAAATACAAAACGGAATTCAAACCGGAAGACATAGAGGTTGAAACGGCCTTGCAAACGAAGCAGCTGATCGGCTTCATTTCTGAAAAAATTAAAATTGATCTGACGGAAAACGGTTCTTTATACGACGGTTTAATCGCCCATCTGGAGCCTGCGATCAACCGGGTAAAAGAAAATATCGACATGTACAATCCGATGACCGAGCAAATTAAACGCGACTACTTTCTGCTGTACATGGCCGTAGAAGAAGGAATGGAAAAATTCTTTCCGGGGCTTCTTTTCTCTGATGATGAGATCGCTTTCATCGTTCTTCACTTCGGCTCCGCTCTGGAAATCAAACGGGAAGAAGCGAAGATCAAAGCGCTGATCGTCTGTTCAAGCGGCATCGGATCGTCCAAAATGCTCGCATCCAGGCTGAAAAAAGAGCTTCCGGAAATCCGTTCCTTTGATATGTCTTCCCTCATCGAACTGAAGGATCGAGACATCACCGCGTATGACATGATCGTATCCACCGTTCCGATCCCGTATGAAAACATTGATTACGTCATGGTGAGTCCGCTTTTAAACGAAGAAGACGCTGATCAGGTCAAGCAGTACATCAAAAGAAAGATTCCGCTGATTCTTGACAAAAAAAGAAACGGTAAAAGAGAAGAGAAGCAGCCGGAGACGCCTGATATGCTGGAAGCGGCCGGCCGTATGGCGCATTACGCGGCGGTTATCCAAAGCGTGCTGCGGAACTTTTCGATCAAATCGATTGATTCAAACACGGAGTACGAACTGTTTTTAGATCATTTGTTTGCCATGCTGGAGCAAGAAGGATTGGTTCATAATGCCCGAAAAACCGCACAGTGCCTTGCTGAGCGTGAACGACAGGGCGGACTCGGCATTCCGGGAACGGCGATGGCCCTGTACCATCTCAAAAATGAAGAAATTGTCACGCCTTTTTTCAAAATTTATGATTTGACAGCTCCATGCAGTGTCAAAGGCATGGACGGAAATTCCCTGACCGTCGACCGCGCTTTGGTGATGATGGCGCCGGCTGATATGCCCGCTGAAGGGTCGGAAATACTAAGTGCGGTCAGCTCGGCCATCATCGAGTCCGAAGACAGTATAAAAGCCTTCCAGACTGAGGCTGAGGCCGATTTATACAAACGTTTAAACAAGCTGTTTTATCATTTCATTCAGGAGAAAGGACAGCGGTAAACAGGAAGCGCACACCTCATGTGGGGTGTGTTTTTTTGTGCATGTATGAGGGTAAGGGGAAGGGAAGAAACTAAAAACACGGGACTATTGTATCATTCACCGATGGAATAGTTCTAAAACAAAATAGTTTTACAAGTTATATTTTTTGGTTTAAAATGGGTTGCGTGAGAAAGAAAATCTGACAGAGTTTTTTTGTGATTTATCATTATGGGAGATGAAAATATGGAGACATTACAGCATCTGATTCTGCATGACATTTCAAATAGCGAAGAGATCGAAGCTGTAAAAAGCGGTGCGCATACCCTGACCTACGCGGAATATCGAAAACGAATCAACCAGCTTGCACAAGCGCTTCTTGATAAAGGAATAAAAAAAGGCGACAGAGTGGCGATGCTTTGCAAAAACGGCCACGCGGCATCCATTGTCATGTTTGCGGCACTCGAAATCGGCGCGGTGGTTGTGCCGGTCAGCTGGCAATTAACACCTTACGAAATGAAAGGCATTTTAGAAGCCTGTGAACCGAAAGCTGTTTTTTACAGCACTGAATTTAAAGAGATCATGGAAGAAGTGCTTCCTGCGCTTACATCTTCTCTTAAACTGAAGGTCGTAACAGGAACAGCTGCGGAGACAACGCCTCAGTTTGACGCTTTATTGACAGGCTCCGGTGAAACACCGGACGTCGAAACGGTGTCTGAAAACGATACGGCATTGCTGATGTTTACCTCAGGTACAACCGGCAATCCGAAACGCTGCATGATCACTCACGGCGGCATATACAACTACGTAAACGCGACATTGGCATACACGGGGAGAATGCAGCATGTCCGCTTCTTAGCATGCCATCCGAATTACCATACGAGCGCGATTATCTGCCAGATGGTCGGCACGATGAGCGGAACGACATTCATTATGACAGACAATCAGGACCCTGTGGAAAACTTGAAGCTCATCGAAAAAGAAAAAATTCAAACCATCATGGCGCTGCCAGTCTATTTCACATACCTGCTGAAAGCATGGGAAACGTATCAGACTGACATGTCTTCTATCGTTTATATGATGACGGGAGGAACAAAGGTGCCAAGCAGTCTGATCCAGCAGTATCTCGACATCGGCATTCCGCTCATGCACGGATACGGAAGCACGGAAGCGTGGGGCATCAGCTCTTGGAATCCGCAAATGGGAATGGATAAAGCCGCTTCCGCGGGTAAACCGATGGAAGAAGTGGACGTCCGCGTTGTAGATCCGGAAACAGGTGAATTCCTTCCGCAAGGTTCAATCGGAGAAGTCGCTGTGAGAAGTCCGTTTTTATTCAAAGGCTACGAAGGTAACGAAGAAGCGACACGAAAAGTGCTGAAAGACGGCTGGTTCCATACGGGCGATTCCGGCTATGTGGATGAAGACGGATTTATCTTTATCACCGGACGTTATAAAGATGTCATCATCTACGGCGGCGACAATATTTATCCCGACCAGATTGAAGAAGTCATTCAGCAAGTGCCGGGCATTCTCGAAACGGCGGTTGTCGGTATCCCTGATCCGCTCTACGGCGAAAAGCCGAAAGCATTCATCGTGACAAACGGCAGAGAAGGCCTGACAGAAGAAAAAGTGACCCGATTCCTTCAAGAACGTCTTGCCGCTTTTAAAATTCCGGACATTGAGTTCGTCAGCGAACTTCCGAAAAACAACCTTGGAAAAGTGAGAAAAGACGTGCTCCGCAAACAAGCGGTCCGTTAAATAATTGAAAACAAAAACCCGGCTGCCAGCCGGGTTTTTTTCTTGCGTTCCATGTGAAACATTTTTCTCCGAAAACGTTTTGAACTGTCTCAATCATGTTTATCCGGAAGACTGACGAGGTAGACAAGAAATATGAGATCGAACAAGAAGGAGGAACTTGACATGGAAAACTATCCGAAGGAATTCCCGGCGGAATCACAAAATCGCCAGCCGGGCATTGAGAACGAAATGAATCCGGCGCCTGTTTATGAATACAAAGAATATAAAGGCGCTGATAAATTAAAAGGGAAAACCGCACTTATCACAGGGGGCGACAGCGGTATCGGACGCGCCGTAGCGGTTGCTTACGCGAAGGAAGGCGCAAATGTCGCGATCGTCTATTTTGATGAACACGGTGATGCGGAAGATACAAAAAAACGAGTGGAAGAAGAAGGCGTAAAATGTCTGTTAATCCCCGGCGATGTCGGTGAGGAAGACTTTTGCAATGAAGCCGTTGAAAAAACGGTTGAAGAATTCGGGCGTCTTGATATTCTCGTGAATAACGCCGCGGAACAGCATCCGAAAGAAAGCATTAAAGACATCACAAGCGAGCAGCTTCACAGAACCTTTAAAACAAACTTTTACTCACAATTTTATTTGACTAAAAAAGCGATTGATTACATGAAGCCGGGCAGCGCGATCATCAATACGACATCCATTAATCCTTACACAGGCAATCCGCAGCTGATTGACTACACGGCTACGAAAGGCGCGATTAACGGTTTTACGAGATCTATGGCGCAAGCGCTCGTCAACGATGGTATCCGTGTCAACGCCGTGGCGCCGGGACCGATCTGGACACCGCTTATTCCGGCGACATTCTCAGAAGAAACAGTCGCTTCCTTCGGTCAGACTACGCCGATGGGCCGGGCAGGCCAGCCTGTTGAGCATGTCGGCTGCTATGTACTCTTGGCCTCAGACGAATCATCTTATATGACCGGACAGACGCTGCATGTCAACGGCGGCAAATTTGTGACCACATAAGGGGGCTGAAGCATGACGATATCGAAACATGACGTAAATGCATACTATCAAAAAGCGGGAATCGTTCTGACTGATGATGAAGTCGAAGACATTCAAATCATGGATTACGGCTTAGGCAAGCTTGAGGAAACCGGGCTTCAGCTGTTTATTTACGTGAATACCGACCGCTACTGTTCGAAAGAATTGGTGCTCTTCCCGCGCCAGACGTGTCCCGAACACCGCCATCCGCCGGTCGGCAGCGAGAAGGGAAAACAAGAGACATTCCGCTGCCGCTGGGGGAAGGTGTATCTCTACGTGGAAGGCGAAAAGACAGAGAACCCAAGCGTCCTCCCGCCGGAAGAAGACAAGGAATACTACACCGTCTGGCATGAGATTGTGCTTGAGCCGGGCGGACAATACACCATACCGCCGGATACGAAGCATTGGTTTCAAGCGGGAGAAGAAGGGGCGGTCGTCACGGAAATGTCATCGACAAGCACGGATGATCACGATGTTTTCACCGACCCGCGCATTTAAGGATGAGGCTGCACGCCTCATCTTTTTTTGTATGGAAAAAAGTGAATTTACCTGTATAATGGCTAATAAAGGAAAGAAGGTGCGGTCGTGTTTTCCTGTCAAATCCGGGAACATCTGACGATCAGATTGCTTGCCAAAGAAGATACGGACGAATTGTATTCTGTTATGAAGCGAAATCAAAACCATCTCAGCGAATGGCTCAGCTGGGCTGAAGAACTGGCTGATATCGATACGTACCGCGATGTGATCATTCCGGAATGGCGCTATAAATACGCGGAAGAGAATGGGTTCGACGCCGGAATTTTTGTGAAGGGCCGGTTTTGCGGCATGATCAGCATCCATAATGTTGATACAGCCAATCAAAAAGCCGAAATCGGCTACTGGCTGGATCGAGAGCATGAAGGATTCGGCATCATCACCGCAAGCTGCCGGGCGGTCATCACCCATGCATTTCAGGATCTCGGGCTGAACCGCATCATGATCAGCGCGGCTGAAAAAAACACGAAAAGCAGGGCGGTGGCGGAACGGCTCGGATTTCAGAAAGAAGGACTGACGAGAGAGGGCATTTTCGTACAGGGCGCCTATCATGATACGGTGAACTACAGCATGCTGGAGCGGGAATGGAGCGAAGATCGGCAGAAGAGCACATTTCTTGGTTTAAATGTCTCCCCAATGTGGAAAAGTAATAGCGGAGACGTTAAAAAGGAGTGATTCTTCATGAATCAAAATGAAATCAAAGAAAAAGTGCTTGAAGTACTGGATCATCATAAAGTCGGTTCGCTTGCGACGGTAGAGCAAGGCAAACCGCATTCACGCTACATGACATTTTTCCATGACGGCTTAACGATTTACACGCCGACGAGCAAAGACACTCATAAAGCGGAAGAAATTGAAAACAATCCGAATGTTCATATCTTGTTAGGGTATGACTGTGAAGGATTCGGTGACGCTTATGTGGAAGTGGCCGGAACCGCCAAACTGAACAACTCAGCCGATTTAAAAGAAAAGCTGTGGGATCCGAAACTGGAACGCTGGTTTGACGGAAAAGATGATCCGAATCTGGTGATTCTTGAAATTGAACCGAAGCAGATCAAGCTCATGAACGCGGGTGAAAAAACGCCGGCCGAGCTGGAACTTTAATAAATCATTTGATTATTCAGGGGCAATCTGTTATAATTAATTGTTAAGTGACAACATGCAAATAAAAAAGAAAGTAAACTTCTTTTTTCTGTTTTGATATAGAAGCTTCAGGCTTCAACGGACAGCTTGAAAAAAAGCTGAGCTTATTCTTTTCCTTCTGACATTCGCCCCTAACGAAGAGATGGAAAAAAGACTTTTTGTTTTACAATTCACACCGGCGCGGCTTCGGAGCCGCAGTGACGATTGAGAGGTAGGGCTTTCGTTGTCTTGTGTTCAAGAACTTCCATGGTGTTTACTTTCGAAGAATGATTCTGTCGGAACTGTTTATACGAATCACCCGCGGGCTAAGGCGGGCAACATATATTATTTATTTGCGTAAGAAAAGAATAAGACAAAACCGCACCGGGCATCCGGGCGGTTTTTTTATGTAACAGGCCGAAACCTCGCCGCAGTCTGCAGAGTCTAATCAGTAGAAAAGATTTGGAGGAATCATACATTGCACGTTATTACTTCACAAGTACTGTTTATCTTCTGTTTTCTGCTGCTGATACATTCGATTGAAACGCTTGCCTATGCAACACGGCTTTCCGGCGCGAGAGTCGGATTTATCGCGTCCGCGCTGTCATTATTTAATGTCATGGTCATCGTGTCGCGCATGTCAAACATGGTTCAGCAGCCGTTTACCGGACATCTGATTGATGCCGCCGGATCAAACGCCCTGTCTCTTGTGGGCGCCCAGTTTCGATTTTTAATATTCGGCTCCACGGTCGGAACGATACTCGGTATCTGTCTTTTGCCGACATTCGTCGCGTTATTCACCCGGGCGATTATACACTTGGCGG
This sequence comes from Bacillus sp. SIMBA_031, assembly GCF_046535225.1. Taxonomy (NCBI): domain Bacteria; kingdom Bacillati; phylum Bacillota; class Bacilli; order Caryophanales; family Bacillaceae; genus Bacillus; species Bacillus sp. SIMBA_031. The sequence continues at coordinate 228,341 of NZ_JAWRXC010000005.1, forward strand.
ACGGAGGAGGCTCCGTCATGCAGGTATTTAAAAAAGGATTTTCACTGAACGGGCTGAAGCATGCGCGTTCTTATATCAGACGGCCGTCAGTCTCCTATTTAAAAGGGCTTCAATTCCGAATGATCCCGAAACGCTTGTTTGTCATTAATATGGTCATTACGTCTATTTACACGATCGGTGTTCTGTCCGCTCTGTACGCCGGCCTTTTGGCGCCTGAGCACAGCACGACGGCCGTGATGGCATCAGGTTTAATCAACGGAGTTGCGACTATGCTGTTGGCTGTATTTGTTGACCCGAAAGTATCCGTACTGGCAGACGATGTGGCGAAGGGCAAGCGCAGCTACGTCTCCTTAAAATGGACATCATTGACGATGGTGACATCAAGGGTGGCGGGCACGCTTCTCGCCCAGCTCGTGTTCATCCCCGGCGCTTATTATATCGCCTGGGTGACGAAATGGATGTAACGCAATAAAAAAGCTCCTCTTCTGCGGGACTGCCCCCCGTTTTTGAGACAGGGGTCAAAACACCTTTTAAACAGCCAATTGCCGATAGTTTATCGGTGATTG
>NZ_JAWRXC010000147.1:0-279 GCF_046535225.1 Bacillus sp. SIMBA_031
CTTGTAGGCGTCGATACCAATGCGGATCTCGCGCAGCGCAAGACGAAGATCCTTTTCCCGCATCCGCTGAACCTCCAACTGCGTGATAGGCAACACAAGCATCGCCAGGATGGCAAGGATCGCCAGGCTTACCAGCAATTCGAGCAAGGTGAAGCCGACTGGCTGACGCAGAGAGGGACACATATGGTTAGATCGTTCAGACCACATGGCACATGTCGCGACTACTGCGACCCAGCAGTGATCGCCAGCGTCTGGACTGGCGTCGGCAAAGACACGGTG
>NZ_JAWRXC010000148.1:0-279 GCF_046535225.1 Bacillus sp. SIMBA_031
GTGATGGTGACCCGCTTGCGCCGGCCGGGGAGGTGGCGGACGCCGGCCTCGGTGTAAGCCAGCCAGCCCACGGACTTTTTGAGGTCCTCTTTGGTGTCGCCCAGCACTTCGGCGTCCAAGCCCATACCCGCGATGACCAAGAAGGTGTGGCTGGAGGATTTGCCGGTGATGTTGTTGCTGATACCCATGGTCGCGGTGTCGATGAACCGTTGATGCCCGAACAAAGCGGTTTGGATGCAGCCTGAAAGATCGGTGACATCCAGGTCAAGGTTGCGGGCC
>NZ_JAWRXC010000149.1:0-279 GCF_046535225.1 Bacillus sp. SIMBA_031
ATTGGTTTCATCGAGACTCACTTTTGTACCCGGGTGGATAATTTTACTTAACCAGTTTGAAACTTGGTCATAAATAAATTCACTCGAGGTTAAAGATAGAGAAGGGTGAATCATTTTTTCTAATTTTGTCGCTGCCTCAGAAAGTTTGGTTGCAGTATATTCACCGCGATATCCTAATGGGCTGTGATTACGACTAACAGAAAGTCGATCGTAAGATTTTCTCGGACCTATACGTTCTGCATTTAAATATTGGAAAGAGGTTTGGAATAAAGACGATTT
>NZ_JAWRXC010000150.1:0-279 GCF_046535225.1 Bacillus sp. SIMBA_031
GTTGCGCTTTCCGCGTGAGCGAGTGATGGGATGGCGGCCGGGACAAACGCCGGCATGCATACCGGAATGATTGACAGCGGCGACAGGCCGAATGTGACACGACGCGCGCCGTGACGGCCGCCCTGACGCACGAACGAGGGCAGCTTTCGCAAAGCGAAGTTAAGCATGGGTGTTTCCTGGATGCATTGAACAGGCGATCGCGCGCGCCCTCGACGGGCGCGATGAGACGCGCGATCAGGAACAACAGCGTTCAGGAAACGGCTGGGGGATCTCTTGGGC
>NZ_JAWRXC010000151.1:0-278 GCF_046535225.1 Bacillus sp. SIMBA_031
GGGTGGCTATCGCGCTTTACTCCTGGGCTGGCATGCACCTCGGGAAATGGCTGGTTCGCGCGAAAGTTCGCCGCTGGTTCAACCGCTGCTGCGGGGCGTTTCTGGCAGCGATCGGGCTGAGCTTTCTGCTGGTACGACGCACATAGCACGTGCGAAAAGAAAAATATTCAGGTTACCAAACGATCTGTCCGGTAACACCCCGGCGAGGCTTGCATTGCGATGCAATGCAGCCGCTTCCTGAAATACGTCCGGTCATTCAGAGTCATTCGGCCACATCG
>NZ_JAWRXC010000152.1:0-278 GCF_046535225.1 Bacillus sp. SIMBA_031
GGATATGGTTCCCTGCACGGACAAAGTAGGTGGTTCCCTTTGTGTACACGTACGGGACTTTGTTTGCTTCGGCCAGTTGCTCGGCGGTAATTCCGAAGCGGTATGTGATCCCGTCGAGGGTATCGTCAGGTTCAATGGTGTAACTGGTGGGGATGCCGTTCCCGTCGACGTTAGCCGTCCCTTTTGCGCCCTTGATCGGACCTGGAGCGGGGATCAGTCGGAGCTTCATGCCTGGCGCCAACGGGGCCCCGGGCTGTAGTCCATTGAATTCGGCGAGT
>NZ_JAWRXC010000153.1:0-278 GCF_046535225.1 Bacillus sp. SIMBA_031
GGTGCGACCACTTAATGGACCCACCGAGCTCACTTGTCACAAGGGTGCGGACGATTTGCAACCCCAAGCCCTCGTTGTACGGCCCGTCAGGAAGTCCCACGCCGTCGTCAGCGATGGTCACTGTCAGCAACTCGTCATTGCCCTCACCGTCGCTGCGGTCGGCCAGCAACCAGACTGTTCCCGTCCGCCCCTCCAACCCATGCTCGACGGCGTTGGTCACCAGTTCGTTGATCACGAGGGCAAGGGGTGTGGCGAAGTCGCTGGGCAACTCACCGAAT
>NZ_JAWRXC010000154.1:0-278 GCF_046535225.1 Bacillus sp. SIMBA_031
CTTTGTTCAGCTCAACGCCGTGTAGGAATACATCTCGGATGAGCGCGATCAACTCGTCGGAGTTTGTCGCCAGGGTTCCTTCACGTTCGTCGACCCTGTCTTGCATCAGCCGCTCGTAGCGGAACACGTCGAAATCATGTACGCCATGAAGAAAGCACAGCTTGCCCACTTCAGTAAGTGCAAGCCGCACGTCGTCAAGTCCGGATGCACCTCGTTCAATGTTTTCCAGACGCTCAAGTGCCTCAATGCGCGCCTGCTCCGCTGGTCCTTCTTCAAGT
>NZ_JAWRXC010000155.1:0-278 GCF_046535225.1 Bacillus sp. SIMBA_031
GCCAAAGTTAAAGTAAATATCGCCCATGTGCACAATATTATCATTATTGAAAAAAATCACCGCATCGCCATCGGTATGGGCATGTTGATAATGCACAACATGCGCTTGCTCATTATTAAAGTGCAGTGTTAAATCATCACCAAAACTAATTCGTGGTAGGTAATCCGACCCTTCGCCATGTTTTTCTTTTAGGCGTTTATGTACATTATTGTGGGCAATAACATGGGCTCCGGCTTTAGCAAAGTTTTCGTTACCACCGGTGTGATCGCCATGATGAT
>NZ_JAWRXC010000156.1:0-278 GCF_046535225.1 Bacillus sp. SIMBA_031
GTTGACGCGCAGGGTGGATTCCCACTCATCACGGCCGATCTCCCCCACGTCCCCGGCCGGTCCGAAAACGCCGGCATTGTTGAACAGAACATCAACCCGGCCCCAGCGTTCGCGGACAAGGTCGAAGAGCCGCTCGACGTCGTCGGACTCGGTCACGTCGCACGGAACCGTAAGCGCGTCCGGGTGATCCCCTGCCGTTTCCAGTAGCTGGGCCTCCCGCCGCCCCGCCAAAGCAACGCGATATCCTGCGGCCAGCATGAGCCGGGCGACGGCCCTAC
>NZ_JAWRXC010000157.1:0-278 GCF_046535225.1 Bacillus sp. SIMBA_031
CCGGCCCTCGCCCGCCGAAGAGACGGAAGAGGATGGCGGCAACGCCAGCCGCCACCTGGATCTTCACGCGACAGAGCAAAGCGCCACAGGTGATGAGTCCGATGAGGAACGTCTTTCCGGCGAGAGCGAGCGCATAGGCACCGGCAATCTGGATGAGGATGTGCCCTTCGGCGATCACGCGGGCTATATCTAGGATAGCGCTGGTCAGACCAGCGATTTGCGCCTGAGATAATTGCCTTGGCCCATTTCACCCGTTGTTGCAGCGCCATCGACGATGG
>NZ_JAWRXC010000158.1:0-278 GCF_046535225.1 Bacillus sp. SIMBA_031
GTTAAACTGCTCGCTTTCCTGCGCGGCGAAACCGAAGACGACGCAATCGATTATTTATTGGATACGTATGCGGCGGCGGCTGAAGGAGGCCGTTTAACGCTTCGACTCCCGAAATTAAAAGCCGTAACGAAGCCGGAGCCTTTAGCGGAATCGGTTCTCGCAGGCACAAAGCCGGGGCCTAACGCTTATCTGACGGGCCGAAGCATTGCAGTCGCGGTACAAGAAGAGGCCGGCGTATCGCTTGCCGGAAATGCAGTCGCGATTCCTTGGCGGCTTCC
>NZ_JAWRXC010000159.1:0-278 GCF_046535225.1 Bacillus sp. SIMBA_031
GGCCGGGCCCGCGGTCAGCGGGAGTCCCTCTGAGGGCCCCCATCCGCTGAGGCCGGCCCCGGGCTGCGGCGGGAAACCAGTACTGGGCTGTGGGCGTGATGGAGGACGGCGTGTGCGGTGGATCCGATGCTGCCTTTGATGACCCCGTGACCTTTGGTTCCCACCACAGTGATGCGCGCACCTTGGGAAGCCTAGACGACGGCGCGGGAAAACGAAGCGTCGAAGAGCAAGTCTCCGGCCACCGTAGTCCCCGGAGCTCTGTGGCGGGCCTGGCTCAG
>NZ_JAWRXC010000160.1:0-278 GCF_046535225.1 Bacillus sp. SIMBA_031
GTTGTACTCGTCGGCGGTGACGTGCTCTCCCCGGTCGTCGGGCGGAGGGGTCTTCGCCGGTTTGGAGGGCGATGTGTTCCATGAAGCAACCGGGGGCGGCCGCGTGCCAGTGCTCCTGGGTGGACCTCGATGACAGTGCCATCCCGGCCTCCGAAGCGGGCCACACCTGGGTGACTGGAAGGTACTGGCCATGTCTGTGGGAGTGCCAGGCGGTGCGGGCTCCGGGAGCGAAGCGCACAGTGGCAACTACCATCGTCTGGTCGGTCCTGCTCGTGGCG
>NZ_JAWRXC010000161.1:0-278 GCF_046535225.1 Bacillus sp. SIMBA_031
GTTTCCTCCTGCTGGCCGCGCCGGTTCGCTCAGCTCAGACGTTCAACCTGGCGGTTGGCGCCCCGCCTGCTGCGGGGCAGACAGGTGAAGAAGGAGGGCTGCTCAACTGGCGCGAGCGGGACGATAAGCCACTGGCCTACGTAGAACTCCACGTACGAGTCTGAAGGGCAAACTGCATAGGCTTCTTCACGTGTCATGCCGATCATTCCTTTCAAAACCGATTTATGCAGATAAGTACATCTCGCTTGCTTATAAGCTTAGACCTTTAACATTACATG
>NZ_JAWRXC010000162.1:0-278 GCF_046535225.1 Bacillus sp. SIMBA_031
GTACATGGCTATGTCTTTGAGCGGCAACGTGTTCGCCAAGTCTTCGTCATTAGTGATCATTCCCCAGTGATCTAGATCCACCAGTTCGAGCTCTATTGCAGCTACCTGCGTATGGGTCATGGTGAAACACCCTTTCTTCTTCTCAAGGTGATCGAGATCTTGTCTCGAGGTCGCGTGAACACTGCGCCGTCGTGGTCGGCGTCGAATTCAATACTTGAAGGCTGGCGCTCAGCTATCAAGCACTGAGAAACCAACACCAAGCACCCTGGCGATGGTAG
>NZ_JAWRXC010000039.1:0-459 GCF_046535225.1 Bacillus sp. SIMBA_031
GGTGGAGGATGACGGGCTCGAACCGCCGACCCTCTGCTTGTAAGGCAGATGCTCTCCCAGCTGAGCTAATCCTCCATCATATAAGTGACCCGTACGGGATTCGAACCCGTGTTACCGCCGTGAAAGGGCGGTGTCTTAACCGCTTGACCAACGGGCCCTGGTTTTTTTCGTTTGTTATGTATTGATAATTAGTGGCGGAGAGCAAGGGATTCGAACCCTTGAGACGGGGTTACCGCCTACACGATTTCCAATCGTGCTCCTTCGGCCACTCGGACAGCTCTCCATAAATGGCTCCGCAGGTAGGATTCGAACCTACGACCGATCGGTTAACAGCCGATAGCTCTACCACTGAGCTACTGCGGAATGAAGTCTGCCTGGCGATGTCCTACTCTCACAGGGGGAAACCCCCGACTACCATCGGCGCTGAAGAGCTTAACTTCCGTGTTCGGCATGGGAACG
>NZ_JAWRXC010000163.1:0-277 GCF_046535225.1 Bacillus sp. SIMBA_031
CGGAAGGCTCCGTTCGAGAGGACCGCTTTGGAGCTTCTCGTGCAATTTCACGCACTCCTCGAAGCCTTCTTCGACATTGACAAACACCACTGGTGAAACGGGCCGGAATGATCCGGTGCCCGAAATGGTGACGGTGAAAGGCTCCTGGCAGCGGGCAACCTGCCGGACGTGCTCGATGGTGGCGGTCCAGTCCTGGGTGGGGGTTGTGGTGATCAACGTGATGTGGGCAGGAATGACCTCGGCCATGGGATCGCCAAACGAGGCCCGCCATTCCCGG
>NZ_JAWRXC010000164.1:0-277 GCF_046535225.1 Bacillus sp. SIMBA_031
ATGTCCGGCAAAGGACATGGATCCGAAATCGACGGTGATGCCGGGAATGAAGCCCAAGACACCGACGAGCAGGAATACGGCACCCACGATTTGGGCTGCACGTTGGATGGTGGTGCGGCTTCGAACGGGGCTATTAGTGGATGTCATGGTTCTCCTCAGTGGGCAACGGCTCGAAATCCTGAAAGGCCGGGACCGGAATAATAGTCTCGACTCCTCAGAAAATATCATAAGGATACTTATGATTGATAGGCCTGATTCCGAGTTGTAACCCCGGCGT
>NZ_JAWRXC010000165.1:0-277 GCF_046535225.1 Bacillus sp. SIMBA_031
CATCATCTTTATAGCCTTAGGAATTGCATCAGCTATATTGGGCTTTTATCTTATTCGGGAAGAACCTCTTTTTTCACTTGCGTTCTTTATCGGTTCCATCAACTGTGGAATTTCTGCATTTCATGAATATTCGTATTATACCCATAGAAACCAACCTATTGATGAGAGAAATTTACCCGGTGAAATGATTATCAAGTATTCTGTATCGGAAATGGTGAATAGTTTTTTAGGCTACTCCGTTTTTATAGCATTAGGTATATTCTTCTTAACGATGGTT
>NZ_JAWRXC010000166.1:0-277 GCF_046535225.1 Bacillus sp. SIMBA_031
GGCGGAAGCCCTCTCCGACGATTCCTCCTTTATTACGGCCAATTTTCCCGACTTTACTCACCTCTTGGGCGAACACACGCATCACGCCGCAGTGTCGCCCCATGTAGAGCGGATGCGGTTCCTCGCGGCAGTGGCAAAGCTACTTAGCGCCTTTGGTTCCCCAACGCGCCCTCTGCTCTTGTTCCTAGACGACTTACAGTGGGTCGATGAGGCAACCCTGGAAGTCGTTTGCTATCTCATGAACGATCCGTATTGCCATCATGTTATGTTGATGGCC
>NZ_JAWRXC010000167.1:0-277 GCF_046535225.1 Bacillus sp. SIMBA_031
ATATACTACATTTTTACTTCTTTTTTGTTTGTTTTGCCCTTTTTTGTTTGTCTTAAAGCGTTATGATTTAGGGTTGCTGATGACAATTCTTTTTGTAATAATAGGAGTGCGGATCCGTAAGTATAAGAATCCAATCCCTAACTACAAAATGATTGTTAATAAAGAGGGGGCTGAATATTATAATGAAGAAAATGAGCTTTTAGACAAAGTATTGTATACGGATTTGTTATCTCCTATTATGTCACCTAAACCAAAATATGACATTGAATCAGTATTT
>NZ_JAWRXC010000006.1:0-197740 GCF_046535225.1 Bacillus sp. SIMBA_031
AATCACCGATAAACTATCGGCAATTGGCTGTTTAAAAGGTGTTTTGACCCCTGTCTCAAAAACGGGGGGCAGTCCCGGTGCCGGAAGCTTTTTTTTGCTGAAAAGGAATCAATAAAGGCTTCGTTCAATTCATAGGCGAAGAACTTTAATGTAACTAATGCACCCGTTTGTTTACGTATATTTCTTCCGCTTGCTGAACCAAGAAAAAAGGACCGCCGCAGCAATCCCTTTCTCTCTTTCCTATATATCACATTTCCTTTCGGCTACGTAATAACTCTTCAAATGCTTTTATATTTGTATCAAAATTGGGCACTGTTTGGGATTCCTCGGCACATTTGACTTGTGCCACAACCAAATCATGAAAAGGTGTTGAAATGCCAGTACCTTCTGCCATTTTGGGAATAACTCCATTAATATAATCAATTTCAGTTTTACGTTTTTTCTCAAGATCCTGGAGCATACTTGCTCTTAGCAGCCTAGATGGTTCCATGGCTGACCTAAATGTTTGGATACGTTCAGGAATATCATTTTCACTTCTTAATTCCAAAGATTCTAAATCAAGGCCGCCCATTTTCGCAAATTTGACACCATTGGCGTGTCCCACCTTAATCGTCTCATCTGCGATATGGACTGCACTAACAATGCCGATTTCATGGTCAAGAATGTCTCCGTATTCTCCGTTTAATGCTGCCGATAAACCACTGAATGCATTATTGATAAGTAATTTTGACCACTTCGTTCCAACTAAATTATCGGAAATATGTGTTCCGCCGATAAGGTCTAAAACCGATTTAATACGCAGGATTCTTTCTGTTGTTTCACCATGTAATTCTCCAATTTGAAAAGCGTACTCTTTAAATTGAGTATACTCAGTTGTAAGTCTGGATACGCCCGGCTCAATAAACGTAGCACCAAATTCAACAGAACCTGCAATAACACGTTCATCACCAACGATCGAAGCAACTTTCTGTTCAGGTATACCGTTTTGCAAGGAACATACTACACTGTCATCCTTTAAAAAAGGCAGCAACTCTTTAAGAATGGAGTCATTATATAATTGTTTCGTCAGAAGTAATATTAAATCATACTTGCCTGACTTGTTTTCAGGGGTAATGGCTTTCACCTTTGCTTGAAATTCCGTTGTACCAACTACTTTAGCACCTATTTGATTTAGAGTATCTACATGTTCTTTGTACGAATCAATCAATTCGACATCCATTCCGCCAGCAGACAGATATGCTCCAACTATGGTTCCTAAAGAACCTGCTCCTAAAACTGCAATTCTCATTGTCAACGCTCCTTATTTTTCCTCTAAGTAGTTATAAACCGGCTGTGCTGCATTTAAGGTTAAATCTGTAAGGATATGAGATGCTGAAACGACTTCTAATACAGGCAAATCTGCAAGAGGTGCCAGAGCATGTTCAAATAATTGAAGCCGCGCCGGTCCAGTCCAAGCACCTTTAACTTCTATATTCGTTATTTGCGTTCGCACCAAATCACAAACCCTTAAATCACCATTGTAATCAGTAGCAATCTTAACCATAAAATTAGGTCGGCAAATTTCCCTTTTCGCTTTTTCCTTGTCCATTTCGAAATGTTTATATCCCATAGTGGCAGTTGCCACACGAAGACTGCCATAATCCAATGTGCCAACAAGAGTATCAGAGTCTATATACAGCTTAGGGGCACCCAATTTCTTTGGATATGCAGTAAGTTCCCGTCCGCTTGCAATAGCCGGGAAATTGTCAACATACATAGAATGTACATAATCTCCTTCTTCACCATTAAAGCTGACAGGGATGACTTGTCCTGCCTCTGTATAGGCACCAAGTCCGGAAACATCGGGCATCCACATCACTTCGAATTTCACTAAAGGTTCAGTAATTTCAAGAGGTTCCGGCACTGCCGCACGTAAAGCTTTTTCATCCGTTCGGTAAATAATATTAAGATATTCCCGGTTAACAAATTTATAGGTTGGCACGGGGTAAGCAGGTGATGTTAAAGGTGTGTTTAAATTTTTCACAATGTTATTCACATCAATTTTCATAGTATGAGACCCCTTTCTTTTTCTTTTTTATGTTTTTTCAATTTAACTATGCTATTATCTTACATTCGCATTTACATTTAATCCAATACATAATAAGGTATATATATATTTATTGAAATAAATGAGGGGGGTGCAGACAGATGGAATTGCTGCAGCTAAAATACTTTCAGACAGTTGCCTATACTGAACATATTTCTAAAGCGGCAGAACAATTAAAGATTGCCCAGCCTTCTTTAAGTCTCACTATAAAAAGACTTGAGAATGAACTGGAAACAACTTTGTTTGAGAGAAAAGGCAGAAATATTAAGCTGAGTTCAGCAGGGAAAATTCTTTTAAAACATGTAAACAGGATTTTTACTGAGATTGAAAATGCACAAACAGAAATTCAATTGGAGGAACATCAAATTTCTGACAAGATAAGAATATCTATTTCCAATCCAAGATTCCTTGCAGGACTGATGAGTGAATATATCAACCGCTCCCCTCAATCAAAAATTCTCCAAGCAATCGGAGTTAAAAGCGAGATCATAACAAGTTTAAAAAAAGGGGACATTGATTTAGGAATAACAGGTCATCCGATTCAAGATGAAGAGATAGAGAGTTGTGTGCTGGTAAATGAAGATATTGTTCTGGCTTTGCCCTCAAACCACCGATTTACGGGTAAAACAGAAATTTCTTTACGCCTTGTCGCCAATGAACCATTTATTACCCTTGCTAATAATGAAGAGTATAGCGGTTTTACAGCCTCGCTTTGTGAGAAAGCTGGTTTCACCCCAAATATTGCGTTTGAGGCAGATTCTCATTTACTGGTCGAGATTTTAAAGCTGGATCAAGGTGTGGCGTTGCTTCCCATTTCAGTTTGCAGAACATTGGGGCTGAATTTTATAAAAGTGACTGATCACTCTGCTTCATATCCAGTCGGCTTATCTTGGATGAGACATAAGCTGTTATCTTCTTCGGTAAGAAATTTTCGTGACTTTATTATGTCGTACTATAAAGATAACTATGAAATGTTTAAGGTTTATTAAAGGGTTTCATCATTATTTTTTTGAATTTTTCCCCCATTTCCAATGAGGCGGAAGACTGGTCATTCCCAGATGATATAAAAAAATCCCGCGGCATCCGCGGGATTTTTCTTTGTTAAACGGCTTTCGCCTTTTCTTCTTGTTTGCCTGTCTTTTTGTTTGTCAGTTTAATTGATTTAACAAACAGCGTGAGGATCAATCCGGCAGCGATAAAGGCCAGGCCTGTGAAAAACACGCTGTGAAGCGAATCCATCAGTGACGTTTTCAAAACCGGCACGATATGGGAAGAAAATGCGGCCGGAATCTGCTTAATCGATTCCTGGCTGAACAAGGATTGAAGCAGCCCTTCAGGATTCTTGTCAATCATACCTTTAAACTGGGCAGCAAAGGCACTTGCCTGTTTCGGCAGTGAGTCTAAGTAAGGCACCAGTCTGTCGGTTAAAAGGCTTCCTGATCTGGCATTCATGACAGCGCCGAGCACCGTAATGCCGAACGTTCCCCCGATCATCCGGAAAAATTGGCTTGAAGAGGTCACAACACCCAGTTCTTCTTTTGAAAACGTTTCTTGCAGAGCGAGTGTGAGAAGCGGCATGACGAGCCCCATTCCCAGACCGATCACGGCCATATAGCACGTCGCCGCGAGCTTGCTTGTATCCAGCTGCAAAGTCGTTAATAAGAAGAAGCCGACGGCCATGATCAGCATGCCGATCATGATTTGCGGTTTAATACCGATCTTATAAACCAGCTGGCCTCCGATAATACTTGTGATAATCATAGATACCATCATCGGCGTCATAATCGTGCCGGACGCGGTGGCGCTGACTCCGATAATTCCCTGCATAAAGAAAGGAACGAACGTAACGGCGCCGAACATGCCGATACTCATGAAAAAGCCGATCAGATTCAGTACGGTAAACGTTCTGTTTTTAAACAGGTACATCGGCAGAATCGGCTCTTTTGCTTTGATTTCAGCGAAAATGAATCCGACAATCCCGGCAAGTGCAAGCGCAAAGAGACCGAGAATCTGCCAAGAGCCCCATGCGTAATCCTTTCCTCCGAAGCTGAGCGCGAGGAGGAGGCTGACGATTCCGACGATCATTGTGAAAATGCCGGCGATGTCAAAGTTAATCGGCCCAGTCTGTTTTCTGCCTTGAAGTCCTCTTGCGATAAAGATGACGGCTAAAATTCCGACAGGCAGGTTGATATAGAAAACCCATTTCCAATTTAATGAGTCAACAATCCATCCTCCGATTTGCGGGCCGATCACGGAAGCAAGCCCGTAAATCGCCCCGAAAAGCCCTTGGAACTTGGCACGCTGTTTCCCTGTGAACAAATCCCCGATGACGATCATAGCCATCGGCATCATGACACCGCCGCCGATTCCCTGAAGTCCGCGGAAAATAATCAGTTCCGTCATGTTGCTGGCCATTCCGCACAGTGCGGAAGCTCCCATAAAAATCAATAAACCTGACACATAGACGACGCGGCGCCCCAATAAATCTGCAAGTTTCCCCGCAATCGGAACGATCGTCGTCGAAGTTAAAAGATATGCTGTGGTCAGCCACGTCATCATGCTTAATCCCCCGAGGTCACCCACGATTTTAGGAATCGCCGTTCCTACGATGGTGCCGTCAAGGGCTGAGAAAAACATGGCGATGATTAAGCCGGTTATTAATAATGTGCGTTTTGGATCTTTCTTTTCAATGCTCATGTTTCGGCAGCTCCTCTTTTCTATTCGTTTTCTTTTTGATCAGCCGCGTATTTCTCGGCTGCTTCAGCTACTTTACGGATGATGTTCACGGACTGAATCAGTTCATCGTCAGTCAGAACGGACAGGTTTCGCGCCAGTATCGCTTTCCGTCCTTCCACAACTTCTTCGAATTTTGTTTCGCCTTTTTTGGTGAGGCTGATGTCGATGACGCGTCTGTCCTGCTGGTTATGTTTGCGGACGATAAGTCCTTTTTGTTCGAGGCGGTCGGCCATCAGCGTCACTGCGCTCGGTTTTACCTCCATGCGTTCCGCAATTTCGGAAACTTTGCAGCTCCCGTATTTTTTCAGGCTGGCTAAAACAAATAATTGGGCAGGCGTCACCTCGTGTTTTGCCATGCTTTCCACCATTTCAGGCTGTATGTTTTGCAGCAGCGTCTGAAGAGATTTCTGGATGTCAGACACATATTGATCCGCGTTTTTCATAACTCCTCCTCATCTTGTTCCTTGAGAAAATAATTAACATTAGTTAAATATAAATAAGGATTAATGATAAGTCAATCTTTTTGTGCAAAAATAAAAAAAGGATTGATGCTTGGCGAAAACATCAAATCCTTCTTCGTTTTACTGCTGGTAGGGAGACTGCTGCTGAATAGTCTGCCGGAACTTCTGATACGATTGCTGAAGCTTTTGGGTATCGGCTGCTTCAATGGAATACCAGCCATTTTGAAACATCACATCGTATAATCTTCTTTGCGCTTTTTGTGACTCATCGAAAATCGCCTGAATATCTTGATAAAGAGACTCGTGGCTGAACTCGTGCAGGGCTGTGCAATATGAAGCCGTGATGTATTTTTCCGTCGTCAGCAGCTCATTCACCAAGTCTCTGTCATTCATTTGCGCCGTATTGGGCACGGGCGTTTGCGGATTCGTGATTTTTTGATTTTGCTGTTCCATGTATTGTCCTCCTATTGCATATAGCCTGTTGTTGTCTGCCCGCCTTGATCGGGGTTCAAGCGGCCCAATATGTGCTGATAATGCTTCTGATGCATCCGGCCGATTTGATCAAGTTCTTGTTTTAACGTCTGATCCTGGCAGTGTTCCGCCATAAAATGCGCTTTTTTCATGGCAAGCAGATTCCAGTTCAGCATGTCCTCAAGATACAAATGGTCTTTCGTTGAGATGACGGCAGGCGGCAAGTTTCCGTTCTGCTCTTGGTTGTTCATATAAACGCCTCCTTCAATTCTGTTCTTTTTAGCTTTCTCTGCGATCGGAAATTCATACACGAATAAAAGAAAAAGGAGGGAGTTCATCTTTGCTGCGGAGCATATGTTTATTTTTGTCGAAAAATAAAATGCTTACAAAATTCGCCCAGGCTTACGGAATCCGCTTCGGCGCGGGAAGGTTCGTTGCAGGGGAAACACTCACGGAAGCTGTGAAAACGGTAAAGCGGCTGAACCAAAAAGGGCTGTCGGCTTCGATTGATTATCTAGGTGAATATGCGGGGTCAGAGAAGGATGCGAAAAGGACGGCGGAAGAATGTAAAAAAGCAATCAGGGCGATTGCCGAGAATCAACTGGATTGTGAGCTGTCGCTGAAATTAACATCCATCGGTCTGGATATTTCCGAGAAACTCGCGGAACAGCATGTCAGAGACATATTGACGGAGGCAAAAGAACGCGGCGTGCCTGTAACGATTGATATGGAGGACTATTCAAGATGCGGCCGTACGCTTGAGCTGTATAAGCGGTGCAAGCCGGATTTTCCGATGCTCGGCACCGTCATTCAGGCTTATTTGTACCGCGCAGCTGAAGACATCAGCGGTCTGATGCCATACAAGCCGCGGCTCAGGCTTGTAAAAGGCGCTTATAAAGAATCGGCGGCCGTTGCATTCCCTGATAAAAAAGCAACCGATCTTCATTTTCAGCAGCTGATTAAGCTGCAGCTTTTGAGCGGCCATGAAACGGCGGTGGCGACACATGATGATGACATTATTTCTTATACGAAAACACTCATCAGCGAACATCAGATTCCCCGGGAGCAGTTTGAATTCCAAATGCTGTACGGCATCAGAACGGAGCGCCAGAAGGAGCTTGCTGAAGAAGGATACAGGATGAGGGTGTATGTCCCGTATGGAACCGATTGGTACGGGTACCTGATGAGAAGAATTGCCGAGCGCCCGGCAAACGCGGCATTTGTGCTGAAAGGGATCTTCAAAAAATAACGGCTGCTCCAAAAAGCAGCCGCAGCATGTTATTCCATGTTGTCTTTTTTATATTGCTGATTTTGGCTCGTCCGTTTGCCGCCGCCGTATTTTTGCTTCGGTCCCGCATTTCCTTTCATGCTGGCCGCGCTCACTGCGGCAGAAGACGGATCTTTTCTCCCTCGCACCATTCCCTTCACCTCCGGGTTTAAGTTTCCCGCCCGCACCATGGAACATGCGGAAGCCGAAAAATTTAAAAAAATTCCATATTTGCTATTGAAGTCATCCTGAAAATCTTTTAAGATGAAAGAAGAAAAGGGTTTCATTTTTTTTGCCGAAAAAATGAATGACTATTCATTCAAAGTTCAAGGGGGATGACTCATGCACAAGTTTATAAAGAAAGCAGCCGTTCTCGGATCAGGCGTTATGGGGTCCGGAATTGCCGCGCACTTGGCTAACATCGGAATTCCCGTCCTGCTGCTTGATATTGTGCCAAACGAGCTGACAAAGGATGAGATGAAAAAAGGGCTTACATTAGAAAGCCCGGAGGTCCGCAGCAGACTGAGCCGATCGGCCATGCAAAAGCTGCTGAAGCAAAAACCGGCGCCGCTGACTTCGGCTGCCAATCTCGACTATATAACGGCGGGGAATTTGGAAGATGACGCAGCTCAATTGAAGGATGCTGATTGGATTATTGAAGTCGTCGTCGAAAATCTTGACGTAAAAAAACAGATTTTCTCACTCGTTGATGAATACCGGAAACCGGGAAGCATCGTGTCGAGCAATACGTCCGGTATCTCCGTCACAAAAATGGCGGAAGGCCGATCTGCCGATTTTAAAGCTCATTTCTTAGGAACCCATTTCTTTAATCCGGCCCGCTACTTAAAGCTTCTGGAAATCATTCCGATTCAGGAAACAGATCCTGACGTACTGGAGTTTATGACTTCATTTGCAGAAAACACGCTTGGGAAAGGTGTCGTCATCGCAAAAGACACGCCTAATTTTATCGCCAACCGCATCGGTACGTACGGCCTGCTGGTCACGGTAAGAGAAATGCTTTCTTCCGGCTGCCGCATCGGCGAGGTGGACACGGTGACCGGGCCTTTGATCGGCAGACCGAAAAGCGCGACCTTCAGAACCCTTGACGTTGTGGGGCTTGATACGTTCGCCCATGTGGCAAAAAATGTGTATGATAAAGCCGACGGCGCTGAAAAAGACATGTTTAAGCTTCCTGAATTTATGAATGACATGCTGAAAAACAATTGGCTGGGCAGCAAATCAGGCCAAGGTTTTTACAAAAAAGAAGGTAAAACAATATATGAACTCGATCCGCTGACCATGACATACGGTGAGCGTTCGAAAATGAAGATGCCCGCGTTAGAAGCCGCCAAACAGGCAAAGGGTGCCAAAGGCAAAATGAAAGCGCTTGTATATTCCGATGACCGCGCAGGACGCCTGCTTTGGAATATCACATCGCAAACACTTTTATACTCAGCCAGGCTTTTAGGTGAGATCGCTGATGATATTAAAGCAATTGATGACGCCATGAAATGGGGCTTCGGATGGGAGCTCGGACCGTTTGAGATGTGGGATGCCATCGGCGTCAGAAAATCAGCGGAGCGGCTCGAAGAAGAAGGCGCAGCACTCCCCGGCTGGGTGAAAGAAATGCTTGATCAGGGCCATGAAACATTTTATATGAAGGAAAACGGAACACCATTTTACTATTCAGACGGCCAATACAGGGCTGTGAAAGAAAATCCGAAACGGATCAGCCTGCAAACGTTAAAAGAAACAAAAGGCGTTATCACTAAAAACAGCGGCGCAAGTCTGATTGATCTCGGCGATGATGTCGCGCTGCTGGAATTTCATACGAAAAGCAACGCGATCGGCTTAGACATTATTCAGATGATTGACAATGCGCTTGAGGAAACGGAGCGGAATTATAAAGGTCTTGTCATCGGTAACCAAGGCAGACATTTCTGCGCGGGGGCAAACCTTGCGATGATTTTGATGGAAGCTCAGGATGATAACTTCATGGAAGTCGATTTTGTTATCCGCCGTTTTCAGCAGACGATGCTGAACATCAAATACAGCGCTAAACCCGTTGTAGCGGCGCCATTTGGGATGACACTCGGCGGCGGCACGGAAGTCTGTCTCCCGGCGGCACGCGTTCAGGCGGCGAGCGAATCGTATATGGGTCTCGTTGAAACCGGCGTCGGCCTTATTCCGGGCGGCGGAGGAAACAAAGAGCTGTACATGAATTATTTGGATGGTGGAAGTGAACTGATGGACGCGGCCATCAAAACCTTTGAAACAATCGCGCTTGCCAAAGTGTCCGGTTCGGCACACGAAGCCCGTGATATGCAGATTTTGTCCGCGGCAGACCGTATCAGCATGAATCAGGATCACCTGCTGCACGATGCGAAACAGCTGGCTGCTTCCTTATATGACAGCGGATACCGCCCGCCTGCCCGCAAAAAAGTGAAAGTCACCGGAGAAACCGGCTGTGCGGCATTACTGCTCGGAGCAGACCAAATGAGACGGTCGGGTTATTTATCCGATCACGATATGAAGATTGCAAAGAAGCTGGCCCATGTCATTGCCGGCGGAAGAGTCCCGTTCGGCACGGAGGTTTCTGAAGAATATTTACTTGAGATTGAAAGAGAAGCCTTTTTAAGCCTCGCTGGCGAGGCGAAATCTCAAGCGAGAATGCAGCATATGCTCGTCAAAGGCAAACCTTTACGGAACTAGGAGGGTGTTTATGAGAGAAGCAGTCATTGTGGCCGGTGCGAGAACCCCGGTCGGAAAAGCGAAAAAAGGATCGCTTGCAGCCGTTCGTCCTGATGATTTAGGCGCGCTTTGTGTAAAAGAAACGCTGAAACGGGCAGGCGGCTATGAAGGAAATATCGATGACTTAATTATCGGCTGTGCAACACCTGAAGCCGAACAAGGATTAAATATGGCGCGGAATATCGGTGCGCTGGCGGGGCTTCCTCATACGGTGCCGGCTATTACGGTGAACCGCTACTGCTCTTCCGGACTCCAATCCATCGCTTACGGTGCTGAAAAAATCATGATCGGCGCGGGTGACACCGTTATTGCGGGCGGTGCGGAATCCATGTCGCAAGTTCCGATGATGGGACATGTGACCCGCCCGAATATCGCTTTGGCGGAGCATGCGCCTGAGTATTACATGAGCATGGGGCACACAGCGGAGCAGGTCGCCGAAACGTACGGCGTATCCAGAGAAGACCAGGATGCATTTGCCGTCCGCAGCCATCAGAATGCCGCAAAAGCCCTCAAAGAAGGCAAATTCAATGACGAAATCGTGCCGGTTGAAGTATCACTGACAGAAGTCGGTGATGACCATAAGCCGCGGAAAAAACAATTTACCTTTTCTCAAGATGAAGGCGTTCGTCCCGGCACATCGGCTGACGTCTTGGCGAAGCTCCGTCCGGCTTTTTCTAAAACGGGAACCGTGACGGCCGGGAACTCTTCACAAACAAGTGACGGCGCGGCGGCTGTCATGCTGATGGATCGCGAAAAAGCATCGTCGCTCGGATTGGCGCCGCTTGTCAAATTCCGTTCTTTTGCCGTAGGCGGCGTTCCGCCTGAGGTCATGGGGATCGGTCCGATTGAAGCTATTCCGCGGGCGCTCAAGCTTGCCGGACTCGAATTACAGGATATCGGACTTTTTGAATTGAATGAGGCCTTTGCTTCACAGGCCATTCAAGTCATCAGATCGCTTGGGATAGATGAAGAAAAGGTGAACGTTAACGGAGGCGCCATCGCGCTCGGACATCCGCTCGGATGCACGGGAACGAAGCTGACCCTGTCACTCATTCATGAAATGAAACGGAGAAACGAGCAATTCGGCGTGGTGACGATGTGCATCGGAGGCGGCATGGGCGCTGCCGGCGTATTTGAGCTCATTTAAAACAAGGGGGAAACGAAGCATGAAACAGGAAACGGTCAACGTCAAAAAAGGCGGCAGCTTTCTGATTGAAGAGACGGGATATGATCAAATATTCACCCCGGAGGACTTTACAGACGAACATAAAATGATCGGCAAAACGACAGAAGACTATGTCGTAAACGATGTGCTTCCTTATATCGATGAAATTGAAAACCATCAGTTCGAGCATTCGGTCAGACTGCTGAAAAAAGCCGGAGATCTCGGCCTCCTCGGAGCAGACGTGCCTGAAGAGTACGGCGGAATCGGCCTGGATAAAATCAGTTCAGCCTTCATTACGGAAAAGTTTTCACGTGCCGGCAGCTTTTCGCTGTCTTACGGCGCTCACGTCGGTATCGGCTCATTGCCGATCGTGTTCTTCGGAACGGAAGAACAGAAAAAAACCTATTTGCCGGACTTGGCTTCAGGACAAAGAATCGCGGCATACGCCTTAACTGAGCCCGGTTCAGGTTCAGATGCCCTCGGCGCGAAGACCACGGCTGTTTTGAATGAAGCGGGCACACACTATATTCTTAACGGAGAAAAGCAATGGATTACAAACTCCGCCTTTGCAGATGTCTTTGTCGTCTACGCTAAAGTGGACGGAGATAAATTTTCCGCATTTATCGTAGAAAAGAACTATCCGGGCGTATCAACGGGACCGGAAGAGAAAAAAATGGGGATTAAGGGTTCATCGACAAGAACGCTGATTTTAGATCAGGCGGAAGTCCCGAAAGAAAACCTTCTCGGCGAAATCGGAAAAGGCCATGTCATCGCTTTTAATATCCTGAATATCGGGCGCTACAAGCTTGCCGTCGGCACAATCGGCGCTTCAAAACGGGTGATTGAGCTGTCTGCCGCTTATGCGAACCAGCGCCGGCAATTTAAAACGCCGATCTCAAGCTTCACGCTCACTCAGGAAAAGCTTGCGACGATGTCAGCTCGGCTTTACGCGATGGAGAGCTCTGTATACAGAACAGTGGGCTTATTCGAAGATAATATGAGCAGACTGACGGAAGAGGAGCAAAAAGACGGACGCGAAGTCGCGAAGTCAATCGCCGAGTACGCGATTGAATGCTCGCTCAACAAAATGTGCGGTTCTGAAACGCTTGATTATATTGCCGATGAAGGCGTTCAAATTCACGGCGGTTACGGATTTATGCAGGAATATGAAGTGGAGCGTGCCTATCGCGACTCAAGAATCAACAGAATTTTTGAAGGCACAAATGAAATCAACCGCCTGATCGTAACGAGCACGTTCCTGAAAAAAGCCGTAAAAGGTCAGCTGCCGCTCTTTGAAAAAGCAAAAGCGCTCCAAGAAGAACTCATGATGCTGATGCCTGAAGAGCCGGGCTCAGAACCTCTTGAACAGGAAAAATACATTGTCAGACAGGCGAAAAAGATCGCCCTCTTGACAGCGGGTCTCGCGGCGCAGAAATACGGCAAAGAGATCGAAGGCGAGCAGGAAATCATGGTGAACATTGCCGATATTGTCAGCGCGCTGTACGCTTTGGAATCTGCCGTCCTCAGAACGGAAAAAGCAATTGCGGCGGACGGTGCCGAAAAAGCCGCGCAGAAGCTGTTATATACGGAAATCTTTGCCCAGGAAGCCCTTCAGAACATTGAAGCGCACGCCAAAGAATCACTGATCGCCATGGAGGAAGGAGATTCCCTCCGCATGATGCTTTCCGTGCTGCGCAAACTGACGCGCCTGACGCCGAAAAACCTCATTCAGAAAAAACGTGAAGCGGCAGCCGCCGTCTTCCGTGAAGAAAAATATACGGTCTGATCACATGCTGAAAGCGCTCCTTCATCAGGGGCGCTTTTTCACGAAGCAACGTTATAGGTTTTTACAAGTGATTGTGTTAAAATAACGACGATCATTTACAAGGGGTGAAGAAGATGTCGTTAAATTTTTACTGGTACCCTAAATGCGGAACGTGCCGTAATGCGAAAAAATGGCTGGAAGACCGCGGTAAGGAAATAAACGAAATACATATCGCGGAGGAAACTCCGTCGAAAGAAGAAATTAAAGACCTCTATGAGAAGAGCGGTCTTGAGCTCAAAAAGTTTTTCAACACGAGCGGAATGAAATACCGCGAGCTGAACTTAAAGGAAAAACTGTACCACATGTCAGAGGATGAACAGCTCGAACTCCTGGCATCAGACGGTATGCTCCTGAAACGCCCGATTACGACAGACGGCGAAAAAGTCACTGTCGGCTTTAAAGAAGACCAATTCGAAAAATATTGGATGTAATGCCAGGTTCAAAGAATTATGGTATCTTCTTATTATAAGAAAAAAATGGAGGGATTTAGATGAGCACACCGAAAGATATGCGTTATTCCAAAGAGCACGAATGGGTCAAAGTTGAGGACGGAAAAGCCCGCATCGGGATTACACATTTCGCGCAAGCCGAACTTGGCGACATCGTCTTTGTCGAGCTTCCGGAAGTCGGCGCCGAAATTAAAGCGGACGAGCCATTCGGCAGCGTGGAATCCGTCAAAACCGTTTCCGAACTGTACGCACCGATTAACGGAACGGTGACGGAAGTGAACGAAGACCTTGATGACAGTCCTGAATTCGTAAACGAGTCTCCGTATGAAAAAGCGTGGATGATCGTCGTGGAACCGGCTGATGCTGAAGAAATCGAAAACCTCATGACTTCCGAGCAATATGACGAAATGACACAGGAAGACTGATCGGATAGCAAACGGGCCATTTGGACATTCTATCTGTAACGGGAGGTGTCTAAAATGGCTTTTGATAAACAAAAGGTCGATGTGACGGAGAACGTTACGGGCCGCTTTCAAAACGGCCGGTTTTCCTTGTTTCACGAAAATGAAGCCATCGGCGAGATGACAGGCATGGACCAGTACGAGCTCAAACAGGGCTTTTCATTTGAAAATCAAAAATTTTATAAAACAGCCGATGTCATAAACGGCAGCGATCCGAAATATGTCGATTGCGATTATGAGAATGGCTGGTGTTAACAGTTGGCGGTGAATTTCACTGCCTTCTTTTTCAATCTGACGCTAAAACAATCGGCAGGTGACGCGCTTATGTACAACGGAGATGAAAAGGTCATTATCGTAGAAGGAAAATCTGATAAAATCAAAGTCAGCGAAGTGCTCATCGAACCCGCGGAAATCGTCTGTACAAACGGGACGATCGGCCAAACCGAACTGGAAGATCTGGCGGACCGCCTGTTTGACAGAGACGTCTATATTTTAACAGACGCAGATGACTCCGGAGAAAAATTAAGAAAACAGCTGAAACGGGAGCTTCCCGAAGCGCGCCATATTTATATAGACAGAACATACAGGCAAGTCGAGTCGTGCCCGGGCCATCATCTCGCATCTGTGCTGATCAGAGCCGGCTTTGATGCTGACACTGTATTTTTGAAAAAGAACGACCTGAGGTGGTAATCATGAAAGAACTCCAAGAAAATGAACTCGAATCGATTCAGGATGACGTTTATCTCCTGTATTTGTACACCCCGTTTTGCGGCACATGCCAGCTGGCGTCCAAAATGCTTACTGTCGTCGAAGAAATGCTGCCCGGCGCCGCCTTCTATAAAAACAACGTGAATTATTCCCCTGCATTCGCCAAAGCCTATCAGATTGAAAGCGTTCCGTGCTTTTTGCTGTTTAAAGGCGGAGAGCTTGTTGAGAAAGGATACGCCTTCCGCTCCGTTTCCTATTTATATGAGCTGATTAAACAAAAAACATCGCAAACGTTCCCGATGTGACAATATTTACAGGAAAATGTCGTGCGGTTTATAAAGGGTTCTGTCCGTTAAAAAGAGAAAGTGTATGTATGGCCATTAAAACGGGAGGTTATACGAGTGGAGAAAATAGAAGTTTCAGAGAATGACGGACAGCATCTGTTTTTGAAACCGCTATTAAACGCCTCAACGCTGCTGATTACATTCCAAGGAGAAACAGAAGCCTTAACGGTCTCAATTAACGGACAGGGAGAAATGAGAAAAACGTCGGTTTCAAAGGAAAAATCTAATTTGACCTTTTACGGAAACCAGACGGAAATCATCCATCTCCTGCATGGTGATGTCTCTTTGCAAAAGCTTATCCAAAGCGGAAAACTCAAAGTGAAAGGATCATTCAGAGCTCTGCTGAAGCTGGAGGCCATCCTCTGGCTGACAAACGGATTTTTTCAGGCGATCAGTAAACGGCCGTAACTGCCAATCTACTATGTGACAATAGCTTCCAATATTTATTTTATTGACTTTTTATCATTCGCCGTGCTATTCTACAGTAAGAATTTCCGGACGAAAATACGATATGTTTTCTCTTATCAAGAGAGGTGGAGGGAAGTGCCCTATGAAGCCCGGCAACCATCAACAATGTTGAAATGGTGCCAATTCACTCGAAGCGGTCTGCTTTGAAAGATGAGAGAAAGGCCTTTTTCAATCAGCCTTTCTGCTCATTTATGCAGAAAGGCTTTTCTTTTGCGGAGAAACCCGGAAGATTTCTTAGAATAGTGTAAGGCGGGTGATTGCTTTGATCCATCTTCAAAATGTTTCAAAAATTTACAAAGCGAAGCATGGGGATGTCAATGCTGTCCAAGATGTCACTCTTGATATCAAAAAGGGCGAAATATTTGGAATTATAGGATATAGCGGAGCTGGTAAAAGTTCCTTAATCCGTCTCCTGAACGGCCTTGAAAAGCCGACGTCGGGAACCGTGGAAGTCGCGGGGACGGAATTAAATAAAGTAAGCAGCCGCGGACTGAGAAAAGCGCGCCAGGAAATCAGCATGATCTTCCAGCATTTTAACCTTCTGTGGTCGCGCACCGTCCGGGAGAACATTATGTTCCCGCTGGAAATCGCCGGCGTGAAAAAAAGCGAACGGATCCGCCGCGCTGATGAATTGATTAAACTGGTCGGATTAGAGGGGAAAGAAAAGTCTTATCCGTCGCAGCTGAGCGGCGGTCAAAAGCAGCGTGTCGGCATCGCCCGGGCGCTCGCCAATAATCCGAAAGTCCTTCTGTGCGATGAAGCGACATCAGCGCTTGATCCGCAGACGACCGATTCAATTTTGGATCTTTTATCCGATATAAATGACAGACTCGGTCTGACGATCGTGCTCATTACCCATGAAATGCACGTCATC
Source organism: Bacillus sp. SIMBA_031 (assembly GCF_046535225.1). Classification (NCBI taxonomy): domain Bacteria; kingdom Bacillati; phylum Bacillota; class Bacilli; order Caryophanales; family Bacillaceae; genus Bacillus; species Bacillus sp. SIMBA_031. The sequence continues at coordinate 16,067 of NZ_JAWRXC010000006.1, forward strand.
CGAAAAATCTGCAACAGAGTCGCCGTCATGGAAAACGGGAAAGTCGTTGAAGAAGGCGAAGTACTCCAAGTTTTCAGAAACCCGCGCGAACCGATGACCAAGCGTTTCGTTCAGCAGGTGACAGAACCGGAGGAGACGAAAGAAACCATCCAGCATTTTCTGCAGGAAACAGCGACAGGAAAAACGATTCAGCTTTCATTTGTCGGGCAGGCCGCCGAGCAGCCCCTCATTACGGAAATGATCCGAAACTTTGATGTGGACGTCAATATTCTGCAGGGGAAAATTTCACAGACGAAGGACGGAGCCTACGGTTCTTTATTCATTCATATTGACGGTCAGGAAAAAGAAGTAGAAAACGTGATCCGGTTCATCAAAGACAAACAGGTAGAAGCAGAGGTGATCACAAATGTTTGAAAAATGGTTCCCGAACGTTGATATAACCGAGCTGTGGACGGCCACATACGAGACCCTTTATATGACGGTCATCGCATTAGTTTTTTCATTTATCATCGGAGCGATTCTCGGTCTTCTGCTCTTTTTAACGGGCAAGGGAAGCTTATGGGAAAATAAAATCATTAACACCGTGATCGCGGCGGTCGTTAATATTTTCAGGTCTATTCCGTTTCTTATTTTAATTATTCTGCTTCTCGGCTTTACTAAGATTTTGGTCGGATCGATTTTAGGGCCGAACGCCGCATTGCCGGCGCTGATTATCGGCTCCGCGCCGTTTTACGCCCGTCTTGCGGAAATTGCGCTCCGGGAAGTCGATAAAGGAGTCATCGAAGCTGCCAGATCAATGGGAGCAAAGACATCGACGATTATCTTCAAAGTGCTGATTCCTGAATCAATGCCTGCGTTAATTTCAGGCATCACCGTTACGGCCATCGCCCTGATCGGATCTACCGCCATTGCCGGCGCCATCGGTTCAGGCGGACTCGGAAACCTTGCATATGTAGAAGGCTACCAGTCCAATAATACGGATGTAACGTTTGTAGCGACAGTATTTATACTCATCATCGTCTTTATCATTCAGATTATCGGTGATGTGATTACAAATATAATAGACAAAAGATAAGGGAGGATTTACATTGAAAAAGATTGTATTAAGTGCGCTGCTGCTTGTGTTCGCAGGAGTTTTGGCCGCCTGCGGATCAAACGGCTCAAATAAAAAGGAAATCGTCGTCGCCGCCACAAAAACACCGCATGCTGAAATCTTAAAAGAAGCGGAACCGCTCTTGAAGGAAAAAGGCTACACATTAAAAGTAAAAGTGCTGAACGATTACAAAATGTACAACAAAGCGTTAGCTGATAATGAAGTGGATGCGAACTTCTTCCAGCACGTTCCTTACCTTGAACAGGAAATGAAAGAAAATAAAGATTACAAACTCGTGAATGCCGGAGCCGTTCACCTTGAGCCATTCGGAATTTACACGAAAAAATACAAATCACTGAAAGACCTGCCTAAAGGCGCGACCATCATCATGACTAACAATGTCGCTGAACAAGGCCGTATGCTGGCGATGCTTGAAAAAGCCGGACTGATCACACTTGATCCGAAGGTAAAAACGATTGAAGCCACTACGAAAAACATTACGAAAAACCCGAAAAACCTGACATTCAAAAAAATCGCCCCTGAATTAACGGCGAAAGCATATAATGAAGAAGAAGGCGATGCAGTCTTCATTAACGTCAACTATGCGATTCAAAACAAACTGAATCCGTTAAAAGATGCGATTCAAGTGGAATCAACGAAAAACAACCCGTACGCAAACATCATCGCCGTACGCAAAGGTGACGAAAAATCAGAGAAAATCAAAGCGCTTATGGAAGTGCTTCACTCTAAGAAAATCAAAGACTTTATTGAGAAAAAATACGACGGAGCTGTGCTTCCCGTATCTGAATAAAACGAAAACCCCGGATGAATCATCCGGGGTTTTTTTCGGGTATTAATCGGAGAACTGTCCATAATAAAAAGGAAGGTTAACGATTGGAGGGAATGGCAGTGGCTCAATACCAGGATAACGGAAAAAGCGTGCACGACGCACTGAAACAATATAAAGAAGGTTTAGGTATATTCGAGCAAAAAATGCCGATGATGGGGCGGAAGTTTAATGAATTTACTGAACAGTGTTTCTCAGCGGATTCATTAACTGAAAAAGAGAAACAATTAATCGCTCTGGGCATCAGCATCAGCGCTCAAGATGAATTTTGCATGATTTATCATACGAAGGGCTGCCTTGACCAAGGGGCGACAGAAGAAAACATCCTTGAGGTCATCAGCGTCGCAGCGGCATTCGGGGGCGGCGCGGCTCTCAGTCAGGGAGTGACCCTCGTACAGCAGTGCATTCAGGAATTCGGACATACGACGCATTAGAAAGAGCAATCGTGTGAATACCGTTTTTCAGATAAAGCGAGCGCCGGATTCCGGCACATTCGAAAGGATTCAGGGGCACACTCCCTTTGGCCGGAGCAGCGGATCATTGTTACAATAGAAACAAATAGATGAAGGGATTGATTCATTATCTGCACCAGCCACGAGAGACTGGACCTTGACTATACGCCTGAAATGGAAAAAGCGATGCAGAAGTCACACGGCATCGGCTACGAGGAATACGGACGGCGTCTTTCAAAAAGGATGGAAGTCGAACGGCAGAGGGAGCTTGAATATCAAAAAAGCAAGTTCCTCGCAGCGCAGCTTAATGAGAAAATCGGTCAGTAAAAAAGGGTGGATTTCCGCCCTTTTTCTGTTTCAAACAGCTTTAATTACGCCTTGATCTTTGATAAACTTTAGGAATGTTCCGGGTAATATAAAAAGTTGTATTTACTTTTCATTTGTTATAAAATTAGAATGAGAATAAATTGAGAATAATGATTATATATTTTGGAGGTATAGATATGGCTGCTTCAACATTAACGATCAAGGATCTTCACGTTGAAATCGAAGGAAAAGAGATCTTAAAAGGTGTAAACCTTGAAATAAAAGGCGGCGAATTCCACGCTGTCATGGGGCCGAACGGTACCGGTAAATCCACGCTTTCAGCAGCGATTATGGGACACCCGAAATACGAAGTTACAAAAGGCAGCATCACGCTTGACGGCAAGGATGTACTGGAAATGGAAGTGGACGAGCGCGCTCAGGCGGGTCTTTTCCTTGCGATGCAGTACCCAAGCGAAATCAGCGGTGTGACAAATGCCGATTTCCTTCGCTCTGCGATTAACGCACGCCGTGAAGAAGGCGATGAAATTTCTCTTATGAAATTCATCCGCAAAATGGACGAAAACATGGAGTTCCTTGAAATGGACCCTGAAATGGCGCAGCGTTACCTGAACGAAGGTTTCTCAGGCGGGGAGAAAAAACGCAACGAAATCCTTCAGCTTATGATGATCGAGCCGAAAATCGCCATTCTTGACGAGATCGATTCAGGTCTTGATATCGATGCGCTTAAAGTCGTTTCTAAAGGAATCAACAGAATGCGCAGCGAAAACTTCGGCTGCTTAATGATCACTCACTACCAGCGCCTTCTGAACTACATCACGCCTGATGTCGTTCACGTTATGATGCAGGGACGCGTAGTGAAATCCGGCGGCGCGGAGCTTGCACAGCGCCTTGAAGCGGAAGGTTATGACTGGATTAAACAAGAACTGGGCATTGAAGACGAAACTGTAGGCCAAGAAGCGTAAGCGTTAGGGGGATAATCATGACATTGGAAACGAAACTATCCGTAGATCAGGAATATGTCAAAGGCTTTTCCGAAAAGCATCAAGAACCTGCCTGGCTGAAAAACCTGCGCTTACAGGCTCTTGAAAAAGCTGAAGATCTGCCGCTGCCTAAGCCTGATAAAACAAAAATCACAAATTGGAACTTTACAAAGTTCAACAAGCATACAGTAGAAAATGCGCCGCTTGCTTCTTTAGAAGATTTAGCTGATGAAGCAAAAGCGCTGATCGATATCGAAAACGAAGACAAAACGTTATACGTGCAGCGTGACCAAACGCCCGCTTTTCTTTCTCTTTCTAAAGAACTGAAAGACAAAGGAGTCATCTTTACGGACATCTTAACGGCTGCCCGTGAGCACAGCGACCTCGTTGAGAAGTACTTCATGAAAGACGGCGTTAAGGTCGACGAACATAAACTGACCGCGCTTCATGCAGCATTAATGAACGGCGGGGCATTCCTTTATGTTCCTAAAAACGTTCAGGTGGAGACGCCTGTTCAGGCCGTTTACGTTCATGAAAGCAATGACACGGCATTGTTCAACCACGTGCTGATCGTCGCTGAAGACCACAGCTCCGTCACTTACGTTGAGAACTACATCAGCACGGTGAATCCGAAAGAAGCTGTATTCAACATTATCAGTGAAGTGGTCACAGGTGATAATGCCAGCGTGACGTACGGAGCCGTTGACAACCTGTCAGCAGGCGTCACAACATACGTCAACCGCCGCGGAGCCGCGCGCGGACGCGACAGCAGAATCGAGTGGGCGCTCGGACTGATGAACGACGGCGACACGATTTCTGAAAATACGACAAACCTCTACGGAGACGGCACATACGGCGATACGAAAACCGTAGTTGTCGGAAGAGGAGAACAGACGGAAAACTTTACGACGCAGATCATCCACTTCGGTAAGGCTTCTGAAGGCTATATCCTGAAGCACGGAGTCATGAAAGATGCCGCATCTTCCATCTTTAACGGAATCGGCAAAATCGAGCACGGCGCGTCGAAAGCAAACGCTGAACAGGAATCCCGCGTTCTGATGCTGAGTGAAAAAGCACGCGGAGATGCAAACCCGATTCTTTTAATTGATGAAGACGATGTAACTGCAGGACATGCGGCATCTGTCGGCCGTGTGGACCCGATCCAGCTTTACTACTTAATGAGCCGCGGAATTCCGAAAGAAGAAGCGGAGCGCTTAGTCATTTACGGATTCCTTGCTCCGGTGGTAAAAGAGCTTCCGATTGAAGGAGTTAAGAAACAGCTCGTCTCCGTCATCGAAAGGAAAGTAAAATAATGAATATCACCGATATTCGTGAACAGTTCCCGATCCTTCATCAGCAAGTGAACGGACATGACCTCGTGTACCTTGACAGCGCGGCGACTTCCCAGAAGCCGCGTGCTGTCATTGAAGCAGTGGATCAGTATTACAGCAAATACAATTCCAATGTCCACAGAGGCGTTCATACTCTTGGCACGAGAGCGACAGACGGCTATGAAGGTGCGCGTGAAAAAGTCCGTAAGTTTATCAATGCGAAATCAATGGCTGAGGTCATTTTCACAAAAGGCACGACAACTTCACTGAATATGGTGGCGCTGAGCTATGCCCGCGCCAGCTTAAAACCCGGTGATGAAGTGGTCATCACCCAAATGGAGCATCATGCGAATATCATTCCGTGGCAGCAGGCTGTCAAAGCAACCGGCGCGACTTTAAAATATATCCCGATGCAGGAAGACGGCACGCTTTCGTTGGACGACGTCCGGCAGACTGTCACAAGCCATACGAAGATCGTGGCAGTCGCTCATGTGTCAAACGTGCTCGGCACGATCAACCCGATTAAAGAGATCGCCAAAATCGCTCATGACAATGGCGCGGTCATCGTGGTGGACGGGGCGCAAAGCACACCGCACATGAAAATCGACGTTCAGGACTTGGATTGCGACTTCTTCGCGCTTTCTTCCCATAAAATGTGCGGCCCGACGGGAATCGGCGTGCTGTACGGCAAGAAAGAACTGCTTGAGAATATGGAGCCGGCCGAATTTGGCGGCGAGATGATCGACTTTGTAGGGCTTTATGAATCAACTTGGAAAGAGCTTCCGTGGAAATTTGAAGCAGGCACGCCGATTATCGCAGGCGCGATCGGATTGGGAGCCGCGATTGATTTTCTTGAAGAGATCGGACTCGACGAGATTTCCCGGCATGAGCATAAGCTTGCAGCCTATGCGCTTGACCGTTTCGAGCAGCTAGACGGCGTGACGGTATACGGTCCGAAAGAGCGGGCGGGACTTGTGACATTTAATCTTGATGAGGTTCACCCTCATGATGTCGCGACTGTCCTCGATGCTGAGGGCATTGCGGTCAGAGCCGGACATCATTGCGCCCAGCCGCTCATGAAATGGCTGGATGTATCTGCTACTGCGAGAGCGAGTTTTTATCTGTATAATACAGAGGAAGAGATCGATAAGCTCGCGGAAGCCCTCCAAAAGACAAAGGAGTACTTTACAAATGTCTTTTAATGCAAATTTAGATACATTATACAGACAAGTGATCATGGATCATTACAAAAATCCGCGCAACAAAGGGGTTTTGGATGACAGCATCGTCGTCGATATGAACAACCCGACTTGCGGCGACCGGATCAGACTGACAATGAAGCTTGACGGCGATACCGTTCAGGAAGCGAAGTTTGAAGGGGAAGGCTGTTCTATCTCCATGGCTTCAGCTTCCATGATGACGCAGGCGATTAAAGGAAAAGATATTGATACCGCCCTTTCCATGTCTAAGATTTTCTCAGACATGATGCAAGGGAAAGAGTATGACGACTCGATAGATCTCGGGGATATTGAAGCTCTTCAAGGCGTTTCGAAATTCCCGGCCCGGATTAAATGTGCCACCCTTTCATGGAAAGCACTTGAAAAAGGAGTCGCTGGCGAAAAAGGCGGCAATTAAAAGATTGGAGTGAAAATGGATGGCTAAAAAAATGCCTGAAATTGGTGAATACAAGTACGGTTTTCACGATAAGGACGTTTCCATTTTCCGTTCAGAGCGCGGATTGACAAAAGAAATCGTAGAAGAAATTTCACGCATGAAAGAAGAGCCTCAATGGATGCTTGATTTCCGCCTGAAATCTCTTGAGCATTTCTACAACATGCCGATGCCGCAGTGGGGCGGGGATTTAAACTCTTTAAACTTTGACGAAATTACGTATTACGTAAAGCCGTCTGAGCGTTCAGAGCGTTCTTGGGATGAAGTGCCTGAGGAAATTAAACAGACATTCGACAAACTCGGTATTCCTGAAGCTGAGCAAAAATACCTTGCCGGTGTTTCTGCACAGTACGAATCCGAAGTTGTTTACCACAATATGAAAGAAGATCTTGAAGAGCAAGGCATCGTCTTCAAAGACACAGACAGCGCGCTGAAAGAAAATGAAGACATTTTCCGCGAGCACTGGGCGAAAGTCATTCCGCCGACTGATAACAAGTTTGCGGCGCTGAACTCAGCTGTTTGGTCCGGCGGATCTTTCATCTACGTGCCTAAAGGCGTGAAGGTTGAAACACCGCTTCAAGCTTACTTCCGCATCAACTCCGAAAACATGGGTCAGTTCGAACGTACGCTGATCATCGTTGACGAAGAAGCAAGCGTTCATTACGTAGAGGGCTGTACGGCTCCTGTGTACACAACAAACTCGCTTCACAGCGCAGTTGTTGAAATCATTGTCAAAAAAGGCGGCTACTGCCGTTATACAACAATTCAAAACTGGGCGAACAACGTTTACAACCTAGTAACGAAACGTACGGTTTGTGAAGAAAACGCGACGATGGAATGGGTTGACGGAAACATCGGTTCTAAATTGACGATGAAATATCCGGCTGTCATTCTGAAAGGTGAAGGCGCGCGCGGCATGACGCTCTCTATCGCTCTTGCGGGCAAAGGGCAGCATCAGGACGCAGGTGCGAAAATGATTCACCTTGCACCGAATACGTCATCCACAATCGTATCAAAATCGATTTCTAAACAAGGCGGAAAAGTAACATACCGCGGTATCGTCCACTTCGGACGAAAAGCGGACGGCGCCCGTTCAAACATCGAGTGTGATACGCTCATTATGGATAACAAATCAACTTCTGATACAATCCCTTACAATGAAATCCTGAACGACAACATTTCATTGGAGCACGAAGCAAAAGTATCAAAAGTTTCTGAAGAACAGCTTTTCTACCTGATGAGCCGCGGTATTTCTGAAGAAGAAGCAACAGAAATGATCGTTATGGGCTTCATCGAGCCATTCACAAAAGAACTTCCGATGGAATACGCAGTTGAAATGAACCGTTTGATTAAGTTCGAAATGGAAGGTAGTATCGGATAACCTATATATATCAAAGGTTTGAGGGGTTTCATCCCGTGCCAACTTGGTGGCGTGCCAAATTTGTGCCAAGTTGACCTTATCTTTTAGTATAGGAGGCGAACTTTTGAAGTTCGTCTTCTTCTATTTTTCGGTAATATCAAGATAAGGATCAGCTGTTGTTTTGATGGTTTTATGCTCCAAGCGATGTAATTTCTAAAATTACTTCAAGCTGAACAAAGGTTCATTCCTTTACATTTGCTTTTTTATCCTCAAGCTGATCCTTTCACAACTTTATCAAAAAGCATATTGCGATCATTTATTGTTTGTCCATAATATTTTCTTTCTTCAACTTTTGCTGCTTCTATTTTCTGCTTCCTTTTTTGTAAGGCTTACTAATTTTCCATCCTTGTGTACCCCTGCCTGCCATTTTCCACTGGCTAACTTTCTGAAGTTTGCCATGACACCTTTTCCCCTTTCCATCCTTTAAAGCAATTTCGATAAGGCCCCTAATTTTGATTTTTCTTCTGTTGTCAGAAGCCTGTCCTTAAAAAATAGTGGATCATTAGAATCTAATAAATGATCAAGTTTCAATCGTTCGTCTCTAACTCGTAGCATAACCGTTGTTCAAACTTTTCAGGTAATTCCTGTATATGCTCAATAATATCCTCTGTTTTTTCACCTTGCATAGTTATATTTAAATTCATATATCCTGCTGCTTTCATCAAACCCTCGTATGGAACTTCTAAGCTTTTTTAATACTTCAATTGATGGTTAATCACGTTTCCCACCTTTTTATTAACACAAAACAGTCTAGGATAGGATGTTAAACCACCTTATTATTCATTTTTATCCATATAATGGTGAAATCAAAAAAATACGGCTTGTTTTAGGTGAACAAAGCTACATCAATCATCAATATCATGAGGAGACAGTCGTACTGCTGACGAAAATATGATAGTTGAACCCTTGGAATCGCTTATGGTGTGATTTCAAGGGTTTTGTTTGTTTTGTGGGATTTGAGATTAATCATGAGTAATTTGGTTTTAGCGGTTTGATGTCGTTTGTGGAAACAAAAATAACGTTGAATAGGGGATGCATTTTTGCAATGATGGTTTAACAAGTTGGTGCGGAAGAGTGAAGAAACAAGGATTTAAAATAGTTTCAGCAGGCATTTTTTAAAGCAATAATGAAATATATAAATATTTCATATTATCGTTGACGAAGCAAACTCGATATGTTTTAATATGTAATATATAAATATTTCAAAAAATAATTTCTATGATTAGGGGCGATTTATTTGGAGAAAAGAAAATTAAATGAATTCGTAACATTCGTTCCTGGTATTAATCCAACAAGAGCACAAAAGCAGTTTGAAACTCGAAAAATAAATTATTATGACCAAGCGTCTTTTGAAGCGGATTATAATCGTGAGGACGTAGCTGTTGAAGAAAAGGCAAAACCTTTATTTCAAAGTAACCTATCGTTAAATGAAGGTGATGTTGTTATCAGTAACTCATTGCAGCTAGCAACAATTGTCGGTGAAAATAATGTTGGTAAAGTGTTGTCCCTCAATTTTACGAAAATAGAGTTTGATAGCGAACAACTTGATAAGAGATATTTTCTTTACTTATTTAATGCTCATAAAGATGTGAAGCGACAAAAAGAAAGGGAGTTACAGGGGAGTGGTCTTGTTCTAAGAATTCCGCTTCGTGCCCTTGGGGAAATGATCGTTCCAGTTGTTCCGATCGAGGAACAGAAGAAAATAGGCACTATATACGTAGAAACAATGAAGCTACAAAATAAGTTAAGCCAATACGCAGACTTGATAGGGCAGTTTACGAGCTCGGTAATAGAAGGAACATTAAAGGGGGAGTAATTAAATGAAAAGTCAATCGGAATTAGCATTTGAAAATGAAGTTATCGATTATTTGACCAAAATCGGTGGAGTAAAACAATGGGAATACAAAAAAGACATTAAAACAACTGAACAACTTTGGGATAACTTTAAAATAATCCTAGAACAAAACAATAGCGCTCGATTAGATGAGCCCTTGTCTGTTACTGAATTTAACCAAGTGAAGAAAATCATCACAAGTATCGAATCACCTTACCAGGCCGGACAGTTTTTGTATGGCGTTAATGGTGTTTCTGAAATTGAAGTTGACCTTGATAATGGTAGACATGTGTTCTTGACAGTATTCGACCAAGCCCAAGTCGGTGGCGGGAATACCGTTTATCAAGTAGTGAATCAAATTAAACGGCCAAAAGTTGTTGATGGTAAAACGACTCGCAGGTTTGATGTGACTTTGCTCATTAATGGTTTGCCGATTATTCAAATCGAATTAAAGAAAGCACTTCATAGCGCTACGAAATCTTTAAATCAGATGGAACAGTATATAGCTGAAAAACAATTCAGCGGTATCTTTTCAACTTTGCAGATTTTAATCGCGATGACACCGTTTGATATTCGTTATATGGCAAATACCCCACTCCAAAACTTTAACCGAGCTTTTGCTTTCAACTGGCAAAACGAAGATGATGCTCGCCCTATTCGATCATGGAAAACATTTGCGGATAAAGTGTTGTCCATTCCAATGGCCCATGATTTGGCAACACGTTACATGGTACTAGATGGTACAAAAAACAAAGAAAGTATCAAAGTCATGCGTCCGTATCAAGTCTATGCCACAAAGCGTGTGCTTGATAAAGTTAGAAAGTTTGACTTTAAATATGATGGTGGTAAACTAGGATACATTTGGCACACGACAGGTTCAGGTAAAACAATCACAAGTTTTAAGACAGCGTGGCTGGCAAGCCGTCTATCAAATGTAGATAAAGTGATCTTCTTGGTTGACCGGATCGCACTCACCAACCAAACAGCAGATGCTTATAAAGCCTATGATCCTGTTGCTGGTTTTGAAGGGAAAACTGGTGTGGTGGGTGACACAGCCAATATCTCAGATCTTCATCGCAAACTAACGAAGAAAAGCGATAAGAACATCATTGTAACAAGTATCCAAAAAATGTCGCGTTATGTAGCGCGGGACAGCTTCAAGCCACTTAATGAAAATATTCTTTTTATCGTGGATGAAGCCCACCGTTCAACTGGCAGTGGTACTGAAAATGAAGGGATGCTTGAAACGATTCGAAAAGCAATTCCTAATTCTGCTTGGATTGGTTATACTGGTACACCAAAATTCCCCGAAACACGAGAAATCTTTGGTGAACTATTACATGCATATACCATTAAAGAAGCTATTGCGGATAAAAATGTATTAGGGTTTAACGTTGAATTTAAGGAAACGATCGAGGCTCCCGAAGATCCTACCGAAGAGGATATTGATGATAATATTCGTGGTAGTGTTTACGACTATAGTCCAGAACATGTGAAGTTAGTAGTGAAAGACATCTTTGATAATTGGAAGAAACGTTCAAATGATCGTAAGTATAATGCCTTGTTTACAGTCCACGTTGGTGGTAATAAAGCAAGTACACCAAGAGCGATGGAATATTTTGATAAGTTTGCTGAAGAAAATGCGAATCGTCCAGCAGATCAACGGTTAAAAATTGCAGTAAGTTTCTCAGCAGACACATCCAATAGTATTCATCAGCTGAAAACGAACGAAAACTTGCACAGAGCCATCAAAACCTATAACGCAATGTTTGGCACAGCTTTTGATATGACTACAGTTAAAGCCTACACAGAAGACTTAGCACGACGTTTGAACAAGACAGCTGATGATGGCAACTATTTAGATTTGGTCATTGTTGTGGATCAACTTTTGACCGGTTTTGATGCGCCTGAGATGAATACGCTCTATATTGATCGAACGCTAAAGGGAGGGAACTTGATTCAGGCATACTCACGTACAAATCGAATACATAACGTTGTCGATAAGCCTTGGGGAAATGTCGTGAATTTTCGTTGGCCGGAGCAAAACGAGTATGAAATGAATAAGGCTTTTGCTATTTATTCAAATCGTGCATCTGCCGACGAACAACTTTCACTTGAAGAATTGAAGAAAGGCAACGAAGAGTCTGGTATCACTTCCAAACCATTTAGCAAGGTCCAAGCTGAGATGCAAGAAGTCATCAAGAAGCTTTCCACACTCACAGACGATTTTATACAATTACCACCAAGTGAAAAAGCACAGGATGAAGTTTTTGAGAATCTGAAAGAGTATAATCGTTTATTGAGTCAGTTGAAACAATATACCGTAGATGATGACCAAAATCCTATTTCTGCCTATGATAATCCTGAAGAGTTCTATGAACGTTTAGGTATTACTGAAGAGCAGGAAGTCATTTTAACAACTGTCATTGCTGGTGAGTTGAAAGAACGACGTGCGAAGCGAGAAGACATTGATATTTCGCAAGTCAATCTCTCTATGGTTCATATTCACGATGTGACCATCAACTATGATTATTTGATTGAGTTGATCGCCCAGATGGCTGACGAAGTACACGCAAACAAAATGTCGGAAGCGGAAAGTACACGTGATGAAATCCATCTTGAAATTGCCAAGTCTGACAATGAAAAAGAAAAATCTAAGATGAGTCATTTTGTATCTAAGATTTTCTCGAAAGAGTTTGAATTTGATCATTATCCAGCACCACGAAGTGTTGAGAAAATGAACCAAGCAATGGATAAAGCACAAAAGGATACGAATATCCAACTTGTAACGAACTTCATCCGCACTTGGGGACTTGATAACAGTACAAAGCCTAAGGAACTTGAAAACTTGATTAAGAAACACCGATTAGGTCAAGAGGATATGGATAAACAAGGGGAGTTAACAGCAATCATGAATGACGCAAGAGCTGATTATAAAGAAATCGCAGTTGAAGAGATTGCAGCTTTAAGCTGGGTTCGGTATCGCATTGAATTTCGTAAAGCATTTTACGAAATGGCTGACGAAATTAAGAAGGGAGAATAGTCAAGTGATAAAATTAAGCCTACTACAAAAAGGAGATCAGAAATGAGCGAGAAAATATCAAAATCACCTCAAATAAGATTCGCAGGATATACAGATGCTTGGGAACAACGAAAGTTGGGAGATAAGCTAAAAGAATTTAGTATTAAGACAAAGACTGAAAACGAATATCCTGTTCTATCAAGTACAAATTCTGGGATGGAAATTAGAAATGGTCGAGTCTCGGGGACATCAAACCTAGGATATAAGATTATTGAAGATGGTGATTTAGTATTGTCGCCACAGAATCTTTGGCTTGGAAATATTAACGTTAATAACATTGGTAAAGGAATTGTATCACCTAGCTATAGGACGTTTAAATTTATAGATTTAGATAGCCAGTTCATCGAACCACAACTTAGACTTCCAAGAATGTTGGAAGAGTACAAAAATGCTTCAACACAAGGAGCGAGTGTTGTTCGTCGAAACCTTGAATTAGAGTCGTTTTATCAAATCCCTATACGAGTACCTAGTTGGAAAGAACAAGAAAAAATAGGTTCATTTTTCAAACAACTGGAGGATACCCTCACCCTTTATCAGCGTGAGTTGGAACTGTTTAAGGATACGAAAAAGAGTCTACTTCAAAAAATGTTTCCGAAAGATGGAGCCAATGTTCCTGAAATTCGCTTTGAAGGATTTACTGATCCTTGGGAACAGTGTAAGTTGGGAGAGGTTTTTGAACAGACTTCAGAATACGTCAACCCGAAAGTAGAAAACCTTGAATTGTGGAGTCTAACAGTTGAGAATGGCCTTACGCCGAAAACAGAGCGCTACAATAGAGAATTTTTGGTTAAAAAGGAAGATCAATTCAAATCTGTTTCAGATAACGAATTTATTTATAATCCGATGAACATGACTTTAGGTGCTGTTGATTTGAATTTAACTGGTAAAAAAGTTGCTGTTTCAGGATATTACATCACTATGAAAACAACTGAGAACTATGACAGCAAGTACTTCGGTATCTGGCTAAAAACACCTCTAGCAATAAAGATGTATAAGATGTTTGCAACTGGTTCTTTAATAGAAAGGCAACGAGTGCAGTTTCCAACCCTTTCACAGATAACAGCTTCAGTTCCTTCAAAAGATGAACAAGCTAAAATAGGAAATTTTTTTAAACAACTTGATGACACTATCGCGCTTCATCAGCGTGAGTTAAATTCGCTTAAAAATGTGAAGAAATCGCTGCTTCAACAAATGTTTGTATAAAAAAGGAGATGACACAAGTGAGTAATGCAACAGATATTACATCAAAGCTGTGGGGAATGGCTAACAAACTGCGTGGAACAATGGATGCAAGTGAGTATAAGAATTATATTTTACCATTTATGTTCTATCGCTACTTATCAGAAAATCAGGATGAATACTTGAGAGTTAATGATTTGGAAGATTTCTACGAAGTGAAAGATGACACTGAAAAAGAGGATTACCTCGAAGAAATCAGTAAAGGTATCGGATATGCGATTGACCCAGCCTATACCTGGGACAAAATCGTATCAAAAATCGAAAATCACAAAATCAAAGCTAGTGATTTCCAAGATATGTTTGACTCATTCAATACAAATGCTAAACGTAACGCAGTCGCAGAAGCGGACTTTGCTAATGTATTTTCAGATGTTAACCTTGGGGACACACGTCTTGGCTCAAGTACAAACGAACGTGCAAAGGCTTTGAATGATATCGTATTGATGATTAACGAGTTCACTTTCAAAGACGATTCAGGGCACGACATTTTGGGTGACGTTTATGAATATTTGATTGGACAATTTGCTGCAAATGCTGGTAAAAAAGGCGGGGAATTTTATACACCTCATGAAGTTAGTCAAATTCTAGCAAAAATTGTCACAAATGATGCAGATGGAACTGGCGGTCAATTCCGTGTTTATGACCCTACAATGGGATCTGGTTCACTTCTTCTAACAGTCCAAAAAGAATTACCAAATGGTGATGAAGAAGGAAGTGTTGAGTTTTACGGTCAAGAGTTAAATACGACGACTTATAACTTAGCTCGCATGAACTTAATGATGCATGGGGTAAATTATCGCAATATGGAGTTGAAACGAGCAGACACACTGGATGCTGACTGGCCATTTGCTGAAAAAGATGGCACACAAATTCCTTTGAAGTTCGACGCAGTCGTATCAAATCCCCCATATTCCCATAAGTGGGATACAAAAAACGTTGATAGAGAAAAAGACACACGTTTCAAGGGTTATGGTATAGCACCAGCATCTAAGGCAGATTACGCTTTTGTTCTTCATGGACTTTACCATTTAGATAAAGCAGGAACAATGGCTATAGTCTTGCCGCATGGGGTACTTTTTCGTGGTGCGTCGGAAGGTAGAATTCGTAAAAGTATTATCGACAACAATCTGTTAGATACTGTGATTGGATTGCCAGCTAACTTGTTCTTTGGCACAGGCATCCCCACATGTGTGCTTGTGTTTAAAGGTCGTGAAGCTCGCAAGAATAAAGACATATTATTTATTGATGCTTCAAATGAGTTTGTAAAAGGAAAGAACCAAAACAAACTCTCTCCTGAAAACATCGACAAAATTATTGAAACATACAGTAACCGTAAAGACGTTGAGAAATATGCTCATGTGGCATCTTTGGATGAAATCAAAGAAAATGATTACAATTTAAACATTCCACGTTATGTCGACACGTTTGAAGAAGAAGAAGTAATTCCACTTTCACAAGTAGCTCAAGAGTTGGCAGAAGTTAAAGCGGAAATTGCGAGTTCATATGATAATTTGTTTGGGCTATTGAATGAGCTGGAAGGGACAACAGATGAAGCCAAAGAGGAACTGAGTAAATTTATCAGTCTTTTAGGTAAATAATATTGTTAGAAAAGAGCTAAGGAGGATTTAAACCTTGGCTCTTTTCACAAACATTTGGGAACAACGAAAGTTGGGGGACTTAGCTGATATTGTATGCGGATTCTAGTTCATGCCAACTTGACATTATAATCCATTTTAAACCATTTTAAACCATTTTAAACCATTTAAAGAAATGGCTATATATCAAAGGCTTAAACGGTTTTGTTGTAAATCAGTCCATCCCATTTCGAGCAAATTTGATCAAGTTCGAAATGGAAGGCTCCATCGGTTAATAGTAAAACCCCGCCATATGGCGGGGTTTTTTTGTTTATTGAATAGTGAAATTACCGTATTCGCTTGACCGGACATGAATCGGCCCGTTTAAATTGTAGTTCTTCTCTTTGACAATTTCGCGGAAAACGTCGACACGGGCAACCGATTCTCTCCATTCATCCTGAGTGTCCTCATCTGACGGATTCATCAGATCGTCATAGCGCACATCCAAGAATTTATTGAGCCATTTCTTCTCATCAATCCCATCTTTCGGTGACCCGCCCATTTTTTTGTTCGTGCGTTTAATCAGGGCATAAAAGGAGTCTGGATCATCGCCGTCGCCATGCTGAATCACCGTATCGTACATCACCGCTTTTGCCAAGGCCGTTTTCAGTCCGGCATTTTCTGAACGTTTCATCGCCGGCTGATAATACAAGCTGTCATTTACCTTATCTTGGGCAGCGCGGAAGGCTTTATCATTGCCAAGTGAGCGCCAAGCAGAAGCGAATCCTTTCAGATTGCTGATGTCATCGCTTTCGTCCTTCGCAAGACGACGCAATTCAGGCAAATACTTTTTCAATTTGTTATTCGGCACCGCTTTCGTGTATACTTCGACTACTTCCAGCGCATCTCCGGTAGCCGTCGTAAAGCCGGCCCGCCCGCAAGTGTAACCTCTTCCGTCATCCAACGCTTCAACATATCCGTATTGGATTTCCGTCTTTCCGTTTTCAAAGATGCTGGTCAGCTGTTCCGCCCGGCGCTTTTGATCTGTATTCAGCCCGGCCGCAAAAACCGTACCGCTCATCATCAGGGTAAAAAACATGGTGAAAATAAGTGACGAAACCGCCGTCTTCTTCCAAAAACCTGCTTTTTTCTTCAAGCTGATTTTCATTGCCATACCCCTTTCATATGTAAGTTACGCACTCAGTATACATGAGGGGGTTGTTTTTTTGTTGAAAACACACGAATTTGTCAATATTTTGAATCCTAAGCCCTATCAGGCGCTTCATAAAAAGAACGCACCTTCATCAGACAGACAATCCCGTTCTCGCGTCATTCTCATCTGTCACATAGTCAACGCGGTGAAACCCGCATTGTACAGCCTGCTGATAAAGGGCTTCGAGCATATCCGGATCTTTGCAATATAACGTTACATACGAGCAATCTGCAATGAGAAGCACAAGTTCACAGGAACTCTCCAAATACTCCTCGTACGTATTGATTTCCGTTACCATCCCGCCCGGGAAAGCTTTCAATTCAGCAAAAATCATATAATAAGGGTTTCCTTCCAGACGCTGACGGAGTTCTTGACCCTGAATGATGCGCTGATTTTGCGGAAACAGGTCTGTATCGGTGTCTTCTTTGAATTCAGTATACGCTTCTCCATCACCGATAAACCACGTATAGGAAGAGAGGGGGAACGGTTGTAATATATCTGCCGCAAACCGTCCGAATTCATTTGGGATGTCAAATGTAATGCAGCGTTTCATATGGTCGTATCTCCTTTCAGCTTTTGCTAGAATAATATGGTATACCATTTGGATAAATATTGAAAGGGGTGGGTGTTATGACAACACGATACGGAATTGATGCGCCTTATGGAGCGTTTGGATTTATCTTTCTTGCGCTCCTTTATGCCGCAGCCACGTTATGCGGTATGATTCCTCCTTACTGGGGCTGGCTGACGGGCACCTTGTTTTTATTGCTCGGTCTTTGGATGCTCTTGTATTCAACGGCCATTAAACTTTTACACCGCCATCGCATTCTTGCGCTTTCCGGTTTAAAGCCGGACATGAAGGTGCTTGATATTGGGACGGGACGGGGGCTGCTAGCCATCGCCGCGGCTCAAAAAGGCGCTGACGTCTCAGCCATTGACAAATGGTCAGGCTGGGATCTGGGCGGAAACGGGAGAGACGCATTTGAAAAGAACAGACGGGCAGAAGGAGCGCCGGAAATTGATTTGTATGACGGACTCGCGCAAGACATGCCGTTTCCTGATAAAACGTTTGACCTTGTCATTTCGCATTTTGTCGTACACAACATTTCAGGCAGAAAAGAGAGGGAACGGGCGATTGCAGAAATGGTGAGGGTGCTGAAGCCTGGCGGCACATTGGCCGTGTCAGATATAAAAAATACATCACAATACAGAGAGATTCTTGAGGAAAACGGCTTTCAGACAAGAACGTATTCCTTTTATTATACGTTTCCGTTTTCGAAACTCATCATTGCTGTCAGGACTCCGGTAGGAACCGGGCGCTCTATTTGTTAAAATAAATAAGACAAAACAGATAGAAAAGGTGTTATATATGAAGTCTTATTTGATTATCGGGGCCGGCATTCTCGGTGCGTCCGCGGCTTATCATCTCGTAAAGGCCGGGGCGGATGTAACGGTCATTGACCGGAAGCACCCGGGGCAGGCGACTGACGCCGCGGCGGGGATCGTCTGCCCGTGGCTGTCACAGCGCCGCAATCAGGCATGGTATGCGATCGCAAAAGGCGGAGCCCGCTATTATAACCAATTGATACAGCAGCTTGAAGCTGATGGAGAAACAGAAACCGGTTATCAAAAGGTCGGTGCTGTCAGCCTCCATACGGATGAAAAAAAACTCAGCCAAATGGAGGAAAGAGCTTATAAAAGAAGAGAGGACGCCCCTGAAATCGGTGACATTACAAGACTGACTCCGGAAGAAACGAAGGCGCTGTTCCCCGCGCTGTCGGAGGAATACGGGGCGGTTCATGTCAGCGGCGCGGCCCGGGTGAACGGGAGAGCGCTTCGTAAGGCGCTGTTAAATGCGGCCGTTAAGCACGGAGCGGCTGTTTACAATGAAGAAGCGTCAATATTGACAGAGGACGGTGCCGTCATCGGTGTGAAAACCGCAGAACGCACGCTTACTGCCGACCAGGTTCTCGTAACGGCCGGCGCTTGGGCGAGAGAGCTGCTTGAGCCGCTCGGCATCCGTTTTTCAGTATCATACCAAAAGGCGCAGATCGTTCATTTAGAGCTTCAGGGAGAGGAGACGGGCGGCTGGCCCGTCGTCATGCCCCCAAACGATCAATACATTCTCGCTTTTGACAGCGGCAGAATCATAGCGGGCGCGACTCATGAAAACGATACCGGCATGGATTTGCGGGTGACGGCCGGCGGTCTCCGCGAGATTTTTGACAAAGCATTAACCGTGGCGCCGGGGCTTTCAGACAGTACTATGATAGAGACAAGAGTCGGTTTCAGGCCGTTTACTCCCGGTTTTCTTCCCGTCATCGGCAAAGTGCCGAATATCAGCGGACTCCTCGTTGCCAACGGGCTGGGCGCCTCAGGGCTGACGAGCGGGCCGTATCTGGGGGCTGAACTGGCGAAACTCGCGCTCGGGCAGCAGACGGAAATTGATTTGAGCCTTTATGATCCGGCCGGGGCGCTTGAATAAAAAATAGCTTTTGGCGCATTCTTATGATAGGATGGAGCTTTAATGAATAAGAGGACGTGACCCATTTGATAAAAATAAACCTTCCTGCTCCTGATGTAACCATTACGGAACGGCAGCAGTCACCGTCGGAGAATGAACCGGCGATTAAAGCGATTTACGGTTTTATTGATTTTCACCAAATTCCGAGAGACAAAGGCGGCATCTTTATGTTTTATAACATTCATGATGAGCTGCTGTTTGTCGGGAAAGCCCGTAAATTAAGACAAAGAATCAAAAAGCATTTTGAAGACAATGTGTCGCCTGTTAAACATCACAGGGACGAAGTGTATAAAATTGAAGTATGTGTCGTAAATGATCCGATGGAAAGGGAGATTTACGAAACGTACGCGATCAATACCCTTCAGTCGAAATACAACATTGAGAAAGTATTTTATAAATAAGAAAAACCGGAGCTTAAGGGCTCCGGTTTTCTTTATGTTTACAGTGCCAGCCACATCACGGCAATATGCACGATCAGCAGACAGTAAACGACGAGGAATAGCTGGACGACCTTTTTTCTGAATAACATGCAGATCATCATGAGCACGGGAAAAATCAGGACGCCGGCTGTTTTATTGATTGATGTATTCGGACGGTTCGACACGTCATAGTGAATGGCCATATCAGCAGGAAGAAACGGATAAAACACAATCGAAAGAATAAAGGCGAGAACCACAGCTCCCCACAGCACTTTATCATTCATCAAAAACATATGAACACTCCCCTTTTTTACATATAATAGTATTTTAGTGTAAAAAAGTTCATTTTTCAGTATTCATTTGATGGCTTTTTTCGTGAGACCCGTCTGCCTGGCGGCTTCTTTTATATTCATTCTGAATCACTCCCTGCTTTTCATTCTAAACGTGTCTCTAAGGGTCAGGTCAAGAGAGGGAGGGAAATAAGACGGGTTTGTTTTATATTTTAGAAATTTCAGAAAATATGATTGACAACGCACCTTTGTTGCGATTAATATAACGTTATATAATGTTATATAACATTATATAATAAAATACTGAGGAGTGAAGGATTTGAGTCAAACTGCCGCACAAGTGAATCACAAGGTTCAGGCTTTCTTGGATGATCTGAAAGGAAAAACGATTGATCACGTCTTTTTCGTCGCTTGCGGGGGTTCTTCAGCCATTATGTATCCGAGCAAGTACGTGTTTGACAGAGAGGCGAAAGCCATCAGCTCTGATCTCTACAGTTCAAATGAATTTATTCAGCGCAATCCGGTTCAGCTCGGAGAGAACTCTCTCGTGATTTTATGTTCTCAGTCAGGCAATACGCCGGAAACGGTGAAAGCCGCCGGTTTCGCCAGAAAAAAAGGCGCGCTTACGATTGCGATGACCTTTGAGCCTGATTCGCCGTTAGCGAAAGAAGCCGAATATGTCGCGGTGTATGACTGGGGTGAGAACGCACAGGCGATAAATACGAATTACGGAGTTCTGTATCAAATCGTGTTCGGTGTTTTACACGTGCTGGAAAACCATCCCGCGTTTGAGCAGGCGATCGACGGACTCAATAAGCTCCAGATCGTATATGACAAAGCGCTTAAACAAGAAGCGGATCACGCAAAGGCATTCGCGAAAGCCCACGAAAAAGAAGATATCATTTACACGATGGCAAGCGGTGCGAACTACGGCGTCGCTTACTCCTACAGCATCTGCATTCTCATGGAAATGCAATGGATTCATTCCCACGCCATTCATGCCGGAGAATATTTTCACGGACCGTTCGAAATCATTGATGAATCCGTTCCATTTATTATCCTGCTCGGCTTAGACGAAACAAGACCCCTTGAAGAGCGGGCGCTTTCCTTCTCAAAAAGATACGGCAAAAAACTGACTGTGCTTGATGCTGCAGCATATGATTTTTCCGGAATTGACGATTCTGTAAAAGGCTACCTGGCTCCTCTCGTATTAAACCGGGTGCTCAGAAGCTATGCGGATGCGCTGGCGGAAGCAAGGAACCATCCGTTAAGCAAGCGGCGTTACATGTGGAAAGTCGAATATTAAGAACGCGCATTATATTTCACCGGACTATAATGATATATAACGTTATAGTCCGGTGACAAAGGAGGAAAAGCATCTGAAAAAGCTCATCTGCCTGTTCGTTCTGTTAGCTGTATGTCTGTCAGCCGCCGCCTGTTCAAGCCAAAGCAGTTCCTCTGACGGAAAAGTGACCCTGAAGTTTTTTCACAGGTGGCCGAAGGAGCCGGAAAAAAGCTATTTTGAAGAAGCGGTCAAAGAATTTGAATCCGCTCATCCGGATATTCATATCCAAACGGAAGCGGTCTTAAACGATTCTTATAAAGACAAGGTGAAAGTCATGCTCGGAACAACGAGCCCCCCTGATATTTTCTTTTCATGGAGCGACCGGTTTGCTTATAAATTCATCAAAGGAAATAAAGCCCTCGATCTGTCGTCTTACTATCAGCAGGATAAAGATTGGTCCTCACAGCTTGTGCAGTCACAAATCAAACCCTTTACGCATGACGGAAAACAGTACGGTGTTCCGTGGCAAATGGACGCTAAATCATTCTTTTATAATAAGGACATTTTTAATACATTACATTTGAAGCCCCCGGCGACATGGGATGAACTGATCACAGTCTCTGAGAAATTGAAAGAGAACGGATATATTCCGATCAGTTTCGGCACAAAAGCGCCTTGGACCATTTCTCATTATATCGGGACGCTGAACCAGCGTATGGTGGATGAAAAAACGCGGGCGAAGGATTACAGCCCGGAAACCGGGGAGTTTACGGACGAAGGCTATGTCAAAGCGCTTGAAAAGCTTCAGGAACTTCTGCCGTACTTTACAAAGCACGTGAACTCTGTCGATCACGAATACGTGCGCCAGCAGTTTACGAGCGGCAAAGCGGCGATGATTTATGCGGAAACGGCAGAAATTAAGCTCGTCGAACCGGTCAATCTGGGCTTGTTTCCTTTCCCGAAAATCAGCGGCGAAAAGGGATCTCCCCGTGCACTGACCGGATCTCCGGAAGGATTTATGATTTCCTCAAAAACGAAGCACCCGAAAGAAGCCATGGAATTTCTTCAGTTTTTAACCTCGAAAAAAATGGGAGAGAAGCTGATAAAAGACGTCGGTAAATACAGCGCGGTTCAAGGAACGGCGACAGAAAACAATTCCGCCCCGATCCAGCGCGAAGCCGTGCAGGATATCGTCCGCGCAGAAACAATGGTGCCGTGGTTTGATATGGATGTTGACGTTGAAATCGCCGATGTGTATGCGGCAGGCGTTCAGCAGATGCTCGGCGGCACAATGACACCGCGCGAGGTGATGAATTCCGTGCAGAAAGCGGCGCGTCAGGTCAAAGCGTCATCTGAATAGAACAGATTTCTTTGGAGAAAGGAGATGAGGATTTCCTTGGTCAGCCGAAACCGTTTCATTCCGTATCTGTTTCTCGCGCCCGCGCTGATTTTTCTGCTGTTCGTTTACATTCCGATTATTGAGAATGTGTTTTTCAGTCTGTTTGAATGGAGCTCATTTCAACCCGAAAAGACGTTTATCGGTTTGAAAAATTATATTGACCTGTTCCACGATCCCGTGTTTTTTACAGCACTCCGCAACAATGTGCTGTATGCGGTCATATCGCTGATTTGCCAGGTTGGCGGCGGCTTAATTCTGGCGGCCGTGCTGGAAGACAGATTGGTAAGAAAATGGTCGCCGTTTTTCCGTACGGTATTTTTTCTTCCGGTCGTCATTTCCATGACCGTCATTGCGCTGTTGTTTGATTTTATTTATAACCCGGAAATCGGGCTTTTGAATCAGCTGCTGGAAGCCGTCGGACTTGATGAACTGACCCGGGCGTGGCTGGGCGATGAAAACACCGCTATGCTGTCTGTCATTTTTGTGTCTCAATGGCAGTCTGTCGGTTACATTGCCATGCTGTACATTGTCTCGATTCAGAGCATTCCCGCTGAATTATATGAATCGGCGCAGCTGGACGGAGCCGGAAAAATCCAGCAGTTTTTTCACATTACGGTGCCGCAGACGAAAGAAATGTCGTTTGTTGCCGTGGTGATGACGCTGACCGGCGCATTTACCGTATTTAATGAACCGTATATTCTGACCGGCGGAGGGCCGGGCAATGCTTCAGAAGTGCTGAGCACATTTTTGTATAAGAGCGCTTTTACAAAAGATATGATGGGCTACGCTTCTGCGATCGCGACGGTAGTGCTTTTGCTGACGCTTGCTCTGTCTCTTATTCAGATGAAATTCTTTAAGACCGGAAAGGAGGAGTAGCCGATGCTTCCTGAAAAGACGGACTTGCGTCATGCCCGTCAGGCCGTCAGAACAGGCGGAAAACCGAGAAAATGGTATGTCGGGGAAACGTCTGTGTGGCTGTTTCTCTTTATCTACCTCATTGCCGTTGCTTATCCGCTGTTATGGATGGCGGTCAGCGCCTTTAAAAGCTCGGATGAGATTTTTGAGCACAGCTGGTCGCTGCCCTCTGTCTGGCATCCCGAAAACTTCGTATCCGCATGGAACCAAGGAATTTCCGCTTATTTTATGAACAGCGTCATTGTGACCGTGCTGACTTGTCTCATCACCGTATTTGTGAGCGCCTGGGCGGCATACGGGCTGGCCCGTTTTCAATTTAAAGGAAAAGGGTTTGTGCTGATCATTTGTCTTGGCGGCTTGATGCTGACGCCGCAGGTCAGTCTTGTGCCGCTGTACTCCATTATCCAGTCATTGGGACTGTACAATACGTATTGGGCATTGATTCTCCCGTACGCCGCCTACCGTATTCCGTTTACCGTGATTCTGATCCGTTCCTATTTTTTGTCGATTTCCAAAGAGCTTGAGGAAGCTGCCTATCTGGATGGATGTACAAGTTTCGGAATATTTTTCAGAATATTCTTACCTATGAGCGTGCCGATTCTGGTGACATCAGGCATTTTGACGGCTTACCATACATGGAATGAGTTTATGTTTGCGATTATTTTTATCGATGATGAAAATTTACGGACGATTCCGGCCGGGCTGATGCAGTTCAGAGATGCGCTGCAGACGGATTGGGGCGTGCTGCTGGCCGGGCTGACGATTTCTGCTGCCCCGATCATCGCGTTGTTTTTATTAATGCAGAGATATTTTATCCGCGGCATTGCTGCGGGAAGCGTGAAAGGATAAGGAGGATGAAAAGATGAAACTGATAGCGGCCGGAGATAATGTAGTAGATTATTATCAGGATCAGGAGACGTTTTACCCGGGCGGAAATGCGTTAAATGTAGCCGTGCTTGCCCGGCGCTTAGGCCACGAAACTTCTTATATCGGGATTCTCGGCAGTGATGAAGCGGCGGATCACGTATTGAATGTGCTGAAACTGGAAAAGGTGAATGCCGATCTGATCCGCCGGGCATACGGAGAAAACGGGATGGCGGTCGTCACGCTTGATGAAAGAGGGGACAGGATATTTGCCGGATCAAATAAAGGCGGTGTGCAATCGCGTCTGACGCTCGCTTTTCAGGAGAATGACATCTCATTTATCGCCGGACATGATCTGCTGCATACGAGCGTATACAGCAGGATAGAACGTGACCTTCCGATGCTGAGCGGCCATGTGCCGATTTCCTTTGACTTCTCTGTAAAACGTGACGAAGCCTATTTAGAAGCGGTCTGCCCATACGTGACGTATGCGTTTTTTTCCGGGAGTGATTTGAGTGAAAGTGAATGTGTGCGGCTTGCCGAAAAAGCCCGCGGTTTCGGAGCGAAAATCGTCTGTCTGACAAGGGGAGAATATGGCGCGGTGTTATCGGATGGGGAACGCGTCTATCATCAGCCGGTGGTAAGAGCTGATATAATAGATACATTGGGCGCGGGTGATTCTTTTATCGCCGGGTTTCTTACCGATTTCTTCGAGCATCAGGATATTCGGCGAGCGCTTACTGCGGCCGCCGGGACGGCTGCCAAAACATGCGGAGGGTTCGGAGCGTTCGGTTACGGGCATCCCTACAGGCCGGGCGGCGGGAAAAGCAGTGAAAAAACGAGAATACGATAAGCATTGTCTCGTTTTTTATACTTGTTACGCATAGGGGCTGTTAATGGTAAACGTGACGCGGTCTGTATGCATTACAAACAGCGAGCTGTATATCGGCTGGTCTTTTGACATAAAAGCGGTTTTGTCAATTTCAAAAAGCGCATCCCCGATATCACAAGCCAGATAGCGGCTTTCTTCCTGCTTGGCGTATACGACATTTAACAGCTTCGTATTATGGGTGGGCACCACCTGATAGTGCTGTTTCAAAATGTCATGCATCGACACGCCGCCTTTAATATGCTTGCCGATGTCGGGAAATAAACTGAGCGGATAGTGGGCGATTTCGAATGAGAGCGGCTGGTCGTCGTGAAATAAAATGCGTTTTAATTCAAGAACGGGATTTTCGGAAGCGACGCGAAGTTTTTGGGCGATGGATTTAGGCGCTTCAATGATTTCATGGGAAAGGATCTGGTGTTTCGGTTTTTTCCCCGTTGATTCCATAAATTCAGAGTAGCCGTTGACCGCGATGAGCTCCCGCTTCAGTTTAGGGCTTTTAACGAACGTTCCCTTTCCCTGCTGCCGGACGAGCCAGCCTTCTTCCACAAGATCAAGGATGGCCTTCCTGACCGTTATGCGGCTGACGTTGTACGTTTCGCACAGCTCATTTTCAGTCGGCAGTTTTACGGACGGCGAATAAACGCCCTTCTTGATATCGTCCGCGATAATTTGTTTCAGCTGAATATATAAAGGTTTCGAGCTCCCGTTATTTAACAATGGGACGGACCTCCTTTGTCAAGTAGTAGTACTATTATATGTATTATGACGTTATAATACAAATTTGCTTTTCATTTATGAATCTGTCAGAAACCCCGAACATTTTTAACATAACAGAAAGATGTGGCGGTTTCCAGTATTGGAGGAGGTTTCGAATGGCATCATTAACATTTGACCATATCAAAAAAACATACGGCGCCCAATCGGCGGCAGTGAAGGATTTTCACTTAGATGTAAAAGATGAGGAGCTGCTGGTGCTAGTCGGTCCCTCCGGCTGCGGCAAATCTACGACACTCAGAATGATTGCCGGACTGGAGAGCATTTCTGAGGGGAAGCTTTATATCGATGGAGACGCGGTAAACGATCTGCCCCCGAAGGATCGTGATATCGCGATGGTTTTTCAGAATTACGCGCTGTATCCCCACATGACAGTGTTTGACAATATGGCGTTCGGTTTGAAGCTCAGAAAGCTGCCGAAAAAAGAAATTGC
Source organism: Bacillus sp. SIMBA_031 (assembly GCF_046535225.1). Classification (NCBI taxonomy): domain Bacteria; kingdom Bacillati; phylum Bacillota; class Bacilli; order Caryophanales; family Bacillaceae; genus Bacillus; species Bacillus sp. SIMBA_031. The sequence continues at coordinate 42,922 of NZ_JAWRXC010000006.1, forward strand.
AGAGCGAGTCCGGACGGCCGCTGATATTTTGGAAATCGGGCATCTGCTCAAGCGGAAACCGAAGGCTCTTTCAGGCGGACAGCGGCAGCGGGTTGCGCTCGGCCGGTCGATCGTACGGGAGCCGAAAGTGTTTCTGATGGACGAGCCGCTTTCCAACTTAGATGCGAAATTGCGAGTGACGATGCGCGCGGAAATCAGCAAGCTCCATCAGCGTTTGAAAGCGACTATCGTTTATGTGACGCATGATCAGACGGAAGCGATGACAATGGGCGACCGGATTGTCGTGATGAATGAAGGAGATATTCAGCAGGCCGCAAGCCCCCATGAGATTTATCATTATCCGGCGAATATGTTTGTGGCGGGTTTTATCGGTTCTCCGAGTATGAATTTTATAAAAGGCGTCATTGAAGAAAGTCACGGGCAATGGTATTTTGCCGGTTCGTCCGTTCGTCTGCCCATTCCGAAAGAAAAAGCGGCCGTTCTTGTGCAGAAAGGATACAGCGGTAAGGAGATGATTGCGGGGCTGCGTCCGGAGCATTTGACGCTTGCCGGACAATCAGAGCACCCGCCTGAAGCGGCGTGCCGCGCTGTGGCGGAAGTATGTGAGAACTTAGGCGCGGAGATGTACGTTCATGCGGTGAGCGGAGATGACCGCATGACGATCCGTCTTGACGGCGCTTCACAGGTGAAACCCGGCGATGCCATTCTGCTTGCGGTCAATATGAACCGGGCCGTCTTTTTTGATGCCGACACTGAAAACGCCGTATATTGAAAAAGGGAGCCTGATGATCAGGGCTCCCTTATCACTTCTTATGATACGATTACCAGATTTCGTCCGCCCATTCCGGATGGTCGATAAACGGATTGCGGTTATGCTGATAGTCTTCGTAAATGATTTCGTTCCGCCGTTTTTCCTTACTGTCGACGGGGTCTTGTTGATTCCATTTGAGCAAAACGGACAGTTTTCCCATGTAAGGAGCTGAGCCGTTTCCGGTTTTATCATTCAGCTCAAGGTCGGGATACCCGTCGTCTCCTTCATAACGCACCGCCATGTAAAACAGCATGCGGGCGACGTCTCCTTTAACCTCATCGTGCGGCTCCCAGGAATCACCGTCGTAATAATTGCCCGGCGCTTTCGAATATTCTGAGCCGCCGTTATCAAAATCCATGTTTCCTCTGGCACTGTTCACCTGGACGTCTGCAGGGCGCAGATGATGAATGTCCGTCCCGGGGCCGTCAGCTGTTCCGAAGTTTCCGTGTGACTTTGCCCACACGTGTTCACGGTTCCAGTCCCCGACGCTGCCGCCGTTTTTACTTTTGGCCCGTGATTCCTGGGTGTAGAGCAAGATGACATTGTTCGGATTTGCCGGATCTTCGTCAGTTTCCTTCAATGCATTCCATACTTGGCTGTAAGACAGCTTTGTATGTCCGCTGATGATGCGGTGCAGGGCGCTCTTTAAGGCTGTTCCGCTTTTTCCGGAAGCTTCTTTGTAATATGTGTCCGTATCCGCAGACGGAGTGATGACAGCTGAGGCAGTTTGCGGAAAAAGAGTTGTGCCGCCGGCAGTTGAAACCGCCATCCGGCTGTACAGATTCGTGTCAGCCGGCGCGCCCGCAGAGGCTGACGGCGCGGCCCATCCAAAAATGAAAAACAGGCAGACAATCGGCAGAAACCAAAGTTTTTTTGTCATGACTTGCCCTCCTTTACCTCTATTATCCAAAAAATAAATCTAATATTCTATCTTTTTTGAAAAATAGTTCCTTCGGCTTATTGGTCAAAGTATCCGGAAAATCATTGATTTTTTGGAAGATATGATAATGAACTCGTTATGCGCTCCTTCTATAATGAAGATCATCTGTCAGTTTTTCAGTTTAAAAGGAGGGCGTGTATGGAACATCAGCAGCTTTCGGCGGCGAATATCGGGATTTCCGATGACATACAATGGCTGTCTCAATTCGGCGCTTCCGCTTCCGGCGGAGTGACGAGGCTTTTATATACGAAAGAATGGATGGACGCCCAGCTTGCCGTCAAAAAGAAAATGGAGGCGTTCGGGCTGAAAACGGCATTTGACGATGTCGGTAACGTATTCGGCCGTCTGAGCGGCACAGAATCGCCTGATGAGGTGATTCTCACCGGGTCGCATATTGACACCGTTATTGACGGCGGCAAATATGACGGTGCGTTCGGCGTGCTGGCGGGCATGCTGGCGATCCGGCACTTGCATGAGATGTGCGGGCGTCCGAAAAAAACGCTGGAGTCTGTGTCGCTCTGTGAAGAGGAAGGGAGCCGTTTTCCCATCACCTATTGGGGCTCAGGCAATATCACCGGTGCTTTCTCGCTTTCAGATGCGGAAACGCCGAAAGACGCGTCCGGCATTTCTCTGAGAGAAGCCATGCGGCAGAACGGCTTCGGTGCAGGCCGTTATCCAGCGCCGCTGCGCACTGATATTAGTGCCTTTCTGGAAATTCATATTGAACAGGGGCAAACGCTTGAACGATCAGGAAAGGATATCGGGATTGTCACCGAGATTGCCGGACAGAGACGCTATACCGTTACGCTTGACGGTGAATGCAACCATGCCGGCACCACTTCAATGAAATGGCGGAAAGACCCGCTCGCGGCGGGAAGCAGCATCATCCACGAACTGATGCTTTCAGCGGAAAGACAGCCGGAAGAGCTCCGTCTGACGTGCGGGAAAATGACGGTTGAACCGAATATGGCGAATGTCATTCCGGGCCGTATCCAGTTTTCCGTTGATATTCGCCACCGGCAGGAAGACGTGCTGGCAGCCTTCCATCAGAAACTGGTATCGATTGTTGAAAACATCAGCCGCAGCAAAGGAGTCAGACCCGTTATTGATGAATATATGAGGATAGAGCCGGTTCAAATGAATCAGACACTGACACGAACCGCAGCGGAGGCTGCAAAAGAGCAGGGGGCGGACCCGGAGGAAATTGTAAGCGGAGCGGGACATGACGCCCAGATGCTCGGCAGAACCTTTCCGGCCTGCATGCTGTTCGTGCCGAGCCGTGGCGGGATCAGCCACTCGCCGCTTGAGTTCACACCCGCACATCAGCTTGAAACCGGCGTCCTTACGCTGGCGAATGTATTACATAAACTTGCCTATTAACGTAAAGGGGGAATCGGCGTGCCGACCAGAAAAGAATTGTGCATTCCGCAAAGAACGATTATGACACCGGGACCGACAGAAGCTGAACCGAGAGTGCTGAGGGCGATGGGCGCTCCGATCATCGGCCAGTTTGACCCGGCATTTACCGGCATCATGAACGAAACGATGCAAATGCTCCGTGAATTGTTTCAAACGGAAAACCGCTGGGCCTATCCAATTGACGGCACATCAAGAGCGGGGATTGAGGCTGTTCTCGCAAGTGTGATAGAACCGGGTGACAGCGTGCTCGTTCCGATATACGGACGCTTCGGATACCTGCTGACTGAAATCGCCGAGCGATACGGAGCGCACGTTCATACGATCGAGTGTGAATGGGGAACGGTCTTCCGGCCTGAAGAGGTTATCAGCGAGATGAAAAAGATTTCCCCGAAAATCGTCGCTATGGTGCACGGAGAAACATCAACGGGGCGGATTCACCCGCTGAAAGAAATCGGGGAAGCGTGCCGCGCCCAAGACGCACTCTTTATCGTGGATGCCGTGGCCACGATCGGAGGCTGCGCCGTAAAGACGGATGAATGGAAGATTGACGCAGTCATCGGGGGAACGCAAAAATGTCTGTCGGTCCCTTCCGGAATGGCGCCGATTACTTATAATGACAGGACGGCCGCTGTCATTGCCGCGCGTAAAAAGGTAGAACGGGGCATTGCGACGGCGGCTGACGGTAAAATGCTGTCCGGTCATCGGCCCATTACGAGCAACTATTTTGATCTGAGCCAGCTCGAAGATTATTGGAGTGAAAGAAGGCTGAATCACCACACAGAAGCGACAACAATGCTTTATGCGCTGCGGGAAGGTGTGCGCCTTGTCCTGGAAGAAGGACTTGAAGAACGGTTCCGCAGGCATCGGCGTCATGAAAAAGCGCTTACGGCGGGACTTGCAGCGATGGGTCTTGATTTATTCGGCGATCCGGAGGCGAAGCTGCCTGTCGTCACATGTGTGCAGATTCCGCCGGAAGCAGACGGCGAATCGATCAGAAGGATGCTTTTGTCTCAATTCGGAATTGAAATCGCCAGCTCGTTCGGTCCGCTGCAGGGGAAAATTTGGAGAATCGGAACGATGGGCTACAGCTGCAGAAAGGAAAATGTGCTGTTTGTGCTGGCTGGACTTGAAGCGGTTCTGATCAGACACGGAGTTGCCGTTAAAGCCGGGGAAGCGCTGCAGGCGGCCCTTAACATATATGATCTGCCGGCTGAAACCGGTGTGCTGTCATGAGACTTGAAAACGAGATTGAAATCATCTGGACTTTTTTCCCTTTTGCCCGTTATACTGAATGGTATAAAAAATGACAAATATGGAATGATCATCTGTTTGTCTGGGGAGAAGGTAAGAAATCATGGCGTACATAGGCCGATTGTCAATTTTAATGCTGAATATGTTTATTGCGATGCTTGGAATCGGATTGATTATTCCGATTATGCCCACCTATATTACCGAATTCGGCGCGACGGGCAGCACGATGGGTCTGCTTGTTGCGGCGGCGGGGCTTACACAGCTTTTATTTGCGCCTATTGCCGGGGAAATAACCGACAAATACGGACGGCGGAAACTGATTATTTTCGGCATTGCCGCCTTTGCCGTGTCACAATTGATCTTCGCCTTTGCCGGAAGCCTGTGGCAACTGTTCGCATCCCGGCTTTTGGGCGGAATGGGCGCGGCGTTTTTAATGCCGTCAATGTTCGCTTACATAGCGGATATTACGACCGAAGAAGAACGCGGGAAAGGAATGGGGCTGTTCAGCGCGGCGATGACGCTCGGTGTCGTCATCGGGCCCGGTGTCGGAGGCTATTTGGTTCATTATGGCATGTCTGTGCCGTTCATCGTGTCTGCAAGTCTTGCCTGCTTTTCAAGTGTGCTTTCATTTTTCTTTCTGCCCGAAACGCTGGGACGTGAAAAGCAGCTGGAAGCCCGGGCAAAAACGGAAAAACGTGAGCATCTGTTTAAGCAAATGTCACGCGCGCTCAAGTCGCCGTTCGCGTTTATGCTGATTCTGGTTTTTGTGCTGAACTTCGGAATTATGAACTTTGAATCTGTTTTCGGCCTTTACGTTGACCATAAACACGGATTTAAAGCGTCTGATATTGCCTTTATTATTACGGCTGCGGGTCTCATCGGCGTGTTTGTGCAGGCGGTCGGCGTCAGTTATCTCGTCCGCAAGTTCGGGGAAAAACGCGTGATTAACGTGACGTTGATCGGGGCTGCTGCAGGACTTGTGTGGTGCCGGTTTGCGGGTTCATATTGGGCCGTTTTTGCCGCGGCAATCTTTTTCCTGACGCTGACATCGCTGCTCCGGCCGGCCGTTAACACGATGCTGTCGAAGCTCGCCGGTGACCAGCAGGGGTTTGCCGGAGGGATGAACACCTCATTCATCAGCTTAGCGAATATCGCCGGACCGTCTGCCGCCGGTTTTCTCTTTGACGTAAATATGGAATTTCCGTATATGCTGGGAGCAGCCATTCTCGCCATCAGTTTTCTGGCCGCGCTTGGCTGGGGCAAAAAGACACAAACCCGGCCGTTCACGCAGCAAGGATAAGGAATCAAAGCCTCCGTGTATCCGGAGGCTTTTTGCTATTGTCGTTTATTCTTCGGCTGTCTGCATCTCTGAAATTGTAGAGATGCGCATAGAGGGAAAATCATATCGAACGCCATTGTGAATTATAGGGAAATCAGTTGTTCCGTATGCTCAAGCATAGCGCGAATGGAAACCGGAACAGGTGTAGATATAGTAAAACCAGCTTTATCTCTTGAGGAGTCTGACGAATTTGATCTGCCGGAAGTTGATCAAAAAAGAAGGCAGTCAGGCGGGAACAACATAGATCGACGTAAATGAAGAAAGGGAAAAAGCAGCGGTGTTGGTATTTGCTGTTTCGCATGCAGAGTGAGAACAGTCTGCCTAAACGGGTCATTGGGATAATACGAACCGTTCAGTCGGGTATAGGGGTTGATTGGTGACAACAAGGAGAGGTTAGCTTATAAAACCTCTCACGGAAGATGTTGTGATGGCTCTCCTGCACGAATTTTGCAGGCTAAAACCCGCAATTAGGCCAACACACAATTATGCAAGAGACAATCATCTAAAAAGGGTGTCGGTAAGTACAATATGGTGTACGGAAAAGGAGTTGAAAATGTTGTATTATTACCCGTCATTCCATTTGTATCAGCGGCAAGAATTTAATTCTTATCCATGGGCCAATCAATTGACCCATTCAGGGAGCTCCCCCTATGTTTCCGCGCGCCCTCCTTTTTATAATTCTCCATGTTACAGAGAGTGCATAAGAAGCGGAGCGGATAGCTATTTCTGCTGCTATATCTGCGGTTTCTGTTAAAAAGAAAGACTTATAGAAGTAAGTGATTTTTCCAGGATGACAGTGAGACCATTATCCAGACAGCCATTAGCCAACACACGAAGCTTCATTACGATTCACGGAGGGGAACCGCCCCTCCTTTTTCGGAAATTTTATAAAATCCCCTTGCATGGCCTGTCAGAGCGGTTTTTGGTCTTGATGTGTTCGACTGTTGGTGTTGACGAAGAATTCAAGATACCTGGAAGCAGCGAAACTTGTATGTATCAGCGAGACACAAAGCTTTCCGCCGCTGAGCGGGTTAGTTGTCACTGCGTTCTATCGCCTGTGGTAAATAACGAAATTTAGGGGCTGACAGCTGAGGAAAAATAAAAAATTCGAAACGCCGCAATCATTTAATTAAAAAGAAGAGATAGAATCTATCTCTTCAGGTTATTACTCAACAAAAAAATAGTATCGGGTTCTCCAAGTGAAGGAGTCATCATAGAATTCGATGTATGCTTGTCCTTTAGCTACTGCAAAGACTTGGACAGTGCTGATGCTACCTAACGTTGTATATTTAATAGCATTAGGTTTTGTGAGCGGATTAAAGGAAATGTGGTTACCTGCATTAGCAAAAGTTCTTACATCTCCAATTTTTAAGGTGATACGGGTTTCTGCTGGGTCCCATATGTTCTTATTCACTTTAGTAGCGGGACCGGCAGCTGATGCTGAAGAGTTAAAAAAAGGCGCGAAAATGAATGAAACAATTGCAAGTGATAACAAAGCATTTTTAGCTAGTTTCAAAGTAAAAACCTCCTTTTGGTATTTATAGGATAACAATAACACTTAATGGAAGTATAACAATGGAGAAATTGTTAAATATTCTTTGAAATGAGTGAACACATGCCAAGAGAACTGGTAAACGCAAACATCACACATGTTTCTTACGTAGACAAGGCTGTTAATCAAAAGCGTTTTTTTATGAAATCAGAAAAGGAAAAGCAGCATGACTTTCAGGGCGGCGTTGGTGAAGTGGTTGAGTCTTGTGTCGCTCCCCGCTGATTTTCAAATAAATGGCGAAACCATCAAAAAAGGGTCATGGGTGCTTGTGACAAAGGCTCCCGAGGCAGTTTAGGATGCGATTTAAAAGGGTGAGATTATCGGTTACATCCCGGATATCGAAAAAGCCTGATGATATCAATGGAAGCAGATTTTGATGGCAGCATTTTTTGAGGATTTAGCTGAATGAATCCCACTTAAATAGGATGCGGGAGAACACCCGCATCCCTGTCTCTAACGATTCCTTAACCGATCAGCCGCTGCATTCTCAGCGCGAGCCGCAGGCGCATCGTCGTCTCCGGATCTTTTAAGCTTTTGCCGAGCAGTTCCTCGCATTTTTCTAAACGATAGATCACCGTATTTCGATGGACGTACAGGCGCTTAGCCGTTTCTGAAATCTGGCAGTGGGTCTCCAGATAAACAGACAGCGTATGAAGCAGGCTCTGGTCCTCCTTTTGCCGGTCGGCCAGGCTTTGGAGGGTGGCTTCGTAAAACTTCTTCACATCTTCCGCGGGAAGCAGGCGGAGCAGCTCCGGCACGTCTTTGGCATGATAGATTTGAATAAACTCCGCGCTTCTGGACAAATGCCCGGATGAAATGGCGTCTGAAGCTTCAGTAAAAGCGTCAGGGACGTCGATCAGCTTTTGGCATATGTTTGAGATGCCGAAGGAGACAGTCCGTTTAAACTGCGTCCGGACCTGCTTTTGAAACTGCTCCAAAAAGCTGATGACAGACGCGTGCATTTCATTCCAGCTGTCTGTCGCCTCAATTAAAAGAATACCGACATTTCCTTTAATAAAGAGATGAGGGGGAAACGGAAAGGATGACAGCTCCCCTTCAAGCAGATCAAATACATGATCGGAAACGAGCTGATTTTCGGTAAAGCTGATTGTTTTCTCATTTCGGTCGAGCTTTCCGCAAATGCACATGTATTTCTGATCCCAGCGGAGCCGGAATTCTTTGGCGCGGCTTTTGATTTCTTCATGGCCGGTAAACGAGCGGTCGATAAAATTGCTGAAAAATTCATTGCGCGCCCGTCTGCCGAATTGTTTGACGGCATTTTCTTTCAGCAGTTCAAAGGAAATGACGTTGGCCGCCTGTTCAATTGTCAAAATCATGCCTTTATCAGCGGTCTGCACCAGCTCCGGAATCACCAGATAACCGCAGTTTTTTTCAACATTCAGAATCGGCAGGACAGAATACGCCTTTCTGTCGGACAGCATGGAAAAGTAGGTGAAATAAGGCCCGGAAAGGGAATAACAGATGTTTTTCAATAAAGACGTGTCAATGGGTATGCGGTGGGACGATGATAAGAGTTTTGTATGCTGATCCAGAAGCAGCACGGGAAGCCGGAGAATGTCTGAGAGCTTCTTAAGCAGGGATTGCAGTCCTTTGCCGCTCATGATGTGGTTTGTGAATTTTTTATGGGCGTAAATGGCCTGCTGCAGCTCATTTGAACGCATATCAAGAATATGACTCAGTGTGGCGTTGACGATATCTCCCAGCCGGATGTCTTCCGGCAGCTCAATAATCGGAAATTCATACCGGTCGGCAAGCTCCGCGGCATCTTTCGGAATGACATCAAGATAACGCTTCGTTTTGATCCCCAGTCCCGCGCAGCCCCGTTTTGCCATGAGGCGGATCAAATCTTTCAACAGCTGCGGGCGGTCCTTCAAGTGGTAAGCCGTCGTGACGAGCAGTTCATTTTTATGTAAAAAATCAGCGATGTCCGGCGCATCCATCATATTGACGTGCTGCACCTCCCTCCAGCCGCCGGATCTGCCTGCGATTATTGCGGCCCGCTCATAAGCGGGAATCTTCATCACATCATAAATGTTCATCAGTCAATCTCCTTTTAGGTTCTAAAGACAACCATTGGTTAATATGAATAAAAATCATCAAAAATTATAGCGGTTTTGCTGATGTATTACGATCATAGTAGCAGTAAACTGGCAATCATAGACGCATGTTGTGATAAAAACTGACAGAAAAATCGTCATCCTTACAGGGAGGAAGATAAAATGGCCTATGACGTAATTGTAAAGGGTGCGAAAGCTGTGCGAAAAGGCGGGACAGAGCGGGCTGATATCGCTGTCAAGGACGGGAAAATCACCTTGATCGGGCCCGGCATTGACGAAAACGCGGAACAAGTGGTGCAGGCTGACGGCATGTATGTGTTTCCCGGCGCGGTCGATTGTCACGTGCATTTCAATGAACCCGGCCGCGAAGAATGGGAAGGCATTGAAACCGGCTCAAACATGCTGGCTGCCGGCGGCTGTACGTCTTATTTTGATATGCCGCTTAACTGCATCCCTTCGACGGTAACTGCTGAAAACCTGCTGGCAAAGGCGGAAATCGCCGAACGGAAGTCAGCGGTTGATTTTGCGCTTTGGGGCGGTTTGATGCCCGGATATACCGAACATATCCGGCCGATGGCAGAAGCGGGGGCAATCGGGTTTAAAGCGTTTCTGTCTAAATCGGGAACGGATGAATTTCAATCAGCCGATGAACGGACTCTTTTAAAGGGAATGAAGGAAATCGCGGCGTGCGGCAAGATTTTGGCTCTGCACGCAGAAAGCGACGCCCTCACCCGATTCCTTGAAGCTGAGTACGCGCTCCAAGGGAAAATTGATGCCCACGCTTACGCTTCCTCCCGTCCGGAAGAAGCCGAATGCGAGGCTGTGCAGCGGGCGATTGAATATGCGAGAGCGACGGGATGCGCGCTTCATTTTGTACATATCAGCACGAAACGGGCCGTGCTCTCCATTCAGCAGGCGAAAAAAGACGGGTTGGATGTCACCGTTGAAACGTGTCCGCACTACTTATTATTCAGCTTTGAAGACTTCCTCAAAAAAGGGGCGGCCGCCAAATGCGCTCCGCCGCTCCGCTCAGAGGCTGATAAAGAGGAATTGATCGGAGTTTTGGCTGAGGGCCTGATTGATATGGTGTCTTCGGATCATTCTCCCTGTCATCCGTCTTTGAAACGCGAGGATAATATGTTTCTGTCGTGGGGCGGGATCAGCGGAGGCCAATTTACGCTTCTCGGCATGATTCAATTAGCGATCGATCATGGGATTCCGTTTGAACATGTGGCCCGATGGACGGCCGAAGCACCGGCCGAGCGCTTCGGTTTAACGAATAAAGGACGGCTTGAAGAAGGATTTGACGCTGATTTTGCCATTGTCCGGCCGGAACCTTTTACCGTCACAAAAGAAACGATGTTTTCCAAACATAAGCAAAGCCTGTATGAAGGCCGCACCTTTCCATACCGAATTGCTGCGACCTACAGCAAGGGGCGCTGTGTGTATCAGGATGGCGTGGGTAAGCAGAGCGGGGCTTTCGGAACATTCCTGAAGCCTTCTGAAATAAAAGAGCCGATTCTCTGATGAGAATCGGCTTTTTTTGTCGTTTGGAAAGCGGGTCTCGTGGTATCTTTTTATAAAAAGGAGTAAAACACATTGTATAATCAAATCTTGAACATATTAACGGCATCCTGGTCGCGCAAGACCAGTACAAAATGGACGGAAGATTGCCCGGCCAAAGGCCAGTGCGGCGTAACGGCTTTAGTCATCCAAGATGTTTACGGCGGTGACATTCTCAAAACAAAAACCGGCACAAGCTGGCATTTTTATAACCGAATAGACGGGGAGATATATGATTTCACGAGCGGTCAGTTTTCAGAGCCGATCGTCTATCAGCACATTCTTTCTTCCAGAGATGAGGCATTTTCGGACACCAATGAACATCAGTACCGGTTCCTGAAAAGTGCATTCAGAAAAAACATGGAAACAGAAAGAGAAAAACACCTGTGATAAACTAGAGTGAGAGGTGAAGGATTGTGATTTATATCGGACTGACGGGGTGGGGGGATCATGACAGCATCTATCCGCCGAAAACAGCGGGCCCGCAAAAACTGCAGGTGTATTCCTCCCATTTTCCCATCGTCGAGCTGGACGCGAGCTTTTACGCGATACAGCCCGCCCGTAATAATGAAAGATGGGTCAAAGAGACGCCGGAATCTTTTCAATTTGTCATTAAGGCATATCAAGGAATGACGGGCCATCAGCGCGGCGATATTCCCTTTGAATCGAAGGAAGAAATGTTTGAGGCGTTTAAGCTGTCATTATCGCCGTATATAGAGCATGGAAAGCTTGCCATGGTGCTGTTCCAATTCCCGCCGTGGTTTGACTGCAAGAAAGAAAACGTCGCATATTTAAGATGGTGCAGGCAGCAGATGGGCGATATTCCGTGCGCGCTTGAATTCCGCAACCGGTCTTGGTTTTCCCCGCCATTTTATGAACAGACGCTTTCCTTTATGAAGGAGGAAGGCTGGATTCACAGCATATGTGACGAGCCGCAAATCGGCGAGGGCAGCATTCCGACCGTCCTGAAAGCAACGGATGAAGAAAAAACGCTTGTCCGTTTTCACGGACGGAACAAGCAGGGCTGGATCAAACCAGACGGCGGACAAAACTGGCGTGAGGTCAGATATTTATACCGCTATAACAAACAGGAGCTCAAAGATTGGAAAAACAATCTTCAGGAGCTGAAAAAGCAGTCGCGAAATCTGTATGTGCTCTTCAACAATAACTCAGGCGGAGACGCCGCCGATAACGGGCTTGAGATGCTTGAAATGTTAGATATCTCATATACCGGGCTTGCTCCGAAGCAGCTCGACCTATTCAGCTAGAAAAGAGGTTTCAAGACACATGTCTTATCTTATATTGATCATATTGGGATTTATCGCAGGAACGGTCGGCAGCCTGATCGGGCTTGGGGGAGGAATTATCATCGTGCCGGCGATGCTCTATTTAAGCACGATGACTCCGTTTTTCCATGACGTAACACCGCAGACTGCCATCGGCACGTCCCTTTTGGTGATTATTTTTACGGGCCTGTCATCAACTCTGGCCTATATGAAATATAAAACCGTTGACTACAAAAGCGGACTGATCTTTTTTATCGGTTCCGGCCCGGGCAGCATCATCGGCGCGTATTTGTCTAAACTTTTTAATGCGCATACGTTTTCCGTCTGGTTCGGACTTTTTATGATTTTGATTTCCATTACATTAATGCTGAAGGCGAAAGCAAAACCGGTCAATAAAGCGCATAAAGGCATGATCCGGACATATGAGGATGAATCAGGTGAGCTTTATACATATTCGTACCGTATTTTCACCGGTATCGTGATTGCCTTTTTCGTCGGTTTATTGGGCGGTCTTTTCGGCATTGGCGGCGGCTCTCTTATGGTTCCGGCCATGATGCTGTTATTTTTGTTCCCGCCGAAAGTGGCTGTGGCGACGTCAATGCTCATTATTTTCTTATCCTCCGTGACGGGTTCCGTGTCACATATCGCAGAGGGCCATGTCAATTGGCTGTATGCGCTGTGCCTCGTTCCGGGCGCGTGGTTCGGCGGCAAAATGGGCGCGTGGGTCAATAAGCGGGTGCAGACGAAAACGATCGTGCTTTTCATGCGGGTCGTCTTGATTTTGATCGGCTGTGAATTGATTTATCAAGGGATATTCAGCTAAAAGGTAGGAGAGATGGTATGTTAGAGAAGCTCCGTTTATATCATACGAATGATTTGCACAGCCATTTCGAAAATTGGCCGAAAATCGTACATTATATTGAGCAGAAGAGAAGTGAGCATGAAAAAAACGGGGAGGAAACACTCGTATTTGACATCGGCGATCATATGGACCGATTCCAAATGATAACGGAAGCGACCTTCGGCAAAGCGAATGTCGACTTGTTAAACCGGCTTGAGATCGATGCGGCTGCCGTCGGGAATAATGAAGGAATTACGCTGCCTCACGATGAGCTGGCGGGTTTATATACTCATGCCGCGTTTCCCGTCATTGTGTCCAACCTGTTTGACGCGGACGGACAGCGGCCGGAATGGGCCGAGCCCTACGTGATTAAAACGCTGAAAAACGGGATGACCGCCGGGATACTGGGCGTCACGGTGCCGTATTATCCCGTCTATCAAAAACTCGGCTGGACGGTGACGGATGCGGAAAAAAGCATTCAAGAATCACTTGACGATATCAAGGGCAAAGCGGACATCATCATTCTGCTTTCTCATTTAGGCCTGATCGATGACCGGGCAGCAGCGGAAAAATTTCTGGACATCGATGTCATTCTTGAATCACATACGCACCACCTTCTTGAGGACGGACAGGACATAAACGGCGTATTGCTTGCATGTGCGGAGAAATACGGGAACTATGTCGGCTGTGTCGAGCTGACAATAGAAAGTGAATCACGAACCATTGTCAGCAAACAGGCATCTGTACAGAAAATGGCTGATTGGCACGGGGAATCTGAAGATACGGCGGCTTTTCTGAAAGAGAAAGAACGGGAAGCGGAAAACCTGCTCTCCGTACAAGTCGCCAATCTGAATGAAGATGCCGGCGTGAAGTGGTTTGAGGAATCGCCGCTCCCGCTTCTATTAGCCGAAGCGCTGAAAAGCTGGTGCGGCTGTGAAGTCAGCATGGTGAATTCAGGCGTCATTTTGGGGCCTTTACAGAAGGGGCCTGTCACAAAGCTTGACCTGCACCGCATCTGCCCTCATCCGATCAATCCGGTGGCCGTTCGTCTTTCAGGCAGGGAACTCCAGGAAACAATCAGTCAGGCCGCCTCGGAACAAATGGAGCAGCTGCGGATAAAAGGTCTCGGCTTCCGCGGGGAAGTGATGGGCAGGATGGTATATGCCGGAGCGGAGGCAGAGGCCGGCATTCTTGAAGACGGTGTGACGCATCTCCTCAATGTGAAAGTGAACGGAGAAGAGATTGATCCGGAGCGGATATACTCGGTTGCCGTTCTCGATATGTTTACACTCGGAAAGCTGTTCCCTTACATCCGCGATTCAAAAGAAAAACAATACTTTATGCCGGAGTTTTTAAGAGATCTGCTCGCCTGGAAGCTCGCGCGGCAGCGGTAATGTCATATAGCTGTCCGCCGTTCCATTTCACCCGAGTGAAGGTAAGCGGGACTTTTTAAGAGTGAAAATAAAATACTATGTCCCCTCTTACAAGCATACATTGTGATATGTAAGGGGGGATTTTTCTTGCCTAGATACCGGAGCGCTCTTCGCAAGAGAGGGCCTTTGCCTTTTCGATATGTGCTTCTTCTGTCGTTTGCTTTTTTCATCATATCGACGGTCATCAGCCTTTGGATGATCAATTCCTCAATCAAACCGGTGCTGATGAACATAGGAGAAATGGAAACCAAACGGGTGGCGACAGAGGTCATTACGGAATCCATAGAAGAATACATGTCTCACAGCGACAATGTGAAAGATATGGTCGATATGAAAACGGATGAAAACGGAAAAGTCACAACGATGGATTTTAATACACAAATGGTCAACAGTATGAAGGCGAAAGTGACAAAGCAGCTCCAGGCTCATCTGAAGGAAGTGGAGTCGAACAATAAGCAGCATGAAACAGAAAAAGGCGCGAAAACGGCCGATGAAATTATGATCGATATTCCCTTAGGGCAGGTCACGGGAAACAGCATTCTCGGAAATCTTGGGCCGAAAATCCCCGTGCGCTTTAACCTGATCGGAGATGCGTTAACTGATGTGAAAACAAAAATAAAGCCGTACGGCATTAACAATGCCCTGATCGATATCAGTATTTTTGTGGAGATTAAAGTGAAGGTCATTATTCCGTTTGCCAGTAAGACTTCAGTCGTGACAAATAATATTCCGGTCTCCATTAAAGCGATTCAAGGAGAGGTGCCGCAGTTTTATAACGGAAGCGGCGGGTCAGGTGTGACGCCTTCCGTCCAGCTGCCGAATGAAAAACAGAAGAAAGATAAATAAAAACACACAGCCGCAATCTTTCCTGGCGGCTGTGTGTTTACTTTTTCCTGCGGATTTCTTTTCGTTCCCATGCCCTTAAATGGGGATACGGATCAAAAGACCATTCCGATCTGCCGTTATCTTTATACATCCCGTAGTGAAGATGCGGCGGAAATTTTCCCGCGGTGCCCGGCGGTCCGTATCCGGAACTGCCGACAGAGCCGATCACCTCTCCGGGTTTGACGATCCGGCCTTTATGCACACCTTTTGCAAAGCCGTTCAGGTGAGCGAAGTAGTGATACGTGTTATTGATATCCCTGATGCCGATTCTCCAGCCGCCGAAACGGTTCCAGCCCTTCATTTCAACAATACCGTAGCAGGTCGATCTGACGGGGAGCCCGTAATGAGCGAACAGATCCGTTCCTTCGTGGATCCGGCGCCCGCCGAAACCCCGTGCGGCGCCCCATGTGCTGCGGTAGCTGTAATCCGTCTTCACGGGAAGCGGAAAAGCGTGCTCTCCGAGATCAAGGCGGCCGAACGTTTTAAACAGTGTTATGAATTCGGTGATAATGCCGACCGTCTGATCGCGGCGGTAATAATTCCAGAGGCCGATGCGGATATGATCAAGATCCGTTCCGAATCCCGCTAAATACTGTGCAAATGTATAAAGAATGTCCTCATCATTGCTTACCTCGGCTTTTCCGTCGCCGTCGCCGTCCAGGCCGATCCCGTCAAATACTTTAATGCTGAGAGGCGCATCGTCCTTAGGATTTGGATTTTCAGGGCCGCTCCACAAATGATCCGGAATATAAATGCTGATGATTCCCGCTTTTTCCGGCAGATCCTTTCGGTTCGAGCGGACATTTTCTTCATATTGGTCAACCGCCGCAAGCACATACCAAGGAATCTGCGTGACTGCTTCGGCTTTGCGGTACAACTGCATCCGTTCGCCATAAACAGGAGCCGATTGTTCTTTCCCGCTTGCAGCCGGACAGAAAACTGATAAAAGGAGAAGAGCAGATAACAGAACTTTCACAACATGATCTCCTTTCAGGATTGAATACAAATAGTTTGCGGCAACAATCCGAGAAAATGTAAGTAATTCTCTTCCCTTGTCGAGAAATTTTTCCTATGTTAAAGTGACTATTGAATAGAAATCCGCAAGTTTTATATCCATCGTGAAATAGAAATTTTTCGCACACGAACATGAATAAAGGGATAATGGAGATGATGGGGAAATGGCAAAGAAAGACGAGCATCTGAGAAAGCCGGAATGGCTCAAAATAAAGCTGAACACGAATGAAAACTATACGGGCCTGAAAAAATTAATGCGTGAAAATAATCTGCACACCGTATGTGAAGAAGCAAAATGCCCGAACATCCATGAATGCTGGGCTGTCAGACGTACGGCGACGTTCATGATTCTCGGTTCCGTCTGTACGAGAGCATGCCGCTTCTGCGCTGTAAAAACGGGACTGCCGACTGAGCTGGATCTGCAGGAACCGGAACGCGTAGCTGATTCCGTCGCGCTGATGAATTTAAAACACGCCGTCATCACGGCCGTAGCGCGTGATGATCAGAAAGACGGCGGAGCAGGCGTCTTTGCGGAAACGGTCCGGGCGATTCGCAGAAAAAGCCCGTTCACGACAATTGAAGTGCTGCCATCCGATATGGGCGGAAATTACGACAACCTGAAAACATTAATGGATACCCGCCCTGATATTCTGAACCACAACATTGAAACCGTCCGCCGCCTGACACCGAGAGTCCGGGCCCGCGCAACATATGACCGTTCTTTGGAATTCTTGCGCCGTGCGAAAGAAATGCAGCCTGACATCCCGACGAAATCAAGCATTATGATCGGTCTCGGCGAAACGAAGGAAGAAATTATTGAAGTGATGGACGACCTGCTTGCGAACAATGTCGACATCATGGCGATCGGCCAATACCTGCAGCCGTCGAAAAAACATTTAAAAGTCCAAAAATATTATCATCCGGACGAATTTGCCGAACTGAAAGAAATCGCGATGCAAAAAGGCTTCAGCCACTGTGAAGCAGGCCCGCTTGTCCGTTCTTCCTACCATGCGGATGAACAAGTGAACGAAGCGTCTAAAAAACGCCAGGCCCAAGCATAAGATAAGCCGAAAAAACCCAAAACGCCGCAGGTTTTGGGTTTTTTGCGATGGAGCCGTTTTTGCAGGGAAAAAGTCATTCTTGAATAAGGATCGTCTGAACCGCTACACTGGATATAAAGAGGAAAAATTCTCCGTCCGTCCGAACCGTCTCATTTTGCAATTGATGGACAGAAGTCAATGAATTATGATAGTAAAGAGTGATAAAAGAGGTGAAGACATGATTCTTATTCAAAATGCCGAGTTTGAACTCGTACACGATTTTAAAAACGGCTTTAATGAAGAAGCGTTCAAAGCCCGCTATTCGGACATATTAAATAAATATGATTACATTGTGGGAGACTGGGGATACAGTCAGCTGCGGCTCAAAGGCTTCTTTGATGACCAGAATCAAAAAGCAACCTTTGAAACGAAAATCAGCACATTGGACGAATACATTTACGAATACTGCAATTTCGGCTGCGCGTATTTTGTTTTAAAACGAATCAGAAAATAATTGATGCAGAAGGGGATGCTGTCACGTGTATTTTGTTGACAGAAATAATATCGAACAAACACTCCGTTTTTTTGAGACCCAGCTGGCGTTGTTTGACAGCACGCCTGCATGGCAGAGCGAAATCGACAAAAGGGCGCTTGAGCGGATCAGCCATCTTATGATCGAATGCATTCTCGATGTCGGAAATGATATGATTGACGGCTTTATCATGCGCGATCCGGGGAGTTATGACGACATCATGGATATTCTGACGGATGAAAAGGTGGTAGCTGAGGATGAAGGGAATAAGCTGAAGCAGCTGATCTCTTCCAGAAAGCAGCTTGTCCAGGAATATCAGCACGCCGATCATCAGGAGCTGTTTACGCTGATCACGTCAAACAGAGATGTGCTGAAAGCCTTTCCGGCCCGTGTAAGAACCTACCTGGAAACAGAATTAGGGCCTGTTTCCGCATTTAAATAACAACGAGTGAGAAAATCCACAGGAGTGTTGAGTATGAAGGATTATAAAGGATATTTGATAGATTTGGACGGCACAATGTACAACGGGACGGAAAAAATCGAAGAAGCGTGTGAATTCGTGAGAACGCTTAAAGCGCGCGGCATTCCGTATTTATTCGTGACGAACAATTCTTCCCGGACGCCGAAGCAGGTGGCGGACAAGCTGATGAGCTTTGACATTCCGGCATCTGAAGAGCAGGTCTTCACGACGAGCATGGCGACTGCGCAGCATATCGCCCAGCAGAAAAAACACGCGTCGGTGTATGTGATCGGCGAAGAAGGCATCCGTCAGGCCATTGAAGAAAACGGGCTGAGCTTCGGAGAAGAAAACGCGGACTTTGTCGTTGTGGGAATCGACCGCGGCATTACATATGAAAAGTTGGCAACGGGATGCCTTGCGATCAGAAACGGCGCCCGGTTCATTTCAACAAACGGCGACGTCGCCATTCCGACTGAAAGAGGGCTTTTACCAGGGAACGGTTCGCTTACATCCGTTTTGACGGTGTCAACGGGCGTTGAGCCTGTCTTTATCGGCAAGCCTGAATCCATTATTATGGAACAGGCGATGCGTGTGCTCGGAACGGATATTTCCGAAACACTCATGGTCGGTGATAACTATGCAACGGATATTATGGCCGGCATCAATGCGGGCATGGATACGCTGCTGGTTCATACCGGAGTGACAAAGCGTGAGCATATGGCAGATTACGACCAAAAGCCGACATATGCGATTGACTCTTTAACCGAATGGATTGAACATCTATAAAAAAAGGGACGGCCATGACGGCCGTCCTTATTCTGTATTTCTGGCGCTGTGAGCAAGCCGGCTTGAAGCCGCTGCTGCGATTGCGCCGACGATATCATCAAGAAACGTATGGCATTCGCCCGTAGATTTATCATTTAACCGCCCGAGAATGCCGGGTTTTTCTTTGTCAATGTAGCCGTAATTCGTAAAGCCGATCGAGCCGTATATATTCACGATAGAGAAGGCGAGCACCTCGTCAACCCCATACAGGCTTTCATCAATCGCCAGAATGGTCTGAAGCGGTTCAGACAGCTTTTTTTGTTCGGCGAGTACATCTAATTCTATTCCCGTTAAAATGGCGTTTTGCACCTCGCGTTTTGCGATGACACGGTCCACATTGAGCCTGCATACCTCCATCGTCAAATCAGGATGATATTTTTTTTGAAGGAAATACACCAGCTCGGCAATATCGTCCGTCTCAACCCCCCGTTCTTTTAAACGCGCTCTGGCGACAGCTTCCACCTGATTCAGTTGTTCCTTTTCTGACATTTGCTTCACCCAATCTTTTTTTACTAGTTTATACAACATCCTTCCGATGTGTACGATGTTTCTCCACTTGATTCAAAGGATTACAATATGTATTCATAATTCCGCCGGCGTATGACTACGATGTGAATAGCTCTAATTTTTCAGGCAGGTGATTATGATGAAAAGCATCATTAAAGAAAAGTACGGCATCCACGTCAGACAGCTTTCCGTTTATCAGAAATACCAATGCTTCCAGACGCCTAATTCCTTCTTTCTTATAATTCCCGTTTCCGGGTTTTCGCAATCAGAGCTGACGGAGCTTTACTACATGAGTCAGTATTTACAAGAACAAAGTGACCCATACGTTTCAGTGTTTATCTTTACGAAGGAAGGAGAACTGACCTTTGAGGACGAAGGCAAAACGTATGCGCTCTTAAAAGCGCCGATTCCCGTCTCAAACCGGTCGTTTTCTGTCGGAGGGGAGCTTGCCGAATTTCACAGAAAAGGGCGGGGTTTTCCGTACGAAGTGAAAGAAGCGGGCAGGATCGGCCAATGGAAGGACTTATGGGGAAAACGGGTGGATCAGCTGGAATCATTCTGGATGCAGAAAATTCATATGTCTCCGCTTGAACCGTTCGAAAAGAAAATGATCGAAGCATTTCCTTATTATTCAGGCTTAGCGGAAAACGCCATTCAATATTTAGTGGATACGGAGCTGGATGACAACCCCGGCGCAGAAGACTCGGGGACAATCTGCCATCAGCGGATGGAACGGGATACATGGTCGGAGGAATCATTGATCCGCATTCCGGGCGATTGGGTATTCGACCATGCCGCCCGTGATATTGCGGAATATATGCGCAGCACATATTTGTATCATCGTGACGACCTGCTCAAAGATGGGTTTTTGTTTCTGCAGGAATATGAGCAAGTTACGCCGTTATCCTCCTTTTCCAAGCGCCTGTTTTACAGCCGCCTGCTGTTTCCGCTCCACTTCTTCGAGACGGTGGAGAGCTATTACATTTCTCATGATTCTGAAAAACAGTTTTACGAAGAGCAGCTTGACTACATTCTTGCCGACTGCACCCGCTATGAACAGTTTTTACAGACATGTCACAACATGATGAATGTCAGGTCGGCGCAGGTTTTTGTCCCGCCTGTGGCGTGGCTCGGGAAAGGAATCAGTTCGTAAGAAAATATGACGTAAAAATATTTAGAAAATAGGGAATCTTGTCATATCAGTGTGTTAAGCGTTTTCATAGCTGTAGAAACAATATTCAGCCGCTTGTCAAAACAAATGCGGGCTTATATAATATTTGTAACTTAAATGTCTGTGAAGGGTTAACAATTGTCCTTTTCTAGTGGACGAAAGGAAGAAAGGTGGAGTTTCTCTTTGGAAGCGATTCGTATTGGACTGTTAGGACTGGGAACCGTGGGAAGCGGAGTCGTCAAAATTATACAAGATCATCAGGATAAGCTTATGCACCAGGTCGGCTGTCCGGTGACGATCAAAAAAGTGCTGGTTAAAGATATTGATAAAAAACGAGACGCAGACCTGCCGAAAGAAGTGCTGACGACAGAAGTCTATGATGTAATCGATGACCCTGAGGTCGACGTGATTATTGAAGTCATCGGCGGTGTCGAACAGACGAAGCAATATCTTCTTGACGCCTTGAAAGCGAAAAAACATGTTGTGACCGCAAATAAAGATCTGATCGCCGTATACGGGTCAGAGCTTTTAGCCGCCGCAAAGGAAAATGGCTGTGACTTGTATTATGAAGCGAGTGTCGCCGGCGGAATCCCGATTTTACGCACGCTCGAAGAAGGCCTTTCCTCTGACCGGATCACAAAAATGATGGGAATCGTCAACGGAACGACGAACTTCATCTTAACGAAAATGATTAAAGAAAAAAGCCCGTATGAAGAAGTGCTGAAGGAAGCGCAGGATCTCGGATTCGCGGAAGCGGACCCGACCGCCGATGTAGAAGGGCTCGATGCCGCGCGCAAGATGGCGATTTTAGCCCGTCTCGGCTTCTCTATGGACGTTGATCTGGACGATGTCAAAGTAAAAGGAATTTCCCGGATTACGGATGAAGATATCAGCTTCAGCAAACGGCTCGGCTATACGATGAAGCTGATCGGCATCGCCCAGCGTGATGACAATAAAATCGAAGTCAGCGTTCAGCCGACACTGCTTCCGGATCATCATCCGCTCTCTGCGGTGCATAACGAGTTTAATGCCGTTTACGTGTACGGAGAAGCCGTCGGCGAAACGATGTTTTACGGCCCCGGAGCCGGAAGCATGCCGACTGCGACATCGGTCGTTTCCGATCTGGTCGCGGTCATGAAAAACATGCGTCTCGGCGTAAACGGAAACAGCTTTGTCGCCCCGCAGTTTGAAAGAAATCTGAAGCAGCCGTCTGATATCTATGCCCAGCAGTTTTTAAGAATTCACGTCAAAGACCAGGTCGGCTCTTTTTCAAAAATCACATCGGCCTTCTCAGAGCGCGGCGTCAGCTTTGAAAAAATTCTGCAGCTGCCGATCAAAGGCCATGACGACCTCGCGGAAATCGTCATCGTCACGCATCATACATCGGAAGAAGATTTCAGTGACATTCTGCAAAACTTAAATGACCTCGAAGTCGTACAAGAAGTAAAAAGCACATATCGCGTAGAAGGGAACGGTTGGAGCTAATGTGGAAAGGACTCATCCATCAATATAAAGAATTTCTGCCGGTGACGGATCGGACGCCGGCCCTGACATTGCATGAAGGCAACACGCCGCTGATTCACCTGCCGAAACTTTCCGAAAAGCTCGGAATTGAACTGCATGTGAAAACAGAGGGCGTTAATCCGACGGGATCTTTTAAAGACCGCGGTATGGTCATGGCGGTCGCCAAAGCGAAAGAAGAAGGCAATGATACCATCATGTGCGCCTCTACAGGCAACACATCCGCGGCGGCTGCGGCATACGCGGCGAGAGCCGGCATGAAATGCATCGTCATCATCCCGGACGGAAAAATCGCCTTCGGAAAACTTGCGCAGGCCGTCATGTACGGTGCGGAAATCATTGCGATTGACGGAAACTTTGACGACGCGCTGGCCATCGTCCGGTCAATTTGCGAAAAATCACCGATTGCATTAGTGAATTCAGTAAACCCTTACCGGATTGAAGGGCAAAAAACAGCGGCCTTTGAAGTATGCGAACAGCTTGGCGGAGCGCCGGACATTCTGGCGATCCCGGTAGGTAACGCCGGGAATATCACGGCCTACTGGAAAGGGTTCAAAGAATATCATGAGAAAAACGGCACCGGACTTCCGAAAATGCGCGGTTTTGAGGCGGAAGGTTCTGCGGCTATCGTCCGCGGCGAAGTCATTAAAAATCCAGAAACCGTTGCGACGGCAATCCGAATCGGGAATCCTGCCAGCTGGGACAAAGCAGTGCTCGCTGCGGAAGAATCAGCCGGAAAAATTGATGAAGTCACAGATGAAGAAATTCTTCACGCTTATCAGCTGATTGCCCGTGAAGAAGGCGTGTTTGCCGAACCGGGCTCCTGTGCATCCATCGCCGGCGTTTTGAAACAGGTAAAATCCGGTGAAATTCCAAAAGGCAGCAAGGTTGTCGCAGTTTTGACCGGAAACGGCCTGAAAGATCCGAACACGGCTGTAGACGTATCTGACATAAAACCGATCACACTGCCGACAGATGAGGACAGTATTCTGGAATACTTAAATGGAGCGGCGCGTGTATGAATGAGGCGGAGATGCTGTTTTCCATTACGGTTCCGGGAAGCACCGCCAACTTAGGGCCCGGGTTTGATTCCGTCGGGATGGCGCTCAGCAGATATTTGAAGCTTTCGGTTTTCCGAAACGATGAATGGCAGTTCTCGGCGGAAACCGAAACTGTCGCGGGCATCCCTCAAGGAACGGACAACCTCATCTACCAAGTCGCCAAACGGACGGCTGACCGCTATCAAAAAGAGCTGCCGCCCGCCCATGTCAAAGTGTGGAGTGACATCCCCCTTGCACGGGGCCTCGGAAGCAGCGCGGCCGCTATTGTCGCCGCCATTGAGCTTGCGGATGAGTTATGCGGCCTGCAGCTGTCGGAAAGCGACAAACTGCACTTAGCGAGTCTTGAAGAGGGGCACCCTGATAATGCCGCTGCTTCCCTTGCAGGAGGGCTTGTGATCGGCCTTCACGAAGAAGATGAAACACATATCGTGCGTGTTGCCGAAGCGGATATCGACGTTGTGGCAGTGATTCCGTTTTACGAAGTTCTGACCAGGGACGCAAGAGACGTGCTCCCGAAAGAGCTGCCGTACCGACGCGCCGTTAAAGCAAGCGCCGTCAGCAACCTTCTCGTTGCTGCGATCATGTCAAATGACTGGGCGCTCGCCGGGAAAATGATGAGAAAAGACATCCTCCATCAGCCGTACCGCGCCATGCTTGTTCCTGAGCTTTCAAAAGTGGAACATGCGGCCGAAATGAAAGGCGCTTACGGAACGGCGCTGAGCGGAGCGGGACCGACGATTCTAGTCCTGATTGAAAAAGGAAAGGGAGAAGAGCTGAGAAAACAGCTTTCTGAGCATTTCCCCCACTGTGAGATTGCGGCGCTTACCGTCCCGTCAGAAGGAAGCGTAATTGAACGGAATCCTTTAGAGCAGGTGAAAAGTGTATAATGAAAAAAAGCGTTCTTCCCATCAGAGAAGGACGCTTTCTTTTTCTGGAGAAGGATTTTTATTTAGGGAAGCGAAATAAAAAAGAAAAGGAGGAGAAATGATTTGAAAAAACTCATAACCGAGGAGGACATTGCGACTCTCGTATCCGTGACAGACCCGCAATATGCCCCTGACGGCAGAAGAGCCGCTTACGTCCGGACAACAGTCAATCATAAGCGTGATGCCTATTCCTCAGCCATTATGGTATATGACACAGAATCCGGCATCTCAAACCCGTGGACTTTCGGGGACAACAGAAATACAAGTCCGCGGTGGTCGCCTGACGGACGGCGACTCGCCTTTGTTTCTGACAGGGAGAACGGCATCCCTCAGCTGTACATCATCGACGCTGCCGGCGGAGAGGCGGAGCAGGCGGCCGATATTCCTTGGGGCGTATCAGATCCGATATGGGCGCCCGACGGCAGATCCGTGCTTGTGTCCGTCAGTCTGACATCAGCGGAGCGCGCCGATGAGAAAGAAAAAAAGAAGCATGACGAGTATGAGCCGGTTGACATTCAGTCATTAACATATAAACGTGATGGGAAAGGCCTGCTGAACGGAAGCTGGGCCCAGCTTGTGCTGATTCATCTTGAAACGGGGGAGATTCAGCAGCTGACGGATCATGAAGCGGATCATTATGGCGCGGCCTTTTCACCGGATGGCAGGCAGCTTGCGTTTACCGCCAATTTATGCGAGCCGGGTGACGCCGGAAAGCCGAGCGATGTCTATCTGATGAATCTGGCGGACGGAAGCCTGAAGCAGATTACGCCGCACCGCGGTTCTTTCGGTTCCTGCGTGTTTTCACCGGACGGTTCTTATATCGCGATGCTGGGCCATGAAAATGAATTTCGCAATGCGACTTTAGAAAAAGCGTGGCTGTACGACGTGAAAACTGAGCGGCTGTCCTGCCTGACCGACATGCTGGATGTTCATTTGAGCGATGCGCTGATTGCGGATTCAATCATAGGAGGCGTGACGCCCCGGCCGGTATGGACAAACGACGGGCAGGGCTTTTACGTTCTCGGGAGCGAGCAGGGAAGCACCGGTATTTATTATATCTCGATTGACGGCCTCGTATATCCGATCCGATTAGAAGAAGAGTATGTGAACGGTTTTGCTTTTCATCCTGATCAGAAAAGCTGTATCGCTGTCATTGCCAAACCCGCACAGCCTTCCGAGCTTTACAGCATTTCGCTCGAAGATGGGGAAGAGAAGCAATTGACATCCGACAATGATCGGTTTATTGAGGAGCGCATCATATCCGTGCCGGAAAAGCTGCAATATGAAACAAAGGACGGGCTGACGGTAAACGGCTGGTTTTTAAAGCCCGCCGTTTTTGAAGAAGATCAAACTTATCCCCTCATTCTATACATACACGGCGGGCCTCACATGATGTACGGCCATACGTATTTTCACGAATTCCAAGTGCTGGCCGCACAAGGATATGCTGTCATGTATGTCAACCCAAGAGGAAGCCATGGCTACGGGCAGGATTTTGTCAATCGTGTCAGGGGTGATTACGGAGGCGGAGATTACCGTGATGTCATGCAGGCGGTGGATGAAGCCGTTCAGGCGTATCCGTTTATTGACAGCGGCCGTCTCGGTGTGACGGGCGGAAGCTACGGAGGGTTTATGACGAATTGGATTGTCGGGCAGACAGGCCGTTTTAAAGCAGCCGTCACGCAGCGCTCCATTTCAAATTGGTTCAGCTTCCACGGTGTCAGCGATATCGGTTTCTTTTTTACCGACTGGCAGCTCGGGCATGATTTGTTTGAGGAAGCGGATAAGCTTTGGGATCGTTCTCCTGTAAAATATGCGTCCCGCGTTTCGACGCCGCTTTTGATTCTGCACGGTGAGCGAGATGACCGCTGTCCGATAGAGCAGGCCGAGCAGCTCTTTACCGCGTTGAAGAAACTGAACAAAACGACGTCGTTCATCCGGTTTCCGAAAGCCACGCATGAGCTGTCGAGAAGCGGCCATCCGGAACAGCGGATGAAACGCATCCGTTATATTTGTTCATGGTTTGATGACTATTTGTAAAAAATAAAAAACCAGGCTGTCATGCAGCCTGGTTTTATGATTAAAATACTTGTTCTACTTCAACGACACCCGGTACTTCTTCAAGAAGGGCGCGTTCGATTCCGGCTTTCAGCGTAATCGTTGAACTTGGGCAGCTGCCGCATGCGCCAAGGAGGCGAAGCTTTACGATGCCTTCGTCTACGTCAACAAGCTCACAGTCACCGCCGTCACGAAGCAGAAACGGACGTAATTTATCCAATACTTCCTGTACTTGCTCTTTCATTTCAACCTCAGTCATGAGATTCGCTCCTTTCATATACATAAAACCATTATATTCACAGTAACGGTAAAAATCTAATGTTTGGTTTGCAAAGCTGCTTTCTCCATTATAGCATATTTAAACTTGAACATAAAAACCGTTTTTTATACAAAAGCTGCCCCGTCCTTTGTATACTGGTGTAAAGGGGATGATATACATGACAAAGCCGGTTATGCTCAGTGTTTACGGCGCTGAAACGCTCTGCGCAAGCTGCGTGAATATGCCGAGCGCCAAAGATACGTTTGAATGGCTGGAGGCGGCGCTGAAACGGAAATATCCGGAGCAGCCTTTTAACATACGGTATATTGATATTGACGCACCGCCTCAGCAAAAGGAGACAGAAGAGCTTGCGGAGCGCATCAGAAACGATGAATTTTTCTACCCGCTCGTGCTGGTGGAGGATGTCATTGTGGGGGAAGGGAATCCGCATTTAAAAGATATATATGAAGAAATGGAAAAGCGCGGCTATGTGGCGGGCTCTTAAAAATGGCCGCTGATCGCAATCAGCGGCTTTTTTCTTATCAGCCGTTATGATGCTTGTACATCCATAAAAGGCCTGATTTTAATAAACGGGGCACACGCCCGATGAGCGGACGGTCGTTGACAAGACCGAAGCCCGCTTTTTTTCCGAGTGAACCGAGAACGCCTTTCAGCTTAAATTGCGGCATTGTTTCCGGCAGCTCTTCATTGTTCCAGCGTTTCAGGAGGATCTGCACAATTTGTTCCGCTTGTGCTTCAGCCAGCTGGGCGCTCGGCGCATGCGGCAGGCTCGCGCAATCACCGACGACGTAAACATGCTCATCGCCCGGAAGATTGTGGTGCGGTGTTAAAACGATGCGGCCCTGCGGATCTTTTTCAGTGTCCAGTTCTCTGACGGCTTTATTCGGCTGAATTCCCGCCGTCCACACGATGGCATCGGCCGGTATTCCTTCATCATGATTATAAACGATGCCGTCTTCCACTTTTGTAATATTCGCATTATTGATAATGGTGACGCCGTGTTCTTCAAACCATTTCTGAACGTACTTGCTGAGTCTTTTCGGAAAGCTTGATAAAATCAGGTCGCCCCGGTCAAATAACATAATCTTCAGATCGTCACGGCTCTCTCTTAATTCACTGGCAAGCTCCACGCCGCTTAATCCCGCTCCGACGATAGCGACAGATGCATTGGCGCCGAGGTTGTTCAGCTTTTGATAGGCTTCGCGTGACTGATCAATGGTCTGAATGCTGTAAGTATGTTCCGGCGCGCCGGGCACGTTATGATATTTATCCTCGCAGCCCAGTCCGATCACCGCGTCATCGTAAGAAATCGGTTCGCGGTCATGAAACAGAACCTGTTTGTTTTTCGTGTCGACGGAAGCCACCTCACCGTATTGAACATCCAGATTCGGATGCTCAGGAAAAGACACCCTGATATGATGATCAGAAATCGTGCCGGCGGCGAGCGCATAATATTCTGTTTTTAAGCAGTGATACGGGTTTCTGTCAATCAGCGTGATGGATATATCTGACGGAAGCTGGTTCGGCAGTAAGCGGTGCAGCACCCGCATGTTTCCGTAACCCCCGCCGATCAAGACCAATTTTTTCATAATGATTCCCCTTTTGCCCGAAAAATATGGTAGTCAATGTTGTTACAAAATAACGAACTATGTAAAATAACATCTAGAATTATATCGAATTTGATCTAAAACCACAATAATAGTTTTAAAATAACCTACAAATTGACCAGAAAACACGTAATAGTAAAACCTTTAACCTGAATTAATATGTTACGATAACATTGAACGTGAAACCGGATCTTTGACGAATAGAGGAAATTCCGTTAGGATAAGGTACATATGTGAGGTGAAACCGCATGAATCCGATGATTGAATTCTGTGTCAGCAATTTAGCGCGCGGTTCCCAGGAAGCACTTGAGATCTTAGAGAAGGATCCGAACTTGGACGTGCTTGAATACGGCTGTTTAAGCTATTGCGGGAAATGCATGGAGTCCCTGTTCGCCCTGGTCAACGGCGAAGTGGTCACGGGGGGCACGCCTGCTGAATTGGTTGACAACATATATACATTCATAGAAGAAAATCCGATGTTTTAATCAGAGGCTCCGAACGGGGTCTCTTTTTTATTGCGCCCGGGTTTTGGCAAAATAAAAAATTTGTAGACAGCAAAAATAAATATTGTTATCTTAATAAAGACTTTTTTTAAATAAAATTTTAGAGGTGGATTCATTGAATATCGTTTGGGGGCTGCTCGGGGCAGTTGCTATATTAGCCATTGCTTTTTTGTTATCAGAGAAGAAAAGCAAAATTAACCTGCGAACCGTCATTGTCGGTTTGTGTTTACAAATGGCCTTCGGATTCATCGTATTAAAGTGGGACGCCGGACGGGCCGTATTTTTATGGTTCTCAAGCCGTGTGCAGCTTCTCATTGATTATGCGAACGAAGGCATCAGCTTTATTTTTGGCCCGCTGTTAAAAGTGGGCAGCAGCCCGGCTTTTGCGCTGAGCGTTCTGCCGGTCATTATCTTTTTCTCAGCGCTGATTGCCGTTTTGTATCACTTGAAAATCATGCAGCTCATCTTTCGCGTCATCGGAGGCGGACTGTCAAAGCTTCTTGGGA
This sequence comes from Bacillus sp. SIMBA_031, assembly GCF_046535225.1. Lineage (NCBI taxonomy): Bacteria > Bacillati > Bacillota > Bacilli > Caryophanales > Bacillaceae > Bacillus > Bacillus sp. SIMBA_031. Next base: position 72,331 of record NZ_JAWRXC010000006.1, read on the forward strand.
CAAGCAGAACGGAATCGCTTGCGGCTGCTGCGAATATTTTTGTCGGACAGTCTGAATCACCGCTTGCCATTAAACCGTTGATTGCGGGATTGACCCGTTCCGAGCTGTTTACGATTATGACGAGCGGCCTTTCGGCTGTAGCGGGTTCGACGCTTTTCGGTTACGCCCTGTTAGGCATTCCGATCGAATACTTGCTTGCGGCCAGCTTTATGGCGGCTCCCGCCGGTCTCGTGTTCGGAAAAATTTTAATACCTGAAACGGAAAAAACGCAGACGATAAAAGGCGATTTTAATATGGACGAAGAAGGCGAAGGCGCCGCTAACGTGATTGATGCAGCGGCAAAAGGCGCGTCCACTGGCCTTCAGATTGCTTTAAATGTCGGCGCCATGCTGCTTGCGTTTGTCGCGCTCATCGCCGTAGTGAACGGAATTCTCGGCGGAATCGGCGGCTGGTTCGGTTTCAAACATATTACATTAGAATCCATTCTCGGTTACGTGTTTTCACCGATCGCATTTGTAATCGGCGTTCCTTGGCATGAAGCGCTCGGAGCGGGAAGCTATATCGGACAGAAACTTGTGCTGAATGAGTTTGTCGCTTATTCAAACTTCGGGCCGCATATTGCGGACTTTTCTAAAAAAACGTCTACGATTATCAGCTTTGCGCTGTGCGGATTTGCCAACTTCTCTTCGATTGCGATTATGCTCGGCACACTGGGCGGTTTGGCCCCAAGCCGCCGTTCGGACATTGCGCGCCTCGGATTAAGAGCGGTTATTGCGGGAACACTCGCAAACCTTCTCAGCGCGGCGATTGCCGGCATGTTTATTTAGTAAACGATAAAAGCTCCCTGCATATGCAGGGAGCTTTTATGTATGAAAAACGGGGGATATTTGTATTGTGTCCGAGCAGAAGAGCTTTTATACTAAGTAAAAGAAAAAAAGTTGGAGGCCGATATGAATTCATTCCGTTTTACCAAGATGCACGGTCTTGGAAACAGTTATATATATGTAAATCAATTTGAAGAACAGCTGCCGGAAGAACGGCTGGCTGAGATTGCCGTTAAAGTGTCCAGCATTCACACGGGCATCGGCTCTGACGGAATGATCCTCATCTGTCCGTCAGAAAAAGCGCCCGTCAAAATGCGGATTTTTAATAATGACGGCTCAGAAGGGAAAAATTGCGGCAACGGCCTTCGCTGTGTGGCAAAGTACGCATACGAACATAAGCTGACAGAAGAAACGTCCTTTTTCATTGAGACGCTTTCAGGTCTTGTGAAAGCAGACATTACAGAGGACAACGGGATTGTGCGTGAAGTCGCCGTTGATATGGGCGAACCGCGCCTCACCAAAAAAGAGCTGCCGATGCTCGGCAATGAAGATGAACGGACGATCGATGAAACCTTTGTTTTTGGAGAAACGGAGCTTTCCGGAACAGCCGTATCAATGGGAAACCCCCATATTGTTTTTCCGGTTGCGGATATCAATCAAGCGCCTCTTACAACGCTCGGCCCCGTCATTGAAAAAGACCCGAGATTTCCGGAAGGCGTCAATGTCGAATTTGTGGAAACCGTCAGCGCGGATGAACTTCATTTCCGCGTATGGGAACGCGGCTCCGGCATTACGCAGGCTTGCGGAACAGGCGCCTGTGCGGCGGCTGTCGCATCCGTATTGAACGGTGTTTCTGAACGAAACCGGGATATCACCGTTCATTTAGCGGGAGGCGACCTTGTGATTAATTGGCAGGACAACGGGCACGTGCTGATGACGGGACCCGCCGAAACCGTATGCAGCGGCGTCTTTTATTTGTAAACAGCTCGTTTGAGAAATACTCTCCTCAAGGTTTATAATAGATACTAGCATCGTTTTTAAAAAAGGAGGTCTACCTATGAGTGTTCCAGTAACCATCACTGAAGCAGCGGCTTTGCATATAAAAGATATGATGAAAGAGCATGAAGAAGAAAACGCGTTTCTCCGTGTGGGCGTAAAAGGCGGCGGCTGCAGCGGCCTGTCTTACGGAATGGGATTTGAGCACGAAAAAGGCGAAAAAGACAGCATGTTTGAACAGCACGGAATCACCGTTTTGGTCGACAGCGAAAGCCTTGATATTATGACCGGCACGATCATTGACTTCAAACAGTCCATGATGGGCGGCGGTTTCACCATTGACAACCCGAATGCCATCGCTTCCTGCGGCTGCGGATCTTCTTTCCGCACGGCCAAAAACGCCGGTACGCCGGAAGAGTGCTAAGGGTCAACCCGCTATTCTTAGGATGAAAAAATATGACGTCTTTCTTTTCGATGGCGCTTGCACCATTGTTAAGAAAGGCGTTTATCTGTTTAATAAAAATAAAACCCGCTCAACAGAAGCGGGTTTTGCTTTTTCAAAGAGGTTATTCAATTGTATGTTTCATCGCATTGTACATATTTGCCGTATGTTCATCGGCTTTATCCCGTGGCATGCGCAGCCGTTCGACTGAAGAACCATATCCGATTTCTTGTTTGCCCTCTTTCAGTCCTTTAAAAATCCCATCAGCGAATTCATCCAGCGGTTCTCCTTGAGTATGCAGCCCTGCTCCGCCTAAATCTGTATTCACCGCCGGAGGCGCAACTTCAATCACTTCTACAGATGAATCAGAAAGCTGATGTCTCAGACTCATTGTAAATGAATGAAGCGCCGCTTTCGTTGCTGAATAGATCGGTGCAATGGCAAGCGGTGTAAAAGCCAATCCCGAAGAGACGTTAATGACAGCCGCATCTTCTTTTCCGGCAAAAAACGGAGCGAACAGCATAGACAGGTGGAAGGGAGCTTCAATGTTCGTTGTGATTTCTTTATTGAAATAGTCCCAATTATCCTTCGCATCCGCTTTCAGCACATGAAACCGTTGTTGAATCCCCGCGTTGTTTACTAACACATTCACTTCCGGATAATTTTCTTTCACCCAATCAAACAGTGATATACGTTCAGATGGAATGCTCAAATCACTGACATATGTAATAAGATCCGGGAATGTTTCCTTTGCTTTTTGAAGAGCGTGCTCACGCCGTCCGGTCACGATGACTTTATTTCCCGCTTTTAAAAACCGTTCTGCGAAAGCCAATCCTATTCCGGCATTTCCGCCTGTAATCAGTATTGTATTTCCCGTCAGTTTCATATTATCTCCTCTTTTCCGATTGTTTTTACATTTCTTTGTCACATTTCAGCTTTGATCCAATCAATATATTCATCCCGCAAATAGGCATGAAATAAGACAGCAGTGATTCTGTAAAATTGATTTTTAGATCCATCGGGAAACCCGCCAAAACTATTCTTTCCTTGTCACAATATGATGATACGGCTTAAAGCACGGTTTAAGTCAACAAAAGAACCTTGTGATTCCGTTTCGGTTACTCACATCAGACATAGGTCACGAAAGGAAAGGTGAATGTGAAGTATTGGAATTTTCTTGATGCGATAAAGCGTACCGTATAACATGGGTAAGAGACAATTAAAAAACGTTTCTGATCAAAACAAAAGGACGGCGATGCATGTGCAGGAAGGAAACAGCGTTGATATCAGGCCGCTCAGCCTGAATGATGCAGAGCGAGAACTGGTTTTGCAGACGGAAAACCGCATGTTTTTTGAACGGTTTGCCATGTCGAGACAAGAGGATTTTTATACGCTGGAAGGCCGGAAAAAACGAATTGAACAATCACTGAAGAATGCGGAAAATGACACAGAATACAGCTTCGGCATTTTTCTTCAGGACCAGACCCTGATTGGCACGATCAGCCTTTTTCAGGTGGTTCGGGGTTCCCTCCAAAGCGCTTTTATCGGTTACTTTTTAGATGGTGAACATAACGGAAAAGGCTATGCGACGAAGGCTGTCAAGCTGGCAGTCGATTATGCATTCAATGAGCTGAAACTGCATCGGATAGAAGCCGGAGTCATGCCGCACAATAAGGCGTCAATCCGGGTGCTCGAAAAAGCTGGCTTTCATAAAGAAGGCATTGCGAGAAAAAATGTAAAAATAAATGGAAAATGGGAAGATCATCAGGTGCTGGCGATCATACATCCGGAGGATACATGACGATATCCTCCTTTTTTATATCCTGCGTCTCTTTCGACAGGTTCTTCCTAAAACTTCAAATCAATTGTCTAAATCATACTATTTGCAAATTCGAAAAAAAATAAAGGGTACATAGCACCAAAAACTCTGAAAGATATGCTCTTTGTCAACACGTCCTAAAGTCATATTTTTCGAAAGGATATTGATTTTTTGATAGGATTAAACTAAATTGTAAAAGTATAGAATAGTTAATTTATTTTGTAAGAAAAGGATGATAATATGATAGGTCAATTGAGCAATAAAAAAATATTTTTAAGTTCTTTTTTCATCATTTTGATCTGTTCATTACTCTTCCAATTCAGTATTTCAGATAAAGTTCTGCAGTCGTATTATTCTTCCGTCGGAGAAAGTACCTATGATATCGGGGAGAAAAGTGTTCGTACGATTGTCATGTTTCTGCAAGGGTTTATGATCTTTACAACTTTTGTGGAAATTCTGATAGGCGGATTTCTGTTATTCGTTGCCGCTTTTATTCTCGGTACAAAAAAACCGAAAAAAATATATTTGCTTCTATATACACTGACTTCTTTAATCTCGGCATTTAAAATGTTGATTCTTTCAGTTGTTAATTACTTAACGGCTGATTCCTCGCTTATATATTCTGCCGGCGGCACCAGCTTGAGTCTGCAGCTGCTGGACCCATTTCTGCTCATATCAATCGCGGCTCTTTATGCTGCCGCAGGAAAACTGACCGATCTCAGTAAAGGCAAGAGAATCATTTTGACTGGATGTTTTGTTTTACTAAAACTCTTTACTATTTTCTTAAACTATTTTATGGCGGATAAAATTTAGCTCGGGAGAGAGTCAATTAAGCTGAATTTTATTATAAATTAAAAAACAGAGTAGGGAGATGTTATGATGAACTTAGTAAAATCTAATAAAAAGTCTTTCATTTTGTTTGGCGCGGCTCTTGCTGCAGCAACATTGGTTTATGCACTATTATTAACGGGAACTGAATTAAACGTGGCGGCGGCTCATGCATTCTCAGCCAATGCTGAATTAGCTTCAACTCTAGGCATCTCTACAGCAGCAGCTAAAAAAGCAATTGATATTATTGATGCGGCATCAACAATTGCTTCTATCATTTCTCTTATCGGTATCGTTACAGGCGCAGGCGCAATTTCTTATGCAATCGTTGCAACAGCAAAAACAATGATTAAGAAATACGGCAAAAAATACGCAGCTGCTTGGTAAAATCGATCAATAAATAATTGCTCTTTTTGTACAAGCTGCAAAAAGAGCCTCTCTCCCAAATACATATGTAAGGATTGAAAGTATGATAGTCAAACAAATTGCGGCTCTTATCAAATATAATACCCTGTCATCGTTTCGAAAAAGAAAGGAAGATTGGGGCATTCCTCAACTCAACAGCAAAGTGCTGTCTGCCATTATTATTTCTCTGTTATGTTTATATCTCGTTTTCCTGGGATGCGGTGTTGTATTCGGGACAAAACTGATTCAGCTGCCCCTCAGCGCATGGGGGCAATTTGTTTTAATCGCCGTTTCACTTGAGCAGCTTTTTTGGGCTGCCGGCTTCTTTAAAGAACATCACAATGCCTTTCTGCTGGATACGCGTAAGGTCATTCATCAATTAAAAAAGGTTCGTTTTTTACAGCTGTTTTCTGTTTTTGCCGGCCAGGCGATCAAAAAAACCATTTTCGTATGGTATCTTTTTGTTTTTCCGGTTTTTTTGTTTTTATCAAGCGCAGGCATGACGGGGTCTGCGGCGATCATCGTATTTTTCTTGGGCTTCGTTTATTTTCTTCTCAATTTATTTTTATCTATGCTGTTTTCTTATGTTGTTTATCTTCTTACAAATATGTGGAGCAAATTGTTTTACTTGAAAATCATGAAAGGCGTTTTATTCAGCGTCAGCCTGCTGGTTCCGCTTGCAGTCGGGTATGCCGTTTATCTTCTCGTGTTTGGGGAGTATACCGCAAAGGATCTTTCAAGCTTTACGGAGACACCGGCTTTCCGGAACATCCTCATGAATACGCCGTATGTATGGTTAGCATTCAGCTCACATTCCGTGCTCGTTTTCGCTGCGGTGTTTGCGGCCGCCATCCTTTTAACGGCGGGAATGTTTAAACTGTGGTCGGCCACCCTGAAGAAAATGGACCTTATTCCATATATGTTTTTGACAAACGCAGATTTTGCGCCAAAGCTGAAATTATATAGAAATAACAAAATATTTCATGCCGTTTTTCAAAAGGATCTGCTGTTCTTATCGAGAATTGACGGGTTTTTTATCAGGAACTTCGGCAGTATGCTGTATTTGTTCATGCTGTTTTTAGGTTTTTGTATTCCGCTTCTATCGCATCACTTTATCGGGTATTCGGCAGCCGCCATCGTGTCTGCGGCGGTTATCATTGCGAACTTTTCGTATCAGCTCGTCGGAGATGCGCTCAAAACAGTATTGTCAGTTGACGGGGAAATAAAAAATCAGCATTTGTTTCACCGGAATATTAAACATGCGTGGCAGCTGGTGTTTCCGAAAGTATGTATTTATAATCTCGCCGCTCTTATCTATTCGTTCATCATCACCATTTTGATTACGGTGTTTTTTCCGTCTTCCGCGGCGCTGACGATCTACTTGTTTATTGTGTTTTTATGTTCGGGTTTTTTATACAGTCTTGTCCAGATTTCAAGCACCGCCCTGTATCCTAAGAAAAACTGGGAGCATCTGTACGAGATTGGAGAAGCGGGGAAAGCAAAGACGTATAACAACTTATACAGTTCTTTCATTTTCATTGTGTCGCTTCAAATCGCTGCGATCACGTCGTATTTTATCTATAAAAAGCCGGAACTTGAAACGATGCTTATTCATTCGGCATCAGGTATTTTTGTCCTGTTCACACTATTAAACTATGGAGTCATGTTTCTGTTTCTTCGCAGAATCAATATGGCGGAAAGGTTTGCGAACAATGATTAAATTAGTGAATATACAAAAAAACTATAGTGAAAAACAGGTGTTGAAAGATATTTCGTTTGAGGTGAAAAAAGGCTCAATCTATGCCTTGCTGGGGACTAATGGAGTCGGGAAAACAACGACTTTGAAAATCATTTCGGGCCTGCTTAAACCGACTTCAGGCCGCGTCATGATTGACGGCAAGGAACTGGATTCAGAAGAGGGGGGGCAAATATCGGCTGATATCGGTTTTGTGCCCGACCATGCTTTTTTATATGATTACTTAACGGGAGTCGAATACTTGCGTTTTACAGCGGAGATGTTTCAAGTGCCGTCTCAGCGGACAAATGATTATATAAAGAATATGTTAGAGACGCTGAAGCTTGCTCAAGACGGAAATCAGCTGATTAAAACATATTCACATGGAATGAAACAAAAATTATCAATTGCGGCCGCGCTCATTCATCAGCCAAAGATATTAATTCTTGACGAGCCGCTGACGGGCATTGATTTAATCAGCGGTAAAACGATACGGACGTTATTAAAGGAGTACGTCAAGCAGGGAAATACGGTCCTGTTATCGACTCACCTGCTGGAGCTGGCGCATTCGCTGTGCGATACGATCGGTATTATACATGAAGGCGTTTTTGCGGCGGAGTATCAGTCATCCGAGCATTCATTAGAAGAGATTGAAGAATTGGCTGAGAGTATCTATACATGATGAACCGCATGTTGCCGGCAATCAGAACGTCCGCCATTCCGTTAACCGCGTCATTGCTGTTTTTTTCAGGCGGTGTGATCGCTGCGTTTTTTTTCGATCACTTTGCTTCAACCGCGTCTTACAACGGTTCGTCAGGCGCGGTTGAACTGCTGAAAAACAATGCAATCGCTTGTCTGTTTTTAGCCGCGGGTTTTTTTACCTTTGGGTTGACCTCAATCTTTTATTTATTCACCAACGGGTTTATTTTAAGCGGCTCTATCATAGAAAATCTGCATAGCGGGGTTCCTTTTTATCAGATTTTTTTACTGCTAATTCCTCATGGTATATTTGAAGTTCCCGCGTTATTATTAAGTGGCGCCATTGGTTTTAAGGGCGTTGAATTGGTCATCAGGCTGTGTTTTTCTAAGGAAAAAAAGATAATGGCTTCAATGTTCAGGCATATTGGAATATTGGTGCTCATAATTATTTGTCTGCTGATCGCCGCTGCCATTATTGAAGCTTACATCACACCAATTTTTAAGTAAAAGGGGCAGAAATCATATGAGAAGTAAATTATCATTAATCGGTGTGCCGATTGTTATGATTATCGGTTATATCATTTCTTTATCCTTTGAGTGGCTGTTTCCTGTTCTTACTTTTGGGGTGGCAGGACTATATCTCTTTATATTTGCACCGGTGCAAAATAAATTCATTCGTTACATCTTTTTGTTTATTTTTGTGATTAATCTGTTAGCCAGTGCGGCTCTTTATTTCGGTATTTAATAAAAAAATGACATTCATATTGAATGTCATTTTTTTATCTTCGAGCGGCTCTGCTGTGTGTTAAAATCTGTCGCCGTTGAAAATAGAGTTTTTTACGATCACGTAGTCGACATTGCGGATGGCTTCGAGTGTATTGCCGCCGGCGTAAGAGATGGAAGATTGCAGATCCTGCTCCATTTCAATCAGCGTGTCCTGTAAAGACCCTTTATGTTCGACATGCATTTTTTTGCCTTCGACGTTTTTCTTTTCGCCTTTTTGAAATTCAGAAGCGGAGCCGAAATATTCTTTGTACAGCTTGCCGTCGATTTCGATCGTTTGGCCCGGTGATTCTTCGTGGCCGGCGAATAATGACCCGATCATGACCATAGACGCGCCGAATCGGATGGATTTCGCGATATCGCCGTGCGTGCGGATGCCGCCGTCGGCTATGATCGGTTTGCTCGCCGCTTTTGCGCACCAGCGAAGCGCGGCTAATTGCCACCCGCCGGTTCCGAAGCCGGTTTTAATTTTGGTGATGCAGACTTTCCCGGGGCCGATTCCGACTTTTGTCGCGTCGGCGCCCGCGCGTTCCAGCTCCCTTACAGCTTCAGGCGTCCCGACATTCCCTGCGATGACAAAGCTTTCCGGGACATGTTCTTTAATAAATTGAATCATGCTGATCACGGCATTGGAATGGCCGTGAGCGATATCAATGGTAATATAATCCGGCACAAGCTTCTGTGCTTTCAGCTCCCGGATGAATTCATAATCATTTTCCTTCACGCCGACACTGATGGAAGAAATCAGTCCGCGCGCTTTCATATCCCGGACAAAAGCCAGGCGTTTTTCCGGCTCGAAGCGGTGCATGATATAAAAATACCCGTTTTCCGCGAGCCAAGCCGCGATGTTTTCATCTATAATCGTCTGCATGTTGGCCGGCACGACCGGAAGTTTAAACGTGTGTCCGCCCAATGTAACTGATGTATCACATTCAGATCGGCTGTCCACAATGCATTTTGCAGGAATCAGCTGAATATCTTCGTAATCAAATACATTTTCCATATATAACACCCCTAAAAGCGAATAATATAATTAAATAAAACTAAAATGTTCGTCTTTTTATAATGTACTTTGTTTTGTCAGGAATGTCAAATGATTTCATGCTGCCTCATATGCGGTCAGCTTGTCATCCATTTGCAGTTTGGTTATCATAGTAGTATTGGGTGTTGTAAGACATTTGTTACGATAGATAGATTTGCAGAAGAAGGGAGGGGCCGGTGTGGAACAAAAACAGCCCGGGCACAGCCCGAAAGCCCAGAAAATACAGGACCGGATTATTTTAGGCACGATTTGGGCCGTGTCGGCGCTTGTCATTGCGCTCGTTGTCGGAACCGTCATGAATTATATTTGGATATTTAAATAAAAAAGAGTCTGTGCCGGCAGGACACAGACTCTTTTTTATATTATTTTTCAAACATGCTTGTAGAATGCAGAGGCTGGACGCGTGCTTTCGGGTCCATGTAAGCCTTCGCGTTGTTCACGGCTGTCGGAGCTTCGCCGAAACCGCTGGCGATCAGCTTGACTTTGCCTTCATATGTGCAGATATCTCCGGCGGCAAAGAAGCCTTCAATATTCGTTTCCATCGTGCTTTTGACGACGATGGAATTTTTCTCGATTTCAAGGCCCCAGTTTTTAATCGGGCCGAGAGAAGAAACAAAGCCGTAGTTTACGATCAGGTCATCAATTTCGATGATTTCTTTACGGTCGCCTTTCACTTCTTCGAGAACGAGCTGTTCGATCCGGTCTTCACCGACAAGTTCAGCGGGAACAAACGGTGTCAGCACGTTGACTTTAGAATTATGCAGGTTTTCGACACTGTGCTCATGCGCGCGGAATTTATCACGGCGGTGGATGATGCTGACTTCTTTGGCGATCGGCTCAAGCATGAGCGCCCAGTCCACCGCGGAATCGCCGCCGCCCAGAACGGCAACGCGTCTGCCTGCGAATTGATTGAGGTCGTCAATGAAGTAGTGCAGGTTTTTGCCCTCATATTGTTCCGCTGATTCCAGCTCAAGCTTTCTCGGCTTAAATGCGCCGTTTCCCGCGGTGATAATAACCGTTTTTGAATAATGCGTTTCTGAATTCGTGACAAGCTTAAACACACCGTCCGCCTGTTTTTCAACAGATTCAACGGCCTGCTCTAAGCAGATGGTCTGATCAAACTTTGCCATTTGCTCTTTTAAGTTGTTCACAAGTTCCTGGGCGCGGATTTTCGGGAATCCGGCTACATCATAAATATATTTTTCAGGGTACAGCGCGCTGAGCTGGCCGCCAAGCTGAGGCAGGCTCTCGATGATTTTGACGCTCGCCTGTCTCATTCCCCCGTAAAAAGCGGTAAACAGGCCGACCGGGCCGCCGCCGATGACCGTAATATCATAAACCTTTGAATCCTCTTGCATACCAAATTGCCTCCTAATTGAAAATTGTTATTAATTATAACATAGAATTTGAAAGGATGACGAGTGCCGAAAACCGCCCGGCCGCTTCATTCTTGAAAAAAATTGCGGCCGCCGCTAAGATGGGGACAAATTCCAATCTGTTTTTTCCTGAATGTTTTCCGATTCTTCCGGATAGTATGGTGATATGCAGACATGTGCGGTTTTCTAAAAAAATTTATATTTCATTTCATAAAATCCCGCCAATAAGCTGAAGCTAATACAAATGTTGATTTGATTATGCGTCTAACAGCAAAAAAAAGAAGGTGGATGTGATGGCATTGAATAAACCCAAAATCGTGGTTTTAGGTGCAGGTTATGGTGGATTAATGACAGTAACAAGGCTTCCGAAGCATATCGGGGCAAATGACGCTGACATTACTTTGGTCAATAAACACAATTATCATTATGAAACGACATGGATGCATGAAGCGAGCGCAGGAACGCTGCATCATGACCGCTGCAGATATCAAATAAAAGATGTAATCAATGAATCACGGGTCAAATTTGTGCAGGATACCGTAAAAGCGATAGATGTGCAAAATAAAAAGGTGACGCTTTCACAAGGGGACATCCCTTATGATTATCTCGTCATCGGGCTTGGCGCCGTCCCTGAAACATTCGGGATTAAAGGCTTAAAAGAATTCGCTTTTCCGATCGCGAATATTAATACGTCGCGCCAGCTGAAAGACCATATTGAGCTCCAATTTGCGACATACAATACGGAGGCTGAAAAACGCCCTGACCGCTTAACCATCGTTGTCGGCGGAGCGGGCTTTACGGGAATTGAATTTCTCGGTGAACTTGCGAACCGCAAGCCGGAGTTATGCAGATATTATGATATAGATGAAAGTCTCGTCCGGATCGTCTGTGTCGAGGCCGCCCCGACGGTTTTGCCGGGATTTGATCCGGAGCTTGTCGATTACGCCGTTCAATACCTTGAGAGCAAAGGCGTTGAATTTAAAATCGGCACCGCGGTTCAAGAATGCCGCGCAGACGGTGTCACAGTCGGCAAGAAAGATGAAGAGCCGGAAGAAATCAAATCGCAGACCGTTGTCTGGGCGGCGGGCGTGCGCGGACATCCGATCGTGGAGGAAGCGGGTTTTGAAAATATGCGCGGCCGTGTCAAGGTCAACCCTGATCTTCGGGCGCCGGGACATGATGACGTTTTTATACTCGGCGACAGCTCGCTCTTTATCAATGAAGAGACGGAACGGCCGTACCCGCCGACTGCTCAGATCGCGATGCAGCAAGGAGAAACGGTCGCCAAAAATCTGGGCGGTTTGATTAAAGGAGGCCAGCTTGAAGAGTTCAAGCCTGACATTAAAGGAACCGTCGCCTCCCTCGGTGAGCATAACGCTGTCGGAGTCGTATACGGCAGGAAGCTCAAAGGCATGCCGGCGTCCTTTATGAAAAAGGTCATTGACAACCGCTCGCTCTTTATGATCGGCGGGCTGGGCCTGACGCTGAAAAAAGGGAAGTTTAAATTCTTCTGAAAACCCGCGGCCGCGGGTTTTCTCTTCTTTTAAAAAAGAGCGCTATCAAAAGCATGTAAAAGAAAAAAAAGAATGTTTCCGCTTACATGAGTTGTTTTGTTACATATTCTGACTTGGTGCTTGACAAGTAAATATGATATATTATCAGAAAATTGAGAAAAAGGGTGATCCGCATGAAAACGACAGCAAAAAGCACGGCGGCGTGTCCGTTCTGCTCAGGTAAAGGGTATTTTCAATTGCTTCTTGGCGGCTCCGAAACATGTCCCTCCTGCCAGGGAAGCGGCAAAGAGAGACGATGATTTTTCCAGACGTTGACTTTTTTACCGCCCCCGAGGTACACTGAAAGTGCTGTAGGGGGTGGATGTTTGTGATTAGTTTGCCGGTTGTCCTGATCTCAATCGTACTATTTTTTGTACTGTTTTTCGGCATAGGCTTTCTGTTGAACATGCTGCTTAGAATGTCGTGGATTATGGCTGTTGTCTATCCGATTGTATGCCTTTTCATTATCAGCAATCAAAAGATGATCAGTTACGTGCAGGCGCCGGGGGAATCCTTTCAAAGCCTGTTTCAGCGTATCATGTCATTAGCGGTTGCGGATGTCGTGATTTTGGCGGGCGGACTGGCGGGAGCCATCACGTCAGGCATTGCCATAAAGGCGCTCAGAAAAAGAGGATATCAAATGTTTTAAGCCGCTTTCTTATTTGAGAAAGCTTTTTTTGTGTCGCGGCGCTTTTTGTATAGCACCTCACCGAGTTGGGAACAATGACTCGGAGGAGAGTGATTTCAGATTGACGATAATCAGACGCGTATTCATGATCGTGCTCTTTTTGGGTGCATGCCATGCGACATACTTTTCCATAACCGGTGTTGAAGCAAAGGATCTGACAAACTGGATGACCGAGCATCGCGGCGCCGTTTTGAAAAACATCGGCACTCCGTTTCAATCCTTACAGAATCAGCCGGAAAAGAAGGCATCAGGCAGGATAAAACCGCTGGAAGAAGCTTTTGACTGGGAACGCTATCCGTCACATAAGGTGACGGCCACCGGTTATACCGCCGGAGCGGAATCTACCGGAAAATCTCCGGGTCATCCGCAGTACGGAATTACATATTCAGGCGTGAAGGTCAAACGCGATTTATATTCAACTGTTGCGGCCGATCCGTCTGTTTTCCCGATCGGGACGATTCTGTTTATACCGAATTACGGTTACGGGGTTGTCGCCGATACCGGCTCAAAAATTAAAGGCAGCCGCCTTGACCTCTACTTTGACACCGTCAAGGACGTCTATAACAATTGGGGCAAAAAAACACTTGAGGTCTACATGATTAAAAAAGGGAACGGCACAGTGACCGAGGACGAACTTGTAAAGCTGAACGAAACAAAGTCGATGCAAGTGTTCAGAAATCAATACAAAACGGTAAAAGAATAAAAACGCTTCAGCATCCGCTGAAGCGTTTTTTACATAAAGAGATAATCTAAAATCAATGTCAGCACAATACCGGTGACGCCGCCGAAGAACACTTCAATCGGCTGATGGCCGAGCAGTTCTTTCAGTTTCTTCTGTTTTTCCTTCTCTTCCGCTTTCTGAAAGTCCTTCGCTTCGCTGACAAACCGATTAAAGTCGATGACCAGTTTATTAATGACCGTCGCCTGTTCACCCGCATGCCGCCTGACACCTGTAGCGTCGAACATCGTAATGACGGCGAAAATCGCCGCAACTGCAAACAGGGGCGAGTCCAGCCCCTGTTGCAAAGCGACTCCGGTTGACAGCGCAGTGACGGCGGCGGAATGGGAGCTCGGCATGCCGCCGGTGCTCGTCACAAGAGACCAGTCAAGTTTTTTGGATACGATAAATTGAATAGGCACTTTTACAACTTGGGCAAAAATAATGGCGGCAAAACTCGCCAGTAAAGGAAAATTCATAAGTACATCCATATGCGACATCCTTTCTGTATCTGCTGATTCCGATCGTATCGAAAAACTGCAGAAAACGCCCTTAGTTTGGTAAAATAAAATCAATGAAAAATGTTTTTTCATTATACCACTTTACATAACAAATACCCACATAAGGAGTGTGTACTCATGTTTTATGCATCTGATCAACTGCGGCATCCCGAAACACTGGTCATCGGTCTTTTTCAAAAAAGCACGCTGAACGGATTTACGAAGGAATTGGATGATAAATTGGACGGTCATCTGACCCAGCTGTTAAAGGATGGTGATGTGTCCGCCAAACGCAATCGTGTATCAAAAGTATACCCTCCGGCTGCGACCGGTATGAAACGTATTTATTTTATCGGCCTGGGAAGAGAAGCGGATTATTCGTTTGAAGATACGAAAGAATGCTTTGCACGAGTATTTCAGCAGATTCATCAAGATAAAAAACAGGAAGTATCCGTTTTGCTCGATACATTCGTCTCCGGTGAAGTGCCTGCCGCCGATGCCGCTCATGCGCTTTCAGAAAGCTGTCTGCTTGCGGTTTACGAAGTGCAGGATTATAAACATAAATCAAATGAGCCGGATCAGGAACTGAAATCAGTCTGCGCCGTGACCGAAGAAGACCTGAGGGAAGTTCAGGCCGGCCTGAACGTCGGCGCGGCATACGGCCAAGGGACGAATTCAGCCCGCACGCTTGTAAATATGCCGGGTAATATGCTGACGGCCACCGATTTGGCGTCATATGCCGCTGAGCTTGCGGCAAAATACGATTTCGAGTGTGAAGTTTTAGAAAAAGATGAAATGGAAGAGCTCGGCATGGGCGGGCTGCTTGCTGTTAACAAGGGCTCATCCGAACCGCCGAAAATGATCGTTCTGAAGTATCAGGGCAAAGATCAGTGGGAAGACGTCATCGGCCTGGTCGGTAAAGGAATTACCTTTGATACGGGCGGATATTCAATTAAGCCGAAAACCGGCATCGTCGGCATGAAAAGCGATATGGGAGGAGCCGCTTCGGTATTGGGCGCGATGGAAATTATCGGCGAACTGCGGCCTGAACAAAACGTGCTCGCCGTCATACCGTCTACGGACAACATGATTTCGTCCGATGCCATGAAGCCGGATGATGTCATCGTTTCGCTCAGCGGAAAAACCATTGAGATTCTGAACACCGATGCGGAAGGGCGTCTCGTGCTTGCCGACGGCATCACATACGCTAAGCAGCACGGAGCCTCTGTCCTCATAGACGTCGCAACGTTAACGGGCGGTGTCATTGTCGCCTTAGGAAACGAAATGACGGGCGCCATGACCAATCACGCCGCGTTTTATGAACAGGTGGCTGAATCGGCGAAAGAATCCGGCGAGCCGATCTGGCAGCTTCCGATTACAGAAAAGGATAAAAAACGGGTGAGAAACAGTCAGATGGCTGATTTGAACAATTCTCCGGGAAGAGAAGGCCACGCGATTATGGCGGGGGCATTCATTGGTGAATTCGCGGAAAACACGCCGTGGGTTCATCTCGATATTGCGGGAACCGCGACGGCGAATAAAGCGACATGCTTCGGCCCTGCCGGCGCAACAGGCGTCATGGCAAGGACGTTGGCTGTTTTGACTGAGCGCTTTACGCCCGAAAGATAACAGCATCCCGCTGCCTTGATGCAGCGGGTTTTTTGATTTCCGAAATCTTTAGTTGACTAAAGCACAGAATATATGTTAACTTTAATTATCTACTACATTAGTAAACTAAAGGATTTTTGGAGGGACTCATCAATGAATGCTGTTGTTGTCGCAGTATTGCTTATGCTCGTCTTAAGCCTGCTGCGTGTCAATATTATTATAGCTTTAATGATCGGCGCGCTTGCCGGCGGGCTGACCGGCGGCTTAGGCCTCGGAGAGACGGTGAAGGCTTTTACGGACGGTCTCGGCGGAAATGCCACCGTCGCGGTCAGCTACGCGCTGCTCGGAGCATTTGCCGCGGCGCTGACAAAGACGGGGCTTCCCGATGCAATGGTGGAAGCGTCTGTCAAACTAATCGGAAAAAAGGAAGATTCGCGGAAAAAAGCACTGTCAAAAGTGTTAATCGTACTGATTATTTTAATCATATCCTGTTTCTCGCAAAACGTGGTGCCCGTTCACATTGCGTTTATTCCTGTATTGATTCCGCCGCTTTTAAAAATATTTAACGAACTTGAAATAGACCGCAGGCTGATCGCGTGTGTGATGACATTCGGACTGACTGCGCCGTATATCGTTCTGCCTGTCGGATTCGGACAGATTTTCCAGGGGATGCTGAGAGATAATATGGCCTCAGCCGGTTTAAAGGTGCCGCTCAGTGATATCCCGTATGCTTTAATCATCCCGACGGCCGGGATGGCGGTCGGTTTAATTTTAGCCGTCATCGTCTTCCGGAAACCGAAGAAATATGAGACGAAGGAGATTGCCGGACTATCGTCTTCTCCTTATACGAAAAAAAGCATTGCCATCGCCCTGGTCTCCATTGCCGTGTCGCTTGCCGTTCAGCTCTATCTGTCACAAGTGCTCGGAGTGGAAGGTATGATCATGGGCGCGCTTGCCGGCTTGTTTACGCTGTTTATCAGCGGAGTCATGAAGCGCAATGAAGCGGATAAGCTGATCACGGACGGTATGACTCTGATGGCTTTTATCGGATTTGTCATGCTTGTTGCGGCCGGTTTTTCAAATGTATTGAATAAAACGGGCGATGTGGCTTCCTTAGTCAAAGCGTCAACAGGATGGATCGGCCACAGCCAATCAGTAGGCGCGCTCCTGATGCTAATCGTCGGTTTATTAATCACGATGGGAATCGGGTCATCATTTGCAACCGTACCCGTCATTACAACCATATTCGTCCCGCTGTGCGCTCAGCTCGGATTCAGCCCGATGGCGACGGTCGCGATAATCGGAGCGGCTGCGGCGGTCGGCGATGCGGGTTCTCCTGCAAGTGACAGTACGCTCGGCCCGACGTCAGGCCTCAGCGCCGACGGACAGCACCACCACATATGGGATACGTGCGTACCGACATTTATTTTCTATAACATCCCGCTTGTGATATTCGGCTGGATTGCCGCGCTTGTTCTGTAAAAAAAGGCTCCCGGAAAGGGGAGCCTTTTTGTATGCTGAGAACATCTTACGCCGGATTTCTGCTGAACCCCGTCGCTTTATGAATAGACCTGTAAACGGCAGGCGCGATTGATGCCAATAACAGTGCTAAAATGATATCTTTTATGAAAAACCATATCATGTAAAACCAGGCCATTCCGTAGCTGATCGGAGCATGAAGCCATAATTTCAGCGCAATATACGTATAGGTCGTGCCAATGATATAAATGACGGCGGTACCGATCAAAGAGGCCCATGCATAATGCAGGCGGCCGGGTTTTTTTGTTTTTTCCAGCAGCCATCCGGCTGCAAATGCCGCCGGGATGTAAGCGAGAATAAATCCGCCGCTCTTTCCGATAAACGGCGCAAAGCCTGCTGAGAATTGGGCGAAAACAGGCGCCCCCGCGAGTCCGGCCAATGCGTATACCGTCATTGCGATGGCTGCCCGTCTGGCGCCGAGAAGCATCGCGGCTAACAGACAAAAGAAAGGCTGCAGCGATAACGGAATTCCCGCAACTTGCAAAAAAGGAGCCATTGATGTAATGTTGGCGCCGATGGCCATCAGTGCGGCAAACATGCCGATAAGCGCCATATCGCCCGCGCGAAGGTTGCGTTGTTTCATTTGTTTTTCCCCCTTACACTTGTACCAGATTAGCGTAATCGAAGGGTGATTGATTGTCAACACAGATTTAATACAGGTTTACTAAATGGAGGGAGCCATATGTTTTTCGGGAAAACGAAACAAACAAAACAGTCGGAACGGATTCCGCCAAACCAAAATGTCACAACGAAGTTTCCCGTGCTTCACGCCGGAAATGTTCCTTATTATGAAGATATGTCAAAATGGAACCTGCAGGTGTACGGGCTTGTTGACCGTCCTATGCTGTTAAGCTTTGAAGATATCAAAGCCTTTCCTGAAGCCGAATTGAAAAATGATATTCATTGCGTCACGGGCTGGTCCCGTCTTGATAATATCTGGCAGGGAATACGCGCCAAAGACATCGCTGAAAAAGCGGGCGTGCACAAAGAAGCGGGATTCGTCATTCTGCACGCTGAAGAGGGCTGGACGGCCAACCTGCCGCTTTCTGATTTTACGCGGGAAACATCCCTGCTGGCATATGCGCATAACGGCGAGCCGTTAACGCCAGAGCACGGCTATCCGCTCAGAGGCGTTTTCCCCCACCTTTATTTTTGGAAAAGCGCCAAATGGCTGCGCGGCATTCAGTTCACAAAGGAAAACCACCCCGGCTTTTGGGAGAAAAACGGTTACCATATGAGGGGAGATCCATGGAAGAATGAGCGCTTTACATGGGATTAAGCCCCTATCACTATATAGTTCTTAGGTACCTTATTGAAATAAGGTGCTTTTTTTATATCAAAAATCCATTGACTTTGTTTGGCAAAAAACCTATTATTTGAGGTGTCTTTTGATATTGAAAATCATTATCAATAAGCATAGATAAAGTAATTGCCGCAAAGGGGATGAACACATAATGGACGGAAAACAAATAAAACGGGGTTTCACGCCGGCCGGCCGATACGCGGTTCCGGGCACAGAAGTAAGAGAAATGCGCTCTAAAGGAGGCCGTACGTATCGTATCTTTGTCTCTTTTCCTCAGGAAGAACCGCCTGCATCCGGTTTCCCTGTCATATACCTGCTCGATGCGAATTCCGTATTCGGCACAATGGCCGAAGCTTTGCGGGTGCAAAGCCGACGGCCTGAAAAAACAGGCGTTGTTCCGGCGGTGATTGTCGGAATCGGCTACCCGACAGATCAGCCGTTTTCCGCCGAACGGCACAGTGATTTTACGATGCCGCTTTCTGAATCAGAACTGCCGGTGCATCCGCGCGGCGCGGCATGGCCCGAACAGGGAGGGGCGGAAGCGTTTCTGAGTTTTATAGAAGAAGAAGTAAAGCCCGCGATGGAGCGGGATTATCCGATCGACAGAGGCAGGCAGACGATTTTCGGCCATTCGCTGGGCGGTCTTTTTGTGCTGCAAGTGCTTTTGACGAGGCCGGACATGTTTCAGACCTATGTTGCCGGGAGTCCGTCAATTCACTGGAACAAGCGTTTTATTCAGGAAAAAGCGGAACGTTTGTCGGACCGGCTCTCTGCGGAAAATCTTCAAGTCAGCGTATTGCTGGCTGCGGGAGAAATTGAAAAAACACATAAAAGCAGAATCCCGCAGCACGCAGAGGCGCTGTACTCTTTATTATCCGGTTTTGAAGATGATGGAGTCCGTACTGAATACAGCGAGTTTGAAGGAGAGGGCCATATTTCTGTCCTGCCCGTTTTAATCAGCAGAGCCCTGCGTTTCTGCCTGAATCCGGGAGGGCCGCATACCCCGTATTCTCCCGCATGAGAAAAAACAGGCCCTTCGAACTAAATGCGACTGATTCTAATTTTCTAATTGACTGCGTGTTTTGATTTGGATATGATTGTCTTGAATCATAATTGATAATGATAATCATTATCAATATAGAAAGGGAATGATAATATGGACGCATTGGGAATGAAAGGGAAAACGGCCGTTGTCACCGGCGCCGCTCAAGGCATCGG
Organism: Bacillus sp. SIMBA_031; assembly: GCF_046535225.1. Lineage (NCBI taxonomy): Bacteria > Bacillati > Bacillota > Bacilli > Caryophanales > Bacillaceae > Bacillus > Bacillus sp. SIMBA_031. The sequence goes on from NZ_JAWRXC010000006.1 coordinate 92,407, forward strand.
AGAAGCAACAGCGCTTGCCCTTGCTGAACAAGGCGTAAATGTGGCAGCTATAGATACAAATGAAGACCTGCTTCTCGGGCTTACTGACAGACTTCGGAAAAAAGGCGTGCAGGCGCAGGGGTTTGCCGCAGATGTATCTGACAGTGCGGCTGTCAATGATATCATCGCCGCCGTTGAACGCGACATGGGGCCTATTGAAATATTGGCGAACGTTGCCGGCGTGCTGCGGCCGGGTCCGGTGCAATCCCTCAGTGATGAAGATTGGGATCAAACATTTTCTGTTAATACGACCGGCGTTTTTCATGTATCGCGGGCTGTAAGCCGGTACATGATTGAGCGTCAAAAAGGCGCCATCGTTACGGTCGGTTCGAATGCAGCCGGCGTTCCGCGTGCTTCCATGGCGGCTTATGCGGCGTCAAAAGCGGCTGCCGTCATGTTTACGAAATGCCTCGGACTGGAGCTTGCGGCCCATCATATCCGCTGCAACATCGTATCTCCGGGTTCAACGGAAACCGACATGCAGCGGGCGCTGTGGCAGGACGAGAACGGAGCGCGGGACGTCATCAGAGGTTCGCTTGATACATATAAAACGGGAATTCCGCTTCAAAAGCTGGCGAAGCCTTCTGATATTGCAAATGCCGTTTTGTTTCTGGCTTCTGAACAGGCAAACCATATTACGATGCATGATTTATGCGTTGATGGCGGCGCTACTTTAGGCGTTTGATTTAACGAGAAGGAGGGACAAACATGACAAATCAACATGTATTGACGGAAGTGTCAGCAAAAGAGGTGCTGGACGCTTACAAGCCCGGGGCGTTCTTTTTAGCTTCCCCGAAAGGTACGATGCTTGCGGAAGGAATGTTTGCGGAAGTGCCTGATACAGACACGGAAAATCAGCTGGATTCACTGCCTGAACGCGTGAGACAGACGCTTCTTGAGGCAAAGAAAGCCGGCATCAAACATCCGATTGCGGCCGGCGCCATTCCTTTTGACGGCAGAAAAGCTTCCCGGCTTTTTGTACCGAAGAATGTCCATACGGCAGGCCCGCTTTCGTTTGCGGAATCTTCCGCAGAAAAGCCGCAATCCAATACATATGACATCCGTCCCGTTCCGGAGCCTGAGGGCTTTATGAGCGGTGTGGAACAAGGCGTATTCAACATTACGGACGGTCCGCTCAGCAAAATCGTGCTGTCAAGGACGCTTCATCTGACCGCTGAAAAGGATATCGACATTCCTCAGGCCGTCAAGCATTTGGCGCAGCACAACCCGCGCGGCTATACATTCGCTGCGGATGTGACGGGAACGTCAGAAACAAGAAAAACGCTTTTCGGCGCAAGTCCTGAACTGCTGCTGTCCAAAAACGGAACATCGATTCTGTCCAATCCGCTGGCAGGTTCCAGACCACGCAGCACAGATCCCGCCGAGGATCAGAGAAGAGCGGAAGAACTGCTGCAATCAGCAAAAGATCTGCATGAACATGCCGTAGTTGTGGCCGCCGTGGCCGCCGCCCTTAAACCGTTCTGCCGTGTGCTTGATGTGCCGGAAAAACCGTCACTCATTAAAACTGAGGCGATGTGGCACCTGTCCACCGAGGTAAAGGGAGAGCTGCGTGATCCGTCAACGACATCGCTTGAGCTGGCCATCGCCCTGCATCCGACACCCGCGGTATGCGGAACACCGACAGATGCGGCAAGAGAAGCGATTCAGGATATTGAGCCGTTTGACCGCAATTTCTACACGGGAATGGCGGGCTGGTGTGATGCTGAAGGTGACGGAGAATGGATTATCGCACTCCGCTGCGCCGAAGCGGAAACAAGGTCTCTCCGGCTCTTTGCGGGTGCCGGAATTGTCGCCGGATCAAAGCCGCAGGATGAACTGGACGAGACATCGGCGAAATTCCGCACCATGCTCCGGGCGATGGGGCTTTACCAAGATGAGTTGTAAAAAAGGAGGGAACGGATCGTGCTGACTGGATTTACGCCATGGCCGGAAGAATGGGCTGACAAATACCGAAAAGACGGCTGCTGGAAGGGTGAGACGTTCGGAGGAATGCTGAAAGAGCGCGCGGCTTTATACGGAAATCAAACTGCCGTGACGTGTAAAGATGTACATTGGACCTACAAAGAATTAGATGAAAGGGCCGATCGTTTAGCGGCGGGGCTGCATGAGCTCGGAATTCAAAAGGAAGACCGCGTTGTCGTTCAGCTGCCGAATATCGCTGAGTTTTTTGAAGTGATTTTCGCGCTGTTCCGCCTCGGAGCACTGCCCGTTTTCGCGCTGCCTTCTCATAGAAGCAGTGAGATTACGTATTTCTGCGAGTTTGCAGAGGCGAAAGCATACATCATTCCTGATATGCATTCAGGTTTTGATTATAGGGCGCTTGCCAGACAGGTGAAAGACAAACTTCCGGATTTGGCGCATGTCATTGTGGCCGGCGAAGCTGAAGAGTTTCAGGAACTGAGCAGCCTGCATAGAGAGCCTGTTCAGCTGGAAGATGTAAGCCCGGCGGAAGTCGCCTTTTTACAGCTTTCAGGAGGCAGTACGGGGCTGTCCAAGCTGATTCCGCGAACACACGACGATTACATATACAGTTTGCGCATCAGTGCGGAAATATGCGGCTTGGATCATCACAGCGTTTATTTGGCCGCTCTGCCGACAGCGCATAATTATCCGCTCAGCTCGCCGGGTGTGCTGGGAACTTTATATGCCGGAGGCCGGGTTGTTCTGTCACCGACGCCGAGTCCGGATGACTGCTTCCCGTTAATTGAAAAAGAACGTGTCACGATTACAGCGCTCGTCCCGCCGCTTGCGATGGTGTGGATGGACGCATCCGGTTCGCGAAGTGATGATTTATCAAGCCTTCAAGTGCTGCAGGTGGGAGGCGCCAAATTCAGCGCTGAGGCAGCCCGCCGCGTAAAGAGCGCTTTCGGATGCACCCTTCAGCAGGTTTTCGGAATGGCGGAAGGATTGGTGAATTATACGAGACTGGATGATCCTGAAGAGATCATTGTCAATACGCAAGGCAGACCGATGTCCCCTTTTGATGAGGTGAGGGTTTTAGACGATGACGGGCGGGATGTAGCCCCCGGTGAAGCAGGACATTTGTTTACACGCGGCCCTTACACGATTCGCGGATATTATAAAGCGCCAGAACATAATGAAAGATCATTCACAGCCGACGGATTTTATCAGACCGGCGATATCGTCAAACTGACGGCGGACGGCTATATCATCGTCGAAGGACGTGCGAAAGATCAAATCAATCGGGGCGGTGAAAAAATAGCCGCTGAGGAGGTGGAAAATCACCTTCTTGCGCATCCTGCCGTTCATGATGCCGCCATGGTTTCAATGCCGGATGATTTTCTCGGGGAGCGATCCTGTGTGTTCGTCATCCCGAAAGGAGAAGCACCGAAACCGGGAGAGCTGAAAGCATTTTTGCGTGAGCGCGGACTGGCGGCATATAAAATCCCCGACCGGATTGAATTTATCGCTTCTTTTCCGAAAACCGGCGTCGGCAAGGTCAGTAAAAAGGATCTTCGCGAAACGATCGCCCAAAAAGTAAAGCCGGCTGAAATCAAACAATCTTAAAAAAAGGAAGTGTTTACATTGGCTATACCGTCTATTCCCGCATATGCGCTGCCGACAGCGTCAGATATGCCTGAAAATAAAGTATCGTGGACGCTGAATCCGAAACGCGCGGTGCTTCTGATCCATGACATGCAGAATTATTTCGTCGATGCTTTTGCGAAAGGTGTCGCTCCGATCACAGAGGTGTCTCAGAATATCAAAAAAATAAAAGAGCAATGCAAAGCACTCGGCATTCCGGTGGTGTATACCGCGCAGCCGGGCAGCCAAGACCCGGCGGACCGTGCGTTGCTGACGGATTTTTGGGGGCCGGGGCTAAAAAGCGGGCCTTATGAAGAAAAGGTCATTCCGGAGCTTGCCCCGGATGATCAGGACATTGTCCTCACAAAGTGGAGATACAGCGCGTTTAAACGGACGAATCTCCTTGAGATCATGCGTGAAAGCGGCAGAGACCAGCTCATGATTACGGGAATTTATGCACACATCGGCTGCCTCGTCACAGCATGTGAAGCATTTATGGATGATATCCAAAGCTTCTTTATCGGAGATGCCGTTGCTGATTTTTCTTCAGAAAAACATAAGATGGCCATCGAATATGCGTCTCAGCGCTGCGCTTACACAGCTTTGACAAACGAAGTGCTGGAGCTGCTGGGCGGCGCGCCGGTTTCTGAAGGAGAAGAGAAGGTTTCCGCCGTATTGACAAAAGACCGGGTGCGGGAACAAATTGCGGCGATTCTTCAAGAATCACCGTCTGATATTCCGGATCATGAAGACCTGCTGGACAGAGGTCTTGACTCCGTCAGAATCATGAGCCTTGTCGAACAATGGCGCCGTGACGGAGCTGAAGTGACGTTTGTGGAACTGGCGGAGAACCCGACGCTGGAAGAGTGGTGGAGACTTCTTTCTTCCCGATCTCAAAAAGTCTTGCCGAACGCAGATTATTTATAAAGGGAGAGAATAGAATGCATGATACACAACAGCTGCCTCTGACAGGCGCACAAGCCGGTATCTGGTTTGCGCAGCAGCTTGATCCTGATAATCCGATTTACAATACAGGCGAGTACGTTGAGATAAACGGCGCGATCGATGTGAACATATTTAAAACCGCTCTCGAACGCGTGCTGACGGAAGCCGCGTCATTACACGCCCGCTTCGAAGAGGGAGCAGACGGGCCGAAGCAGATCATCAATCCTCCATTTGAGGCTGCGATCGATGTCATAGATGTGAGTTCAGAAGCTGATCCGAAGCAGGCCGCACTCAGACTCATGCAGACAGATTTGGCTGAGCCCGTTGATATGGCGGCCGGGCCTTTGTTCCGCGACATTTTATTTCAGGCGGGACCGGAACGCTTTTTCTGGTATCAGCGCATTCACCACATTGCGATAGACGGCTACGGTTTTTCACTGCTGGCACGGCGTACGGCGCAAATGTACACCGCAATACGGGAAGGACGTCCGGATAACGGGCGCTCCTTCGGCTCTTTGGAGGAGCTGGTAAAAGAAGAACAAGAATACCGCGCGTCTGATCAATTCCTGAAAGATCGGGAATTTTGGATGGAGAAATTTGCGGATGAACCTGATGTCGTCAGTTTGGCGGAAAGAGCGCCGCGAACGTCAACAAGTTTTCGGAGAAGCACGGCTTATCTTTCTGAAACGGCTTTACAGCATGTAAAAGCGATTCCGAACTGGCATGAAGCCGTTACGGCCGCAGCAGCGGTATATGTCCACCGGATGACAAACACAGGGGATATCGTGCTCGGTTTACCGATGATGGGACGGATCGGCTCGATTTCACTGAATATTCCGAGTATGGTCATGAATCTTCTGCCTTTACGGCTTTCTCTCCGCCCGGATATGAATTTTCATGAGGCCGTCAGCCAAGTGGCAAAAGAAATCCGAAACATCCGGCGCCATCAGAAATACCGCCATGAAGACATGCGCCGCGACCTTAAATTGCTCGGAGAAAATCGCAGGCTGTTCGGCCCGCAAGTCAATGTGATGCCGTTTGACTACGCGCTTGATTTCGCCGGAGCGCCGGGCACCGTCCATAATTTATCAGCAGGGCCCGTTGATGATTTGTCAATTAACGTTTACGACAGAGCGGACGGAAGCGGAATGCGTGTGGACTTTGATGCGAATCCGGAAGTGTACAGCGCCGAAGATATTGAAAACCATCAAAAACGCTTCCTGCTTCTGTTGGAATCCGCTGTGAAAGACCAGACACAAAAAATCGGCACACTCAACCTTCTGCTTGAAAGTGAACGTCTCTGCGTACTGGAAAGCTGGAATGACACGCGCAAGGCCGAGAAGCAGAAAAGTCTGCCGGAGCTGTTTTACGAACAGGCCGTAAAAACACCGGACCGGCCGGCAATCATCACCGAAAACGAAGAGCTCAGCTATGCCGAATTGAACAAGCGCGCGAACCAGCTTGCCGGCATGCTAAAGAAAAAGGGGCTCGGACCGGAACAATTTGCCGCTTTGCTGCTTCCGCGGTCACAGGAGTTGGCCGTGAGCATGCTGGCCGTTTTGAAAACGGGAGCCGCATACCTGCCGCTTGATCCTGATTTTCCTTCTGAGCGGATCACATACATGCTCAAAGATGCACAGCCTGCATGCCTGATTACAACGATGGAATTATCCGGCCGCATGCCGGAAGACAGTGATGCAAAAAGGATCATTCTCGATGACCCGGATACGGTAAAAACCGTTGCCGCTCAAAATGCTGACTGTCCCGCTCAGGCGGAATGTTCGCTTTTGCACCCCGCTTATATCATCTATACATCGGGTTCAACGGGCAAACCGAAAGGCGTAGTCGTCACATTAAAAAGCGTAAGCAATTTCCTCTTATCCATGCGGGAAATGTTCCCGCTCGGCGAACAAGACCGCCTGCTTGCCGTTACGACTGCGGCGTTTGATATTTCCGGACTTGAGCTCTTCCTTCCGCTCATCAGCGGGGCGGGGTGCGTTATCGCACGTAAAGAGACGATTCAGGAACCGCGGGCGCTTGCGCACATGATTCACTCATACGGTATTTCAATCATGCAGGCAACGCCGACATTGTGGCATTCATTAGTCACCAATGAACCGGATTCTCTCCGGGCGCTGCAGGTGCTTGTCGGAGGTGAGGCGCTTCCGAAGGCGCTTATGCATGCTCTGCTTGAATCAGGCTGTACCGTGACGAATCTGTACGGGCCGACTGAAACAACAATCTGGTCGGCCGCACAGCCGCTTGCAAAAGGCCATACAGGGGCGCCTCCGATCGGAAAGCCGATTTGGAACACGCGGGTATACGTGCTGGACGCCGCATTGCAGCCCGTCCCGCCGGGAGTCGCGGGCGAGCTTTATATCGCGGGCGAGGGGCTTGCCAGAGGTTATTATAACCGTCCTGATTTAACAGCTGAAAGATTCATTGCCGATCCATACGGCCCCGCGGGCGCGAGGATGTACCGGACGGGAGATCTCGTGCGCTGGCGTGAGGACGGCTCGCTTGATTATATCAGCAGAGCCGATCACCAAATTAAAATCCGCGGGTTCCGGATAGAATTAGGAGAAATTGAGTCAGTGCTGTCGAAATATCCGGGTATTTCGCAGGCCGCCGTCATTGTCCGTGAAGACCAGCCGGGAGATAAGCGGCTGGCGGCTTATGCTGTCTCGGATCAGCCCCTTGATATCGGCGGACTTCGTGCATATATGGCCGAAAGCCTGCCGGATTATATGGTGCCGGGCGCGTTTGTACAGCTGAAAGAATTGCCGCTGACGCCGAATAAGAAGCTCGATCGCAGCGCTTTGCCTGCACCTGATTTTTCCGCTGTCCTGTCTGACAGAGGGCCGCGGACACCGCAGGAAGAAATATTATGCGATTTGTTTGCCGAGGTTCTCGGTCTCGCGCGGGTCGGAATTGATGACGGGTTCTTTGAATTGGGCGGACATTCGCTCTTAGCCGGACGCCTGATGAGCCGGGTCCGGGAGACGATGGGCGCAGAGCTTGGCATCGGCCGTCTGTTTGATACGCCGACCGTTGCCGGGCTCGCCGCACAGCTTGACACCGCAAAGAGCGCGCGGCCTAAGCTCAAGCCATTTGACCGGCCGGAGCACATCCCGCTGTCATTTGCGCAGCTGCGTCTTTGGTTTCTCTACTGTCTTGAAGGGCCAAGCCCGACTTACAACATTCCGGTGATTGTCCGCATGTCAGGCAAGCTTGACCAATCAGCGCTGAAACACGCCTTTTACGATGTTGTCAGCCGTCATGAAAGCCTGCGCACCGTTTTTCCGGAAAATAAGGGATCATCTCATCAGCTCATTTTATCTGCTGAAGAAGCCCGCCCTGTGTTTACCGTGACACGTGCGGACAAAAACGAGCTCCAAGACATGCTTGCCGCTGCGGCACGATATCGGTTTGATCTCGCTAAAGAGCCGGCCGTCCGGGCTGAGCTGTTTGATCTTGGTGACGGCGAGTATACGCTGATGATTCTCCTGCATCACATCGCAGGTGACGGCTGGTCCTTGAATCCGCTCATGCGTGACTTATCCATAGCCTATATCGCCCGGCAAACAGGTGAAAAAGCAGAATGGGCGCCGCTGGCGGTTCAATATGCGGATTATGCGCTTTGGCAGCAGCAGCTTTTAGGCAGCGCGTCTGATTCTGAGAGCTTAATTGCGCGTCAGCTGGATTTCTGGAAGAAAACGCTTGAAAATGTACCGGATCAGCTGGAGCTGCCGTCTGATTTTCCGCGTCCCGCTGAATCAAGCTACAGGGGCGGCGTCATTCAGGTCAACATCGGCCAAGAGCTTCATGCCCGTCTTCTCTCACTAGCCAGAAATCAGCGCGTAAGCCTGTTTATGGTGCTTCAATCAGGGCTTTCCGCACTGCTGACCCGGCTCGGGGCGGGAACCGATATTCCGATCGGCAGTCCGATAGCCGGCCGCAGTGATGACGCATTAGGAGACCTTGTGGGTATGTTCATTAATACACTCGTACTGAGAACCGATACCTCTGGCGATCCGAGCTTTTGTGAGCTTCTTGAAAGGGTCAGGGAAATGAATCTCGCAGCATATGAACATCAGGACGTGCCGTTTGAACGTCTCGTGGAAGAATTGAATCCGGTTCGCTCCCGGTCAAGACATCCGCTGTTCCAAGTGATGCTCGCATTCCAAAATACGCCTGACCCTGTACTCAGTCTTCCTGATATGGAAACAAGCCTGCAAATCAGCAGTGTCGGATCGTCCAAATTTGATTTGACATTGGAATTGGCTGAACAGCGCCATGATGACGGCACGCCTGCCGGTATTGAAGGCCTGTTGGAGTTCAGTACAGACTTATTCAGAAAAGAAACGGCTGAAGCACTTGCCGGACGCCTGCTTCTTCTGCTCGAAGATGCCGTATTACATCCGGATAAACCGATCGGAAGCTTAACCATTCTTTCTGATGAAGAGCGCCGGAAGCTTTTGCCGGTTAAACGGGCAAAACAGCATATTCAGCCTCGGCAGACACTGCCTGAATTGTTTGAAATACAGGCCGCCGCAAAATCGGATAAAACGGCGGCAGTATTTGAAGAGAGCGGACTCAGTTATAAAGAGCTGAATGAAAGAGCCAATCAGCTCGCGCACATGATGATTGCCCGCGGCGTCGGCCCGGAGCAGTTTGTCGCACTGGCGCTGCCGCGTTCTTTAGATATGATTGTCGGGCTGTTAGCCGTCCTGAAGACGGGGGCAGCGTATTTGCCGCTTGATCCTGATTATCCCGCGGACCGCATTGCTTTTATGTTACATGATGCCAAGCCTGTATTTATGCTCACCAACCGTGAAGGCGCAAGTAAGCTCTCTATCGAAAGCGGCATGCCGGCCTTCATCTTGGATGATCCGCAGAACAAGGAAACACTTCGGCAATATGCCGTCACGAACCCTGAGAATGCCGACCGTATTCGTCCGCTGTCACCGCTTCACCCGGCCTATGTCATTTACACGTCGGGATCAACAGGTGTGCCGAAAGGTGTCATCATTCCGCACAGCAATGTTATCCGGCTGTTTGAGTCGACGCGGCATTGGTATCACTTTCATTCTGATGATGTATGGACGATGTTTCACTCCTACGCTTTCGATTTCTCTGTCTGGGAAATGTGGGGGCCGCTGCTTCACGGCGGGCGTCTCGTCGTCGTGCCGCATGACATCAGCAGATCGCCGGAAGCGTTTTTACATCTTCTCGTGAAAGAGCGGGTGACCGTGCTTAACCAAACGCCGTCAGCGTTTTACCAGCTGATGCATGCGGAAAAAGAACACAAAGAGCTGGGGCGTCAGCTCGCACTCAGATATATCATCTTCGGCGGCGAGGCGCTTGAGCTGAGCCGGCTTGAGGATTGGTACAGCCGCCACGCGGACAATCAGCCGGTGCTCGTGAATATGTACGGCATTACGGAAACGACGGTGCACGTCAGTTACCTTGAATTAGACAAAAACATTGCCGAGCTGAGAGCAAACAGCCTCATCGGCTGCGGCATTCCTGATCTGAACGTATATGTGCTTGATGACCGGCTGGAGCCTGTGCCCCCGGGCATCACTGGCGAAATGTATGTTGCCGGAGGAGGCGTGGCACGCGGCTACTTAGGGCGGCAAAGCCTGACCGCCGAACGCTTTGTGGCTGATCCGTACGGCCCGCCGGGAACGAGAATGTACCGGACGGGGGATTTAGCCCGTGTGCGGACAGACGGTTCTCTTGATTATATGGGCAGGGCGGACCACCAGATTAAAATCCGCGGCTTCCGGATTGAATTGGGAGAAATCGAAGCGGTTCTCGTCAAACATCCGGATGTCGAGGATGCCGCCGCAGTCGTCCGTGAAGACCGGCCGGGAGATAAACGGCTGGCCGCCTACCTTGTCCGATCTGCCGGCAGCACCTTGGACACGGGGGACATGCGCCGGTTTGCCGAAGAAAGCCTGCCGGATTACATGGTTCCGTCAGCTTTTGTCCAAATGAATGAACTGCCGCTGACACCGAATGGAAAGCTTGACCGAAAAGCGCTCCCTGCGCCTGACTTCCAAACGGAGGTCACCGGCCGGGGACCGAGAACGCCGCAGGAAGAAATGCTGTGTGAGCTGTTCGCAGAGGTGCTTCATCTGCCGCGTGTCGGTATTGATGACAGATTTTTTGATTTAGGCGGCCATTCTTTGCTTGCGGTTCATTTAATGAGCCGTATTCGGGAAGCGATGGGAGCCGAGCTCAGTATCGGAACACTATTTGAAGCTCCTACGGTGGCAAGTCTTGCTGAAAGACTTGAGTCAGGAACGGGCGCAAGCGCGCTTGATGTTCTTCTTCCGCTCAGAACGGCAGGAGAAGAAACACCGTTGTTCTGTGTCCATCCGGCCGGCGGTCTCAGCTGGTGTTATGCCGGGCTGATGTCTTCTTTAGAGGCTGATTATCCGATATACGGCTTACAGGCGAGAGGCATCGGAAAAAAAGAACCGCTTCCGCAAAGCTTAGATGACATGGCGGCGGATTATATTGAAAAAATCCGCACCGTGCAGCCGAAAGGACCGTACCGTCTGCTCGGCTGGTCTCTTGGAGGGAATGTCATTCAGGCCATGGCGACACAATTACAGAGCCGGGGTGAAGAGGTTTCGCTATTGGTGATGCTTGACGCGTATCCGAATCATTTTCTGCCGATAAAAAATGCGCCTGATGACGAGGAAGCCGTCATCGCGCTGCTTGCCCTGGGAGGGTACGACCCGGACAGCCTCGGGGATCAGCCGCTTGATTTTGACACCGCGCTGACCATTCTCCGCCGTGAGGGAAGCGCATTAGCCAGTCTGGACGAGTCAGTGATGATGAATCTGAAAGACACGTACGTTAATTCTGTCGGGCTGTTAGGAACATACAAGCCGAAGCCGTTCCACGGAGATGTGCTGTTCTTCAGATCCACGATTATTCCGGAGTGGTTTGACCCGATTGAGCCGGATACTTGGAAACCGTATATTACGGGGAAAATCGAGCGGTATGACCTAGACTGCCGCCATAAAGATATGTGCCAGCCGGGCCCGCTTGCCGACATCGGCGCGATTCTGGCAGAGAAATTAAACGGACGGCGTACAGTCCGGTAGAGAAAGGAAAGAGATGATATGACAAATCCATTTGAACGGGAAGACGGCTCATACCACGTGCTTGTCAATGCTGAAGGCCAGTACTCACTGTGGCCGGCCTATCTGGATGTGCCGGACGGCTGGGAAACCCGCCTCACGAATGAAACCCGCCCCATTTGTCTCGAATATATTGAAACAAACTGGCGTGATATGAGGCCGGAAAGCCTGAAACAGGACGAAACCGCTAAAATGTAATAAGAAAAGCCTGCCGTTATTTCGGCAGGCTTTTTATGCGGACATCAGCCGTTAAGCTGTGTATGATCACAAAATGTATAAGGGTGGCCTTCTTCATTCGTGCACCATGACTGAGACAGAAAAGCCAAAAAGACCGCGGCCCACTGGTCTGCAAACTGGATTAAAATACCGCCGTCGTGCCACGTTCCGTTATCCTTCTTCCAGCGTGTATCAATTGGGTTTCCCTGATTCATATGAATATTATGCATGCCGTTTGTCGGCTTGAACCCGAAAATCTTATCAGCGCCCGGCTCCGGCCCGAATTTAGAGCCGTAAATATAGACGGTGGCTTTTTCTGATTTGGCTTTTTGCATGTACGTCTCAATAAAGTCATTTAAGTCATTATCCGGACCGGTGACTTCATGCGGGAGGGGCACCATGTTCCGGGGATCAAACAATCCGCCGCGGACATAATCCAGCGCCAGCTCACGGCTGGTTTCATCAATTGGGGTATATCCATACGGAATGTTGGGCAGCAGGGTGATCGCGCTTGCGTCAAAATGATCGCGTGCCGCATACAGAACCTCTGATTCTTTTGAACTTGACATGACATTGATCGCACAGCGATAGCGCGTATCAGGCTCGCCTAGCACCTCGACTTGAAAATGCGGAGAATCATCATCTGTTTCCCTTTTCATATCTGACACAGTGCCTTTTAATACACCATAGTGCTGAACAGCCATATGAATCCTCCTTTTTCTTTCGGGATATGAATTGATATTCGAGACAGGGGGGCGTTTTTCCTTTTATGAGAAAGAAAAAAGGACAGCCCGCTGATCAGGCTGTCCTCTTCATATCTATTAAGCTTTTGCAGCCGAACCTTGCATTGCTTTTTCAGCAGGCACGTAGTCATAGCCTAAGTCTTTGGCTACCGCTTCATACGTGACATGTCCGTTAGCCGTATTTAAGCCCGCTTTGAGCGCAGGGCTGTCTGCAATGGCTTGTGCCGCGCCTTTATTGGCGATTTGAAGCGCGTAAGGAACGGTTACATTCGTTAATGCGAGCGTAGACGTACGCGGTACGGCGCCCGGCATATTGGCGACAGCGTAGTGAACGACGCCGTGTTTTTCATAAGTCGGATTATCGTGGGTTGTAATATGATCAACGGTTTCCACAATGCCGCCCTGATCGATGGCAACATCAACAATGACGGAACCCGGTTTCATTTGTTTAACCATTTCTTCCGTAACGAGAGTCGGCGCTTTGGCTCCCGGGATGAGCACGGCGCAGATCAGAAGATCCGCTTCCGCGACGGAATCTGCAATATTTACAGGGTTTGACATCAATGTTTTAATCTGATGCCCGAAAATATCATCAAGCTGACGCAGGCGGTCTGCGTTCAAATCGATCATTGTCACATCGGCACCGAGTCCGACAGCCATTTTCGCGGCATTTGTTCCGACGCCGCCCCCTCCGATGATCGTGACTTTTCCGCGGGATACACCCGGTACGCCGGCTAATAAAATTCCTTTTCCGCCCTTTGGTTTTTCAAGAAACTGAGCTCCGATTTGCGCGGCCATTCTGCCGGCCACTTCGGACATCGGCGTAAGCAGCGGAAGGGAACGTCCGTCCGTTACCGTTTCGTACGCGATAGCTGTCACGCCTTTTTCTGTAAGCGCTTTAGCTAATTCCGGCTCTGCAGCTAAATGAAGGTAAGTGAATAAGACCAGACCTTGACGGAAATACGCATACTCTTCAGCCAGCGGTTCTTTTACCTTCATGACCATTTCCGCATCCCATACTTGCTTTCTGTCCTCCAGAATTTCCGCCCCTGCTGATACATAATCTTCATTTGTAAAGCCGCTTCCGAGTCCCGCTCCGGATTCCACAAGAACCCGATGGCCGTTTCCGATAAGCTGTGAAACGCCTCCAGGTGTTAAAGCCACTCGATTTTCATTGTTTTTGATTTCCTTTGGAACCCCGATAATCATGTCTGTTTCCCCCAATGTTTGTGTGATGCTTCAAGTGTAGCGCGATTTTTGCGAAAATTCTTTGTTTGAAACAGAAAATAAAAAAACACGGATTTGTGAAATTTCACGAACCCATGCTGCGAAGTTTGATATCAAGGTAAATCGTAAACTTTTCATTCACATTTTTTAAGTCGATTTCTGCGATCTGGCTGATTCTTTTCAGCCTGTAATTCAATGTATTGACATGGATGTTAAGCGCTTTAGCGGCGGTGTTGACGTTGCTGTCGGCATCAATAAAATGTTCGAGCGTTTTTACCATATCGGCTTGGTGCTCCCTGTCATACTGCTCAAGCTTTGAGAGGGAATAGTTCATATAGCCGCTGTGCTTGCGTTTTTCATCCAACACATCCAGGTACTGATAAATGCCGAGTTCCGAAAAGCTGAAAAGGTGTTTGGTTTCTCTCACAAACCGCTCTTTCGCTTTTAATACGGAAAGCGCTTCCTGATAGGAGCGGTAAACGTAAGAAATCGATTCGTAAATACCGCCGACCGCAATCGACGCATCCTCAATTTTATATCGTTCCTTCAGCTGTTTTTGAATATGAAGGGCGAAGTGCTTTAAATCTTTAAAAGGCTGATCGGTTTTCGGCGCGGCTAATAAGATTAATTCATTTGAATCGACAGTCGCCAGCATGACATGAATCTGCTGTGTCGTTTCCTGCAAATATTGCAGCTGCTGTTCCGTCTTTTCAGTCAGCTCATCATGTAAACGGATGATCATGACGCTGAACACGGACGGCAGCGCCATTCCGAGCTTATGAAACCCTTCGGCCATCTCGGCTTCCTGATAAATATGGCCGGTCAGCATTTTCCAAAAAAACTCCTGGCCCCGCTCTTCGATTTTCGTTTTGCGGATCTGCAGGTGCAAAAGTTTGTTCCGCACCGCTTTGGCTGCCAGCTGAAGTGTCTTCAGGTCCTCGTCATTGAGCTTTTTTTTGATCTCAAGCGCCCAAATAAATCCGAGAACCTGACTGTTTTTCCAGATGGAAATCGCTACGCGGTTGCTTAGCCCCACCTCGTCAATTTCTTTCACTTTGATCGGCTGGTCCGTTTTTAATAGAGCCGGAATGGTTCCGTCTTTCCACAGTTTGTTGATGACTTTTTCCGGCACCCTTCGCCCGATAATCGTCGACGTCCGGGCCGGATCTGTACAATCGCTGTGCGTGCTGTATGCAAGCAGTTTATGATTAACGTCTTCTATTGTAATGGGGCATTGAAGAACTTCACTGATATGGTCGGCAACATCTTCAAGCCTGTCGAAACTGTACTTAAATGGATCCTTTGGATTGGTCATCTGTATCCCTACTTTTTCATAGCTTCATATCTTGATCTTACCATCTTGCTTTTCAGACTGAAAGGCATCTTTGCAGGTAAATAGACTAGGACAATAAGATCATTCGATGAAAACGAAAATAATAAGAAAATCATACTACTTCATTTACAAAATGTGTAAATATACCGAAAAATCCAATATATCATAAGACTCATTTTGTAAAATTAAAACAGATTTGTTTGACTGTGCCGAATGGTTGTTTTTATAATAATGACGTTCAAAAAATAAGTGAATTAGCCCATATTTAGGCTGATGACACAGGAGGGTATAAGGAATATGTCTGGATTAATTCGTGTCACACCCGAAGAGCTAAGAGCGATGGCTAAGCAATATGGCGTTGAAAGTCAGGAAGTCATGAATCAGGTTGACCGCCTGAACCGCATGATTTCTGATTTGAAAAGCATGTGGGAAGGTGCTTCAAGTGAAGCATTTGCAGATCAATATGAGCAGCTGAAACCTTCATTTATTAAAATGTCTGAATTGCTTCAAGATGTGAATCATCAGCTCGATCAAACGGCAAATACGCTTGAGTCTACTGACCAAGATATCGCTAACCAAATTCGCGGATAATAAGATGAATGAAGAAACGGAGCGCCTGATTCAATCAAGAAGACGGCGCTCTTTCTATGTAAGGGTGATATGAATATGTATATCGATATTACAATAGATTTAACACATTATAATGGCAGCGTCTTCGATCTCAGATTGTCAGATTACCATTCTGTGAAAAAAGTCATTGATATTGCCCGGCAGGCTCAGCATGTATCCGTTCCGCCGCGTGAAGGCTATTGGATCAGAGTGGTCAATAAAGAAGCGGTTTTTTCCGGAGAACAAAAGCTATCTGACTGCGGCATTACGAACGGAGACCGCCTTGAAATTTTATGAAAGGACATGGTGGAATGACAGGTCATAACCGATCTTATTTAGAAACAGAATTAGACGCCGTCCGGGAAGAAACCGAATCAGGCTTCACGTTCACCTTCCAGCGGGAAAAAATCAAGCTTCTTGACGGGCTGGAAGCAAACGTGATTAAAGATGCTGATCCTTTTTTTCAAAAAGAGGTCTCAGTTTCAGAAGACGAAGTAACCATCACAATCAAACCTCCTTCTTCTTATCAGGCTTTCCGCTATATAAAAGGAAAAGATAAAAAAAGCAGGTGGCAATTTGCCTACCGTCTCGTCCAAGCCGTGAAACAGCATAAGCTGAAACGTCTCAATCTGATTGCCGCCCCTGAAAATATCGTGTTTGATAAAGCGCTGACGCCTTACTTTCTTCATTACGGCGTAAAGGAGAGCCTTCCGCCTTATGAGGAAGATAGAGAAAGGGTGTTAAAAGAGCTTAAAGCCTGTGCGGCGCTTGCAGCTGACGGGGCGTACACCTTCGATGAATATTTGAAGTACAAGGAGACGCTTCACTTCTCTCCTGAGGTGAAAAGCGTGCTAGAGGCGGAGACGATTGAAGAACTGGAAGAAACCATTCAAACCGCAATTGATTCCCTCGAAGAAAGGGACAAGACATACATAAAACTGCCGAAAAAGAAATGGAAAATCCAAAGATACGCCGGTCTGGCGCTTGCCGTCCTCCTTGTGCCGGCACTTCTTTACTCCTTATACGTTCTGTTTTTCGCCCAGCCAAAGCAAGAGGCAATTACGGAAAGCAACCGCTATTTTTTAAATCAGCAGTACAGCAAAGTCATTGACACACTCGCTAAATACGATGCGGAAAGCCTCCCGGAATCTGTGCAGTACGAGCTTGCTTCCTCTTATGTGGCAGTTGAAAATCTGAGGGAAGAGCAGCGGAAAAACATCGGGAATCTGGTCACGCTGCAATCAGACCCGAAGCATTTCCTTTATTGGATTGATATCGGCAGAGGGGAAAATGAAGAAGCCATCAAAATCGGCCGCAATCTTGAGTACAACCCGTACATCTGGCTCGGACTTACAAAATATAAACAGCAATTATTAGCGGATGACAGTATGAAAGACGACGAAAAGCAGAAAGAACTGGACGCCGTGGAAAGCGAGCTTGCGAAGGCGAAAAAAGAGGCGGAGGAGCAGCATAAAGATGCGGAGGAAAACGGTGACACCGCCGAAGCTTCCGCCGGACAGGATGAGAGCAAACAAGACAAAGCGAAAGATAACAAAGAGAACGACAAGAAAGATGAGAAAAAAGATGAAAAAAAATAACAGCACACATCAAATGGCCGCAGGTAACGATCAGGCTGTCAGGAGGTTCGCCATATGAGTCTGTTATGGGTTTTTTACCGAGAGCACGTACAAAAGGTTCAGCTGTCTGAACTCCCGCCGTCTCAGCCGATTACGATCGGTCCGGATATGAAAGATACAATCACGGTCGGCACACTTCCGTTACGGCAAAACGCCGCAACCCTTTATCGAAAAGAAACAGATCGTTATGATGTTTTCCTGGGAAATAACTGTGCCGGCGAATTGACAATAGGAAATGAAATGCCCTGCCGGATTGAAGAAGAAACGATGCGGCTTCTGCTCACCCCTGACAAAGAAGAATCCTCCGTTTATTTTATCGGCGGGAAGGATGAGATCGTTTTCTCATCAGAAACAGAGGAAGCGGATATATACAAAGAGCCGTCCTCCGCTCAAACAGGGGCTTTTTATCTGCGAAAGTCGGGAGGATGCTGGTCTGTCGTCCCTGATGGCCAGGACGTTTATGTGAACGGAAAGCTTGCAGAAGCTCCCGAAAGGCTCCGCACGGGAGATGAGCTGCTGTGGAATTTTCTGCGTGTGAGGCTGACGGAGGACGACCTTTTAGAAATCGTTCATCACGAAAAGCTCCAAACCGGTTTAACCAAAACGGTAAAACCAAGCACCGAAACGAAAAAGAAATACCCGCTATATCGAAGAACGCCGCGCATGGTCTACGATCTTCCAGAAGACCGCGTTTCATTCAGCTTTCCCTCGCAGGAAAGCGAACAGAATAACAGGGGGCTGTGGCTCGTCATTCTGCCTCCTTTGGTCATGCTGATTGTAATGGGGGTTGTCGCCATTATACAGCCGAGGGGCATTTTCATCCTTGTCTCTTTGGCGATGTTTATGATGACTCTCATTACCTCCACCGTGCAGTATTTCCGTGAAAAAAACCAGCGGAAAAAACGGGAGGAGAAGCGGGAGCGTGTGTACAAGCAGTATTTGGAAAACAAACGGAAAGAACTTCAGGCGCTGTCGGAAAAACAGCTGCAAGTGCTGACGCATCATTTTCCCCCGTTTGAAAAAATGAAATATTTCACCTCTGAAATCAGCGGCCGCATTTGGGAGAAATCGCTGGAAAGCAGGGATTTTCTGATGCTTCGGCTCGGAACGGGCACGGTCCCGGCAAGCTACGAGATTTCAATGAGCGGCGGAGACCTTGCGAACCGTGATGTGGATGATTTGATGGAGCAGTCGCAGCACATGCAGCGTGTGTATAAAGATATCCGCCATGCGCCCGTAACCGTTGATTTACAAGAAGGGCCGATGGGGCTTGTCGGGAAACCTCAGATCGTCAAAAATGAAATTCACCAGCTGATCGGCCAGCTCGCGTTCTTCAACAGCTACCATGACCTGCGATTTGTCTTTATCTTTCATGAGGACGAATATAAGGAATGGGAATGGATGAAGTGGCTGCCGCAATTTCAGCTGCCTCATATGTACGCGAAAGGATTTATTTACAATGAACAGACCCGCGATCAATTGTTATCGTCCATTTACGAGCTGCTGCGGGAGCGGGATTTGGAAGAAGATAAAGAAAAGAAGATCTTCCAGCCGCATTTTGTCTTTGTCATCACAAATCAGCAGCTGATCGCAGAGCACGTCATTTTAGAATACATCGAAGGCCGGCATGAGCATCTCGGCATCTCGGCAATCATCGCCGCGGAAACGAAGGAAAGCCTGGCGGAAAACATTCACACCCTCGTCCGCTACATTAATGAAGATGAGGGAGACATTCTCATTCAGCAGAAAAAAGCGGTGCAGATCCCGTTTAAGCTGGACAGGCATGAATGGACAAACAACGAGCGGTTTTCCCGGACGCTTCGGACATTGCACCATCAGGTCGGAATGACGAATTCCATTCCTGAAACGGTCTCATTTCTGGAGCTGTTTCATGCGAAGGAAGTAAAAGAAATCGGCATCAGGCAGAAGTGGGAGACAAGTGAGTCTGCAAAATCGCTGGCTGTTCCGATCGGCTATAAAGGAAAAGACGACATCGTCTATTTAAACCTGCATGAAAAAGCGCACGGGCCGCACGGATTGCTGGCGGGAACGACCGGCTCCGGGAAAAGTGAATTTCTGCAAACGTACATCCTGTCATTGGCCGTTCACTTTCACCCGCATGAAGCGGCGTTTTTGCTGATTGACTATAAGGGCGGAGGAATGGCGCAGCCGTTCCGCAAAATGCCGCACCTTCTCGGGACCATCACGAATATTGAAGGAAGCAGAAACTTCAGTATCAGGGCGCTTGCATCCATTAAGAGCGAGCTGAAAAAACGGCAGCGGCTGTTCGATCAATATCGCGTCAATCACATCAATGACTATACAAAGCTGTATAAACAGGGAGAAACGGATATTCCGATGCCGCACCTGTTTTTGATTTCAGATGAATTCGCCGAGCTGAAAAGCGAAGAGCCTGACTTTATCAGGGAGCTTGTCAGCGCGGCCCGCATCGGACGGAGCCTTGGTGTGCATTTAATTCTCGCCACGCAAAAGCCGGGCGGCATCATTGACGACCAAATATGGAGCAACTCACGCTTTAAGGTCGCGCTGAAAGTGCAGGATGCAAGTGACAGTAAAGAAATCCTGAAAAACAGTGATGCGGCGAATATTACGGTCACCGGACGCGGCTACTTGCAAGTCGGAAATAACGAAGTGTATGAGCAGTTCCAGTCTGCCTGGAGCGGCGCCCCTTACATGGAAGATGTATACGGCACCGAGGATGACATTGCCATCGTTACCGACACCGGCTTAATTCCGCTGTCTGAGGTGGACGCGGATGATGCGGCGAAAAAAGACGCCCCGGCAGAAATAGAAGCCGTAGTCGAAGAAATCGAGCGGATTCAAAATGAAATGGGCATTGAAAAGCTGCCGAGCCCGTGGCTTCCGCCGCTTGCCGAACGTATCCCGCGCACGCTTTACCCCGCGCAGGAAAAAGACCGCTTCTTTATCGCCTGCGTTGATGAGCCTGATCAGCAAAGACAGGCGCCTCTCGCTTATACGATGATGGATGACGGCAACATCGGCATTTTCGGCTCATCCGGCTACGGCAAGTCAGTGGCTGCCATCACCTTCCTGATGAACTTCGCGGAAGGATACACGCCGGAAGAGCTTCATATGTACATCTTTGATTTCGGAAACGGCACGCTTTTGCCATTGGCAAAGCTTCCGCACACCGCAGACTATTTCTTAATGGATCAAATGAGAAAGATCGAAAAATTCATGATCCGCATCAAGGAAGAAATCGAGCGGCGGAAACGGCTGTTCAGAGAAAAAGAAGTCAGCCATATCAAAATGTACAATTCGCTCAGTGAAGAAGAGCTGCCGTTTATATTTATCACAATTGACAATTTCGACATCGTCAAAGATGAAATGCATGAATTAGAAACGGAATTTATCCAGATTTCACGCGACGGGCAAAGCTTAGGCATTTACTTCCTGCTGACCGCAACGAGGGTAAACGCCGTCCGCCAGTCGCTGTTAAACAACATAAAAACGAAAGTCGTCCATTATTTAATGGATCAGTCAGAAGGATACTCCATTTACGGGCGTCCGCCGTTCAGTCTCGAACCGATCCCGGGCCGCGTCATGATCCAAAAAGAAGAACTGTATTTCGCGCAAATGTGTCTTCCGGCTGAAGCGGAAAATGACCTCGAGATGTTCCAGGCGCTGAAAGATGATGTCAAAGCTTTAGCTGAGCGCCACGCCGGAACAGCCGGCCCAGACCCGATTCCGATGCTTCCGGATAGGCTGACGGCCGGCGAATTTTCACTCCGTCTCGGCCCGGATCAAGAACCGTTCCGCATTCCTGTCGGGCTTCATGAGGAAAAGGTCAGCCCTGTGTACTTTGATCTGGGCAAAAATAAACATTGTCTTATTTTGGGCCAGACACAGCGTGGAAAAACAAACATTCTGAAAGTGATGCTGAATCACCTGCTGCGTGAAGGTACGGAACGGGTGGGGCTGTTTGACTCGATTGACCGCGGACTGTCGCAGTATGCGCAGGAAACAAAGGTCAGCTATCTGGACACAAAAGAAGACGTCCGGCAGTGGATCGAAACGGCAGAAGCCATTTTCACGGAGCGCGAAGCTCAGTATGCGCAGGCCGTCAAAAATGGCGATGTGCACAAACTCAGTTTCTCTCCGGTCGTGTTAATGGCCGACGGTATTACAAGATTCCAGCAGACGATCGACACCGCCATTCAGGACAAACTGGCGATGTTTATGAAATCGTACGCGCATGTGGGCTTCAGTTTTATCCCGGCGGGCAATCACAGCGAATTCTCAAAAGGCTATGATTCCTTAACGACGGAAATGAAACAGATCCGCCACGCGATGCTGCTTGTGAAAAAATCCGAACAAAATGTCATTCCGCTGCCTTACCAAAGGCAGGAACCGGACATTCAGCCGGGCTTCGGCTATTTGGTTGAAAACGGGAAGGAGCAAAAAATCCAAATACCTTTATGTTCAGCGGAAAGGGAGGCCGTCAGATGACTGAACAACGAAAAAGCCTGATCAAATTAATAGCCGCGGTCGTCATCATTCTGCTGCTGCCGGTGCTGTTTTTCCGGTTTATCGGCGATGACCCGGGAAAACAAAAAATCAACGCCACCCGCCAAATCGCAGTCGTGAATGAAGATATGGGCTTACAAACAGATGAAAATGAGGAAGAGGAATCCGTCCATTTCGGCAAAGAAGTAGCGGCCGCTCTCGGCGGCCGTCCGGATTATTCATGGACGGTTGTCAACAGGAGCGCGGCTGAAAACGGTCTGGCGGCTAAGAAGTATGACGCCGTCGTTTACATTCCCTCCGATTTTTCAAAAGACATCTTAAGCTATGACAAGGAGCGCCCGCAAAAAGCCACGCTGACATTCAATATTCAAAGCAACCTGAACGCCGTCAACAAAGAAAAGGTGCAGCGTGAGCTAGAAGACGCCCAAAAATCAATGAACAAAAAAATGTCGGCATTATATTGGAATTTCGTCTCACAAAAAGTGAACAATGTCCGAGGCGATTTTGACAAGATCGTCAATAAAGAATCAGAGTTTCAAAACGTCATGTACAACTTTTACAAGCCGAGCTCCAATGACTTGGCAGGTGAAATCAAACGGCAAAAAGATATGATTGACGAACTGAAAAAATCAATGAATGAAGCGCAGGGCGCGGCAAAAGAAAAATTGACCTCGGCAGATGAAGCCAAAACCACGCTCAAAGACTTTGCCGATACGGTCGAGCGCTATAAACAATATCAAGAAAATCAGAAAAAACTGCTGATGGCCGCGCAGGAACAAAATCAAAAGCAAATCACAACCGGACTGAATGCCATTAAAGCGCAGCAGGCCGCCAACCAGTTCAGCACGATGATGAGCGGGCTGTCCTCCGGCATAAACCGGGCGCAGACACAGCTTGACCAGACGGGATCGGCTCTTCTTGCCGCCCAACAGGTGAGAGAAGCGCAGGTTCCTGAGCAGGAACACGGGATGGCGAATATTCAATCCAATTTACTGGACAATTATTTGGCTCAATATAAAGCTCAAGCAAGATTTGAAACATTGAACAGCATCCAAACCCTTATGAAAAGGGATCGGCAGGCATTAACCGTTCCGGAAAAGGACCCGGGGGATGACGGCTCGGATGAACCGAAAGAAGAAGAAAAACCGGAAGAAGAAAAACCGGAAGAAGAAAAACCCGGCGATCTGAAAATTGACCTTGACGATCAGCGTGACGAGTTAAAACGCATCTCCGCTGAAATCAATCACATTTCTGACGGATTAAAAGAACCGGAAAAAGAAAAACCGGAACCCGAAAACCCGGGCCAAGGCGATGACGGTGAAAACTCCGGCGATACCGATCTGAATAACGGAACGAATCCCGGAGAAGACGGAAAAACGGAAGACGGCAGAAAAGAAGAGCAGCCTGCTTCCGATAACACAGGCGATCAGGAGCCAAAAACCGTCCAGACCGCGACAGCCGCTAAAAACGTCACTCCGCCTGCTGATGAGCCGGCGGACGATCCGAACGATTCTGAAGGGGACGGCGGCACAGACATATCTGAGGCGAAAGAAAGGCTGAACCAAGCCGCAGAGCGGATTCAGCAAATTGAAAAAGAGCTGGAAGAAAAACAGCAGACTCATAATGAAGAACTGAAAAAACGTCTCGATGCTCTTGATGAAGAAATCCAAGGCCTTCAAGACAAGATTGATGACGTCAAAAAACGTGCAAAGAAAAAGCTAGAGGAATTGGAAGAAAAGAGAAAACAAGACTTCAATACCGTTTACAGATTGATTGTAAGAACAGAACAGAACATTTTGAACTACCCGTCATTGGATAGCGGCCGCAAATCTGCTCTTGAACAGATATTTGCCGCTGACATCAATACAAAAAAGATATCAGATTTAATGAGTTACTATAATGATTTATCTCTGTATGAGGCGACACTCTATCACTCTCTTGACGCGGGCTCGCTGCCTGATGTGAAAAACAGGGTGCTGAAAGCCCAGCAAGGCGAAGTTCAAACCGTTCTCGCCATCAAACCGGTGGAAACGGCAAGCTGGGAAAACCTGAAAAATAACAAGATGCAGACAGATGAAGACATCAGCAATTTCATTAAAGGCATGACCGAATTCTCGGATAACTACAGTACCTATATCAGAGATGAACAAGCCGGGGTGCTCGATGAGCTCGCCAGCATTTCAGACAGCGCGGCGAAAGCATCCGATCAGCTGGCTGAAGGTGCCGTGCAGGAAGCGGCCGCGTTCAGCGGAGACGGATTAACCGGAACGATGGCGCTCGGCGCTCAGGATACCGTCGGCCGCGAAGTCCTGCAAATGTCTGACACGATGGGCCATCTGTCAGAACGCCAGTCCGGCATCATCAGCTATACCGACAATATGCAGCAAAGCGTAAATGACGTCCAGCAAAAAGCGGACACCCTGAACAGCAACTGGGGCAAAAACGTCAATTCCACGAAATTGATCAGAAATGACGTGTACGGCATTTTAGGGAACGCGCTCGTTGACGGACAGGAAAACGGCTACGTTTACGATTATCTCGCCAACCCGCTTAAAATCAGCGGAGAGGTGCCGGAAGACCGGGTTCAGAATGTTCCGCCGGTCGTCATTTTGGTGATCGTCCTGATCAGCAGTCTTCTGATCGGCTATTTCAGCTCGTATTATCAGCAGGCGCCGCTTCTTGTCAAAGGCGCGCTCTTTGGGATTTTAAACATTATGGTCGGATTGATGATCAGTCTGTTCGGTCTGAATATCTACTCGCTTCCGGACGATCAGACGATTAAATGGTCAGTCTTTACGATTCTCTTGCTTGCGGCAAGTTCAGCTTTTATCCGGGCAGCCTTTGTCTTCGGCTCGATTACCGGATGGATCGCATCATCAGCGCTCATTCTCTTTTATGTGGCGCCTTTGATCGACCTGATTATGCCGAACTTCACCTTTGACAGTCCGGTTTCGAAAGTCTATATCGATATTCAATACGGAACGGGCCATCTGTTTGCGATGGGGGTAACGGTTCTTGCGATCATTACGCTGATTGCGGCGGCGCTTCCGCTCGTCATTCGGCTGTTTGCGGAAAAAACGGAGGAAAGTGATCAGTCTTATGAGGCGTAACACGTTCATGGAAAAAGGATTGCTGCTGTTTGCTCTCTCCTTTTTCCTTTTCCTTCCCCAAGCCGCAGCCGCGAATGAGGAAAATACTGATGTCAAGCCGAATGAATATGAAAAGAAAGACATTGAAATTCGTACGGATTACCTGCACGACGATGCCTACTCTGAGGAAAAAACGGCGCTTCCGAAAGAACAGAAGGATATCACGTTTGATCAGCCGGCCGAAAACCCGGATGACAAACTGATATCAAAGTTGTTTACATCGTCAGACACGGAGCCGAATACGATCAAAGCGCAATCGAAAAAACTGGGTATCACATTTGCCGAGCCTGCGGTGCGGCATACCTCGGCAGATATGGAAACGGAAGAGAAAAAGACTTCTTATCTGCTGCCTGTCATATATGCCGTCTTGATCCTCCTCGGGATTGCGGCGATGATCTATCTGATCCCGAAAGTCACGGCGCAGGAAAAGGCAAAGCGGTAAACGGATCGCTTGTGTTTGCGGGAAGACAGCCCGTAAAATAAGAAAAAAAGGAGGAGTTTCATGCAGTTTTTTCTTATAACAGGCGCGTCAAAAGGCTTGGGCCGGGCGCTTACGGAACAGGCGCTTCAAGAAGGAGCCGAAGTCGCCGCGCTTTCAAGAACGATAAGCGGGGAAAAGCGCGAGGGGCTGACAGAATACAGTGTTGATTTAACCGATCTGGCAGATACCGGGCGGCAGATGAAGGCGATTCTTGATCAAGCAGAGGAGAAGGGGTACTCCGCTGTCACACTGATCAACAATGCCGGAATGGTGGAACCGATCAAGCGGGCGAAAGAGGCTTCCGCCGAAGAATTGAACCGTCATTACACCCTTAATCTGACGGCGCCCGTTTTGCTCAGCCAAATGTTCACAAAGCGTTTCGAAGCGTTCAGCGGCAGCAAAACAATTGTCAACATCACATCGGGTGCGGCGAAAAATCCTTATAAAGGCTGGAGCGCGTATTGCAGCTCAAAAGCGGGGCTTGATATGTTTACGAGAACATTCGGGTTTGAACAGGAAGATGAAGAGCTGCCGGTCCGCATGATCTCATTCTCGCCGGGAGTGATGGATACAGACATGCAGGCTGTCATCCGTTCTTCGTCAAAAGAAGATTTCCATGACATCGAACGGTTCCGCAATCTGAAAGAAACGAAAAACCTCAGAAGTCCTGAATACATCGCCGGCGTCATTCACTCACTGATCGCGGGCGAGCCGGAAAACGGACGGATATACGATATCAAAGAATTTTTGTAGAGCAGCGTTCACGCTGCTCTTTTTTGTTTGTACAATCACTTCGGAGTCCGGCGGCATATGATGAATGAAACAACGTATAAGGGGTATAAGAAATGTATCAGATGAATTGAGTTTCTTCTCGATTTATGTTAGGATTCTAAAAATATAAATAAGGAGGGGTTTCCATGAGAAATGTAACGTTAATGGATGTCTTCACCCATCCAATCGCACAAAAGTATTTACAGCGTTCCGGTGTCGCCCATGCGATCGCCTGCGCGTTTCATGCATACCGTCTTGCCGTAAAAGCAGGTGTCAGCCCGGATCTTGCGGCGAAAGCGGCTTTACTGCATGACGTCGGCCATTATGAATGGTACACAGACGGCAAATGGGATTATGAAAAGTACAGAAGAAACGATATCCATGCCATTAAAGGCGCGGAACGGGCGCATAAGCTGCTCATCCGGCTCGGTGAAGAACCGAAGGCGGCGAAGGACATTGCGCTGGCGATTCTGCTTCACACCGATTCCTATCTGCCTGAAGGCGAACTGGACAAGAATACGCTCCAGCAAATCGTGAAACAAGCGGATGAACTCGATGAAGAACCCGGCGGACATCACCATTACCGCCAAATGGATCACACAGCCGCGCTCAAACAAATCCAAAAGCTTGATCAGTTAATTGACCAAGCCCAATATCCCATAAGAAGCTCAGTCTAGGCCACTCATGCGGCCTTTTCCGCTTACATAACTCCGCATGCTCACTAACACCTTTTCCGCTCCGATAGACGTACTGTGTCAAAGCCTTTGTCCGCTGCATATGCTGAAGGAAAACATAGTAAAGGGGATCAGCGAAAATGGCCCATCAAGGAAGCCCGCAAATCGTCTCGTTAGTGGACCCTTACGTTTATCAGACCATCCATAAGCTTATCGGCTCAAGGTTTATTATTCAAACCGTCAGACGCATTATCAGAGGACGGCTGATTGATGCCACTCCGGATCACATCGCCATTGAAGAAACGCATGACCGTGTATTTTATATCAGAAACCGCCATGTGGTTTCCGTCATGCCTGATTATACCGAACGCGTGTAGCAGCCCGAATAAGGCGCAAACCGGAGGCGGCCCTATAGAACCCCGGTGCGTCTTCTTTTTGAGATACATAGATGCACGGCGGCTTTTTTTGGTACAATCACAGTACAAGTTCACATAACAATAGGAGGAAACCGCTTGTTGAAATCAAAGGTCCATTTTTGGACGCTGCAAATTTTGCTCGTTTTGCTCATTATTTACGTATCAACGAAAGTCTCGTTTATTTTTCAGCCGTTTTTCGGTTTTATCACCACTCTGTTTTTCCCGATTTTGATCTCGGGCATTTTGTTTTTCATTTTTAATCCGATCGTGCGCCTGCTTGAGAAAAAAATCCCCCGGACATTGGCGATCCTGCTCATTTATCTCGTTTTCATCGGCCTGATTGCCTTTATGTTCACCGCCATCGGACCGATTGTGGCTTCCCAGGTCACGGGGCTGATTAACAATTTCCCTGATTACATTCATCAGATTCAAGTCTTGACGGCGCAATTATCCCATTCCAAATGGTTTACGTGGATGATGACGCAGGATTATGTGTCGATAGAAAAAATCCAGCAGTCTCTGACGGGATTTTTACAAAGCCTTCCGCAAAATATTACGGCAAGCCTGTCGGCCGTGTTCGGCGTCGTTACGAATATCACGCTTGTCGTGATCACCGTTCCGTTCATTTTGTTTTATATGCTGAAGGACGGCCGGCGGTTTCCGCTCTTGGCGGTCAAAATCCTGCCTTCTTCCTACCGGGCGGAAGGCAGGAAAATATTTAACGACTTATATGTCACATTGGCCGCCTATTTCCAAGGCCAGCTGCTGATTTGTCTCTTTGTCGGAACGGCATGCTTTATCGGATATTGGATCATCGGCCTGCAGTATGCGTTAATTCTCGGGATGGTGATCGCCGTCACCAATATCATTCCGTACCTGGGGCCGTTTCTCGGGGCGGCGCCCGCGGTGATTATCGCGTTTATGGATTCGCCGGCTAAGGCGCTGTTTGCCGTTATTGTTGTCGTTGTCGTCCAGCAGCTTGACGGGAACCTGCTTTCTCCGCTTGTCATCGGGAAACGGCTGAATACCCACCCGCTCACCATTATTCTTCTGCTTATCGGAGCGGGCAGTTTCGGCGGCATTCTCGCAATGATTCTGGCCGTGCCGGTTTACGCGGTTTTAAAAGCTTTCGTCTTAAATATCGTCCGGCTTATCAAACTTCGTCAGCGGTCAAAGCTCGAAGACAGCCGCAAGCCGAAATAAAAACGGGCACAACTCCCGATGCAGCGCATAAAATGCTGTAAAGAAAAGCGGAGGTGTGGGTATGCCTGCAATTGTGGGACCGATTTATATTATGAGTTTAGCCGGAGACGCTGCGGCGAGCTTCGGTGACGTGTTTGCCATTTCTCCCAAAGCCGTTGACCACTCAGGCGCGGGGGCAGGGGCGTTTCATTCCGGAGATTTTATCAAAGTCACTAATAAATTCAGCAAAACGCGCTTTGAAGACATCGATGTGTTTGACGAACCTGATTGGTTCAACGCGTGACAGCCTCCTTTTAGGAGGCTGTCGCTTTTTTGTAGTATAATAGAATCAGTCTTTATAAAAGGGGAATTTTTATGAAAATCAGAAAAGCGAATATTACCGTGCAGTCCGGAATGATCGGTGATGTATATCTGCATGAAAATAAAAAAGAACAGCATACCCTTGTAGCCGTTCCGGAACTTGAGTGGAGCACGATCATTTCCTATGAGGAAGAGAAAAAGGCGCTGGCGCAGCGGCTTTTACAATCATTCAGCAAGCTGATTGAAGAAGAGCCCGCCGGAGAGCTCGCCGGCAAGATCTCCCATTGGGTGGCTGAAATGTAACGAAGCGGTTTACCGCGTCCCGTCCGGGGAGATAATTGTAAAACAAGCTGAGGAGGGACAGGCCGATGAGCGACAAAACGGTTGACCTTTATTTACAGCAGGGGATGTACGGCCCTCTGCAGACGAAACCGGATGAACGCCATTTATTTTTAGGCTCGCTGCGTGAAAGAGTCATCATTGCCCTGACGAAGGGGCAGGTGCTGCAAAAGCAGCCTTATGAAGAAGTGAAACAGGCGCTGAAAAGCCGAAAAGACGCGGTGCTCTATATAAACGGAAGGCTCCCGTATCATGCTTATTCACCATATATGAAGCTTGCCGCACTTGCCGGTGTCCGAAGCTCCGTCATATCGGACCTTCAATTCGAAACGCCGCTCGGCCTGGTTTTTGCCGCCGATTATGCCGTGAACCTTGACGGCATTTACGTACAGGATGACATTTTTCAGCGCTCACTCCTGAAATCTTAAAAGGGCAAAACACCGTTTGTCATTTTACAATGCCAATTCACTTACAAGTGGAGATAGGATATAATGGTTTTCATATGAATGGCGGGGAGGCCGGCTATGAAAAAAGCATTTATATGCATTGATTATACGAATGATTTTGCAGCAGAGAACGGGGCATTAACCTGCGGAGAACCCGCGAGACAGATTGAAGATACGATTGTCAGTTTGACGCAAGCATTTATAGAAAACGGTGATTACGTTGTCTTTGCGGTAGATTCGCATGATGCAGACGATGACTTTCATCCCGAGACACGCCTGTTTCCTCCGCATAATATCAACGGCACGGAGGGCAAAGAGCTGTACGGAAGGCTATCGCCTCTTTATGAGAAACATAAACACGCAAAAAACGTAAATTATATGGAAAAAACGAGATATTCTGCTTTTGCGGGAACGGATTTAGAGCTGAAACTGCGGGAACGGCAGATCACTGAGCTGCATCTTGCGGGCCTGTGCACGGACATCTGCGTTCTTCACACGGCGGTTGACGCCTACAACAAGGGCTTTCAGATCGTCATTCATCAAAACGCTGTGGCCAGCTTTAATCCGGAAGGGCATGAATGGGCCCTGTCCCATTTTAAGAACAGCATCGGAGCGCAAGTGGCAGAGTAAGGAAGGGGAAAATAATTTTGGTGGAGCATGGTTTTAAAGACGACAGTTTGTCTTTACATACAGATCTTTATCAAATTAATATGGCTGAAACGTACTGGAGAGACGGCATTCATGAGAAAAAAGCGATTTTTGAGCTTTTTTTCAGAAAGCTTCCCTTTGAAAACGGCTATGCGGTATTTGCGGGCTTAGAGAAAGCAATCGAATACTTGGAGAACTTCAAATTTACCGACAGCGATCTGAATTATTTAAAAACGGAATTGCACTATGCTGATGATTTCATTGATTATTTACGGGATCTTTCTTTTACCGGATCTCTTTACAGCATGAAAGAAGGCGAGCTCGTTTTTAACAACGAACCGATTATGCGGGTCGAAGCGCCCCTGATCGAAGCCCAGCTGATTGAGACGGCTCTGCTTAACATTGTGAATTACCAAACATTAATCGCCACGAAAGCGGCCCGCATTAAAGGCGTTGTCGGTGACGAAGACGCCCTCGAATTCGGAACGCGGCGCGCCCATGAAATGGATGCGGCTATGTGGGGAGCGAGAGCTGCTCTGATCGGCGGCTTCAGCGCGACGAGTAATGTAAGAGCCGGAAAGCGTTTTAATATACCGGTATCCGGCACGCACGCTCATGCGCTCGTACAAGCGTACCGCGATGAATATACGGCATTTAAGAAATATGCGGAGACCCATAAAGACTGCGTGTTTCTCGTAGATACGTACGATACGATCCGTTCGGGTATGCCGAATGCGATTAAAGTCGCAAAGGAATTCGGCGATCGGATCAACTTCATCGGCATCCGCCTGGACAGCGGGGACTTGGCGTACCTGTCAAAAAAAGCGCGTGAAATGCTTGATGAAGCGGGTTTCACAGACGCAAAGGTCATTGCTTCAAGCGATCTTGACGAGCACACGATATTAAATCTGAAATCGCAAGGAGCGAAAATCGATACATGGGGCATCGGCACGAAGCTGATTACCGCATACGATCAGCCGGCTCTCGGCGCGGTTTACAAACTTGTCGCCATTGAAGAAGACGGCAAACTGACCGACACCATTAAAATTTCGTCAAACCCTGAAAAAGTGACAACGCCGGGAAGAAAGAGAGTATACCGGATTATCAACAAGCTGAATCACCACTCGGAAGGTGATTATATCGCGCTTTATGACGAGCGGGTAAATGATCAGAAACGCTTAAAAATGTTCCATCCCGTCCACACGTTCGTCAGCAAATTCGTCACTGATTTCTATGCGAAAGACTTGCATGAGCCGATCTTTGAAAACGGCGTTTTATGCTATGATAATCCCGAAATTACCGACATCCAGCAATATGTGCAGGATAACCTCAAACTTCTGTGGGAGGAATACAAACGGATCAGCAAGCCGGAAGAATATCCGGTCGATTTAAGCGAAGACTGCTGGAGCAACAAGATGCAGCGGATTCATGAAATCAAAAGCGAGCTGAAAAGGGAACTTGAATAGAAGACAAAGCGGCCTTTCCTTTCTCTGGAAAGGCCTTTTTGTTGTGATAATATTTTTCACATTTAGACAAATTTCGTCAAATTATTTGATATACTTATGTTCGAAGGCCGCATCTAAGGGGGTAAATGAATGAAGGTGTTTGTTGCGAGACAGCCTATCTTCAACAGAAACGAACAGGTTGTTGCTTATGAACTTCTTTACCGGGAGAGCGAAGAGAACCGTTATTCGGCCGCTGACGGAGATAAAGCTACGACGGATCTCATTATTAACAGCTTTATCAACATCGGAATCGAAAAGCTGACTGAGGGGAAACGCTGCTTTGTGAATTTTACAGAAAGCCTGATGTTTTCAGATCTCCCTACCTCCTTTGATCCTGACCAGCTTATTATCGAAATTCTTGAGGACATACCGATCACTCCGGCACTCATCTCAAGATGCAGACAGCTGAAGAAATTAGGATATACATTAGCACTTGATGATTTTTACGCCATCAATCCGGAAAATGAAGAGTTAGTGGAACAGCTGATGAAATATATTGATATTTTAAAAATCGACTTTTTGCAATCCTCGCGTCTGGAGCGCAAAAAAATCATTCAGACGTACAGCTGTAAAAGTCTGATTTATTTAGCGGAGAAAGTGGAGACGAGAAAAGATTATAAACAGGCGGTCATAGACGGCTTTCACCTGTTTCAAGGATATTTTTTCAGTGAACCGCGTGTCATCAGCGGAAATGATCTGACGTTTCATTTTCATTCTTACTACCAGCTTTTAAGCGAATTAAACAATGACCAGCCCAATATAAAGCGCGTGACGGAATACATAGAGCGGGACGTCAGCTTATCGTATCAGATTCTGCGTTTTTTAAACGGATCGCAAACAAGGCTGAAAAAAAAGATAGACAGCATCCAGCAGGCCATCATGATGCTCGGGCTGAATGAGATTAAGCGCTTGATTTACATTCTTTCATTCAGAGATTTAACGGCGAAAAGCCACTCAAGCCAAAAAGAAATCATTAAGATTTCCTTAATCAGGGCCAAACTGTGCGAACTGCTGGCGAAAAGAACCGGAAGGCCCCAGCCCTCTTCTTACATGCTGATCGGCATGTTTTCGCTCATCGATACGCTTCTCCACAGGGAGCTGGAGGATATCATCAAGGAACTGCCTTTAATCGATGAAGTCGGACAGGCGCTGCTCGGTTATGAAAACGATTATTATAAGATGCTCGCGCTCGTCAAAGCCATTGAATGCAACAACTGGGACTGTGACGAGTGGGGAAAAGAACTGAACAAAGAAGAAGCATATGAATGTTACTTACAGGCGATCGAATGGTGCCGGCAGCTGTTCGTGGATTGAGCCGCTTTAAGCCGACCACCTGAGGGCGATGATAAACCGGCTTTGCTCTCTGATCAGACTGACACGGATGCCGTCGGGATTATACGTCACGTCAAAGTCATTTTTGATGCCGGTCTGCTTAATGAGCCGCTTGACCGCTGCGGTGTCAGATGATTGCGCTGCGGTGAGGATGCGGCGCGCAAGCTCTTTTGACGCCGACAAACGCGCAAGGAGCAGGCGCGCATCCTCCAGCATGCCCGCAGCTTCTTTTGCGGACGCTGTCAAAATATCTGCGTGAACCGGAGGACTGGGTGCAGGATTCCGGTATGGCGCGGCGCAAACAGGGAAGCATGGATACATATAATGCATACGGGGGCCTCCTTCCTGAGAAAACATTCGTTATACATGAGTATAGGCGGCGTGATAACGAGTTATGACATGCAAAAAGACCACAATGCGGGGGTTGCGGTCTTTTCGGTGTTTGTCGGTGGTTATGCGACGTTGTTCGCCCATTCTGTTTTGAAATTGCGACGGCAGGGACTATAGTCCTTGCCGGTTTGTCGGAAAACCGTTAAAAAAACAGCAGAACCGCCAGATTGGTCTGCTTCATCCTAAACGTCTGCCTTTCTGGTAGTTATATAGTCCTGTTCGCTAAATGCTCCGTTCGGGACTATGGGATTACCTCGGTTTGCGGTGTCACGCAGATACTTTTACACATACTTTTCGGTGAAAAATCCCGCAAAAACGTTTACACTATTAGTAACAGATCAAATACCTAGGACTCGTTCACCATACACAATTCATTGATCTTTCAAAAAAAGGAGTGTGGAAACGGTGGAAAACAAATTAGAAGAAGTAAAGCAATTATTATTCCGACTTGAAAATGATATCAGAGAAACAACCGACTCATTACGAAACATTAACAAAAGCATTGATCAGCTCGATAAATTCTCATATGCAATGAAAATTTCTTAAAAAGACTTGGAAACAAGTCTTTTTTTTGTGCATTTTTTATCCATTTCATGGATAAAGTATTATACGATTGTTAAAAAACGAAAAACCTGCTGTCTTTCATCACCTGCATTTAGTAAAATAGAATGGGAGGGTGAAGACAATTATTGAGCAAATGTGTTTAGATGCCAACCAAATCAAGAATAGAATGAAGAGTATAATAGAGCGGAACATATTTAATGAACATCTAATGCAGCTCCTTCTTAGTTTTATTGAACCAAAAAAAAATTTTTCTCTAGCTGAATCAGCTGTTTTGCATTATGTGATCTTTGACGGCGAAAATCAAGAAACCGCAGTGAACTTAGGTGCCGCTATTGAAATTCTTACACTTACTTCCGATATAATTGATGATCTGGAAGATGAGGATAATCGAGATGCTCCTTGGATGAAGATAGATCGTTCACTAGCATTAAGTGCAGCATTTTCATTATACACAGCAGGATTGCAAAGCATTAATTCGATTAGTACGAATCCTTTAGTGATTAAGTATGTATTAAAATATATTCAAGATGCAATGCAGGGTCAACATGATGATTTGATCAATAAACCAAAGACAGAAGATGAATGTTTAGAGGTAATCAAGTTAAAATGCGGAAGTTTATTTGCGTTAGCAAATGTTTCTGGTACGCTTTTAGCAACTGGAGAATTCAATAAGTCTGTTGAAAGTTATTCCTATTATAAAGGGATATTTGAACAAATTTCCGGTGATTATCATGCTATTTTTAAGGATAATACTAGTGATATTCTGAAAGATAAACATACATTGATTAATTTATATCTTAAGCGCTTGTTTAATAAGTCTTCTCAAGAATTGCTTTGTATATTCTCGGATCAAAAATTATATTCGCAACTGCGGCTTAATAAAAAAGAGTTTATTCAAAAGCTGTATGATTCTGGAGCATCTCAATATGTTTCGGTTTTATACCAACTATACATGCATAAGTGTGAAACTGAAGTTGAAAATTTAAATTTAGATACAAAGAAGATAAAAATAATAAAAAAACACTTGTTGAATAATAAGAATAATAAGAAGGATGATGAAGATGCAGAATTTAATAAATTATTTTTTGAATTATCCTGATGTATTAAAGAAACTGAAAAGCAATGAAGCTAGCCTTATCGGTTATGACTCTATACAAACTCAAATTATCATTAAAGGGTTTGAGAATTATTTAATGATGGGTGCGGACAATAAAAAATGGGATAATGAATAATAAGCGAAGGGTGTAAATCTTGAAGAAGCTTATAAAGCCATTTACAATATCCATTATTATTTTAAGTGTTATCTATGTTTGTTATGTCGCTTTTATTAACATAAATGGAATTATTGTAGGCACGAAAATTGTAGAAAATAAGCATAAAGTACTCGAAGTTGCTGAAATGTCAAAAACCTCGTATGGAAAATTTGTAGGTTTAAAACAAGGTGATATGATTGTCAAAATTAATAATAAAAAACCATCTTTAAAATATCTAAAAGGGGATACTCTCTATCACGTTAAGAGCTTAGATATAAAAAGAAATGGACAGCAAATTCATTTAGATGATTTTGATATTGTTAATTTAAATGGATACTACAGTTACTTTTTATTTGTCCTTCCCCTTGTATTTTATTTTTTGAGTTTAATATGTATATTTTATATTGTAAAGGTGAGTCAAACCAGAAAATCGATAGCTGGGTATGTCCTAATTCTCTTCCTGTTAGATATCTCAATAGCTTATATGAGTGCTGGTGGTCCCTCAAGAGGTCATGAATTTAACAGATATATAAATTTGTTTACCTTCATTGCCTCACCTATATTTTATCTCCAGTTTATTCAAGAGTATTTCAAGGAATTAGGTAAAAAATTTGCCAATCGCTTGATTTCTTTTCTATATATCATACCGATAATTAATCTCTTAAATGAACCGTTTCGACATATTTATTCATATGACTTCACAACAAATTTAAATTTAGTATCGTTTTTCTTCGTGACTCTCTATGCATTTATATCTGTTTTCTATCATCTGTATAAATTCAAGTATTCAGAACATGCTTATATTCTTAAGATTTTAATTTTAACAAACACGCTCTCTTTTTTGCCCTTTTTGCTTTTTTATGTAATCCCAATTATTTTGACAGGAAGTTATATATTAGATGCGTTGGCAGCGGCATCCCTGCTCGTGCTTATCCCATTGGGGTTGGTATACCAGTTCGTAGCTAACAAAATTTTTGATATTGAATTCATTTTAGGCAGGATGAGGTACTATGGCTTGCTTGCCTTAGTTCCAGCCCTTTTTATTGTTGGGATTTCAGCTTGGTTCGAGTCAATAGATATACAAATGAATCCTGCTCAGCAAACTGTATTTTTCTTTATTATGATATTTGTCATTTTTTATTTTAAAGAAGTAATGGATTATAAATTTCGGTTAAAACGTTTTTCTGAAAAATTTAATTATCAAGATAGTATATTCAAATATACTCAGCTTATCAGAAGCATAACATCTTTAAAACAAATGTTTAAAGAACTAAAAAAGACGATTCTGGATGTTCTACTTGTCAGTAAAGCTTATGTCTTCGAAGTTACCTCTGAGGGTGACATTTTATATCATGATAAAAAGGAAAATGAGCCTGACTGGGAAATGTATTCAAAAGAATTTAAGAAAGTTACTTCAGAGATTGGAAAAATCATTGAGCTAAACCGCGGTTTTTTAATCAAGATAGGAGAACGCGGGGGAAGTTCTTATGTTTTGCTTTGTTTGTCCACTATTAATACACCGAGACTGACACGAGATGAGATTTCATGGCTGAAGACATTGTCTTTCTATACGAGTGTCTCTATGGAAAATGTGATACAGATCGAAGAACTCATGAATCATTTACAAGACCTGAAACAACAAGGCTCAAACCCGGTCTGGCTCAAAAAGCTGATGTTTACGATCGAGGAAAAGCAGCGTTCGGATTTGGCCCGTGATCTGCATGATTCGGTGCTGCAGGACTTGATTTCTTTGAAGCGCCAGTGTGAGCTGTTTCTGGCCGATTTTAAGAAAGAGGAGCCTTGCCAGTTAGAGGTGCAGGACAAGCTTCATCAGATGAATGAGCAGATGTCGGATGTCATTTTGATGACCCGGGAGACGTGCCATGAGCTGCGTCCTCAGCTGCTGTATGATTTGGGTCTGGTCAAGGCGGTATCCAAGCTTGCCGCGCAGCAGCAGGAGCGTGCGCCGTTTCATATCCGTCTGAATACGGGCCGGTTTACGGCGGCTCTGGATTTGGATACGCAGCTGAATTTGTACCGCATCATTCAGGAATTTCTTTCGAACGCCATGAAGCATTCACAGGCGAATGAGGTGCTGATTATGCTGATCAGCATTCAAAATAAAGTGATTCTGCATTATGAAGATGACGGTGTCGGATGCAATCAGGAAGAAGGCGGCGGGCAGTCGATGAGCATGGGTCTTTCGGGTATTAAGGAGCGCGTCCGGGCGCTTGACGGACGGATGAAAATCGACACAAGTGAAGGAAACGGTTTTAAAGTAGATATTGAAATGGAATTGTAACCAATTTATCACCAAATCGACTTGGCAGAAGCCAAGTCTTTTTAATAAAATGGAAATGAGTGAGTAAAAGGGAGGAAACCATGAAAAAGATACTAGTGATTGATGATCATCCGGCTGTCATGGAGGGCACCAAGACGATTCTGGAAACGGACACGAATCTTTCTGTCGATTGCCTCAGTCCTGATGCCAGTGAACAATTCGTTCTCCGGCATGATTTTTCAGCTTACGATCTCATATTAATGGATTTAAATCTGGGTGATGACATCAGCGGCATAGAGCTTTCCAAGAAAATCTTAAAAGAGAATCCTCTCTGTAAAATCATTGTCTACACAGGCTATGAGGTTGAAGATTATTTTGAAGAATCCATCCGCGCGGGCCTGCATGGCGCCATCAGCAAAACCGAATCTAAAGAGAAAATCATGCAATACATATATCACGTGCTCAACGGACAGATTTTAGTTGATTTCTCCTATTTCAAACAGCTGATGACCCAGCAAAAAACAAAAACGTCTTCTTCCCCTCAAAGTGAGCAGGATCGGTTAACCCCGAGAGAGCGCCATATTCTCCAAGAGGTCGAAAAAGGTTTGACCAATCAGGAAATCGCAGATGCGCTTCACTTAAGCAAGCGGTCGATTGAATACAGCCTGACATCCATTTTTAACAAGCTGAATGTCGGCTCCCGCACTGAAGCGGTGCTGATCGCCAAGTCAGATAACGTACTATAAATCTTGAAGGGAGAATGACCTATGGATCTGAACAATACATTGCTCGGCGCACTCGGTATTGAAATCACTGAAAACACGCCGGAGAGATGCGTGGCGGTGATGCCGGTGGATAAGAGGACGGTGCAGCCTTTCGGATATCTGCATGGGGGCGCGTCAGCAGCGCTGGCGGAGACTGTTGCAAGTGTGGGGGCCCAGCATTTTATCGACCGGTCGAAACAGGCGTGTGTCGGGCTTGAGATTAATGCCAATCATTTAAAATCCGTGAAAGAGGGCGGGACGGTCACAGCGATTGCGAAACCCGTTCACACAGGCAGGGCAACCATTGTGTACGAGATTAACATTTTCGATGAAAGGGAAAGGCTGATCTGTGTTTCCCGCTGCACGCTGGCTGTTATAACAAAATAAACAAACAGCCGGAACCCTGAATCGTCCGGCTGTTTGTTTTTACAAATATGAATCTTCTTTTCGTTTGATCACAAAGTTTCTGATCCCTTTGTAATCATCCTGAACGCTTCTTTTATCAAGCGCCGCTCCCGAATTGTACGCGGCCCTGCATATGAGGTGCGCTCCGACCGGCGCCGTCAGCAGGATAAAAATGATGCCGAGCAGTATTTTTACAGAAATTTCTCCGGTCAGCATCCACAAGTAGCCTAACACCCCGAGCAATATCAAATTAACGCCGAGTGTCGAGCCTTTTGAAGAGGCGTGGGCGCGCGTATACACATCAGGAAGCCTGAGTGTGCCGATAGACGCGACCAGGCAGATCAGCGCCCCCATCAGAATACAAACGGCGACGGCCCATTTAACGATTTCGATCATTTTCGATAATCTCTCCTTTCTCTAAAAACTTAGCGAAGGCAATCGTGCCGATAAACGATAAAATGCCGAGCAGCAGAATGATGTCCAAAAAGGCCGATGTGTTTAAGAGAATGGATACAAGCGCGGTCATGGCAATCAGATTAATGCCGATTCCATCAAGCGCGACGACCCGGTCCGGTACCGTAGGCCCTTTTATGACGCGAATGACGTACAGAAGAGTCGAAACCGCCATAATGCCGAGTGATAATTGCAGAATAAACGTAAACATCAGCGGCTCACCTCCTGAATGGCTTTCTCAAAAGAAACGCGGATGTCATGGATCGCTTTCTCCGCATCTTCAATGTCCATGGCGTGTATATAGAGAATCGACCGGTCATCGGAGATATCCATCACGAGCGTACCCGGTGTTAAAGTGATTAACAGCGAGAGCAGCGTGATCTCCCAATCCTCCGTCAATTCCGTCTTAAACGCGAAAATGCCCGGGCGGATGTTCAGTTTCGGCGATATAACGGTTTTCAGCACGCTGACATTGGCCAAATATAATTCCTTTATAAAGATCAGCGCCAGTTTGATGACTGACCATATTTTCCAAATGTAAAACGGCCGTGAGAAGAAGCGCCGGAAAAAAAACAGCGCCGCCAAGCCCGCGATAAATCCGGTCATAAAACCCGCCGCGCTGAGGCTGTTTGTGAGAAACATCCAGCAAACAGCGAGAAGAACATTTAATAATAGTTGAAAAGCCATGCCATCTACTCCTTCAAAACAGCTTCAATGTATTTTTCCGGATTCAGCAGATTCTCAGCCGTCTGATTGACATACGGTGAAACCCATTCGGTTCCGAGCCCGAACAGAAGCGACAAAAGGAGAAAAGCGGCTGCCGGATAAAGAAGTCCTTTTGCGGACCGTCCGCCTGCGCCCGGAATTTCTTTTTCTTCCCCCCAAAAAGCCGTCGTGAAAACCTTCAGCACCGAATAGAGCACAAGCAGGCTTGATAAGAGAATCAATACGGAAAACAATGTTTCCCCCTTATCGAACCCGCCTTCCGCAATCTTCAGCTTGCCCACAAATCCGCTGAACGGCGGGATGCCGGCCAAAGATATGGCTGAGATAAAGAACATCCATCCCAAAACGGGATAACGGGTGATCAGTCCGCCCATTTTATGCAGGCTGGCAGTGCCTGTCAATGCGATAAGCGTGCCGGCAAGCATAAACAGCGCTCCTTTAATCAGCATATCGTGAATCAAGTAATAAACCGCTCCTTGAATGGAGGCCGGCGTGTTCATGGCAATGCCGAACAAAATCACGCCGACGGCTGTAATAATATTGTAGATGACGATTTTCATGACATCCGAAAAGGCGATAGATCCGATTACGCCGAATAGCACCGTCAGCATCGCAAGCCACATCATCAATTGGTGGGTAAAGCCCGTATCGTGAATAAAGATCAGGGTGAATACTCTTAAAATGGCATACAGGCCGACTTTCGTCAAAAGAGACCCGAATAAAGCCGAAATCGCAGCCGGCGGGGCGTAATAAGAGCCCGGCATCCAGAAATACAGCGGGAATATCCCGCCCTTTAAACCGAATACGACGAGAAACAGGACGCCGATGACGGTGATCAGCCCGGTCTGGCCCGATTCGCTTATTTTTACGCTTAGATCAGCCATATTCAGCGTGCCCGTCACCGCGTATAAGTAACCGACACCGATGACAAAAAACGCGGATGACACAATGTTAAACACGATATACTTCAATGATTCTCTTAATTGAATTTTCGTTCCGCCAAGCACGATCAGCATGTAGGACGCGATAAGCAGAAGCTCAAAAAAGACGTACATGTTGAACAGGTCACCCGTCAAAAACGCTCCGCTTACGCCGGCCAGAAGAAACTGCACTCCTGAATAATAGAAAGCGCGCTCCCTTTTTTCTCCGATGGAGCGGAAGGAGTACAGGGTGACGAGCAGCCCGATTATGGCGGTTGTCAAAACAAGCAGTGCGGCAAGCTGATCCGCGGCGAGCACAATGCCGTACGGCGCTTTCCATCCGCCGAGTGTCAGCGTCTGAATCCCGTGTGTGAAAACCGTCTGAACGAGAGCGGCGCTGATGACGATGGAGACACAGGAAGCGGCAGTGCTGAATATCCGCATCAGCATCACGCGCCTGTTCATAAAAATCAGCAGCACTGCGGCAAGCAGCGGCACCAGGATAGGCAATATCACAAAGTTATTCATGTTGATCATTTCCCCTCATTCGATCCATTTCGTCCGTTTTCAGTTCCTGATAGGCGCGAAACGCCATCACAAGCAGGAAGGACGTGACGCCGAACGAAATAACAATCGCCGTCAGTATGAGTGCCTGCGGCAGCGGATCGACAAACGACGTGCTTTTTCCGCCCAGTATGGGAGGAGCGCCTTTTTTCAGTCCGCCCATGGTCAGAAGCAGCAAATGGACGCCGTGGCTTAAAAGCGCGGTGCCGATAATCACGCGCAGCAGACTTTTAGAAAGCAGCAGGTAGGTTGCCGCCATAAACAAAATACCGGCAATGACAGACATTAAGATTTCCATTATTCTTCCTCTCCAATCGTTTGAATAATGGTCATCGTCACGCCGACAACAACGAGATATACACCCAAATCAAACAAAGTGGCCGTCGCAAGCTCCGTATTCCCAAGCACAGGGAGATGAAAATGGCCGAATGTATGGGTGAGAAAGGGTGCTCCGAATAAGAACGAACCTGCACCCGTTGCAATCGCGATAAGCAGACCCGCGCCCGCCACATAAATAAAATTGACGGGCAAAATCGATTTGACGGTTTTTAAATCAAAGGCCAAAAGCAACAGCACGATGGCCGAAGACGTAATCAGCCCGCCGACAAATCCTCCGCCGGGAGCGTTATGCCCCGATAAAAATAAATAGAAAGAGAAAAGCAGAATGATAAAAGATACAAGCTTCGTTGCCGTCTGAAGGATGATGTCGTTTGTTTTTTGCTGTCTCAACGCTCTTCTCCCTCCTCTTTTACTTTCGTTCTGATCATGCCGTAAATCCCGAGTGCGGCAATCGACAGCACCGTGATTTCAAACATCGTATCAAATCCCCTGAAATCAACGAGGATGACGTTGACGATATTGTTTCCTCCCCCGAGCTTATGGCTGTAAGCGGTGAAAAAGGAGGAGATGCTGTCTTTTGTTTTTTCGCTGGAAGACGCGATTCCGAGCATTGTCACGATGACGCCGACACCGAGAGAAATGATAAAATTCGTCATCCGGAATGTTCTTGTCTTCTTTTTCCGCCGCATTTTCGGCAGATGGTAAAAACAAAGAAGAAACAAGGCGACGGATATCGTCTCAATGACGAGCTGTGTGAGCGCCAGATCGGGCGCTCTGAAAATCACGAAAAACAGCGCGAGTGTGTACCCGACAACACCGAGTGAGATAATGGCCGTCAGCCGCGATTTGGCGAACACAGTCGCAATCGTTGCGCTCACCATAACGAGGGACAGCACGATTTCATACAGGCCGATTTCAGCCATTCCTTTCGATGTCATGGAAAAGCCGCCTTTCATCACGAACGCCGTTCCGATAAGAATGATAAACGCCGCAAAAATATACAGCAGATAATCCCGCAAAAATCCGGTCATATAAGATGACGTCAGCTGGTAAGACCTTTTTTCCATACTGCCCCTCACCGCATCGTAGAGCCGGTTCAGCGTCAGTTTTTTCGGAAACAGACCGTACAGCCGCTCCCATTTAGACAGCGTTACGTAACCGATCGTGCCGACAATGATGATGCCGAGGGTCATCATTACCTCAGCCGTCACCCCGTGCCACTGGGAAATATGAACATGGAATGTATCTCCGCCGGTTAACAGAGCCGGATAAATGGAGTTCATCGCCGGTTCAATCAGGCTGTAAGACAAAACGTTTGGTGCAAAAAACAGACTGACGGCGCAAGCGGCAAGGATGACCGGCGAAATCAGCATGCCGAGCGGTGCTTCATGCGGCGTCTTTTCAAGCTGATCAGGTTTGCGCGCGCCGCTGAACGTTCTGAAAAACAGCTTCATGCTGTAGATGAAAGTGAAGACGCTCCCGATCCATGCGAGAACGGGGAACAGCACGCCCCACGTATCCAGGCTGAAAATATCTGCATGAGCAATCCGCAGCATACTTGTAAAGAACATTTCTTTACTTAAAAAGCCGTTAAACGGAGGGAGGCCGGCCATGGAAAACGTTCCGATCAGTGAAACGGTGAACGTTACCGGCATAAGCGCCATCAGGCCGCCGAGCCTGCGGATGTCCCGTGTTCCCGTTTCATGGTCGATAATGCCAACCGCCATAAATAAACTTCCTTTAAAAGTAGCATGGTTAATTAAGTGAAACACAGCCGCGGTGACAGCCGCCGTAAAATATTCTGAATGCTGGTAATGAAGCGCGGCGGCTCCTGCGCCGAGCATCGATACAATCATACCGAGCTGACTGACTGTGGAAAATGCCAGAATCGCTTTTAAATCGGTTTGTTTAATCGCATTGAAGGAAGCCCATACCATCGTGATCAGACCGACTGAGGCAACCGTCCAAAACCAGACGGGTGAAAATGCAAAAACCGGACTGAATCTGGCAATCACATAAATGCCCGCTTTCACCATTGTAGCCGAGTGCAGATAGGCGCTGACAGGAGTCGGCGCCTCCATGGCATCAGGCAGCCAGATATAAAACGGAAATTGCGCTGATTTCGTAAAGGCTCCCAATAACAGGAGAACCATCGCCGGAATAAAGAACGGATGGCCTGCGATAATATGCACCTGGTTGACCATTTCCCTGATACTGAAAGAATCCGTCATCAGATACAGCAGGATAAAGCCGCCGAGCATGCACAGTCCGCCGCCGACGGTAATCAGCAGTGACTTTTCCGCACCATAGCGTGATTTCTTCCGCTTATGCCAATACCCGATTAATAAGAAGGATGACAGGCTTGTCAGCTCCCAGAACATATAAAGCACGATAACGTTATCGACGAGCACAACGCCGAGCATCGCGCCCATAAACATCAGCAGGTACACATAAAAGGGGCCGAGCTTTTCTTTGTCCTTCGATAAGTAAAAAATACTGTAAAGCGTCACCAAAGAGCCGATGCCCGTAATCAATAAAGCGAATAACAGCCCGAGTCCGTCAATATAAACGGTATAGTTAATACCGAGGGACGGAATCCATTCGGCCGCATACCGGACGGTTTCCCCAGCCATTGTGACAGGGAGCTTGCTGATAAAGTAAACAAACAGCACAACGGGCACTATCAGCACAAACCAGCCTGTATGGACTTGTTTTACCCGTTTATAAAGAAAGGGAACGATAAAGGCAAATAAAAAAGGCGCCAAAATCGCGAAATGTAACAGCTGCAACAGAAGACCTCCTTTGCTTGTTTTTTCATCAAGCAACTGCTTTATGTAAGAGTGAATCCATCAATTCACGGTCATAGGACCCAGTACAAATTATATCGCACTTTTTTTTACCCTGCTACGGCATAATGTATTCC
This sequence comes from Bacillus sp. SIMBA_031, assembly GCF_046535225.1. Taxonomy (NCBI): domain Bacteria; kingdom Bacillati; phylum Bacillota; class Bacilli; order Caryophanales; family Bacillaceae; genus Bacillus; species Bacillus sp. SIMBA_031. The sequence continues at coordinate 137,238 of NZ_JAWRXC010000006.1, forward strand.
TTTCTGTGATTTTGTGGTCTTTTGAACCTAAAATAAATTTATCAAATATCCGGATCTTTGTATATACATTTATCTTTCAGATCAAGCTTTTAAAAAAGGAGCTGATCAGATGAAGAGAAAGGCGGCGGCCTGTATTGGAATATTTTGTTCTATTATCGCAGGAACATTCATAGCGGAAGATTTCTGCAAAGGGAGGCAGCAGACGGAGGCAGATGATTGGGAGCGTTTTTTTCTCGGTGCGGAATACGCGGAAGATAAGCTGAGTGCGGCTGAATCAATGCAAACACCGTTTCAGCCGCGTGAGTATATCAGAATCGTATATAGATGAAAAGAGTTCCGGCACCGGGGTGCGGAACTCTTTTTTTGTGGCAATCAGCGTTTTCCTTTAATGTAAGGGATGCCGTTGGCCTTAGGCGCATCCGCGCGGCCGATGAAGCCGGCAAGCGCGAGAATGGTCAGAATGTAAGGAGCCATCAGCATGTATACATTCGGAATGTCTTTGAACAGGGGCAAAAGCGAGCCGATAATGCTCAAACTCTGCGCAAATCCGAAGAACAGCGCAGCCCCGAGCGCGCCGATCGGATGCCATTTGCCGAAAACCAGCGCGGCGAGAGCGATAAAGCCTTGCCCGGAAATGGTGGAGTGCGTGAAATCAAGCGCGATCGTGGAAGCATACACACCGCCGCCGAGCCCGCCGAACAGTCCGCTGATCATGACGCCGATATAGCGCATGCCGAACACGTTGATTCCCATCGTATCGGCCGCCATCGGATGTTCCCCGACAGAACGGATGCGGAGGCCGAACGGCGTTTTGAATAAAATAAACCAGGAAACAAAGGCCAGTACGATGGCTAAAATCGACGTATAATATACGTCGGAAAAGAAAATCTTTCCTAAAACCGGAATATCGCTTAACCCGGGAATGTTCGTTTTGTAAAAGGGCTCCGGGATTTTATCAGTCTGGGCCTTTCCGTAGATCAGCTTGACGATAAACAGTGTCGCTCCTAACGCGAGCATATTGATCGCCACACCGGTTACCGTCTGATCGGCGCGGAAAGAAACCGCGGCGGCCGCGTGGATCAGTGAGAACAGTCCGCCGGCAATCATAGCCGCAGCCAAGGCGAGCCACGGAGCGGCGGCGCCAAGCTCGCGTCCGAAAAATAAGTTGAACATGACGCTTGTAAAGGCGCCGATAATCATCAGTCCTTCAAGACCGATGTTGACAACTCCAGATCTTTCAGAAAACACACCGCCGAGAGCAGTTAAAATAAGCGGAGCCGCATATACGAGTGTTGCCGGGACAATAATGGATAAAATCTGCAGGAAGTCCACTTACTTCGCCCCCTTTTTCTTCAATTTATCAAGGATGAGACGGATGGCGTAGCTTGATGCCACAAACAAAATAATAATGGCAATGACGATGTCAACGACTTCAGAAGGCACGCCGGATTCAATCGGCATATTTAATGCTCCGACTTTAAGGCCGCCGAGAAGACATGCCGCCAAAACAACGCCGATTGCCGTGCTGCCGCCGAGAAGCGCAACCGCAATGCCATCGAAGCCGACGCCGGTAAAGGCGCCCTTAACCGCCGCGTATTGAAAGGTTCCGAGTCCTTCCATCGCGCCGGCAAGCCCTGCGAAGGCGCCGGAAATCATCATGGCGTACATCATATTTTTTCTGACGCTCATTCCGGCGTATTGCGCGGCGTGCTGGTTAAAGCCGACAGCCCGGAATTCAAATCCGCTTTTTGTTTTATGAATAATAAACCACATGAGGACTGCCGCAAACAGAGCGATCAGAATGCCCCAGTGAAGGCGGGAGTAATCTGTCAGCTGCTCTAAAAACGGCGAGCGGAGCGACGCGCTTTCATGAATTTTGTCTGTTTTGTCCCGGTGGTCCGTCATGACATCGGAAATGAGATAATTGGTTAAATGAAGAGCGATATAATTCATCATGATCGTGACAATCACTTCGTGGACAAAAAAACGGGCTTTTAAAAATCCGGGAATCAGGCCCCAAATGCCGCCCGCAGCCGCAGCCGCCAATAACGAAAGCGGAAGGTGGATGTAAGCGGGGGCGTCAAAGGAAGCGCCGACCCACACCGCAGCGGTCCAGCCGACAAGGAGCTGTCCTTCAACCCCGATATTAAACAGGCCGGTCCGAAATGCGAATGCCACGGCCAATCCGGACAAAATATATGGCGTAATCTGCCGGATCGATTCCCCGATGTAATACACTTCACCGAAAATGCCGCTCCAAAGAGCCGAATACCCGCTTACGACATTGTAGCCGCTGGCGAGCATGATGACCGCACCCGCAGCTAATCCAAGGATGATCGCAATCAGCGGCACAGCCAGATGAGAAAGTCGATTAATCATGTGTTTTCCCCGCCTCCATTTGCTTACTTCCCGCCATTAAAAGCCCGAGCTCCTGCTCGTTTGTTTCAAGCGGATTGACGTTTGCGATGATGCTGCCTTCAAAGATGACGGCGATGCGATCGCTGAGATTCATTATTTCATCAAGTTCAAAAGATAACAGAAGCACCGCTTTACCGGCGTCACGCTGCTCAATGATCTTTTTATGGACGAATTCAATCGCGCCGACATCGAGTCCCCGCGTCGGCTGGGCCGCAATTAAAAGATCCGGATTTCTGTCCACTTCCCGGCCGATAATGGCCTTTTGCTGATTCCCTCCGGAGAGAGCGCGCGCAGGCGTATATTCATCAGGTGTTCTGACATCGTATTCTTTAATCAGGTTTCGCGCTTTGTCATAAATCGTGTGTTTATTTAATATGCCGAAAGAAGAGTAGGGCTTTTGGTAATAACTTTGCAGCACGATATTTTCTCCGATCGGAAAATCAAGGACGAGCCCGTGTTTATGCCTGTCCTGCGGAATATGCCCGATGCCGGCTTCAGTGACTTTCCGCGGCGGCATGTTTTGCAGCTGTTTGCCGTTTAACGTGATCGTGCCGGCATTCGTTTTTCTGAGACCTGTAATGGCTTCAATTAATTCAGACTGGCCGTTTCCGTCAACGCCCGCAATGCCGACGATTTCACCGGCTCTGACTGAGAGGGAGAGCTGTTTGACCGCCTCAACGCCGCGCGCGTCTTTAACCGTTACATCAGAAAGTGAAAGCACTTCTTGTTTCGGATCGGCCGCTTGTTTATCCGTCTTGAATGACACTTCGCGTCCGACCATAAGGCTTGCCAGTTCATCTTGATCCGTATGTGCGACATCGAGTGTTGTAATGCCTTTTCCTTTCCGGATGATGGTGACACGGTCGCAGACTTCCATAATCTCTTTTAATTTGTGGGTGATGAGGATGATTGATTTTCCTTCATTGACAAGATTTTTCATAATCTGAATCAGTTCTTGAATTTCGTGCGGGGTCAGCACCGCGGTCGGCTCGTCAAAAATGAGAATGTCGGCGCCCCGGTAGAGGGTCTTTAATATTTCCGCCCGCTGCTGCATACCGACGGAAATATCGGCAACTTTGGCTTCAGGATCAATGTGCAGGCCGTAACGGTCGGAAATATCGCGCACGTCCCGGTCGGCGCGCTGTCTGTCAATTCGGCCGAATGTTTTCGGCTCTTTTCCGAGAATGATATTTTCTGAGACGGTAAAGGTGTCCACAAGCATAAAATGCTGGTGCACCATCCCGATGCCGAGATCGTTGGCTTTGTTCGGGCTGTTGATGTGAACGCGTTCGCCCCGCACCCGGATCTCGCCTTTTTCCGGCTGATACAGACCGAATAAAACGTTCATGAGTGTCGATTTTCCGGCGCCGTTTTCACCGAGAAGGGCGTGTATTTCGCCTTTTTTTACTTGAAGCGTGACGTCATCATTGGCGACGATTCCGGGAAATTCCTTGCGTATATTCAGCATTTCAATGATATAATCCACCGATTTTTGTCGCTCCTTTTCAGAGATACTTTGATGAGAAAGAGCTTGGCAAAAGAAAAGCTGCAAGAGATGCAGCTTTTCCTTCACCGCTCTTTTCAAAAAAGAGAGGGGATAAGCACGGAAGTCTCCTTATCCCCTGGTTCTTACTCAGCCTTGAAGGATTTCAATTCTTTTTCAGTTGAAGGGATCTCGAGTCCGTCCGCGATTTTCTTCTTCCAATCGTCTGTTGCTTTGATGACATCGTCAGAAAGGTTCTCCTTGTGATCCGAGATGCCGACTGCATCTTGCGCCAAACCGTATGTTAATGTTTTGCCGCCCGGGAATTTCCCGTCACTTGCTTTTTTCGTTAAGTCCTCTACGGCTGTATCCACTTTTTTGACCATTGATGTGAGAGTGACATTGTCTTTTGTGCCTTTGACTTGACCTTCCGCGTACTGGTCTTTATCAACACCGATAACCCATACGTTCCGCTTCGGATCTTCTTTTTTCAGATTTTTCGCTTCTGTGAAGACGCCCGTTCCCGTTGCGCCGGCCGCGTGATAAATGACGTCAACGCCTGATTTGTACATACTTTCAGCCGTCGCCTTGCCGACATCGGCTTTGTCAAATCCGCCCGCATATTTCACTTCGACGGTCGCTTTCGGATTTGCGGCTTGTACACCCGCGCGGAAGCCGATTTCGAATTTTTTGATCAATTCAGACTCCATTCCGCCCACGAATCCGACTTTTCCCGTTTTGCTCGATAGCGCAGCGGCCGCTCCCACGAGGAATGAACCTTCCTGTTCCTTAAATGTAAGGCTCGCCACGTTGTCTTTTTTGACAACGGCGTCAATGATCGCAAAATTTGTGTCTTTGCGCTGATCGGCGATTTCGCTAATGGAATCCTGCATCAGATACCCGACGCCGTAAATCAGGTCAAAGTGTTCCCGCGCTAATTTATTTAAGTTCGTTGTATAATCTGCATCTGATTTTGATTGAAGATAGTCAAAACCGCTTTTGCCTTTTGTAAGCCCGTTGTCTTTTCCGAATGCCTGGATGCCTTCCCAGGCGGACTGGTTAAATGATTTGTCATCGACACCGCCGATATCCGTTACCATGCCGACGGTAAAGTTTTTGCTGCCGGAGCCGTTTGCTTTGTCACTTGAACCGCATGCGCTTAATATGGTTCCGGCCGCCGCGATGAGCGCCATCGCCATTCCGATTTTGCGTTTTTTCAAAGATATAACCCCCCTGTAAAATATGGCTGTGCCGTTCAATTCAGACTTGAGTCCCCGTACCGGATGCAGAATCGAAAAAACTTTCTGATAATAGTGATGAGACGTCTCTCTTTTTCCCGCCTTGAGCGGCTGTCTCTTCCGAGTTCGGGACTTATGACTTATCTGAAAAGATCTGCTAACCAATCATAATTTATCATTTTACCCGCCATAAATAAATAGAAATTTGCTTATTTTTAAAAAAATATCAATTTTATGAATCGGCTTCCTCATCTGGTTAAAACAGAGGAGGATCAGCCGGGTCATTATCCTTATATAGCATATCAAAAAGGAATCTCAAGCCTTTTGTCACGGGATATGACAGTAAAAAAGCACCATTCACAGCGGAACGGCGCTTTTTGACATTATAAATATTGTTTGATGCTGCTGACATTGCCTGTGTTGATATGGTATTGAAAGACGGGCCTTCCGATTGTGCCGTACGCCATCTCTACATTCAGCACTTGAATGTCTTCCAGAAATTTAAGGTACTTCCGGATGGAGACTTGCGAGATTTCAGTATGCTTGGCGAGATCTTCCGTAGTAAAAGAACTGTCGCCGAAAGACTCAATGCTCGCCCAGATGAGTTTAAGCGTGCTCTTTGTCAATCCCTTCGGAAGGTGAACCTTTTCCGCCGCTTCTTTCTTTTGAAAAAGCTCGGCATCCAATTCTTTCTGTGTCATGCTTCTGTGTGATTGATAAACTTTCTGCTTGCGTCTGTAGTCGGAAAGAGCGGTTTGAAAGCGGTCAAATTCAAATGGTTTGATTAAATAATCGACGGCGCCGTACCGAAGCGTTTTTTTGATGACGTCCAGCTCGCTTGCGGCCGAAATGACGATGACATCAACCGATTCGTTTTGTTTGCGGATTTCCGTTAAAAGCTCAAGCCCGTTTTTTCCCGGCATGTAAATGTCAAGAAGGATGAGATCGATATGATGCTCGCTCAGCACGTGCAGCGCGCTTTGAAAGGATGATGCGATCCCTTTCAGCTGAAATCCTTCAATCTGGCTGAGATAGCGCTTATTTAATTCACCCACCATGGGGTCGTCTTCAACTATGAGTACATTAATCATCATTTTCCTCCTTCGGTTCATACGGAATGCGAAGACTGAAAGTCGTTCCTTCATTCTTTTCACTTGTCACAATCATATGGCCTTTTAAATTTTCTGTTGCCTGCTGGGTGAAATAGAGGCCGAACCCCCGGTTTGTCCCTTTCGTGGAATAACCTTGTTCAAAAATACGGGCTTGGTCTGCCGCAGACATTCCGGCTCCCGTGTCCGTAATCTCTATATCAAGCTGGCGATCCTGAAACCGCATCGAGCACGTAATATTTTTTTTCGGCATCTGCGCCACTGCGTCGAGCGCGTTGTTTAACAGGTTTCCGATAATCGTAATGAGCTCATGGATGACGGCCGGATCCGCCGCATTCGGGATCAGGCTGCCGAGCTGAATGTCCAGATCAGCACCCTGTTCGCGTATGTAGCTTTGTTTTCCTAGAAGAAACCCTGCGAGAACCGGACTTTTGACATCACTTATAATCTCGCTTGTTTCCGTCTTCTGCTGAATGGCAATGTCTTTAATGTAAGTGCCGAGATCATCGTATTCTTTTAACTGGACAAGCCCTAAAATGACATGAAGCTTATTCATGAATTCATGAGACTGGGCTCTTAATGCGTTTGCATACATTTTAACACCGGACAGCTGTTCTGCTAAATGTTTGACCTCCGTTTTGTCCCTGAACGTGGCGATCGCTCCGACGGTTTGTCCTTTCAGATGGATCGGAACCTCATTAAAGACCAGCTCAAGTCCGTTAATGCGGATATCCCTGTCCTGAAGCGGTTTTTTCGTTTCAATCACCTGTTTCAGCCGGCTTTTCGGGAGAATATCGTTCACATCTTGATCGACCGGATTAGTCGGAATACCCATTTTAATAAAAAGCCGTTTCGCCTCTGCATTGGCGAGTTTTATTTTTCCCCGCGCGTCAACCGCCAGAATGCCTTCCTTCGTTGATTCGAGCATGGCGCTCCGCTCTTCCAGGAGGGTGGCGATTTCATAAGGCTCAAGACCGTACATAATGTTTTTGACGGTGCGGGCGACAATGACGGCTCCGATGACGCCGACAAAAATACTTACGCAGATGATGAAATAAAGCGGTCTCAAACTGTGGCTGACGACATCCTGTATTTTGTTAAGCGAAATTCCGACCGAAACGACGCCCACTTGTTTTTTATCTTTTCCATAGATCGGTACGAAGGCTCTCATGGATTTTCCGAGAGTTCCCGCTGATGTGCTCGTTTTGATATGCCCGTGCATCGCCGGCTGTTCGTCTCCGCCGGTGAATTTCTTCCCGATTTTATTTGCGTCGGGGTGGGTGAGGCGGATGCTGTTCATATCCATCACCACGACAAATTCGGTTCCTGTCGTATGCTGGACGTCTAATGTATAATCCCGGAGCTCTTTCAGCCCTTTTCTTGTTTGCAATGCCTGCGCGACACTCGGTGTTTCCGCGACCAGCTTTGCGGTGCGCAGCGCGGTTGTCCGTTCTTCTTCTTTCACGCGGTCTGCTGTTTGGACGCTGATCGTGAAAAAGGTGATACAAAGTGCGATAAGGACGACAATACAGACGAATATCGTTAATCGGGTTTGCAATTTTAATGTTTTTTTCATAACAGCCTTCCTTACGTTTATCATTCCCGCGTTCTACTTTACTCCGAAAAAGCCGGTTTGTGAAGATCAGGCCCTTATTTCGTAAAAGTGAGGAAAAATGGAATTTTTTATCTTGTCAATGTGTTTTAAGTCCTCCATAATAAGTGAGGTAGATTACAGAAAGGGACTTTTTATATGAAAAATACTTATTGGACGGGTTATTTTCCGCTCGTTGCGATTCTGCTTTTTAGTTCGTCATTATCCATTTCTACCTCGCTTTATGTCATGAAGATACTTCAGACGCTCGGCATGTATCAGGGGATGCTGGATTATTTCTCTGAGAAAGGGATCAGACTGGCGCTTTTTGCAGCGTTCGCCCTTGTGTATTTTATGCTTTTTTCGGCTTTGAAGCTGATTGCAAACACAGTGACAGAGCTGTCTCTTTTGTTTTTCACAAATGACCCTGAGGGGGACAATCTGAAAAAAATCAGATTAGGTTCTTTAATTTATGTAGGCGGAGGAATTCTTTCCTTTGCGCTCGTGCAGAATGGTTTTTGGATTGCGGCGTTATTTGCTGTTGTTACGCTCGTTTATTTGATTTTCATGGTGTACAGAATCTATTCGACACTCTCTATCGTTTCACTGATCGGTTTTATATTGCTTGAGATTCTGTTTTGGTTTACTTTTGTTATCGGTATTTTGTACATCTTTATCAAGCTTTATAATAGCATAATGGCTAGCTTACCTGTGTAAGCTAGCCATTTTTGTTAAGACAGAAATCTATTTTTGATCTCAGGGGAGGGGAGCATGCATGCTTCCCTTTTTCCGAACCATTTGTAACGGCGCCGGGCGATGAAAGAATAGGCTCTGTCCCTGAGGGGGCGGGGCACTGCGAAAAAAACCGCTGACAGCCGCCAGGCTCCGCGGAGATGACGGGAAACCTTTAACACGGCTGCGGATTTTTTGTATATCCGCCCGTTCTCGATAAAAATCATGCTGTCAAATTGTTCTGTCGGAAGTCCTTCTGATGCCAAAAGCTCCCGGGCGGTATCTGATTGCAATGAAGCAAATGAGATTTTGCCGGCCGGATCGCGTTTAATGATGAATTGAACGGCGCCGCTGCATAAGTTGCAGACGCCGTCAAACAAAAGTACGCGGTCCGGAAGCTGAGCTGGTTTCAAAGCGGATCCCCTCCGTTATCTTTAATAAGCTGCCTGCAGCGTGTTTTTCCAGATCGAAAGCTGAGGGCTTGCGTCATGAAGATATTCGACGCTTGACGGTGTATCCTTGCCGACCCATACCCCCATCGTATAAGCGTCCGTCAGACCGACAAACCACATATCGTGATAGTCATTTGACGTTCCTGATTTTCCGCCGACGTACGGAGCTTTAAAGTTCGCTTTTTTTCCTGTACCGCTTTTGACGACGGCTTTCATCATTTCTTTGATCTGCATGTTAGTCCGCACGCTGAATACCTGCGTCGGCTCATCTTTCCATTTTAATATCGTTTTTCCTTTTAAATCAGTCACTTTTGTAATCGCGTGACTCGGCGTATAAATGCCGTTGTTGCCGAACGTGGTGTACGCATTGGTCATTTCAAGCGGTGTCATGCCGTTTGTAAAACCGCCAAGCGCCGCAGGCAGACGGTAATCCGCGCTGACCAGCTTCGCGAAATGAAACGGTTCAAGGTAGCTGAACGCCTTATTGACGCCGACGCGGTCCATGATTCTGATGGCCGGTGTGTTGTACGAGTATTTAAACGCTGTTTCCAGCGTGACCGTACCGTACGTGCGGTTATTGTAGTTCTGCGGGCAGTAATCCGCACTGCAGAATTTGCTTGCGTCAATCTTGCTGTGTGGCGTTGCGCCGGTCTTTTCAATGTAAGGTCCGTAATCAAGCAGCGGCTTAATGGAAGAACCGGGCTGTCTGTATGCTTGATAGGCGCGGTTGAAATCATATTTATGATAATCTTTCCCGCCTGAAAGCGCGATAATCTGATGTGTCTGATGATTAATCACGGCCGCTCCGCCCTGGACGCCTGCATACGGCAGATTTTGATTCACTTGGGCGACGACCTGGTTTTGCATATACGGATTCAGCGCCGTATAAATCTTCACGCCGTCTTTTAACAATGTGCTGACTCTGTCTGAAAGCTCACTCTGTATTTTTTGTTTCGCCTTTCCGGAAGCTTTTTCAAGACGTTTGTCATAGCCTTCAGATGATGAAACAAGCTGTGTGAATTCATCATTTACATAGGAAACATAGTCAGGATATTTATTTGTTTTTTCGTTTATATCAAGCTTGATCTTTTCCTTTTCGGCTTTTTTCAGCTGTTTCCCGGATATAACGCCTGCTTTTTTTAATCCGTTAAGCAATCTGACTTGTCGTTTTTTCGTATAATCAAAATGCTTGAGAGGATCATATAATGTAGGGTTATTAGGGATGGCGCAGATAAAGGCCATCTCTCCCAAAGTGAGAGATTTCAGCGGCTTGCTGAAATAAAATTGTGCCGCCGAACCGACACCGTATACGCCGTTATTAAAATAAATCGTATTTAAGTAGCCTTCTAAAATCTCATCTTTGCTGTATTTTTTCTCAAGCTGATAGGAATAGGCCAGCTCCGTCAGTTTTCGGCTGAAGGTGCGTTCATGGCTTAAATACACATTCCTTGCCAGCTGCTGGGTGATGGTGCTGGCGCCCTGGTCAATTTTATGATCTTTGAAATTGGAGGCGGCCGCCCTGACCATCCCCATAAAGTCAAACCCTTTATGCTCATAAAAATGACGGTCTTCAGAGGTTAAAAACAGTTGTTTTACCTCATTCGGTATTTTATTAAAGGGCACGATCACGCGGTTCTCATGATCGCTGACAATCTCAGAAACAAGGCTTCCGTCCCTGTCATACATGTAACTGTTTTGAACCAGGTTGATCGCTTTTAAATCAATATGTTTATCGAGCACCTGATCAAAAGGCTTGATTTGTTTTACCTCTTTGCCGGAAGCAATAACTGTAAATGCACACAACGGGATAATGCCGAGCAGCAAAATCCATCCGATTATTTTACGTACCATGGTCACTCTCTTTTCTCCTGATTTCTAGCCATATCGTATCATTCTTTTAAGAATACGAGAAGGTTAAATTTAGAAGAAATCGTGATCGCTGCCGGTCAGCCCGCATTTGACGCTGTATCCTTTTGCAGATGTCCCGCCATCCATAAAAGCCCCGCGCCTATTAAAAAGAGAAAGGCGGTGACGTAGAAAACAGCCGAAATGGAAAAACCGCTTGAGACCGCACCTCCGAGCAGAGGGCCGAGCACATTTCCGAGAAAACGAAAGCTGACGTTATAGCCGAGCACCTCTCCCTGGATGCTGCCCGGCGCCCTGACGCGGATCGCGGCCGTAATGCAGGGGAGCGTGCCGCCCATGACCATGCCGAACAGAAATCTGAAGACTAACAGAATGGAGAGGGAGGAGGCGAGCGCCTGCGGAATGAAAAACACCGCTGAGGCAATCAAAAGCACGATTAAGATCCGGCTGTGGCCGAAGCGGTCGCCGAAGTCCCCCCATTTCCGGGCAAGCAATAAGCTTCCGAGTCCGGTCGCTGAAAACGCCATTCCGGAGAAAAAAGCTAAATTAACAGGTCCGTGCAGCTCATTGACATATAAAGCGAGCAGCGGCTGAATACTGAAATTGCCGGTCTGCACGATCATAGTAAGCACCATCATCGCCCAAAGCGCGGGCTGGTGAAAAATATAAGAGAGCACCTGTTTTCTGGAGTAGGTTTTCCGCTTATTTTGTTTCTCGCCGAGCGGCTGCTCATTCACCTGAAATAAAACGAGAAGCACAGAAGCGAAAATGACAAAAGACGTAATAAAAAATGTGTACGTAAACCCGAAGCTGTCAGCGAGCAGCCCGCCCAGCATCGGTCCGAATAAAGTGCCTGACACCTGACCCATCTGCAGGGTGCCGAGCGTTTTCCCGGCAGTCTCTTTCGGCGTCTGCGCCGAAATCATGGCAAGCGATGTCGGAACAAAGCCTGTTACTAGACCCATAAGCAGCCGCAGGACAAACAGCTGATAAACGGATGTCACAAACCCCATCAATAAAATGCTGACGGCAATGCCGGTTCCTGTAATCAAGAGAATTTTTTTGTAGCCGCGCTTATCGCCGAATCTGCCCCAAAACGGGGAAATCACAAACGCCATTAAAAACGTGACGCCGAACACATACCCGCTCCATCTCTGCACATACCCGCCCGAATGGGGGCTGATCGTTTCGATATATAACGAAAGAAACGGAACAATCATGGTCATGCTGGCGGAAATAAAGAAATTTGTAATCCAAATGACGACGAAGTTCTTCTTACGGACAGAAATAACATCACCTTCTTTACTTTTCGTGTGTCTAATCATAAGTATATAGGAATGAATCCGGTATTTGTATTTTCGATGCGGATATAGGAAAATTCATTATTTTTAGAAAATGAAGAAAGTTTCAGAGGGGAAACTGATATACTATCATAAAATATCATTTTTGATCGGAGGAAAGGCAGGTGTAAAAAAAGTGGATCAGCGCAGTCTGCTCATTATTGATTTTGAATTTACAATGCCTGACGGAAAATACAGCCCGCAAAATTTCTTTCCCGAAATTATTGAAGCGGGAATTGTCAAGACGGTGAATGATGAAGTGACTGAAACGTTTTCGAGTTATATCAAACCGAAAAAATTTCCGAAGCTGACGAAACGATGCAAAACCTTTCTGAACATCACCCAAAAAGACGTGGACGGCGGAATCACGTTTAATGAATTCATCCGCAAATTAAATGAGCTTGATCCTGATAAAAACTGCACGATCGTCACCTGGGGCAATATGGATATGAAAGTGTTAAAGCAAAATTGCATGTTTAACCACATCCCTTTTCCGTTCAAAGGAGAACTTAGGGATCTGTCCCTTGAATACAAAAACTTCTTCGGCGACAGAACATTGACCGGCCTTTGGAAAGCGGCAGAAGAGTATGGCGATAAAGGGACGGGCACCCATCATAAAGCGCTGGATGATGCGCGGACGACATACAAATTATTCAAGCTTGTCGAGCGGGATAAACAATATCTTGAAAAACCGAAACCTCCGACGATCGGTGATCGCGTCGATCTGACTGAACTGTTTCGCCGGGCCACATAAAAAAACCCAATCATGCCGACTGGGTCAAGTTCTTTTAAAATAGTCACGCTCTAACGCGGCCAAGTTGTCGAGCGAACGTTCCGCCCATTCTGAGCCGTCCGCTGTAAGCTGATCTTTCAGCCGGGCAGACGCCGCTTGTAAGGAAGCCGTATAATCAGGCACCTCGCCATCAAACGGTTTGACCATCTGATGCGGTATGTTTGTCTGTTCCCCGAATGCAAGCGCTCTTCTTTCATGAAAAAACGGAACATCCGCCTGCTTCGGATGATGGAGGTCTCCTTGAGCGGGATGCGTCAGAACGGCTTTAATTTTCACTAAATAGTGATTGGGCCTGACGTCTGTCACTTCCCCTATGTATGCTCCTGTTTTATAAAACCCTTTTACGATTGTGCCGATTTCAAACGTATTCATAGCGTTCACCTCTCTCTAGTTATTCTATAAAAGATCAACGCGGTTGGCTAGTGAACAGCTGCCGGAAGCCTGACTGAGGCCGTTGTGCCCGAGTGCTCGCCGCTGGTGAAATAGACGGAGCCTTCATGATGCTGAATAATCGAGAATGTCACGGTAAGCCCGAGCCCGGTGCCGTTCGTTTTCAGCGTATAATACGGTTTGCCGAGTTTCTGCAGTTCTTCATCGGACATGCCGATTCCGTTATCCGTAATCTGAATGAGAATCATCTCTTCCTGTTTTTGGACGGAGACCTCGATTCGGCCGTTTTCAGAGGGCACGGCTTCAATACTGTTTTTAATCAGATTAATGAAGGCCTGTTTCAGTTTTTTTACATCGCCGAACACATATAAATCAGGCTCGCTTTGAACAGTCACGGTCACCGATTTAAAATGGGCATAAGACTCCATTAAGGAACCTGTTTCCTTTACGAGCAGAGAAATATCAAACTTTTCTTTTTCATAGTCATCCTGCTTCGCCATATCGAGATAATTCGTAATGATCGTCTGAGCCCGGTCGAGTTCGGACAGCACAAGTTTCTGATATCCGGAGTGGGATTTGTCCTGAAGCTGCTCGCCGCTGAACAGCAGCTGCACAAAACCTCTGACGACCGTAAGCGGATTGCGGACTTCATGGGCGACGCTTGCCGCAAGCTCACTGACGACGGCCATTTTTTCTGAGTGAATCAGCCTTGTCCGCATGGATGCATTCTCATCGATGATCTCAATCAAATAAATGCACAGCAAAAGGGCGCTGACTTGAAAAAAAACAGATACTGCCGCCTCATAATAAACGGAAGATGGATTTTGAAAATTGAAAATATTGGTCGCGGAATAGATGAAGACAGATGCGGTTAATAAGGCGGTTTCAGTGCAGCCGATGAGAAGAGCGAAAAGCAGTTTCTTCCGCTTTGAAAAAAAAGGCCATTTCGTTTGGAGCTGGATAGGGATGATGATTAAAAAAGGAATTAAGGATAAGAAAAAAAGAGCGGAAGGTTCAAACCATATGAGTTGAAAAAAAACGGATGCCGCCCCTGCGGCAAGTCCTGCGGCGGTACCGGAATAAAGCAGGCAGACGATAATGGGAATCAACTGCAAACCGTAACGGACGGAATGAAGCTCCTGGATGGGAAAAGCCGTACATAATAAGGAAGATGACGCTGCAAATACGGCGACCAGCAGGCGGTTCGCTCTCGGCACAAGCAAATCAGGCTTGCTGAGCCAGAAGACTTGATAAAGAAAAATAGGGAATAGAATAAAAGAGAAGTGAAGCAGGTAATCCTTTACAATCTCCATTTATGCGAAATCCTTTCCTATGTAAATATGAATCTATTATAACATCTTTACCGGAAAAAAAAGTATATATTTCTCTAAAGCGAACGCCCTTATCTCATCTGATAAAGGCGTTACTTTCCGTTGCTAAGCGAGCGCTGCTTTCATTCTCTCAAGCCCTTCTTTTACGGCGGCGGCTGAACAGCCGACATTAAGTCTCATAAATCCTTCGCCGCCCGGTCCGTATTTTGTTCCCGGCTCTAATATGATTTTCCCTTTTTTGAGCATTCTTTCTTTGAGCTCGGCATCCGAAAATCCGTATTCGCTGAAATCCAGCCAGATCAAATAGGAAGCGTCAGGCTTCATCATGCGGACTTTCGGCAATTCTTTTCTTAAAAAGTCCTCAGCCAATTTCATATTCCCTTCAATGTAAGGAATCAGCGCGTCAAGCCAAGGGCCTCCCTTTGTATAGGCCGCTTCGATTGCTGCAACCGCAAATGTGTTGAGGCTGGAAATCCCGTTCTGATGCAATGCGGCGGAGAATTTCGCCCGCTTATACCGATCGGGAATGATAATGGCGGATGCCTGAATGCCGACAATATTAAACGTCTTGCTCGGCGCGACACAAGTAACGGAAATCCGCGCAAACTCCTCAGACAGAGAAGCGAAAGGCGTATGCGGCTTTCCGTACAGCATCAAGTCGGAATGTATCTCGTCAGAAACGACGGTGACGTTATGGGCGGCGCACAGCGATCCGAGTTTCATAAGCTCATCCCGGCTCCACGCTCTGCCGGACGGATTGTGGGGATTACAAAGAATCATCAGCTTGACCTCAGAATCGCTCAGCTTTTTCTCAAGATCCTCAAAATCCATGCAGTAGACGCCGTTTTCTTCCCGTAATGGGTTATGTAAAACCTGCCGTTTGTTTTCCTCGATCATCTGATAAAAAGGCGTATACACCGGTGATTGAATCAACACCGGATCGCCCGGTTCGGTAAAGGCTTGTACGGCCATGCTGATTGCCGTGACAACACCGGGACTGAACGCGATGCTTGCGGGATCGGGCCGGTAGCCGTGCCGCGTCTCAAGCCATGAAGCGACGGCTTCTCTTGTGTTTTCGTCAGGAGACGTATAACCGAATATGCCGTGGTCAAGGCGGGCTTTTAAGGCGTCAGTGACCGCTTCGGGAGCGCGGAAATCCATATCGGCAACCCACATCGGAAGTGCATCCGATACGCCGAATAACGCTTCCGCCTTGTCCCATTTCACCGATTGTGTGCCAAGACGGTTTTCTCGAAGATCAAAGTTCATGTATGTCACTCCTGTAGTATCATTATTTTGCACAGCGTATCTATGATAAAATAGAATTGCAAACTTTATTATAAGCGGTGATGAAAATGGAAGAAAGCCAAGCGGTCATGGAAATGATGAAAATCATTGCCAAGTGGGACCCGTTTAAATATGGAGAAGATTTTTATGAGACAGAAGCTGTCGACATCGTTCAGGCCGTCTACAGTGAAGACCGTGCCGACAAGCTGGCAGCAGCCATTCAGGATATCTTTGAAGCTTCATTTGAGCAAAAGCTTCCGATCGAAGGCTGCCAAAAGGCCGCCGAGCAGCTTCTGTTCATAAAAGAAAGCAGCTCCTGCACCCCTTAAAAACCGGCGGTTCCGCCGGTTTTTTTATTGAATAAATTCAAAAATCCGCTCCGAAACAAACTCCGGGCGCTCTTCGAGTACGAGGTGCCCCGTATCCTTGAGTGAATACAGAATGGAATCCGGCAGGTCGTCATGAAGCCGTTTTCCGACTGAGACCGGAACGACCCGGTCTTCTTCTCCCCAGATTAAAAGAGCGGGGTTTTGCACTTTCTTCAAATCCTCGGGCTTTAAATCGCCCTCCCTGTGTCTGATAAACCTTGTCATCGCTTTGAAAATCTGGCGGTCTGTAAATGGTTTTTCGTAACCGTCAATCATTTCCTGATCGATAAGCGTCCGGTCGTGAACGACATTTAACAGGTTGTTCAGCACGCCGTCTTTTGAAAGCCAATACTTAAGATACAGGTCAAAACAAGGCAGATGCGTCCCGAATATAATTGACGGGTGCGAGCGCTTTAAATACCCCGAGCTGCACAGCAGGACGATTTTAGAAAAAAGCTCGGGTCTGAGAAGAGACGCGGATAAGGAAATCTGGCCGCCCATTGAATGGCCGATGAGTGCGGCCCGGCTGATACCGAGCTTTTCCAGAAGTCCGATCAGAAGCTTGGCGAGGTTTGCGTAAGTATATACGAAAGTCCGTGACTTTTCCGATTGCCCGAAAGGAGGCAGGTCAACGGCGATAATATCATAATGGTTTCTGAGCAGCGGGATCAGTTTTCTGAAGCTGAATGCCGAAGATAAAAAACCGTGTACGCAGACGAGTGTCTGTCTGCCGGGATTTTCATAATGCTCGTAATACAGCTCAACTCCGTCTATCGCAGCCCGTTTAATCGGTGAAACAGCTTCCATGAGAGCCTTCGCCGTCCTTTCTTTGTTGTAATGTAAAGGCTTTTTTGATTGTCAGATTTTAGCTCTGGTTTCTTTCGGGTTTTTCTTAGCATTTGTCGAAAATCGTGATATAATGTCATGAAGATTTTTGATAATGCAAAGGTGTGAAACGTATGAAGCTGACCGAAAAAGAAACAGAAATATTAGAAATTTTAGACGAAAACAGCCGCGTTGATGCGGAAACGATTGCGAAAATGGCAAACATTCCCGCTGAAGAAGTTAAAAGCATCATTGAAAAGCTTGAAAAGGAAAAAGTCATCATTGATTATGCGGCGATGATCGACTGGCGCAAAGTCGACGGTTTGGAAGGCGTCACGGCGATGATTGACGTAAAAGTCACTCCGAAACGAAATGTCGGCTTTGATGAAGTCGCTGAGCGGATATACAGATTCCAGGAAGTTGAATCAGTGTACCTGATGTCAGGGGTGTATGACTTATCCGTCGTTATTCGCGGCAACACGATGTCAGACGTGGCAAGCTTCGTGTCTGAAAAATTGTCCACCCTTGAGTCTGTCGTTTCCACGACAACGCACTTCATCCTGAAAAAATATAAGCATGACGGCAAAGTCTTTGAAAGCGGAGACGATGACAAAAGAATCGTGGTGTCTCCGTAAATGGAAACGAAGACTTCTTATTTATCTGACTACGTGCAGCAGATTAAACCGTCAGGCATCCGCAAGTTCTTTGATCTGGCCGCTACGATGGAAGGCGTCATTTCACTGGGAGTGGGAGAGCCTGACTTTGTGACGGCCTGGAACGTGAGGGAAGCGAGTATTCTTTCTTTAGAACAGGGGTATACGGCTTATACGGCAAATGCGGGTCTTTATGAACTGAGAGAAGAAATCAGCCGCTACTTAGATCAGCGGTTCGGCCTGAGTTATTCGCCTGACAGTGAACTGATCGTTACTGTAGGGGCAAGCCAGGCGCTTGATCTCGCTGTCCGCGCCATTATGAATCCTGGAGAGGAAATGTTAATTCCCGAACCGTGTTTTGTCGCATATGAATCACTCGTGACCCTGACGGGGGCGAAGCCGGTGCCAATTCAGACTGTCGCTGCAAAAGGTTTCAAAGCATCCCCAGCCGATTTTGAAGCGGCCCTGACGGACAAAACAAAAGCGCTGCTTCTATGCTCGCCGTCAAATCCGACAGGTTCTGTCTATTCGAAAGAAGAGCTTGAATCCATTGCTGCTTTCGCTGAAAAACACGACTTGATCGTGCTTGCCGATGAAATTTATGCCGAGCTGACGTATGATGAGCCATTCACGAGCATGGGGGCCATCCGCGGCATGAAGGAACGCACGGTTCTCATTTCCGGCTTCTCCAAAGCATTTGCCATGACGGGATGGAGACTCGGATTTACGGCGGCGCCTCCCGTGATCAGGGATGCGATGCTCAAAATTCATCAGCACGCGATGATGTGCGCGCCTTCCATGGCGCAATACGCGGCGCTTGAAGGGCTGAAAAACGGCCAGGAAGACGTCGAAAGAATGAAGAAAAGCTATCGGAGACGCCGAAACCTGATTGTGGAGACATTGAACGAAATCGGACTCGGCTGCCACCACCCCGGCGGAGCATTTTACGCCTTTCCTTCCATTCAGTCGACCGGCATGAGTTCAGAAGAATTCGCGGAACAGCTGCTCATTGAAGAAAAAGTAGCCGTCGTTCCGGGGAATGTATTCGGCCCGAGCGGCGAAGGCTACATCAGATGTTCCTATGCGACATCCATTGAGCAGATTCAGGAAGCGCTCGTCAGAATCAAACGGTTTGTTGAAAAAAGGGCATAAAAAAAGATACGAACCCGGTTCGCATCCAAATAAAAGGGGGGGAATACTAGAAAGCCTTCGTAATCATAGTATACCCCCATTTTTCTGTGCTTAAACATGATCATGTAAAAAAGTTCTCTTTGCGAAAAACAAACTTGTATGATATAATTTTAAATTGCGTATAATCTGTATTTAATTTAACTTAGGAGTTGTTATGAATGGCAGCAAAATTTGAAGTGGGCAGTGTTTACACTGGTAAAGTAACAGGATTACAAGCGTATGGTGCGTTTGTTGCATTAGATGAAGAAACTCAAGGACTTGTTCACATTTCTGAAGTCACTCACGGTTTCGTAAAAGACATTAACGAGCACCTTTCAATCGGTGACGAAGTACAAGTAAAAGTACTTGCGGTTGACGAAGAAAAAGGCAAAATCAGCCTTTCTATCCGTGCGACTCAAGCGGCGCCTGAAAGAAAAGAAAGCAAACCAAGAAAACCGAAAGCGGCTCAAGCTTCTGAAGAAACATCTGCTCCGCAAGGTTTCAACACATTGAAAGATAAGCTTGAAGAGTGGATTGAACAGTCCAACCGCAAAGACCTTATCAAAAAATAATCATCAAAAAAAGCACCGGATATGTATGTTCGGTGCTTTTTTTATGTTTGTTTATCTGACTTCCGGATTTGCCGCTTCCTCGCGGGATGTTTCTTCGTTCGGCTTAAACAGCAGGCCGAGATTGATCAGACCGGCGATGCCGACAAGACCGTAAATAATCCGCGACAGAGCTGATCCTTGGCCGCCGAAGATGGCTGCTACTAAATCAAATTGGAAAAATCCGATCAGTCCCCAGTTAATAGCGCCGATAATCGTTAATACGAGACAGATACGCTGAATAACACTCATGTAAACAACCTCCTCTATGAATTCGTGAAACAGTTATAGATTGTGACAAAGCAAAGAATCTATGCATACTACATTCTCCGCTGTGTAAATTACACACTGTCTCAAGCTGTACAAGTGCCTTTCCCGCGAAGCCGCTGCCTGTAAACCGTGTGATGTGCCGTCAAAAAAGCGGATTGCTTTACATTGAATGTCATCTTTCTGCATAATATAAATCCAAAGGAGGAGATGTCATGCAAAACTTTACATATTGGAATCCGACCAAATTGATTTTCGGAAAGGGAGAGGTCGAAAAACTTCCTGAAGAAATCAAGCCGTACGGAAAGAACGTACTGCTCGTATACGGGGGCGGCAGCATTAAGCGCAGCGGTCTTTATGATCAAGTAACCGAACTGCTGAAAAAAGCAGGAGTTACCGTACATGAATTGGCAGGCGTAGAGCCGAATCCGCGTGTCTCAACGGTGAACAAAGGTGTTGCGCTCTGTAAAGAAAACAGCATCGATTTCTTATTGGCCGTCGGCGGCGGAAGTGTCATTGACTGCACGAAAGCCATTGCGGCGGGCGCTAAATATGACGGCGACGCGTGGGATATCGTCACGAAAAAACACCAGCCGAAAGAAGCGCTGCCGTTCGGAACAGTGCTGACCCTTGCGGCAACCGGTTCAGAGATGAACTCCGGATCAGTCATCACAAACTGGGAGACACAAGAGAAATACGGATGGGGAAGCCCGCTCGTTTACCCTAAATTCTCTATTCTCGATCCGGTAAACACATTTACCGTTCCGAAAGACCACACCATTTACGGCATGGTCGATATGATGAGCCATGTGTTTGAACAATATTTCCACCACACGTCAAACACGCCGTATCAGGACCGGATGTGTGAATCGCTTCTGCGCACGGTGATTGAAACAGCGCCGAAGCTGATCGATGATCTGGAGAACTACGAGCTTCGTGAGACGATTTTATATACAGGCACGATCGCATTAAACGGAATGCTGTCAATGGGCGCAAGAGGGGATTGGGCCACACACAACATCGAGCATGCGGTATCAGCGGTTTACGATATACCGCACGCCGGAGGTTTAGCGATTCTGTTCCCTAACTGGATGAGACATGTGCTCAAAGAAAATCCGGCCCGCTTTAAACAGCTTGCCGTCCGTGTCTTTGATATTGACGAGACAGGCAAATCAGATGAAGAGATCGCACTTGAAGGAATCAGCAAGCTGTCTGATTTCTGGACGAGCCTCGGCGCTCCGAACAGACTCGCTGATTATGATATTTCTGATGAGAAGCTGGATACGATTGCAGATAAAGCGATGGCAAACGGAGTATTCGGACAGTTCAAGTCACTGCAGAAAGAAGACGTGCTTGCGATACTGAAAGCATCATTGTAATAACATAAAGGGGGCGGCCGGATTGGCAGCTCCTTTTTTTCTGTGTTATAGTAATTCCCTTACGATTTTTTTGGAGGTCATGATAAATGGAGAACTTTACGTACTACAATCCGACGAAACTGATTTTCGGAAAAGGTCAAATCGACCAATTGAAAAAAGAGCTGAAGCAATACGGGAAAAACGTGCTGCTTGTTTACGGAGGCGGCAGCATTAAGCGAAACGGCCTGTATGACCAAGTAACAGGCATCTTAAAAGAAGAAGGCGCAACCGTTCATGAGCTTGCGGGTGTTGAACCGAACCCGCGTCTGGAAACGGTAAATAAAGGAATTGAGCTGTGCAGACAGCATGAGATTGATTTCCTTCTCGCAGTCGGCGGCGGAAGTGTCATTGACTGTACAAAAGCGATTGCGGCCGGTGCGAAATATGACGGTGACGCATGGGACATTTACAGCAAAAAAGTAACGGCGCAGGACGCGCTCCCGTTCGGCACGGTGCTGACGCTTGCGGCGACAGGCTCTGAAATGAACCCTGATTCCGTTATCACAAATTGGGAAACAAACGAAAAATTCGTATGGGGCAGCAATGTCACTCATCCGCGTTTCTCCATTTTAGATCCTGAGAATACTTTCAGCGTTCCGGAAAACCAAACCGTATACGGCATGGTGGATATGATGAGCCACGTATTTGAACAATACTTCCACAATGTTGAAAACACGCCGCTTCAGGACAGAATGTGTTTTGCGGTCCTTCAGACGGTAATTGAAACAGCGCCGAAACTTTTGGAAGACCTTGAGAACTATAAGCACCGTGAAACGATTTTATACGCGGGTACGATCGCATTAAACGGCACGCTGCAAATGGGCTATTTCGGCGATTGGGCTTCCCATACGATGGAGCACGCCGTATCAGCGGTTTATGACATCCCTCACGCGGGAGGACTTGCGATTCTGTTCCCGAACTGGATGAGATACACGCTTGATACAAATGTAGGCCGTTTTAAAAACCTCATGCTCAACATGTTTGACATTGATACTGAAGGCAAAACGGATAAAGAAATTGCGCTTGAAGGGATCGATAAATTGTCCGCGTTCTGGACAAGCCTCGGCGCACCGTCCCGCCTTGCGGATTATGACATCGGTGAAGACAAGCTTGAGCTGATCGCAGACATCGCCGCAAAAGAAATGGAATACGGCGGATTCGGCAATTTCCAAAAACTGAACAAAGATGACGTACTTGCCATCTTAAAGGCGTCACTGTAAGATACATTCCCGCCCGGGGTGAAGATGAAATAGATTTTCAAGCTGCAGATGTAACCGTTTTGGGAGTCCCTCTTTCCAGACTTTCATTAGTGCATCAAGAGCAAGTGAAACACCCCTTGCCATGAGACAACTATGGAAATCTCACATGATGCGGATTTGACTCCCTGTTTCTGTACATTTAGCAGAAAAGGATCAATTAACTTTGCGATGCCGATCATCTATTTACACAAAATCTAAATCATGAAGATGAAGAGCCTTGCTATACTTCGAATTTAAAAAAGGGGCGCTGATTCAATCAGCGCTCCTTTTATGCATTTTGTGTACTAAGGTCCCGCTGAGCCCCCATATAGCTTCCCATTAAGTTTTGATAACCGGGAAGATGACTGGAGATTAATGCGCCAAAACCTTCAACATCGTTGCGCCAATCACGCTGAAGCTCGCATGCTACGCTGAACCAGTTCATAAGCTGCGCGCCGCCATGAGCCATACGCGTTAATGATGCATCTGCTACTTGCTTATTAAACGTCCCCGAAGCATCTGTCACAACAAACACTTCGTAGCCTGCTTTAATGGCAGAAAGCGCAGGAAAAGCAACGCAGACGTCTG
Organism: Bacillus sp. SIMBA_031; assembly: GCF_046535225.1. Classification (NCBI taxonomy): domain Bacteria; kingdom Bacillati; phylum Bacillota; class Bacilli; order Caryophanales; family Bacillaceae; genus Bacillus; species Bacillus sp. SIMBA_031. The sequence continues at coordinate 160,403 of NZ_JAWRXC010000006.1, forward strand.
TTACCACCCCCGCGATAATCAGCTGTTTTTTGCCAGTTGCTTCAATGGCTTTAACAAAGTCTTCATTGTCCCATGCATTAATTTGTCCGGGACGGGCTATTTTTGGCGCATCAGGAAAGAGATCAACGAGTTCTTGCATGAGCGGTCCGTTGGGTCCATTTTCAAAACTCGTTGTTAAAATAACCGGTAAATCAAAGAATTTAGCTGTATCACCGAGAGCCAATACATTGTTTTTAAATTCATCAACGCCATAGTCACGCACGAGACCGGAAATAAGGCCTGTTTGATGGTCAACTAAAAGCACGGTAGCATGATCTTTTGAAAGACGGGAATAAAGATCAGACATTTTATAATCCTCCTTGAATTAAGGCAAGTAAGTTTGTGAATTGAAAACGGTGAATCATTCATATGCTGTATTTGATAGAAAGCTATTTCTGAGGTGACTTTTCGTGAGGGTGATGATCCTTCAATTAATCTGGAACGGGAACCGGAGCATGATCAATCCAATGGATGAACTGTTGTAAATAGCGTTGAAGATAACGTTTTGTTTGTTCATCCGTAAGTATGTTTTGAGCGGAATCAATTTTCTCATGGACTTGCGAAATCAGCATTTTTTGAAATGGCAAAACATTGACTTGCATAGCTTCGAGTACTTCTCTCAATTGCGTTTGACCAAAGGCAGTACCGAACCCTCCGGGGGTTGCTCCGATTAAGCCAACCGGTTTTCTGTTTAAAACAGAAGAGGTCCGCGGTCTCGATGCCCAGTCCAATGCATTTTTTAATACCCCCGGAATTCCGGAATTGTACTCTGGACTTACAATGATGACGCCGTCAACGTCTTGTATATCAGCTCTAAAGGATGTTACGGAGTCTGGTGCTCCGGAAATTTCTAAATCTTCGTTAAAAAAAGGAAGACTGTCTATTTCAACCCAGCGAAATTGAGCCGCATTATCGAAGTCAATCAATGATTGAGCAATCGCTCGATTATACGAGTTTTTTCGTAAACTTCCGCAAATAAGACCAATGGTTTTAGTCATAAAATCACCTCCCGGTATAAACTTTCATCTTACGATACCCCAAATATAGACACTATTTTTAAAAATGGACATTTGTGCCTTAATATGCCTGTGCGGCAGCCTCTCAAGAGGAGTACTATATAAAAAGAACCGGCCCATCGGGATTAGCGATGGATGTCATCCTGCTCCAAAGTAAAGGTGATACGTTCCTGGATCACCAACATTCGATTCGTTATCCCTCTCACAGTTAATACAAATATAACCATCTCGAATCCGGGATATTGTATAAAAAATGAACGCATCTTTAGCGCAAATCCCGTATTCATCCGCCCTTCTTCATGACTTGATTTAGCGGGTGAGTTCATATAAAGTGAAAGAGAAAACAATTCACCGTGATGGAGGGACAAGCAAATGACGCATGTACGCTTTGATTACTCAAGAGCGTTACCTTTTTTCAATGAACATGAACTTACATACGCACGTGATTTCGTAAAAACGGCACACCATAATATCCATGAAAAAACAGGCGCCGGAAGCGACTTTTTAGGATGGGTGGACCTCCCCGAAAACTACGATAAAGAAGAATTCGCGCGCATTAAAAAAAGCGCTGAAAAAATTAAATCAGATTCAGACGTGCTTCTCGTCGTGGGTATCGGCGGTTCATACTTAGGCGCCCGCGCGGCGATCGAAGCGCTCAATCATTCTTTCTATAATGTTCTGCCGAAAGACAAGCGCAAAAACCCTCAAGTTATCTTTATCGGCAACAATATCAGCTCAACTTATATGAAAGATGTTATGGATCTTTTGGAAGACGCTGATTTCTCTATCAATGTCATTTCTAAATCAGGCACGACGACGGAACCTGCAATCGCTTTCCGGATTTTCCGCAAACTTCTTGAAGAAAAATACGGAAAAGAAGAAGCGAAAGCGCGGATTTACGCGACGACAGATAAAGAGCGCGGCGCTTTAAAAACGCTTTCTAATGAAGAAGGCTTCGAATCATTCGTTATTCCTGATGATGTCGGCGGACGTTTCTCCGTTCTGACTGCGGTAGGTCTTCTGCCGATTGCGGTAAGCGGGGCTGATATCGATGAAATGATGAAAGGCGCTCTTGATGCAAGCAAAGACTTTTCCAGCTCGGAATTAGAAGAGAACGCGGCTTACCAATACGCCGTCGTCCGCAACGTTCTGTATAATAAAGGAAGAACTATTGAAATGCTCATCAACTATGAGCCTGCGCTGCAATACTTTGCAGAATGGTGGAAGCAGCTCTTCGGCGAAAGTGAAGGAAAAGATGAAAAAGGCATCTATCCTTCTTCCGCTAACTTCTCAACAGACCTTCACTCTCTAGGTCAATACGTGCAGGAAGGCAGACGCGATCTGTTTGAAACCGTATTAAACGTTGAAAAACCGAAGCATGAGCTGACAATTGAAGAAGCGGAAAATGATCTCGACGGCTTAAATTACTTAGCCGGCAAAACGGTCGATTTCGTCAACAAAAAAGCGTTCGAAGGGACGATGCTTGCTCATACAGACGGAAAAGTGCCGAACTTAATTGTCAACATTCCGGAGCTTAATGCATATACATTTGGATATCTCGTCTATTTCTTTGAAAAAGCGGTGGCGATGAGCGGATATCTGCTCGGAGTCAACCCGTTTGATCAGCTGGGTGTTGAAGCCTATAAGGTGAATATGTTCGCGCTTCTTGGCAAACCGGGCTTTGAAGAGAAAAAAGCAGAGCTTGAAAAACGCCTTGAAAAATAAAAAGAAGGGCTGGCCCTCAGCAAGACGGGTCAGCCTTTTTTAAACCGTGAAAGGTGTGATGATGAATTGATGCGGCTCTTATGTAAGCATGCCGTCATTTCCGTCTGTTCCGCCGCTATTGTCTATTCGGCACTAAAACTGTCTCCTGAATCCCTCTTACAAACCATCCTGTTTTTCGCTTTCCCTCTCGGCTTGTTTACGGACATGGTCCGGCTGAAACTGAAGATTGGCCGGATGCATACGCTGATCACGAAGTGCTGTCTCTATTCCGCCGTTTTCTATATTTCAACGGAAGCCGTTCTCTCCGCAATTGTGACGTATGTTCTGATTGAATGCGCCGTTACCTCTTTCCGGCGTCTGTCTGCCGCTCCCGATTCTTCCCAGACGCCGTATGAAGATGCCGCAGAGCGGGGACGCTAAAGACAAAAAGGAGCATATGCACATGATCAGCATTCCATCTTCACTTGAAGGGCAATCGTTTTTACTCCGCGAATTGGAACAGGTGCTGAAACCGATCGGTTATACCATCGGAGGCGGCTGGGAGTATGACCGCGGGTTCTTTGATTACAAAATTTCCGATCAGGACGGCTATTTATTTCTCCGCATCCCTGTTGAAGCAAATAAGGGACACCTGGATGAACGGGGGGCCGCCGTTACAATCGGCACACCCTTTTTGCTGAGGCACGTCTATCAGCAGGAAACGGATGATCACGCAGGCGGCGGTGTTTTTGAGTCATTATTCAACCAATTCTCGGAGCCGAAACGGCGGGATGCGGCAATTGACCGCTCATATATAGATATCGGCATCTCGCTTGTGAAAGAGCTGGAAGACGTCCTGCTGCATTAAAGAGCCAAAAACAGATCAGTATCGAGCACCTGGTATGACAGGGGAGGGGTCAGCATCGGCCCCTCTTCTTTTTGTATGCCGATGATCGTGGTATTCCGTTTGAGATAATAGAGCGCACAGTCATGATAAGATGAGCCCTTTAGTTCCTCGGGGACGGGAATGATGCGCACCTTTTTCTCCAGCGTCAGATCTGACAGCGTTTGCGGTTTGGCAAGCTGCAGCTTGACCCGGTAATGCTCAAACATCACCCGGCTCGACAGCCGTGATGTGCACAGAATCTTATTGGCTCCTGCGCGCTCGGCGTTTTTGACATACCGTTCCGTTAAAATTTCTACGATACAATAAACGGACGGATGCAGCCCTTTGATGGCGAGAAGCGTTAATACCGACAGCATATCAGCTTCGGATTCATTTTTCTGCTGATCCGCTGTCAGAATGACGGTATCGGCTTCCGTAATATTCGCTTTATTGAGCGTGCTGTCATCAGCGGCATGTCCGCGGATGAAATGGACGTTTTCAATAAGCGGCCCTTCCCTTAATGAATCATCAATCAGGACGACAGTTTTTGACGGTGCGATGTGCTGCAGTTCTTTCAGCAGCATATGCGACTTCTCATTCCATCCGATAAGAATGACGTGCCCCTTGCCTTTAAAGGCGACCTTGCCTTCGACATAGCGGTGCTGTTTGCTGAACACGGCTGAAGAAAGCGTGGCGAAATAGGCGGTCACAAAACTCGCTCCGCTTAATACAAGCACCATACCGGCAATCTGCCCGAGCGGCGTCTGGGGAACGTAATCGCCGTAGCCGACTGTGGCCACCGTAATCACCGCCCACCAAACCCCTTCAAACACAGACGTGAATTGCTTCGGTTCGAGCATGTAAATGAGTTGGCCGAACAATAAAATCAAGGCGATAATGATCAGCCCGATCCGAACATATAACGGCCATCTCAGCCAGGAAATAAATAAACGGTTTGATTTCATTCGTCCGGCTCTTCTTTCGACAGAGAGATGGATAAAATCTGCTTAATAATGGTGTTTAGTTTTTCGTCCAGCTGTTCCTGGCCGTATGAGTCACGCGCATGTCTGATTAAATCGGCCGTCTCATCTTCAAACTGAATGAGAGGTTCATCGTTTTCCGCTTCATTATAGAGCTGGATGAAGGCGTCAAGCCCTTCGTTCATTCTGTCTATCGCATTGCTCAGCTGTTCTTTCTCGCCATTTGTCACTTTCATGTCGATCACACCTGTATCTTTTTTTATACAGTATGTCCCAGTTCGTTTGATGTCTTTCAAAAATCGCCGAAAACATATTCACCCTTATTTTTTCATATGATAAAGAAAGCGGACCGAAAAAGGGTGAGTCAAATGACAGTCATTCAAAAACTGCTGGCGGCGCTGGCCGGAGCGCAGCTGCTCGCTTCGGCGGCCGTATTGCTTATTTTCGATTTGAATGGATACAATCATATGTCCGGCGGATTTTCATGGCTTGTTTTTGCAAAAGAGACCGCAGGCACGTTTCCGTTTTACATCGGATTGGCCGGGTGTATCCTCATCATGCTCGGAGGATTGATTCCTGTCAGAAAAAAGAAGCGGATTTCTGTACAGGAAAGCGGACAATCATTAAAATAATATATAAGCAGATCGTACGATATAAGAGAAAAAGGAAGAGGATAATATGCTGTTTATCTTTTTAACAATTGCTGCATTGGGATTGTCGTTTTGGGCACAATTTAAAGTGAAAAGCAATTTTCAGAAATACTCAGACGTGGAAGCTTCCAGTCAGCGGACGGGGGCGGAAACGGCAAGACGGATTCTTGATATTAACGGTTTATATGATGTGCCGGTAGAACCGGTAAGAGGCACTTTAACAGACCATTACGACCCGACGGAGCGGGTGGTGCGTTTATCTGAGCCGGTATATTACGGCCGCTCCATTTCCGCCATTTCCGTCGCTTCCCATGAAGTCGGACATGCTTTGCAGCATCAGGAATCATACGGCGCGCTTGTGCTGAGGCACAAAATTTTTCCGGTCGTCAATTTTGCCTCCGGGGTTGCCCCTCTGCTTTTCTTGGGCGGGATGCTCCTGGGCAGCTTGAACTTAATCGGACTCGGCATTATTTTGTTTGCGGCCGCTGTTTTTTTCCAGCTTGTCACACTGCCTGTCGAGTTTAATGCCAGCGCGAGGGCGAAGCGGATTATCGTGTCGGAAGGATTCATTCGCAACAGTGAAGAACACGGCGTGAATAAAGTGCTGAACGCCGCCGCGCTGACGTATGTGGCTGCGGCGCTCGTTTCATTATTCGAGCTGCTTCGTTTTGTGATGATTTTCTTAAATGGTCGTGATGAGAATTAACACGAAGGAGGTGGCCCCTTACCGTTTGCGGTAGGGGTTTTTTTGCTTATATTAAAACTGGTTCTCATTATGCTGTTAATCGGATTAACGGCCATCTTTGTCGCTGCGGAATTTGCGATTGTCAAAATCCGCGGTTCAAAAATCGCGGAGCTGGTTGAAACCGGAGACAGCCGGGCGCTCGCGGCGCACAGGGTAATTTCAAATCTCGATGAATATTTATCAGCGTGCCAGCTTGGCATTACGATTACGGCGCTCGGACTCGGCTGGCTCGGTGAACCGACGATTCAGCGGCTTCTTCATCCTGTTTTCAGCCTGATCGGAATGCCGTCATCTATTACGCACGTCGTCACGTTTATTGCGGCGTTTATCGCCGTCACGTATCTGCATGTCGTCATCGGAGAGCTTGCGCCGAAAACGATATCCATTCAAAAAGCCGAAGCCGTCAGTCTGTGGACGGCGAAACCGCTCATTCTGTTTTATAAAGTGATGTATCCGTTTATTAAGCTGTTAAACGGCTCAGCCGGATTTTTGGTCAAGCTGTTCGGTTTTCATTCGGTGAAAGAACATGAGGTCGTGGTCAGTGAAGAAGAATTGCGGCTGATTTTGTCCGAGAGCTATAAAAAAGGTCAAATCAATCAATCTGAATTCCGTTACGTCAATAAGATATTTGAATTCGATAACCGGGTCGCCAGAGAAATCATGGTGCCGCGCACCGAAATCGCCGCCATCTCGCTTGAACAGTCAGTTGATGAAGCCATACATTTGATCATCAACGAACGGTATACGCGATATCCGGTTATTAAGGAAGACAAAGATCACATTCTCGGCATTATTAACAATAAGGATTTATTTAAAGCGTATTTTCTCGGCCGCTCCATTGAATTAAAAGAAATTATGCGTCCGGTCATCAGAGTCATTGAAAGCATCCCCGTTCAGGAGCTTTTGATCCGGATGCAGAAGGAGCGGATTCATATGGCGATTCTCGTTGACGAATACGGCGGCACGGCGGGACTTGTGACCGTCGAAGACATATTGGAGGAAATCGTCGGGGAAATCCGTGATGAATATGACCAGGATGAAATGCCCCACATCGTCAAAAAAGGCGAACACCACTATGTGATGGACGGCAAGGCGCTCATAGAAGAGGTGAATGATCTCCTTGATATCGCCATCGAAAATGAAGACATTGACACGATTGCCGGCTGGCTCTTAACACAAAAAATGGAGCTGAAAAATGGTGATGTGTTTCATGCCGAAGGGTGTGAATTTAAGGTGCTGGAAGCGGAAGACCATCATATCCGCTTCGTTGAAATTAAAAAAACTGATTTCTGAGCCTCCTGCTTTTGCAATGAGGCTTTTTTTATGGAAAAAATGCTTCTTCGTCCCGCTTCTTCATATGATGTAAAGAAAGGAGTGTCGGTATGAAAACGGATTGGTGGAAAACGGCGGCCGTCTATCAAATTTATCCCCGAAGTTTTATGGATTCGAACGGGGACGGAATCGGCGACATGAACGGCATCAGAGCAAAGCTTCATTACATAAAAGAGTTGGGGGCGGATGTGATCTGGCTTTGTCCCGTTTTTGACTCGCCGGGCGCGGACAACGGCTACGATATTCGGAATTATAAACAAATTGCCGGCGAATTCGGGACGATGGAGGATTTTGACCGGCTCCTTGCAGATGTCCATGCGCTCGGCATGAAGCTAATTATAGATCTCGTCATCAACCATACAAGCGATGAGCACCCTTGGTTTATCGAATCACGCTCAGCGAAAGATTCCGAAAAACGGGACTGGTACATCTGGAGAGACGGAAAAAACGGCAAAGAGCCAAACAATTGGGAAAGCATTTTCGGCGGATCAGCGTGGGAATATGATCAAGAGACCGGCCAGTATTACCTGCACCTGTTTGACAAAAAACAGCCTGATTTAAATTGGGAAAACGAAGCGATGAGGCAGTCCGTTTATGAGATGGTCCGGTGGTGGCTTGATAAAGGCATAGACGGCTTCCGGGTGGATGCCATTTCTCACATTAAGAAAAAAGAAGGGCTCCCTGACATGCCGAACCCGGACGGTCTCCCGTACGTTCCGTCTTCCCCGTACCATATGAATGGGGAAGGCATAATAGATTTCTTAAAAGAGCTGAAACGGGAAACATTTTCGCGCTATCCGATCATGACGGTCGGCGAGGCGAACGGAGTGGCGGCTTGGGAGGCGGCTGATTGGGCCGGTGAAGAAAACGGCATCTTTCAAATGATTTTTCAATTTGAACATCTCGGCCTCTGGGATACGGAAGATGATCAAAGCATCTCCATTCCGGCGCTTAAGCGCGTCTTGTCCGGCTGGCAGAACAGTCTTGAAGGAAAGGGCTGGAACGCGTTGTTTATGGAGAACCACGATCAGCCCCGTTCCGTCTCGGTATGGGGTGACGAACGGTTTTTGACAGAAAGCGCCAAGGCACTCGCCGCAATGTATATGCTGATGAAAGGCACGCCGTTTATTTACCAGGGACAGGAGCTCGGGATGACCAATGTTTCGTTTCCATCCATTGAAGATTATGATGACGCCGCAATGAAATATTTGTATGAAAAAGAGACGTCCCGCGGCGTTCCGCATGAAAAAGTGATGAAGATCATCTGGAAGAAGGGCCGGGATAATTCACGGACACCGATGCAATGGAGCGGTGAGGCGAACGGCGGGTTTTCTGATGCTTCTCCGTGGCTCGGAGTGAATCCGAACCACACATGGCTGAATGCTGCATCACAAATGCAGGATGAAACATCCGTATACCATTTCTACAAACGGCTGCTCGCCCTCAGAAAAGAACACGGCGTATTGATCAGCGGCACATACGAATTGCTGCTTCCGAATGACCGGCAGATTTATGCCTATCTAAGAAAAAACGGAACAAAAACCGCCCTGATCATCACAAATCTGTCCCGAACCCCCGCTTTATACAGGCATCCCGGTTATCCGCTTGACTCCGATTCTCTCGTGCTTGCAAACGCGGAGACAGAAGCGCACCGCCATGTGACATCCTTTCTTTTAAAGCCTTATGAGGCCCGCGTATATATATGGTGAAAAACTTCAGTCCCGAGGCTGAAGTTTTTTGTGATCTGCGTTTATCATCGCGATCCGACAGGAAAAGACAAATACAGAAACGAATATGGGAAAGGAAGAGAAAAAGAAAGGAGGCATTTATATGCTGAAAAAATTGCAGATTCAAACAAACAGACGGGATGAAATGATCGACATCACACATGAAGCCGAAGCGTTTCTCCGCGAAACAGGCGTGAAAAACGGTTTGGCGCTCATATACTGTCCCCATACAACCGCCGGCATTACCATAAATGAAAATGCCGATCCGGATGTGAAGAGGGATATGCTCAGAAGGTTTGATGAAATGTATCCGTGGGAGCACGAACTGGACCGGCATATGGAGGGAAATACGGCGGCACATATGAAAGCGAGTACAACCGGCGCCTCCCAGCATGTCATCATAGAAGACGGGCGCCTGATACTCGGAACATGGCAGGGCGTTTATTTTTGCGAATTTGACGGTCCGCGAAACAGAACATGTTATATCAAAATACAGGCTGAACCGGAGGAAAACACAAATGAGTGAGTGGATGAGTGCATTATCATTAACAAAGCCCGTCATTCAGGCGCCGATGGCCGGCGGGCTGGTCACGCCGTGTCTGGCTTCGGCGGTATCAAATGAAGGGGCGCTCGGAAGCCTTGCTTCAGGATACGTCAGCCCGCAAGCGCTTGAAAAACAGCTTATCGAGATGAAAGAGCTGACGGACCGCTCCTTTCAAGTAAATCTTTTCGTCCCGGAAGAAAGGCAGATGCCTGAGGCGGAACTGGTTGAAAAATGGAAAGCCCGCATTCCGAGGGCAAAAGACGCCAAGCCGTTCTCTGATCTGAAAGAAGAATGGAATGATTTTGAGGAAAAAGCGGAGCTTCTGATCCGTTACGGAGTCAAAGCGTGTTCATTCACCTTCGGCCTGCCGCCGGAAGAAACGGCGGAAAAGCTGAAGAAAAGCGGTTGTTTCCTTTTCGGCACGGCGACAACGCCGGAGGAAGCGAAGGCTTTTGAAGAACGGGGGATGGACGCCGTTATCCTTCAGGGAATAGAAGCCGGCGGACATCGCGGGTCGTTTCTGCCGGTTAAAGGAGAACCGGCTCTCGGCCTTATGGCGCTGATTCCGCAGGCTAAAGACGCGCTGAATATCCCGGTGATTGCGGCAGGCGGCATTTTTGACCGCCGCGGCGTGCAGGCGGCCCGATGTTTGGGTGCGGACGGCGTTCAAGTAGGAACACCGTTTCTCCTTTGTGAAGAAAGCAGCGCCTCACCGGCATATCAAAAAGCCATTGCCGAATCAAAAGGAGCCGACACGCGGCTGACCACCCTGTTTTCGGGAAAACAGGCGCGGGGAATCGTGAATCAGTTCATGAAAACATATGAAGCTGACGAGGGAAATACACTGCCTTATCCGCTGCATAATACGCTGACAAAGCCGATGCGCGGGCACGCGGCTCAATCAGGAGACGCGGAGTATATGTCTTTATGGGCCGGCCAGTCCGCCGCGAAACTTGAAGGGCCGACAGACGTGAAAACCGTTTTGGACAGATTGTGCGAATCATAATCCAGAAATCGTGAGGTGATGGATGATGAAGATTCTTCAAATGTCCTATAAAAAAAGAGGGACTATTGAGTTTGTCTTTGAAGATTTTCCGCATTCTAAAGTCACCATGGCGCCGATTAAAGGGTATTACTTTGTCCGCGCCATTAAATGGAGCCGACGGGACAGAGCTGTCACCCGACATGATTTAGAGAAGTTTGAATGGGCTGCAAACCAAGCGCTCGGCACGACGGCTTTTTACCGGAAAAGAAAAGCATTCCGCATCCCATCGTCACAATGACAGACGATGGGATTGTTTTAATGCATGATCTGATAAAGCGCGGGTGCATCAAGCCTTGTTGCCTGGTTAAGCAGATAAGCCGGCTGCACGGCATTTTTTTTTCTTAAAGAATTCAATCTCTGGATGATTTGTTCAGCGGTCAGAATCCCGAGACCGTGGGCGAAATATTGATCATTCCCCATCACAATGACATTCTCTCCCCGCCACTGAGCCTTTGCAGGATTAAAATCAGGATTTTTAAAATATAAACAATCTCCCCGTAAAAAGTGACTGCCGGTTTCCGTGTAGATCGGCAGATGCTCATAGTGCCAGTCATACAAAGTGATATCCCGGAAACGCCGGTTAAACCGTTCTTCACCGATTGTCTTTAAGACGGCCAGATAATAAATCACAACAATGGCGGTAGCGCATTCAAATGCGTAAAACGCCCCGTTTTCAATAATGTCCCGAATCGCTTTTGAAGCGGGGATTCTGTACTTCAGCTCCAAGGCTCCTTCCGGCGTCACTCTCCAATAAGCCGTATTTCCGTATGTTTTGGCGAAAGTTGCAAATTTCACACCTGATCCGTGCAGTTCTCTTGCGGCTTCCACAATATGGCGGCGCAGCCGCACCTCGAACATCAGTTCAGCAATCGACCCGTAATCGAATTGTACGGGAGAATTGAGCAGTTCATTTATATATGGAACAAGGCTTTCTTCCGTCTGCCAGTTCGCGATGTCCTGAGGCCGAAGCACTTGGCCGGATATGATAATCATCTGCGCGCCCCCTATCTTTTTTTATAAGATATGCAGGAAGCTTGGGCAATGAAAATCAAGTCATAAAAAAGGAGGAAATGTTAACAAAATGTGAAGACTGAGCCGATATATAAGGTATCACACTTGAGGGAGCAGCTTAATATGAAAAAATTCATCAATTGGTGCACAAAGGCATCGATTTCACGTAAATTAATCATTTCATTTATCGTGATCTTAATCATACCGATTCTCGTGTTAGAATTCAGTTCATACCATACGGCGAGCAATTCGCTGGATGATCAGATTTCAGGCAACGCGAAAAATAACATCGAATCTTTTAACACAACGATTACAAATGATATCGGCGCAAAAGCAAAGGCGATTGAATTTTTCAGTGAAACGTTAAAAGGGTCATCCTTCTCAAAGAAAAACATGTCTGCTCTTGAAGAAAAGTTCGGGCAATACACGTCTATTCATAAGGACGTAGCCCGCATTTACGGAGGAACGGAAGACGGCAGCTATGCACAGGCGCCGAAGGAGAATACTCCGGCCGATTACGATCCGAGAACACGCACTTGGTATAAAGACGCTGTGAAGGCTGGCGGCACGCTCGTTGTCACCGACCCTTACACCGCGGCAAGCGACGGCAGCATGGTCGTCACCGTGGCAAAGCAGATGCAGGACGGAACAGGCGTAGTGGCCATGGATATTACGATTGACCAGCTGCTGAAGCAGATGCAGGGAATCAAAATCGGACAAAAAGGCTTCGTGTTTATCACGTCCAAAAATAAAACCTATGTCGCGCATAAAGACCACAAACCGGGCGATAAAGTTTCAACCCCGTGGCTGAATGAGGTATACAGCAAAGACAGCGGCATTATTTCATACAAGCTCGATGATCAAAATAAAAAAATGGCGTTTACGACAAATAAACTGACCGGATGGAAAATAGAGGGGAGCATGGAGCTCAACGAAATTAAAGACGCCTCACAACCGGTGCTGACGATGGGAATGATCGTCCTTGCAGCATCCATTATCATCGGGGGAATTTTAATTCTGTTCATTGTCAGATCCATTACGTCACCGCTGAAACGGCTTGTCCGCTCTTCTAAACAAATCAGCGGCGGAGACTTGACTGAAACCATTGATATCCGCTCGAAAGATGAATTGGGCGAACTCGGCGCGAGCTTTAATGAAATGGGAGAATCTCTGCGCGGACTGATCAGCGCGATCCAAAACTCTGTCGACAACGTGGCCGCGTCATCGGAAGAGCTGACCGCTTCAGCTTCGCAGACAAGCAAAGCGACGGAACATATTACAATGGCGATTGAGCAGTTTTCAAACGGAAACGAAGAGCAAAGCGAAAAAGTCGATTCAAGCTCAGCCAAGCTGAATCATATAAATGACGGACTCGCCGCCGTTTCCCGCACATCATCATCCATTACGGAAGCATCTAAACAATCGAAGGAAGCTGCCGGCACCGGGGAAGAATATGTGCAGCAAACAGTCGGGCAGATGAATCTCATCAATCAATCGGTCCAGCAGGCGGAAGCGGTTGTAAAAGGCCTTGAGGCCAAATCAAAAGACATCACTCATATTTTAAGAGTCATCAACGGTATTGCCGATCAGACAAACCTGCTTGCGTTAAATGCAGCCATTGAAGCGGCAAGAGCCGGTGAATACGGGCGGGGCTTCTCAGTGGTCGCGGAAGAAGTGCGCAAGCTTGCCGTCCAATCCGCCGGGTCTGCCAAAGAGATTGAAAAACTCATTCAGGAAATCACGGCTGAGATTAATACATCGCTTCACATGTTCACCTCCGTTAATGAAGAAGTTCAATCCGGACTTGCCGTAACGGACCGCACGAAAGAAAGCTTCCAGAATATCTTCGGCATGACAAACGATATTGCCGAGAAGCTTCAATCGATGAACGGCACGGTTGAACAGCTGTCAGACAGCTCTCAGCACGTTTCAGCCGCGGTGACCGATATTGCGGACGTATCGCGGGAAAGCGCAGCAAGCATTCAGGATATTGCCGCATCCGCAGAAGAACAGCTTGCATCAATGGAAGAAATCAGCACATCCGCCGATACTTTGGCGCAAATGGCCGAAGAACTGCGGGAATTAACGAAACAATTTAAAATCAACTAGTAAAAAAGGACGCTTTCCGGATGGAAGGCGTCTTTTTTTATAGTGACATCCGGATAATTAAATAAAAAGTCTTGCATACAAAGGGAGTACATAGAACTATTTTTCATTTATGACTTAATTTTCAATGTAATAAAAAGGGAGTCGGCCGATATAAACAGTAAATGATTGAAAGAGGTTTACAAAATTGAAAAAAACAGCAAAAAAAATCGCCAGAAAATCAATAGCAAAAAAACTTATCATTTCATTTTTACTGATCTTAATTATTCCGGTAGCAGTATTGGCTGCCGGCGCCTACCGTTCGGCGGCTTCATCCGTTGAAAAGCAAATGATGGAAAGCGCCGAAGGAAATGTGCAAATCTTAAACAATATGATTGATGACCGGATCGGAATGTTTACAAAAAGCTCAGCATATTTCAGCGAATGGGCGACAAGCGCCAAATTTAAAGAAAAAAACCAAACGGAAATGCAAGAAAGGTTCAAGCAGTTTATTGAAAGCAATGATAAAGCGTCCGCCGTATTTTCAAGCAGCAAGGAAGGAACGTTTACCCGTTATCCGCATGCCGATATGCCGGCCGATTTCAACCCGCTTGAAAGAAGCTGGTATCAGGAAGCCATGGAGAATAAAGGCCAAACCATCATCACAGACCCTTATGAGTCCATCTCAAACAAAAAGATGGTCGTCACTATGGCCCGCGCGGCGCAAGACGGATCAGGCGTCGTCGCCATTGATATAAAAATCGACGATCTCATCACGATGACAAAAGAAGTGAACATCGGAAAAGAAGGATATGCCTTTATCCTCAGCAATAATAAAAAAGCCGTTGCCTACAGTGATGAAAAAGCCGGCTCGGCGGTATCGGGAAAATGGGTTGATACATTATACAGCGGGCAAAAAGGCGACTATGAATATACGCTGAACGGGAAAGCGAAAAAAATGGCGTACGTGACCAATGAAGCGACGGGCTGGAAGATCAGCGGAACCATGTCCGTGGATGAAATCAAGGATGCGGCAAGACCGGTTCTGACTCTGGCCGTTATCATATTGGCGATAGCCATTGCCGCAGGAATGATTTTCATTTATTTTGTCATCCGCTCAATTACCAAACCGTTAAAACGTCTCGTAGCTTCAGCGGAAAAAATCAGCAGCGGAGATCTGACGGAAACCATTGATGTCAGCTCTAAAGATGAGCTGGGCGTGCTCGGTAAAAGTTTTAATCATATGACAGATTCACTCCGTTCGCTTATTCAGGGAATTCAGGACTCTGTTGAACATGTCGCTTCTTCCTCAGAGGAGCTGACGGCTTCGGCTGAGCAGACGAGCAAAGCAACGGAACATATCACCCTTGCGATTGAACAGTTTTCTAATGGAACGGAAGACCAAAGTGAGAGTATTGATAAAGCGACAGCCCAAGTGAATGAGATGAAAGACGGGCTCAGCGATCTGGCGGAAGCGGCAGCCGTGGTGACGGAAACGTCAATTGAATCGGCGGAGATATCCGGCGCCGGTGAGCGGCTTGTCAAGAAAACAGCCGGCCAGATGGGCGCCATTGACCAATCCGTAAGTAAAGCGGAGCAAGTCGTACAAGGGCTTGAACTCAAATCGCAGGACATCACCAGCATTTTGCGCGTCATTAACGGCATTGCCGATCAAACGAATCTCCTTGCTTTAAATGCAGCCATTGAAGCGGCAAGAGCGGGAGAATACGGACGCGGTTTTTCAGTCGTTGCGGAAGAAGTGAGAAAGCTTGCCGTCCAATCTGCCGATTCAGCGAAAGAAATCGAATCCTTAATTCATGAAATCGTCAAAGAAATTCATACTTCGCTCGGAATGCTGGAATCCGTCAATCACGAGGTGAAAAGCGGACTTCAGTTAACGGACGAAACGGAAAAAAGCTTCCGGGACATTTCCGTTAAAACAAATCAGATTGCCGGTGAACTGCAAAATATGAATGCAACCGTGGAACAGCTTTCTGCCGGATCTCAGGAAGTATCAAACGCTTCAGAGGATATCGCGGCCGTCTCCAGACAAAGCGCGGCCGGCATTCAGGACATCGCGGCTTCAGCTGAAGAGCAGCTTGCGTCCATGGAGGAGATCAGTTCCTCCGCCGTCACGCTGGAAAAAATGGCGGAAGAATTACGCGAACTGACAAAGCGTTTTAAGATAAACTCTTAATTAAGTCTAAAAGACTAATTTAACAATAGGTAAAAAGTATGTTTCGTTATATTTCTTCTTTTTGGATGTGTATATTTACCCATAATTGCCGATATGAAGGGTAAACACGCAAGAGGAGATATAGCAGATGAAAAAAATTGTGCAAATCATCAAGCAGAGATCACTTACAAGAAAACTGCTCATTTCTTTTTTGGCCATTCTCATTCTTCCTATTTCAACGCTGGCTTTTATCGCCTATCAATCGGCGGTAAGCACGCTTGACAGGCAGATGATGGGAAGCGCACTAGATAATGTGCAGCAGATTAACGATATGATCAACACAAGCATCAGCCAAAAGGAAGACGGAACGGCATATTTCAGCGATTGGCTCACAAAGGATCGGTACAAGCCGAAAAACCAATCGCAAATTACCGATAAATTCACAGAGTACATGAAGATCAATAAAGACGTGGAATCCATCTATACGAGTGACACGGAAGGACATTTCACACGGTATCCGGATCTGCAGATGCCTAAAGGATATAATCCGATTGAAAGAGACTGGTATAAAAAGGCCGTGGAAAATAAGGGGAAAGTTGTTGTAACAGATCCTTACCGCACGGCTTCCACCAATACGATGGTCGTGACGGTCGTTCAGCAGACGAAAGACGGCTCAGGAGTCGTCGCCATCAATATGAAAATCGATGAGCTTCTGAAAACGACGAAGAAAGTGAACATCGGAAAATCCGGCTACGCTTTTATCCTGACGAAAGACAAAAAAGTGGTCGCCCACCCGAACCGCACATCAGGCACAGTATTAAACGGGGAGTGGGCTGAACAGCTGTTCACCAGCAAAAAAGGTGATTTTCAATACAAATACGACGGCCAGGAAAAGAAAATGGCTTATGATACAAACGGGCTGACAGGCTGGAAGATTACCGGAACGATGTATCTGGACGAAATTCATGAAGCGGCCCTGCCGATCCTTCATCTGTCCCTGCTCGTTCTCGTATTAGCGATTGTGATCGGAACCATCGTCATGGTACTGATTATCCGTTCAATCACAAAACCGCTCAAGCAGCTTGTGACATCATCGAAACAGATCAGTGAAGGCGATTTAACAGAAACGATCGAGATTCAGTCAAAAGATGAATTAGGTGAGCTTGGCAAAAGCTTTAACAATATGGCCGCTTCTCTCAGGTCTCTCATCCATGCCATCCAGGATTCCGTGAATAACGTCGCATCTTCCTCAGAGGAGCTGACGGCTTCAGCGGAGCAGACAAGCAAGGCAACCGAACATATCACACTGGCGATCGAACAATTTTCTAACGGAAATGAAAGCCAAAGTGAAAATATTGAAAGCGCGGCGGAACATATTTACCAAATGAACAGCGGGCTTAAAGATATGGCGAAAGCATCTGCCGTTATTACCGAATCCTCCGCCACATCAGCGGAAGTCGCCAATTCAGGCGGAAAGCTCGTCCACCAGACGGTCGGCCAAATGAACGTCATTGACCGGTCAGTGAAAGAAGCTGAACAAGTGGTGCGCGGACTTGAAACAAAATCAAAAGACATTACAAACATTCTCCGTGTCATTAACGGAATCGCTGATCAGACAAACCTTCTTGCGCTGAACGCGGCAATTGAAGCCGCGCGTGCGGGTGAATACGGCCGGGGCTTCTCAGTCGTCGCCGAAGAGGTCAGAAAACTTGCGGTCCAGTCTGCCGATTCAGCGAAAGAAATCGAAAGCTTAATTATAGAAATCGTCAACGAAATCAATACATCTCTCGGCATGTTCCAATCCGTCAACAAAGAGGTGGAGAGCGGACTGGATATTACGAATCAGACCGAAACGAGCTTCAAACGGATTTCTGAAATGACGAACCAGATCGCCGGAGAAATTCAAAATATGAATGCGACGGTAGAACAGCTGACAGCAGGATCTCAGCAGATTTCAGGAGCTTCTGAGCAAATCGCGTCCATCGCAAAAGAAAGCTCCGCCAGCATTCAGGATATCGCGGCCTCCGCCGAAGAACAGCTGGCTTCAATGGAAGAAATCAGTTCGTCTTCGGAAACGTTATCCCAAATGGCGGAAGAATTACGTGATATGACGAAACGATTTAAAATAGATTAATAGGTCATAGAACACCCAAATGTGCTGTTTGGGTGTTTTTTTTAGTTTTTTTAATAAATCTTTTGTCCTATCTGACGATATTAGATTTAGCTTTTCAAAGAAGGAGACTGAAAAAATGAAACAACTGATACATTGGATCAAACAGCCATCCATCAGCAAGCCGCTGATCGCGGCATTTTTAGCCGTATTGGTTCTTCCGGTCGGCATACTCGCCTACTTCAGCTACCAAACGGCGGGGAGTACATTAGAAAGCGAACTGACCCACAGCGCCCAGGGAAATGTCAGCGAACTGAACAGCGTGCTGGAAAACATGCTCGAAGGCAAGCTGAAAGCGATTGACTACTACAGCGAATCAATCACTAAGGAAAAATTGAATACGAAAAATAAATCCGCACTGCTTGAAAATATGAAGCAGTATGTCACCGTAAATGACGATGTTACGTCAATTTACGCCGCGTCTCGCGACAAAGCGTTCGTGAAATATCCGTCCGTTGACATGCCGTCCGATTATAATCCGCTCACGCGCGAGTGGTATACCAAAGCGGTTGAAAAAAGCGGACAGCCGGTGTTTACCGAGCCTTATAAAGACGCTGCAACCGGACAGACGGTCGTTACGATTGCCCAGCAGACAAAAGACGGATCAGGCGTTGTGGCGCTTGATATTAATCTGGGCGACCTGCTGAACGCTTCCGAACGCGTCCAGATCGGTCATAAAGGATTTGCCTTCATTACAACGGGAGATAAAAAATACATCGCCCATCCGACTATAAAAGCGGGAACGGAAGGCTCCGGAGAGTGGACGAAAGAAGTGTTTTCCAAATCAAGCGGATCGTTTGAATACATGTTTGAAGGACAGCAGAAGAAAATGGCCTTCACGACAAACAAACTGACGGGCTGGAAAATCGCCGGCACATTTTTTGTCAGTGAGATCCATGACGCAGCCTCGCCTGTCATGAAAATGGCGCTGATCATCCTGGCGGTTTCTCTTATCGTCGGCGGTATTTTAATCTTTTTTATCATTCGCTCGATTGCAAAACCGCTCAAAAAACTTGTTTCGACATCAGCTAAAATCAGTGACGGCGATTTAACGGAAGTCATTGATATCAAGTCAAAAAATGAATTCGGGCAGCTCAGCCAAAGCTTCAATGAGATGTCGGCCTCACTCCGGTCTGTCATCGGCGTCATCCAATCATCCGTCGAACATGTCGCTTCTTCATCCGAAGAGCTGACGGCATCCGCCGGACAGACAAGCAAGGCGACAGAGCATATTACACTGGCGATTGAACAATTCTCAAACGGAAACGAATCACAAAGTGAGAAATTAGAAGAAAGTGCTGATCATCTTTCCCAAATGAATGCCGGCATTGCCGAGACGGCGAATGTATCGGCGGAAATCACTGAATCCGCCATCCAAACCTCTGAAACGGCCGGAAGCGGAGAAGAATTAGTGGCGAAAACGGTAGGCCAGATGAAAACAATTGATCGTTCCGTACAGCAGGCGGAAGCGGTCGTAAAAGGGCTGGAAACGAAGTCGCACGACATTAAGAGCATTCTCAACGTCATTAACGGCATTGCCGATCAAACAAATCTGCTTGCCTTAAACGCTGCCATTGAAGCGGCCAGAGCAGGCGAATACGGGCGGGGCTTCTCCGTCGTTGCGGAAGAAGTGAGGAAGCTTGCCGTACAATCAGCCGGCTCCGCGAAGGAAATCGAAACGCTGATTCAGGAAATCGTCAAAGAAATCGCCACATCGCTTTCCGTATTCCAAGCGGTGAATCAAGATGTGAAGGAAGGCCTCGATATTACGGATCAAACGGCCGAAAGCTTCAAAAAAATCTCAGAAATGACGACTCAGATTTCAGGCGCCTTGCAGCATATGAACGGAACGCTTGAGAAGCTTGCAGCCGGGTCACAAAATGTGACAAACGCGGTGGAGGACATTACCTCAGTCGCCAAAGAAGGGTCCGCCGGCATTCAAGACATCGCCGCCTCAGCTGAAGAGCAGCTGGCCTCCATGGAAGAAATCAGTTCATCCGCCGAAACGCTTGCGCATATGGCTGAAGAACTGCAGCAGGTCACACGGAAATTTACGATTCAGTCTGAAGACGAAGAACAGCTGTAGCGAGCTGTTTCTTTTCCTCATCTGAAAAAAGCGATACACTAGTATAAAAGAAGGGAGTGGCAGTGATGAGATTAGAAGGCAAAAAAGTCATAGCGCTTGTCAGTGACGATTTTGAAGACTTAGAGCTTTGGTATCCCGTCTACCGTCTGAGAGAGGAAGGCGCGATCGTTCATTTAATAGGAGAAGAAGCGGGCCGTTCATACAAAGGAAAATACGGCGTGCCCGCGACGGCGGATTACGATTTTAAGAGCCTGATTATTCAGGAGTATGACGCCGTGCTCGTGCCTGGCGGCTGGGCTCCTGACAAACTGCGAAGATATCCCGAAGTTTTGGACATCATCCGTACGATGAACGAGCAGAAAAAGCCGATCGGCCAGATCTGTCATGCGGGCTGGGTGCTCATATCTGCCGGAATTCTCGCAGGAAAAAAAGTAACGAGCACGCCCGGCATCAAAGACGACATGACAAATGCAGGGGCACAGTGGCTGGATGAAGCAGTCGTAACTGACGGCCACATTGTATCAAGCCGTCGCCCGCCCGACCTTCCGCAGTATGCAAAAGCGTTTGCTGACCTGTTAGCGTCCAAATAAAAAACATCCGCCCGAATCCGGGCGGATGTTTTTAGTTTTGATCGGCGGGAAAGACAATTCCGATTTGTTTTCTCGCTTCTTCCATAATGCTTGCCGTAATGAAAGAACGTTCAAATGTATTTTCGGAAGACTCCCGCTGTCCGTTTCGAAGAAGATTGATGAATTCAGCCGTTTCGTAGTACATCGACGGTTTCAGATCAGGGACTGAAATGTCTTCCGTCCGGCCGTCACGATAGCGGATTTCCGCCCGTTCCGGTCCGTGAATGCTGTCCAGCACGATCGTGCCGTCCTCACCCTGAATTTCCGCCGGGGCAAACGAATTTGAGATTTTCGAATGCATCAGCACCGCTTCAAATCCGTCGTATGACAGAATGACCGTGCCTTCGCCGTCAACGCCGGATGCTAGTTTATGACCGGTCGCAATGACGTTTTTCGGTTTGCCGAACAGGACGACGGCCGGATAAATGCAGTACACGCCGATGTCCATTAACGAACCGTTCGATAATTCAGGCTTAAACGCGTTTAGCACCGTACCGTTCTTATATGCATCATATCGTGATGAATATTGGCAGTAGCTTGCCGTGAATCTCCTGACGGGTCCGATTTTATGTAAGTGGTTTTGAAGCATGCTGAAGTTCGGCAGGAACGTTGTTTTCATGGCTTCCATCAAGAGAACGCCGTTCGTTTTGGCTGCGTGAATCATTTCATCCGTTTCCCTTGCGTTAGACGCAAACGGTTTTTCGCACAGTACATGCTTGCCGTGTTCCATAAAAAGGACCGCCTGCTCTTTGTGAAATGCATTCGGGCTGGCGAGATACACCGCGTCATAGGCTTCGCTTTCCGCCATTTCTTTCAGGCTGGTGAAATAATGAGAAGCGCCGTGTTTGCCGGCGAATTCCGCCGCACGTTCCTCAGTTCTGGAATAAACCGCCGTTAATTGAAAATCATCAATAGCAGAAGCTGCCTCCAGAAATCGTTCTGTAATCCAATTCGTTCCGACTGCTGCAAATCGAATCATTGCTATCGCTCCTTCTATGTATTGGCTTACATTATAGCTTTTTTTCTGAGAAACATAAATGGAAAAAAGGCTGGCAGCTAAAGAGATAGGAAAAATTCCCATAGAGACCGGTTATTATTTTTCATTACAGGAACGATAGTGTACAATTTAAGTAAAATACATATGATGGAGGAACAATAGTGGAAACATTGCAAACATGGGGCGGCAGATTTAAACAGTTTTTCTTAGACAATAAATTTGTCTTGTTTTTGCTTGTATTGCTGCTCATCGGTCTCAATATCCTTGTCTTTATGAAGACATCATTTATTTTCACACCCATTATCGTCCTGCTCAAAACGATTGCGCTCCCCGTCATTTTGACAGGAATCGTTTATTATCTGCTTAATCCGATCGTAGATATATTGGAAAAAATAAGAGTGAAAAGAGTCTATTCCATCCTGCTCCTTTACCTCATTATTATAGGGCTGATTACGATTACGGTCGTTTCAATTATTCCGTTTTTAAAGGAACAGATCATGAGCCTGATCGACAATCTGCCGAAATATGTGGATATTGTTGAAGATCAGACGAAAAGCCTGATCGGAAGCGATTTTGTAAATCAGGCGCAAAAGACGATGAATATCAACATTTCCGATCTTGCTAATAAAGTATCGGCGCAGGCGGCGACAATTGCAAACAGCACATTTACCGGGGTCGGGAATTTTATCGGCGCGCTGACGGAAGTAATTATTTCAATTGTGACCGTGCCGTTTATTCTGTTCTATTTGCTGAAAGACGGCAAAAAACTGCCAATCTATATCTTAAAGTTTGTGCCCACCCGTCTGAAAGAACAAACGTATACGATGCTTAGTGAAATGAACCACAGATTAAGCTCCTATATCAGAGGACAGGTCATCGTCAGCTTCTGCATCGGGTTTTTATTATTTATCGGCTATCTGATTATCGGACTTGATTATGCTTCCCTGCTTGCGGTCATTGCCGCTTGTACGAGCGTTGTTCCGTATTTAGGGCCGACCATTGCCATCACGCCGGCGATTATTATCGCGTTGGTCACTTCGCCCCTTATGCTGCTGAAGCTTGCGATTGTCTGGACCGTTGTCCAGCTCGTGGAAGGGAAATTAATTTCTCCGCAGATCATGGGGAAAAATCTTCACATTCACCCGATTACCATCATCTTTGTTCTTTTAACCGCCGGAAAGCTGTTCGGGGTTGTCGGCATTATTTTAGCCATCCCGGGGTATGCGGTCATCAAAGTGGTCACGACCCATCTGTTTGATTGGTTCAAAATGCGTTCGCATTTATATGAAGAAGAAAAAAATGATGCTGTATCGAAGTCATAAAATCGGAACGGACATGATATTTATTATAAGACAGGCTTTCCTTCAGGGGAGAGCTTCTCTTTTGTAAATGATGAATGAAGGGAAGAATGGGATGACACTATGGGAGATGTTCACAGCAGCCGTTTTGGGAATCGTGGAAGGGCTGACGGAGTACGCGCCGGTTTCTTCCACGGGACATATGATCATAGCGGATGACATCTGGCTGAAATCCGGAAGCCTGATGAATCCGGAAGCCGCCAACTCCTTCAAAGTGGTGATTCAGCTCGGTTCGATTCTGGCGGTGGCCATTGTGTTTAAGGATCGGATATTACATTTACTCGGCCTCAAAAAAAACGTCACGCGCGATCAGCAGAAGGGATACAGGCTGACCATCGCGCAAATCGCCGTCGGTCTTGTTCCGGCAGCGGTGCTCGGCTTTTTATTTGAGGATTTCATTGACCGCTATTTATTCTCCGTCAGAACGGTCGCTTACGGATTAATTGCCGGAGCCGTGCTTATGCTTGTAGCGGACTGGATCAATAAAAGGAAAGAAACGATCGATACGGTGGACAGAATCACCTACAAACAGGCTTTCTGTGTCGGATTATTCCAGTGTCTCGCCTTATGGCCCGGATTTTCCCGCTCAGGCTCAACGATTGCCGGAGGTGTCATTGTCGGCTTGAATCACCGGGCAGCCGCAGACTTCACATTTATTATGGCTATTCCGATTATGGCGGGCGCAAGCCTTCTGAAGCTGGTGAAATACTGGAGCAGTCTTTCTTATGACATGATTCCGTTTTTTCTTGTCGGCTTTATCTGCGCCTTTGTCGTCGCCCTCTTAGTCGTCAAGTTTTTTCTTCGGCTTATTAACCGGATTAAGCTTGTCCCGTTCGCCATTTACCGTGTCATCCTCGGCATCATTTTAATCATGCTCGTCAGATAAACGAAGAGGCCCCCGGAGGGTCTTCTTTTTATGTTCGAAAAACGTCTCAGTAAAATATGAGCAAACTGAATTTTCTGCTTGAAATTCAAAGAAGACTCGTCTATAATAAAACATGACGTTACAGCACGGGGCCATAGCTCAGCTGGGAGAGCGCTACGCTGGCAGCGTAGAGGTCAGGGGTTCGAGCCCCCTTGGCTCCATACCTTTAAACCCTTATTCTATAAATAAGGGTTTTTTTGTTTTTTCATCTTCTGCGGCAGCCTCTATATTCTGCTTCATTTCTAACAATTGAAAATAAAGGAAAGAGAGAAAATGAAAAAGAAAATCTATCTTATATTATCTCTGTCAGCTGCACTGGCGCTTTTTTTGACAGCGCTTCCGCCTCTTTCTCCTGTCATCTTCACGTCTGCTTCAGAAAAAGGAGCCATCAGGCATGACATTTATAAAAAAGGATATCCGTATCAAAGCTACTTTGCGATTCTTCAAAAAGAAGAAGGCGGCGGAGAGGCCGGGAACCTTTATTATGTAAATTGGTTCAATTGGAAAGATGAAACCGGACAGACGCCGCACGTATGTTATTCAAAAAAATCGTCCGAAGGCGGGTACAAAGTAAGCTGCGGAACCGGACCGTAATGATTAAGAGCCCCTCTCCAATGAGGGGCTCTTTCTGTCGAGCTGAATGCCGCTCTGGCTCTCCGTTTAATATCCCCAATATAACGGCGTATCATAATGCCGATACGGATCATTCGGATAATGCGTATTTGGCTGATAAGGCTTATTCATATCATGAATACCCGTGTTTTCAGTCTGACCGCAGTATTTATCGGGACCTATCACAGTTGATTGCCGGATCGGTGAAACGGCTTTTTCCCACTCATGCTCATTCAGACAGTACGTATGCGCCATGATCTCAGGCGGCGTCAGACGGAGAATATCCGAGCCGTATATCACTTCAGGCGAAGGGGCGTCAAATATGGCCAAAAGGTGGGTTTTGTCTGAAGTGGCGACTTCATAATGCCACCACCCCTGCGGAACATTCGCCACTTGTCCTGAAGAGATCGGATAATTCCGTATTTTCTGGGTGAACGGATTCAGCATCGACACCACCGCGGAACCCGAAATACAGTACACCAATTCAGCGGCGTTTTGATGGGTATGCGGTTCAATCACATTTGTTTTGCTCAGAAAGATATCTAATAATGAAATATTTTCAAGCGTGTTTAACTGTTTAATCCCCAATACATTGATAAAGTTTCGAGCATCTTTCGTAAAAAAACGGCTCTCATTCACATTATAAGTGAACTGTGTATTCGGAGACGTGTAATCGATATCGGAAACCATGCACTCCCCCGCTTTCATCTTTAAACGTATATTCCCAAATATATGTGTCCCTGTTTCACCGGGTGATAAAAAAAGGAGGTGAAATCCATAAATTCCAAATCCAATACAATATTGTGACGACTTTTTTAAAGATTCATTTTCAATATATCTTTTATTCGAAATATCTCTTACTATAAAGATATATTGAAAATACATCTTTAGAAGGGTTGAGGATTAACATGCTGGATGAGAGAACAATAGACATCATCAAAAGCACAGTACCCGTATTGAAAACACATGGAGAAAACATCACCGGACGCTTTTATAACCTGATGTTTCAAGATCATCCCGAACTGTTAAATATGTTTAACCAAACGAACCAAAAGAAACAGACTCAGCGCGCAGCATTGGCAAATGCAGTCATTGCGGCTGCGGCGAATATTGATCAATTAGAACAAATCATTCCGGCGGTCAGACAGATCGGCCATAAACACACAAGCATCGGTGTAAAACCGGAACATTATCCGATTGTCGGAAAGTATCTGCTTCTGGCAATTAAGGATGTGCTGCAGGATGCCGCAACTTCTGAGATTATGCAGGCATGGGAAAAAGCCTACGGTGTTATTGCTGAGGCTTTCATCGGCATTGAAAAAGACATGTACAATGAAGCCGGATGGCAGGGGTATAAAGAATTTACGGTTATACAGAAAACGAAAGAAAGCAAAGATATTACATCATTTTATATCAAACCGAGTGACGGTTCTTCGCTTCCTGGATTTGAAGCGGGACAATATATCAGCATTAAAGTGCGGATTGCGGATTCTCCTTATACGCACATTCGCCAATACAGCCTGTCTGATGCTTCTCAAAAAGGGGCATATCGGATTTCTGTGAAAAAGGACGGAGCGGTTTCTTCTCATCTCCACAATGAAGTTCAAGAGGGAGATAAACTTGAAGTCAGCGCACCCGCCGGGGATTTCAAGCTGTCTTCTTCCGAAAAACCGGTTGTTCTTATCAGTGCCGGCTCCGGAATCACGCCGATGATGAGCATGCTGAAAACAGCCGCCGAAAAACAGCCGGAGCGTTCCGTTACTTTTATTCATGCCGCGAAAAACGGAGAATACGCCGCGTTCCGCAAAGAGGCTGAACAAGCTGCGGAGAATCATCCGGATATTAACGTCATTTATGTATACAGTGAACCGGCAGAACAAGACCGCTCAGGAGACAAGCCTTTTTACAGCGGCCGGATTGATCAAACCTTCCTGGAGCAGCTTCATCTGAATCAAGATGCTGAATTTTACTTGTGCGGATCAGCGCAGTTTATGACGCAAATGAAAGACATGATTCTTGCACTCGGGTTTGACTCTGATTCCGTTCAATATGAATTGTTCGGCCCTCAGCTGAGCATGGCATAACAAAAAAGACTCCTCAAAGAGGAGTCTTTTTTATTTGCACAATGTGTTCTTTCTCCGTCTTTTTCCCTATTTTATTGAAATTTTCATCAATGACCAGTAAAATTATAAATCTAGTGATTCCGGAATTAAAGGAAGGTTGATATGAAAAAGAAAGCAAAGACCAAAAGGGTGCTTGGGTGCCTTTTTGCTGTATCTCTTATATTCGGATTATTTCTGGTATCAATGGTGTTTTCGAAATTCATAGTGACGGAAGAAAAACCGCCTGAAGAGGTGGACGAGCAGCAGGTCTTTATTGACAGCCTTTCCGGGCATGCTCAAATTTTATATGAGAAATATCATGTCCTTCCGAGCATCACCCTCGCACAGGCCATTCTCGAATCGGACTGGGGGAACAGTGAGCTTGCGGGGAAAGCGCGCAACCTGTTCGGTGTAAAAGGTGATTATAAAGGAAAACACGTCACGATGAAAACGGATGAATTTGAAAAAGGAAAACGAAAAACGATTCGGGCAAAATTCCGTAAATACAGCACGTTTTTTGAATCAATGGATGACCATGCCAAATTATTTGTCAACGGAACGTCTTGGAATAAAAAGAAGTATAAGCCTGTCATTGAAGCGGACAATTATAAAACTGCGGCGGCTGCCCTTCAAAAATCCGGCTACGCCACAGACCCCGGCTATGCTGAAAAAATTAAAGATGTCATAGAAACCTATAACCTGAATGAATATGACAAAATCAATGCCTCTCTTAAAGCAGTTGATATGAAAGGCGCCATCAAAGACCACGCCATTGAAGACGTGTGGTCGAAGCCGTCAAAAGAGCGGCATTCTATAAAACTGGCATCGGCGCAAAAGTTTACCGGCCAGCATATTAAAGTCGTATCTGAAAAACAAAACGGAGAATCCGTCTGGTACCAAATTCAAGTGAAAGATGAGTTGATCGGCTGGGTTGACCAAACCGCCGTCCAGTTAAGTGAAGAAACATAAGCATCAAAAAAAGCCGGCAGCCCGCCGGCTTTTTTACATTCCTTCAGTTTCAAACCTTTTAATATCACGTTTATGCCCCATCAGCACAAGACAGTCACATTCATGAATGACAGTCTCCGGAGAAGGGGACAGCTGAATGTCTCCATTATGTTTCAAGGCGAGAATGGTGCAGCCGAATCTGGCCCGGACGCCGAGATCAAGAATGGATTTTAAATGCAGCTTTTTTGTGGCTGAAAGCTCCACAATGCTGTATTCATCTGACAAATCAATGTAATTTAAGACATTTTCATCCGAAAGGCTTTGCGCAATCCGCACGCCCATATCCTTTTCGGGATGGATAATACGATCAGCGCCGATCTTTTCAAGCACTTTGTGATGATAATAGTTTTGCGCTTTCACCCAAATATTAGGGATGTTCAGCTCCTTCAATAACAGCGTCGTCAGCGTGCTTGCCTGAATGTTGGCGCCGATTGCTACGATGACATATTCAAAATTTCTGATGCCGAGCGACTGAAGCTCGCTTTCTTCCGTTGAATTTGCCCGCACAGCATGCGTGGCATAAGAGGAGTATGCGTTGACCCGCTCTTCGCTGATATCGACCGCAAGCACCTCATGCCCCATTTTAAAAAGCTCTTTACAGATGCTTCCGCCGAAACGGCCGAGTCCGATGACGGCAAATTGTTTATTTTTGATTTTTCCCAATCCTCATAACTCCTTAAGAAACTGTTTTCGTCACTCCAAATACAACAAACAAGAATGTACTCCTGTTTCAAGGGTTTGTCAATGCGAGGGCCGGAAGAAAGAAAACAGCACAAAAAAAGACCGGCTGACAAGCGATGGGCTTGTGCCGGTCTTTTTTTCGCAATTATTTGCAGTTGCAAGGCTGTGTCGGCGGTGTGCTGCGTTTTTGAACAACAATTGTGTCCTCAGCATAGAATTTAGAACCGATGCTTAATGATTTATTTTCTGCACGGAACTTATATGTACCTGCAGCAGGCAACGTTTTGTTATTAAGAGAAAGCTTAAATTCCGCTGCGCCGAGCAAATCAATGTTTAACGGAAGTCTGACTGTTTTGCCGTTATTCAGAATCTGTCTTTCACGCAAAGCGTGTCCGTTGACTGTATCTTTTGTTGTAGCCGCAAATCCGCTAGGAAGGGTAAATTCCATAACGCCTAAGCTCAGGATCGTGTTCGGACGGTACGTCAATTCGATATCAGAAAATGACCATTCCTGCTGGCTGGCACCTGTATATTTTGCAAATAAGGTAGCAGTCGCTTTCGTGGACATTTCCGGCTCGTGAACGGTTGAGCCTGACTCAGCGGCGAATGACGCTGTCGGCAGAGAAAGAAGCAAAACCAGGCCGAATAAACTTGCCATGACAGTTGAGAAAAATTTCTGTTTCATTTTCATAAATCCCCCTAAAAAAATTTTGCTGATTGTTCTTAAAAAAGAACGACCATACCTATAAAAATTTACCATCAATTTTAATGGAAGTAAATGGGGTTATATTCCTATATTTTCTCAAAAATAATCAAATCACGACAAAAAACGCCTGATTTTGATTCAGGCGTTTTTTTCGTCCGTTTCTATCGGAATAAATTTAAAAATCTCCCCGCTCTGAACCGAGTCGGCGAGACGCTTCAGCCAATGATAATAAGCTTTCGAGCTTTCAAGCTGATCATATAACTGCCGCGCTTCTTCCTGTAATTCCGCGTTGCCTTCCTCGGCCATCAAAACGGACTGCAAATCCGCCTGGGCCTGTTCAATGGCGGACAAATTCACCTGAACTTCACGATCCCATTTCGGCGGGAAGAAATTCGTGAAAAACGTAAAGAAATCTTTTTCCGCTACAAACGTATGCTTCCGTGTGCCGCGGTGAAAGGTTTTTTTGACAACATTTAAATCCTGCAGCTTTTTGACGCCTGTGCTCATACTCGGTTTGCTCATCTGCAGTTCCTCACGCATTTCGTCAAGCGTCATTTCATCCCTCATATACATTGTTCCGTATAAAATCCCGACACTCCGTGTGATTCCGTAAAGATCCATCGTCTCTGCAATGGAATCAATGACAAGATCCCTGGCTTGTTCTATAGCTGCGAATTCTGGATTCTCATCCATACTGTCCCTCTTTTCCTCTTGAAGTTTAAATTTGTTAAGTCATTTCTTTATGTTCTTAATCTTAACGAATCATGACGAAATGTCAAAATCTAAACGGACTGACCGGGTTTTGACAGGCAAAAAAACATGTGTTAAATTAATATTGTTAAAAACATTAAATTTTTATTTAACAAACTTACTTTTCGGTAAGGAGGACTTTTATGAGCAAAACGCTTTATATCGGCGGCGAATGGATCAGTGCAGAAAAAAAACAGACCCGCCGTATCATTAATCCATTTAATCAAGAAGAAATTGCAACGGTATGCGAAGGAGACCGGGACGATGCGGTGAAAGCCATCGCCGCAGCCAGAAAAGCATTTGATGAAGGGGAGTGGCCGGTGCTTTCCGGGCTCGAGCGCGGACAATTTGTTCTGAAAATTGCGGAATTAATCAGACGCGATCTGAACGAATTAGCTGAGCTGGAATCGCTCGATACAGGAAAAACGATTGAAGAAAGTAAAGCCGATATGGATGATATCGCAAATGTATTTCAATATTATGCCGGTTTGGCGGATAAAGACGGAGGCGAGGTCATTTCATCTCCGATTCCCGATTCCGTAAGTAAAATCGTCAGAGAGCCCATTGGCGTATGCGGACAAATTACGCCGTGGAACTATCCGCTCCTTCAGGCGAGCTGGAAAATCGCTCCCGCTCTTGCGGCCGGAAACACGATCGTTTTAAAGCCGAGCGAGATTACTCCGCTGACAACCATTAAAGTCTTTCAATTAATAGAAGAAGCCGGTATTCCGAAAGGGGTCGCCAATCTCGTGCTGGGGCCGGGCGCCTCTGTCGGCGACGAGCTGGCGAGAAACCTCGACGTCGATTTGGTCTCTTTTACGGGCGGAATTGAAACAGGCAAAAAAATCATGCAGGCGGCAAGCGGCAATGTGAAAAAGATTGCCCTGGAGCTTGGCGGCAAAAATCCGAATATCGTATTTCAAGATGCAGATCTCGAAACAGCTGCAGATCAAGCGCTGAACGCCGTGTTTTTCCATGCCGGCCAAGTTTGTTCGGCAGGGTCCCGTCTTTTGGTGGACGAAGCCATTCATGATGAATTTTTAGCCGAGCTGATCAAGCGCACGAAACGCATCAAATTAGGAAACGGTTTTCATGAAGATACGGAAAGCGGTCCGCTGATTTCCGCCGAGCATCGGGCCAAAGTCGAAAAATACGTAGAAATCGGTATCGAAGAAGGGGCAAAACTGGAAACAGGCGGCAAACGTCCTGATGATCCCGCCCTTCAAAATGGTTTCTTCTATGAACCTACTATTTTCTCAAACTGCAAGTCTGATATGCGGATAGTCCAAGAGGAGATCTTCGGCCCCGTTTTAACAGTTGAGTCATTTTCTTCTGAAGAAGAAGTGATCAGACTTGCCAACGATACCATTTACGGGCTGGCCGGAGCGGTATGGTCAAAGGATATTGAAAAATGCGAACGCGTAGCCGCCAAACTGCGGATGGGAACGGTATGGATCAATGATTTCCACCCGTATTTCGCGCAAGCGCCATGGGGCGGGTACAAACAATCGGGCTTCGGCCGCGAACTCGGCAAAATCGGTCTGGAAGAATACACGGAAATCAAACATATTTACCGCAACACGAAACCTGCGGCTGTGAACTGGTTTCAAGCATAACGAGGAGGAGATACAATATGACATTAAATATGAAAGTAGAAAGCATGCATAAATTCCATACATTCGAAATCCCGACAGTCATTAAACACGGAATCGGCGCGATTCAGCACGCGGGAAGTGAAGTCAGAGCGCTTGGCGTCACAAAAGCGCTGCTCGTAACAGACCCGGGAATTTATAATGCGGGAGTGGCAAACCCGGTCATTGAATCTTTGCAGGAAGCGGGCATCGAAGTCGTCCTGTTTAACAAAGTGGAGCCGAACCCGCCTGTACGTCTTGTAAACGAAGGATCAGAACTGTATAAAAAAGAAAACTGCAACGGCCTTGTGGCTGTCGGCGGCGGAAGCTCCATGGATACAGCGAAAGCGATCGGAGTAGAAGCGACACACGAAGGAAGCGTGCTTGATTATGAAGCCGCGGAAGGCAAAAAGCCGCTGGAAAACCGTATTCCTCCGCTGACAACGATCCCGACGACTGCGGGAACAGGTTCAGAGGTCACACAATGGGCGGTCATTACAGATGAAGAAAGAGAATTTAAATTCAATACGGGCGGACCGCTTATCGCCGCGCATTTAACGGTCATTGACCCTGAGCTGCACACGTCCATGCCTCCGCATGTGACGGCTATGACAGGTATTGATGCCCTTGCGCACGCCATCGAGTGCTATACGATGAAATTCGCGCAGCCGATCACTGATGCCGTCGCTTTAATGGCCATTGAATATGCGGCGCATTATATTAAGCGCGCGTTTGCGGACGGAGAGGATTTGGAAGCAAGATACGGCATGGCGCAGGCGGCGATGCTTGCCGGCCTTTCATACGGCAGTGAATCAGCAGGCGCGGCGCATGCGATGAGCCAGACGCTCGGCGGTATCATCCCTGTCGCTCACGGACAATGCGTCGCAGCTATGATGGGGCCGGTAATGGAATACAACTGGAAAGGCTATCCGGAAAAATTCGCCCGCATCGCCAAAGCATTCGGAATCGATACAAGCAACATGACAACCGAAGAAGCGGCAAAAGCGTCCGTCAACTGGATGTATGATCTTGTAAAAGATTTAGAGGTGCCGAGTTTAGAAGAACAAGGTGTGTCTCCGGACATGATTGAACGTTTATCAAAAGAAGCCATGAAAGATCCGCAAACATTCGGAAACCCAAGAGATTTGAATGAGAAAGCATACAACTGGATTTACAAACGCTGCTTTGACTTAACGCCGAAAACGGTATAATAAATGAACCCCGCTCCTTTACAGAGCGGGGTTTTTTAAGGATAATGTCAAGAAAAAGGCGGTGGTGGCTGATGTGGAAACGCATAACAGCAAAGACGGAAGGCGTATATATAGCGGATACCGAACAATTTGTTACCAAAAAGATGGACAAGCTTCGTGCGGAATACGGCGGGTTCCCCGGTGACCTGCATTTCGGACTGACAAAAAAGGCCGGCGCGCGTGAGCCGATGTATGAAAGAGGAACAGAAATTTTTAACCGGAGACAAATTTCAATCGTGTCCATGGAGGAATGTGATGACATTGCGGAGAAAATGGGGATTTCTCATATCTTTCCCGAATGGCTCGGCGCTAATATCGCAATCAGCGGTTTTTCTGCACTGACGCCGCTTAAAGAAGGAAGCAGAATGATATTTCCAAGCGGTGCGTCTCTGTTGTGCGAGGGAGAAAATGATCCATGCATTCAGCCGGGAGAAGTCATTCAATCCTTTTATCCGGATCAGCCAAAACTCGCCGCGGCGTTTGTGAGGCACGCGATGGGCAGAAGGGGAATTGTCTGTATTGTTGAACGCCCGGGTGACATATGCACGGGCGATGCGGTCACCATCCATTCTTATGAACCGAAACGCGCCAAGAAAAAAATCGAGAAGGTCTGACTCAGACCTTCTCGATTTTTTGTTTGATTTCTTTTATTTGATTAATGTGACGCTTTTCATGATGGCCGATAAAATCAATCCACTGGCGGATCGTCAGTTCTTGAAAAACAGGATGGGGAAGCACACGTTCTAAGTCTTCCTCGTTTAATGATGAAATAACTGCGGTCAGCTGCTGTCTTGCCGTATCTAATTCCTGTTTTGCTTCAATGACTGATATTCGGTTTTGCTCAGGTTCGAGGTGTGACGGAGCCGGCCGTTTATTTGTTCTGTCCTCTATAAACTCCATCGGTTGTTCTTCTATTTCTTTTAACGGTGCGTCTTTTGCCTGCTTTGATAAAAGGGTCTGCGCTGTTTCGTCAATTTTCTTTAAATGGTCAAGGACTTCCCGCACGCTCCACTCATCAGCTGCGGGCTTTCGGTTGAATTCCTCATCAGAGAGTCCTTTCAGTTCTTCCCAGGTCTGCTGTCTTGCTTCATTAAAAATGCTCATCCTATCTCCTCCTTTAGAGTAAACATATCATATCCGGATTGGATAATCATGTAATCAGCCTTCCTTGTCAGAAAATTGAAACCATTTACCTTTACATCCGTATATAAAGTAACACTCCGACACCTCAGCCGAAAGGAGGATAGAATGTGGACATATTTCATCTGCCGCTTGAAACGGTCTATCTTTACACATTGATTATTTCGGGAAGTCTCACGCTTTTGATTCTGTTTTTTCAAGATGTGTTTCACGGCCTCTCGGAAGCCATTCCTGTTTCATTTTTAAACCCTGCATTGATTCTGTCTTTTTTAACAATCTTTTCAGCCTCAGGTTATAGCGGCGAAATCGCCGCTCCGCTATCAAGTCCTGTCATTGCGTTGCTTTCATTTGTTCTTTCGGTTCTTTTGGTCAGCCTGCTTCACTTCTTCGTCCTTGTCCCGCTTTCATCAGCGGAAGAATCGCTCGCGTATCGGGAGACAGATTTAAAGGGCAGAGTCGGCAGGGTCATTACTTCCGTCCCGAAAGACGGCTATGGGGAAGTGATCATAGAGGGAATAGGGGGCGCCATTTCTAAATCAGCCGTCAGCTTTGATCAAGAACAGATCAAGTACGGAACGGCCGTATTAGTGATTGATGTAAAAGACGGAGTGCTTTTTGTGACGCCGCATGAACCAATCTGATATCTAAGGGGGAACTGTTATGACTATGCCGATTATCATCGTTATCGGAATCGTATTCTTTTTACTCATCGCACTTATTGCTGTATTTATTACGAAGTACCGGACGGCGGGGCCGGACGAAGCCCTTATCGTGACCGGAAGTTATTTGGGGAATAAGAATGTTCACATTGATGAAGGCGGAAATCGTCTGAAAATCGTCCGGGGCGGGGGAACGTTCGTGCTCCCGGTATTCCAGCAGGCAGAACCTCTCAGTTTACTGTCAAGCAAACTTGATGTCTCTACACCTGAAGTCTACACAGAACAAGGCGTGCCGGTAATGGCCGACGGAACCGCCATTATTAAAATCGGAGGCTCCATAGGTGAAATCGCAACAGCAGCTGAACAATTTTTGGGGAAATCTAAGGAAGACCGTGAGCAGGAGGCGCGGGAGGTGCTGGAAGGCCATCTGCGCTCCATCCTCGGCTCCATGACCGTTGAAGAGATTTATAAAAACAGGGAAAAGTTTTCTCAGGAAGTCCAGCGGGTTGCGTCTCAGGACCTTGCTAAAATGGGGCTGATGATCGTTTCTTTTACGATTAAAGACGTCCGAGATAAAAACGGCTATCTTGAATCATTAGGTAAGCCGAGAATCGCCCAAGTCAAGCGGGATGCGGACATTGCCACGGCAGAAGCGGATAAAGAGACGAGGATTAAACGCGCGGCCGCTGATAAAGACGCAAAAAAATCAGAGCTGGAGCGGGCGACGGAAATAGCTGAAGCGGAAAAAATCAATCAGCTGAAAATGGCGGAATACAGAAGAGAGCAGGATACAGCAAAAGCCAATGCCGACCAGGCATATGATCTTGAAACAGCAAAAGCCCGCCAGCAGGTGACAGAGCAGGAAATGCAAATTAAAATTA
This sequence comes from Bacillus sp. SIMBA_031, assembly GCF_046535225.1. Taxonomy (NCBI): domain Bacteria; kingdom Bacillati; phylum Bacillota; class Bacilli; order Caryophanales; family Bacillaceae; genus Bacillus; species Bacillus sp. SIMBA_031. The sequence goes on from NZ_JAWRXC010000006.1 coordinate 195,928, forward strand.
TTGAGCGGCAAAAGCAGATTGAATTGGAGGAAAAAGAAATTCTGCGCCGTGAGCGCCAATATGATTCTGAAGTGAAGAAAAAAGCCGATGCTGACCGTTACTCGGTGGAACAAGCGGCCGAAGCCGCAAAAGCGAAGCAGCTCGCAGAAGCGGATGCCGAGCAGTACAGTATCGAAGCGATGGCCAAGGCGGAAGCGGAACGCGTGAGAATTGACGGTCTTGCTAAAGCGGAGGCTGAAAAGGCGAGAGGAGAAACCGAAGCGGAAGTCATCCGCCTGAAAGGTCTCGCAGAAGCGGAAGCTAAAGAAAAAATCGCCGAAGCATTCGAAAAATACGGTCAGGCTGCAATCCTTGATATGATTGTGAAAATGCTGCCTGAATATGCGAAGCAAGTCTCAGCGCCTCTTTCCAACATTGATAAAATAACCGTCGTTGATACGGGAGGAAGCGGTGAAAACGGCGGGGCCAATAAAGTCACAGGCTACGCAACCAATTTAATGGCCGGTCTTCAGGAAAGCTTAAAAGCATCTTCCGGAATCAATGTAAAAGAGCTTATTGAGAATTTTTCGGGAAAAGGAAACATAAAACAAAGTATAAATGAACTTACAAAAGAACTGAGTGATTCAAACGAACGGCACAGCCCGGAATAAAAAAACAGCAGGCGTAAACCGCCTGCTGTTTCAGTTCGTCCGCTTAGCTTCAAGAAGCCGCGGCGCAGTCATGAATAATAAGATAAGGACAATGGCCGAAAGGATAAAAGAAGGAATCATATAAGTCGCATTATAGACGGACGAATAAATCCATACCGGCGTGCCTTTCGGAGCATAGCTTCCGAAAAAGACAGCTCCGGAGACCACATGTGCCGCATAGCGCAGCACACTGCCGATGAAAACACCGCCTATAACATACATCGTTAAAGCGCCTCTTTTTTTATTCAATGCCGATTCTCGTACACCCGAAGCTAACATGCCGCTGAAACCGAGGACTGCAAATGCCGCGATGTAATCAAGAAATAGCTGCACCGGGTGCTGCAAAAACAAATTGCCGATGGCGATCTGGACAATCCCTGTTAAAAAGCCTGTCGTAAGCCCGGCCTTCACTCCCCAGCGGAATGAAATCAAAAAAATCGGAATCATCATAATAGAGACCGAACCGCCTTGGGGCATCCGGAGAAACATGCCTGAGACAATGTCCAGAATGACGGCCGCCCCGGTCATAATCGCTATTTCAATTAAGCGCACAAGCTGTGTTGAATGATTCATAGTTTTCCCCCTGGTCAGACAACCGTATCAAGGATAAACAAAAAAGCAGCGCGGGGAAGGATGGGAAAAGGTCCGCGCGCTGCTTACATAAACTGCAAATCATTTGGCTTTGCCACATCCCTACGCCAGCGTTAACTAACAGGTTCAAAGGGTCAGAACAAAACGTTCACTCTCAGCTTTAATGCTCCCCTTGTGGTCATCAAGTATTTAGTTCAATCTTACTATACAAGAAAATATGCCAAACCACAAGACAGCTTATTTTTCTATAGAAGAGAAACTGAAATAAGTATGAAAGAAAATAATCAATGATTTTTTTAAAAAAACTATTGTTATATTTTCAAAAGGGTGTTATATTATTAAACGTCGCTGATGAACAGCAGACAACAACGAAAAGCTTCGGAAACAACTTGAAAAAAGTTGTTGACATAAAAGAAGCTGAGTGGTAAGATAATAAAGCTGCTTCAACAAGCGGTAATGATCTTTGAAAACTAAACAAGACAAAACGTACCTGTTAATTCAAAGTTTTAAATAAATCGCACAGCGATGTGCGT
>NZ_JAWRXC010000168.1:0-277 GCF_046535225.1 Bacillus sp. SIMBA_031
CGTGATGATCTGCTCGGAGTCGACAAGCGCTTTAGGGCAGCCGAGGCTGACCATGCCGATTTTGGGCGCAGAACAGCCATTAGCGGTTGATTGTAAAGGGTTTTTCAACTTTCATGTCCGTTTTTTCGCTGGCAAGCCGCCAAGCGATACATAAACTTTGCCATTCTACCCGTATGGCAAAGGGCAACTGCCCTTCTGGTCCGGAAATTGTCCTCAGCGCTGTAGCTGGAGGAAGTCTGACGGGCGCGCACGTTCACCGCTCCGCCGTCCTTCAAGG
>NZ_JAWRXC010000169.1:0-277 GCF_046535225.1 Bacillus sp. SIMBA_031
GTTGTCGGCTATGGCCTTCGGAAATTCAACTGACCTTGACGAGACCGGAGCGGCCGACGACGCAGTTACGGCCGCTCTTCTTTGCCTGGTAGAGCCGGTCGTCGGCGGCGGAGAGAACCGTCGTGAAGCTGACGCCGTCTTCGTCGGCCGTCGCAACGCCGATACTGACGGTCACCGGCTTGCCATCGGGCGTCTTGACGCTGGTGGCGATCGTCCAGCGGAGACGTTCGGCGACCAGCAGGCCTTCCTCCTGATCGGTTCCCGGGCAGATGGCGAC
>NZ_JAWRXC010000170.1:0-277 GCF_046535225.1 Bacillus sp. SIMBA_031
TCACCAATAAAGTGCACAAACGGCCCTATTCATGACACGGTTTTGTCCCGAAATTTAGACGGTTCGCGTCGCCTTGGCGAGGTTCTCACGTAGCTCGTCGGCATTTTGGCGGATCACGTAGGCGGGGCGGTCGCGCTCAACCCGCCAGCTGTCCTCGAGGGGGCCGATGTTGACTGTGTCGAAGCCGAATTCGTCATAAAGCTTGGTGACCATTTCCCCGGCCTCCGGGAAGTCGCTGGCCGTAGCCAAGGCACGACGATTCGGGGTTCCGGCCGGC
>NZ_JAWRXC010000171.1:0-277 GCF_046535225.1 Bacillus sp. SIMBA_031
TCTCTTAATAGCTTTGTGGGAGGAGGGCGAAGAATTTCCGGCATTGAGACCAATGACAACAATGGAAAGATTACCAAAAGAAAATTTACCTATACCTTGGATAATGGTACAACCTCCGGAAAGCTTTTAGGAATTCCTGACTATATGCTCATTATGAAAAAATATGGAAATATTCCCATGGTAGTAGGACAACTGTCAAACAGGATACAACCCATGTCAAGCTTTAACAATGGCGGGCAGGTAGGCTATTCCCAGGTAACAGAATCTTTTTTATCTG
>NZ_JAWRXC010000172.1:0-277 GCF_046535225.1 Bacillus sp. SIMBA_031
GCCGCCATATCGTATAGTCTTTATACTGGATGGATAATGGAGCTTCTTCTTGCATCTCATTATCTTTACTATCTTCGTCCTTAAGAAGCTTGTTGTAGTTATCAACTATTTCTGACACCAATAACTCTGTTGACCATCCGTCTCCAATAATGTGATGCATTGAGAGAAAAAATAGATTTTCATTATCTGATATATTTAGTAAAGAAATTCTTATTAATGGTGATTGTTCTAAATTAAAGGATTCGCTACTAGCGGCTTGTAGATAGTCTTCTATCTC
>NZ_JAWRXC010000173.1:0-277 GCF_046535225.1 Bacillus sp. SIMBA_031
CCTGTTAATGGCGGGTTCTATCTTTGCTCAGGATAAAGCGATACATCCTAATCAGCTTCCAAAGGCGGCAAAAAGCTTTCTGGCAGCTCATTTTAAAGGAATAACGGCCGGTTCTGTTATAGAAGACCGTGAAATATACGGAGTAGATGAGTACAAAGTTCTCTTAATCAATGGCGTAAAAGTAGAAGTTGACCGCAATGGAAACTGCAAAGAAGTTGATGGGCAGCACCAAAAGCTTCCGTATGGTTTTATTCCGGCATCTATTAAAAACTACGCT
>NZ_JAWRXC010000174.1:0-276 GCF_046535225.1 Bacillus sp. SIMBA_031
GTAAGGGTCCAGCAAGTCATAAAGTTTCTCCAGAACTTCAGCATATAACTTTTTATCGCATAAGTTTAATCTTAATCTAAGATGATAATGAGGATCTGTATATCTAATAAAAAAAGCAGATTTTATCGTCTTTTCAGCTATAAGTTTATCCAATATGGGTGTAATTTCATTCGCCAATAGGTAGTCTGAAACATTAGAATTGCAATACATTTTCAGGTATAGCCATTCACTTCCCGGGGCAAAGCTTCTTTGTATTAAGGTTTGTTTTTCTGGTTC
>NZ_JAWRXC010000175.1:0-276 GCF_046535225.1 Bacillus sp. SIMBA_031
AACCATTCAGGCAAACTAAAAAACCTTACTTAACTTTTTTATCTTCGTCTGTACCATCGCCATTACCAGGCATACTACAAAATTTATTTAACATGCTCACTCCACTTTTAATTACATCTGTTAAGAGAAATGCATTCTATGCTAAAAAAGGGGACAAAACCAATAAATTCTATCTAATATCAATAGGATCTGATTCTTTCGCCTTGCCTTGTAAAATTGATATTTCTACCCGGCGGTTACGTCTTCGATCTTCTCGGGAATCATTCGGCACTAAAG
>NZ_JAWRXC010000176.1:0-276 GCF_046535225.1 Bacillus sp. SIMBA_031
CTGATCGACTTCGGCATCAATGCGTGGGCAGACGGTAAGAACGTGCTGTATGCGTCGCTTGAAGTCGGACGCGATGTGATCGCCGACCGGATGGACTCGAACATCAGCGCGCAGGCGATGATGGAAATGCACCACCACACGCACGAGGTCCGCGCGAAGGTGGCCGAGTTCGCGCAGAAGGCGTTGCGCGCCGACGGCTCTAAGGCGAAGTTCATTGTCCACGAGTTCCCGACCGGCTAGCTGAAGGTATCAGACCTGCGTCGCCTGATCGAGCGC
>NZ_JAWRXC010000177.1:0-276 GCF_046535225.1 Bacillus sp. SIMBA_031
GCGAGATGCTGCCCAAGGAGCGGCTGCAGCGCTTCGTGCTCCGCCTGCTTGACAGCCATCTGCAGGATATCAAGGACAACCCCTATATCTTCGAGATGGTTCTGACGACCATCGAAGCCAAGTTCGAGGCGGGTAACCGCTACCGGGAGCGGATCGAACAGCGGCTCCAGCAGATCATTCAGGACGGTGTCGCCTCCGGCGCCTACCGCTGCGCCGACCCGCATCGCGCCGCAATCACCGTCGCCGACGTCCTGGCCTGCGTCCTTCATCCGGTGC
>NZ_JAWRXC010000178.1:0-276 GCF_046535225.1 Bacillus sp. SIMBA_031
GTTTAGCGAACTAGCTCAATAGTCACGCACTCTGGAAATCATGGATATCCATGAAGAGAAGATCAACCTATCGCGCTTGATGGCGAGGGTTGCCAAGGGCGAGTCCTTCATCCTTCAAGGCAGGAAAGCCAATCGAACGTCTGGTCCTGCTGACAGTGGACAGAACCCTCGCGCAATACGGTGGTTCTGTCCGGCTGATGTGATCGTCAGTTCCCCAAAATCCCCGGCAGCCGCAGGCCCTTCTCCTTGGCGCAATCGATTGCGATGTCATAGCCC
>NZ_JAWRXC010000179.1:0-276 GCF_046535225.1 Bacillus sp. SIMBA_031
GCGGTCAAGCTGCCTGGCTTTTGCTGCGATACTGTTCGCGACGGCATGGGCGGCGCTGATAGGCGGCTGTTTCGCCTACTGCGATGGTGGGGTTGCTCGCGCGCTGCTGTGGGCCGGGATTGTGGGAATCGGCATGGGAAGCCTGGCCGCAGTGAGTTGGCCCGGCGAGTTTGCCATGGTTGTGGTGGCCTACGTTGCTGTTGTTCTTGCGATCGCGAAATGGTCTCCCGTAAGGCCGAGTCTTCGCGTCCTGCTGGTGGCGGTGGTGGCCGGCGC
>NZ_JAWRXC010000180.1:0-276 GCF_046535225.1 Bacillus sp. SIMBA_031
GGGGATTGCACCCGACGTCGAGCTGAAGCTCGTCGGTTCGAGCAGGACGAAACCGCTGGCGAACGCGTCGCTCGAAGCCGAATTGGCAGCGTTGCCTAAGCGACGCCCTGACTTGATTGCGCTGCAGGCAGGCTACGAAGCGCAGGAGCAGAAATACCGTGCCGCGATCCTCAACCAGTTTCCGAGCCTGACGGTCGGATTCGATCGTGCACGTGACACGTCCGGCATCTATACGACCGGTTTCCAGATCGCATTGAGCCTGCCGATCTTCAACCG
>NZ_JAWRXC010000181.1:0-276 GCF_046535225.1 Bacillus sp. SIMBA_031
CTCCCAACGGATTTAGAATCCTGCTCAGGTAGTAGGATGGTTTATAATAATTTCCGCCTATAATAAGCTCTCCACAATCGTATTTTGCAGTGTCTGCTTTATCAAAAAAATACTTATATCCGTTATCTGCTGTTATGGTAAAGGCATCTGCTTTAAAAGTGGCTGTATTACTATCCCTTGCATATTCTATCTTAGCGTTATTTGGCATAAGATTAATTAGTGAAAAAGTATTATTTGTAACATCCCTTTTTATTCTAAATTTACCGGAGAGACCGG
>NZ_JAWRXC010000182.1:0-276 GCF_046535225.1 Bacillus sp. SIMBA_031
GCCGGCCAACCTGAGCGCGCACTCGATATTCTCGGCGAACATCTGCCTGCTGCCGTCAACCACATCCTCTTGCAGGCAGACCTCACGGCCGTGGCGCCCGGGTATCTGGCCCCCGAACTCAGCGAGACACTCCTGTTGATGGCCGACGCCGAAGGCCAGGGCCCGGCGTCGATCTACCGATTCTCCCCCACCACCATCCGCCGGGCGCTCGACGCCGGACAAGATGCGGACTCGCTGTTGGCGTTCCTCCGCGAACACTCCGCGACCCCGGTGCCG
>NZ_JAWRXC010000183.1:0-276 GCF_046535225.1 Bacillus sp. SIMBA_031
CTATGGCGTCGGCGAAGACAACCAGACGTTCGAAAGCGGCCTGCGCTCCAAACGCCCGGCATAGGACCGGGCATCACGACAAGGTCGGCGACACTTCCGATAGCAGCCAGTTCTGGAACTGGTCGGCGGCGGGATGGCTTTGCTTGTTTTCAGGTCGCACGACGTAATAGGCGTTCTCCGTCGGCATGGTGATATCCAGCAACGTGACGAGCGCTCCCGACTTGAGCTCGTCCTCGATCAGGTAGGTCGGCAGAAGCGCGACGCCGAGGCCTGCCG
>NZ_JAWRXC010000184.1:0-276 GCF_046535225.1 Bacillus sp. SIMBA_031
CGTGGCTTGCGTGACATCCTTTTGCGCGAGCGAGACCATGATGCGCTGGACGTTGGGCCATTCCCGGACGATCAGCTCGTCGTAGGCCTTGCGCGAGGGTTTGATCACCCAGTTTCCATAGTGGCCCGGTGGATGCCGACCGACGAGGCTACCGATTTTCTTGTGCAGATCGCGATAACGCGGCGCAAACTGATAGTCGAACGTATACAGGGTCCAGAAGTTCACCTGGTTGGTGCCGTTATGCGCAAGCCGTTATGCGCAAGAGAAAGACAATGG
>NZ_JAWRXC010000185.1:0-275 GCF_046535225.1 Bacillus sp. SIMBA_031
TTTCATAAAAAATATACAAAACTTTCTCTGTTTATTGGCAGGTCGAATAATATGCCTCCAAAAATGGATACACTTACGGCATTAAAGGATACTACTCAATATACTGCTTTATATCGCTCAGTTACACAATTTGTGAATGATTTAAAAAAAACAGATAAAAATGAATTGCGGTGGACTTCAAAATTTTACCCTAAAGAAACACACGGGACGGTTCAATTGAATGGGCAATATGATGCGTTGAAATTTCTGTTTGATTATTACCAATTCAGGACAAG
>NZ_JAWRXC010000186.1:0-275 GCF_046535225.1 Bacillus sp. SIMBA_031
GTGGTGCTGCCTCGATGACGGCGTCCAGCCAGGGGACTCGGTTGGAGAAACGGCTGATTTTGGAGGGGATGCTCCAGCGGTAGGTGTCGTGTTCGTCGTTGATGGTCAGTCTGCGGCGGGTGGTTGTCGCGGTGAAGGTGTGCACCAGCCAGGGGTTTCCCTCGTGGTCGGGGATCAGGAGTTGTTCTCCGCGTTGAAAATCGGCGAGGTCATCTCGCGTGAGTCCTGCTTCTTCCTCGATCTCGGTCAGTGCTTGTTGTTCCGGGCTCACGTCC
>NZ_JAWRXC010000187.1:0-275 GCF_046535225.1 Bacillus sp. SIMBA_031
CGACCAGATTGCCGTCGGGCGACCCGTGACCGGCGAACGAAATCACGATCACATCATGTTCATCCGCAGCCGACAGCGTTCCCAGGATGGCCTGCGTAACTTCCGCGTGCGTGGCGGTCTCGTCGAGCAACAGCCGAGCAGACAGGCCTTCGATCGTGTCGGCGAATAACGCCCACAACGCGGTGGCGTCGCGCCGCGCACCGCTCAATTCAGGGATGCTTGCGTCAAGGTGCTTACTTATACCGATGAAGATCGCCTTGATCGCCACATGGCCT
>NZ_JAWRXC010000188.1:0-275 GCF_046535225.1 Bacillus sp. SIMBA_031
CCCGATTTCAAACTCCTGAACGATGAGTAGAGCAGATGTGCTGGTTTCGCGAAGCTCTCTCCAAATTTGGGTCGATCCAGTCGTCGTGACTTCCCCCTCTGAAATATCTCATTGCAGAGTTAGCGGCAAGGAGGAAGGAGAAACCTTGCCATGAAGAATTCGGAGTTTAGTGAAGAGCAAATTATCGGGTGCTGAAGGAGGCCTGATGCAGGCATGAGGTCGCAATCCTGTGCCACAAGCGCAGCATAGCGGATGTTACGTTCTATAACTGGCGT
>NZ_JAWRXC010000189.1:0-275 GCF_046535225.1 Bacillus sp. SIMBA_031
CTGCCCGGCTTCTTTTCCGATCTTCAATCAAGCCTGCCTTATACGCCATTTTACACCGCGCAAGACCTCGTAGAGATCGGGAAAGTCGATACAATATCGTATCGCGTCATCGGCCTCGATCACCCGAACCGTCAGCTTCTGATGCTGCACGAGCGCTACGCCGTAGGCGCGGACTCCGGGGAGGCATTCACCCATGCTGCGCAGGAAGCGGGTATGGTGTTGTCAGGCGCGGTCGAAATCACCGTCGGGGGTCAGCAGAAAGTGCTCGGCCCAGG
>NZ_JAWRXC010000190.1:0-275 GCF_046535225.1 Bacillus sp. SIMBA_031
GACGGAAAGATCGATACCGCCGACGATCAGAAGGATGGTCATGACGACCACAACGATGCCTTCCACCGAGAAGGACATCAGCATGGCCCTGAAATTGCCGAGCGTCAGAAAGTGTGGAGAGGCGAAACTCATGAGTACGCACAGTGCGAGAATGACGGCGATCAGCCCCGCCTCCCGCATCGTTCCGAATCTCTTCCAGGAAGAGGGCCGCTCCTTCGCCGCCGCCAATGCGTGATCTGTCATTGTTTGGTCTCCTGCCCCTGCTTTTTCTTCAG
>NZ_JAWRXC010000191.1:0-275 GCF_046535225.1 Bacillus sp. SIMBA_031
CCGCCTGCAACCTTTACCTCGGGGCGGGTTGCCAATTGCACCACACTTGCGCGAAAGGTCTCCTCGTCACTCCAGAACTCGGACATGGAGTCCATAAGGCTTCCCGCCGCTGCTTCTGAAGCAAGGAATGATCTCCCGGACCCTTGCATGGGTCTGGGCAAAGCAAAACAGGCATAAGCGTACTTATAAAATGCGTCAGCGAAAGCTAGATGAGTGCCAACAGATCGTAAATGGTCAAGAATTCTAGACAGGTTGCTAAGACCTCGATTGACGTG
>NZ_JAWRXC010000192.1:0-275 GCF_046535225.1 Bacillus sp. SIMBA_031
GCATCCTGTCACCTCATAATTTACGAGTTGCAGTCCTCATGCGCGTCCCTTTGCAGCCTACCGGTTGCAAGGTTCAAAGCTGCCACAATATGAAGCCGCATTTTGAAGAATTGCAATAGCCCTCGATTGCACAGGAAGGACGGCATCAGGCTAAGACCAAAGGGCTAGGCCGCGCGGACTTTCCGATAGGTCAATGCGCAGGCGATCACGAGGGCCACTGCGGTCGCGATGGCGATGAGAACGTGCCGGTGAAGCGGCAGATGGCCAAAAATCTG
>NZ_JAWRXC010000193.1:0-275 GCF_046535225.1 Bacillus sp. SIMBA_031
CGCCGCACACGCCAGCGATGATCCGGTCACTGCTGCGGACCATCGGTGGGCGTTGGACAACGGTTCTCATGAACCAATCCAAGCACGGATCAGGGTGCCCCGGTTGGCTGTTCGGGGTTGACCGGGGGGCCTTTCAGGGATCGTTCAGGGTATCCCCTCATAGAGGCGCGCGCGTGCCGAACGGCAGGATGGAGTTATGAACGCGAACAGCACCGATCCAGAGGGCGCAGGGACGCCCGGAAGCACGGAAGTACCCGCGAACGGGGCGCCCAAGG
>NZ_JAWRXC010000194.1:0-275 GCF_046535225.1 Bacillus sp. SIMBA_031
CTGTTGCTTCTCTTGGTTCCAGGTAAAGATTTAACATGGCTTATACTGCGCCATGTTATAGAGAAAATCCTAACTTTACCTGCAAAAGAAAACACATGCATACCATAATTATACAAGAAACAGATCCTGGTGTTCTGGATGTGCTGACAGAGGCTTTAACAATAGAAGGATTCGATGTTTTGCCTATCCTAAATGTGGAAGAAGATTTTCTTCAGTTAATAGATCTCCATCGCCCTCATGTAGTAGTGTTGGATTACAGGCTTGATGGCAGTATG
>NZ_JAWRXC010000195.1:0-275 GCF_046535225.1 Bacillus sp. SIMBA_031
GGTCGCCCTTCAGCTGGGATGCAAGGCCATGGATCATCGACAGGCCGAGACCGGTTCCCTTGCCGAGCTCCTTGGTAGAGAAGAACGGCTCGATTGCCTTTTTCAGGGTCTCCTCGTCCATTCCGTGGCCCTGGTCGGCGACGGAAAGGATGACATAGCTGCCAGCCGCGAGCTCTGCCGTCCCGGATATCTGCTCGGATTGTCTAAGTTCGATACGAATGGTGCCGCCGTCCGGCATAGCGTCACGGGCATTGACGGCGAGATTGAGCAGCGCC
>NZ_JAWRXC010000007.1:0-152964 GCF_046535225.1 Bacillus sp. SIMBA_031
CGGTAGTTCAGTTGGTTAGAATGCCTGCCTGTCACGCAGGAGGTCGCGGGTTCGAGTCCCGTCCGGACCGCCATTTTTATTGTAAACGAAACGATCATGTTTTCGTTTTTTTTGTGTTTTCTTTTAAATGCTGGCAGCTTGGTATCTAACCAAGCTTTCTTTTATATCGTTAAAGTCTTGGATATTGAAACATAATCCGATACACTAGAAAGAGCTGTATTTCACAAGAGCGTCAGAAAGGGAGACGGGAGATATATGGATGAGTTTGATTTGATTCACAGTATTACGCCGCATTCGCATTATCATCCTTCCGTCGATGTAGGGATCGGTGATGATGGTGCGGTTTATACAGCGTCACCCCATATGCAGCAAATTGTCTGCCTTGATACAATGGTGGAGAATGTCCATTTTAAATTAGAGTATTCCTCTCCTCATGATATCGGTTATAAAGCGCTTGCTGTTAACATTAGTGACGTGGCGGCGATGGGAGGCATTCCGAAGTTTTATTTGGTGTCTCTAGCGGTTCCTTCTTGCTGGCAGAAAGCTGACGTCCAGGCAATGTATGAAGGAATGGCGGAACTGGCGAAACTATATCAAATGGATTTGATCGGGGGAGATACCGTCTCCGCTTCCGGTCAAGCTGTTATTACCGTTACTGTCATCGGAGAAATTGAGAAGGATCGCGCTTGTCTGCGAAGCTCGGCAAGACCCGGGGATGTTGTGTTTGTTACGGGGGATATCGGTTCGTCTGCAGCAGGACTGTCTCTTTTATTGGGAGAAACACTCCCTTCTGCTTTTCATACGAGTGATTATTTTATTCGAAAACATAAACGGCCCGTTCCGAGAGTTCAGGTCGGCCGCTTCTGCTCTCAGCTTCAGCGCGCGGCTCTGAATGATATTAGTGACGGATTGGCCAGTGAGCTGCATGAAATAGCTGCGGCAAGTTCAGTTACGATAGAAATTGAAGAACAACTTCTGCCGGTGCATCCGGATTTGCCTGAGGCAGATTCTGAGTGGGAAAAATGGGTGTTATTCGGCGGTGAAGATTTTGAATTGGTTGGAACGGTTTCTCAGCAAGAGTGGACCTCTCTGCTTGATTACTGCACTCAATCGGGCATTCCGATTGCGAAGATAGGAGCGGTATCTGAACGGAAGGAAGCCTGTGTTCTTTTGACAGCCAATGATCAGAGACAAATCGTCCTTGAGAAAAAAGGATACAATCATTTTAAATAAGACGGGTGACTCACTTTGAAGACATTACAATGGAGAACGAAAAACCCCGAAGAAACGAAAGCCGTAGCCAAGCTTGCCGCTTCTTTGGCAAAGCCGGGAGACATTTTGACACTGGAAGGCGACTTAGGCGCGGGAAAAACGACTTTTACAAAGGGTTTTGCCGAAGGACTGGGAATCACGAGAGTGGTAAACAGCCCGACTTTTACAATTATAAAAGAATACCATGACGGTTCGCTTCCTCTATATCATATGGATGTGTATCGTATGGAGGATGAAAGCGAAGACTTAGGGCTTGAAGAATATTTTGAGGGACAAGGCGTCTGTTTAATTGAATGGGCTCATTTAATTCAGGATCAGCTGCCTGCTGAACGGCTGCAGATCGTCATCACAAGAGCCGGTGATGAGGCAAGGGACATTACCTTTATGGCTTGCGGAACACGGTATGAAACGCTTTGTGAGGAGATAAATAAACATGACAATACTGGCAATTGATACGTCAAATTACACGCTGGGTGCCGCGCTCGTTCGTGACAAAACGGTGATGGCGGAGTATATTACATATTTAAAAAAGAATCATTCCGTGCGGGCCATGCCTGCTGTCAATTCATTGCTGCAGGATTGCGGCCTAACACCGCAGGACCTTACGAAAATAGCGGTGGCGAAAGGACCGGGATCGTACACAGGTGTCAGAATCGGTGTGACGCTGGCAAAAACATTGGCATGGTCGCTGAAGCTTCCGGTTTCCGCTGTCTCGAGTCTGGAGGTGCTGGCGGCTAACGGACGGCACTTTCAAGGACTGATCTGCCCGTTATTTGATGCCCGGCGCGGACAGGTATATACGGGACTTTATGAATATCAGGACGGCCGATTACAATCCGTTCTTCCAGATCAGAATGTCCTTTTGACTGATTGGCTCGGCATGCTGAAAGAAAAAGCGTCTCCGGTTTTATTTTTAGGGCACGATACAGCCATTCATGAAGAAACCATTCTGCATGAGCTGACATCTCAAGCAGTGATAGGAACGGCTGCACAGCATAATCCGCGGCCGTCAGAGCTGGCGTTTTTAGGCTTGGAAAAAGAAGAAGCGGATGTCCACAGCCTTGTTCCGGATTATTTGCGTCTGGCAGAGGCTGAAGCGAAATGGATGGAATCTCAAAAATAGGGTGATAGGGATGAAAACGAAAACGGCGATTCGAAGCATGCTTCCGGAAGATATTGATCAAATTTATGAAATTGAAACAGCATCCTTTACTTCTCCGTGGACGAAGGATTCATTTTATCATGAGCTTTTGGAAAATCCGTATGCCCACTACCTTGTCATTGAAAAGGACGGCTGTCTGGCAGGGTATTGCGGAATCTGGATTATTATAGATGACGCGCAGATTACGAACATAGCCATTAAGCCGGAATATCGGGGCCAATCATTGGGAGAAGCGCTGTTTCGCTCTGCGATAGAATTGTGCAGAGAAAAAAAGGCAAGAAGGCTCTCTCTCGAAGTCAGGATCTCAAATCATCCCGCCCAATCCTTATATAAAAAATTCGGTCTTCAGGCCGGAGGAATCAGAAAACAATACTATACAGATAACGGGGAAGATGCGTTATTAATGTGGGTGACATTACATGAGTGAAAAACAAGATATTTATGTATTAGGAATCGAAACAAGCTGTGATGAAACAGCGGCCTCAGTCGTAAAAAACGGGAATGAAATTATTTCAAACGTTGTCGCTTCTCAAATTGAAAGCCATAAACGTTTCGGCGGGGTCGTGCCTGAAATAGCGTCCAGACATCATGTGGAGCAGATTACCCTTGTGATTGAGGAAGCTCTTTCAAAAGCGGAGATGGGCTTTGATGATCTTGATGCGATTGCCGTAACGGAAGGACCCGGACTTGTCGGAGCCCTGTTAATCGGAGTCAATGCGGCAAAGGCTTTAAGCTTTGCCCATCAAATACCGCTAGTCGGCGTCCATCACATCGCGGGTCATATTTATGCAAACAGGCTGATAGGAGAGCTTCAATTCCCGGCGCTTGCTTTGGTTGTGTCAGGCGGACATACGGAATTGGTTTATATGAAAGAGCACGGTTCATTCGAGGTTATCGGTGAAACGCTGGATGATGCCGCAGGCGAAGCTTACGACAAAGTGGCAAGAACGATGGGGCTTCCTTATCCGGGAGGGCCGCAGATTGATAAGCTGGCTGCTGTGGGAACGGATTCCATTCCGCTTCCGCGTGCGTGGCTGGAAGAAGGGTCTTACAATTTCAGTTTCAGCGGCCTAAAGTCAGCTGTGATTAACACACTTCATAACGCCTCGCAAAAAAATGAGGTGATTCCTCCGGAGGATCTTGCCGCAAGCTTTCAGCAGAGTGTCATTGATGTACTGACGGCAAAAACCTCTAAGGCCGCGAAAGAATACGGGGTTAAACAAGTGCTGCTGGCAGGGGGCGTAGCCGCTAACAAAGGGCTGAGAGCCGCACTGCAGCAGGAATTCAGCCATTCGGGAGATCCCGAGCTTATCATCCCGCCGCTTTCCTTATGCACGGACAATGCAGCGATGATTGCGGCTGCCGGAACCGTTGCTTTTGAAAAGGGGATCCGGGGCTCATATGATATGAACGGACAGCCCGGTTTGGAATTAACATCTTTTGATCGTCTCACGTTGTAAAACGTGAGGCTTTTTTTCACTTATTAACAGACAATTCTAACATATCCACAGGATTGTGAATATATTCAGAAATCCAGGCTGGATAAGGGGCTATAAGTTGTTAGTAAAGTGGATAAAGTCAGAAAATTTTGTGGATAGTGTGTATAAAACGCTTACTTACATGGCTGGCAAGGAGGATAGCTGTGGATAAAAAAGCACCCCTTAAAGAGGTGCTTGACTTTTTCTATTCTTCTGAGGAGAGTTCCTCCCATTCTGCTAATAAGTTCTCGAGCTCTTGATTCAGAGCTTCATTCTCCGCGTGAATGGTCTGTACCTTTTCATGATCCTGATACACGTCAGGATCGCACAGCAGCTCCTCATTGGCGCTGATTTTCTCTTCGGCGGATGAGACGGCCGCTTCGATTTCTTCAATGCGTCTCAGGCGCTGCCGTTCTTTCTTCTTCCATTCTTTTTCTTCCTCGTAAGTTCTTTTCGTATCCTGTTTGACCTTGCCGGCAGGCTGAGCCTGCTCCTTTTCCTGCCGCTTCATTTCTTCCAGTTCCAGCTGCTGGGCTTTTTTCTCGGTGTAATAGTCATAGTCTCCCAAATATTCTTCTGCATGATCAGGTGACAGCTCCAGCACTCTTGTGGCGATTCTATTAATAAAGTAGCGGTCATGCGATACAAATAACAGTGTTCCCGGGTAGTCGATCAGGGCGTTTTCCAGCACCTCTTTACTGTCCAGGTCAAGGTGGTTTGTCGGTTCATCTAGGATGAGAAAGTTTGCTTTTTGAAGCATCAGCTTGGCAAGCGCGACTCTTGCTTTCTCCCCGCCGCTTAACGAGCGGACCGGTTTCAGGACATCGTCTCCGCTGAACAGGAAGTTGCCGAGGCATGTCCTGATCTCTTTTTCCGGCATGTCCGGATATTCATCCCACAGCTCGTCCAGCACGCGTTTGGACGAGGTCAGTTCAGCCTGCTCCTGATCGTAATAGCCGATTGTGACATTGGAACCGTACGTGATCGATCCGGATTCCGGACTGAGCGTGTTCATAATGGTTTTCAGCAAGGTTGATTTGCCGATTCCGTTCGGTCCGACGAGGGCGGCGCTTTCGCCTCTTGTAATGCCGAAGGTCAGGTTTTTCAAGAGCGGAGGCTGGCCGTCATAGCTGATAGAAACATCCTGTACGCGCAGGACGTCGTTTCCGCTCTGTTTTGTAATGTCAAAACGGAAGGCGGCTGATTTTTCATCCACGAGCGGCTTTGCCATGACGTCCATCCGTTCAAGCTGTTTTCGTCTGCTTTGAGCTCTTTTCGTTGTAGAAGCTCTGGCCAGATTGCGGTCGACAAAATCTTGAAGCTTGGCGATTTCGTCCTGCTGTTTTTCATACAGCTTCAGGTCTTTCTCATACTGCTCAGCTTTTTGTTCTAAATAGGCGCTGTAGTTGCCGAGGTATTTTTTGCTTTCTGTCCGTGAGACCTCGTACACTTGGCTGACGACTTTATCAAGAAAGTATCTGTCGTGGGAAACGATCAGGATTGCGCCTGAATATCCCTGTAAATAATGCTCAAGCCATGTAAGCGTGTCGATGTCGAGATGGTTCGTCGGTTCATCCAGAATAAGCAGATCAGGCTGGGTCAGCAGCAGCTTTCCGAGCGCAAGCCTTGTTTTCTGACCGCCGCTCAGGCTTTGCACTTTCACGGAATCGTCAAATTTTCCGAAGCCGAGGCCGTGAAGGATAGATCGGACATCCGCTTCATATTGATAGCCGCCTTTATCCTTGAAATCCTGCTGAAGCCTGTCATAGGTTTTCATCAGCGTCTCAAGCGCCGCCGGGGCGGCCGTGGCCATCTTTTCTTCAATAGAGCGCATCTCTTTTTCCATTGCTTTCAGGAAATCAAAAACGCTCAGCAGTTCTTCTTTTATGGTAAGCTGGGATTCCAAGCCTGAGTGCTGGGCAAGATATCCCATCGTTAATTCTTTCGGTTTGATTAATTCACCCTTTTCATATGAAAGGTGACCTGCGATAATTTTAAGGAGAGTTGATTTGCCGGCTCCGTTTCTGCCTACTATGGCGATGCGATCCCGAGATCTGACTTCAAGCTTTATATTGTTTAAAATAGGATCAGCGCCAAAAGATTTGGATAGCTGATTAATTTGTAAGATCATCATATTATTTCACCTCTGTTATAATAAGTTAAGTGTAGCTTATCAACCTGCTGTCAGCAAACAATACATCAGAATTGGAACATTATAGGATAAGACATCAGGGAGAAAATAGTGTATGATCAGAAGTAAGGAGAGTTTAAATATGAATGGATTTTCTCATTTTAATGAAGAAGGCCGTGCCCGCATGGTGGATATAAGCGATAAATCTTCAACAGTCCGTACTGCCGCTGCGATATCCAGCGTACACATGAAGCATGACGTGTACAGCAGAATCAAAAACCGCGAGATCGGAAAAGGAGACGTGCTGGCTGTCGCACAGGTGGCCGGAATTATGGCCGCAAAACAGACGTCAGCGATTATCCCGATGTGCCACCCGCTTTCTTTAAGCAGCGTCGACATTTCATTCGGCTGGGAGGAAAAGGATTCCGAAGCCGTTCTTCATATACAGGCAAGCGTAAAAACGAAAGGGAGTACAGGTGTGGAAATGGAAGCGCTAACTTCCGCTTCAGTCTGCGCTTTGACCGTTTATGATATGTGCAAGGCGCTGGATAAAGGAATGGTCATCGGCCCGACCTGCCTCATGGAAAAAACAGGAGGCAAAAACGGTGATTTTAAAAGAGATGCATCTGAGTATAAAGTGGAGGACCAATCATGAACAAGGATCAATCAAAAATTCCACAGGCGACGGCAAAACGGCTGCCGCTTTATTATCGCTTTTTAAAGAATTTACACGCGTCAGGAAAGCAGCGCGTTTCATCAGCTGAACTGAGCGACGCGGTAAAAGTCGATTCGGCCACGATCCGCCGGGATTTTTCCTATTTCGGGGCGCTCGGCAAAAAAGGATACGGCTATAATGTGGATTACCTGCTGTCATTTTTCAGAAAAACACTGGATCAGGATGAAACGACGAACGTCATTTTGATCGGTGTCGGGAATTTAGGGACGGCGTTTCTTCACTATAATTTCACAAAAAATAATAACACAAAAATATCTATGGCTTTTGATGTGAATCAGAGTAAAATAGGAACTGAGGTAGGCGGTGTGCCTGTCTTTGATCTTAATGATTTAGAGCTTCACATTAAGGATGAACCCGTGGCGATTCTTACCGTTCCGGCGGTTGCCGCCCAGTCAATCACCGACCGGCTCGTGTCGCTCGGAATCAAGGGAATCCTTAACTTTACGCCGGCCCGTTTGAATGTGCCGGATCACATTCGAATTCATCATATAGATTTAGCTGTAGAGCTTCAATCATTGGTTTATTTCTTAAAGCATTATTCTGTTTTGGAAGAAATTGAATAGCGAAAGGAGGAGCTGCACATGATCGGTCCTGGAAGCCTGGCGGTTATCGGTGTGGTGGCGGTGATTATTTTTGGTCCGAAGAAGCTTCCCGAATTAGGAAAAGCGGCGGGGGACACGCTTCGAGAATTTAAGAACGCTACTAAGGGATTAGCCGGTGAAGAAGAGGAAAAAAAGAAAGAAGAACAGTAAGATAGGATGACGCGTATGAGAGTGAATCAAATGACGCTTGTGGAGCATATTGCCGAACTTCGGAAACGATTGCTGATTGTGGCGTTATCCTTTACGGTTTTCTTTATTGCCGGCTTTTTTCTGGCAAAACCTATCATTGTGTATCTTCAAAAAGCCGATGAAGTAAAAGAGCTCACCCTTAATGCTTTTAACCTGACGGATCCGCTGTTTATCTTTTTGCAGTTCGCGTTTATCATCGGCATCATTTTGACTTCGCCGATTATTCTCTATCAGATTTGGGCGTTTGTCAGTCCGGGTCTGTATGAGAAGGAGCGCAAAGTAACACTCAGCTATATTCCGATTTCGATCGTGCTGTTTGTCGGCGGTGTGTCGTTTTCTTATTATATTTTATTTCCGCTGGTCGTTGATTTTATGAAGCGGGTCTCGAATGACCTCGATGTCAACCAGGTGATCGGGATCACCGAGTACTTTCATTTTCTGCTGCAGCTGACGATTCCGTTCGGACTGCTGTTTCAGATGCCGGTGCTGATCATGTTTTTAACGAGGCTCGGTGTTATCACGCCGAGGTTTTTATCGAAGATCAGAAAGTACGCATATTTTGTGCTGCTTGTGATCGCCGCGATGATTGCGCCGCCTGAGCTGCTGTCTCACTTGATGATTACCATTCCGCTTTGCATTTTATACGAGATCAGTATCCTGATTTCAAAAGCGGCGTATCGGAAAAGACAGACCGGCAGTGAATCTGACCAGGACGTATCAGCATAAAAAAGCCATTTCTCAATGATGAGAAATGGCTTTTATTTTATTTTTGATTTTTTTTCACTTTAAATGAGAAGGCGAACATTTTAAACGAGATGCTGATATTATAAGCGGCGAAAACCATCAGCAGTATGGAATAAAAAGACCACATGCTTCCCGGAGAGCTTGCGGCCAAATACGTAAAGATACAGCCGACTGCGAAATAAATCAAGCCCCAAGTCATTGGGTTCCTCATACAAACAATCCTCCAATAATTAATTGCATTTGCTCACTATGCTGTTCAATATATTTTTGGGCGGGGCCGAGCTGCATGACAACGACAATGGTATTCATCATGACATGAGCGAATATCGGCACAATAATCCGTTTCGTCTGCACATACAAGAACGCAAAGGTAAAGCCCATGGCCGTATACAGCAGCAGGTGCGTGAGGTCTTGATGCACAATGCCGAAAATGACGGAACTGATCAGTCCGGCGATAAAGAAATTCGTTTTTTCATATAATACACCGAAGATGATCTTCCGGAAAATGATTTCTTCAAGAATCGGCCCGACGATAGAAGAAACGATAATCATGAGCGGCATGGCTTTAATAATGTTGAGAATGGCTTTCGTGTTTTCGGAACCGCTGCCCACATGAAAGACATACTGCTCAATCATCCCGGCGATTCCCTGAGAAAATAAAGCGAGCCATATTCCCGCGACCGCCCAGAGAACGGACATGCCGGCGGATGCTTTCTTCCCGTTTCTTAATGTCTGCTTCGGCGCGGTTCTCAAAATCAAGAGAACGATAATCAGGCAGATAAAAAAGCTTACGACGGAATAAATCCCCTGAGCCATGGTGAGATTCGCATTCGTAGGGTGCCCGCCCGCATAGCCGAATTTGTACATTAAAGGAATGCCGATCAATGCGGAAAGCTGCATGATAACATATGTCAAAATGATATACCAATACTGTTTTCTCAAATGATATGTACTCCTTTATCCTATAAAATCAACTTATTTGTTCTTATTGTAACACAAGTGAACTTGACGTGAAAAAAGGAGAAAATCAGTGTGAGAGAGAATCATGTAAGCGTGAAAATTTTTTATTCTTATGACTTGAAATTGGAAGTAAGATTCTTTATTATAATAACTGTGTTAGCACTCTTTAGAGCTGAGTGCTAAAATTACATATTCATACTATTGAGGAGGTTATTACATTGTTAAAGCCATTAGGTGATCGCGTTGTCATTGAACTCGTAGAATCTGAAGAAAAAACTGCCAGCGGAATCGTATTACCGGATTCTGCAAAAGAAAAGCCGCAAGAAGGCAAAATCGTGGCAGCCGGTTCAGGTCGCGTGTTGGAAAGCGGAGAGCGCGTTGCTTTAGAAGTAAAAGAGGGCGACCGCATTATCTTCTCAAAATACGCCGGTACTGAAGTGAAATACGAAGGTACTGAATACTTAATCTTACGTGAAAGCGACATTTTAGCTGTAATCGGCTAAGCAAATAAATATTTTTAAAAATTCGAGGAGGTTTCGTTAACATGGCAAAAGATATTAAGTTTAGTGAAGAAGCACGCCGCGCTATGCTTCGCGGTGTCGATGCGCTTGCTGACGCTGTAAAAGTAACTTTAGGGCCAAAAGGACGCAACGTGGTTCTGGAGAAAAAATTCGGTTCTCCGTTAATTACAAATGACGGTGTGACAATCGCAAAAGAAATTGAACTTGAAGATGCGTTTGAAAACATGGGTGCGAAGCTTGTAGCTGAAGTAGCCAGCAAAACAAACGACGTTGCCGGTGACGGTACGACGACTGCGACTGTACTTGCGCAGGCTATGATCCGCGAAGGCCTTAAAAACGTAACTGCGGGGGCTAACCCTGTCGGCGTGCGTAAAGGTATGGAACAAGCCGTGACTGTAGCAATCGAAAACTTAAAAGAAATTTCTAAGCCGATCGAAGGCAAAGAGTCTATCGCTCAGGTTGCTGCGATCTCTGCTGCTGATGAGGAAGTCGGAAGCCTTATTGCTGAAGCAATGGAGCGCGTAGGAAACGACGGCGTCATCACAATCGAAGAGTCTAAAGGTTTCACAACTGAGCTTGAAGTTGTTGAAGGTATGCAATTCGACCGCGGATATGCGTCTCCTTACATGGTGACTGACTCTGATAAGATGGAAGCGGTTCTTGACAATCCTTACATCTTAATCACAGACAAAAAAATCACAAACATTCAAGAAATCCTTCCTGTGCTTGAGCAAGTTGTACAGCAAGGCAAACCATTGCTTCTGATCGCTGAAGATGTTGAAGGGGAAGCTCTTGCTACACTCGTTGTCAACAAACTTCGCGGCACATTCAACGCTGTTGCCGTTAAAGCTCCTGGCTTCGGTGACCGCCGTAAAGCAATGCTTGAAGACATCTCTGTTCTTACAGGCGGAGAAGTAATCACAGAAGACTTAGGCCTTGACCTGAAATCTACTGAAATCGGACAATTGGGACGCGCTTCTAAAGTTGTGGTAACGAAAGAAAACACAACAATCGTAGAAGGCGCAGGCGACACTGAAAAAATCGCTGCACGTGTCAACCAAATCCGCGCTCAAGTGGAAGAAACAACTTCTGAATTCGACAGAGAAAAATTACAAGAGCGTCTTGCGAAACTTGCCGGCGGCGTAGCTGTCATCAAAGTCGGCGCTGCGACTGAAACTGAGCTGAAAGAGCGTAAACTTCGCATCGAAGACGCCCTCAACTCAACTCGCGCAGCTGTTGAAGAAGGCATCGTATCCGGCGGTGGTACAGCGCTAGTCAACGTATACAACAAAGTCGCTGCAGTTGAAGCTGAAGGCGATGCGCAAACAGGTATCAACATCGTGCTTCGCGCGCTTGAAGAACCGATCCGTCAAATCGCGCACAATGCAGGTCTTGAAGGATCTGTCATCGTTGAGCGCCTGAAAAACGAAAAAATCGGCGTAGGCTTCAACGCTGCAACCGGCGAATGGGTAAACATGATCGAAAAAGGTATCGTTGACCCGACAAAAGTTACACGTTCTGCTCTGCAAAACGCAGCTTCTGTAGCAGCAATGCTCTTAACAACTGAAGCTGTTGTCGCTGACAAACCGGAAGAAAACGCCGGCGGCGCAGGAATGCCTGACATGGGCGGTATGGGCGGTATGGGCGGCATGATGTAATCATTGCCCCAGAAACCCAGTGAAAAATGGGGTTTCTAGACTCTTATCTACTTTGAAAATAACCGAAGAGTAACAAAAGGGTAACATTTTCTTGAATAAGGGTCTAATTTAGAGGTTTTCCATGAGTTCTTTGAACTTTTGGGAAGCCTCTTTTTTATATAATTATAGTGCCAGTAGTTCCATTATTTGGGGAAGGCTCTCACTTCTGTTTGAGTTAATAAGGATATTTTAAAAAAGATTCTATTGCTTTCCAACTTTATGATGGATGGTGTGCTTAAGGAACCTGAGTATACTCTATTGTGATATATGTGTTTCTAATTTTCCGAGAGATCTTTTGGAATCTAAAATTAAGGAAATGGAACTTCATATTCTGATCGCACAATATACGTCCTGTAGGATTACAAATGCTAATGAGAATTTATATATCTTATTTATTTAAAGAAATTATTATGGATTTCAAAAATGTTTCCTTTTCTTGTGGCTGGCTATTTTGTTCGGTATAATCATAATAGGAATAATTATGTAAAATCATTAGGATTTTACACCTATTATTGGTTTGGGGTGATAATTTGAATATTGTGGAGCAAAGGTTAGGGAAAAATAAATTTTCTGGTTACCAGGTTAAGTCTAAATTTTTAGAAGCAGACGTAATAGTATCTAGTTGGAGTAACGGAGTAAGAGAGGTTGTTTCTAATGAAGTTGGTAGTATAGGTTTAAGAGCACCGCAATTTGGGGCAATGAGTGCTATTCGTTCACACTGGACTGTTAGTAAAAAAGCAGCAACAATTGTTATGCCGACCGGGACAGGCAAAAGTGAGACTATGTTAGCCACTATTGTTACTGAAAGAATACCTAAGTCATTAATAGTTGTACCATCTGATTTATTAAGGAGCCAAATTTATGAGAAAGCTAAGTCATTTGGTATCCTCTACGAAATTGGCATGCTTAATTGCGATATCCTGCCTCCAAATGTCTTTTTATACGGAGAGGGTATAAAAGAAAAAGAAAAGTTCGAAGAGTTTATCAAAAACTCTAATATAATTGTTACAACTATGGCATTAGCCTCTAGAATGCCTGATCAATATATCTCATATTTATCGGAAAATATAGATGTTATATTTGTTGATGAGGCGCATCACATAGGTTCAACAACATGGACAAAATTTAAAGAATCATTCAGTAAAAATAAAATATTACAATTTACTGCAACACCGTTTAGAGAAGATGGCAAGAAAATAGAGGGTAATATTTTGTATAACTTCCCCCTACGTTTAGCGCAAGAACAAGGGTTTTTTAAAAAAATAGAATTTATCCCCGTTGAAGAATTTGACGAACGAAAAACTGATTTAACTATAGCAGAAAAAGCAATAAAAATTCTTGAGAAAGATATTAAAAATGGTTATAAACATATTTTGCTGGTTCGTGCAAATAAAGTGAATCGTGCTGAAGAGTTATTTAATGAAATTTATGGAAAATTATATAAAAAGTTTAATCCCGTCTTAATTACTAATAGACAAACTACAAAAGAAAAACAAGCACGTATGGAATCCTTGAAAAATTATTCGTCAAAAGTTGTAGTTTGTGTAGATATGTTTGGGGAAGGGATTGATATTCCAAATTTAAAAATAGCAGCAATTCACGACAAATATAAATCGATCCCTATCACACTTCAATTTATTGGTCGATTTGCAAGAAGTAAAAAAGGCCTAGGTAACGCAAAATTAATCACTAATATAGCTGACGAAGATATAGCAGAAGCTTTACAGGACTTGTATGATAAAGATACAGATTGGAATAGGTTGTTACCAAGAAAATCGAATGAGTATATTGAAAGAGAAGTTTCTTTGCAGAAACTTATCGAGGGATTTAACACTGATAATATTGAAGAAATCAATTTAGTACATTTAAAACCAAAGGTTAGTATGGTTGCCTATCAAATAAATGATAAAGTTTGGGATTGGAGAAATTGGGAAAGTGAATTTAACCCGGAAATTTGCAGATGCTTTGCAAATGATGAAGAAAAAATCTTAGTTGTTATTGAACCTAGAGAAGTAGGAGTAAAGTGGACTACGCAACAAAATTTAAACAATTTAGAATGGAATTTTTATATCGTCTACTGGAATCAGAAAAGGGAAACAGTTTTTCTAAATGCCTCAGATTTGTCGAAAGGACATCGATTAATTAAGAGTATTTTCTCTTCGGAACCTTTTACTATTAAATCCGAGCAAGTATTTAAATGTTTGTCTGGAATCAAACGTTTAATGTTGGGTACCGTTGGATTAAATAGCGGAATAGATGGTCCTATTAGGTATAAAATGTTTGCGGGTATTGATGTAGGAGAGGGTATATCGGAATCCAACAAAATAAATTCTTACAAATCAAATGTATTTGGGCATGGTTATGGAGGAAATGGTAAGGTTAGTATTGGTTGTTCTTATAAAGGGAAAATTTGGTCGAGGTGGGTTGAAAACATAGAGTATTGGAGAGAATGGTGTAATCAAATATTAGATAAACTTTTAGATCCTTCTATTGAAGTAAAAGATATTATGGAGGGGGTTCTGATTCCACAAATAATAACGAGTATTCCTAAAAAGCATCCATATAGGATAGACTGGCCAAACGATTTAGAATTCGAGATAGACCGTACAATTTTTCTATCGAATGTTTCTGGTGATTATAGTATTTTAGATGTTGATATATTGTTGGATGAAGTACAAACCGCTCCAAACCAAATTCATTTTTCAGTGAAAAATGGACATTTTAATGAGAGATTTAGCTTTGAAATAATAGATAACAAGCCATTGTTTCGCTCTAAAGGGGATTTTACCACAGAAATAAAAATTGGAAATGGATCAAAGGTTAGTTTAATAGATTTCTTTAATGAAAATCCCCCAACAATCTGGTTTGTTGATGGTTCATCAATTCAAGGCAATATTTTGGTTGAATTAAATAAAGAGGGAATAACAAGATTTCCAAAAACCTCAATTTCTTCTTGGGATTGGTTAGGTTTAGGTGTAGATATAAAAATAGAGTCTCAGCTTGAAAAGAAAACCTTTAATAAGAAAGAAAACTCGATTCAATACAATGTAATTAAAAAATTAAAAAATGAAGGTAATTACAGTATTATATTTGATGATGACGGAGCAGGAGAAATCGCAGATATAGTGGCTATTGCTGAAAAGGAAAATAAAATTCTCATTGATTTTTTCCATTGTAAGTTTGCGCACGGGGATAAACCAGGTAAACGTGTAGGAGATTTATACGAAGTTTGTGGTCAAGCTGATAAATCTGTTTTCTGGAAGCAGGATCCAATGGGCATGATAGAACGGATGATGTATAGAGAAAAACTACGAATTAGGGAGCAAAAACCATCGAGGTTTGAGAAAGGTGATATTGAGAAATTGAAGGCTATTAAGAATAAACTCTTAATTCAATCAATCGATTTAAAAATAATAATTGTGCAACCAGGTGTTAAAGCATCTGAAATTACAAACGATATGCACAGTATCTTGTCTACTTCTTATTCCTATTGCCTTGATACATTTTCAGTTCCCTTAAAATTGATATGTAGTTAATGAAAATAATTTAGAGAAAACACATGAAGAGGCAAAGTCTTAAATATCAAGGCTTTGCCTGTTTGATATCACTTTAAAATGTATATAGCACGCACTCTTTCAGGATTATTTACTCTAACTCTAAAATCGACGGTAAACTATGCTAACTACATATATTTTTGTAAGTTCTTCAATTATTTAGTCGTTCCACCTCACCCCGAATCCCAATCCCAGGCTCCCACGAATCAATCAAACGAATCGCCTTTTGATTCGATTCCATCGCTTTCGTTTTCTCTCCTTTACGATACAACAGCTGTGCCATTCCGTAATAATAGTAGATCAACTCAACCTGATTGGCGTTGTGTTTGTCATAGAGCATCTGCTCAAAGGCTTTTTCCGCTTTTTCGAGCTGATCACACTTTACGTAAGCCATGCCCAGGTTGAAATAGGCTTCTATCGTTTTTTCGCCGCCGTATGCGGCACTGGTTGTATTTGCCGCTTCGTATAATGTGATGGCTTCTTCGTAGTGAGAGCGGGCGAAACTCAGGTCGCCGCGAACCAGAAGAACTCTGTGGCGGATAATGGGGGAGACGGGCTGATCTTTGATGCCGTCCAGCATTGCTGCCGCTTTTTCCGGTTCTCCGATTTTTAACAGAAGCCTCGATTGCAGGGCGGTTCCCCATACTTTCAAGTCGTCGTGATCCGGTGCGCCTGATTGTTCGAGTATCTTCAGGCCGGCTTCTATTTGCCTGAGAGCTCCGTCTGAATCGTTGACTTCCATCAGCGCCCAGCCTGCCGTGTCGATCCGAAAGTAAGCTTCCCGCGTGTGTTCGCCTGATTGATTGGCGGCATCGGCGGCTTTTAATCCGTATTCGATTCGCAGGGGCAGGTTGATTCTGCTTAGAAAATGGCTGATGCGGATGATGAGTTTAATCAGGATGTCATGTGGTCCGTTTTCGCTCGACCATTCGATGACCTTTAGGATGTTCGGCCATTCCTTTTTCATTTGCTCTAAATTCCGTCCCAGCAAGTAGCTCCAATAGACAGAATTGGGCCGTTCCCGCTTTATATGGGTTTCCGCATAATCAATATAATAATGCGCCCAGCGGCTGCGGGCTTCTTTTGCAAATTCGTGATTTTCGGATAAGTGCTGTTCTCCGTAAGCGACAACGGTTTGATGGGCTGCATATTGAATACTTCCTGCGCTTCGTTCCGGCTGTATTAAAGCATATGACCGCATTTGCTCAATCGCGTAATGAAACCGCCGGACGTCTAATCCAGCCGCTTGAGCCAAGCTTTTTTCATCAGGAGGCTTAGCGAAAAAGCAAAGCGTCTGCCATAGTTTTCGTGTGTCTTCATGACATCTGTCCCATGTGCGGCCAAAGAGAACCTCAAACAATTCCAATAATGAGTAGCCCGCTTGTTTAAGTTCTAGAATGAGCTGGGGAGCGGGGATGTCGTCGTCTGACATGTATGCAATGCTCAGTGCCATGGCCTTCGGGTTGCCGGCGGCTGCCGAGACGAATTCATTCTTAAGGTCAGGTGATAGCTGCAACAGCTGCTCCAGCTTTTCCCGTTTATGCGGAAGGTTGCATGTTTGCAGACAGCGGTGCACTTCTTGATGGAAAAATTCAAGGGCATCCGTTTGTTCAAGGCCGCTCAGCTGGATGGCCGCCAGTTCCCCGAGGCCGTCCCGGTATGTCTGTTTTACGTTTTCCCGTGCCGTAAGGAGGACTTTTACGCCTTGCGGAAGGCCGATGATAAATTCGTGAATGTCACGTTCCGCTGTATCAATGCTGTCAACGATCAGCAATACCGGTGTTTCATTTGAATGAGCGGCTAATGCATTGCGGACGACGAACCGTTTTTCGTTGATTGATTTGTCGATTTGTTCGGTGCGTCCGAGCTGATAGGCGATCGTGTTTAAAAAATCGCTGAAGCTCAATCCTTTCCAGTCAGCGCTGATCCAGATGATGCTGTTGAATGCCGGCCAATCTGGTGAACCGCCGGCACAAAGGTAGGCTGCTTCAAGAGCGATCGTTGTTTTTCCCATGCCGGCCCAGCCTGTGATTAAACAGACCGGTGACGGAGACAGCATCCATTGCCGGATTGCTTCCATATCAAAGCCGCGTCCGATAAAGTTCCCCGTCCGGCGTGACGGTAAGTTATGCGTGACGGACTTTCTTGTAAGCGCATTCGTTTCGTGGCTTGGTCTGTCATGAAACAGCCGCTTTACTGCTTTTTCAACATCTTCATCACTCGGCGCTCCGAATGATCCGTCTTTCCGGAGTATTTTTGCTTTTTTTAGACAAGACGCCGTCCAAACGGGCAATGCGGGTTTGATGACGGGAATGGTGGTGGTTTCCAGAAGGCCGGTCAGCCATTCAGGATCCATATCAGTCTTTTCTATAATGATCCAGATCATGCCGAACAGCTTTCCGTCATCAATTCGTCCGGGAATGTAGTTTGCGCCCATCTGTCCGATCCAGCTTTTGATCGTGTTAGAGGAAACGCCTATTCGGAGTGCGATTTGATCTATATAAGACTGTCCGGATTTTACGTTCTTTGTCCTTTTAATTTTGAAATCAGGATGATGTTTCAGCGATTTGACGGCAGGTGCCAGCAGTTCTGCAAATTGTGCCCGGTTTTCAAGTTCAGCCATTAGCCTGCACCTCCTATTAGTACTATTTTATCAATTCAGTGTTTTTTGTATATGAAAAAATAAAAAGTACAGTGCGGCTGTCCTTTTATACAGCAGGAAAGGCTGTTGTACGTCTTGAAAAGCAGATAAAATAGGGGCAGTAATAGAGAAAACAAAAATGTATGCACTTACATTTCAAAGCAGAGAAAGGATTTTGCCAAATGACTCACACAGTGCCTCAAAATATGAAAGCGGCGGTTATGCACAACACGAGAGAAATCAAAATCGAAACATTGCCCGTGCCTGAGATCAATCATGATGAAGTGTTGATTAAGGTGATGGCTGTCGGAATTTGCGGATCTGATCTGCATTACTATACAAATGGCAGAATAGGCAATTATGTAGTGGAAAAACCATTTATCCTCGGTCATGAATGCGCGGGAGAAATTGCCGCCGTCGGATCGTCTGTCGATCAATTTAAAATAGGAGACCGTGTCGCCGTCGAACCTGGTGTCACATGCGGACGCTGTGAGGCGTGCAAGGAGGGGCGTTATAATCTTTGCCCGGATGTACAGTTTTTGGCGACACCGCCGGTTGACGGCGCGTTTGTCCAATATATCAAAATGCGCCAAGACTTTGTTTTCTCGATTCCGGATTCACTATCCTATGAAGATGCGGCTTTGATCGAACCGTTTTCTGTCGGCATTCATGCGGCCGCGAGAACAAAGCTTCAGCCCGGATCAACAATTGCGATTATGGGAATGGGGCCTGTAGGATTAATGGCTGTTGCGGCAGCGAAAGCATACGGGGCAGGCACAATCATTGTGACCGACTTGGAGCCGCTGCGGTTAGATGCCGCGAAAAAAATGGGAGCGACTCATGTCATCAATGTCCGGGAACAGGATGCCGGTGAAGAAATCAAAACGATCACGAATGGCAGAGGCGTTGATGCTGCCTGGGAAACAGCGGGGAATCCGGCGGCATTGCAATCCGCACTGGCTTCCGTGCGCCGGGGCGGAAAACTGGCGATTGTCGGTTTGCCTTCTCAGAACGAGATTCCGCTCAATGTGCCGTTTATTGCAGATAACGAGATTGATATATACGGAATCTTCCGTTATGCGAATACGTATCCGAAGGGAATTGAATTTCTCGCTTCCGGCATAGTGGACACGAAGCACCTTATAACGGACCAATATCCGCTGGAGCAGACGCAAGAGGCGATGGAACGGGCCTTTCAATACAAAAATGAATGCTTAAAAGTGATGGTGTATCCAAATCGCTGAGTGAACGGGGAGGATCTTTGCATTCTCCCTCTTGCTTATCAAAAATGAAAACGGATTCTTGGGGTGGGAAATGATGATTGAAACAGAAAAAGAAGCGGCAGTAAAGACGAAACATCACGGCCTGACCTGGATGGAACGGATCGGCTACGGATTCGGCGATATGTCGTACAATATTATCTTTCAGTTTGTAAACGCATACTTATTATTCTACTATACAGATGTCGGGGGCATTAAGCCTGCGGTCATTGCAGCTTTGTTTCTTATCGTAAGGGTGCTGGACGCTATTTTTGACCCGATTATGGGAGTGATTTTAGACAAGACGAATACAAGATGGGGAAAGGCAAGGCCGTATCTTTTGTGGGTAGCGTTTCCTTTTGCGCTATTTACGTTCTTATGCTTCACGACCCCTCATTTCGGCGAGACGGGGAACATGCTTTATGCGTACATCACTTATATTCTGCTTGGGATGTCCTTCAGCATGCAGACGATTCCGGTCAACAGCTTAACGGGGCGGATGACGAATTCCGTGGAGGAACGGACGGTTCTGACGACGACTCGGATGATTTTGGTTTATATCGGAATTCTGTTATCGATTTCCTGTGCGACACCGCTTGCAGATCTGATCGGCGGGAAAGATCAGGCGTTTGGATTCCAGATGACGGCGCTTATCTATGCGGCGGTGAGCATCGCATTGAATCTGTTCAGTTTCTTTACTGTGCGGGAGCGGATTCAGCCTGAAAAAAGAAAAAAACAAGGAATGAAAAAAACGTTGTCTGTTTTATTCCGAAACAAGCCTTTGCTCATTTTAGTTTCTGCATTTTTGGCGTTTGCGATTGGGTTTAACATTAAGCTCAGCACGATGGTGTACTATTTTACGTATAACGTCAGCCATAAGGAATTTGTGTTTTTAGGAACCGTGTTGTTTTTCGGCGCAGCGCTGATCAGCAATCTGTTTATTCCTTTCTTTTCTGAGAAGCGGGGCCGAAAGCAGGTTATGATCATCACGGCGGCGCTATCGCTGATTTCTTATGCGGGCCTTCAGTTTACATCGTATTCTTCGCTTCCGCTTATTTTCTTTTGGCTTTTCGTTTCGGGATTTTTTACGACGCCTTTAAATACGCTTGCTTGGGGAATGGTTGCCGATTGTGTCGATTATGCGGAATGGAAAACCGGAGTCCGGGCTGATGGCGTGGTGATTTCGAGCATGAGTTTCATCAATAAGCTCGGAGTTGCGTTAGCCGGGTCATTTTCGGCCGTTTATCTCGGAATCGCC
Organism: Bacillus sp. SIMBA_031; assembly: GCF_046535225.1. Classification (NCBI taxonomy): domain Bacteria; kingdom Bacillati; phylum Bacillota; class Bacilli; order Caryophanales; family Bacillaceae; genus Bacillus; species Bacillus sp. SIMBA_031. Next base: position 20,205 of record NZ_JAWRXC010000007.1, read on the forward strand.
GGATATGCCGCGAATACCGATCAGACGGCCTCGTCATTGAATGCGATTAAAAATATGAATGCGCTCATCCCGGGATTGTTCATTCTGCTGTCTATTATTCTTATTTCTTTTTATCCTTTAACTGAAAAAAAATATCAGCAGGTGATGTCTGATCTGGAGCAAAGGGCTGCAAGATGAGTATACGTAAAATTTAAAATATTCTATGTAAACGGTTGTATTTATGACAGAAAGCACTATACTGAAACTATAATCGAGAATTGATAAATGAGTGTGATAATGTGGGAAGCCAATCTGTTATTTGTATTGGAGAATTGTTAATTGATTTCTTTTGTACCGATGTGGATGTTGATTTGACGGAAGGGCGCAATTTCTTAAAAAGTGCCGGCGGCGCACCGGCGAATGTGTCGGCAGCGATTGCTAAGCTGGGCGGAGACGCAGCTTTCAGCGGAAAAACAGGCAAAGATCCGTTCGGGTATTTTCTGAAGCAGACATTGGACGCCGTACACGTCGATACCTCTATGCTCGTCATGGATGAGAAAGCGCCTACAACGCTTGCGTTTGTTTCATTAAAACAAAATGGGGAGCGCGACTTTGTGTTTAACAGAGGAGCGGACGCTTTGTTTACGCTGGATGATATTGATCAGGAAAAGGTAAACGATGCCAAAATCCTTCATTTCGGATCAGCGACGGCATTGTTATCTGATCCGTTTTGCTCAGCCTATTTACGGCTGATGTCGATTGCGAAAGACAATGGACAGTTTATTTCCTTCGATCCTAACTACCGTGAGGATTTATGGAAAGGAAGAGTTTCAGAGTTTATAAATACCGCAAAAAAAGCCATTGCCATAAGTGATTTTGTGAAAGTCAGTGACGAGGAGCTTGAGATCATCAGCGGTGCGAAGGATCATAAAGAAGGTGTTGCGGTTCTTCATGAGCTCGGGGCCGGTATTGTGGCGGTGACACTCGGGAAAAGCGGGACCCTTCTTTCAAATGGGAAGGATATTGACATCATTCCGAGCATTCCGGTGACATCAATAGACTCAACGGGAGCGGGAGATGCGTTTGTCGGCGCGGCGCTGTATCAGCTGGCACGCACCGATGAGATTCAGACAGCAGCCGAAGATTTTGCGAAGCTGCGTGATATTGTCTCATTTGCCAATAAGGTGGGGGCGCTCGTGTGCACCAAAATCGGTGCGATCGATGCTTTGCCGAGTTTAAAAGAGGTTGAAGTATCACTGTAAAATATCGAGGATGCTTCTTGAAAGTCATCGGACTTCGGGAAGCATCCTCTTTTATTTAGGTCTGAAACCCTTTTCGATATACGGTATACTTTAGAAAGGCATCCAGTAAATTGAACCGCTGTGAAGTACATACAATAACTTTTTTATCAGTTCTGAGTAAAACCAAGTTTCTGCTGCTGCCGTCATGTATAGTGTGACGGCCTGTGATATTGAACCGCGGAGGAATGTTTTTCATGAAACATGTTTTTCTTATTGTGCAATGCGCGTTTTCTGTTTTTTGTTTTCTTTGTCTCGCCGCTGTCAATTGGTATCAGGGGAGTGAGCTTGTTTCTGATTCGTTTGATTGGAATTATACGGCTAAATTCTCAAAACTTTTGAATGGGACGGATACGATTACAAGTCCGGAACAGATTTCGCAGCTGGATTTCTTTGTGTATGCGGCGAAGCATTACCCGTTAGTGAGCGGGTTGATGATCGGGCTTTTTATTTATTTTTTGTTCTCACTGTATCTGGTCATAAAGAATTTCCGCCGGCACAAATGGGCTGAATGAGACTATTTTCATATAAAATACATAAATTCATGAGAAAATGAAACTTTTTTTGAAAAAAACAGTATATATAACTATGAACTTGTTACTATTTAATTTTGGGAGGAAAATGAAAAATGAGTATTTTAGGAAGATTTAAAGACATCATGTCAAGCAATATCAATGCGCTGCTGGATAAAGCTGAAAACCCTGAAAAAATGGTTGATCAATATTTGCGGAATCTGAACAGTGATTTAGGAAAAGTGAAAGCGGAGACGGCTTCTGTCATGGCTGAGGAACAGCGGGCGAAAAGAGCGTTAACAGAATGCCAGGCTGATGCCGAAAAGATGGAAAGTTATGCGATGAAAGCGTTGCAGGCCGGCAATGAAGCCGATGCGCGGACATTTTTGGAAAGGAAAGCGGCTGTTGAATCAAGACTGACTGAGCTGCAGACGGCTTATCAGCTCGCTTCTTCCAACGCGTCTCAAATGCGCAAAATGCATGACAAGCTTGTCGCTGATATCGGAGAGCTTGAGTCGCGCCGAAATGCCATCAAAGCGAAGTGGTCTGTGGCAAAGACGCAGGAGAGAATGAACAAATTGGGGTCCTCTGTGTCAAATGCGGGCCAATCGATGACAGCTTTCGGCAGAATGGAAGACAAGGTCAACCAAGCGCTTGATCATGCCAATGCGATGGCTGAGCTGAACGCGTCTCCGAAAGACGATATTGACGATCTGACGGCTAAATATGACAGCAATCAAAGCAGTGTCGATGATGAATTGGCGGCGCTCAAGCAGAAAATGCTTTTCAGTAAAGATCAATAGACAGCGGGCTGCAGTTTTGTCCGATATAAAGAGAAAGTGAGAGAAACAGAATGATCATTTCTTATAAATGCCCGAACTGCGGCGATGATATGGTCTTTGACAGTTCATCCGGCATGCTGACATGTCACAGCTGCGGGCGGCAGGATCAGATTGAGAGCCTGCCAAAAGAGTATATAACGACGAGATTTTCCGAAAATGAGGCGAACGAGTACCGGTGTGAGAATTGCGGCGCGGTATTAATGACTGAGGCGGAAACGACGGCCACGACGTGCGGGTTTTGCGGAGGAGCCGCCGTTCTCGCCGACCGATTATCGGGAAATCTCGCGCCTTCGATGGTGATTCCTTTTACGATCAGTAAAGAAGAAGCCATGAGCGCTTTTAAAAAGTGGTGCCGAAACGGCCGTCTGACACCGAAAGGATTTATGTCTGCTGATCGGGTGAAGAGCATAACGGGCATGTACGTGCCATTTTGGATGTTTGATTTAAACAGCAAGGTTCAGGTCAATGCCGTTTGTACGAGAGTGCACCACTATGATGATGGAGAATACCGGGTGACGGAGACCGAGTATTACATCGCGTACCGCGATATCAATCTTGATTATCTCAAAATTCCGGTCGACGCTTCAGAAAAAATGAGTGATGAATTAATGGACAAATTGGAGCCTTACTCATACAGTGAGCTGAAGGAGTTTAATACGGCCTATTTAGCGGGATATATAGCGGAAAAGTACAATTATACCGATGACGATCTCTTTCCGCGGGCGAAGGATAAAATCAGCCATTATATTGATTCTTATATCAGATCCACCTTCTCCGGATATACGACGGCTGACATTACGGATGAGCAGATTCAGACCGATAAAATCAGCAGCTTTTACGTACTGCTTCCGGTCTGGATGGTCAGCTACGACTATGAGCGGGCTGAACACATTTTTGCGATGAACGGGCAGACGGGCAAGGTTGTCGGCAAACCGCCGATCAGTGCCGGAAAAGTGGCCGCGTGGTTCGGCGGCATAACCGCCGGTGCGTTTTTAGCATTAAGACTCGTCTCACTTATGATAGGAGGCGGTTTTTGATGAAAGTATCGATAAAAAAAGCGTGTCTCTTCTGCTTCGTCCTTTTTCTGATGCTGTCTTTTGGTTTACATACATCGGCGTCCGCCGCGGAACAGAAGCAATATGTTTATGACAATGCTCATTTATTAACGAAGGATGAAACGAAGAAACTTGAGGAATTGGCCGGGAAGCTCGGGGCAAAGCGCCATACCGATTTTATCATTCTTACCGCAAACGGAACGGGCGGTAAGGACATCGAGCAGTACGCCGGTGATTTTTATGACAGTCATTTTAGCGGAAGCACGGCGATTTTGACCATTGATATGAAAAATCGGGAAGTATTTATCTCCGGATATAAAAAGGCGGAGACGTATTTGAATAACAGCCGGCTGAATACGATCAGAAATACGATCTCGTCAGATATTTCCGCAGGCCATTATGAAAAGGCGTTTCAGACATACATCAAGTTGGCTTATAAAGATATGGGGAAAAGCCCTGACGACAAGTCTGACAATCTGCTGCTCACATGGTGGTTTCAGCTCATTATTGCCGCAGCCGCGGCCGGAATCGCCGTCACTGTGATGGTGTACAATTCCGGCGGCAAGGTCACCGTCACCGGCAGCACGTATATGGATCATGATACGTCTGAAGTGCTGAGCCAGTACGACACATATATCCGAACCGACGTTACAAGAGAAAAAAAGCCTGATAAAGATAATGACAATGACGGCGGAGTCACGAGGGGCGGCACGAGTTACAGCGGAAGCAAGGGAAGTTTTTAAATTATATGTAAAGGATTTGAGCATACATGGGTTTTTTCAGAAATCAGTTAGCAAATGTGGTGGAATGGGAAGAATTCAGAGACGACATGGTTTTCTATAAATGGAACAACCGTGAAATTAAAAAAGGCAGCCGTCTGATCATCCGGCCGGGGCAGGATGCCATCTTTTTATACAACGGGAAAATTGAAGGGATTTTCCGTGATGACGGCGATTATGATATCGAATCAGAAATCATTCCGTTTCTATCTACACTTAAAGGGTTTAAGTTTGGCTTTAACAGCGGCATGCGGGCTGAAGTGCTGTTTGTGAATACGAAGGAGTTCACCGTGAAGTGGGGCACAAAAAACGCTATCAACATTCCGGCGGCAGGTATGCCGGGCGGTATGCCGATCCGCGCAAACGGCACATTTAACTTCAAGGTCATTGACTACATCGGATTGATTGATAAGATTGCGGGTGTCAAAGACAGCTATTTAGTGGAGGACATTAAAATCCGGATTATGTCTATTCTCGATCAGCTTTTGATGAAATGGATCACCAGAGAAGGAAAAGACATGTTCAATCTGCAGTCGAATTCCTTTGAAATCGGAAAAGGGATTCAAGAAGATCTTGATATGCAGCTGATCGGAGACGGCATGTCGATTACGGGCTTCAATATTATGAGCTTTAACTATCCGCAGGAAGTTCAGGATATGATTACGAAAAACGCTTCTTACGGCATGGTGGGCGATGTGAACCGCTATCAGCAGATTTCCATGACGGACGGAATGTCATCCGGCAAAATGAACGGAAGCGGCGCCGCCTCAGACATGGCGGGCATGATGATGGGAATGAATGTGGCAAATCAAATGATGAACCAAATGAACCAAAATCAGCAGAACCAGCCGCAGCAAGATCAAAGTCAGCAGAATCAGGGGACGGCACCGGCAAACGGCTCGGAAGGAGCGGCTAAGCCGAAATTCTGTCCGAACTGCGGAACGAAAACGGAAGGCGCGAATTTTTGTCCGAATTGCGGACAGAAGCTTGCCTGACGATATACGAAAAAGAGGCCTTTTTTGGGCCTCTTTTTTTTGTCATGATTTCATTGTTTGGACGATGAGGGATGTCAGCGCTTTTGATCCCTCAGGTATGAGATGGACGCCGTCCGGTGTGAAGTATTCAGGGTGCTGCAATGCTTTTGCGTGCCAATCGACAAGCGTCACATTTTTCCGTGATTCGGCCTGCCGGCGCAATGAATCGTTTACTTTGCTTTCCCACTGCCGCGGCACACGCGTGTTGACAAGATAGATATCGGCTTTTGAAAAGGAGCTGATCAGTGATTCAATTTGGCTGTTTGTGAAATAGCCGTTCGTCCCTAACTCGATGATGACCGCTTTGTTCGGCTGATTAAATGACGCATATTCCGAAGTGAGCTGGAGTGCTTGAGAGACTTGTCTTCCTACCTTTCCGTCGATGGTGACATGAGGGAGGGACTGCCGCAGGTATGACGCAATGTCCAGCATCACCGAGTCACCGATGGCCAGCACGTCTTGCTGAGGCTGTGTTTGTTTTGAATCAGCCGTTTTTTGAGATGACCGTTCCTTTTTCTCTTCGTTTTTCTTTGTATTTGATTTGTCTGCTGGTTTTTTCTTGTTTGTGTCTGACGCGGTGTCCGTTTTTTCGCCGCCGTGTTTTTTCTTGCTGTCTTCTTCTTTTGCAGGCTGATCGTGATCGGCCGTTTTGTGCGAAGAGGCGGCGGTTTCTTGCTGATCATTTTGCGCGTACGTCCATTGCGGCTGTTTTTTCTCTTCGGCTATTCCTGACAGCCCGCCCGCAAATACGAGAATGGCGGCAAGAATAAGGCCGAGCGACATTCTGCTGATGACAGAGGACGTCTTCCATTCCAGAAAGCGGTTCAGAAACACGCGGCGTAAAAATGGCCGGAAGCCCGCAGTGCGGATCGGCTGTTCAATGAAATGGTAAGACAGCTCGGCAAGAATAAAAGTGGCGCCGATTCTGACGGCGCAGTGCCAATAAACCGGATTTCCGATTTCCTGCACGGGTGTGCTCAGCACGAAAACCGGGTAATGCCAAAGGTAGATTCCGTATGATCTCGTTCCGATCCAGCGAAGCGGCTTCCATGAAAGGACATGTCCCAAAAAGCTGCTCGGATGGCATAAACATGCGACAAGAACCGCTGCGGTGATGCTGATCAAAAGCATGCCGCCCTTGTACAGGAAGGGTTCATATTCATCCGTGTAAAAGACGCAAAGCAGCAGCGCGGCAAAAGCGGCAAGCTCCGTCCCGTGAAGCAGGTGTTTCATGCTGCTCGGCAGCCGTTTGGAAGATAATCGTTTCATCGGCCACACTAAAGCTAAAGCGCAGCCGATCAGCAATTCAAATGAGCGGGTATCCGTTCCGTAATAAACACGGCTCGGATCTCCGCCGGGCACATACATCATACTCATTACGACTGCCGAACATAACGCGAGGAACATGACCGCGGCCGCAAGCCGGGCCCGTGTTTTACATATGTACATTCCCGCAAGCAGCAGGAACGGCCATATGATATAAAACTGTTCTTCAATCGCCAGCGACCAAAGGTTTTTTAATGGCGAAGGGGAGCCGAAGCTGTCGAAATAAGAAAGTTGATGAAAGATAAACCACCAATTGCTTATGTAAAAAAGTGAGGAGACCGCATCCCCGCGTACGGTATGCAGGAGCTCGCTGTTAAACAATACGACCCAAATGACCGTCGTGATAATCATGAGATAAGCTGCCGGCAGAAGCCGCCTGATCCGGCGCACCCAAAAATCACGCAAATCAAGGGTGATGGCATTGCCTTGGGCAGGCAATATAATAGATGTAATTAAATACCCCGATAAAACAAAAAAGATATCAACACCAATGAAACCGCCGTCGGCCCAGTTGAAATTCAGATGATATGCGATAACTGCGAGGACGGCAAAGGCGCGAAGTCCATCCAGTCCGGGAATATAGCGGTGATGCAGTGACTTGTCTGACATGGTATTCCTCCAATAATGTGTGCGGAAATTCTCGCTGTTTTGCGGATGGCTATGGCAGATTTCTGTACAGTCTTCCATTTGTTCCGTTAATTAGACGCATTCGGAAGGGGATTTTGTTTCAGAAAAAATGAATGAAATGCTGTGATTTTCATAAACTTTTCAGCCCCTGTCCGGCGTCTGTTATATGAAAAGGGTCCCTTATGCATCTTGGCTGTTGCGGGACGAAAGAAAAAATCCATGATCTGCGGATATCATGGATTTTTTTCTTGCTTTATCTGATGTAGCGGTCTCCGACAAGCAGCTTGGAGATGACGGAGGTCGGTATTGTAAACTCTGTAACGCCCATATATCCGGGTGCCGCTTCGTATTCATCAAATGAAATAACAAGTTTGTGCTTATCTGTAATATAAAAATTCTGGTCGGCGCGGATGGCTTTAAAAGGCTCCGTCATATCATCATCTTCGACCCAGTATATTTTATTCGGATCTTCTTTCATCTGTTTTTTCATTTGTTCTTTAATATTTTGGCTGATGACTTTAATATAACGGTCATCTTTAAATAAACTCTTTAATGTAAGCACGGCCTCATTCTTTTTATCAATCGTGATGTAACGGCTTTGTGTATAAGATGAAGCTTGCGTTTTTTCGATATCACGGCGGATTGAGAGCAAATCCGCTGTGTCAGTAACGGTTTCATAATCGCTGTAAATACTGAGGTGGCCTTTTTTGCTTTTTGAGGTCGCCTTCATAAATTCCTGATACAGCTCTTTGCTTTCTTTCATATAATGCCGGTTGATGCTGTCTTCGAGTTTATGATCGGAAAGGCCGGACAGAGCGGGCGTTTTCACATCAATGCTTGATTGGTTCTTTTCTTCCTTCATCTCCGTGAATGTGATGGCTTGGACGACTTTGCCGATGACGGGGATTTTAGACATGGCTTGTGCGGCATCCGGATTGATATTGACAACGGCGGTAAATAAGACGGCCGCAGCGACTGCCGCGGATGTCGGCCACATCACGATTCGTTTTTTCTTCGGTTTTTGCTGAAGGGCTTTTTCGACAATGCTGTCCAGTTCCTTAGGAATGGGCACACTTTTATACTCTTCTCTTAATTGTTCTAATCTCTTTTCCATTAAGAAAGATCCTCCTTCGTCAGCTGAATGCGCATGAGCTTCAGCCCCCTGTAAAGGCGTGTTTTGACGGTATTGATGTTTTCCCCCGTGATGTCCGCGATTTCTTCTAATTTCAGGTCTTCAAAGAAACGCAGAATGATAATGGTTTTATATTGATGCGGCAGGTCATCAAGCGCTTCGTGAAGGTCTGTGTCTTTGTAGTGATCTTCCTTTCCGCGGCTTAAAAACTCGATCGTTTCATCGTCCATCACTTTCAGTTTTTTCTGTTTGCGGAGAAAATCAATGGCTGTGCGCACTAAAATTTTATAAAACCAGCTTTTGATCACATCGGGGTTTTTGACGGATTCGACCGATGTCAGCGCTTTTTGAATTGATTCCTGAACAATATCTAACGCGTCATCCTTGTTCTTTACGTAACTGTACGCAAGCCGGTAAAAGTCTTCCTTGCGCTCAGTTATGCACGTCACAAGCGACGCTTTGGCTGTTTCGTTCTTCATTGCTTCAAAGGGCTCCTTTTTTAAAAATACGTATCATAGGCTGCTGCCTAAGGATAGACGGGACAGGGTGAAAAATAGTTTGCGCAGAGGGGATCATTTTTAAAAGGAAAAGGAAGGAAAGACGAAGAGATGAAAAAAGAGCCGGAACGGCTCTTTTTCGGATGTGTCTGATATTCAGCTGAACGGTTTAGTTCGGTTTGACTAAGATTTTCACTTGGTTTTTCTCTTTGATTAAAGCGCCGAAGCCTTCTTCAATCAGATCGTCGAGCACGATTTTTTTCGTGACGAGCTTATCTGCTGAGAAGTAGCCCTCTTTCATCAGTGCAAGAACGGAAGGGAAGATGTCACGGTATCCGATAATGCCTTTTACGGTCCGTTCTTTGATGACGATATCGTTCGGATGAATTTCCGCTCCTTTTTCCCAGATGCTGACGATAACCGTTTCACCGGCAATGTTTGTTGACTGGATCGCCTGGCGGAGAACGACAGGAACGCCTGTTACTTCATAAGAAACATCAACGCCGCCGTTTGTGCGTTTAGCGATTTCTTCAACGACATCGTCCGTTTTTGACGGATCAATGATGATAGCGCCGAGTTCTTTCGCTTTTTCCTGACGTTCCGGTGAAAGTTCAACCGCGTAAATATCTGTGGCGCCGGCCGCTTTCAGGGCTTCAATCACAAGCAGCCCGATCGGTCCGCAGCCAAAAACTGCCGCCTTGTCGCCCGCTTTTAATTTGCTTTGGCGGACGGCGTAAAGCGCTACCGCTGACGGCTCAACAAGCGCGCCCTGTTCGTAAGAAAGCTCTTCAGGAAGCTTAAACAGCAATTCTTCGTCAACGGATACATATTCAGAAAATCCGCCGCCGCCTCCGGCTAAGCCTAAGAATCCCATTTGTTCATCAAGGTTATAGGCTCCCTGATGTCCGTGTGTGGCAAAAATCGGTTCCACGACGACACGGTCGCCGACGCTGTAATTTTTGACGCCTTCGCCCACTTCCACGACTTCTCCTGAGAATTCGTGACCCATCGTGACGGGCGCCATTTCGTTTGTTAACGGATGAGGTTTGCCGACCGGAATAAAGATCGGGCCTCCCAAATATTCATGAAGGTCGCTTCCGCAAATCCCGCACCATTTGACTTTAATTTTGACTTTACCCGGTTCTGCTTTAGGTTCATCAATGTTTTCGATTCGAATGTCTTTTTGATTGTGCCATCTTGCCGCTTTCATTGATTATCACTCCTAGTCTGATTGAAACGAGTATAGGTACATGATCAATATGAACCACGGTTAAAAGGAATAAAGTGCCTGCTTCCTAAAGCCTGATTTCTCAAAATATATCATATTATGCAACTATCAATAGGCCTTATAAAAAGTCCATATTGAATGCAGAAATACTCTATGAATATTATAACGCTAATGAATTAAATTTTGTAGTATAATTTACCATGGAATTATATAGAACAGGAAATTGTGCCGTCGTTATGTGCATGTCTCATCACGTTGTAACGAACATGTAAAGTGATTGAAATATTATAATCGTCTTCTTGGTGTATAATTTTGCCTAGAATAAAGAATCAGGAGGACGAAAGCTTGAAGAAGTTATTCTTAGCCTTATTGATTTTAGCAGGAAGCACGCTGGGAGCGATCAGTTACTCTTCTGATGCAAGTGCTAAAAAAGTGAACGGAAATATTACATGGTATAATGGAGTCGGTAAAAAAGGATCTTCCGGTAAAAAACTGGGACACTGGGATTGCGCGACAAAATTAGGATTTGACGTTCCGAGAAACGGAACGAAAATCAGAGCTTATGCAAAAGCAAAACCGAAAAAGGTTATCACCGTATACAAAAATGATGTAGGCCGTATGCCGAATGCCGTATTGGATGTCAGCCCGAAAGCGTTCAAAGCGCTCGGATATCCATTAAGCAAAGGAAGAGTATCCGGACACTACAGCTATTAAAATAGACCATCTTAAAAAGCAAGGACACTGATTCTTGCTTTTTCTGATTGACGGAGAGATTGATAATGAAGAAGAAACGATGGATCTGGATGTTGCTGGCCGCCGTTTTGGCGGCGGCGGTCATCGCGGCCGTTTTACTGATTAAAGGAAAAAGCGACGGCGGAGGAAAAGCCGTTGTTTCCGGCGGCCATGACAAGCTGCTTGTTTCCATTACAGACAAAGATCTGATGACGAAATATTACGAGGACGGCCGCGTGCTGTACGAAGAAAAGCTTTCGGCATATCCGGCGTTTGCGCTGGATGACGCCCATCAGGTGCTCTATTTTGTCGGGAATAATGACCAAAATGAGATGCGTCTGTATAAGCTTGATCTGAAGACGAAAAAGAAGACGGTGCTTTATAAAGGAACGGCAAGCGCTGACAGTCTGTTTTTATCAAAGGATCTGACGCACATTTATTTCCGTCTCGGAAAAGCGGATGAAGATATTTTCCGTCTCGCATCTTTTGATTTGAAAACGAAACGTTATGAAAATCTGTATCCCGCCGCCGATGAGAAAGACGACAGTGTGAGCAGCTTCTTTTATAACCGCAGCCAAAACGATTTTGCGCTTCTGCATTATTCCGTGAAAGAGGATTATCAAAAAACGGATGAGGCAAATGAGAAGGGGATTGACCCTGAACCGACGAATATCCGGTTTGCAGCAGGAGCGGGCGAACACCTTCAGGATCTGACAAACCTTGAACAATTTATCAGCGACGTGGCGGTGTCACCGGACGGAAAGAATCTTGTCTTTACATCTTATACCCAAAAAGGGACGGAACAAAAAGCGTCCATCCGTCTGATGAATGTCAAAACGAAAAAAGATGAAACGATTATCTCAAACGGGAAGGACTTCACTCCGCTGATTGATGCCCAGCCTCAGTTTTCTAAAGACGGCAGCATCATTTATTTCATGGCAGAAGCAAAAGGCGCTAAGCGTCTGAAGGATGAAACGGGGCGGAATGCGAAGGTCCGGACCATTTATGCTTATCATTTGGATACGAAAAAATGCGAAAAAGTCTGGGAAAATGACAACGGCATTATCAACAGTTTTTCCGTCATCCAATCATGAAAAAAACACTCAGCGCCCGCTGGGTGTTTTTTAATGAACAAAGCTGGCTGCGGCTGAGGCGAGCCATTTGAAAAAACGGAGAATCGGAACGGCAAAATGAAGCGTTTCGATGAATGACTGTGCGGCAAGGTTCATTTTCCGCCGTTTTGCCATTTCCTTCAGATCTTTCTGCTGCCGATCGTTTTTCATGTTCATTGCTCCTTTGCATCATAAAAGGACATGATAACGCAAAGGCCTCTCATGAGACATGGAGGCCTTCTCTATGTTGAGACTCGTAAAAGGGAGGTCTAACTTGATGCCGTTTGGTTATTGTTTTGGAGATTTACCAACGAACGGACGCCGTCGATCATTTTACTGCCGCAAAGGGGGCAAGTCGGGGTATCACTGCCGGCAAAATTCTTTCTGCTCCAGCCGATACAGTCCTCTTTTGTGCATTCCCATGTACTGACATCTTCTTTAGGCAGCGGTTCCTGATTACGTTTGTTGTAGTAAGACATAAAGTCACTTCTTCCCTTATGAATTTTCGTGCACTCCTTCATTGTCTCATACTTTTCCCTAATCTCCTAATTCCTTTTTCTATCCAGATTTCCAATGAGGGTGCATCGTCTTCCTGCTATTACAGTATATGCAAATAAGTGTCTTCTTATTTTTTCTTTTTGGATAAATAAAAAAGCCCCTTCTCTAAAAGGGGTGATATTTGTTTACTGCTTATCCGTGACGTCCATCGGTCTCATCATGTCGTAATCTTCGTGTTCTAAAATATGACAGTGCCATACGTAGCGTCCGCTGTAAGGAGCGAAAGTCGCCGCGATTCTGATGACCTCTCCCGAGTGCGCCTGCACGGTATCTTTCCAGCCTTTTTCACTTGGAGGAGGCGGGACGGCTGGCCCTGTATACACAATGTCGCCGAATTTGTTATAACGCTCTAAGTCAAAAGGACGCCGGTCAAGGATTTGGAAGGAAACAAGGTGCAGGTGTATCGGATGGGTTCCCCCCATAGGATTGATAATCGACCAGATTTCCGTTGTGCCGAGCTTCGGCGCTTCTGTCACAGGATCATGCCATCGCTTGTTATTCAGCGTCAAAACGGGCCGGCCGTATTTGTCTTGCGTATTTGTGAGTTTAAGCGTCCTGATATTGTGTATTCTCTTTGATGTTACATTAGGCATTGTTGAAAGATATTTAGGCTTCCGGCTTGTGTCTTCTCCCTTCAGCGGTTTTGTGACGCGGAATTGCATCACATTGGCGTCTGTATCCGGATCGGCGTCGCCCCCGCAGCCGGTGCCGTTCGTTAAAATGATATGTTCTCCGTCAAAGGCGGAGAAATCGATGAGCACATCATACCGCTCTGCCGGGGCTAAGCTGATAGATTGTGTTTTGACAGAGCGGGGAAGCAGTCCTCCGTCAGAACCGATTTGGATAAACTTCCCGCCGTTATTGAGCGAGAGAGAAAATGTTCTTGTATTGGAGGCATTAAGGATGCGGAAACGATATGTCCGCGGTTCAACTTCCATATACGGCCACGCTTTACCATTAACGAGAATGGTATTTCCGCAAAAAAACGGGACGATGGAAGGATCGGGCAGCGTTTCGGAAGGGTTAGCAGGTCCGCTCGGATAAGACAAGGAACCGTCGTCATTTAACGTGCGGTCCAAAATCATAAGCGGTACGTCATACTCTCCGGAGGGAAGCTTCAGCTGCTTTTCTTTTCGCTCGCGAATGATATACATCCCGGCAAGCCCGGCGTACACATTGAGCCTCGTAATCGCCATGGCGTGATCGTGATACCATAACAGAGCCCCGCGCTGTTTGTTTGGATAATGGTATACCTCTTTCTCAAAATAAGGACCCGTTTCCTTAAAATCCTTTGTGAACCATGCTTCCGGGTAGCCGTCGCTGTCCGGCGGGGTTGCTCCTCCGTGTAAATGGACGACGGTTTTGACATCGGGTTCCTGATGGCCGCTTTCTGAATGGTGAATGGTATGATCCACAGGCAGAAAATGCTTATCCGGAAGGTCATTCATCCATTTAATATAGACGTTCTCATCTTGGTTCACGTCGATCGTCGGACCGGGAAATAAACCGTTATACCCCCACAGCTGGGTCGGCGGGAGATCGCGGTGCAGCTTGTGAAAGCATTCCTTCATGGTGACTTCATAATACGTGCTGCCGTCTGATTTCTTCTGCGGCTGGAGTGTTTCGATGATCGGCAGTTCATCTGCAAATTTTTCTAGTGCCATTTTTCATCCTGTCCTTATCATTTATTGAAATCCTGTACTACAGTTAATGCTGCCTTGAACAGGTTGGTTAAAAAAACACCCGCCCTTTTTTGAGGGGGGTGTTTGCGGTTATTGCGCAACCCGGCTTTCGGAAGCGCTCTCTTTCGGTTTTTGTTTTTTGCGGAATACATATGAGGCAAGCACCAGCAGAGTAATAAATCCTGTCAGCAGAAATTCAGACCGCATTGAACTGATAAACAGCATAGATAACAAGATGGCGCAAATGGCGATGATCGTCAGGTAGGTTAAGTACGGATAGAACCACATTTTGATTTTAAGAGATTCAGGGTTTGTCCGTTCGATTTTCTTTCTCATTCTCAGATGTGAGACGGCGATGACGAGATAGACGAGCAGTGCGATCGCCCCTGATGAATTGACCAGGAACAAAAATACGGAGTCGGGAGAAAAGTAGTTCATAACAACGGCAATATAGGAGAAAAAGGTGCCGGCGATAATGGCTTGAACCGGTACGCCTCTTTTACTCAGTTTCATAAAACGCCGCGGCGCTTCATTTCGCTCTGCCAGTGAATACAGCATCCGTGACGTCGTATAAAGCCCGGAGTTCAGGCAGGACAGAACGGCTGTCAGGACGATGAAATTCATGATTTGAGCGGCTGCGGGAACCCCGATATGGCTCAAAACGGCAACGAAGGGGCTTTCCAAAATATTGGCTGAATTCCACGGCAGCAGTGTGACCACAACCGCAATGGAGCCGACGTAAAAAATAATGATCCGCCAAACGACTGAGCGGGTCGCCTTTGTGACGGATTCGACCGGATTTGACGTTTCTCCCGCTGCGATTGCGACGATTTCAGATCCCATGAAAGAAAAAATGACAACGACGATGCCGAGCAGAACGGAACTTGGACCTTTAGGGAAAAATCCGCCGCTGCCCGCCAGATTTTCCAGCCCGACCGGCTTGCTGCCGGGAACGATTCCGAAAATGAACGCAAATCCCGCGATTAAGAAGACAACGATCGTCGCTACCTTCACTAAGGAAAGCCAGTATTCAAATTCGCCGAACGATTTAACTGAATAAATATTCGTCAGTGTTAACAGCACGGTCAGAAGCAGACTCGTCAGCCATAACGGAATGCCCGGGAACCAGTACTGTATGATTCCGGCGCCTGCAATGGCTTCAATAGCAATGACGATGACCCAGAAAAACCAATACAGCCATCCGATCGTAAAACCGGCCCAAGGACCGATGGCGTCATGCGCGTACTGTGAAAACGAACCGCTTGTCGGGTTGACGGAGGACATTTCCCCCAGCATTCTCATAATAAAAATCACTAATAATCCTGCTAAAGCGTAGGAGACAATCGCTCCGGGTCCGGTGGAATGAATGACGGATCCGCTTCCGACAAATAATCCGGCGCCGATCACGCCGGCAATTGAAATCATAGTCATATGCCGGGTTTTTAATCCCTTTGATAAAGAGTTAGGCTGATTCATTCTTTGCCTCCTTTTGGCTTGTTTATGCTGAATATTCCGACAAGTATTATTCTATCATAAATGCCACAGACAGTTGAAAGTGATGTAAGAAAATATGACATTTTTTCTCGTCCGTACAGCAGAAGGTGCCGGAAGGAAAAGAAATAATTTTCTGTTATTTTTGTGTTTTAATGGGTTTGAAAATAATTCCATGAACATAGGGTGGCGAGAATCCTTGATACGATTGGGATGAGAGGGGTTTCGTGAATAAAAATAAGTTTCCTGAGCGCATAAATGTTCTATGCTTACTATTTTTCTGTGGAAAGTGAATCATGTTTCTATAGACCCACTGTGTCTTCGCTTTGTATGATAATGAAGGAAAAATTGAACGGGAAGGAGGATTTTCAGTGGAGAGATATCATGAATTGAAAAAAGGCGAAACCGGAGCGATTGTCAGTATTGGCGCATATGCGGCATTGTCGGCTGTGAAGCTTGTGATCGGTTATTTGTTTCACTCAGAAGCGCTTCAGGCCGACGGTTTAAATAATACGACTGATATCGTGGCATCTGCGGCTGTTTTCATCGGTTTGCGCATCTCTCAGAAACCTCCTGACGAAGATCATCCTTACGGCCATTTTCGGGCGGAGACCGTCGCGTCACTCATCGCTTCCATTATTATGATGCTTGTCGGAATGCAAGTGCTGTTCAGCGCCGCGCAATCTATTTTTTCCGTTAAAGAGGAAACACCGGATATGATAGCCGCCTGGACGGCCGCGGGGAGCGCCGTCGTGATGCTGATGGTCTACCGCTATACGAAAGGGCTTGCCAAAAAGGTAAACAGCCAGGCCCTTTCAGCTGCGGCCGCTGATAATAAATCAGATGCGCTCGTCAGTATCGGCACGTTTATCGGAATTTTTGCTTCACAGTTCCATTTGGCTTGGGTGGATACGGTTACCGCGTTTATCATCGGGTTGATCATCTGCAAAACCGCGTGGGATATTTTTAAGGAATCCTCTCATTCGCTGACTGACGGTTTTGATGTCAAACATATTTCTGATTATAAAAAGACGATTGAACAGATTGCGGGCGTCAGCCGTTTAAAAGATATTAAAGCGAGATATCTGGGCAGCTCCGTTCATATTGATGTCGTCATTGAAGTGCCGTCTGATCTGAACATTAAAGAGAGTCATGAGATCGCAAATGAGGTAGAACGCAAGATGAAAGAGGAACATGCCATTGACCATTCACACGTTCATATGGAGCCTCTCCAGCTGAAATAAAGCTTCCTTTCTAAAGGGAGCTTTTTCCTTTTTCAGACTGGAAACAATTCGCTGGAAACGTTTTTTTATACTGTTTATATTTTGTGGTAAAGTTAGGTTACGATAATTGAAATTTGAGAGATGACTAGGAGGAGAAGAATGGCTTATAAAGAAGAGCTGCATCCGCTGCTGGAGAAAGCCGTTGAGCATATTGAAAACATCATCATAGGAAAACGGGATATCGCCATACTCAGTCTGGCCGCCATTCTCGCAAAAGGGCATGTGCTGCTGGAAGACGTGCCGGGAGTCGGAAAAACGATGATGGTCCGCGCTTTGGCCAAGCTGATCGGAGCTGACTTTAAGAGGATTCAGTTCACGCCGGATCTTCTGCCGTCAGACGTGACGGGTGTCTCTATTTATAATACGAAAACGATGGAATTTGAATACCGCCCTGGACCGATCATGGGGAATATCGTGCTGGCTGATGAAATTAACAGAACCTCTCCGAAAACACAGTCTTCTCTGCTTGAGGCAATGGAGGAAGGGAATGTCACGATTGACGGAAAGACAATGCGGCTGGCTGAGCCGTTTTTCGTCATGGCCACACAAAACCCGGTTGAATATGAAGGAACGTATCCGCTTCCCGAAGCCCAGCTTGACCGGTTTTTATTTAAGCTGCGCATGGGCTATCCGACTGCCGAGGAAGAGCTTCGGGTTCTGTCTTTGCAGGAAGGGCGCAATCCGCTTGACACAATCGAGCCCGTCATTTCTAAAGAACAGTTTATCAGCCTTCAGCAAAAACTGGAGCAGGTGCGGGTGGATGATGGAATAAAAGCGTATATCGTCGGCATTACTCAGCATACCCGCCGGCATCCGTCCGTACATCTGGGCGTAAGTCCGCGCGGTTCAATCTCATTAATGAAAGCCGCGCAGGCGTACGCGCTGCTTCATGACCGCGATTACGTCATTCCTGATGACGTCCAGTATTTGGCTCCGTATACGCTGCCGCACAGAATGATCTTGACCGCCGAGGCGAAATTTAACGATGTGACACCGGAAGCGGTTATAGAAGACATCATGCAAACGGAAAAAGTCCCCGTCCAAAGGATGTCGGTCCGCTAATGAGAAAGAAGATGCATTGGCTTCTATATGGCTGGAAGCTGCTTATGTTGGCCGTACTGACGGCGGCTGTCTTTTCTTATGCCATGTTTCAGGGCGGATTTGTGAGCTGGTTTTTATTTTACGCGTTTTTGCCGTTTACCGTTTACGCCGGGCTGGTCGCTGTGTACCCGCTGCGGGCGTTTCAGGTGGCGCGTGACGTGTCCTCCGCCCAGTTAACCTCAGGCGACAGGCTGTCTGTCGCCATCAGGCTGACGAGGCGCCTGCCGTTTCCGCTGACATATATGGTCATTGAAGATGTGATGCCGGAAACGCTTGGCGAGAGGCGCAGTGCGAAACAGCTCGTGTTTCCATGGTTTCAAAGGAAGCTGACGTTACAATATGAGCTGCCGCAGGTGCCGCGCGGAGAGCATCATTTACATACGATAAGAGTGCGCACGGGAGATGTTCTCGGGCTTTTGGACAAGACGGCGTCGTTTTCCGTTACGGATACGGTTCTGGTTTTCCCGGCGTACGGGTCTGTTCACTATAAGCCGCAGGCCGCATCCGGAGAAGAGGGTACGGCTGCCGGCGCTCCGTTTCAGGTACACCGCTCCGCAATGGCTGCGAGCGTCAGAAATTATCAGCCGGGCGACCGGTTTTCCGCACTTGACTGGAAAACATCGGCGCGGCGAAATGAGCTGATGACGAAGGAATTTGACCCGCTGCAGAGTGTGAATATGATTCTCCTTTTGGACTGCAGACCGTCCCCATCGTTTGAAGCCGCGGTGTCAGCTTCGGCATCCCTGCTTTACACGGCGCTTGTGAAGGGCTCTCCCGCAGGATTTATTTCATTGGGGAGCGACCGGACCGTATTTCCCGTCCGGGAGGGAGACCGGCATTTCAGAAAGATGCTGCGTTACCTGGCATCAGCTTCAGAATCGGAAGAAGCCGATGCAGGCGGGCGTTTAGGAAAAGAGCTGGCGGATCCGCGCGTCCGCAAAGCTTCCATTGCCGTCGTGACGGGCAGTCTTACAGAAGACCTTCTCAAACAGGCTGAGCCCGGCCGTGCTGACATGACGGTGTTTTTGGCGAAAGAAACGAATGCCGCGCTTTCGGAGAAAGAACGGAAACTCGCTCTCATCTTCGCTCAAAAAAATATTAAGGTGCAAATGATCAGGGACAAACGGGTGTCCCATGTTGTTTAGAAAGAGAGGTGGCGCGCCATGCCGCATGACGAGAACCAGGGAAGCAGGCTGAGTCTGCTGCTGTTTTATTTTCTCGCTTTTTTATTGTTATGGGAATGGCTCAGGCCGCTGCACAATTTTACGGGTACAAAACATACAGGTTTTTTCATCGTTTTTATCGGTTTGGCATTTCTGCTGTCATTCTTCCGGATGAGGTGGTACGTCACCGTGCCGTCCTGCATTCTGTTTACGTTGATCAGTATTCACATCCTGTTTTATAAAGGTTCTATTTTTCAGCCGGAATGGCTCGTTTCTTTTTTGCGGGACGTGATGCAAAATGCCCGCCACATCGGGTCCGGAAGATGGAATGATATGAATCCGTCATTCCGCACGTTGCTGTTTTTTGTGCTTTTATGGCTGCTCGTGTATTTGCTGCATTACTGGGTGATCTATCAGCGGAAAATATTATTCTTTTTTATCATGACGGTGGCGTATATCACCGTGCTTGATACGTTTACTCCTTATGATGCCGCGTACGCCGTCATCCGGATCGTCTTTATCGGCTTTTTGATGATGGGGCTTTTGTATATGGAGCGCATCCGGCTTACGGAACATATAGCGTTTAAAAAAAGATTGATACTCAAATGGTTTCTGCCGCTGATGCTGTTTATCTGCGCTTCCGTCGTGTTCGGTCTGGCGGCTCCGAAATCAGACCCGAACTGGCCGGACCCCGTGCCGTTTCTTAAAAAAATAACAAACCACAAAGAAGTGCCCGCCGCCGAAAGCAAAATCGGCTACGGCAATCATGATGAAACATTGGGCGGCCCTTTTCAGCAGGATGATACGCCGGTTTTTACATGGAAGGGAAAAGAACGGGCGTACTTCCGGGTGGAAACGAAGGATACATACACGGGGAAAGGCTGGGTGGAGACCGATCAGGGCATGTCCTATAAACTGAACGGCGGCAACGTGGAAGATATATGGTTTGACCGGAGTGTGCAGACGAGACGGTATACGGCACAGGTGTCCATTGATGAGAATTATCTCTATAATCACGTCATGTATCCGATCGGCGTCTCCAATATTAAACCGAAGCACTCGATTCAGCTTGAAATGAACGGAAACACCGAGCAAATTATGCCGGTCAGTGAACAAGTGGGCAACATCCGCAATATGGGACGGTACACGGTGACCTTTCAGGCGCCCGTTTTTAAGCTGAATGATCTCAGAAAAGTGAAAGTGAAACGATACCGTGAGCAGAATCAATTCAATGACCGGTATTTACAGGTCCCCGACAGCCTTCCGAAAAGAGTGAGACAGCTTGCGGACAGACTGACGCGGGATCATCATAATATGTTCGATAAAGCGAAGGCGATCGAGGATTATCTCGGATCTTCCGCATTTTCGTATAATACACAGGATGTCGCGGTTCCGGAGCACAATCAGGATTATGTCGATCAATTCCTGTTTGAAACGAAAAGAGGATATTGTGATAACTTTTCATCGGCAATGGCCGTGCTGCTCCGCTCCGCGGGAATTCCCGCCCGTTGGGTGAAGGGCTATACATCCGGCGAATATAAAGGGGCAGGCGACCATAAAGGCCACATTTATGAAGTCACAAACAACAACGCCCATTCGTGGGTAGAAGTGTATTTTCCCGATCAGGGCTGGGTGACGTTTGAGCCGACAAAAGGCTTCACCAATCCGACGGAGTTTACGTCAGAGCAAAATCATACCGCGGCAAAAGACAGCGGAGGCTCAGCGGGGAATTCGGATTCACCGTCTGACAAGCAGCGTCAGGAAACAAAACCGGAAAAAGAAGAAACACCGAAAAAGCGGGATCACAGCGCGGCACCGCAGCCTGTGATCCGCAACAAAACCGCGGCACACCTGTGGCCGTATGCAGCCATTGTCATCGTGATTTCAGCCGCGGCGGCACTCGCCTGGCTGTTCCGGGCGCGCTGGATTCCGCACGTTACAGCAGCCAGATTGAAGCGGCGTACGGATGAAGACGTCTTTTTCGACGCATATGCCGCGCTGCTCCGCCAGCTGAAACGAAAAGGATTCAGCAGGGGAGACGGAGAAACGCTCCGTGATTTTGCCGCGAGGGTTGACGAGGCGCACCATACAAACGACATGTCCGAGCTGACGCTGCGCTATGAGCGTGCGTTATACCGCAGCGATAATGCCGCAAAGCTTTGGAATGAATCGGGACAGTTGTGGGAAAATATAATTAAAAGAAGATAGTCTTGACCGCATATCGTCCTGTTGTTAGAATAAATGAATGTTAAATGGGAGCCCGAGAGCGTTAAAAAGCCGGGCTTCCGGACAAGTCTTGCCGACAGAGGGCTGAACGTGTGTCCTCCGTTTTTTCTGTGTCAAAAACTTAGAGGAGATTAGGTGACAACCATGACGAAGTTAGTGAATGAAATGATTCTTGTTCTTGATTTCGGCAGTCAGTATAACCAGCTGATTACCCGCCGGATCCGTGAATTTGGCGTATATAGCGAGCTGCATCCCCATACGTTGACAGCTGAGGAAATCAAAGAAATGAATCCAAAAGGAATTATCCTTTCAGGCGGACCAAACAGTGTATATGATGAAGGGTCTTTCCGCTGTGATGAAAAAATCTTTGAACTTGATATTCCTGTATTGGGCATCTGCTACGGCATGCAGCTGATGACTCATTACCTCGGAGGGAAAGTCGAGGCGGCAAGCCAGCGCGAATACGGAAAAGCGAACATTCAGATTCAAGGAACTCCTGACTTGTTCAAAGATCTTCCGGAAGAACAGGTTGTGTGGATGAGCCACGGCGATTTGGTTGTAGAAGTTCCTGAAGGCTTCACTGTTGACGCAACAAGCCATCACTGCCCGAATTCAGCGATGAGCAAAGCGGACAAGAATTGGTACGGCGTTCAGTTCCACCCGGAAGTGCGCCACTCTGAATACGGCAATGATCTTCTGAAAAACTTTGTATTCGGCGTTTGCGATTGTGAAGGCAAATGGTCAATGGAAAACTTTATCGAAATCGAAATGCAAAAAATCCGTGAAACAGTCGGAGACAAGCAGGTTCTTTGCGCGCTAAGCGGCGGTGTTGATTCCTCTGTTGTGGCTGCTTTAATTCATAAAGCGATCGGCGACCAGCTGACTTGTATTTTCGTCGATCACGGCCTGCTTCGTAAAGGCGAAGCTGAAGGCGTCATGAAAACGTTCAGCGAAGGCTTTAATATGAATGTCATTAAAGTTGATGCGAAAGACAGATTCTTAAACAAGCTGAAAGGTGTTTCTGATCCTGAGCAAAAACGCAAAATCATCGGCAACGAATTCATTTACGTGTTCGATGATGAAGCGGACAAGCTGAAAGGCATCGATTACCTTGCGCAAGGAACGCTTTACACGGATATTATCGAGAGCGGTACTGCAACGGCGCAAACGATCAAATCGCATCACAATGTCGGCGGACTTCCTGAAGATATGCAGTTTGAACTGATTGAGCCGCTGAACACCCTTTTCAAAGACGAAGTGCGCGCGCTTGGCACGGAGCTCGGCCTTCCGGATGATATCGTATGGCGTCAGCCGTTCCCGGGCCCTGGACTTGGCATCCGCGTACTCGGTGAAGTAACGGAAGAAAAACTTGAGATCGTTCGTGAATCAGACGCGATTCTGCGTGAAGAAGTGGCGAACCACGGCCTAGAGCGCGACATCTGGCAGTACTTCACGGTTCTTCCTGACATCCGCAGCGTAGGCGTCATGGGAGATGCGAGAACGTATGATTACACAATCGGTATCCGTGCCGTAACATCAATTGACGGCATGACATCTGACTGGGCGCGTATCCCTTGGGATGTGCTTGAAGTGATTTCGACACGGATCGTCAACGAAGTGAAACACATCAACCGCGTCGTGTATGACATTACGAGCAAGCCGCCTGCAACGATTGAGTGGGAATAGTCAAAAGAAAGCCTCAAACTCTTATTTAAAAGGGTTTGAGGCTCTTTTTTAAGCGTGTGCAAACAAATATTGCAAACAAAAAAATCATTAATCATTATAATTTGTTACAATTTGATTGATGTTATCTAATAGAGGTCTAAAGTTTTCGAAATTTATATCCTCATAGTTCTTCCATACATATTTGGAAAAAGCTCTTTTTCCATAGTTTTCAGAGGGATTATACTTTTTTTCACATCGTTCAAATGTTTTCCCGTTAAGTTCTGTTTTTAAGGTATCTAATTCGAATAAATCTTCTATTTCACATTCTTTTAGGTCGTTATCCAATGGATTAGTAACGATATAAAGGTTCGAAGTAATCTTTAAATAATTTTTATCGCATAACTCATCAATTTTTTCATTTTTTAAATTCATATAGTTTGTTAGAGTTTTTAATGGTTTCTCTTTATTATTAAGTTCATTATCTAGTATAAATATACAGGGATTTTTAGAATTCACATTCATGTTTTTGAAAATTTCACTATAGTTTGGACAAGTTCCTTCTTTATTAGAATAGAATTTATAGATTTGTTTCATGGTATCCGCACCATCTTTCTCTAAACCAAAGAAGTATTGCAATTTTGATGTCTTCTGCCCTTTTATTTTTTTGTGTGCTTTTGATGCTTTTGGATCTTCTCCTCTCTTTAAAAAAGAAATTTTGAATATAAAATCATCATTTACTTTTTTAATTAGTTTTGGATAATCTGTATAAAGATTTTTAAGGGCACTCTTTAAGTAAATAATATCTGTAGGACCCTCTGTTAAAATACAAGGTTTTTCATTATTGAAGAAATATTTATAAAACAGAAATTTTTGATATTCTTTTTCCTGTCCATTTAAATTTCTGAAACCTAATTTCGAATTTTTATCAATTTTTTTCTTTTCTTTATTATTCTCTTTGTTTATATGATTTATAAATGAAAAACGACCTTCAAGCTGTTTTAAACTACCCTCTACCCCATTTATAGTGAATGATCCATTTTTATATAAAGAGTTTGCCATTGCTCGAGTGTTTTTATAGAAATTTCTGGGCACATTCACTTTTTTATTTACGACTAGCCCAGTCACAACTTGTCTAGATTGCTTATATTGAAGTCGAGTTTTTTTTCGATTAATTTTAAAGCCAGATTGTTTAATAATCATTTCTAATTGACTTATAAATTCTTCTGATTTTTCATCGAAACCTTTATTGTTTGTTGAAAAAGTTAAATCATCAGCATATCTTGTGTAATCTAATTTATATTTTTTAGCAATTTTTAATATTTTCATATCTAAAATATTGCAAATTAGATTAGTTATTATAGGGGAGGAAGGAGCACCTTGCGGTAAAGAACCGTTATAACAAGTTAATTGAGCTAATACTGTTGCTATATTTTTGGGAAACAAATAATTTTTGTTTTTTTCAAAGTACCCTTGTACTCTTCCAAAATGAAAACTTTCAAAGAAATTTTCTAAATCTATATTAAGAACAAAACGTTTGTTTTTATGTATTTTAGCGTTTGTTATAATACTTTTTTCTTTGGTAAAAGCATGAGCAATGTTCAGCCTAATCTTATTTTCATAATAGAATTTTTTTTGTTGATTTAATAACATATTCACAATATTTCTTTGAATATCCTTTAAATCTTTAGATGGAGCGTTAATAATTCTCTGTCCACCACTTTTTTTGGGAATTTGGAAAGTTGTATATGAATTTTGAATCTTCTTAATATATAATATGTAAGTTAACTTTTTTTTCGGTGTTCTCAAAATATTTGAGAGATTGTCTATTGATGTTATATCTTCAAAAGTGTTCATAGTTATTGCCTCCAAAAAAAAATAGAACGTGTGGTTACTCATTACGTTCTATAGGAATCGAAACTATACGATACAATACAATTATACGAGTAATAAGGAACAAATCTCCCTACCATTTTTGTCAAAACTTGCGAAACACAAGTTAAAAAATCTAACCACACGTTCTTAATCATTATAATACTATATGTCTAATTATTAAAGTTTATATATTTCTTTTTACGTACTGGTTTGAAACCATCTTTCTATTAGCAACTTTATTATGTTGCACGTTAATAACATTTTTAAGCCTATTAGATTTAGACCCTCCCATAATATTCAGAACACGGGGGAGCAATATTTTTAATGGTAACTTCTAAATCAAGGAACTACAAACCCCAAAAGGCTTGATATTCAATAAATTAATTCTTATAATGTTTAGAAAGCATTGAATGGGAATAAATCAAGATAAAAAAACGTCTCTTTTAAAAAAGAGGCGTTTTTTTTTCATCTTTTTGAAACCGTTTTGCCCTGATTCATATCTAACAGCATAGGAGGTGGATAAGGTGAAGGAAGAACGATTGATCAAAAAGGCGAAAAAAGGTGATGCCTCAGCCTTTGAAAAACTGATCACAGCACACCAGGATACTTTATATAAAACAGCTTATCTCTATTTGCATCACAAAGAAGATACGTTGGATGCAGTGCAGGAAACGGCTTACAAGGCTTTTCTTCATATCGCGCAGCTGAAGGAGCCGAAATATTTTAAAACGTGGCTGATCCGGATTTTGCTTCATACGATTTTTGCGATGAGGAAAAAGCACGGAGACGTGATTCCGTTTGAGCCGCAACATGATACGGGCGCGGAGAATAAGAACATTGAAGAATACATAGATCTTCGGAATGCCCTGGAAACGCTTGACGAACATATACAGCTGACCATTCAGCTTTATTATTTTCAAGATTTCTCGATTGCTATGATCGCTGAACAGACCGGTATGGCGGAAGGCACTGTAAAAACGCATCTCCACAGGGCGAGAAAAGCATTGAAGCAGGAGCTGGAAAAGGAGGATAAACATATATGGAAAAGCATCAAATGAAGCAATTGTATCAGGACATTGACGTGCCGAAAGCTGAATTGAAAAACGTGATACATAGCGCCGCTGTCCGTGCCGGAAAAGAAGGCGCCGTCAGACGGAGATGGGGACGAAAAGTGATAAACGGACTCGCGGTTGCTGCTGCTTTGTTTATTCTGTATTTGTCCTCAGGCTTATTCATGCCCTCCGTTAATACGGCTATGGGAAACATCCCTGTTGCCGGGCAGATTTACAGGGTATTTCAGGATAAGGCAGGTTCTGCGCTGTTTAAAAGCAATTTGGTGACAAAACTGAACGAGAAAGCGGAATCGCGCGGGATTACGGTGACAGTGAAAAGTGTGTATTACGACAGCGGACAGCTCGTTTACAATTTTACCGTTGACAATTTGAAATCTGATGAGGAAAGCATCTCTTTTCAAGTTGATTATAAAGATCCACGGAATATATTATCTTTGGATTATGACAGTCAGGGCATGAAAAAAGTGAAAGACGGGCAGTACGGGGGGCAGCTTCGCTTTTTTGCGGACGGCCCAAAGATGAAAGACGGTGATAAGCTTCCGCTTGTCATTACACAAATCAAGGATATTCCCGGAAACTGGCGCTTTACACTCCCGATTAAAAAACAAAAGTCCGTTTCTCTTGAAGGGACGAAAGCTGTGAATGTAAACGGGTTATACCGCTTTTTCGATATCCGGGCGGAAAACGGAACGACGGGATCGGCTCTCCTGTATTCAGTCGACTTTCACGATGCTGCTAAAAATGATGCCATCTCGATTTACGAGGCATCGGATGATGCTGGAAACCATTATGAAATGACGATGTCGAATATTGAACTTGGCAGCAGAAAGAACCTTCCCGGCGGCGGGAAAAGAATACGCGGCCAAACTCAATTCAGCAAACCGATAGACCCGAAAGCGAAAACACTTTTCATAACGGGCGATGTAAAATCAGAATCAGAGCCTGGAGAAATCGTCCCTCTGAAAACAAAACTGCCCGCCAGCTATGAAACGAAACATCACCATGTCGGCATCACCATCAAAAAGATCAAACAGCAAGGCAGACGGGTAATCGTTGATTATCAATTCACAGGAATTAATGACAGCAAAACGGATAAAGATCAGCTGATGAATGTCGGTGAGTCAATCGGTCTCGGCAATACGAAAAAAATGAAAAGCTGGCCATCGCTTAATGAGTATGAAAAAGGCTATTATCTGAAAGGAAATAAGGCGAAAGTCACGAATCTTAAAACGAGTGAAATGGAATCCGTTTTTGAATTAGATGATTCATCCGATAAAGAATATTCATTGCGCGATTTCTTATTCGATTCATACGCTTTGTATGTCAATCGAACGTTCATGAACACTTTAGCAGGTGACGGCAAGATTACATTCTCGGTGCCGGTCCGGCCTGCTGACGGAAAATGATGTCGGGAAGGCGGCTTTTGCCGTCTTCCATTTTTGGTCAATTAACGAAT
This sequence comes from Bacillus sp. SIMBA_031, assembly GCF_046535225.1. Classification (NCBI taxonomy): domain Bacteria; kingdom Bacillati; phylum Bacillota; class Bacilli; order Caryophanales; family Bacillaceae; genus Bacillus; species Bacillus sp. SIMBA_031. The sequence continues at coordinate 47,928 of NZ_JAWRXC010000007.1, forward strand.
AAACCAAATTTTTTTAACGGGATTGTTCGTTTTTTTTATTGAGTTTTCAAAATTGAATTGATACAATAGACTCAGAAATCAAATATGCAGATATCGTATAATGGCGGGGATATGGCCCGCAAGTTTCTACCAAGCTACCGTAAATGGCTTGACTACGGATCAATCTCAATCGTTTGATATAAATAATCCATTCTTATTTATTCAGACTGAACGTATGTAGTCAAGCGTCCCAAATGTATTTGGGGCGTTTTTTATTTGGCGGATAACGGGCAGAATAAATGGGAGAGAATGAAGGAGGCAATTGGCTTGAAGCAATTTTTTCAGTTTGATGAGCTGGGGACAAGCTATCGTAATGAAATCATCGGCGGTTTAACGACCTTTTTGTCAATGGCGTACATTCTGTTCGTCAATCCGCTGACATTGTCTTTAAACGGTGTGAAAGGATTTCCCGAAGCATTAAAAATTGATCAGGGCGCGGTGTTCACCGCTACAGCCTTGGCATCTGCGGCCGGCTGTATTTTAATGGGGCTCATTGCAAAGTATCCGATCGCGATTGCGCCGGGTATGGGATTAAATGCGTTTTTTGCTTTCTCTGTCGTCCTCGGCATGGGGATTTCATGGCAGGCTGCGCTTTCCGGCGTCTTGATTTCCGGAATTATCTTCGTGGCGCTTTCGCTGACGGGATTGCGGGAAAAAATCATTAATGCGATTCCGCCTGAGCTGAAATTGGCGGTCGGCGCGGGTATCGGTTTGTTTATCACATTTGTCGGTTTGCAGGGTTCGGGCATTATTGAAGCGAACTCATCGACTTTGGTGTCTATCGGCAATATTCACAGCGGACCTGTGCTGCTGACGGTTTTCGGTGTTATTGTGACGGTCATTCTGATGGTGCTTCGCGTAAACGGCGGCGTATTTATCGGAATGCTTCTGACGGCGGTTGCCGGCATGGTCTGCGGGCTGATTCCGGTTCCGACGCACATTGTCGGCAGCGTGCCGAGTCTTGCGCCGACTTTCGGACAGGCGTGGATGCATCTTCCGGATATCTTCTCCGTACAAATGCTGATTGTCATTTTAACGTTCCTGTTCGTCGGGTTTTTCGATACGGCCGGAACGCTGGTGGCTGTAGCGACACAGGCCGGACTGATGAAGGAAAATAAACTTCCGCGTGCGGGAAGAGCGCTTCTGGCGGATTCGACATCAATCGTTATCGGAGCCGTACTCGGTACGTCTACAACGACTTCTTATGTTGAATCCAGCTCAGGCGTTGCGGCGGGCGCGCGCTCCGGCTTCGCGGCTGTTGTGACGGGCATTCTCTTTTTGCTGGCGATGTTTTTCTCGCCGCTTCTGTCAGTTGTCACCACGAATGTGACGGCTCCGGCTTTAATTATTGTCGGCGCGTTGATGGTGGCGCCGCTCGGTAAGATCGCCTGGGATAAATTCGAGGTGGCTGTGCCGGCATTCTTAACGATGATTATGATGCCGCTGACGTACAGCATTGCGACGGGGATTGCGATCGGTTTTATATTCTACCCGATTACAATGATCTGCAAAGGAAAAGGAAAAAGCGTTCACCCGATTATGTACGGGCTGTTCGTCATCTTTATCCTGTATTTCATCTTCTTGAAATAACGGAAAAACCGGCTGAGTTCAGCCGGTTTTTTGTTTTTGTCCTATTCCGTAAAACCAATACATACTATAAAACGTCATGTGGGTGTCCGGGTGAAGAAAACCGCTTGACTGTTTAAGGACGCTTCGGTACCTTATATAAGTGTTTTATTTTCTTGTTTAACAAATTCCGCCGTATTTTTTTGATAGGAGTTGCTGACATGACGGAAGAAAGAAAAGAAACGTTGGAAGAAGAAAAACAGCATCAGGGAACTGATGAAGAACCGCTGTCGAGAATGTCCAGAAATGCGGGACGTTATCAAAAGCAAAAGAAAAAAGATAAGGAACGGCGCCCGGCTCCGGCTTTTACGGAAAAACTCGCTTCTGCATGGGCCGCGGTCAAACGTTATTGCCGTTTCGCGCTGCGCATTTTGACATCACCGGTGAAGGTCGTTGGGGAAGACGGCTTTTCCCGCTTTAAATATGCTCTTATTTCAATGCTTGTATTCAGTATCTTTTTCTCAATCGGAAATTGGTTTCAGCTGAGGGCAAGCCAGCAAAGGCCTCTCGGATACGGAGAGCGGCATCATACGTTTTTTGACGGCTTTACCGTCGTTCTCGTGTATACGCTCGTCTTTTTTGCCGCTGCGGCCGGCGCGGTCTGGCTTGTATCACGTTATATGATGAAACAGAAAATCACGATGCGGGATGCGGCCGCGGGGGTCGGATCTCTTTTGGTTCCGGCTGTCGCCTGCTCTATCGTGTGGATGATTTTCGCGATATTGAATCTGCCGGTCGTCACCGTGGTGTTTACGGCGCTGACCTTGTTTCTGGCCGCCTCGGCGATGGTGCAGTTTGTGCAGATTCTTTACAAATCGGCTGAAAAGCCTGCGGCTGACGTGATGTACTGTATTTCCGCGGCGGTCATCATCATGCTCATTTTTACGGCTGTGACATGGCCGCTCATTTCAGAGTACTTTACTGCTTCGCTGATCCCTTTATAAGTCGAAATTTGTCTTTCACAATGTTTACAAATATTTCTAATAAAGCGTGTTGTTTTGAAGACCCGGCCGAGATATGATGAGAGCAACAGCAATTCGAAAGCGGCACTACTCTTTATGATTCGGAAAGGGATGATGAAGATGGCCCCGTTGTTGCGAGAAGCCATTAATCGGAAAAAACAGCATCTGAGGACAAAGCTGATCCGCTCAGGGTTTTACCAAAACCATGTTCAGGAACTGTCCGGATACACGCTGAGTGAGCTTGAGAAGGAATATGAAGCCGTCAAACGATTGAAAAAAGCCGAGCTTCACTGATAAGAGCTTGAAAGTCTGCCTTACGGGGCGGGCTTTTTTTTCTTTTGAAAATGATCAAAAGAGGGTAAACTATCCTTAATTGAAAGATTGGCTTTTCAAATTATCAGAGGAGGGGGAATCAATGATGCAGACGATTTTATCCAACAGTATAGGTATGGTTCTCATTATTCTCATCATTAACATTATATATGTCTCTTTCTTTACGATCAGGATGATTCTGACATTAAAGGGACAGCGCTATTTCGCCGCGGGCATCAGTACGATTGAAATCCTTGTGTATGTGACCGGCCTGAGTCTCGTGCTCGGCAATCTGAATCAAATTCAAAACGTCATTGCCTATGCACTCGGCTACGGCCTCGGCGTCATAGTGGGAATGAAAATTGAAGAAAAACTGGCGCTCGGCTATATTACAGTCAACGTCATTACGAAGGAGCTTGATCTGGACCTGCCGAAACAGCTCCGGGAAAAAGGATACGGGGTTACAAGCTGGGTTGCGGGCGGACTTGAAGGAGACCGGACCGCCATGCAGATACTGACACCGCGCAAATATGAGCTTCAGCTTTATGATACGATTAAAACGCTTGATGAAAAAGCGTTTATGATCGCCTTTGAGCCGAAAACGATCCATGGCGGATTCTGGGTGAAAGCAGTGAAGAAGAGGAGAATTAAGGAATGACAAAGCCAAAAAAGAAACGGTTTGAAGTAACGGAAGATGAAACGATTGACACCATTCTCACTTTAATGAAGGAAGAGGGCTATATGCCCGTCCGGCGGATGGAAGAGCCGATCTTTACAGAAAAGAAAGAAAATGGATCAATTCAAGTCGTTCCTTGCGGGAAAAAAATCGTATTTGAAGGGAAATTGATCTAAACACGAACATTAAAAGAAAGAATTTTTATATCGTTCGATAATGTCGTTGACATTATCCAAGTCCGTTGTTAAGATAAACATGAAATCAAAACACGACCTCATATAATCTTGGGAATATGGCCCATAAGTTTCTACCCGGCTGCCGTAAACGGCCGGACTATGCAGGAAAGTGATAAACAGCTGACATGGATATCGCAGAAGCGAACGACTGACGATACGCGCGCCATGCCCGGTTTGTATTGCTTCCTCATAGTTGCAATATAAGCCGGGCTTTTTTTTCTGAAAAACAAAGCATGAGAAGGTGGGAACAGAATGCAGCCGCTAGCAGGAATCATCATGGGAAGCACTTCCGATTGGGAGACAATGAAACATGCATGCGACATACTTGACGAACTTCACATTCCTTATGAAAAACAGGTGGTATCCGCGCACCGGACGCCTGATTTGATGTTTGAATATGCAGAAAGCGCAAGAGACAGGGGTTTAAAAGTCATTATTGCCGGAGCCGGAGGAGCGGCGCATCTGCCGGGAATGACGGCGGCCAAAACGACGCTGCCGGTGATCGGCGTACCGGTTCAGACAAAATCGCTTAACGGGCTTGATTCTCTTCTGTCTATCGTACAGATGCCCGGCGGCGTGCCGGTCGCGACGACGGCGATCGGGAAAGCGGGCGCAGTGAACGCGGGTCTGTTAGCCGCGCAAATTTTGTCGGCATTTGACGATGACATTGCGGATAAACTAGAGGCGAGAAGAAATGCGACAAAACAAACGGTGCTGGAAAGCAGTGATCAGCTTGTCTGATAAAAAAACGATTTTTCCCGGCGCCGTCATCGGCATTATCGGAGGCGGACAGCTTGGAAAAATGATGGCTGTCGCCGCAAAACAGATGGGCTATAAAGTCGCTGTCGTCGATCCCGTGAAAGACTCGCCATGCGGACAGATCGCCGATATTGAGATTACCGCCCAGTACAATGACCGTGAAGCGATTCAAAAATTGGCCGGAGTCAGTGACATCATTACCTACGAATTTGAAAATATCGATTACGAGGCGCTCAACTGGCTCAAAGAACATGCATATCTTCCCCAGGGAAGCGAGCTGCTGCTCATCACCCAAAACAGGGAAACGGAAAAAAAGGCGATCCAGTCAGCAGGCTGTCAAGTCGCTCCTTATCGGATCGTAAACAGCGGACGGGAGCTTGAGGAAGCCGTTCAGGCACTGGGGCTCCCGGCGGTGCTGAAAACATGCCGCGGCGGATATGACGGCAAAGGCCAATTTGTCATTAAGGAAGAAGGACAGATAGATGAAGCGGCTGCGCTGTTAGAAAACGGCACGTGCATACTTGAAAGCTGGGTATCGTTCCGGATGGAGCTTTCCGTTATCGTGACGAGATCGGTGCACGGTGAGATTTCAACCTTTCCGGCTGCTGAAAATATCCACAAAAATAATATTCTGTTCCAAAGCATCGTACCCGCGAGAGCGGAGGAAACGGTTCAAAAGCGGGCAGAGGCGCTTGCCGTTCAGCTCGCGGAGAAATTGGAACTTGTCGGGCCCCTTGCGGTGGAAATGTTCGTCACGGAAGACGGAGATCTTTTGATTAATGAACTGGCGCCGCGTCCCCACAATTCAGGGCATTATACGCTCGACCTTTGTGAAACGAGCCAATTCGAACAGCACATCAGAGCGGTCTGCGGACTTCCTCTCGGCAGAACCGATCTTCTCAAACCGGGAATGATGGTGAATCTGCTCGGTGATGAAGTGAAGCTTGCGGAGGAGCATACGGAGCTTTTAAAGGAAGCCAAACTGTACCTGTATGGGAAACATGAGATAAAAAAAGGCCGCAAAATGGGACATATGACATTTTTGCGGAAGCCTGATGAAACATGGATTCAGGACATCACGAACATATGGATGAAAAGAGACGGAGGACGAGCATAATGATCGAACGTTATTCAAGACCTGAAATGTCCGCGATCTGGACGGACGAAAACAGATACCAGGCATGGCTGGAAGTCGAGATTTTAGCCTGTGAAGCCTGGGCTGAGCTTGGCGTCATTCCGAAAGAAGACGTCAAGGTCATGCGTGAAAACGCGTCTTTCGACATCAACCGCATTTTGGAAATCGAGCAGGATACGCGCCATGACGTCGTTGCATTCACCCGTGCGGTTTCAGAATCATTAGGTGAAGAAAGAAAATGGGTTCACTACGGCCTGACGTCAACAGATGTCGTGGATACCGCTCTTTCCTATCTATTAAAACAGGCGAATGAGATCTTGCTCAAGGACATTGAGAGATTTGTTGACATTATAAAAGAAAAAGCGAAAGAACATAAATACACGGTCATGATGGGCCGCACGCACGGCGTACACGCGGAACCGACGACATTCGGCCTGAAGCTCGCGCTTTGGCATGAAGAAATGAAACGCAACCTTGAACGTTTCAAGCAGGCAAAAGAAGGGATCGAGGTCGGGAAGCTTTCCGGCGCGGTCGGCACATATGCGAATATTGATCCGTTCGTAGAGCAGTATGTCTGTGAAAAACTCGGCCTGAAAGCGGCGCCGATTTCCACTCAGACATTACAGCGCGACCGACATGCGGATTACATGGCGGCACTGGCTTTGATCGCGACGAGCATTGAAAAATTCGCAGTGGAAATCCGCGGTCTGCAAAAGAGTGAAACACGTGAAGTGGAAGAGTTTTTTGCTAAAGGACAAAAAGGCTCATCGGCTATGCCTCATAAACGGAATCCGATCGGGTCGGAAAATATGACGGGCATGGCGCGCGTAATCCGCGGGTACATGCTGACGGCATACGAAAATGTACCGTTATGGCATGAGCGTGATATTTCTCATTCATCAGCTGAGCGCATCATTCTTCCTGACGCGACAATCGCGCTGAATTACATGCTGAACCGATTCAGCAATATCGTCAAAAACTTAACGGTATTCCCGGAAAATATGAAACGCAACATGGACCGCACACTCGGTTTAATCTACTCTCAGCGCGTGCTGCTCGCTTTAATCGACACGGGTCTGCCTCGTGAAGAAGCATATGACACGGTTCAGCCGAAAGCGATGGAAGCGTGGGAAAAACAAGTGCCGTTCCGCCAGCTTGTCGAAGCGGAGGAAAAAATCACGTCCCGCCTCACACCGGAACAGATTGCCGATTGCTTTGACTACAATTATCATCTGAAAAACGTCGACTTGATCTTTGATCGTTTAGGTTTATAGAAGAAGCCAGCCGGAGGCGGCTTCTTCAGCCGCCATAGATTGAATATTCCCAACATTCGGGTTAGGAGGCCTTCCGTGAATATTGTGAACAATAATCTTCTTTATGAAGGAAAAGCGAAACGAATTTATCAAACAGAAGACGAACAGATTCTCCGCGTGGTCTACAAGGATTCCGCAACAGCCTTTAACGGTGAGAAAAAAGCGGAGATCAGCGGAAAGGGCCGTCTGAACAATGAAATTTCAAGCCTGATTTTCAAACATCTGCACGCCAAAGGAATTGACAACCACTTTGTGGAGCGTGTTTCAGAATCAGAGCAGCTTATCAAAAAAGTGAGCATCATTCCGCTTGAAGTCGTGGTCAGAAACATTGCCGCCGGAAGCATGTCGAAACGTCTCGGCATCCCGGAAGGAACTGAGCTTCCGCAGCCGATTATCGAATTTTATTATAAAGATGACGCGCTGGGTGATCCGCTCATCACAGAAGATCATATCTGGCTCTTGAAAGCGGCGGCTCCTGAGCAGGTCGAAACGATCAAATCGATTACAAACCAGGTGAATCAAGAACTGCAGCATATTTTTGAAGACTGCGGCGTCAGATTAATAGATTTTAAGCTGGAATTCGGCTTAGACGCAGAGGGACGGGTGCTTTTAGCGGACGAAATTTCTCCTGACACGTGCCGTCTGTGGGACAAAGACACAAACGAAAAGCTCGATAAAGATTTGTTCAGACGGAACCTGGGAAGCTTAACCGACGCATATGAAGAGATTTTCAAAAGACTGGGAGGCATTTCATAATGTATAAAGTGAAAGTTTATGTCAGCTTAAAAGAAAGTGTGCTCGATCCTCAAGGAAGCGCGGTGCAGCATGCATTGCACAGCATGACCTACAATGAAGTGCAGGATGTGCGCATCGGAAAATACATGGAGCTGACGATTGAAAAATCTGACCGCGATCTTGACGCGCTCGTGAAAGAAATGTGTGAAAAGCTCCTTGCCAATACAGTCATTGAAGACTACCGATATGAAGTTGAGGAGGTTGTCGCACAGTGAAATTTGCGGTGATTGTGTTACCCGGCTCCAACTGTGATATTGATATGTTCCACGCCGTAAAGGATGAACTCGGCGAAGAAGTCGAGTATGTCTGGCACGAGGAAACAAGCCTTGACGGATTTGACGGCGTGCTCATCCCCGGCGGGTTTTCATACGGCGACTACTTGAGATGCGGCGCCATCGCCAGATTCGCAAACATCATGCCGGCCGTGAAAAAAGCGGCTGCCGAAGGAAAACCGGTTCTAGGCGTCTGCAACGGATTCCAGATTCTGCAGGAGCTCGGACTTCTGCCAGGCGCGATGAGACGCAACAAAGATTTAAAGTTCATCTGCCGCCCAGTTGAATTAATCGTGCAGAACGGCAGTACGTTATTCACATCTTCATATGAAAATGGACAATCGATTACGATTCCGGTTGCCCACGGCGAAGGCAATTTCTACTGTGATGACGCAACGCTTGAAAGTTTAAAAGAAAACAATCAAATCGCCTTCACATACGGCGGCGATATTAACGGAAGCGTCAGCGGCATTGCCGGCGTCGTGAATGAGAAAGGCAACGTATTAGGCATGATGCCTCACCCTGAGCGCGCAGTCGATGAACTGCTCGGCAGCGCAGACGGTCTTACATTGTTCCGGTCTATCGTGAAAAATTGGAGGGAAACTCATGTCGCTACTGCTTGAACCAAGTAAAGAACAAATAAAAGAAGAGAAACTCTATCAGCAAATGGGTGTCAGTGATGACGAGTTCGCACTCATTGAATCTATTATCGGAAGATTGCCGAACTACACGGAAATCGGGATTTTTTCCGTCATGTGGTCAGAGCACTGCAGCTATAAAAACTCAAAACCGGTTTTACGCAAATTCCCGACTAGCGGCGAACGCGTGCTGCAGGGTCCCGGAGAAGGCGCGGGAATCGTTGACATCGGTGACAATCAGGCGGTCGTGTTCAAAATTGAATCTCATAACCATCCGTCAGCGCTTGAGCCATACCAAGGTGCTGCGACGGGAGTGGGCGGCATCATCCGTGATGTTTTCTCAATGGGCGCCCGTCCGATAGCTGTATTAAACTCTCTTCGATTTGGTGAGCTCACTTCACCTCGTGTGAAGTACTTGTTTGAAGAAGTAGTGGCGGGAATCGCGGGATACGGAAACTGTATCGGAATTCCGACGGTCGGCGGAGAAGTGCAGTTTGACGCAAGCTATGAGGGCAATCCGCTTGTCAATGCAATGTGCGTCGGCTTAATTGATCATAAAGATATTAAAAAAGGCCAGGCGAAAGGTGTCGGCAACACGGTCATGTACGTCGGCGCTAAAACGGGCCGCGACGGCATACACGGCGCTACTTTCGCATCGGAAGAAATGTCAGATTCATCTGAAGAAAAACGTTCCGCGGTGCAGGTCGGCGATCCTTTCATGGAAAAACTTCTCCTGGAAGCATGCCTTGAAGTCATCCAATGCGACGCCTTAGTCGGCATTCAGGATATGGGGGCGGCCGGACTGACAAGTTCGAGTGCTGAAATGGCAAGCAAAGCCGGCTCAGGCATTGAAATGAACCTTGATCTCATTCCGCAGCGGGAAACAGGTATGACCGCTTACGAAATGATGCTTTCCGAGTCTCAGGAACGCATGCTTCTCGTCATTGAACGCGGACGTGAACAGGAAATTGTCGATATTTTTGATAAATATGATCTTGAAGCGGTTTCCGTAGGTCATGTTACGGATGATAAAATGCTCCGCCTCCGCCATAACGGAGAGGTTGTTTGCGAGCTTCCGGTCGACGCGCTGGCGGAAGAAGCGCCTGTATACCACAAGCCGTCAGCAGAACCCGCGTACTACCGCGAGTTTCAAGAAACGGAAGTTCCCGCGCCTGAAGTAAAAGATGCGACAGAGACGCTTTTTGCCCTGCTGCAGCAGCCGACAATCGCCAGCAAAGAGTGGGTGTACGATCAATATGACTACATGGTGCGCACAAATACGGTGGTCGCTCCGGGCTCTGACGCAGGAGTGCTCAGAATCCGCGGCACGAAAAAAGCGCTGGCGATGACGACGGATTGCAACGCGCGTTATTTATATCTTGATCCAGAAGAAGGCGGGAAAATCGCAGTTGCCGAAGCGGCGCGCAACATCGTATGCTCCGGCGCCGAACCGCTTGCGGTCACGGATAATCTGAATTTCGGAAACCCGGAAAAACCTGAAATTTTCTGGCAGATCGAAAAAGCGGCCGACGGCATCAGCGAGGCGTGCAATGTTCTCAGCACACCCGTCATCGGCGGAAACGTATCACTTTATAATGAATCGAACGGAACGGCGATCTACCCGACGCCTGTTATCGGCATGGTCGGCTTAATTGAAGATACCGCTCATATTACGACACAGCATTTCAAACAAGCGGGGGATCTTGTATACGTGATCGGCGAAACAAAACCTGAGTTTGCCGGAAGCGAACTGCAAAAAATGACAGAAGGCCGCATTTACGGCAAAGCGCCGCAAATCGATCTTGATATAGAGCTGTCACGTCAAAAAGCATTACTTGACGCGATTAAAAAAGGCTTCGTTCAATCCGCGCATGACGTATCAGAAGGCGGCTTAGGCGTAGCGGTTGCAGAAAGCGTCATGACGACGGAAAACCTTGGCGCCAACGTAACTGTTGCAGGGGAAGCGGCATTATTATTCTCTGAATCTCAATCCCGCTTCGTCGTTTCGGTGAAAAAAGAACACCAAGCGGCGTTTGAAGCGGCTGTGGCTGATGCGGTTCATATCGGCGAGGTAACGGCTGACGGACTTCTGGCGATTCAAAACCAGGACGGACAACAATTGGTTCACGCGCAAACGAAAGAACTTGAGCGCGCGTGGAAAGGAGCTATTCCATGCTTGCTGAAATCAAAGGCCTGAATGAAGAATGCGGTGTGTTTGGCATCTGGGGACATGAAGAAGCTCCGCAGATCACATATTACGGCCTGCACAGCCTCCAGCACAGAGGACAGGAAGGCGCGGGAATTGTCGCAACTGACGGTGAAAAACTGACGGCGCATAAAGGACAGGGGCTTATTACCGAGGTTTTTCAAAACGGCGAACTGAGCAAAGTGAAGGGAAAAGGCGCGATCGGGCACGTTCGTTATGCGACGGCAGGCGGAGGCGGATATGAAAATGTTCAGCCGCTCCTGTTCCGTTCGCAAAACAACGGCAGCCTCGCGCTCGCCCATAACGGCAACTTGGTCAACGCCACACAGTTGAAGCAGCAGCTTGAAAACCAAGGGAGCATCTTTCAGACTTCCTCCGATACGGAGGTGCTGGCTCATCTGATTAAACGCAGCGGACACTTTTCGCTGAAGGATCAAATCAAAAATTCGCTGTCTATGCTGAAAGGCGCTTATGCCTTTTTAATCATGACTGAAACAGAAATGATCGTAGCGCTTGACCCGAACGGACTCAGACCGCTGTCAATCGGCATGATGGGCGATGCTTACGTCGTCGCTTCAGAAACGTGCGCATTCGATGTGGTCGGCGCGACATACCTTCGCGAAGTAGAACCGGGCGAAATGCTGATCATCAATGATGAAGGCATGAAATCAGAGCGTTTCTCCATGAATATCAACCGTTCCATCTGCAGCATGGAGTACATTTATTTCTCAAGACCTGACAGCAATATCGACGGCATTAACGTGCACAGCGCCCGGAAAAACCTCGGGAAAATGCTTGCCCAGGAGTCCGCGGTTGAAGCGGATGTCGTCACAGGCGTGCCTGATTCCAGTATTTCTGCGGCCATCGGCTATGCCGAGGCAACGGGCATCCCGTACGAACTCGGTCTCATTAAAAACCGTTATGTCGGCAGAACGTTTATCCAGCCGTCACAGGCTCTCCGTGAGCAAGGCGTGAGAATGAAGCTGTCCGCCGTCCGCGGTGTTGTTGAAGGAAAACGGGTCGTCATGGTTGATGATTCCATCGTGCGCGGGACGACAAGCCGCCGGATTGTCACAATGCTCAGAGAAGCGGGAGCGACAGAGGTGCACGTCAAGATCAGTTCACCGCCGATCGCTCATCCGTGCTTCTACGGCATCGACACATCAACCCATGAGGAGCTGATCGCTTCCTCTCATTCCGTGGAAGAAATCCGCCAGATCATCGGTGCTGACACGCTTTCTTTCTTAAGTGTAGACGGATTGTTAAAAGGAGTCGGCCGAAAATTTGAAGACACCAATTGCGGACAATGCCTCGCTTGTTTTACGGGCAAATATCCGACGGAAATTTATCAGGATACAGTGCTTCCTCACGTAAAAGAAGCGGTGCTGACAAAATAAAATGTGAAAATGACATAAAGGCAGCGTGAATTCAGGCTGCCTTTCTCTTTCTGCCTTTTAAGGAGAAACGAATTGACAAGGAGTGATAGGGATGTCTGATGCTTATAAAAATGCCGGAGTTGACATCGAAGCCGGATATGAAGCCGTCAAACGAATGAAAAAACACGTGGAGCGCACGAAAAGGCTCGGCGTTATGGGAAGCCTGGGCGGTTTTGGCGGAATGTTTGATCTGTCAGAGCTTCCGTATCAAAAGCCTGTTTTAATTTCCGGAACAGACGGTGTCGGCACCAAGCTGAAACTCGCATTTTCAATGGATAAGCATGACACGATCGGCGTCGATGCGGTCGCGATGTGTGTAAACGATGTGCTTGCCCAAGGAGCGGAGCCGCTGTTTTTCCTTGATTATTTAGCGGTCGGCAAGGCCGATCCGGTAAAAATTGAGCAGATCGTTCAGGGCGTGGCGGACGGATGCGAGCAGTCAGGATCAGCGCTTATCGGCGGTGAGACGGCGGAAATGCCGGGGCTGTATACGGCTGATGAATACGATATTGCGGGCTTTTCAGTCGGCGTCGCGGAAAAAGACGAAATCGTCACCGGTGAACATATCGAAGAGGGGCATCTCTTAATCGGACTTACTTCAAGCGGCCTTCACAGCAACGGGTTTTCCCTAGTGAGAAAAGTGCTTCTTGATGACGGCGGACTTGATTTGGATACTGTCTATGAACCGTTTGCGCGTCCTCTCGGAGAAGAATTGCTGGAACCGACGAGAATATATGTGAAGCCGGTGCTCAAGGCTGTGAAAAGCGGTAAGGTGGACGGCATGGCGCATGTGACAGGCGGAGGATTCATCGAGAACATCCCGCGGATGCTGCCAGACGGATTGAGCGCGGAAATTGATCACGGATCATGGCCGATCCCGCCGATTTTTCCGTTTCTGCAGGAACACGGCAAGCTGAAAGAAGAAGAAATGTTCAATGTCTTTAATATGGGCATCGGTTTTGTCCTTGCCGTTAAAGAAGAGGACTTGACAGACGTCATCGATACGCTTGAAGCTCAGGGGGAGAAGGCTTATCTGATCGGCCGGGTCAAGCGGGGCGAAGGCATTTCTTTCGGCGGTGCGGCTCTTTCATGAAAAAGTTTGCGGTATTTGCTTCAGGAAACGGATCGAACTTCGAGGCCATTGCCAAACGCATGAGAGAAGAGAAGTGGGATGCGGAGCTCTCGCTTCTCGTGACGGATAAGCCTCAGGCAAAGGCGGTGGAAAGGGCGGAGGCTTTACACATTCCGTCATTCGCCTTTCAACCGTCATCTTTTGAAAACAAAGCGGCCTTTGAACGGGCCGTTATTGAACAGCTGCGCCTGCACGGGGCGGAATTAATCGTTCTCGCCGGCTATATGAGACTGATTGGAGATACGCTGCTTGAAGCATACGGGGGACGCATTATTAATATACATCCCTCGCTTCTTCCGGCATTCCCCGGGATTGACGCTGTCGGACAGGCGTATCGGGCCGGTGTGAAAGTGGCGGGCATTACCGTTCATTACGTCGACGAAGGCATGGACACCGGACCGATTATCGCGCAAAAAGCATTCGAAATACAGGAAAACGATACGCTTGAAGACATAGAGCATACAATACACGAGCTTGAGCACAAATGGTATCCGAGCGTTGTGAAACAGCTGCTGGGACTAAATAACAGAGGTGAAAAGGCATGACAATCAAACGCGCACTAATCAGTGTTTCTGATAAAACAAATCTCGTACCTTTCGTAAAGGAACTGACAGAGCTCGGCGTCGAAGTCATTTCGACCGGAGGAACAAAAAAACTTCTTCAGGAAAACGGTGTGGATGTCATCGGCATTTCAGAAGTGACCGGATTTCCTGAAATTATGGACGGACGGTTAAAAACCCTCCATCCTAATATTCACGGCGGCCTGCTTGCCGTAAGAGACAATGAAGAGCATATGGCGCAGATCAATGAGCACGGCATTGCACCGATTGACCTTGTGGTTGTCAACCTTTATCCGTTTAAAGAAACGATTTCAAAAGAAGACGTAACATACGATGAAGCGATAGAAAACATTGATATCGGCGGTCCCGGCATGCTGCGCGCCGCCTCGAAAAACCATCAGGATGTGACGGTCATCACAGATCCGGCCGATTACAGCTCCGTGCTCAATGAGATTAAAGAACACGGCGGCGTTTCGCTTAAAAGAAAACGCGAGCTTGCGGCCAAAGTATTCCGCCATACCGCGGCATACGACGCATTAATCGCTGATTACTTAACACGCGAGGCCGATGAGAAAGATCCTGAGCAATTCACCGTTACATTTGAGAAAAAACAATCGCTCCGCTATGGTGAAAACCCTCACCAAGAGGCGGTTTTCTACCAAAGTGCACTTCCCGTCTCCGGTTCCATCGCGGCGGCAAAACAGCTTCACGGCAAAGAGCTTTCTTACAACAACATTAAGGACGCGGATGCGGCCGTTCAAATCGTCCGGGAATTTACAGAACCCGCAGCTGTTGCCGTTAAACATATGAACCCGTGCGGAGTCGGTACGGGAGCTTCAATTGAGGAAGCATTCAATAAAGCGTATGAAGCTGATAAAACCTCCATTTTCGGCGGCATCATCGCGCTGAACCGTGAAGTTGATCAGGCAACGGCTGAAGCCCTTCACGGCATCTTTTTAGAAATCATTATCGCCCCTTCTTTCAGTGAAGAAGCGCTGAACGTACTGACGGCGAAGAAAAACCTTCGTCTGCTCACGCTTGACGTGACCGCATCAGGGAAGAAAGAAAAACAGCTGACATCCGTACAGGGCGGTCTTTTGATTCAAGATTTAGACGTCCATGGATTTGATGACGCCGACATCAGCATCCCGACAAAAAGAGAGCCGAGCGAGCAGGAATGGGAAGATCTGAAGCTGGCCTGGAAAGTCGTCAAACATGTGAAATCTAACGCGATCGTTCTTGCAAAAGACCATATGACGGTCGGTGTGGGCGCGGGGCAGATGAATCGCGTCGGTTCAGCTAAAATCGCCATTGAGCAGGCCGGAGAAAAAGCAAAAGGCAGCGCGCTCGGATCAGACGCGTTTTTCCCGATGCCGGATACAGTCGAAGAAGCCGCAAAAGCCGGTGTCACGGCGATTATCCAGCCAGGCGGATCAGTCCGCGATGAAGATTCGATTAAAAAAGCGGATGAATACGGGATCGCCATGGTATTCACCGGCATCAGACATTTCAAACATTAAGAGGGGGAACGAAGCGTGAATGTATTGATTATCGGAAAAGGCGGCAGAGAGCATACATTGGCTTGGAAAGCGGCGCAAAGCCCGCTTGTTGACACGGTGTACGCCGCGCCCGGAAATGACGGTATGGCAGACTGCGCGACGCTGGTCAACATTGAAGAAAGCGATCATGCCGCACTCATTGCGTTTGCGAAAGAACATCATGTCGGGCTGACGATTATCGGCCCCGAAGTTCCTCTGATTGAAGGGATAGCCGATGAGTTTGAAAAAGCCGGACTGCTTGTTTTCGGACCGTCTGAAAAAGCGGCAATCATTGAAGGGAGCAAACAGTTTGCCAAGGATTTAATGAAAAAATACGGCATTCCGACGGCGGAGTATGAGACGTTTACTTCATTTGAAGAGGCGAAAGCATATGTGCAGCAAAATGGCGCGCCGATTGTCATTAAAGCGGACGGACTTGCCGCCGGAAAAGGTGTCACGGTCGCGATGACGGAAGAAGAGGCGATTGAATGCCTGCACGATTTTCTTGAGGATGAGAAATTCGGCGAGGCGAGCGCATCCGTTGTCATTGAAGAGTTCCTCGCCGGCGAAGAATTTTCCTTAATGGCGTTTGTAAAAGGGGAGACCGTCTATCCGATGGTAATCGCTCAAGATCATAAACGCGCCTTCGATGGAGACAAAGGGCCGAATACGGGCGGAATGGGCGCCTACTCACCGGTGCCGCACATTTCCGATGATATCGTCAAAAGCGCAGTCGAAACGATTGTGAAGCCGGCGGCAAAAGCAATGGTAAAAGAGGGACGTTCCTTCACGGGCGTGCTGTACGCGGGGCTGATTTTGACGGAAAACGGATCAAAAGTCATTGAATTCAACGCGCGCTTCGGAGATCCGGAAACACAGGTTGTCGTGCCGAGAATGGAATCTGACCTCATCCAGGTGCTTTTGGATCTGCTGCATGAGAAGGATGTTGACCTAAGGTGGAAGGATACGGCCGCTGTCAGCGTTGTGCTGGCTTCTGAAGGCTATCCGGAAGGCTATGCAAAAGGCACGCCGATCGGAGGTTTGACGTCCGCTGAAGACGGGATCGCCGTTTTTCATGCCGGAACGAAAAAAGACGGCGGACAATTTGTTACAAACGGCGGCCGGGTCGCCAATGTCACGGCATTTGCTGAGACATTTGAAGCGGCGAGAGATAAAGTGTACAGCGCCGTTTCAGGGCTGACAAAACCCGGACTGTTTTACAGGAGCGACATCGGCGCCCGTGCGCTGAAAGCTTCTCAACGATAAAGAGGAAAACCCCGTGTCATATAAGATGCGGGTTTTCTTCTGAAAAGACGACTAAGACTGTCGGTTTGCCGTGTGACACGCAGTCATCGATGAAGTCTTCCGGCGTATAGACGGATTCTTCCCAGACTCGCGGGACAGGAGAAATTAAATAACAAGCCGAAACGGCTTGTTATTTTTCTTGCTGATGGCTGTCATCCTGATTCATTCCAGTTTGGAACATATATGTCACCGGACAGAAGCGGAGGATGCCGGACGCCGCTTTCATCGCGCCCATCATCATACAGAAGAGATGCATCTTGCACCAAGGTTTTCTCGTGTATTTCGCTGACGCAGCAGACAAAATGGTGAGGCCGCAAGTGATGCGCATAACGGCATTTAATAAACTGATATTCGGTTTCATCATTTCAGCTCCCTTAGAAAAAGTTTTTCATTCATCTTCAATAATTTGTAACGTTTTAGCCGTGCGATAATTGTGCGGATGTGATACGATGGGTCTAATATAAGCGAAGGAGAGTATGTGAATGTCCGAACGTACCTTTAACTGGAAAAATAAAGACATCAGATCACAGGCGGATGTTGTAGACTCAAAGCTGCTTCCAACGCTACTTTTACGGGATGCTCTCGTATTAAATCCTTTTTTAAAACAATGGCTGAAAAAGAATGTCTGGATTTATGGAGACCGAATTGTATATGTTGGTGATGAGCTTCCTGATGCAGCAGAGCACATTCATACCATAAATTGTGAAGGAAAATACATTGTGCCAGGTTACATTGAACCGCATACACATCCTTTTCAAATATATAATCCCCAAACGCTCGCCGAATATGTGTCTCAATTCGGAACAACGACGTTTGTTAATGATAACTTGTTTTTTCTTTTGCACAGCGGTAAAAAGAAAGCGCTTACTATATTAGAGGAACTGAAAAAACAGCCGGTGCAATACTTCTGGTGGTCCAGATATGATCTGCAGACTGAAGTGCTGAATGAGGATCAGCTTCTTTCTTTTGATGTCCGCAAGCAATGGATGGAGCACCCGGATGTCATTCAAGGCGGAGAATTGACCGGATGGCCGCGCCTCATGGACGGCGATGACCTGATGCTTCATTGCATGCAGGCGACAAAGAAACTGCGCAAGCGGATAGAAGGGCATTTTCCCGGAGCCTCTGAAAAAACACTGACGAAGATGAAACTGTTCGGAGCGGATTCCGACCACGAGGCGATGAATGGCGGCGAGGTGATGAGACGGCTTGAATTGGGCTACTATGTTTCGCTCAGACATTCATCCATCCGCCCTGATTTGAGAACGATTTTGCAGGATCTTCATCAAAAAGGCTTCCGGCATTATGATCATTTTTTCTACACGACGGATGGAGCGACGCCGCATTTTTATAAAGGCGGCATGACGAATGAATTGATCAAAATCGCTTTGGAGGAAGGGGTTCCGGCGATCGATGCCTACAATATGGCGTCCTTTAATATCGCGAAGTATTATCAGATGGACGACTTTCTCGGTGTGATCGGTCCGGGCCGGCTTGCTTCATTGAACATTCTCGATGACCCGATGAATCCGGACCCGGTCACGGTGATCTCCAAAGGCATCCTGCTGAGGGAAGACGGCCGAAATGTGAATGCGTTTACAGAAACGGATTGGAAAAAGGGCGGTCTTGTCCCTCTTGAGCTTTCATATGATATGACGATGGATGATTTACAGTTTTCAATGCCGATGGGTGTGACAATGCGCAACGCGGTCATTATGGAGCCGTATATGATTGCGATTGATAATTCTGTTGACCAGCTTTCTTTTGATCATGATGAATGCTATCTCACGCTTCTCGATAAGCATGGAAAATGGCGGGTCAATACAATGCTGAAAGGTTTTGCCGATCGGGTGCAGGGCTTTGTCAGTTCCTACACGACAACCGGAGATATTATCGCTGCCGGAAAAAATAAGGAAGATATCCTGCTCGCTTTCTCTCGGATGAAAGAAATCGGCGGCGGAATCGTGCTTGCCGAAAACGGGAAGATTCTGCATGAGATTCCCCTCGCCTTAAACGGTTCTGCATCCGCGGAGAAGTATGAAGAAGTGCTTGAGAAAGAGCAAAAACTGAGGACGCTGCTGGAGGAGCGGGGCTACCGATTCTGCGATCCGATCTATACGCTGCTCTTTTTGCAGAGCACACACCTGCCTTATATCCGCATTACGCCGAGAGGAATATTCGACGTGATGAAAAAAACTGTACTCTTTCCATCGATAATGCGTTAAAATATAAAAGCAGGGAGCCGACATATGAAAAGATGGAAAACCGTTTGTATGCTTTGTTTTGCGTTTTTGCTGCTTGCCGCCTGCCGGCAGAACAATGCCGATCAGGTGCAGCCGAAAGAAGCGGAAGCTCCTTTAACGGGGCTGAAAACTGAGCAGAAGCTTGCAGAACGCCGTCCGATTGCAGTCGCAGTGAACAATCATCCGAAGGCGAGGCCCCAATCCGGGCTGTCAAAGGCGGATGTTGTCATCGAAGCGCTCGCGGAGGGCCGGATTACGCGGTTTCTCGCGATTTTTCAAAGTGAGATGCCGGAAACGGTCGGGCCTGTGCGGAGCGCGAGGGAATATTTTGTCACGCTCAGCAGCGGGTTTAACAGCATTTTTGTCCATCATGGCTGGAGTCCCGGCGCAAAAAAGCAGCTGGAGTCCGGAGCTTACGATTATATAAACGGTTTGGATTTTGACGGAAGCCTGTTTTGGAGAGCCGATTTCAGCAAGCCGCCCCACAATTCCTACACGTCGTATGACAATATCAGGAAGGCGACGGAACAAAAAGGATACAAGCTGAACGGAAAAACAGAACCGCTCCCATTTCAGACATCAGATGCAAAACCCGGAAACGAAACCTACAATATTCGGATAGATTATGGAACACAAAACGTTACAAATCTTGTCGAATACGATTATGATAAAAAAGCTGATACTTATACAAGAAGCTCTGATGGTGTGAAAGCGACAGACCGGGAGACCGGAAAGCCTTTAGCCATGCACAATATTTTTATTGTTGAAGCCGGCCATCGCATGACAGACAAAGATGGAAGGCGGGCCATCGATATTCAGTCAGGGGGGAAGGGCCTCCTGCTTCAGCACGGCGATGTTATGGAGTCAGACTGGGAATATAAAGACGGCCGTATTCTGCCCGTAAAAGGCGGTGAGATTCTTCCGTTTGTGCCAGGAAAGACATGGATTAATATCGTGCCTGATCTCGATGCAGCTTCCATTAGTAAAGGAGAAGGTGTTTGACGATGCAAATCGATAAATTACGCGGAAAAGAACTGGACCAGTTATTTTTATCTATTTTATCGCTGAAAGATCTGGAGGAATGCTATCGTTTCTTTGATGATCTTTGTACGATTAATGAAATCCAATCGCTGGCGCAGCGTTTGGAAGTGGCAAGAATGCTCCGCGAAGGAAATACGTATCACAAAATTGAAAGCGAAACGGGTGCTTCCACAGCGACGATTTCCCGGGTGAAGAGATGCTTAAATTACGGTAACGACGCCTATGAAATGGCGCTTGACCGCGTAAACGAAGGAGAATCCTCCTCAGCTACGTAAAAAACCGCTCTGCCGATGACGGCAGGCGGTTTTTTTATGCGTGCTGATTCAAAAGGCCGGGAAGTTCCCTCAGGCTTCCGTCTTCCTCCCGGTATACGATGTGTTCAGCTGAGAAATGAATCGGCGAGCTGATGCCCGCCGCCGCGGCGAGGTGAAACAGCCCTTCACGCAACGAGAGCACGTAGTTGCAGACGCGGTGCTGTTTATCCTCGATACTGAGCGCGCGTTGAAGTTTTGGGTCGGTTGTCGCCACTCCGACAGGACAATGATTGGTGTGGCATACTTGAGCGCGGATACAGCCGACTGAAAACATCATTCCCCGGGCAATATTGACAAAATCCGCCCCTAACGCGAGGGCAACGGCAATCTTATCCGGAGTGAGCAGCTTTCCGGATGC
Source organism: Bacillus sp. SIMBA_031 (assembly GCF_046535225.1). Taxonomy (NCBI): domain Bacteria; kingdom Bacillati; phylum Bacillota; class Bacilli; order Caryophanales; family Bacillaceae; genus Bacillus; species Bacillus sp. SIMBA_031. Next base: position 68,824 of record NZ_JAWRXC010000007.1, read on the forward strand.
GAAAATTTTCAGCTTATCTCTTATCCCGTATGTCTTCAAAAGGCCGTCAACAAGGGGGAGGCCGGTCAGAATCGGCAGGCCGACGGAATCCGCCAGCTCATGGAAAGAAGCTCCCGTTCCCCCTTCACTGCCGTCAATCGTAATAAAGTCGGGAAGTTTGCCTGATGAACTCATACAGGAAATAAGGTCTTCAAGGTCTTTGCGGCTGCCCGGGACAATTTTAATGCCGACCGGTTTTTCGCCGACAGTCCTTAATTTCTCAATGAAATCAAGCATGTCCGGAACATTTGAGAACTCGTTGAAGCGGTTTGGGCTGTCAATGGATTGTCCGGGCTGCACATTTCTGATGGCGGCAATTTCTTCGGTCACCTTTGAACCGTCAATATGCCCGCCTCTTGCTTTCGCCCCTTGCGCAAGCTTTAATTCAAAGGCTTTAATCTGTTCGAGGCGGCTTTTTTTCTTAAATTCTTCCCATGAAAATTCTCCATCTTCAGTGCGGACGCCGAACAGCCCGGGGCCGATTTGGCAGATAATATCCGCGCCGCCTTTCAGGTGATACTCAGACAGGCCGCCTTCGCCTGTATTCATCCATGTGCCGCCGGCCTGGTGCAGCCCTTTTGACAGGGCGGTGATTGCCCGGTCGCCAAGTGAGCCGTAGCTCATCGCTGATTGTCCGATTAACCCTTTCACATAAAACGGCTTCTTGCATGTATCGCGGCCGATCATTTGCACATCGTCCGGATGCAGGTAATAAGGGTCCGCCTTTGCTTTTTCGCGGTGTTCGCTGCGTTTCAGCAGGTTGTCTTTGTCAATCTTGTATATCATCGTGTCGATCTTCGGCGTCTGATCTGCGCGCAGCTCCTCCCTTTGTTTCGGGAAGAGGGCGTTACGGATATAATAGCCCGGCTGATCGAAATCCCGTTCTGAGCCGAAGCCCATCATTCTGCTTTTATACTTTCCCGACATGACCGTCTGTTCATATTCTCTCCGGGAAAACGGCTGTTCTTCGTTATCATTGCTGAATAAATACTGCCGCAGCTCAGGTCCGATTTTTTCAAATATATAGCGCAGTTTTCCCGCTGCGGGATAATTGCGCAGCACTGAATGTTCTTCCTGCTTTTCGTCTCTTATGTATATCCAGAGAAACAATACGGCGGGAACTAAAATAATAAAAATCAATATACAAATCAGTACGATAATGGCTTGTTCCATTCAGATCAGACTCCTTGTCTTTTTTCTCTTTGACATTCCACATATTGTCTGTTTTCAAACATAGCCGTTTCCCGTCCGGCGGAGCGCAATCTTTTTTTGTGAATCAGGTGAATGACCTTTTCCGTTTTTCCGGGCCAAACGAATTTGTTATAATGTTTAAATGGCAAGAAACGAATGGAGGAACGAAAACGCATGTACGATGTTAACGAGTGGAAGCATGTTTTTAAACTCGATCCGAATAAAGATTTACCGGATGAACAGCTGGAACGGCTTTGTGAATCAGGGACTGACGCCATTGTGATCGGAGGAAGCGACAATATCACCGAGGACAATGTGCTGAGACTGATGTCAAAGGTGCGGCGGTTTTTAGTGCCGTGCGTACTTGAGGTGTCGACGATTGATTCCATTGTGCCCGGGTTTGATCTTTATTTCATTCCGAGTGTGCTCAACAGCAAAAAGGCGGACTGGATTGTCGGCATGCATCATCAGGCGATGAAAGAATACGGAGAGCTCATGTCAATGGAGGAAATCGTGACGGAGGGCTACTGCATCGTCAATCCTGATTGTAAGGCGGCCGCTTTGACGGAGGCGGATACACATATAGAAACAGAAGATATTCTCGCCTATGCGCGGGTCGCGGAACATTTGCTTCATCTCCCGATTTTTTATCTGGAATACAGCGGGATGCTGGCGGACATAGAAACGGTGGAGAAAACGAAAGCTGTGCTGGACAAGTCCGTCCTGTTTTACGGAGGCGGCATTAAAGACGCGGAAACGGCGGAACGGTTCGGCCGTCATGCTGATGTCATCGTTGTCGGAAATGCCGTATATGAAGATTTTGATCAGGCGCTTAAAACGGTGGCGGCTGTAAAGACAAAGTAGCCAAGCGGACGAAATTGATTTATGATAGAACATATGTTTGATAGGCGGTGAACGGATATGAATTACATTAGCAATCAATTATTAAGCGGATTAAATCCCGTTCAGCAGGAAGCGGTCAAGACGACGGACGGTCCGCTGCTTCTGATGGCGGGCGCGGGAAGCGGAAAAACACGTGTGCTGACGCACAGAATCGCATACTTAATGGCGGAAAAACACGTGGCGCCATGGAACATTCTGGCGATTACATTTACAAATAAAGCCGCCAGAGAAATGAAGGAGCGGGTAGAGAGCATTCTCGGACCCGGCGCGGATGAAATCTGGATTTCCACTTTCCACAGCATGTGCGTGCGGATTCTGCGCAGGGATATTGACAGAATCGGCATCAACCGAAATTTCTCCATTCTTGATACGGCTGATCAGCTTTCCGTTATTAAAGGGATTCTGAAAGAGCGGAATATCGATCCGAAAAAGTTTGATCCGAGAAGTATTTTAGGCTCCATCAGCAGCGCAAAAAACGAGCTGATCGAACCTGAGGAATTCGCAAAAACGGCCGGCGGCTACTACGATCAGGTCACGAGTGACGTGTATACCGATTATCAGAAAAAACTGCTGAAAAACCAATCGCTCGATTTTGATGATTTAATCATGACGACGATTAAGCTTTTCGAGCGTGTGCCGGAAGTGCTTGAGTTTTATCAGCGCAAATTCCAATACATTCACGTAGACGAGTATCAGGATACGAACAGGGCGCAATACCTGCTTGTGAAGCAGCTTGCGGCCCGTCTTGAAAATATCTGCGTCGTCGGTGACTCCGACCAGTCCATTTACAGATGGCGCGGGGCGGATATCGCGAATATCCTTTCCTTTGAAAAAGATTATCCGAGCGCAAACGTGATTCTGCTCGAACAAAACTACCGCTCAACAAAGCGGATTCTGCAAGCGGCTAACGAAGTGATCAAAAACAACTCAAACCGCAAGCCGAAAAACCTGTGGACGGAAAATGACGAAGGCATCAAGCTTTCTTATTACAGCGGCGACAATGAATTCGGCGAAGGCCAATTCGTCGCGGGCAAAATTTATGAGCTGCACAGCTCGGGCCGGCGGAAGCTTTCCGATATCGCGATTTTATACCGGACAAACGCCCAGTCGCGCGTCATTGAGGAAACCCTTTTAAAATCCGGACTGAACTACAATATCGTCGGCGGAACCAAGTTCTACGACAGGAAAGAAATTAAAGACATTCTCGCATACCTGCGCCTTGTGTCAAACCCGGACGACGACATCAGTTTTACGCGGATCGTCAATGTGCCGAAGCGGGGCGTCGGCGCAACTTCACTAGAAAAAATCGCTTCATATGCGGCGATGAACGGAATGTCAATGTTCCAGGCGGTCAAACAGGTTGATTTCATCGGCGTCAGCGCGAAAGCGGCAAACGCGCTTGACGGCTTTGGCGCGATGATTGAAAATCTGACGAACATGCAGGATTACCTGTCCATTACGGAACTCACGGAAGAAATTCTCGAGAAAACGGAATACAGAGAAATGCTGAAGGCCGAAAAATCAATCGAAGCCCAAAGCCGCCTTGAAAATATCGACGAGTTTCTTTCCGTGACGAAAAACTTCGAACAAAAAAGCGAAGACAAGTCTCTCGTCGCGTTTCTGACTGATTTGGCGCTGATTGCGGATATTGACCAGCTTGACCAGAAGGAAGAAGAATCAGGCGGAAAGGATGCCGTCACTTTAATGACACTGCACGCCGCTAAAGGGCTTGAATTTCCTGTCGTGTTCTTAATGGGCATGGAAGAAGGCGTGTTCCCGCACAGCCGCTCCCTGATGGAAGAAGCCGAGATGGAAGAAGAACGCAGGCTCGCATATGTAGGCATTACGAGGGCGGAAGAAGAACTGTATTTAACGAATGCCAAAATGCGCACCTTATTCGGCCGCACCAATATGAATCCGGAATCCCGCTTTATCAGGGAAATACCTGGCGATTTATTGGAGAACCTAAATGAGAAGAAAACACCTCGCATGCAGCCGGGAAGAAAAGTGCAGCCAAAACGCGGGCCCGTATCCCGTCCCGTTTCCTATGCGAACAAAACAGGCGGCGACTCGCTCAGCTGGGCGGTCGGCGATAAAGCGGGCCATAAAAAATGGGGCACCGGAACGGTTGTCAGCGTAAAAGGAGAAGGCGAAAGCACCGAGCTTGATATCGCATTCCCGAGCCCTGTCGGCGTGAAGCGTCTGCTTGCCGCTTTTGCGCCGATTGAAAAGCAGTAACCTGAAGAGGAAAGGAAGAACATGATGGACAAAGAAACAGCGAAACACCGGGCAGAAGAATTGCGCCGCACCATCGATCAGTACAGTTATGAATATTACACCTTAGATGAACCTAGCGTGCCGGATTCCGAGTACGACAGACTGATGCAGGAGCTGATTGCCATAGAGGAAGAGCACCCGGAGCTCAGAACGCCTGATTCGCCCACACAGCGGGTCGGGGGAGCAGTGCTTGAATCGTTTCAAAAGGTGCAGCACGGCACGCCGATGCTCAGTCTCGGCAACGCATTTAACGATGATGATCTCCGCGATTTTGACCGCCGCGTCCGTCAGGCTGTCGGTGACGGCGTCGCTTATAATGTGGAGCTGAAAATAGACGGTCTTGCTGTTTCTCTCCGTTATGAAGACGGCTATTTCGTCAGAGGCGCGACAAGAGGAGACGGAACGACGGGCGAAGATATCACGGAAAACTTAAAAACGATCCGCAACATTCCGCTGAAAATGAAACGGAACCTTTCCATAGAAGTGCGCGGAGAGGCGTACATGCCGAAACAGTCATTTGAAGCGCTCAATGAAGAACGGCTGAAACATGAAGAGGAGCCGTTCGCCAATCCCCGGAACGCGGCTGCAGGCTCACTCAGACAGCTTGATCCGAAAATTGCAGCGAAACGAAATCTTGACATCTTCGTCTACAGTATAGCGGAGCTTGACGAGATGGGTGTGGAAACACAGAGTCAGGGCCTGGATTTTCTGGATGAGCTCGGTTTTAAAACAAACCAGGAACGGAAAAAATGCGCCACGATAGATGAAGTCATTGAAATGATCGAAGAGCTGCAGGCGAAGCGGGCCGATCTCCCGTATGAAATTGACGGAATCGTCATCAAAGTCGATTCGCTCGACCAGCAGGAAGAGCTCGGGTATACGGCAAAGAGCCCGCGCTGGGCGATTGCTTATAAATTCCCGGCGGAAGAGGTCGTGACAAAACTTCTCGATATCGAACTGAATGTCGGAAGAACGGGCGTGATTACGCCGACCGCCGTTCTGGAACCGGTAAAAGTCGCGGGAACGACGGTCTCAAGAGCATCCCTTCATAACGAAGATTTAATTAAAGAGAAGGATATCCGCATTCTCGATAAAGTGGTCGTCAAAAAAGCGGGCGACATCATCCCTGAGGTCGTCAATGTCTTAATCGAACAGCGGACCGGGGAAGAAAAAGAATTCAATATGCCGACCAGCTGCCCTGAGTGCGAAAGCGAACTTGTCCGCATTGAAGGGGAAGTCGCGCTGCGCTGCATCAATCCGGAATGTCCGGCGCAGATCAGAGAAGGCCTGATTCACTTTGTCTCACGCAACGCGATGAATATTGACGGGCTCGGAGAACGTGTCATCACACAGCTTTTCCGTGAACATCTCGTCCGTAATGTCGCTGATTTGTATAAGCTGACAAAAGAACAGGTTATCCGGCTTGAGCGGATGGGGGAAAAATCAACTGACAATCTGATCAGCTCCATCCAAAAGTCAAAAGAGAATTCGCTGGAACGCCTGCTGTTCGGTCTCGGCATCCGTTTTATCGGCTCAAAAGCGGCCAAAACACTCGCCATGCATTTTGAAAGCCTGGAAAATCTGAAACAAGCCACGGAAGAAGAGCTGCTTGCGGTAGATGAAATCGGCGAAAAGATGGCCGATGCCGTTATCACCTATTTCCACAAAGAAGAAATGCTTGAGCTATTGAATGAACTTGAGGAACTCGGTGTGAACACACTCTACAAAGGCCCGAAAAAAGTAAAAGCGGAGGACAGCGACTCTTATTTTGCCGGCAAAACCATCGTGTTAACCGGAAAGCTTGAAGAGCTGTCCAGAAATGAAGCCAAGGCGCAGATTGAAGCGCTCGGCGGAAAGCTGACGGGATCTGTCAGCAAAAAAACAGACTTGCTGATTGCCGGAGAAGCGGCCGGAAGCAAGCTGACAAAAGCGCAGGAATTAAACATTGAAGTATGGAATGAAGCACAGCTATTGGGAGAGCTAAAGAAATAAGAGGAGTGTTTTCTATTGAAAAAGATGTTGGCATTGGCGGCGACGGCAACGGCGGCAGTACTCATGCTGTCAGCCTGTACGCCGAGTTTCGGGGGGAACAAAGAGGAAGAGATCACGCAGAAAACGGCAAAGTCTTCTGAAAAAGCGATCATACCGAAATATAATATCTCTGATTCCTACTATAAAATGGTGCTTCCGTTTAAGGCCGGAAAAGCGCGCGGCCTGACCGCGGACCGGCTGAACACGAGGCTGGACATCGATGAATTCGAGACGGGTCTGATGCGGCTCGCTCAAGACACGTTCCCGACGGATGACTATTTATATCAGGAAGGCCAGTATTTAGATGAGGACACGGTACTCAGCTGGCTTGACCGCAAAAAAGAGGGCAGTGATCTGAAAAAGGCGAAAAAGGCAGACGCCAATTTTCAGAATCTCGGCTTAAACCCTGTGCTGCCAAGCTCGGGATCGGCAAAAGAGAAAAATGAAAACAGCCCGATTTACTTAGCGTCCATGCTTGAACAGGATTACTTAGTTAGAAAAGATAAAAATTCCATCCAGCTTGGCGGTGTCATGATCGGTCTCGCTCTCAACTCTGTATACTATTACCGCGAAAACACAGGTGATCCGCAGCAGGAAGTGGAGCTCAGCGACAAAACAATCCGCAGCCACGGTGAAGAAATCGCCCAGGAAGTCGTTAACCGCCTTCGGAAAATGGATAACCTGAAAAATGTGCCGATTACCGTCGCCCTTTATAAACAAGCGCCGAAAACATCAATCGTACCGGGGAATTACATTGCGAAAACAGAAGTCAAGGCCGGCTCATCCACCATTTCAAACTGGGATGATGTCAAAGAAAAGTACGTCTTCTATCCGGCGGATACAGACACGGCAAAGAAATACCCAGATGATTCCGAAGTGTTTAAACGCTTCAAAAACGCCATCGACAGCTACTTCCCGAATTACACCGGAGTCGTCGGAACGGCAATGTACGAAAACGATGAAATGAGAAAAATGAAGATTGAAATCCCGATGCAATTTTACGGGAAAAGCGAAGTCATCGCCTTTACCCAATACTTAACAGGTGAGCTGATGGATTATTATTCAAAAGGCTCAGTTGATGTCGAGATTAACATTACCTCGTCTGACGGCCAGGAAGCGCTGATCGTCCGCAATGCGGGTGACAAAGAACCGACCGTCCATATTTACGATTAACCAAGATGCCCTTGTTCATTTCTGTATGAGCAAGGGTTTTTTTATTGTGAATATCGTTGGAGAGAGGGATGAGGTATGTTAAGATATTTGTATAATTAGGAATTAACAGGAAAACACATATTATTTCTAAGCGGATGTTACTAATCTGCTGTGAAAAAAGAAGGGCAGGAATGTTGATGAATGACATTTGCTGAGTACACACACCGCCTACAAACGTTATGAAAAGGGTGAATCAGCATGCATAAAGATATTAGAGCGATTTTTGAGGAAGATAAGGTGCTGGCTGAGGCCGGTGAAATATACGGATTTACTACGTTTCAATTTATCGCGGACGCAGAGAACTACGTATATGAAATTGTGAAAGATAACGAACCTTATATCTTAAAAATTACGCATACGATCAGAAGAACACCGGAATATATTCTCGGAGAAATGGAATGGCTTCATCATCTGGCAAAGGGAGGGCTTTCAGCAGCAAAACCGATTCCTTCATTAAGTGGCAGAGATGTCGAAGAAGTGCCGGATGGAAAAGGCGGAGCATTTTTAGTAAGAGTCTATGAAAAAGCGCCCGGACGCAAAGTGGAGCAATCAGACTGGAACGGGACTCTGTTTTACGAGCTTGGGAAGTACACGGGGAAGATGCACCGGCTGACGAAAAGCTACCGTCTGAGCGATCCGTTATATAAAAGGCAGGAATGGGATGAAGAGGAGCAGCTGAAGCTGAGAAAATACGTGCCCGCAGATCAGCATCTCGTATTCGAACGGGCGGATGCTTTAATGGAAAAACTGCGCCGTTTGCCGAAGAATCCTGAAAACTACGGCCTTGTGCACGCCGATCTGCACCACGGCAATTTCAATTGGGACAACGGTAAAATCACTGCATTTGATTTTGATGATACCGGCTACAATTGGTTTGTGAATGATATCAGTATTCTGCTGTACAACATGTTGTGGTATCCGGTCATTCCATATGAAGACAAGGCCGCGTTTACGGGTGAGTTCATGACACACTTTATGAAAGGCTACAGGGAAGAAAATGACCTTGACCCCGCCTGGCTTGAACACATCCCGGATTTTCTCCGGCTGCGCCATATGCTGATCTACGGATTATTGCATCAGGCGTTTGACCTCAATTCACTCGGGGACGAGGAACTTGAGATGCTGAAAGCCTTCAGGCGCGATATCGAAAACGAAACCCCGATTACGGAGTATCACTTTTCTGCATTCGTATAAATAGAAAACGCCGGCTGAATCCAGCCCGGCGTTTTTTTATAACGTATCACACTTCACTCCGACGACACCCTGAATTTCTTTAATATCATAATAGACGTCAGTGGTGTAGCGGTTTTTGTGAACACTGACTTTCACTTCCATAATGGGAAATTCTTTTTCGCGCAGATCATCAATCCGGACGGAGTGAATGCGGAGCCGTTTGCTTTTCATTTCTTTTAGAATCTCGGTCATTTTGTCTTTATCGGAAAGAGACATTCTCACGCGGATATCCTTTTCCTTCAAGCGGTTGGGACCGATTTTTCTGATCAGCCACGGAAGAAATTCGACACTGATCAGGATAAACAAGAGGCTTGCGAACGCCTCTTTATAAAAGCCGGCGCCTGTAGCCAGACCGAGCCCGGCTGCGCCCCAGATGATGGCCGATGTCGTCAGGCCGGATATGACGTCATTGCTTTTACGCAGGATCACGCCCGCGCCGATAAAACCGACGCCGGAAATGATTTGGGCGGGGAGGCGGAGCGGATCCATCATGATACGGTAATATTTTGGGAAATGATATGCCGCGTTAATGCTGACGATCGTCAGCATACAGGAGCTGACGGCGATGACGATACAGGTTTTCAGTCCGAGCGGTTTGTTTTTCAGCTCGCGTTCAAGACCGATGATCATGCCGATCAGCGTGGCAATGCCCAGCTTTAATAAAATGTCTGGTTCGATAGGCCAGCTCAATTTGCACAGCACCTCCGCAATTTTTCTTATAATAAATTGATATGATTTTCTCACAGTATTTATAGCAGGACAAGTGCGGAAGAAAAAAGCCGTCAGGGATAAAATCTGACGGCTTTTTGTCTATTTCTTGTTTTTCAAAAGAGCTTCCATCCGGCTGAACAGCTGATAAGAAGCATCGGCCGGTTTTTTTGTCAGCAGGCTGACGGCAATACCGGCAATCAGACTGAGGAAGAACCCCGGAATGATTTCGTATACGCCGGTTGAAGCGGCAAGCCCTGTGGTGATCCAGATTAAAACGGCCGCGGCCCCGGTAATCATCGCCGCAAGCGCTCCCCATTCATTCATCCGTTTCCAGTACAGACTGAGCAAGAGCGCCGGGCCGATAGCCGAACCGAAGCCTGCCCACGCATATCCGACCAGATCGAGAATGGTGCTATTCGGATTCATGGAAAGCAGGATGGCGATAACGGCTACGATCAATACCGACAGGCGTCCGGTCATGACCAATTCTTTATCGCTCGCTTCCCGTCTGAAAAAGGCGCGGTATAAATCTTCCGTAATGGCGCTTGCCGTTACGAGAAGCTGTGAGGAAATGGAACTCATGATCGCCGCTAAAATCGCGGACAGTAAGAAGCCCGTAATCAGCGGGTGGAACAGGATTTTAGAAAAAATAATGAAAATCGTTTCCGGGTCTTTTACGGAGACCCCGAAGTGATGGGTATACGCAACCCCTATAATCCCGGTAAGCAATGAGCCGACAACTGAAATGGCCATCCAGCTCATCCCGATTCTGCGGGCGGGTTTTAAATCTTTCACTTCTTTAATCGCCATAAATCGTACGATGATATGAGGCTGGCCGTAATAGCCGAGTCCCCATGCCAAATAAGAAATAATGCTAATGACGCTCGCGCCTTTAAAGATATCCAATAGCTTCGGGTTGACGGCGTTGATCGAATCAATCGTCGTTGAAACGCTCCCGAGCTGGGTAAAAGCAACGATCGGCACAAGCACTAATGCCGCAAACATGATCGCTCCCTGCACAAAGTCAGTCAGACTGACAGCGAGGAAACCGCCAAACAGCGTGTAAAGCACAACAACACCGGCCGTTAAAAACAAACCGAATTTGTAGTCGGCGCCGAATGCCGATTCAAATAACCTGCCTCCAGATATCATCCCGGACGATGTGTACAGTGTGAAAAAGATCATAATAATCACGGCGGAAACAATTTTCAGCAATGATGACGAATGGCGGAACCGTTTATCGAAGAAATCGGGAATCGTAATCGCATCATCCGCAACTTCCGTGTAAGCGCGCAGCCTCGGAGCAAGCAGCAGATAATTTGAATACGCGCCGATCGTCAAACCGAGCGCCAGCCATAAGGTCGATAACCCCGTTGCGAACATTGCGCCGGGAACTCCCATCAGCATCCATGCGCTCATATCGGCCGCACCTGCGGACAGCGCCGTTACGAACGGGCCGAGTCCTCTTCCGCCCAGCATGTAATCATTAATATTCGTTGTCTTCCTGAATGCGTACCAGCCGATTAACAGCATGGCAGCAAAGTAAATGCCAAGAGATATAATTAGTTCAATACTCACGTTTTTGGTCCCTCTCTTCTTTCATGTAAATGTTGCATCACCTCTGTAGATTAGTAGTGCCGGAATATGCGCCGGCGATCCAGCCTTTAGTCATCATTCCATGCGGATCGCATGATTTAGTGCTGGCTATGGTTACTAAACCTAACAAAGTATCCCCGATCAATCAACTCTCGAAACCTGGCCCGCTCAAGGAAAAAATCCCCGCCAACATAGAACAGCTTAGAGATGAAAACGCTACCAATAAGTTATAAAAGTAAAAATTTTCTGACATATAATTCGTTTCTCTTTCTCCCCGATTTAGGATAAAATAAAGAGGGTTTCATCATGCCTCAGAAGGCGGCGTTTTGTTGCTTTAGAGGACTCATTTTTGATATGATCAGTATTATATGACGAAACGGAGAATTATGCGGAGGTGGATCTTATGTCACGAATTTCTATAGAAGAAGTAAAGCATGTCGCTCATTTGGCGAGACTCGCCATTACGGATGAAGAAGCTGAAATGTTCACAGAACAGCTTGACAGCATCATCTCGTTTGCCGAGGAGCTTAATGAAGTGGACACGGATAACGTGGAACCGACAACACACGTGCTGAAAATGAAAAACGTAATGAGAGAAGATGAAGCGGGTAAAGGCCTTCCGGTCGAGGATGTCATGAAAAATGCTCCCGATCATAAAGACGGCTATGTCCGTGTGCCATCTATTCTGGATTAAAGGAGGGAGACAGTATGTCATTATTTGATCACAAAATCACAGAACTGAAACAAATGATACATAAAAAAGAAATCAAGATTTCCGATCTTGTTGATGAATCTTACAAACGGATCGCATCTGTGGATGATAAGGTGCAGGCGTTTTTACAGCTTGATGAAGAAAGAGCCCGCGCTTACGCGAAAGAACTTGACGAAGCGGTTGACGGACGGTCTGAACACGGTCTTCTCTTCGGAATGCCGATCGGCGTCAAAGACAACATCGTGACCAAAGGGCTTCGCACAACATGCTCAAGCAAAATCCTCGAAAACTTCGATCCGATTTACGATGCGACGGTCGTGGAGCGCCTTCAAGCCGCTGAAGCCGTCACGATCGGAAAACTGAATATGGACGAGTTCGCGATGGGTTCTTCTACTGAAAACTCCGCGTACAAAGCGACGAAAAACCCTTGGAATCTCGATACGGTTCCCGGCGGATCAAGCGGCGGTTCCGCAGCTGCGGTTGCCGCGGGCGAAGTGCCGTTTTCACTCGGATCTGATACGGGCGGCTCCATCCGCCAGCCGGCTTCTTTCTGCGGCGTCGTCGGATTAAAGCCTACATACGGACGCGTGTCACGTTACGGTTTGGTCGCTTTTGCTTCTTCATTAGACCAGATCGGACCGATCACAAGAAACGTAGAAGATAACGCATTCCTGCTTCAGGCGATTTCAGGGCCGGACAAAATGGACTCTACGAGCGCCAATGTCGAAGTGCCGGACTTTCTGTCTTCATTAACTGGCGATATTAAAGGCTTAAAAATCGCCGTACCGAAAGAATATCTCGGAGAAGGCGTCGGCAAAGAAGCGAAAGAATCGGTTTTAGCCGCTTTAAAAGTGCTTGAAGATCTCGGAGCGACATGGGAAGAAGTATCTCTGCCGCACAGCAAATACGCGCTTGCGACGTATTATCTGCTGTCTTCTTCCGAAGCGTCTGCAAACCTTGCGCGCTTTGACGGCATCCGCTACGGCTACCGCTCAGACAATGCGGACAACCTGATCGACCTTTATAAACAGACACGCTCAGAAGGCTTCGGCAATGAAGTGAAGCGCCGCATCATGCTCGGCACCTTCGCGCTCAGCTCCGGCTACTATGACGCGTATTACAAAAAAGCGCAAAAAGTGCGCACGCTTATTAAAAAAGATTTTGAAGACGTATTTGAGAAATACGATGTCATCGTCGGACCGACAACGCCGACACCGGCATTCAAAATCGGCGAAAAAACCAGCGATCCGCTCACAATGTACGCCAACGATATTTTAACGATTCCTGTCAACCTCGCGGGTGTGCCGGGAATCAGCGTGCCGTGCGGATTTGCGGACGGACTGCCGCTCGGACTGCAAATCATCGGAAAACACTTCGATGAAGGCACTGTATACCGCGTCGCTCATGCTTTTGAGCAGGCAACAGATCATCATAAAGCGAAACCTGAACTGTAAGGGGTGAAATGAAGTGAACTTTGAAACGGTAATCGGACTTGAAGTCCATGTGGAATTAAAAACAAAATCTAAAATTTTCTCAAGCTCACCGACGCCATTCGGCGCGGAAGCGAATACCCAAACGAGCGTCATCGACCTCGGCTATCCCGGCGTGCTGCCCGTTTTGAACAAAGAAGCGGTCGAATTCGCGATGAAAGCCGCAATGGCTTTGAACTGCGAAATCGCAACGGATACGAAGTTTGACCGGAAAAACTATTTCTACCCGGACAACCCGAAGGCATATCAAATTTCTCAGTTTGACAAGCCGATCGGCGAAAACGGATGGATCGAAATCGAAGTCGGCGGAAAAACGAAAAAAATCGGCATTACCCGTCTTCATCTTGAAGAAGATGCGGGAAAACTGACGCATACGGGCGACGGCTATTCCCTCGTTGACTTCAACCGCCAGGGCACGCCGCTTGTCGAGATTGTATCTGAGCCGGATATCCGCACACCGGAGGAAGCTTACGCATATCTCGAAAAGCTGAAATCAATTATTCAATACACAGGCGTTTCCGACTGTAAAATGGAAGAAGGTTCACTGCGTTGTGACGCCAACATTTCCCTCCGTCCGATCGGCCAGGAGAAATTCGGCACAAAAACGGAGCTGAAAAACCTGAACTCCTTCGCGTTCGTGCAAAAAGGACTTGAGCATGAAGAAAAACGCCAAGAGCAGGTGCTTCTGTCAGGCGGAGTCATTCAGCAGGAGACGCGCCGCTACGATGAAGCGACGAAAAAAACCATTTTGATGCGTGTCAAAGAAGGTTCTGACGACTATCGTTATTTCCCTGAGCCTGACCTTGTCGAGCTCTACATTGATGACGAATGGAAAGAACGCGTAAGAGCAACCATTCCTGAGCTTCCGGACGAGCGCCGCAAGCGTTATATCGAAGAGCTCGGTCTGCCTGCTTATGACGCAATGGTTCTGACGCTGACGAAAGAAATGGCTGATTTCTTCGAAGAAACGGTCAATAAAGGCGCAGAAGCCAAGCAGGCATCAAACTGGCTGATGGGTGAAGTCTCAGCTTACCTGAACGCCGAACAAAAAGAGTTTGAGGATGTCGCGCTGACTCCTGAAGGCCTTGCCGGCATGATTAAGCTGATTGAAAAAGGAACCATCTCGTCCAAAATCGCGAAGAAAGTCTTTAAAGAATTAATTGAAAAAGGCGGCGACGCAGAAAAAATCGTCAAAGAAAAAGGCCTCGTCCAGATTTCTGACGAAAGCGTGCTTCTGAAGCTGGTAACAGATGCGCTTGACAGCAACCCGCAGTCAATTGAAGACTTCAAAAACGGAAAAGACCGTGCGATCGGCTTCCTTGTCGGGCAGATTATGAAAGCCTCAAAAGGACAGGCCAACCCGCCGATGGTCAACAAGATCTTACTTGAAGAAATCAAAAAACGATAAAAAAAGCAGCCGCCTGAAAGGGCGCTGCTGATACGGAGACCGGTAAGCGCCGGTCTCTTTTTTTATAAGCTGAAATAGGTTTCAATGGAAGACCGCAGCGTTTCAATCTGCTCATTTCCGCTGCCTGCCAAGTTGGATAGCATTCCTTTAATAATCGGTTTTCGCGGCTCTTCCTTTGCGTATTCCTCTTCAATGACTTCAAGCGATACGAGGACGTCCTCAGGCAGCCCCTGCTGTGCTTTTATCTTTTGAATATCCGCAAGCAGTCTTTCTCTGTCCGCCGCGGGCTGAGTGAAGATATCCTCCGGCAGCAGCGGATCGGGATTGTCTCTTATCAGTCCCATAATCAGATCATCGATTCTGGCAATCAGAAAGGCCGCCACGTTTTCCGTCCGGAATGCCGTATGTTCATTAAAAATCAAGAAATGAATATAGGAGCTCACAATTCCTTGCGCCATAACGGACGCATCCGCTATAAACGGTGTGACGGCATCTCCGTAAACGGAGAGCAACGCATCCCGATATAGCATGTTAAATTGAATATTGGCCTCATGAAAATACTGTTTGACCTTTTGATTTTCAGGAATGACCTTTTCGCTCAGCAAGAGAATGATAAAGTCCTTGTGCTCCATAAATTCCTGGAATTGATAAGCGATTTGTTTTCGGAATACGTCCTTAGGCGGTTTATGCTGGTGTTCTGTTTTGATTTTCTTTATTTCTTCCATAGACATGCCGATGTAATACTCACATGCTGACAGCAAAAGGTCTTCTTTTGATTTGAAATGGAGATAGAAGGCTCCTTTTGAAATTCCGCATTCACCGGCGATTTCCTGAATGGTTGTTGAAGAAAACCCTTTTTTGGCAAATAAATGGATGCCTGTTTTTATGATTTTCTCTTTTTTTTCGTTCATGACGTGCTTCCCCTTAATCCTGAAAAATTTAGAAAAATTTACTGCCTTATTAGTTGACGATGTTGAGTTATACCGTTTAGTATTATATAGAATGACCAGTCAGTCAATAAAAATTAACGGAGGACATGATGAACCACATTATTAACTTTGTACTGAAGAACAAATTCGCAGTTTGGCTGATGACGATTATCGTTACTGTAGCAGGGCTGTATGCCGGTATGAATATGAAGCAGGAATCCATACCGGACGTCAACATGCCTTACCTTTCAGTAAATACGACTTATCCCGGAGCTGCTCCGAGTCAAGTTGCGGATGACGTGACAAAACCGATCGAGCAGGCGGTCCAGAATTTAGAAGGAGTGAGCGTCGTAACGTCCACATCCTCTGAAAACGTCTCATCGGTTATGATTGAATATGATTACAGCAAGGATATGGACAAGGCGAAAACCGAAGTCGCTGAAGCGCTGGACAGTGTCAGCCTTCCTGACGACGCGAAAAAACCTGACATTTCCCGTTACAGCCTCAACTCTTTCCCGATTTTGACGCTCAGTGTGACAAGCGGCAAAAGCTCGCTTGAAGACCTGACCAAAAATGTGGAAAACACTCTCGTTCCTAAGCTTGAAGGCATTCAGGGCGTTGCGTCCGTGCAAGTTTCCGGACAGCAGGAAGAGCAGGTGGAATTCTCTTTCAAAGACAAAAAAATGAAAGAGTACGGACTTGATGAAGATACCGTCAAGAAAGTGATCCAAGGCTCTGACGTCAATACGCCGCTTGGATTGTACACGTTCGGCAACAAAGAAAAATCAGTTGTTGTTAACGGAAATATTACGTCAATTAAAGATCTGAAAGATATGAGAATTCCAGTCACATCTTCTTCTGCCGCTCAAGGTCAAGCGGACGGAGCCGGTGCGGCATCTGCGGCGGACGCTCAGGCTATGCAGCAGGCACAGCAAAGCGCGGCAGCAGGAGTGCCGACAGTCAAGCTTTCTGACATTGCCGACATTAAAGATGTGAAAAAAGCTGAATCCATTTCCCGCACGAACGGAAAGGACAGCATCGGAATTAATATCGTAAAAGCCAATGACGCCAACACGGTAGAAGTGGCCGATGCGATTAAAGATGAACTGAATCAATACAAAAAAGACCACAAAGGGTTCAAGTACAGCTCGACTCTTGATATGGCAGAGCCGATTACAGAGTCGGTGGATACGATGTTAAGCAAAGCGATTTTCGGCGCGATTTTTGCGGTCGTGATCATTCTCTTATTCTTAAGAGATATTAAGTCAACGATGATTTCTATCATTTCCATCCCGCTGTCACTGCTGATTGCGCTTCTTGTGCTGAATCAGCTTGATGTCACATTGAACATAATGACGCTCGGTGCGATGACGGTCGCCATCGGACGGGTAGTCGACGACTCGATTGTCGTGATCGAAAACATTTACCGCCGCATGAGGCTGAAAGATGAACCTTTACGCGGGAAGCAATTGGTGCGTGAAGCGACGAAAGAAATGTTTAAACCGATCATGTCATCAACGATCGTAACCATTGCCGTATTCCTGCCGCTTGCCATGGTCGGCGGACAGATCGGCGAACTGTTTATGCCGTTTGCATTAACAATCGTCTTCGCGCTTGCCGCATCGCTGTTGATTTCGATCACACTGGTGCCGATGCTTGCGCACAGCTTATTCAAAAAATCGCTCACAGGCGCGCCTGTTAAAGCGAAAGAGCATAAGCCGGGCAGATTGGCCAATTTCTATAAAAAAGTGCTGAATTGGTCATTAAGACATAAATGGATTACATCTATCATCGCGGTTCTGATGCTTGTCGGCAGTTTGTTCCTCGTACCTCTGATCGGCGCGAGTTACCTGCCTGCGCAAGCGGACAAAACGATGCAGCTCACATATACGCCTGAACCGGGCGAAACGAAAAGCGAAGCTGAAAAAGCTGCGCAAAAAGCGGAAGACATGCTGCTTAAACGCAAACATGTCGATACCGTTCAGTATTCTTTAGGTTCGCAAAGTCCGCTCGGCGGAAGCTCAAACGGCGCATTGTTCTACGTGAAATACGAGGATGACACGCCTGATTTTGACAAAGAAAAAGACAATGTCTTAAAAGAAATCAAAAAAACATCCAGCCGCGGCGAATGGAAATCACAAAATTTCAGCTCGTCAGGCAACAACAACGAATTAACGTACTATGTGTACGGAGATTCAGAGTCTGATATTAAAGGCACGGTCAAAGACATCGAAGGCATCATGAAAAAGCAGAAGGATCTGAAAGACATCAACTCAGGCCTTTCCAGCACATATGATGAGTACACGTTCACCGCTGACCAGGAGAAACTCAGCAAGCAGGGCCTGACGGCTTCGCAAATCTCCCAAGCCCTGATGTCCCAAACGTCACAGTCTCCTTTGACAACGGTGAAAAAAGACGGCAAAGAGCTTGACGTCAACATCAAAACAGAAAAAGACCAGTATAAGAGTGTAAAAGAATTAGAGGATAAAACCATCACATCGCCTGCAGGCCAAGAAGTAAAAATCGGCGATGTGGCGAAAGTGAAAAATGGCACGACATCCGATACCATTTCCAAACGCGACGGCAAAGTGTACGCTGACGTAACGGCAACCGTCACTTCTGACAACGTCACGAAGGTGTCATCAGCCGTTCAAAAGAAAGTTGACAAACTGGATAAGCCGGACAATGTATCCATTGATACCGGCGGTGTATCAGCGGATATTGCTGATTCCTTTACGAAACTCGGCTTAGCGATGCTTGCCGCAATCGCCATCGTATACCTCGTTCTTGTGATCACGTTCGGCGGAGCATTAGCGCCGTTTGCGATTCTGTTCTCGCTTCCGTTTACAGTCATCGGCGCATTAGCCGGCCTGTATGTATCCGGAGAGACGATCAGTCTGAATGCCATGATCGGTATGCTGATGCTGATCGGAATCGTCGTCACAAACGCGATTGTCTTAATTGACCGCGTCATCCATAAAGAAGCGGAAGGCTTATCGACGAGAGAAGCGCTCCTGGAAGCGGGCTCTACGAGATTGCGTCCGATTCTGATGACGGCGATCGCGACAATCGGCGCCCTGCTTCCATTGGCATTGGGCTTCGAAGGCGGCAGCCAGGTCATTTCTAAAGGACTCGGTGTCACCGTTATCGGCGGTTTAATCAGTTCGACTCTGCTTACCCTTCTGATTGTGCCGATCGTATATGAAGTATTAGCGAAATTCCGTAAGAAAAAACCTGGAACGGAAGAAGAGTAAGACAGCGGGCCTTGGCTCCTTAAACGGAGCCGGGGCCTTTTTTCTTCTGGCAATTCCTGTACATATTGTTGCGATTTTCTCAAGTCATAGTATAATTAAAGGTTGTTAGTGTTAATAATGGATCGGATACTCTTAAGTAGGATGATGAGATAATGAAACGTGCACGCATAATATACAATCCGACTTCAGGACGGGAGCTTTTTAAGAAAAATCTTGCCCAGGTCCTGCAAAAATTTGAACAAGCCGGTTATGAAACCTCCACCCATGCCACCACATGCGCGGGGGATGCCACCCACGCCGCAACAGAAGCCGCTTTGCGGGAGTTTGACCTGATTATCGCAGCCGGCGGAGACGGAACGATTAATGAAGTCGTCAACGGCCTCGCGCCGTTAGACACACGCCCGACACTCGGCATCATTCCGGTCGGCACGACAAATGACTTCGCCAGAGCGCTGGGCATTCCGAGAGAGAATATACTGAATGCCGCTGATACCGTCATTAACGGCGTAGCCCGCCCGATCGACATCGGACAGGTGAACGGTCAGTATTTTATCAACATCGCCGGCGGAGGCCGTCTGACGGAGCTGACGTATGATGTGCCAAGCAAACTGAAAACGATGCTCGGCCAGCTTGCTTATTATTTAAAGGGAATGGAAATGCTGCCTTCACTTCGACCGACAGAAGTCGAGATTGAATATGACGGCAAGCTGTTTCAAGGCGAAATTATGCTGTTTTTAGTGACGCTGACCAACTCGGTCGGCGGATTCGAGAAGCTGGCCCCTGATTCCAGCCTGAATGACGGCATGTTTGATTTGATTATTTTGAAAAAAGCCAATCTCGCGGAGTTTATCAGAGTCGCGAGCATGGCGCTCAGAGGCGATCATATTAACGATCAGCACATTATTTACACAAAAGCGAACCGTGTGAAAGTCAATGTATCAGAAAAGATGCAGCTGAACCTGGACGGCGAGTACGGCGGCATGCTGCCGGGCGAATTCGTGAACCTGTACCGGCATATTCATGTCATCATGCCGAAAGAGAAAGCGGAACAGCTGGATGATTAATACGCGGACAAAATCCTAAAACAGTATTCGTTTTAGGATTTTGTCATCTTTTCAGCGTGATCGGAAACCTTTGAAGGCTGACATTGAATTTGAAGGTTTGCCAGCACGCTGAAACAAGGCTATTGGTAAAACTAGAGGTGATTATAGATGAAAATGAAACCCCCGATAGAAAAAAATGAATACTATGATGTGACATTTGAGGATTTGACGCACGAAGGAGCGGGCGTCGCAAAGGTTCAGGGCTTCCCGATCTTCGTGCCGAACGCCCTGCCTGAGGAAAAAGCGCAAATCAAAGTGACACGCGTCAAAAAAGGCTTCGCTTTCGGCCGTTTGATCGAGCTGAAGGAAGAAAGCCCGCACAGAACGGATGCCCCGTGCCCAATCTACAAACAATGCGGCGGCTGCCAGCTTCAGCACATGACCTATGAAGGCCAGCTTTTGTTTAAACAGAAACAAGTCAAAGACGTCTTAGAACGGATCGGCAAGCTGGACCTCTCAAAAGTCACCGTGCACCCGACGCTCGGCATGGAAGACCCGTGGAACTACAGAAACAAAGCGCAGGTGCCGGTAGGAGAAAGAGAAGGCGGACTCGTCGCCGGATTTTATCAGCAAAGAAGCCATGACATCATCGACATGAGCGCCTGCCTGATCCAGCAATCCAAAAATGACGAAGCCGTCCAAGCCGTCAAAGACATCTGCGCAGCATACGGTGTCAAAGCCTATAACGAAGAACGCCACAAAGGCTGGCTCCGCCACATTATGGTCAGATACGGCGTCGTCACGGGCGAAATGATGATCGTCTTCATCACAAGAACAAGCGATTTTCCGCACAAAGCGAAAATCATCGAAGACATCACAGCGCAATTCCCGCACGTCAAATCCATCGTGCAAAACATCAATCCAAACAAAACAAACGTCATCTTTGGGAACGAAACAAACGTCATCTGGGGCGAAGAATACATCTACGACCTCATCGGAGACGTCAAATTCGCCATCTCCGCCAGATCGTTCTATCAGGTTAACCCGGAGCAAACAAAAGTGCTCTACGACAAAGCGCTTGAGTACGCGGAGCTGCAAGGGGAAGAAACCGTCATTGACGCCTACTGCGGCATCGGAACGATTTCTCTATTTCTGGCGAAGCAGGCGAAAAAAGTGTACGGCGTCGAAATCGTGCCGGAAGCCATCGAGGATGCGAAACGCAACGCTGAGCTGAACGGCATCACAAACGCGGAATTCGCAGTCGGAGAAGCGGAAACAGTCATTCCGAAATGGTATAAAGAAGGCATCACGGCCGACACCCTCGTCGTCGATCCGCCAAGAAAAGGCTGCGACGAAGCCCTCCTGCGGACAATCATCGACATGAAACCGAAGCGGGTGGTGTACGTGTCCTGCAATCCAGGAACGCTTGCAAGAGACCTGAGGGTGCTTGAGGATGGCGGGTATCAGACGCTCGAAGTGCAGCCGGTGGATATGTTCCCGCATACGAATCATGTGGAGGTAGTATCGCAGATGATTTTAAAAAATGAA
The DNA here is from genome assembly GCF_046535225.1 of Bacillus sp. SIMBA_031. Taxonomy (NCBI): domain Bacteria; kingdom Bacillati; phylum Bacillota; class Bacilli; order Caryophanales; family Bacillaceae; genus Bacillus; species Bacillus sp. SIMBA_031. Next base: position 90,401 of record NZ_JAWRXC010000007.1, read on the forward strand.
GCAGGCTCCCGATAAGGGTAATACCCGCTTTTATTCAAATGTTGGGGCGGCAAATCGGTAATTAATCACTGGTGTGCCGTCTTCTTTTACATCATTTCTATTGATTGGGCGATGTGAAATTTCCGGTGTTAATTCATTAAAGTTTAGAAATTGAAGAAGCTCTTGTTTCAGATTGTCGATATTATCAATCACTTGCTCACTTTCAATCATTGAGAGCATTTCATTTTTCTTTTCCGCAAGCTGAGCAAATTCATTTTTGTATCTTCAACCATTTCTAAATACTCATCATGTTTGATTTTTTCATCAGCAAGCATATTGATGAATTTCTATTTTCGTACTCTTTATACGCCATTTGCTTGTTGAGCTTATCAAGCTTTTGTTGAATATCCTTTTTTGATTTCTTTGACTTCGCCTCAAGCACTTTCAAATATTGTTCTTTATCAATTTTTAACAAGTTTTCGGATATCATACAAAATCGTTTCTTTGAGATTGCCCTTTTTGATCGTGTGAGCGCTACAAGCTTTTTTACCATGCCGAGCATAAGTGCCGCAAATATAACCATTTGGTCGATTACTTCGATACCACATTCCCTTTCCGCAATCCGCGCAAAAGAGGATGTTCGTAAATAAGTGAAGCTTTGGGGCAGTTATGAATTTCTTTCGCTGCTTTTGCACGGCCTCAAACATATCATGCGAGATGATGGGATCATGGGTATTCTCAATGATATACATATCATCTTCGTCTTGTTTCTTTCGTTTTTTGCTTGTGACACTTACTGTCGTCATGCGCCCTTGAACTAAATCTCCAACATAATGAGAATTTGTTAAGATGAGCTTGATCGTGGAATCATTCTATTTGTCACTCGCATTTTTCTTCCCTGCAACATCTGCGGGTGTTTTGACTCCTTCATAATAGAGCCGTCGTGCGATACTTTCACGACCACTTCCTTCAAGATATTCACGAAAGATTCTTCTAACAATTTCAGGTGTTTCATCATTACGAATAAAAAGCTTCCCCTCTTTGACCTCATAACCGTATGGGGGATTGGAACCTTTAAACAAGCCTTTTTTTGCACGTGTTTTTAATGTTTCTTTTACACGATTACTTGTATTTTGAGATACTTGTTCATACATCCATGCGTATAGCCCAAACATACTTGTGTTTCCGGTAAGAGTGTTGATGGCGTTATCTAATGTGATAATGTGAATTCCTTGATTTTCGCAAAGTTTTTTGATTTTGTATGATAACTCACCATTCCGAGCAAGTCGCGATAACTCTTTGGCTAAGATGAAATCGAACTTTTTGTCTTGAGAGTCTTCAATCATTCGTTGAAGGTTTTTTTTCTTTGCGGTTGTTCCGGATTGCACATCTATGCAAAATTCGTAGATGTCCCATCCTTTTTCTTCAATGAATTTGTAAAACAATTCTTTCTGATATTTTAGTGAGGCTTTTTGTTCCTCTTTATCTGTTGATACTCGAATATAAATTGCACATCTCATGAAGCATCTTGCTCCTTATCGTTTGGTTGAGATGTAGCAGTGTTTACCTTGTTAGTGGTATTTACAAATTCTTCTATTTTATTATCCGATAATTGCTTTGATCAATGAGCAAATGCCAACTTAGGATCGGTATATATATGTTCAACTGAATGAGGTTGTTTAGTCATGATGAGCTACCTCCATTTGACCGCTGTATAAAATCAATATCGCGTTGAATTTTTTAAATTAACATAAAATGGAAGAAAACTCACTGGTCTTTCGTGAGAAACGTGAAAGAGAATAAGTGATAATGATATCTACTTTTTGGTTGCGGACTTGGTTTAGTAAATGGTTTAGAGATTGTCGTTGTTCAACTCCGCTGTCAATATCCAGAAAGATAATAGGTTCCAATTCTCTTTCCTTGGCATATACCTCTAAGTGATGAAGGGTTGCCATATTATTTAAATGATTTGTACGAAAATAGATTCCTACTCTAGGTTGTTTTTTCATGATTGTTTGTTTCCTTTCGATTCTCGTATTTTTTGTTCTATATTCTTTGAAGCTAATTCAGTAAAGTAATTTGAATGCTTCCTATAGTCCTGTAAAAGTTAATTAGAATCTACTGATTCTGGATCATTAACTATAAATAAAGCTTCGGAGCTTTCTAAAATCACTATTCATTGATGTTTCTTTCTCCTTTCGATATTAAAAAACCGTAGAATTTCATAGCCGACTATTCATTTAAGTGGCTAAGTAACCGCTGCGGTTTTCGCTTGTTGTTGGGTTACAATATTTTTTTGGAAATTATTAAATTTGTTCATCTAACATGGTTTCTCCTTACCATATTTGATTCGTTGCCTCATGATTTGAGTCTCATGTTCAATTATCCAAGCATAAAGACTAATTAAATCTACGTTTTGTTGCTGAGTATTGATGGAACCATCTAACGTTATAATTTGAATTTCCTTCATCTCACAAAGCTTTTTCATTTTAGAAAATAGTTCAGGATTCCGTAATAATCGTAATGGATCTATAATAGAGATATATCTTTAAAGAGGAGGGCTTCCTTTGCCTTATGAAACTGGTGGTAGGGCTGATAAGTTTGGAAATAGATATGAAGGTAGATGGGTGGTTAAACAATTACTTAGACTAATAAAAGAGGAAATATCATCTATTATACTGGAAGGTATTGGGAAAGAGGAAGAGGGCATTGATCTATGGATTAGAAACAATGATGGAAGTAAAATATGCTCGCAATGCAAGGGGAGAAATGCAAGCAAAGAGTATTGGACTATAGGTGATTTGGGTGCAAAAGGAATTTTTCAAAAAGCAAAAAAACAATTAGACTCCAGTGATAAGATTAGTTATCAATTTGTTTCAGCAGTTAATAGTATGATGTTGAATGATATTACTAATCGGGCTAGAAATTCTAATGGAAACCCTAGAGATTTTTATGAATATCAAATAAAGAATAGTACAGAAGTGTATAAAGAATATAGAAAAATATGTGAGTATCTTGGGCTGGATCATAGTTCTGTTCAAGACAATGAACAAGCCTTTCATTATTTAAAAAGAATGCATGTTATACATTACTCCGATGATTTAGAAACAAAATTAACCTTGAAGGAAACTATAAAGTATCTTTTTATAGGTAATCCCGAAACTATTTATAATCTATTATTGAGCTACCCTATAGAAAATGATTTATTAGGAAAAGAAATATCATCTTATATGATAATAAACTTTTTAGAAAGTCAACCTGACATTTCATTTAGACAATTACATAAAGATGAACGGATTATGCCAAGAATTGAGTATCTGAATAATGAGTTTGATTCTGCTTTCGTTAAAATTAATAACTCTCTCATGCATAGGCAGGAAAGTGAAAAGTGTTATAAAGAACTTTTGAATGGAAATTCAGTAATTATACATGGGAAAGCAGGAAGCGGAAAAAGCGGATGTGTTATAGAATTAAGAAATAAGCTAAAAGAAAAAAATATAGTTCATCTTGCATTAAAACTAGATCGGCGTGTTCCAGAATATTCTTCTAATAATTACGGAGATCAATTAGGTTTATCTGCATCACCAGTATTTTGTATTGATGCAGTTTCCAAGGATAAAGAAGCTGTTTTGATTCTAGACCAACTAGATGCAATCCGATGGACGAATAACCACTCAAGTACTGCACTAGAAGTCTGTAAAGAAATGATAGCAGAAGTAAACAATATCAATAAGGAAAGAGATAGAAAAATAACGCTGGTATTCATTTGCAGAACGTTTGATTTCCAAAATGATAATGGTATAAAGCAATTGTTTTCAAAAATGAACACCAATTACAAAGAAGACACATGGAAAGAAATAATTATGAGTGATCTGGATAATGATAGCGTAAAAGAAGTTGTAGGAGAAACATATAATAACTTATCAACGAAACTTAAACTCTTGTTAAAAACACCTAGCAATCTATATATTTGGTCTAATTTGGAAGAGAAAAGGAAGTCTAATACATACATATCCTCTAGTGATTTAATAAAACAATGGTGGACACAATTAAGTGTTAATTGTGAAATTATGGGTGTTTTTATTAATGATTTAAATGAACTAAAAGATACAATAGTTCATCAAATTGATAATTTAGGGAAGTTAATGATTCCTGTACAGATGGTAAATAATTGCTCAAAGGTTGCGATTGAGCAATTATTATCCAATGGACTATTGTTTTCAGATGGTAAGAGAATTGGTTTTGTTCATCAAAGCTTTTATGACTATTTCTTGGTTGAAAAAATGATTCAACAAATATTTGAAGGTAATTCCATTATTAGTATACTTGGCTCTCCTTCTAAACAGACTCCATCTAAAAGGTATCAACTTCAGATGTTATTAGAAAATTTACTAGACTTTGATATAGATGACTTTGTTGATGTGGGTATTGAGCTAATACAAAGTGTAAATATACGCTTTTACATGAAATATGTCTTTTTAGAAGTACTGGGACAGGTAGAAACAATCAATTCAAAAGTGGAGGTATTCTTAAAAGAATATATTAACTCAGAGTACTGGAGAAATCATTTATTGGGTGCTGCTTTCATTAACCACCCTATTTTTATAAAGTTTTTAATTCGAGAAGGTTACATTAATACTTGGCTTGATTGTGAACAAGATAGGGAGCTAGCATTGTTGCTACTTAGATCTGTTAACTTTGATTTACCAAATGAAGTGACTTCATTGATTTATCCTTTAGCATTCAAAAACCCTGATTTGGATAATAAAATTTACAATGTGCTATGTTGGAATATTGCAGATGATTCTGATGAAATGTTCGATTTTAGATTGGAATTATTAAAGTTTAGGCCAGAACTATGGAATGCGTACATTTCTTGGGAAGAACTTGCTAAAGATGCTCCTAGCAGAGCATTATCTTTAATTGATTTAATTGTTAAAAATGTCAACAATCAGGCTATTGAAAATAGACAGGATTTGGATTATAAGGCAATACAAATCCTTACTGAAATTGCAAAGGATCGACCGTATCAAGTCTGGAAGGACTTTATGCTATATATTGCAGAAACTACTAAAAATACAACTTCAATCTATGACAAAAAAATAGATTTTTGGATATCTAAACAATATATGGGTCAATTGTATGGAAGAGCTTATGTAGAGATGGTTAAGGCTTCAGGAAAAGAATTAATTAAAATTGATGCGAAGAATCTATTGAAGAGTTGTGAAAAATATAATGACTATTCTTCACTTATAATAAATGAGATTTTATTATCCCTTATGGAAAGTCTGCCGGTTGATTGCTCTGATTATGCTATTAGCTGGTTGATTGAGAATCCACACACAAGATTATTCAATTACACAGGGGACTCTGACGAATACTTATATATCGCTAAAAAAGTAATAGAAAAACACTCTAAAACATGCTCAGATGAAGTGTTTGAAAGCTTAGAACATAGACTTTACTATTATCATGAAGAAGATGAGTTAGAAATAGCAAAACGTAGGTTTGAGTTTAATAGAGAAAATAGGATAAAACATAATAAATTGACAGTTCATTGGATATACTGGGGCGAGGTACAAAATTATTTAATTCCAGCTCTCGACCAAGATAGGATATCAAGAAAATCTTTCGAACTGGAAAGAATTCTAAAGCGGAAATTTAATGGTCAATATTTTAGGCATAAAAGGAATAATGCTATAGGGGGGTTTGTTAGTTCGACTATTGGTACTAAAGCTGAAAAAATAAGTGATAAACAATGGTTAAAGATTATTGAGAAAAAAGATTATCAAAAAGATAAATGGTCCTTAAAAGATGGACCTATTCTAGAATCTTCACCAAGGCAATTTTCAAGAGATATTATAAGAGTTGGTGAAAAAGATCCAAATAGAATCGCTAACTTAGCCTTAAAGTTTCCGAAAGATATTGATAATCACTATATCAGTGCTGTTTTCGATATAATAGGTAAAAAAGATTTAGATAAGGATATGAATAAAAACGGAGATTGGAAACCTGTTAATCTCCATCTAGCACAGAGTTTATATAAAAAATGGGTTAACAATGAGAATATAAATGTTGCAACGTCTTTTTGTAGAGGAATTAGAGAGAGAGCTGAAGAATTATGGGACAAGGATATTTTAAACGAAATATCAAATATAGCAATGAATCATCTGAATCCAGAGCAGGGTGAGTTCAATGTAGTGTCCTCAGAAGATAAAGAAGTAAACACGATTAATTCTCTTTTTACAAATTCAATGAATTGTGTAAGAGGTTGCGCTGCTGAGGCAATAGCTTCTTTACTCTGGGAAGATAAAGATAGATATGATTATTTTAAAGATGCTGTAGATTCTATTGTTAACGATAAAAATCTAGCGGTAAATATGTCAGCAATAGAGTGTATTATACCGATTATGAATTTTGATAAGGAACAAACTGTACAGTGGTTCTTTCAATTGGCTAACAAAGATCTAAGAATTGCTGCTCATCCATATGCATATAACTTGTTCTATAATTTATATAAAGATTATTCTAGAACGATTAAAGAGTTAGTCCTTGAAATGTATAATTCAAAGTTTGAAGACGTGGCTAAAGTAGGTGCCAAACACATTGCGAATATGTATGTATTATATGGAAGCTTTGGAGATATTCTTTTTAAGAATATTAATAAATCTAAGGAACAAAAAGAAGGAATCGTTAAGGTTGCATGTGATCTTATTGGATATCAAGAACATCATGAAAAGTGTAAAAAAATAATTGTACATTTTTTGGATGAGGAAAAAGATGACGATCTTACTTTTTCTTATTCTCAATTATTATATAAAGAAAAGATAAATATAAAGGAGGATGAAGAGTTTATTTTAAAATTAGTAACTTCTAAAACTACCAGAAGAATGGTGCGTCGCTTTGTATATTTTATAAATGAAAATGATATACCAATCATATTATTCAAAGAAGTTATATTCGGTATGTGCCAAAATATAATTCAAAACTCTCAAGAAGAAGTTAAAGATGTTGGAAGTGAACTATATGGTATAGCTCGGGAATTATCGAAATTAATTGCTTTTCTCTATGATAGAACCCAAGGTGATTTCGAAGTTAATCAGCGTTGTTTAGATATGTGGGATGAAATGTTCGAAAATCGAATTGGAACTATGCGTGAATTAACGATTACAATTATGGATATGTAAGCTAGGCACAGAATTTCAAAGGTAAATAAAATTATAGGAGTTACATACATTACAATGTTAGCAATATTACACTCTAACAGCCTACGGGCGGCATGATGTAAGATTCAAATGCTAAAATTATTATTAATTTAAAAGTATAAGGTAAACACCACTACATCAATATTTTCTGCCATCACCATCCAAGCCATGTGAAGTGTGTGGCGGTTTTGGAGAGAAAAGAAATATAAGAAATTTTAAAAAAACTAAAGCCTCCCAAGATCAGGAGAGGCTTTTTATACTTCGTCTCTAGGTATCTCATTTATATATATAGGTGTTTGAAATAATGGCTAAAGTTTTAGATGATTCAAATTTAACCATACTAGAAAAAATGATTAAAGTAATAACAGAATATCATAAAGCTAAAAGGGAGATGTTTAAAGACCATCCCTTAGGGACACTTGTTCGTCATAAGATAAAGGAGTCTCTTTTTAAAGACGCCGAATTAGATCTAAAAATTTATCATATAGTAGGTTCGGTAGGACAAGGTAGATGGGCTGAGGTTCCATGGATTTCTATCTTTATTAAGAACTTAACGATTTCAGCCACAAGAGGGTACTATATTGTATATTTGTTTAATGCAGATGGCAGTGGCTTTTATGTTAGTTTGAATCAAGGTTGGACATATTTTAAAGATAAATATGGAACAAAGCTAGGGAAGGAAAAAATAAAAAAAACAGCTTCTATAATTAGAGGAAAATTAAATACTATACCTAGAAACATGAATCTTTTAAATATTGATTTAAAGGGTAATGGTGATCTTGCTAGAGGATATGAACTAGGACATATATGTGGACGATATTATGATGTGAGCAATATACCTAGTAAGGAAGAATTCATAACCGATTTACAAAATTTGTTGATTACATATAAAGAAATAGAAGGACTGATTGGAAAGAGATCAATAGAACAGTTCAATGATTTCATTTTATAACAGGAAGACGGGGTGTTTACAGATGAAACGACTAATGAAGAAGAATATCAGCTAGCAATTCCGCATTTTATTATATCTGAGAGTGTAAAAAAGTCATATGAAGTAAATCAAAAAAAAGTACGTCCAGATTCAATTTATAATAAAGGTGGACAAAAGCAGTGGACAAGGAATGCAAGCCTAGCCTCAATGGCTATGATGCTTTCAAATTACACTTGCGAAATTGATGACTCCCATAAAACATTTATCTCTAAATCTACCAATAAGCCTTTTGTTGAGTGTCATCATCTTGTGCCTATAGCTAAGCAAGGTGAATTCCAATATGACTTAGATCAACTAGAGAACATGGTAAGTTTATGTCCACTTTGTCATCGTCTTATACATTTAGGGAGAGATGAAGATAAAGAAACACTTTTAAAAAAATTGTTTGATCAGCGTAAGGATCAATTGAAACGTATAGGTATAGAAATCACCTTTTCAGATCTTAAAGAGATGTACGGCTGTCTGATTAAAAGCTCTTGAAATCATTTGAGTTGTTTTTTCTGAAAGTAATTATCCTCTAATTATTGATTATAGCAGGTTTATTATTACTATCAATTGTTTTAAGGGCAATATTGACTCTTGGTAATACGATATTAAGAACTAACTATGAGCATAGGATTCATATAGTTGTTAGCTGATTCTAGATATGCTCTTGTCAGAGTGTCTAGTTTATTTCTAACTTTAGAGAGGTCTTCTTCGAATTGTTCATCCGATGATTGAAGGATAAATTCATTTCCCTCTTCGTATCTTTTTATTAGGATTTTCACCATTGGAGTTGGATTCTTTTGATTGTTTGTTTTTATTGCTGTGATTGTTAAATTAATTTGTTTTATTAAGGCTCTTCTTACTGTCAAAATGTTGCTCCTTTTTATAAAGTGAGATGAGATAAATCTAAAGCCCTCAATTAAGAGGGCTTAGATTTATTAAGCAGAGCTGGAGTGAACCATTTTTGAATTATAGCTGAAGTAGCTTACTACTATTCAGTTCTCCCGATTGTGACCTCACCATCATGGAAAAATTCAATAACAAAACCGTGGTCGCTGTACATAAAAGTATCTGAACCTAGAGCAAGTACGTTATCTAGCACTTCTAATGCATTCTCTAATGTAGTCCTCACAACAGGAACATCCGATGGATTCCATAGAAGATTAATGGTTGTATCTACAATCTCTTTAAACTTTAACCATTTATATAGATCATCATAGGTTTCTATACTTTCTTTTTGTGGTACTTTGCCCCAATCAATTTTTTAGCCCAACTGGTTATCGGGAAATTATTGTTTAGTGTCTCGAAGTATTGTTCGGTTAGCTCATCTGATAAAATTTCTTTAGGATCTTTAAGGGCTTCGATGCAATCTTCAAATAAGTCCAAAATTTCCGCCTCATGTTTAAGTAATAATATGAAGATGTATTTTCAGTTCAAAATAAATTTTGAAGTGCATTAAACAAATTATCATTAATATGATTATTCGTTTGTATGGGATGATTGGTTTTCTTCTTTTTTCTGTACTAAAGAAAAGTCTATACTCATCTAAAATTTCAGCGTATAGGCCAACCTTATTCCATTCAGAAGTAATCAAATTATTAAATCATTCGGCTGACTTTTTATATAATAGGCCTTTTTCGGTTTCCATAAAAGCCAAGAGCCAATCTGAGAATAAAAATAGCCCAGCAGTAAAGAGCTGAGCCATTATTGATTTATAGACCGAAGTAGTTTAATACAAAATCTTTCTCTTTCTTATCTTCTGGCAAGATACCTAAATTCTTATATTCCCATACGACTTGCCGTTGAGTACCGTTTAAGTTTGAGGCGATGACATCGGTATAATCGTAGTCTATTGAGAATTTTCCAGTATTCTCTAGTTTGAGCGTTAAATTGGTCCAAATATCTTGGTTGTTTGCTTTAAATTCTTCTCTTAACTCCTCGAATAACTCTTGAAGTTCAATTAATAAACTCACGTATATTTTTTTACTAACATCGAATTGTTTCGGTATATCATGAGAATAGATATTCTCTTCACTTTGTGGTGTATTGAAGAAAAAGTAAACTTCTGATGAATCCTCTAATATTTCCGCATAAAGAACGATTTTTGTCCATTCAGATGGAATCATTTCATTAAGTTGTTCTGCTATTTGTTGATATAACTGTCCCATATCAGAAATTAATTTAAATTTTCCCTTCGTTAGTCTTGATATAATCCTCTAAAAAGTCTCTTACCGTTTTCCTTTTTGGCAGTAAACCTAGATTTTTATACACCCAAACAGCCTTTCTTTGAGATCCATTTAGCTCTGAAGCAATTACATCTTCATAATTATAATCTATAGAAAACTGGCCTGTCCTATTTAGTTTCAAAGTCAAGTTCGTCCAAGTTTCTGGATTATTTTCCTTATATTCTTCGCGTAATTCTTCGAATGATTCTTGAAGTTCGATTAATAAATCATCATAAATATCTTCGCTTACATTAAAATATTCTGGAATGTTATGTGAGTATAAGAATTCATTCTCGCCCGGTATATTAAAATAAAAATACACTTCGGAAGAATCCTCTAATATCTCGGCGTAAAGATATACTTTTTCCCATTCAGATGGAATCATTTCATTTATCTGAGTTGCTATTCTTTGATACAATTCACCCATTTTTGGTGTGTCCATGACCTCAACCTCCAGATTGATTTTTTATTGTTACTTTTTCGAAATCAGCATCTCCAATGCTGTACTTAACGATGAATTTGTCTGGTCTTAGTGAATCACCTTTATATATGGCTTTTATATTAACGTTAACTTTTTGCGGTGGTTCTTCTTTAAGAGCCTTTGCCCATTCTTGCTCCATTTCATACCATTTCCCGCCGCTCCTATTAATCTGAGAATTCATCGGCACGATGTTGTCAAATTGGCCTGAGCCTTTGAATTGGGTGGCGATTAGGTGACCTCCGTCGTCATCTGTCAGACGGTCTGGTTTACCTGCTTTTGATTGCGCATATTGGTTGCGTTTTGCTTCTCCCAGCTGCAAGTCTGCTTTGACACTTGTAATTCTACCATAGTTGTCAGTGGTGTACGTGTAGCCTTCTTTTGTTTTGTAAATGACATTCGGCTTCAATACTTTCTTTCTGGTCCATTTCGCAAAATGCTCGCCGTATTTGACCGTTACCGGCGGTACATGCGGTGCCGGTGTCCGTCTGCCGCTTGCGGAGGTTCCATACGGTTTCGGCAGGATGACCTTAGCGAATTTCTGAAGTCCTTCTTTAAGTGTGACCCCGTTGACAGCATTGTAAGGCACGCCCGCCGGCACTAAGTCGTGACGCGGATGATACGGGAGAATATCAGCCAGGGTGAGATCTCCCATTTGATTTAACTTGGTTTTGGCGCGTTTTTTTGATACTTCGATGCCTGTGTTTACTTTTTGTTTGATGTGATCAACTGTTTGTTTTGAGACCGTTATCGCTTTTTGTGCTGTGGCGGATTTGCTTGCTGCTGTTTTGACTTTGGTTGTCACTTTGGCGGCTGTGCCTGTTTTTGAGACGGCGCCGACGCCTTTTGTGCCGATAACTGATGTCACAACGGTGCCGACCGCATATGACACCCATCTTGCTCTGGAGTAGGTGTCGCCATTCACCATGTCTTTTTGGTACGATTCTTCGATTGCCGCTGAAATGGCTTCATACGTTTTGATCGGGTGAGCCACCGCTCCTGTAATGGCTTCAACCGTTCCGCCCGGATCTGTGACCATATCCCACAGGCCTGTGACCGCGTCTTTTCCGGAATCATAAAGGCCGACGGCAACGCCTTTGAAACCGTCTGTAAGTTCACGCGTGTTTTCAATTTGAGTGAAGTAGCGCTGCTGTTCTTTTGTCAGGTTTTTATAGCCGATTGTTTTGGCCATTGAGTAGAATTCATCGGCATTCGCATAATCGTAGTTTTTCAGTCTTTCTTTCAGTTTTTCAATCTCCCGCTCTTTCGCCTCTTCCTTTTTAATCGTCAAATAAGCATCCGAATGTCTTGCGATCTCGCCTTTCTTCTTATGGATGTCGCTTTCTCGGTACGCTTTGGCGTTGTAGTGAAGCGGCGTGGCGCTTTTTCCTTTGCCCGTCGCGTTTTGAAGCTGTTGAAAGTCGGCTTGGATGAACTGTTCGTTCGCTTCGGTTTCTGCGTATTCTTTCGTTAGATCGTGATCAAGTTTGCCGAGTTTATGTATCGTTTCGCTTCTTTTTTTGTCAGCTGAAGAGAGATTCTGATCCGTGCTTTCCGTTGAAAATAGATCAAGCGAGATGATGTCTTCAATTTCTCCGAGGATGGAGCGCATGTCTTTTTTCTGCTCTTCCATAATTGCCTTTGATTTACTGAGGGCGTGGGTGAGCTCGTGCTCCAGAAATGATTCCTCCACATGCGAATTGGAAAGTCCGGCGTCTTCGACCTTGCCGGGAAGGCTTGTGAGAAATGCGATTTTCATGTCGATCAGATCAAGCCAGCTGTCTGTGACGCCGGCGTGGTCCTTGAAAAAAGCTTTAATGTTATTTGCGCCCCGGCCTGAGAAGTCGCTGTCATCGAGGTCAGCCATGCCTTGAAACGCTTTTTTCAGATTGACCATCTGGCCGCGCAGTTCTTTGTATTCACTCGCGCGCTGTTTGGCGGCGGCGAGGAGGGTGGTTGCTTCGAAAACTTTCATGACCATATCCTTTCTTTTGTTCGATATCAAAATTTTACCACGTGAGTCAGGATATACAGTGTAGGAAATAGGTAATAAGAATAAAATGAATCTTTTGGCTTGCGACTTCCTTCCTGTATGAAGGGAGGCTTTTTATGTTTTGTACAATAACCTTCAAATTCGGCTTACTGCGCTTCGGTGATTTTAAGCGTGCCTGTTTTTTCTAATGTCTTACACTCGAAACAACCCAACCGCTGAGGTATAATAGAAGCAGAGTATTTATCATACAGATTCAATTCGTGAAAGAGAGTGGAACAAAATGGGCCGTAAGTGGAACAACATTAAAGAAAAGAAAGCATCAAAGGACGCAAATACGAGCCGGATTTATGCGAAGTTCGGCCGTGAGATTTATGTGGCGGCAAAACAAGGCGAGCCAGATCCGGAATCGAACCAGGCGTTAAAAGTGGTGCTTGAGCGCGCAAAGACGTACAGTGTGCCGAAAAATATTATTGAGCGTGCGATTGAAAAGGCGAAAGGCGGCGCGGAGGAGAACTTTGACGAGCTGCGTTACGAAGGTTTCGGGCCGAACGGTTCAATGATCATCGTTGATGCGTTAACCAATAATGTAAACCGCACGGCGCCTGAAGTGCGTGCCGCATTCGGGAAAAACGGCGGAAATATGGGGGTGAGCGGGTCTGTCGCTTACATGTTCGATGCGACTGCCGTTATCGGCGTTGAAGGCAAGACGGCGGATGAAGCGCTGGAATTGCTGATGGAAGCTGATGTGGACGTGCGCGATATATTAGAAGAGGATGACAGTGTTATCGTATATGCCGAGCCTGATCAATTCCATGCGGTACAGGAGGCATTCAAAAATGCCGGCGTTGAAGAGTTCACGGTTGCGGAGCTGACGATGCTTGCGCAAAATGAAGTCGAGCTTCCGGAAGATGCGAAAGCTCAATTTGAAAAGCTGATCGATGTGTTGGAAGACCTCGAAGACGTACAGCAGGTTTATCACAATGTAGATTTAGGCGAATAAAGACAAAAAGGCCGGGGCGGCATAAGTTCCGGCCTTTTTATTTTGCTTATGCGGTCGGCCTGTATCGAATTTCTCCGTAAGCAATTATTGATTATTTCGCCAAAACTGGGCGGATGCCCATACGTTTCCTTCCGGATGTCATAAACTGGACTGTAACCTATGTGAAGGAGCGATAAATCATGAATGAAAGAAGACCGATTTACGGCGGAGGCTTTGGCGGCGGCTATGGAGGCTTCGGAGGCTACCCGGGGTACGGTTTTGGCGGCTACGGAGGCTTCGGAGGATATCCGGGACACGGTTTCGGCGGAGGCTACGGATACCCGGGATACGGTTTTGGCGGTTACGGCGGTTACGGCGGTTTTGGCGGCTACGGCGGCTACGGAGGCTTCGGGGGATATCCGGGGTACGGTTTCGGCGGCTATGGCGGAGGCTACGGCGGCTACCCGTTCCATCATCATCATCGGGACAGCCAATATATCTGATCATTCGGGAAAAAGCACTCTTGGAACAGCAAGAGTGTTTTTTTTTGTGACCGTTTCTATGCGGCGAGCTTTTTTATTTTCTTACAGGGCATAAATGCCGATACGGATTCATACCTATTAAGGTCATGTGTTTAGGAAAGGAGGATCGTAATGAAAGAAAATCAGCCGTTTACACCGGTCAAATCCTATAAACCCTTCCACAGCCGGTTTGATCCCTGCCCGCCGATCGGGAGAAAATACTACAGAACGCCGCCGCATCTTTATATGCGGTTTCAGCCGTATCACTTGGAGCAGTTTTCTCCGATGGAGGCATTGAGAAAAGGGACCCTTTGGAAGGATCTTTACGATTTCTATGATAATCCTTATCGGGGGGGAATCGAATATGGCGAAAAAGATTGATGATGAATACTATCGGCTGCTGGAGCAAATTCAGGCGGCGGACTTTGTCTTGGTTGAGCTGACGCTTTATCTGGATACGCATCCCCATGACCGTCTCGCGCTTCAGCAGTTTCATGAATATTCCCGGTACTCAAGACAGCTGAGAAAGCGGTTTGAGCCTGAGTACGGACCGCTTCTGCAATTCGGCGTGAGTCAGGTCGGCGCTCAATGGGACTGGGGCCGCGGTCCTTGGCCATGGCAAGTATAAGGAGGGATCTGTAAATGTGGGTATATGAAAAAAAGCTGCAGTATCCGGTTAAAGTCAGTACATGCAACCCGATGCTGGCTAAGTTTCTCATTGAACAATACGGCGGGGCGGACGGCGAATTGGCCGCAGCGCTCCGGTACTTAAACCAGCGCTACACGATTCCTGACAAGGTGATCGGCCTGCTGACGGATATCGGCACGGAGGAGTTTGCGCATTTAGAAATGATTGCGACGATGATTTATAAGCTGACAAAAGATGCGACCCCGGAGCAGCTGCGTGATGCAGGGCTCAGTGATCATTACGTCAACCATGACAGCGCGCTGTTTTATCACAATGCGGCCGGAGTTCCGTTCACAGCGTCTTACATACAGGCGAAGGGAGATCCGATCGCTGATTTATATGAGGATATTGCGGCTGAAGAAAAGGCGAGAGCGACGTATCAATGGATTATTGATATTTCCGATGACCCTGACCTGAATGATTCACTCCGTTTTCTGCGTGAGCGTGAAATCGTCCACTCTATGCGTTTCAGGGAAGCGGTTGAGATTTTAAAAGAAGAACGTGATAAGAAGAAAATTTTTTAAACGGCCCTCAAACACGACGGCTGTTTTTTTCCTTTCTGCGTTTGGTCTATAATAAAGGTGTCGAATATTCTGATTACAGGAGGATTTTATGACACCATTTACGATTACGGAGGAGAAGGCGGGGGCATTCCGGGTCACCTCCGCCCGGAAGGATGATGAAGAAGAGGTCATGGATCTGCTCGTGCAAGCGGCAGAATGGCTTCGCGATAAAGGGTCGAACCAGTGGAGCGGCCTTCTAGAAGGGGAAGATACCCACAATATGCGGGAGGCGATCGCCCAAGGGTATGTTTTTTTATTCAGGCAGAATGAAGAGCTGGCCGGCGTCGTCATGCTGCTTCCCGAAGCAAGCGGGTGGGACAGACGTCTATGGGGCGATGAAGGACATGAGGAGTCCGTATATCTCCACCGGCTGGCGATTAACAGGCGGTTTGCAGGGGCTGGGCTCGGCCGGACAATCATGACTTGGGCGGAGACGGGTGTGTCTTGTCCGGGAAAAACGAAAATCCGGCTCGATTGCGTGTCCGAAAACCAGGCGCTTCAGTCGTTTTACAGCGGAATGGGGTACGAATCAAAAGGACTCGCGCCGGGTTATCATTTGTTTGAAAAAAAGGTGAGTAAATAAAAAGCTTCTTATGACGGAGGTAAAAGACATGGGGTTTTTTTATCTGATCTGTCTGGCCGCATTTTGTCTTAACTTTGCCGTATCGGCTGTGCTCCGCAAGAAATGGCCGAAAAAGATGTGGCCTGAGTGCCTTTTGGCGGTGCTGGGCCTGACTGCTTTCGGTACGGTTGTTTACAGCATTTTCGGTGTCGGCGGCTGGGAAGGAATGGGCTTGGGGCTTGCCGCGATGTTTGCGGGTTCCGGAGCGGCCGCCGGTTATGCCGCTGAGGTGTGCTTACGGGTCGTCAGATCGAATCGAAAACAGTAAGCAGAAGTGAAAAAACGCGGCCTCGGCTGCGTTTTTTTTGTGTGTTGCCGGCCGCTGTATAGAAAACAGGCGAATGTCCATAATGGTAATGACTTTTAAGAAGAAGGTGCGAATATGGGACATTTACTTACAGTGGCTTGGGAGTTAGTATGCGGTTTGGGTATTTTATTTGTGATTTTAAAATTGCTTGGAAAAACTCAATTCTCGCAAATTACGCCGTTTGATTTTATTTCCGCGCTCATCCTCGGCGAACTGGTCGGAAATGCGGTGTATGATAAAGGCGTCAGGATTTTTGAAATCATTTTTGCCTCTCTGTTATGGGGGATTTTAATTTATCTCATCGAACTGATTACGCAGAAAGTAAAAAGCTCTAGAAAGCTGTTGGAAGGCGAGCCGAGTATTATCATACATAAAGGAAAACTGAAATATGATGTGCTGAAAAAGAATAAGCTGGACATTAATCAATTGCAAAGCCTTCTCAGACAGGCGAATTGCTTTTCCATACAGGAAGCGGAGTACGCGATTTTAGAAACAAACGGGATGGTCAGCGTCCTGCCTAAATTTCAATATGACACGACGAAAAACGGCGACATGCAAATAAAGCCGAAGCAGGTCTCTTTGCCGGTCACGCTGATTATTGACGGCGAAGTGCTGTATGAAAATCTGAAAGAAGCCGGGCTGGAAGAAAAGCAGCTGAATCAGGAGCTGAAAAAGCTGAACATCAAAAAAACGGAGGACGTGCTGTATGCGGAATGGAAGCCCGATAAACCGCTGTTTGTCCTGCCGTATGAGGAGAAAAAATAAAAAGAGCATTGCCCTGGGGCAAATGCTCTTTATTATTTTTCGTGTACGCCTGTTTTAACGGCTCTGACATGATACATACCGACATCCGTTCCAAGCATATAATCAGGTTTCGGCTTGCCTTGGTTTGCTTTGTGGGCCGCGATGTGGTCTTCGCTTTTTTCCCATTGTTTCCAATGGTCTTCTGACTCCCAGCGGATTAACACGACGACTTCTTCATCACCGCGGCGGACTTTTTTTTCCAGGACCGTTACGTCTATCAAACCTTCCTGCTTTTCAATCACGCCTTCTGAACTGAAGCGTTCGATTACTTTGTCGGCATGTCCTTCTTTTACGGTCATTTTTCTGATTTGCACAAACATCTGGCAACTCTCCAATCCGTTTCACGCTTTATCCAACATTTTAAATGAAAATGATTCTCAAAGTCAATTGGGGTGCCTGACGGATTACGATTTCAGGAGAAAGACATGACCATCCTCATCTTTAAATTGCACAAAGCTGCCCCATTCCATTTGTTTCGGTTCATCTAAAAAGGTGATGCCGTTCTTTTTCATCTGTTCATATGCGGCGAAGACATCTTCACACTCAAATACGATAGAAGCCTTCATATGCTCGGCCCCTTTCATCATCGCTTTCGGATAAATAACCAAATGAGTGGCGGCTCCTTTGGGCGCTACCTCAAGCCAGAAGGCGCCCGGTCCCATCGGATGCTCGGCGACGGTTTCAAACCCCGCTTTTTCCGTCCAGAATGTTTTCGCTTTTTGCTGATCATCAGTGTATACGGCGACTGTCGCGATTTTTTTGATCATCATACTGACCTCCTGTTTCATTTCTTTTATAGTGTATCCTCCTGCCGAAAAAAGCAATCAAAAGCTTTAATGTGCGGGTTTTTTTAATTTCTCTAGTGCGATCGGCGATTCCGATTTATAATTTAGACAAAAGTACATATTCTTGAAAGAGGAGACGGCAGTGAACAAAGACCAATTACTTCATGATTATATTATTACACATTCGGCAGAGCTGACGGAAAAATGGCTCAAGCTGAGACGGAAGCTGAGAGGGCGTTTTTATTCTGCGGATCAATTAAGTGAGGAAATGAAACGGCTGCTGATCGAGCAGCATACCTTTACAAACACGGTCATCGCAAGCGCTTTTTTGGAAGATCCGGCCGTTTTTCAGCATAACAAAGAAAAATGGGCCGCACAGGTAGCGAAAAGCAGAGTGGAGCAAGACGCGGAGGTTCATGAGGTCGTTGAGGCGATCGGCAATTCAAGAACCGTCTTTTGGGAGGCGGTCACCCGTTTTATGGATGAGCATCAGGACATCGTAACAAACGAGGATGCCCGCCGCTGGAATCACCTTGTCAACGGCTCGTTTGATCAGCTGATGACGGATTTTACTGAACAGTTTCAGAAATTAATGATCGCGAGGCTGTCATCTCAGCAGGAGCTTATTTCCGAATTGAGCTGTCCGGTTATTTTGATCGCGGATACGATCGGCACTCTGCCGCTCATCGGATCGATTGATACGAGACGGGCGCGCGTGATTTTGGAGTCGGTGCCGGAAAACTGTGTCGCCAAACGGATCACAAATCTTGTGATTGATCTGTCCGGTGTGCCCATTGTCGATACGATGGTGGCGCAGCAATTGTATATGCTGTCGAAAACGTTATTTCTCCTCGGCATCAGAACCGTGTTTTCCGGCATTCGGCCTGATGTGGCACAGACTTCTATCCAATTGGGGCTTGATTTTTCAGAGTATCAAACCTACGGCTCCCTGGAGCAGGCGCTCGCCAGCATGGGCGTCACATGTGTGATCGAGGAAGCAAAAGCATAGAAAAAAGGTGCTCCGGCCAGAGGCGGGGCGCTTTTTTTGTCAGCGGAAAACAATTTAAATATGTCGGAACGGAAGATTGCGTTCTTAAAAAGAGCAATATGACGCCTTGGGGGCGGGGGTCGGCGACACGGTTTATATCAAAGCGAAGGAAGTGAAAGTATTCGCAAAGAAAACATATCCAAAAATTGTGTAAATGTTATTGATTTCTGAATGAAAACATAATAGTATAATTATATATTTCTTATCAGAATAGTATGAATTAAAACACTCATTGTCAAAAGACGAACGGCCAGACATAAAGGGGGAGCATGATGACGTCCAAAGGAAACGTAGATCCGCATGTGATCGAAAAGATTATCAGTGCGCTGGAAACGCTCGATTTCGGGACTGTTCAGATTACGGTTCATAATTCCCAAGTGACACAAATTGATAAGGTGGAGAAATATCGATTTTCCCTGAAGAGCAAAGAAGTAAAACAATCTTAAAAAACAGCCAATGACAGGAGGCGGTACATATGAAGCATTCAACTGTTCCTTTCCGGGAGAGCCGGTATCTGCACCTGCCCGAAGTGCGCTTTCTGCATTGGTGCACGAAGCAATACGGCATTAACAAAGGCGTGCTCAATACAATTGACGGCTGGTTTTATGATGCGGGCGTCATTCCGATTCCCGTCAGGCGTCTTTATGTGCTGGCATTCCTCGATTTCGCGAAAACGCCGGGGCAGAAGGGGGATATCCGATTCGGGCACGGCGGATTGACGAAAAAACTGCATGATTTCATGGATATGCAGGAGTGCGCAGCAAAACGTCAGGCCTGACATCCTTAAAATCTTCTTAAAATCATACAAATTTCTCCCATTTTATTTATAATAGACCTATCACGATCATTTTTTGGGAGGACTTTTGACATGCAAACTGCTGCTTATGAGAGCAAACAATCTATTATGCAGCGCATTATAACGGTATTTGTGTTTACACTGTTAGTTGCGACAATCGGCCTGTATACGGGCCAGTTCATTCCGCCGGCATTGATGCTGCCGCTGTCGGTCTTAGAGGTCGTCATGATCATCGCCGCATTTTGGCTGCGCCGAAAAAAAGCCGTCGGATATGTGTTTGTGTTTTCATTCGCTTTCATTTCCGGAATGACGCTGTTTCCGATTATCAGCCATTATGCGTCCGCAGCGGGGGCCTATGTCGTATTGGAGGCATTCGGTTCATCGTTTGTGATTTTTGCGGTGCTCGGCACGATCGGCGCTAAGACGAAAAAGGACTTGTCGTTTTTATGGTCCTTCTTGCTTGTCGCTGTTATCGCGCTTCTCGCAGTGGGGATCTTTAATATTTTCAGCCCGCTGAATTCCGCCGCCATGATGGCGTATTCCGTCATCGGAACGATTGTGTTTTCAATGTATATCTTATACGATCTGAACCAGATCAAGCACCGGGACATCACGGCTGATTTGATTCCTTTGATGGCATTGACGCTTTATATCGACTTTATTAACTTGTTTATCAACCTGCTACGGTTTTTCGGAATTTTAAACAGTGATGATTAACCGCGCGAAAAAGGCGCCCTGCTGAGAGGGGCGCCTTTTTATGTTCTGCCGCCGGAAAACAGCAGAAGCTTATCAAATAATACTTCAAGCATTTTTGTCAATTCCGCTTTTTGTTCAGCGGTGAAGCTTTCCATGACTCCTGAAATATTGGAGAAGTGGCCGGGAAGAAACAGCATCAGCTTTTCTTTTCCTTCCCTTGTGAGTTCGATGCTGATTTTTCGTCTGTCGCCGGTATGCCGGCTGCGGTTTACAAAGCCGTCCCGTGCGAGTCCGTCGATCAATCCGGTGATGGTCGCTTTGGTGACATTGGATTTTTTCGCCAGCTCCGTCGGACTCAGGCTGTGGCCGGGTGCGTCAAACAGAAACATTAAAATTTTGAATTTCCCTTCGGACAATCCGTGACTTGAGAAATAATGCTCCATGACCTGATTCATTTTTTTAGACATATCAAATAACGTCAAAAATGTTTTCAATGATTCAGCATCCATATCGGCGTAAATCCCAGCGCGTCCGGCAATCTGCGAGTAATCCGGCAAATGTCTCAACTCCATTTTTGTAAGCCTCCGTACCATTTTAGTGATTCAAAGTATAAGCTTGCCGGATTCAAAAGGCAACCTATAAAGATTGACAGTTTTTCAGCCTATATAGTAAGGTGGCTAATAGTTGATGGATAATAAATAAATAGTGAAGGCGGTATCGTGATGAACCATGAAGTGAAAAAGATCATCATAGCGGGCGGAGGGATCGGCGGCCTGTCCGCAGCGATTTCTCTCGGCAGAGCGGGTTTTGAAGTGACCCTTTGCGAGGCGGCGTCCGGCATGCGAAAAAGCGGAGCGGGCATTCTCCAGCCTCAAAATGCGCTGCGGGTGCTTCGGGAAATCGGTGTGTATGATGAATGCTGTCAACACGGCTTTCAAACGGAATGGCTGAAGCAGCATGATGAAAACGGAACGCTGCAGTTTAAAGTGAGTGAGGCGTTTTTAGATGATTCATTGCCGGGGCGGAATAATATATTGCGGCAAACGTTAAACGATATCCTCAAAAAGCATGCTGAAGCGGCGGGGGTCACGATTCTGCTCGGTAAAAAAGTCGTGTCTTACGAAGAAACGGCAGATGACATAACGGTGCATTGTGCAGACGGAACCGCGATGACGGCTGACATTCTCGCCGGCTTTGACGGCATCCGCTCCGCTGTCCGCGATCAAATGCTGCAAAGAGAAGTGAAAACGGAGTATCTCGGCATGGGAGCGCACAGATTTTACATTTCTTTTCCCGAACCGGTTTTTCATGATTCGACACTGATGTATAAAAAAGGGCAGACGCAGGTCGGAGTCGTGCCGCTCTCTGAAAAAACAGGATACGTATTTATCATCCGGCCGTATGACGCTGACTTCAGGGATGACGAGGACACGCGTTTTGAACGGGTGAAAGACTTGCTGCGCGGAATTCCGGGAGTGAAGTTTGTGACAGAGAATATGTCAAAGGAATATCCCGTTTTGTTTCATAAGATTGAGCAGATGGCGGTTAAAGAACCGTGGCACAGAGGCCGCGTCGTTCTGGGCGGGGATGCCGTCCATGCAGGAGCGCCGACATTGGCCCAGGGAGCGGCGATGGCGATTGAAGACGCGATTGTGCTTAGTGAAGAACTGCAAAAGCACGAAAACCATGAAACTGCATGTCAAGCATACTTCGAAAGACGGGCGGAGCGGGCATTACAGGTGCAGAATCTCTCATCTGAAATCGTCCGCCGCGAGATAAAGGGAACGCCCGGCGTGCAAGACATCATCAGTGAATGCTATCGATTGCTCAAAGAGCCTTATTAAATAGAGAAAGTCCAGAACATGGCGTCTGGACTTTTGTCAGTCTTGTTCAGATTTATTCCGTATCCGCTCAATCACCTCATGCAGCCCCTCAGGCTTGTGAAACTCCACCGGCGAACTGCCTTTTTCAAACGAGATCGTCTCCGCCTCAATGAGCGCGACATAGCGCCCGTTCACTTTTGCGAGATGGATGGATTCGCCGAAATCAGCCAGTAATCCTTTAATCTCTGTTTCTCCGACTTTCATTTTCAGCTCGGCTTCCGGCGTGTGTTCAATGATCTGCGCGGATGCCTCGATGACTTGATGGGTGTCGAGACGCTCCTGAATTTCCCGCTTTTCACTTGCTTCCCAAATTTCAATGTCGTGCTCAAACTGCTGAAGCTCTTCGCTGTTTTCTTCAAAAGTTTCATACACGTGTTCCTGCACCATGTTCATGACTTGGCTTTTCATGATTTCCGGCATCGATTCGCCGTATTCGACAAATTTGAGAAAATCTTCGAAATAACGGGCGTGCGAGGCCTGGTGGATTTTCAGCTCATGCTCTTCCGTCATGCCTTCTTCCGGCATATACGGATATTGAATGCTTTTCATGTTTTTTGTCGTGATGGCCATTTCGACCTTTTTAATGAGAGACGAGGCGTCTGAGATGCGGGCGACCTTCGGCTCGAAATCGCATTTCATCATAAAGACGAATTTGTCTTCAAAATACTTGCGCGGAACGGCCGATGCCACGATAAAGACACCGCCGCGCACGGCGCTCGTGTCAAGGTAAGTGCGGACGAACTGCTCGCTTGCCTCGATAAATGCTTCCTTCGTATCCGCAAGTCTGGCGCGGTTGAAAAGGTTGTAATTCGGATTTGAATCAAGCTCATGGCCCGGCTCCGTGATAAAATGGCCGATTTTTGTGGGGACCTGCTCGGATTGCGGATGCCGTTCGGCTTTCCGTTTGACGATTTTCTTCAATTCCCCGTCAAGAAAATCCTTCAGCTCGCTTTCTTCAAATTCTTCCGTATCAAGCGTCTGGAAATGTTTGAACTGCTTGTTTGCCTGTTCGTCTTTTCCTTCCACTTGAATGACGTAAAACGATAAAAACTTGATTTCAAAATCCATATGTGAACTCACCTTATTTCTGTATTTAACAAGCCTCTCCAGTATAGAAAAAACCGTTATCGATCGTCAATCCGATGATTGATCCGTGACGGCGGATAATCGGCCGGTGAAAAGGGCAATGTAGTTGGAAGGAACGCATCAACGTGTTAGAAAGGGTGTTATTCATGAAGGAAACAGGTCCGATTCCGCAGCCGAAGACATTCGGCCCGCTCGGCAATCTTCCTTTGCTTGATAAAGACAAGCCTACAATGTCGCTTATCAAACTGGCAAACGAGCAGGGGCCTATTTTTCAGCTGCATACGCCGGCGGGCGCCATTATCGTCGTGTCCGGCCATGAACTGGTGAAAGAGGTTTGTGATGAAGAGCGGTTCGATAAAAGCATTGAAGGGGCTTTGGAGAAAGTCCGGGCGTTTTCCGGCGACGGGCTGTTTACAAGCTGGACGCATGAGCCTAACTGGCGAAAGGCGCATAATATTCTGATGCCGACCTTCAGCCAGCGCGCGATGAAAGATTATCATTCGATGATGACTGATATCGCGGTGCAGCTGATTCAAAAGTGGGCTAGGCTGAACCCGGATGAGGCCGTTGATGTGCCTGCTGATATGACCCGCCTGACGCTCGATACGATCGGGCTTTGCGGCTTTAACTATCGGTTTAACAGCTATTACAGGGAAACGCCTCATCCGTTTATCAACAGCATGGTGCGCGCCCTTGATGAAGCGATGCACCAAATGCAGCGCCTTGATGTTCAGGATAAGCTTATGATCAGGACGAAGCGCCAATTTCATCATGACATTCAGGCGATGTTTTCGTTAGTAGACAGTATTATCGCAGAGCGCCGGTCAGGCGGCCGGGATGAAAAGGATCTGCTGGCCAGAATGCTGAATGTGGAAGACCCGGAAACGGGCGAAAAACTTGATGATGAAAATATCCGGTTTCAAATCATCACGTTTTTAATTGCCGGCCACGAAACGACCAGCGGCCTGCTTTCCTTTGCCATCTACTTTCTGCTGAAACATCCCCGTGTTTTGGAAAAAGCCTATGAAGAAGCCGATCGGGTTTTGACTGATCCCGTTCCTTCATATAAACAAGTGTTGGATCTTACTTATATCCGAATGATTTTGCAGGAGTCATTGCGCTTATGGCCGACCGCGCCTGCGTTCAGCCTTTATGCGAAAGAGGATACGGTGATCGGCGGGAAATATCCGATCACGCCGAAAGACAGAATTTCCGTCTTAATTCCCCAGCTTCACCGTGATAAAGACGCGTGGGGAGACAATGCGGAGGAATTTTATCCGGAGCGGTTTGAACATCCTGATCAAGTGCCTCACCATGCGTATAAGCCGTTTGGAAACGGTCAGAGGGCGTGTATCGGTATGCAGTTCGCCCTGCATGAAGCAACCCTTGTTCTGGGGATGATTCTGCAGCATTTTACCTTTATCGATCACACCGATTATGAGCTCGATATTAAACAGACACTAACGATCAAGCCCGGCGACTTTCATATCCGGGTGCGGCCGAGAAACAAAGAAGCCGTTGCGGCTGCTCTCCCGGCGGCTGAAAAAGCGGCGGAAGACGTCGAAAAAGAAAAACGGGAAACAAAAGGCGCATCCATTATCGGGCTTGATAACCGACCGCTTCTGATTCTGTACGGCTCAGATACGGGAACCGCAGAAGGCGTGGCGCGGGAGCTTGCCGATACTGCCGGGATGCACGGCGTCCGGACTGAAACGGCGCCTCTAAATGACCGGATCGGAAAACTGCCGAAAGAAGGAGCTCTCTTGATCATTACGTCCTCTTATAACGGAAAGCCTCCGAGCAACGCGGGACAATTCGTTCAATGGCTTGAAGAAGTCAAACCCGGGGAGCTGGAAGGCGTCAGATATGCCGTCTTCGGCTGCGGTGATCATAACTGGGCGGCGACATATCAGGCTGTACCGAGGCTTATTGATGAGAAGCTTGCCGAAAAAGGGGCGGAACGCTTTTCCTCCCGAGGCGAAGGGGACGTCAGCGGCGATTTTGAAGGAAAGCTTGATGAATGGAAAAAAAGCATGTGGACGGACGCTATGAAGGCATTCGGCCTCAAGCTGAATGAAAATGCCGAAAAAGAGCGAAGTGCGCTGGGCCTTCAATTTGTCAGCGGGCTTGGCGGGTCCCCTTTGGCAAAGACGTATGAAGCGGTTTACGCATCCGTTGCGGAAAACAGGGAACTTCAGGCGCCGGAAAGCGGCCGGAGCACAAGGCATATCGAAATCACTCTGCCGAAAGAGGCTGCCTATCATGAAGGGGATCATCTCGGCGTGCTGCCGGTAAACAGCAAAGAGCAGGTCAGCCGTGTTCTCCGCCGATTCAATCTGAACGGGAATGATCAAGTGCTGCTGACGGCCAGCGGACAGAGCGCGGCTCATCTCCCGCTCGATCGGCCGGTCAGGCTGCATGATCTTCTGAGCAGCTGTGTCGAATTGCAGGAAGCGGCATCAAGGGCTCAAATCCGGGAAATGGCCGCTTATACGGTCTGCCCGCCGCACAAACGGGAATTGGAAGATTTTCTTGAGGAGGGCGTCTATCAGGAGCAAATCTTAACATCGCGCGTCTCGATGCTCGATCTCCTTGAAAAATATGAAGCGTGTGAACTTCCGTTTGAGCGATTTCTGGAGCTTTTGCGCCCGTTGAAGCCGCGGTATTATTCGATTTCAAGTTCGCCCCGGAAACATCCCGGGCAGGCTTCAATTACCGTCGGCGTCGTTCGCGGCCCCGCCCGGAGCGGTTTGGGGGAGTATCGCGGAGTCGCTTCGAATTATTTAGCGGACCGCGATCCTGAGGATGGTATCGTGATGTTTGTCCGCACTCCGGAAACACGATTCCGGCTGCCGGAAGATCCGGAAAAACCGATTATTATGGTCGGTCCCGGCACAGGAGTCGCCCCGTTCCGCGGATTTCTGCAAGCCCGGGCGGCGTTAAAAAAAGAAGGAAAAGAGCTGGGGGAGGCTCATCTGTATTTCGGATGCAGAAACGATCATGATTTTATTTACCGTGACGAGCTTGAAGCTTACGAAAAAGACGGAATCGTGACGCTTCATACGGCTTTCTCCCGCAAAGAAGGCGTACCGAAAACGTATGTGCAGCACTTAATGGCGAAAGACGCCGGCGCTCTAATTTCCATCCTCGGCCGGGGAGGGCACCTCTACGTATGCGGCGACGGCAGCAAAATGGCGCCCGATGTAGAGGCAACGCTGCAAAAAGCGTATCAGTCGGTCCGCGAAACAGACGAACGGCAAGCGCAAGAATGGCTTTTGGACCTCCAGACAAAAGGCATTTACGCAAAAGATGTTTGGGCGGGGATTTGATCGATTTGATGAAAAGGACTGGATGACTCCAGTCCTTTTTTTACATCAGCCAAAAAAACCTTCAAGTTTTTCAGCCCCTTTGCATACAATAACTTCAGCCCGCCTGTTGGGCGGCTGTCTTTGATATTCATTTTTCGTTTTTAGAAGTTTGTGTTATTCTTATATTTGGTATCTCCTATTTTCAGACCGGGTCTGATACGGTACCTTTTAATGCCAGAAAAAAATGTGAAACGAAGAACGGATATCCTGCGTCTAATGGCTGGCGGGATAAGATGTTCAATGGGCATGACACGAATGATAAATATATCGTTTTTTTAAATGGTGTGTTTATGGGGCTGTGTGATGCTTTCGTTTTGCTCGGAAAGCAGGAATTGAAGCAAAAAGTAAGAATACAGATTTAAAGTGTTTAGGAAAGTAGAGGTTGCCATGAAGAAATTATTTTCTTACAGACTTAGTTTTTTTGTACTGGCTATTATTTTGTTTTGGGCCAAAACGTATTTAGCCTATCATGCTGAATTCAACCTTGGGGTGAAGGGTCCGACGCAGCAGTTTCTGCTTGTGATCAATCCGTTCTCAAGCGCCATTTTCTTTTTAGGACTGGCATTGTTTGCGAAAGGCCGCAAATCAGCGATTATCATGGTGATTATTGATTTCATCATGACGTTTATTTTGTATGCGAATATCCTATTCTATCGATTCTTCGATGATTTCTTGACATTCCCTAACTTAAAGCAATCCGGTAATGTCGGAAATATGGGAGACGGCATCTTCAGCATTATGTCCGGCCATGATATTTTATACTTTGTTGATATTATTATTTTAATCGCGCTTCTGGTGTGGAGACGTGAGCTGAAGGAATTCAAGCTGAAAAAACGGTATACGTCATTAATTATCGTGACGGGTATTGTTTTGTTCTTCGTGAACCTGGCGATTGCCGAAGAGGACCGCCCGGAGCTGCTGACAAGAACGTTTGACCGTAATTACATTGTAAAATACTTAGGCCTTTATAATTACACGATTTATGACGGCGTACAGACGGCGCAGACGGAATCACAGCGGGCATATGCCAGCAGCGATGACCTGACGAGCGTTGAAAACTACACATCGTCGCATTATGCGAAGCCGAACGCCGAGTATTTCGGCAAGGCCAAAGGCAAAAACATCATTAAGATTCACCTGGAGAGCTTCCAATCGTTTTTGATCAATTACAAACTTGACGGAAAAGAAGTCACGCCGTTCCTGAATAAACTCGCACGCGGCGGAGAGGACATGACGTACTTTGATAACTTTTTCCACCAAACGGGCCAAGGTAAAACATCTGACGCCGAGCTGATGATGGATAACAGCCTGTTCGGACTGCCTGAAGGATCAGCCTTCGTGACAAAAGGGGAAAACACGTATCAATCGCTTCCTGCCATCCTTGACCAAAGTGAGGGCTATACAAGCGCCGTTTTACACGGTGACTACAAATCATTCTGGAACCGTGACCAGATTTACAAACATATCGGCTACGATAAATTCTTTGACGCCAGCACATACGATATGTCTGATGACAACCTTGTCAATATGGGTCTGAAGGATAAACCATTCTTCAAAGAATCCATTCCGAAGCTTCAATCGCTGAAGCAGCCGTTCTACGCGCATTTGCTCACGCTGACGAACCATTATCCGTTTACGCTTGATGAAAAAGACGCAACGATCGAAAAAGCGAAAACGGGCGACGCGACTGTGGATGACTATTTCCAGACGGCGCGTTATCTCGACGAAGCGCTTGAACAGTTCTTTAAAGATCTGAAGGCATCCGGTTTATATGACAACTCGGTGATTATGCTTTACGGAGACCACTACGGAATCTCTGAAAACCATAACCGCGCGATGAAAGAAATTCTCGGCAAAGAAATTACGCCTTATCAAAACGCGCAGAATCAGCGTGTGCCGCTTATGCTTCGCATTCCCGGCAAAAAAGGCGGGGTGAACCATACGTACGGCGGTGAAATGGACGTTGTGCCGACGATCCTTCACTTGGAAGGCATCGATTCTAAGAAATATATTAATTTCGGCACCGATCTCTTCTCGAAAGACCATGATGATACGGTGACGTTCCGTAACGGAGATTACGTCACGCCGAAATATACTTCCATCTCCAATGTCGTATACGATACGAAGACAGGAAAAGAACTGAAAGGCAATCAGGAAACGAAAAACCTGAAAGCCAGAGTCACAGAGCAGCTGAAGCTGTCTGACAGCGTGATGTACAAAGACTTGCTCAGATTCCACAAATTGAGCGACTTTACGCCGGTTGATCCGTCTAAATATCATTACGGCAAAGAAAAGCTGAATCAGGATAATAAATAATAGAAAGAGCCTTACGGAATTTCCGTGAGGCTCTTTTTTTGTGTGTATCTTCACCAATCTGAAAAAAGAGAGAGCTTTTGGTCACAAAGGGCGCCAATCTCTCATATCTTACAGTAGATTTTGAAACCGGTGATAGAGAATCGGACAAATTATCGGGTTGGTTTCTCTTATACGGGCGGTTTCGAATCCAATATTCACAGAGAAGAGGGGTAGAGATGAAAGCAGTCATTCTCTGCGGCGGAAAAGGAA
Source organism: Bacillus sp. SIMBA_031 (assembly GCF_046535225.1). Classification (NCBI taxonomy): domain Bacteria; kingdom Bacillati; phylum Bacillota; class Bacilli; order Caryophanales; family Bacillaceae; genus Bacillus; species Bacillus sp. SIMBA_031. The sequence goes on from NZ_JAWRXC010000007.1 coordinate 119,968, forward strand.
CGAGAATGAGCGAAATCACCAATGAACGTCCCAAACCGCTCGCCATGATAGGCGGCAAACCGATTCTATGGCATATTATGAAACTCTATCAATACTATGGCGTGGACGAATTTATCCTGCTTCTTGGTTTCAAAGGAGAGATGATTAAGGAATATTTCTTAGATTATGACTGGAAGAATCACAGCATGACGCTGGACAGCTCTACCGGAGAAGTGCGGATATTGGGAAAATCCGAGCCGTGGAAAATCACTTTTTTAGACACGGGGGAACACACGCAGACAGCGGGGCGGCTTTTACAGGCGAAGGACATCATCGGTGATGAAACCTTTCTTATGACGTACGGGGACGGACTGGCCAACATCAACCTGTTTCATCTGATCAGCTATCATCAATCAAAAGGGGCTGCGGCGACCGTCACCGGTATAGAAAAGACCTCGCAATTCGGAACGCTGACGGTTGAAGACGGTATGGCGAAAAGCTTTTCTGAAAAAACCTCAAGTGACGGCATCATCAACGGCGGATTTTTCGTGCTCAGCCCGAAGGTATTTGATTATCTGCCGAAAGACAGGGACGTCATGTTTGAAGAAGAACCGCTGAAGGAGCTGGCGAAAGACGGCGAATTGGCGGTATACCGGCATTACGGTTTCTGGACGGCGATCGATACGTATAAAAATCTGCTGGAAATCAACAACATGTGGGACCGGGGACAACATGTATGGAAGGTATGGTGATCAAGTTTGAGTTTCTGGAAAAATAAAAATGTGTTTGTGACGGGATGTACAGGTCTTTTAGGAAGCTGCTTGGTGAAGGAACTGATCGATCAGGGGGCCAATGTGACGGGACTTGTCCGTGACACTGTGCCCAAGTCGAACCTGTATCAGGGAGAACAAGTGAAGCAAATGAATATCGTGCAGGGCGCGCTTGAAGATCTGGATGTGATTGAGCGGGCGCTGGGCGAATATGAAATTGACACGGTCTTTCATTTAGCCGCTCAGGCGATCGTCGGCGTCGCAAACCGCAATCCGATTTCCACATTTGAAGCCAATATTCTCGGCACATGGAACATCCTTGAAGCGTGCCGCAGGCATCCGCTCATCAAGCGGGTGATCGTCGCGTCCAGTGATAAAGCGTACGGCGACCAGCCGACACTGCCGTACGATGAAAACATGCCTCTTCAGGGCAAACATCCGTATGACGTATCAAAAAGCTGTGCCGATTTGTTAAGCCACACATATTTTAATACGTACGGACTTCCGGTCTGTATTACGCGCTGCGGCAACTTGTACGGCGGCGGAGATTTGAACTTCAACCGGATTATTCCGCAGACGATTCAGCTCGTGCTGAACGGTGAAGCGCCGGAAATCCGCAGCGACGGCACATTTATCCGTGATTATTTTTACATCGAGGATGCGGTCGAGGCATACCTTTTGCTGGCGGAAAAGATGGAGGAGCTCAATCTTGCGGGGGAAGCGTTCAACTTCAGCAATGAGATTCAGCTGACGGTGCTGGAGCTAGTAGAAAAAATTCTTAAGGCCATGGACAGTGACCTCAAGCCGAAAGTGCTCAACCAGGGAAGCCATGAAATCAAGCACCAATATTTATCGGCGGAAAAGGCGAGGAAGCTTCTGAATTGGACGCCCGCGCATACCATTGATGAAGGATTGGAAAAAACGATCGAATGGTATAAAGCCTTTTTTCAAAAGTAACAGAAACAGAGGTGAGAGAAAGACGTGACAAGCGCATATTGCACAGTTTTATCAAAAGGAAGGCTGTATCAGGCTATCGCTTTGTTCGGCTCATTGAAAGCGGTTCAGGCGGACGCCCCCATTTTTACTTTGTGTATGGATCAAGACACCTATGACGTGCTTCAGGCAATGCGGCCGGATAATGTCACCTTGATTCAGGTGTCCGCACTGGAAAATGAGGAGCTCCTTGAACTGAAGCGGACGAGGGATCAAAGCGAATACTGCTGGACGGTGAAGCCGGTATTTCTCGAATTCGTGCTGGACGGACATCCGGAATTAGAGCGTGTCACGTACATTGATGCCGATTTGTTTTTCTTCGCTGATCCGCGCGCGATTTTTGACAATCAGCCGGATTGTTCGGTGCTTCTGTCACGGGGCGATATCGTCATTCCCTCATTTGAAAAACAGGAAATCGACATGCTGCAGCGTCTTTTAGGCCGGTATAATTCCGGTTTTCTCAGCTTCAAAACCGACAGTGCCGGCACAGATTGTCTCAGATGGTGGAAAGAAAGCTGCCTGGAAGAATGCAAAAATGCGCCGGGCGAAGGAAAATTCGGAGATCAAGGCTACTTGGATTACATGTCCGGCCTGTTCCCGAACGTGTGTGACATCACCACGCCCGGCGTGAATATCGGCCATTGGAATTACGGCCGCCACACGTTTTCATGGAAGGACGGGCGTCTTGTGCTCGAAGACGGAAGTCCGCTGATTTTCTATCATTTCAGCGGATACCGGATCGTTACAGCCGGCGACATTCGGCAGATTCATGAGACGGACCGGACCGACCTGCCGTTTGTCCATCAGCTTTACCAGGACATTCTGAAGCGGGTGATCGGGACGGTCAGCGCCGTCTGCCCGGAGTTCAGCGGCTTTGCATCTGAGGATGATAACAAATAAATGATCATATACAGGAAGTGAACGAAAAGTGAAGGCAAGCGTCATTGTTCCCGCATATAATTCCAAGGAGAGGCTTTATAACAGCCTGCTGTCCCTGAATGAACAGGAATGCACAGAGCCGTTCGAAGTGATTGTGGCTGACAACGGTTCGGAAGACGGAACCTTATCCATGCTTGAATCATTCAGCGCGAATTTTCCGCTGATTTTTGTGAGAATTAAAGAAAACAGAGGGATCGCTTACGGCCGGAATCAGGCGGTCCGCAATGCCAGAGGCGATATTTTGATCTTCCATGACAGCGACATGCTTGCCGAAAAGGATTTGGTGGCGAAGCATATCAAGGCTCATGAGAACCGGGACGATCTTGTCGTATGCGGTATGTTCTGGAAGCGGATTTACAGCTTTTATTATGACCGTTTTGAAAAAGAGCATAAGGAAAAACTCGCCGAACTGTATGAAGAGCTGCCGGGCGATAAAGAGCCGCTCCTTGATAAAGGTGACATCAGAGACGGAAGTTTTCTTGACCAATGCTTTGATTTAGATACCGACTTTATCCGTGTGCTGAAAAGCATTTTGGAAAAATACGGAGATGATTTGAACGGCTACCGTCTGCCGTGGCGTTTTTTCATTACGAACAATTCGTCAGTCAAGAGACAGCACGTGGCAGATCTCGGCCTGTTTGATGAAGGCATTGTCAGATACGGCTTTGAAGATTATGATCTCGGCATCAGGCTTCATCAGTCGGGAATGAGATTTCAGCTGCGGCGCGATATCATGAGCGTCCATCAGGAGCATCCGAGCAACTGCGCTTCGGTTGATGACATCAGGGCGAACATCGCGTACATGTGCGACAAGTACAATGACATTCATTCGCTTGACGTGCACCTCGCTTTTAACGGCCCGTTTGACGCGGAGTTAACCAACAGCATGATGGCAGACATCGAAGTGCTGCTTGATTATGAGAAATATGAAAGCCTGCTGCACATTTTTCTCGAGCTGCTGCACGCGGTTAAAGACCGCAACCTCGACCCGGACTGGAAGACGAAAAGTCCGCGTATCACGGCGAACAGCTTCAATCTGCCGGAGGTCGGAAAGCTTTTGGCAAAAGCGGAAAAAAAGCTGGGCGTCACGCACTTTGCAAGGGCGTTCAAAGCGCTGGCTGCTGATTTACTGCATGTGGATCTTAAATAAATTGGATGTGATATGGTGAGTAAATATCATTTTTCAACCATTGTTTCCAGAACGCATATCTTTAAACTGATGCCGATGATTCATTCTCTCCATGAGCATTGCCGGGATTTTCATCTGTATGTGCTATGTGTCGACCAGAAAGCGTACGAACTGCTTCAGCAGGTGCCGTGGGAACATGTCACGGCGGTTCAGCTCCATGAAATGGAGGACCCGGAGCTGCTTGAAGCAAAGGGCGGCCGGACGTTTCATGAATATTGCTGGACGCTGAAGCCGGCTTTTTTGTTCCATGTGATGACAGAGTATGATGAAGCCGAATATTTTGCCCACTTGGACACCGATCTCTTTTTCTTCTCAGATGCGGGCGAGCTGTTTGCGGAAAAGCCGGATGCTTCCCTTTTTCTGACGGATCACCGCAATTCAGAACGGTTTGCGTCTTATTACAAGCTGACGGGGCAGTACAACACCGGGTTTGTCGGCGCGCGGAATACCGGGGAAGCGTATCGGGCGGTCTGGCAGTGGAGACAGGATTGCATCTCCTATTGTACGGTGGAGATGAATGAAGAAAAAAAGACATACGGTGACCAAAGGTATGTTGAAAAGTGGCCCACGCAGTTTGAAGACGTTCATGTCACGGAGTCGATCGGCGCAAATGCGGCGCTGTGGAATATTGAGCAATATGACGTCAGCCTGCGCGACGGGGCTGTATATGTCAATGACACCCCGCTGATTTTTTATCATTTTTCAGGCTTTACGCTCGTCACGGAGAACGAATTCAATCTGTGCTGGTACTATCACATTGATGACGAGGCGACAGTCAATATGATTTACGTGCCGTACATCAAAAACGTAAAAAAATGGATTGATGAAATTCAAAAAGCATTTCCTGATTTCAGAGACGGGTTTATTCCGAAATATGCGGTTCCTGACACTCATTTTTATACGGTTGAAACATAAAATCCCTGCCTTTTCGGCAGGGATTGTTTTTATGAATGCCATTCTTTTAATGTTTTGTCGCTCGGCAGGACAAAGGCGAGCAGACCTAAAACGGGCAGAAAGGCGACGGCTGTCATGGTCGGCGTCAATCCCGCTGAATCAATAAGAGCTCCGAGCGCAACGGCTCCGATCGCGCCCATTCCGAAGGCGAGCCCGACCGTAAGCCCTGACATCGTTCCGATTTTGCCTGGAACAAGCTCCTGCGCGTAGACAACCGTCACGGAGAAGCTGGACATCAGAACAACACCGATCAGCGCCAGTACGCCATAGGCGATGACAGGTCCCGCAAACGGAAGGAAAATCGTCAATGGAGCCGATGCTATCATCGAAACGATGATGACGTTCCGCTTTCCAAAACGGTCTGCAAGCGGCCCGCCGAGAAACGTGCCGACAGCTCCGAAAAATAAAAAGACGAAGATGTAGCTCTGTGCCTGCTGAATGCTGACATGATAGGCATTCATCGCATAGAACGTATAAAAGTTGCCGATTGCGCTCACATACCAGGAGCGCGCGAAAATTAAGAAGATAATCATGATAAGGGCGAGAATAATCGGTTTTGTAATCACGGTCTGCACAGCGGAGGCCGGTGATTTTTTACTTACGGCGCGCAAATGAATCAGGCGGCCTTTATACCATTTGGCGATATAAATGAGAAACAGAACAGCGATTGCGGCGACAAGCGTAAACCAGACAGAGCCGAATTGATCGAGCGGAACGAGAATCAGCGCGGTAATCAAGGGCGCCATCGCCTGGCCGGTATTCCCTCCGACTTGGTAAATCGATTGCGCCAAGCCGCGCTTTTCGCCGGCGGCCATGTAGGCGACACGCGATCCTTCAGGATGAAAGACGGCGGAGCCAAGGCCGATAAAAAAGACACAGCATAAAATCGTCAGAAAAGACGGGGCGAACGCGAGACCTAAAATGCCGAGCATGCTTGCGGTGAGTCCGAGCGGCAAAGCATACGGCATCGGGCGTTTATCCGTATACCAGCCGATGACGGGCTGCATCACGGAAGACACCATATTCAGCGTAAAGGCGATCATTCCGAGCTGCGTAAATGTAAGATTCATGGAACGTTCCAAAATCGGAAACATCGCCGGAATCACCGCTTGCAGTGAATCGTTCAGCAGATGACAAATCCCGATAATGAACAAAATAGAATACATGGTTGTCTCGGGACGATGGACAGGTTTTTCTTTAAGCGGGGCGGCAATGGCCAAAGTGATTCTCCTCCTTTTTATGTAAACGAAGCATACACCATATTATTCATAAGGTGAATGAATTATCAAGTGCAAAAAAGGCTCTTCTTTCTCAAACAGAAAAAAGAGCCTCCCTTTTTATTTATTTAACAAACTGTGTTTTCTCGAATACATCATATAAACGACGATCCCGGCGGCGATCCAGATGACAAAGGCAAGCCATGTCACGCCCGGCAGGCTGCTTGCGAGATACAGGCATAAGCATGCGCTGATGATCGGCACAACAGGCACGAAAGGAACACGGAAGGAAGATTTGATCTCCGGATGTTTCTTTCTTAAAACGATGACGGCGATCGCAATGACCGTAAAGGCCGCCAAGGTTCCCATATTGACGAGATGCGCCAAGGTTCCCAGATCAATAAAACCCGCGATCCCGGCGGCAACGATCCCCGTCACCCATGTGTTTTGAAACGGTGTTTTAAAACGCGGGTGAACCTCGGAAAACATGCGTGGCAAAAGGCCGTCTCTGCTCATCGCAAATGTAAGGCGCACCTGAGCGTAAAGCAGAGCGAGCATCACCGTTGTAATCCCGATAATCGCGCCGACGGAAATAATGCCTGCTATCTTGTTCTGGCCGACAAATTGGAGCGCGAAAGATACCGGATCCCCGACATTCAGCTTAGTGTACGAAAGCATTCCCGTCAGGACGAGCGATACCGTAATGTAAAGGATGGTGCAGATGGCAAGCGCGCCGATGATTCCGAACGGCATTGATTTCTGCGGGTTTTTCACTTCTTCCGACGCGTTTGACACGGCATCAAATCCGAGATACGCGAAGAAAACGGTCGCGGCGCTCGTGATGACGCCTTTCATTCCGAACGGCATAAACGGCGACCAGTTTTCCGGTTTCACGTAGCCGAAACCGACGATGATAAACAGCAGAATGATCGCAATTTTCATCAATACAATGACATTGTTAAAGCGGGTGCTTTCTTTCACGCCCCTTGAAACAATCGCGGTGATGACCAAAATAATGATAACGGCCGGCAGGTTGAACACGGCACCCGTTTTGCTGCCGGGTGCGGCGGTCAGCGCCTCCGGAAGATGCAGCCCGAAGCCCGCAAGAAGCGACTGGAAATAGGATGACCAGCCGGTTGCGACGGCGGCGAGCGCGATGACATATTCAAGCATTAAGTCCCATCCGATTAAAAACGCGAGACACTCCCCGAGAGTGACATATGAATACGTATATACGCTGCCTGAAATCGGAATGGATGAAGAAAATTCCGCATAACAAAACGCGGCGAGCGCGCAGGCAAGGCCCGCGAGCACAAACGACAGAATCAAAGCCGGTCCTGCGCCTGTCGCGGCCACAGTCCCGGTAATCACAAAAATCCCCGTGCCGACAACACAGCCGATTCCGAGCAAAACCAAGTCAAAAGCGCTTAACGAGCGGGACAGGCTGGTCTGTTTGCTCTGGGCCTTTAAGTCGGCCAGCGGCTTTTTCCGAAATAGTAAAGACATATGGGTCCTCCTGAAAATTCATAATATTCTTATCATTATATACACTGACGTTTGTATTATATTGTCGAAATTTCTCGCAGTCAATTAAAGAATTTTCCACTTTAAAAGGACAAAGCTAAAAAGCGTCGATGCACGGAAGGAACGGGAATTTTATTGTGAAATAGTTCAATTTTCTCACCTTAAGACCGATACAAAAGATGACTCATCAACTAATTTCAAGTTTCGGTGAAAGGGAGATGTTTACATGTTTCAATATGAAGAACTAAATAAGCAGTTTATCGGCGGCCGATGGAGGGATGGAAGCAGCCGGAACGTATTGGAAAACAGAAATCCTTATACTCAAAAAGTCATCACCTCATTCCAAAAAGCGACGTCTGATGACGTGGATGCGGCATATCGCGCCGCGGCTCTTGCGAAACAAGAATGGGACAAAGTAAACCCTTTTAAAAAGCGGGCCATTTTGGAAAAAGCCGTTTCTTTCATCGAAGAGCACGAAGAAGCGATTATTTACTTAATCATGGAGGAGCTTGGCGGAACACGGCTGAAGGCTGAGTTTGAAATCGGACTTGTCAAAAATATGATAAAAGAAGCCGCAACATTTCCGGTGCGGATGGAAGGGAAAATTCTCCCGTCCACGATTGACGGAAAAGAAAACAGGCTGTACAGAATACCCGCCGGAGTCGTGGGGGTGATCAGCCCGTTTAATTTCCCGTTTTTCCTTTCGATGAAATCTGTTGCGCCGGCACTCGGCGCGGGGAACGGCGTCGTGCTGAAGCCTCATGAAGAAACACCGATCTGCGGCGGAACGCTTATCGCGAAAATTTTTGAAGCGTCCGGCGTACCGGACGGGCTGCTCAATGTTATCGTGACGGATATCGGGGAGATCGGCGACAGCTTTGTTGAGCATCCCGTGCCGCGGATTATCTCATTTACAGGCTCAACCGGAGTGGGCAGCTATATCGGACAGCTTGCGGTCAAACACTTTAAAAAACCGCTGTTGGAGCTTGGCGGAAACAGCGCGCTGATCGTGCTTGAGGATGCTGATCTTGAATACGCCGTCAATGCGGCCGTATTCAGCCGGTTTACGCATCAAGGCCAGATCTGTATGTCGGCGAACCGCGTGCTCGTTCACACATCTGTATATGACAAATTTACAGAGCTTTACGAAGCGAAAGTGTCATCGCTGAAAGTCGGCGATCCGATGGACCCTGATACGGTTATCGGTCCTTTAATCAATGAGAGACAGGCGGAAAGTCTGAGACGGTCTGTCGAAAAAGCGATAGAAGAGGGAGCGGTTCCGGTGCTGTCCGGCCGATTCAGCGGAACGGTCGCTGAGCCCGTCATTTTAAAAGATGTGAAACCTGAGATGAGCATCGCGAAGGAGGAGCTGTTCGGACCGGCCGTCTGCATCATGCCGTTCGAAACAGAGGATGAAGCGGTAAGCATCGCAAACGCGACACCGTTCGGTTTAAGCGGAGCCGTGCATACGGCAAACGTTGAGCGCGGCGTTGAGTTTGCCAAGCGGATCGAAACCGGCATGATTCACGTCAACGATACGACCATTAATGATGAACCGAACGTCGCGTTCGGCGGCGAGAAACAATCAGGTCTCGGCAGGCTGAACGGCGAATGGAGCCTTGAAGAATTCACCACGCTGAAATGGATTTCGGTTCAGCATGAAAAACGGCAATTCCCATATTAAGAAGGAGTGAAAGAAATGAGTATACAGACGGAGCAGCAAACGCACAGCCTGCTTGACGCTTTTGTCAAAGTTGCGCCTTTTTTAAACAGCCTGATCCAAGATGACATCACCATCGGAATTTATGATACAGAAAAATTAATCGTGAATATTCCGGCTAAAACGTTTTCTCTTAATGTAAAGCCGGGAGACCCGCTGCAAAAAGGGGACATCATTACAGACGCGATCCGCATGAATCAGAAGAAGACAAGCATGGTGCCGAAAGAGCTGTTCGGATTTCCGCTGATCGCCAGAGCGATTCCGCTTCACGATGAAAACGGAAAAGTCATCGGCGGCGTCGGTCTCGGCACCAGCCTTGAAAAATCAGCCAAGCTTCACGATGTCGCTGAAAGCCTGTCCGCCGTCGTGGAACAGACCGCTTCGGCCATCGCGGATATCTCAGAATCCATCAGCGGTTTCTCAGCACAGATGACCGGGATTTCCGCTCAGGCGAAACAAGTCAGTGAAAGCGCGGGAGAAATCGCCGACATTTCCGTCACTGTCAAGGGCATCTCGGATCAAAGCAATCTGCTCGGTTTGAATGCGGCCATTGAAGCCGCGAGAGCAGGAGAATCCGGCAAGGGCTTTTCCGTGGTGGCGGACGAAATCCGCAAGCTTGCCACTCATTCAAAAGACAACGTCGGCCAAATTGACCAGATTACGAAAAAAATCCACAGCCTGCTGAAAGGGCTGGAGGACTCAATTGAATCCATCAACCAGAACACGGACGGCCAAGCGGCGGCGGTTGAACAAATTTCTGCAACGATGCAGGAAATTTCGGGAAGCGCCCAGCATTTAGCGAAAATGGCTGAAAACGTACTCGGAGAGTCATAAAAAAAGGGAGCTTACGGGCTCCTTTTTTGTTTTCCCTTTATCAATCGGAAACTGCACTTACACGTTTGATCCATCATGCTCAGGGGTACACATACGAATACATCACCAATGATAAAGGAGAGTCTTGTATGTCTGATGCAAATCTGCACAACCCGCTGACGAAATATGATCATGATGAATTTCCAAAACAATATCAAGAACCGCCCGGTTTGCAAAAAGAGATGAAGCCTGTGCCGGATTGCGGTGAAACAAGCTATAAAGGAGCCGGCAAGCTGAAGGGAAGAAAAGCCCTCGTCACCGGCGGCGATTCAGGTATCGGCCGGGCCGCCGCGATTGCTTATGCCCGGGAAGGGGCGGATGTGGCGATTAACTATCTGCCTGAGGAACAGCCGGATGCTGAAGAAGTGAAAGCGTTAATTGAAAAAGAGGGAAGAAAAGCCGTTCTGCTGCCGGGAGATTTAAGCGATGAAGCGTTTTGCGGAGAATTGGCGGAAAAAGCGTATCAAGAGCTTGGCGGTCTTGACACGCTCGCTCTTGTCGCCGGCAAACAGCAGGCAGTGGATGATATCAGCGATCTTGCCACAGAACAAATCTATCAAACATTTGAAGTCAACGTATTCTCGCTGTATTGGCTCGTCAAAGCCGCGCTTCCGTATCTGCCGGAAGGCGCGTCTATTATCACGACAACGTCCGTAGAAGGGTATAATCCAAGCCCGATGCTGTTGGATTATGCCGCGACGAAACATGCCATTATCGGTTTTACCGTCGGCTTAGGAAAACAGCTGGCGAATAAAGGAATCAGAGTCAACTCGGTAGCACCGGGGCCGATCTGGACGCCGCTGCAGATTTCGGGAGGACAGCCCGGTGAAAACATTCCGAAATTCGGCAAGGAAACACCGGCCGTTCCATTAAAGCGCGCCGGACAGCCGGCGGAGCTAGCAGGGATTTATGTCTTTTTGGCCTCAGAAGAATCGAGCTATGTGACATCCCAAATTTACAGTGTAAGCGGAGGAATTTCGACAGCGTAATCAATAAGGAGCTGCCCTTCATACGGGGGCAGCTCTTTTTTTTTCGATGTTATGTGCCAAGCACGTTTTGATTATACAGGACACTCGGATGTGACGGATGATAGGAGGCGGCTTTGTCGTTATGAATCTTCGCTTTTTCTCTGTCGCCGAGCTGCCAGTGGCAGACGCAGAGCTGCAGATGGGGATACCAGGTGGAATATTCGAGCTGGGTAAAGCCTGCATCACTGCTTTTGGCGGATAGGGCGAGCTCATACCAAAACACGCCCTGCCGGTATTGCCGTTTCTCCGCAAAATAGTCGCCGAGCCTGCAGCAGAACTCCGGCCGCGGACAATCGATCAGAAATGATTTTAAGAGAGACGTCATGGCGGCCTCTTCATGGCCGACCGCCCTGTAGCAATCGGATAGATATTGGCACGTTCTGATCTCGTCTTCGATCCAGCACTGTTTTGTGGAAAGGAAATGGTGATAATACGTGATGGCGCGCTGATACTGGCCGTGATCCTTTAATTCATTCGCGAAGTAAAACAAATCGCGCGGTGTCATCGTTTCACTGTTTTCCGCCATTTTCTCATAAATCTTCAAGTTGCGGTCTGAGGGAGGCGAGTGCTTTTTCTCGGATTTCCGGTGTGTGACGGCAATATCGGTTTCTATGATGTTTCCGTATACTTCAAGATACTCATGCACGGCTCCGATCCAGCGGAACCCTTTTTCACGCTTGACGAGTCGATTGCGGCGGTATCTGAAGCTGACCTCTCCCCGAGCATCAAAGCCGACGTGATAATACATGGATACCGCGTCCACCTCTTTTGAAAGCGACGCCTTCAGTTCAATCAGCTTTTCACGGTCCTTTTCCGTCAGTATATCGTCGGCGTCCAGCCACAGAATATAATCCATTTCCGCTTTCGAAAACACAAAATTACGGGCGGCCGCAAAGTGATCGATCCATTCAAAATCATAAATCTTATCCGTATAACGGGCCGCAATTTCTTTCGTCCGGTCGGTCGAGCCCGTATCAGCAATCACAATTTCATCCGCAATGTCTTTGACGGAATCAAGACAGCCCGCAAGCACTTCCTCTTCATTTTTCACGATAACGCACAAACTGACGCTGATCATGTCATCACCTCTTCACCTCCAGTGTATAAAAGGAGAGGCGGAAACATTCTTCGGACAAAATGATCTCTTCCAAGAAATTTGTCTGTCCTTTTACTAGTTTTATTCCAGCGCCTGATTTAAAATGAACACATGAACTTACGTGAGGATTGATAGGGACCATGAGCATCATAAAAGCGGAAAACCTTTATAAAACATACGGAGATAAGACATTATTCGACCATATCTCCTTTCATATTGAAGAGAATGAAAGAATCGGTTTAATCGGCCCGAACGGAACGGGGAAGTCTACGCTTCTGAAAACCATTGCCGGCCTTGAATCAACGGAGGAAGGCGAGATTACGGCTTCAGGAAGCGTGCATATTGAGTTTTTGCATCAGGACCCTGAGCTTCCGGCCGGACAAACCGTACTTGAGCATATTTATTCCGGCGGATCAGCCGTCATGAGAACGATGAGAGAATACGAAAAAGCGCTTCAGGCGCTGAATGAAGAACCGGAAAATGACCAGCGCCAGAAACAGCTGCTTGATGCGCAGGCCCGAATGGACGCGAATGATGCGTGGGAGGCGAATACGTTAGCCAAAACGGTTTTAACCAAACTTGGCGTCACCGATCTGATGAAGGATGTCAGCGAGCTGTCCGGCGGCCAGAGAAAGCGCGTCGCGATTGCGAAAAACGTCATCCAGCCGGCTGACCTGCTCATTTTGGATGAACCGACAAACCACTTGGACAATGAAACGATTGAATGGCTGGAAGGCTACTTATCGCAATATCCGGGCGCCGTTATGCTTGTCACGCACGACAGATATTTTCTGAACAGGGTGACGAACAGAATTTACGAGCTTGAGAGAGGCAGCCTTTATACGTATAAAGGAAACTATGAAGTATTCTTGGAAAAACGGGCCGAACGGGAAGCGCTTGCGGAGCAAAAAGAAACAAAACGTCAAAACCTCCTGCGCCGCGAATTGGCGTGGCTCAGAAGAGGGGCGAAAGCGCGCTCGACGAAACAAAAAGCGAGAGTGGACAGAGCGGAGGCGCTCAAGGAGCAAAAAGGGCCGGCAGTCTCCGGATCACTCGATTTCGCGATCGGCTCCCACCGTCTCGGAAAACAGGTGATCGAAGCCGATAATGTCGCCATTACCTATAACGGCCAAGCGCTGATCAGCCAGTTTAATGAGCTTGTCATCCCGGGGGAAAGAATCGGCATCATCGGGCCGAACGGAATCGGGAAAACGACACTTTTAAACAGCCTCGCCGGCAGAATTCAGCCTGACAGCGGCAATATCACCATCGGGCAGACGGTCCGGATCGGCTACTACACCCAGGACCACAGCGAAATGAACGGTGATATGAAAGTCATTGAATATATAAAAGAGACGGCTGAAATCGTCAAAACGGCGGAAGGCGATGTCATCACTGCGGAACAAATGCTTGAGCGTTTTCTGTTCCCGCGTCCGATGCAGCAGACGTATATCAGAAAGCTGTCGGGCGGGGAAAAGCGCCGTCTGTACTTGCTGAATGTACTGATGCAGGAACCGAATGTGCTGTTTTTAGATGAGCCGACCAATGATCTGGACACGGAAACATTAAGCGTGCTCGAAGATTATATCGAACAGTTCCCAGGCGTCGTCATCACCGTATCCCATGACCGCTATTTCCTTGACCGCGTCATTGACCGCCTGATCGTATTTGAAGGACAAGGTGTCATTTCCCGTTTCCAAGGTTCGTACAGTGAATACATGGAACATGCAAAAGCGAAGAAGACGGCGGGAAAACAGCCGGCCGAAGAGAAAAAGGCGGAAGAAGAGCCGAAGAAAAAGCGCAAAAAGCTTTCATATAAGGATCAGATCGAATGGGACGGCATCGAAGACAAAATCGCCGGCCTTGAAGAAAAGCATCAGCGTCTGGAAGCGGAAATCGCTGAAGCGGGAAGTGATTTCGGAAAGATTCAAGAACTGATGGCCGAACAGGCAAAAACGGCTGAAGAGCTTGAAGCGGCGATGGAGCGCTGGACCGAATTGTCACTGATGATTGAAGAACTTGAGAATTAAGAAAAGCCGGTACGGCCCCCGAGAAGATGGCGGGTCATACCGGCTTTTTTTATCTTGCACAGATGTTTCCCGGCGCTTTAAAGACAAACGTTTTGTCCAAACCAAGTTTATCAGGCATAAAAGTTTACGTTTACGTTAAGGTTCAAATGGTGTATAATAGAAACAGATACGACAAGAGGGGGATTCACCTTGGAATGGATGAAGATTGATCAAGTTGCCAAGCGAAGCGGATTGACAAAACGAACCATTCGTTTTTACGAGGAGATTGGTTTGATTCCTGCTCCTAAACGGACAGAAGGCGGCGTCCGGCTTTACTCTGAAGATGATATGGAGGAGCTCGAAAAAGTAACCAGCACAAAAGAAGTGCTCGGTTTTTCCCTTCAGGAGCTTCAGCAGTTTATGGAGATGAGCCGTCAGCTGGAATTAAACAAAGAGGGGTACTTGTTGTCACTGGATCCGAAGGAACGGAAAGAAAAGCTGGAAGAGATTCAGCACACTTTGAACCACCAGCTTGAGATGATTGATGAGAAGATCAGCACATTTCAGCATTTTAAAACGCGCCTTAACGGAATGAAAGAAAAAGCTGAACGCGCCATTCAATCAATCGAATGATTTTGCTGTAAACGCTATGAAGATAGCGTTTCTTTTAATGGATGAAACAGGAGGTCTGGTCAAATGGATACATCATCACAACAGAAAACAGGCTTATTCAGCCAGCCGAAAGCCGTTTGGGCGGTTGCGTTTGCCTGTGTTATTTCCTTTATGGGAATCGGTCTTGTCGATCCGATTCTTCCGGCGATCGCCGCACAATTACATGCTTCACCTAGTGAAGTATCTCTGTTATTTACAAGTTATTTGCTCGTTACCGGTTTTATGATGTTTTTCTCCGGCGCGATTTCAAGCCGGATCGGCGCAAAATGGACGCTGCTTCTCGGACTTATTTTTATCATCGTGTTTGCCGCCCTTGGCGGAAGCTCAAGTTCAATCGCTCAGCTTGTCGGCTATCGCGGCGGCTGGGGGCTTGGGAATGCTCTCTTTATTTCAACCGCGCTTGCCGTCATTGTCGGGGTATCTGTCGGCGGCAGCGCCAAAGCCATTATTCTGTATGAGGCCGCGCTCGGCTTGGGGATTTCCGTCGGGCCGCTTGCCGGCGGAGAGCTTGGCAGCATTTCATGGCGCGCTCCGTTCTTCGGTGTGTCTGTCCTCATGTTCATAGCGCTTTGCGCGATTTCACTCATGCTGCCGAAGCTGCCGAAACCGGCGAAACGCGTCGGTGTGTTTGATGCGATGAAGGCGCTCAAATATAAAGGTCTTTTGACAATGGCAGTATCTGCATTCTTATACAACTTTGGATTTTTTATTTTGCTTGCTTATTCTCCGTTCGTGCTGGATTTAGATGAACACGGCCTTGGATACGTCTTCTTCGGCTGGGGGTTATTGCTGGCAATTACGTCAGTCTTTACGGCGCCGCTCTTGCACAAAGCGCTGGGAACAGTGCGTTCGCTCGTCGTTCTCTTTATCGCCTTTGCGGTCATTCTCATCGTCATGGGGATCTGGACTGACCATCAGACGTTGATCATTACGTGTATCGTTGTCGCCGGTGCTGTTCTCGGTATGGTGAATACGATCATGACAACCGCTGTGATGGGTTCTGCGCCGGTTGAACGTTCAATCGCGTCTTCAGCCTACAGCTCAGTCCGTTTTATCGGGGGTGCGCTCGCTCCGTGGATTGCGGGAATGCTGTCAGAACACTTCACCGCAAGCACTCCATATACAGTAGGCGGGATCGTCGTTTTTGTCGGCATGCTTGTCCTTCTCATGGGACGCAAACATCTCGCCGGAATAAAAGCCGGACATTAAGAAAAAAAGGAACTTCCGCACAGGCGGGAGTTCCTTTTTGTGTTTACAGCACTTTCGTCGTCCAAGATTCACAATTCCATGTTTCCGTCGCGATATCCATGTAGAACTCGGGTTCGTGGGAAATCAGCAGAATGGAGCCTTTGTATTCTTTCAGCGCGCGTTTCAGCTCTTCTTTCGCATCGACATCCAGGTGGTTTGTCGGTTCGTCAAGCACGAGCAGGTTTGTTTCTGAATTGATCAGCTTGCACAATCTGACCTTCGCTTTTTCTCCTCCGCTGAGAACGGAGACGCGGCTTTCAATGTGTTTGGTCGTCAGGCCGCATTTGGCGAGGGCGGCGCGGATTTCGTACTGGGTAAAGGAAGGAAATTCGCTCCACACTTCTTCGATGCACGTATTGTTATTGGTTTCTTTCACTTCCTGCTCGAAATAGCCCGTGTATTGATGCTCGCCCCGTTCCACCGTGCCTTCCAGCGGCTGGATTTCACCGAGCAGGCTTTTTAACAGCGTCGTTTTCCCGATGCCGTTTGCGCCGTACAGGGCGACTTTCTGTCCGCGCTCCATTCTGAGATTGAGCGGGCGTGACAGCGGAGTATCGTAGCCGATGACTAAGTCCTTCGTTTCAAAAATGAGCTTGCCTGACGTTCTCGCAGGCTTGAAATGGAATTCCGGTTTCGGTTTTTCGGCCGCCAGTTCGATCATATCCATCTTATCAAGCTTTTTCTGGCGGGACATCGCCATATTTCTCGTGCTGACGCGCGCTTTGTTGCGGGCGACGAAATCTTTCAGCTCAGCCACTTCCTGCTGCTGTTTTTTATAGGCGGCTTCGAGCTGCTGTTTTTTCACTTCGTATACTTCCATAAACTGATGGTAGTCGCCGACATAACGCGTCAGCTCCTGATTTTCCACATGATAAATCAAATTGATCACGCTGTTTAAAAACGGAATGTCGTGAGAAATTAAGATGAACGCATTTTCATATTCCTGTAAATAGCGTTGAAGCCATTCAATATGCTGTTCATCAAGGTAGTTGGTCGGTTCGTCCAACAGAAGGATTTCCGGTTTTTCCAAAAGCAGTTTGGCGAGCAGCACTTTCGTCCGCTGTCCGCCGCTTAAATCTGTGACGTCGCGGTCAAGTCCGACATCCTGCAGGCCGAGGCCGCGGGCGATTTCTTCAACTTTGCTGTCAATCACGTAGAAATCATTGTTTGTCAGGGCGTCTTGAATGACACCGACATCTTCAAGCAGCTGCTCAAGCTCATCAGGGTCTGCTTCGCCCATTTTGTTGTAAATCTCATTCATTTCCTCTTCCATTGCAAATAAGTAATGGAACGCATCCTTCAGCACGTCGCGGATCGTTTTTCCTTTTTCAAGTACGGTATGCTGATCGAGGTAGCCGACACGCACGTTTTTCGCCCATTCAACCTTACCTTCATCAGGCTCAAGCTTTCCGGTAATAATATTCATAAACGTTGATTTACCTTCGCCGTTTGCTCCGATTAAGCCGACGTGTTCCCCTTTTAAAAGACGGAACGATACATTGTTAAAAAGCGCACGATCACCGAAGCCGTGGCTTAAATCTTTTACGGATAAAATACTCATCATTACACCTCTATCGTTATCAGACACGCTTTTTTTATCATGTGTCTTTCTCATTTATGATTATAAAGGAGGAGACCGTTTGTTAAAAGGCTTGGAAGGAAAAAGAAAATTGCGTTTGGCGCGTGCATTTGAGATACTATGGAGTAGATTTTAAGAATTGAGGAGAACGACATGACCCAAACATGGCCATTTTTACAGCATACACAACCATTTATCGCCGAAAACTGGGAGGCTTCAGGCTTTCAGGAGCCGACCGTCATTCAGGAAAAAGCCGCTCAGGTGATTATGGAAGGGAAAGACGTCATTGCCGAATCCCCGACGGGAACGGGAAAAACATTGGCGTACACGCTTCCGGTTCTGGAGCGGATCAACCCGGAACAGAAACATCCGCAAGTGATCATTTTAGCGCCGTCCCGCGAGCTTGTGATGCAGATTTTTCAAGTGATTCAGGATTGGAAAAAAGGCTCCGATCTTCGCGCTTTGTCTTTGATCGGCGGGGCAAACGTGAAAAAGCAGGTGGAGAAGCTCAAAAATAAACCGCATATCATTGCCGGCACACCGGGCAGGGTGCTCGAATTGATTCAGGCGAAAAAGCTGAAAATGCATGAAGTCAAGACGATCGTTCTTGATGAAGCGGATCAGCTCGTGACAAAGGAACACCGCGAAACGATGAAAAAAATCATTAAAACGACGCTGAAAGACCGACAGCTTTTAAGCTTTTCCGCTACGCTGCAGCCGGAAACAGAACAGGTGCTGAATACCATCGCACACGAACCGGCCGTTTTGAAAGTGGAGCGGAATACGGCGGAAAAAGCGCGCGTCACACATCAATATCTCGTCTGCGATCAGCGGGATAAAGTAAAGCTATTGCAAAAGCTGTCACGGCTGAACGGCATGCAGGCGCTCGTGTTCGTCAGAGATATCGGAAATTTAAGCGTCTATGCGGAAAAACTTGCCTATCATCACGTGGACCTCGGCATCCTGCACGGAGAAGCGAAAAAAATGGAGCGGGCAAAGATATTATCAGCGTTTGAACGGGGAGAATTTCCGCTTCTTCTGGCGACTGACATTGCGGCGCGCGGACTCGATATCGATGATCTTCCGTACGTCATTCACGCGGACATACCGAATGAAGACGGATATATCCACAGATCCGGCCGGACGGGGCGGGCCGGTAAAGAAGGAACCGTACTCAGCCTTGTCACGCCGATGGAAGAATCCAAATTGAAAAAAATGGCCAAATCACTCGGAATTGAGCTGAAAGAGGCCGTTTATTCAGGCGGAAAATTATCTGAGAAATAAGAAACGGAGGGCGGGAAGCCCTTCTTTTTTATTGTAAAATAACGGAAAAGGTTCAGGCGGGGGCGGGAAGATGGTTTCAATAGACAGATTTCAAATATTGAAGGTGCGTGAGCTGAAAATCCTTGAATACTGGTTTAAGAACGATAACATCAGACGGAGAATGGATGCGATGCTGCCATTAGATGCGTGGTATGCACGATTGAGTAAAGATGGAGACGATACTGTCCTTATGGCATATGACGGGCAGCTTCCGGCAGGCATGGTCTCTATAGAGTTTGTGGAGGAGCGGGCGTATATCGGATTGATCGTCAATCCTTTGTACCAGCTTCAAGGGTACGGAAAACAGATCTTGCAAAAACTGCTGACTGATCCTGGGTTTACCGGCGTGCGGGAATGGGCGGCAAGCATCGAAAAAGACAATCAAATCAGTTTAGCCTGCTTTCAAGCAGCGGGATTCACTTTGGAAGATACGGAGCCGGATGAAGACGGCTTTCTTACTTTGATTCTTCGCGGCTGATGCGAAAAAGCAGAAAAGGAGGGGACAAAGCCCTCCTTTTTTCATCATCATGTTAACTTAGATCACTCACTTTGATGATCTGTTTGCCTTTGTTTTCTCCTTTAAACAGGCCGAGGAACGCGTCAGGAATATTGTTGAATCCTTCCGTAATCGTTTCTTCATAATGAAGCTTTCCGTCCTTAAGCCATTCGGCCAATTGTTTCGCACCTTCGGAAAAGCGGTCAGCATAATCACTGACGATGAATCCCTGCATCAGCGCTTTTGTTTTGATCAGCTTCGGCTGGACGCGGGGGCCCATGTCTTGTTCTTCACTTTCGGTATTGTACGATGAGATCGCTCCGCATACCGGAATGCGGGCAAATTCATTCAGCAGGTTTATCACCGCATCTGAAATCGGTCCGCCGACATTGTCAAAATAGACATCGACGCCGTCAGGACATGCCTGTTCCAGCGCTTTTTGAATATCATCCGCCGTTTTGTAATTAATGGCTTCATCAAATTGAAGCTCCTCTTTCAAATACGCGATTTTTTCATCAGATCCGGCGATGCCGACAACCCGCGCGCCTTTGATTTTGGCAATCTGTCCGACTGTTGAGCCGACGGCGCCCGCCGCGCCTGAAACGACGACGGTTTCGCCTTTTTTCGGACGGCCGATATCGAGCAGCCCGAAGTAAGCTGTCAGTCCGGTCATCCCTAAAATGCCGAGATACGCCTGGGCGGGTGCGATATCCGTATCCAACTTGCGGAGGGCGGACTCATTGACGGCTGAATATTCCTGCCACGCGAGATTTCCGATCACAACATCTCCTTTTTTCAGCTTATCGCCGTCTGTCAGAACCTCGGCAATCACTCCGCCTGTTATGGCTTCATCTAAAGCGAACGGCTCTACATATGATTTTGTATCCTGCATCCGTCCGCGCATGTACGGATCAACGGACACATAACTCGTTTTCACAAGCACTTCGCCGTCTTTCGGTTCGGGAACGGCAATCGTTTCAAAGCGGAAATCGTCATGGGCGGGAACGCCTTTGGGGCGTCTTGCCAATTGAATTTGCTGCTGATTATTCGGCATACTGAATCCTCCTTCAAGATAAGTGGTTGTTCCAAATGTAACACGAACCATTTCCCGATTACAAAATCAAACCGTCAGCGGCCATAAAAAAGAAGGGCCCAGGGCCCTTCTTTCCTTATATGCATATTTAATAGAATAACCGGTACACATCGGTGTTTTTCTCATGTTCCAAATATTCATAGGCATTCGTTTTTGAAGAAATAAGCATGTCAGCGGTAACGACGGGCTGAAGCGCGGTCAGATAAGAACCCAGCCTATTTTCAATTTCTTTCGGCAGAACGGATTCGATATCACCGATATTGATAATGATAGAGAAAACGAAATCGATATTAATATGAAAAGTATCTTCAGCAAAGGCCGTAAGCTCTTTTATTCCATCCGGGCAGCGGGTATGCCGGCGGAATACCTGCTTCACTAAATCACTGACAACCCAAGCGTTAAATCGCTGTTCCGGTGAAAAGTAATGAATAGGAACCACCTCCCTGCTTAATCGGCTCATGAAGATTTTTATTTTTCTGATAAATGTAGCTTCCTCTACTGTAACATGTCCCGCAAGAAAATATCCACCGACAACCTGCCCGTTTTTTCACGGAACTCTCTTTCTTTTGTTTGATCCTTGGTTGAGCGGGTAAACATCCAATATACAAAAACAAAAGGGAGGACTTATCAATGAAACCGGTAGTAAGAGAATATACAAATGATCAAAAACTGATGCAGGACGTAAAAGAGCTTCAGCAGCTGGGTGTTGCAAAAGAGGACGTATATGTGCTTTCACATGATGACGACAGAACGGACCGCCTGGCAGATAATACTGATGTCAACACCATCGGAGCGAAAGAAACGGGCATTAAACACGCGGTCGGCAATATGTTTAATAAAAAAGGTGACGAGCTCCGCAACAAAATTCACGAAATCGGCTTTTCAGAAGAGGAAGCGTCACAATTTGAAAAGCGCTTAGATGAAGGAAAAGTTCTTCTGTTTGTCACGGATAACGAAAAAGTAAAGTCATGGGCGTAAGCTGAACAGATCCCAAGGGGTTTTCGATCCCTTGGGATTTTTTGCGGTTTCCGCAATAAAACCGAAAGGCACATTCTGTACATTTTCGGTGCTGTTTCTCAACTGATTTGATACAATTCATTTGTAATAAATTGGAATAAAAAATCAGGAGGAGCACAATTCATGAAAAAAATGTTATTTATGCTGGCGGTTTGTTTATGTATGATCCCTGCGGACGTCTATGCCGCTGATCTGGGACGGCAGACGTTAGGAACAAATGACGGCTGGGGAGCCGCTTCCGGCGGGACAACCGGCGGCGCGAAAGCCTCTTCATCGAATGTATACACCGTATCAAACAGACAGCAGCTCGTTTCCGCATTAGGGGGAAGCGCCAACAGCACGCCGAAGATTATTTACATACAAGGCACAATCAATATGAATACGGACGACCGCAATAAAACACTCGGCTTTAATGATTATAAAGATCCGGCATATGATCTCAACGCTTATCTAAAGGCGTACGACCCGGACAAATGGGGGAAAAAAGCGCCGTCAGGCACCCAGGAAGACGCCAGACAGCGATCGCAAAAAAACCAGAAGGCACGGGTCGTGATTGACATTCCTTCAAATACGACGATCATCGGCTCGGGTTCAAATGCCAAAGTGACAGGCGGAAGTTTTAATATAAAGAACGGCGTCGACAATGTCATCATCCGCAACATTGAATTTCAAGACGCTTACGACTATTTTCCGCAATGGGACCCGACGGACGGCAGCAGCGGCAACTGGAACTCGGAATATGACAATATCACCATTAACGGCGCGACGCACATCTGGATCGATCATTGCACCTTTAATGACGGATCGAATCCCGACAGCGGTTTTCCCTACTATTACGGGAGAAAATATCAGCACCATGACGGCCAGACGGATATAGCCAACGGGGCGAATTATATTACATTGTCCTATAATAAATATCATGACCATGACAAAGGCTCCGTCATCGGAAACAGCGACAGTAAGACGTCGGATGAGGGAAAACTGAAGGTGACCCTTCACCATAACTATTACCAGAACATCGTCCAGCGCGCGCCGCGGGTCCGGTACGGACAGGTTCATATTTATAATAATTTTTACGCAGGCTCTAAAAGCGCCGCATACCCGTTCAGCTATGCGTGGGGCGCGGGCCACGCGTCGAAAATATATGCCCAGAATAATGTTTTTGAAGTGCCAGGACTGGCTGCTGATAAAGTCATCAGCGTCTTCAGCGGCGGAAAAGCGCTTCATGAAGACGGCACTCTTTTAAACGGCTCCTCCATTAACTCGTCAGCCGCCAACGGATTAAGTCAGTCCGTCGGCTGGACACCGTCATTGCACGGTTCCATCGGCTCATCATCAAATATAAAATCAGATGTTATATCTAAAGCCGGGTCGGGCATATTAAAATAATAAACAAGAAGCACAAAGGAAAATATTCCTTTGTGTTTTTTAATTAACAAAAACGTTTATTAACTTAGTTAAGTAGTAAAATGGGATAGGGGATGGAAGACAACAAAATAGGAGGAGACCTGTAATGGCTTCAGAAAAAGACGCAAAAAAACAGCAGGCAGTAAAAATCATTCCTTTGCTTATTACTGTTGCTGTGGGATTAATCATTTGGTTTATTCCCGCGCCGTCCGGACTTGAACCTAAAGCATGGCATTTGTTCGCTATTTTTGTCGCAACAATTATCGGCTTTATCTCCAAGCCCTTGCCAATGGGCGCAATTGCAATTTTTGCATTGGCAGTCACCGCGTTAACGGGAACGCTATCTATTGAAAATACGTTAAGCGGATTTGGAAACAAGACAATCTGGCTGATTGTCATCGCCTTTTTTATTTCCCGGGGATTTATCAAAACCGGGCTCGGCGCCAGGATTTCTTACGTATTCGTACAACGGTTCGGGAAGAAAACACTCGGCCTTTCTTATTCACTGCTTTTCAGTGATTTAATTTTATCACCTGCCATTCCGAGCAACACGGCACGGGCGGGCGGCATTATTTTTCCTATTATCAGATCATTATCCGAAACTTTCGGATCAACGCCGGCAGACGGAACAGAGCGGAAAATCGGCGCTTTCTTATTAAAAACCGGTTTTCAAGGAAACTTGATTACGTCTGCGATGTTTTTGACGGCAATGGCGGCGAACCCGCTGATCGCCAAGCTGGCCCACGATGTCGCAGGGGTGGACATCACATGGACAAGCTGGGCAATCGCGGCCATTGTACCGGGATTGGCGAGCTTAATCATTACGCCGCTCGTCATTTATAAGCTGTATCCGCCGGAAATTAAAGAAACACCGGATGCGGCTAAAATCGCAACGGAAAAATTGAAAGAAATGGGTCCGTTTAAAAAATCCGAACTCTCCATGGTCATCGTCTTTTTATTGGTGCTTGCGCTGTGGATTTTCGGAGGAAGCTTAAATATTGACGCAACGACGACGGCCCTGATCGGATTATCCGTTTTACTTTTGTCACAGGTATTAACATGGGAGGACATCAAAAAGGAACAAGGTGCATGGGATACGCTGACTTGGTTCGCGGCGCTTGTGATGCTGGCGAATTTCCTGAATGAGCTCGGTATGGTGTCTTGGTTCAGCAATATGATGAAATCTTCTGTTTCCGGTTTTTCATGGATTGTGGCATTTATGATTCTGATTGTCGTGTATTATTACACGCATTACTTCTTTGCGAGCGCAACCGCGCATATCAGCGCCATGTATGCGGCATTTCTCGCCGTCATCGTGGCGGCAGGCGCTCCGCCTCTGTTGGCGGCGCTCAGCTTGGCGTTTTTCAGCAACCTTTTCGGTTCGACGACGCATTACGGCTCAGGAGCGGCTCCGGTCTTTTTCGGAGCGGGCTATATATCGCAAAGCAAATGGTGGTCCATCGGCTTTATCCTGTCAATCGTCCATATTGTGACATGGCTTGTGATCGGCGGATTATGGTGGAAAGTATTAGGGTTATGGTAGAAGAAAAAGGCAGACTCAGGTCTGCCTTTTTTTTATTTCTGTAAGGAAGGGGAAGGGCCTGCACATGATGGCTCCAGTGCGAATAGAATATGGCCGGGGTGATAATATGAGCAGCGGCCGTAATCAATACATGATATTGAAACAGAAACCTTACAAATATATGAGCAGACATATGAAACGCCGGTATGAACAATTACCATGTGAACTTGAAAGACCGGAAACAGGGACGGAAAAACGGTTTTCGTCTTCAGATGAAAATCGATCTGCCTTGTGCGTACCCGGGCTGCGAGGTCCCGAAGGCAAAAGAGGACCCGCCGGCGCCCGCGGTCCGCAAGGGGAGGCGGGTCCGCCCGGTCCCCCGGGGCCTGAGGGACCGCCGGGAGCGGTTCCTGCGGTAGCTTTTCAAAATACAGCAGACCAGATGATGATTCCGTTAGAAGGAACACCGATAAACGTGTTAAGCGCAGTGATAGCCGCGCCGACAGATCAATTTGTGAAAACGGATGCCGTCATACAAGTAAACGTGGAATTAGATCCGCTCGCGTCTCATTTCTCATTGGTCTTAGCTGTCGATCTGCAAAGAAATGGCGTATCTATACAAACACAGAGACAAGAGCGGAACCTCTTTTCTTCAGGCGGACAAATCATAGGAATTCCTTTTACGTACATCGACGAAATGAAGGCGGATGAAACAGCCGCGTACCAGCTCTATTTATCCGTCCTTTCTTCGAATTACGTAACACAAGTCGCAGCGGCAAACCGCTCCCTCATTGCGACGGGATTCCCCATTCAAGGATCGGATTAAGGTGATGAAAAGAAATCACCTTTTTTATTTAGGTTGTCAAAACACAGCCCGTATTAATATGCTGTCTTAATAAGTAAGACGGTCAACAACGGGAAGGAGAGGGAAAAAGATTGAATGAATAATCCGATTATAAACGGAAGCTTTGAAACCGGTACATTAGCGGGGTGGAGTTCGGCAAATACCCAGATTAACAGTTTGTTTGCACATTCAGGGAGATATTCTGCGCAATTTATTGGAGCTCAGCCATATGCTTATCTCAGTCAAATCGTTCCCATTTCAGCCAAGTCAGTGACTCTATTCGTATCACTCGCAACGCTCGGAAATGAGCCAAGTCCCCAAGTAACTCTCCAGATCATCTATGTCAGCGCAGCAGGTGAACAAATCAGTTCCATTCAAGAAAATATTACACCCGGAAATTTGCCGAACGTGCTCTTCCACACATGGTCTGAAATCTATAAAACAAGCAGTGTGCCTTCTGGCGCGGCCTCTGCCGTCATTGTATTAAGTAAAGTTTCTACCGGCACGGTTTTAATAGACGATGTTTCATTGGCGCAAACCGGGGGTGAACCTGGCGTAACAGGAATTACAGGTCCCACAGGAGTGCCGGGCCCCACAGGAGTAACCGGACCAAGAGGAGTGACCGGAGTAACTGGTGTAACGGGATCAACTGGTTCAACCGGGGCAAGAGGAGCGACGGGGTCAACGGGTGCACCCGGGGTTACAGGCCCAACTGGCGCAACAGGTACAACCGGGGCAACAGGAACGACTGGGGTAACCGGAATAACGGGAGCCACCGGAGCAACAGGAGCCACCGGAGTAACGGGATCGACAGGAGCAATCGGTTCAACTGGCGCCACAGGTCCAACGGGTGCAACCGGGTCAACAGGAGGAACTGGTTCAACCGGAGCCACAGGTACAACCGGCTCAACTGGTATAACAGGAGCGACAGGAGTCACAGGATCAACGGGTGCATCCGGCCCGACTGGAGTAACTGGTCCAACTGGAGTAACCGGGTCGACGGGAGTAACAGGGGCAACCGGAGTAACAGGAGTAACAGGGGCAACAGGGGTTACTGGCCCAGACGGAGTGACTGGTCCAACTGGATTGACAGGCTCAATTGGTGCGACCGGATCAACGGGCGCCACGGGCATAACCGGAGCAACTGGGGTAGCAGGTACAACCGGAGTAACGGGGTTAACCGGAGCAACTGGTGTGACTGGCCCGACGGGGGTCACGGGATCGACCGGTTCAACTGGAGCAACCGGCCCAACCGGCTCGACCGGTCCAACGGGAGTAACAGGAGCGACTGGGGTAACTGGTGCAACCGGAGTAACCGGTTCATCGGGAGTGACTGGTTCAACTGGAATAACAGGAGCAACTGGTGTAACGGGGACAACTGGGGTAACAGGAGTAACTGGAGCGACAGGCCCAACGGGTGCAACAGGAGTAACAGGCATAACTGGTGTAACAGGATCGACTGGAGTAACAGGCACGACTGGGGTCACGGGCTCAACAGGAGTAACAGGCTCAGCTGGTAGAACAGGCCCAACCGGTGCAACGGGAGTAACAGGAGCGACAGGATCGACTGGGGTCACGGGTGTAACCGGCTCAACCGGCCCAACTGGGGTAACAGGATCAACCGGTGCAACGGGAGTAACAGGAGCCGCCGGAGAAACCGGGCAAATCGGGGATACAGGAGCGACTGGTCCAACTGGTGTAACGGGAGTAACTGGACCAACAGGAGCAGCAGGGCCAACTGGTATAACCGGAGAAACCGGGCCAACCGGAGAAACCGGATCGACAGGAGAAACTGGAGCGACGGGTGCATCCGGAGCAACGGGAATAACTGGTGTGACTGGCCCAACTGGGGCGAGTGGTGTAACTGGTCCAACAGGAGCCACCGGCTCAACGGGTGCAATGGGATCGACAGGAGCTACTGGGGTAACGGGTGTAACAGGATCAACCGGAGAAACGGGTTCAACTGGAGAAACCGGTGCGACAGGAATAACCGGGCCGACAGGAGCAACGGGAACGACCGGCTCAACAGGCACAACTGGCCCAACGGGAGTAACAGGATCGACAGGAGAAACCGGGTCAACTGGGGAGACTGGTCCAACGGGCTCAACTGGAGCAACAGGCCCAACTGGTGTGACTGGTCCAATTGGGGCGACTGGTGTAACTGGCCCAACCGGAATTACAGGAACAATCGGAGCAACAGGATCGACAGGAGAAACTGGGGCAACAGGCTCAACTGGTTCAACGGGAGTGACTGGAGAAACCGGTGCAACGGGATCGACAGGCTCAACAGGCCCAACCGGAGAAACGGGTCCAACTGGTATAACCGGAGCAACAGGAGTTACTGGCCCGACCGGGGTCACAGGCTCAACTGGAGCAACTGGCACAACAGGAGAAAACGGTTCAACAGGAGCAACGGGAGCCACCGGAGTAACAGGCCCAACTGGTGTAACTGGTTCAACCGGAGAAACCGGTGCAACAGGAGAAACTGGCCCAACGGGAGAAACAGGAGCGACCGGTTCAACTGGCTCAACCGGCGCAACTGGCTCAGCCGGAGTGACTGGTCCAACTGGATTGACAGGACCAACAGGCGCAACCGGAGAAACGGGTGCAATCGGCCCAACAGGAGGAACTGGGTCAACCGGGGCAACCGGGGTAACTGGAGAAATCGGTCCAACCGGAGTAACCGGTGCAACGGGAGAAACCGGCTCGACAGGAGAAACTGGATCAACCGGCTCAACTGGCCCAACCGGAGCAACAGGAGCAACAGGAGCAACAGGAGCAACAGGAGCAACAGGTGTAACTGGATCAACCGGTGCAACCGGAGCAACAGGAGAAACCGGAGCGACTGGTGTAACTGGGTCAATAGGAACAACCGGGTCAACAGGAACAACCGGCGCAACGGGCGCCACTGGAATAACTGGAGCAACTGGAACAACTGGAGAAACGGGGTCAACCGGTTCAACTGGGGAGACTGGTCCAACTGGTGTAACCGGCTCAACCGGAGCAACAGGTGCAATCGGCCCAACAGGAGGAACTGGGTCAACCGGGGCAACAGGTGTAACTGGAGAAATCGGTCCAACCGGAGTAACCGGTGCAACGGGAGAAACCGGCTCGACAGGAGAAACTGGATCAACCGGCTCAACTGGCCCAACCGGAGCAACAGGAGAAACTGGTGCAACGGGAGTAACGGGTCCAACCGGAGAAACCGGGTCGACAGGAATAACCGGAGCAACGGGAGTGACTGGAGCAACAGGAGCAACAGGAGCAACAGGTGTAACTGGATCAACCGGTGCAACCGGAGCAACAGGAGAAACCGGAGCGACCGGTGTAACTGGGTCAATAGGAACAACCGGGTCAACAGGAACAACCGGCGCAACGGGCGCCACTGGAATAACTGGAGCAACTGGAACAACTGGAGAAACGGGGTCAACCGGTTCAACTGGGGAGACTGGTCCAACTGGTGTAACCGGCTCAACCGGAGCAACAGGTGCAATCGGCCCAACAGGAGGAACTGGGTCAACCGGGGCAACAGGTGTAACTGGAGAAATCGGTCCAACCGGAGTAACCGGTGCAACGGGAGAAACCGGCTCAACCGGAGCAACAGGAACAACAGGATCAACAGGGCCAATAGGAGTAACCGGTCCAACTGGAATAACTGGAGCGACAGGAGAAACCGGTTCAACTGGCTCAACCGGAGTAACGGGCTTAACAGGATCAACAGGGTCGACCGGAGTGACTGGTGCAACAGGCACAACCGGTCCAACCGGAGCGACTGGAGTAACAGGCCCAACTGGTGTAACTGGTTCAACCGGAGAAACCGGGTCGACAGGAATAACCGGAGCGACTGGAGTGACTGGGGCAACGGGGATAACAGGAGCAACAGGAATAACAGGCTCAACGGGGCCGACCGGAATAACAGGCTCAACCGGGGATACAGGAGTGACTGGGGCAACAGGCTCGACAGGCCCAACCGGAGAAACCGGAACCACGGGCTCAACAGGAGAAACCGGTGCAACGGGAGTAACTGGAGCGACCGGAGTAACTGGGGTAACGGGAGAAACCGGCCCAACAGGGGCAACGGGTGTAACTGGATCAACAGGAGTGACAGGTTCAACTGGAGAAACTGGCGCGACTGGCTCAACCGGAGTAACTGGAGCAACAGGACCGACTGGAGCAACAGGAGAAACTGGCTCGACCGGGGATACCGGAGCTACTGGAGAAACCGGCCCAACCGGCTCAACTGGCTCAACCGGAGAAACAGGAGAAACCGGCGCAACCGGTGTAACTGGAGAAATCGGACCAACGGGAGCGACCGGAGAAACGGGCCCAACCGGAGCAACAGGAATAACAGGCCCAACCGGAATCACGGGTCCAACCGGAGAAACAGGAGAAACCGGCGCGACTGGCTCAACGGGCTCAACTGGAGTAACAGGGGCAACAGGAGCCATGGGAGCAACCGGAGCAACCGGAGCAACTGGAGTGACTGGACCAACAGGGGTTACTGGCTCAACAGGTGAAACCGGTGCAACTGGAGTGACTGGAGCAACGGGGATAACTGGAGCGACTGGTTCAACCGGAGAAACCGGTGTAACCGGAGCAACGGGAGCGACTGGCGCAACCGGTACAACCGGAATAACAGGCCCAACCGGTCCAACGGGTGTGACTGGAGCAACGGGTATAACTGGAGCAACTGGGATAACAGGCTCAACTGGAGTAACCGGCCTAACTGGTGTAACGGGTGTAACCGGATCGACAGGAGCAACTGGCTCAACCGGCGCAACGGGAATAACTGGAGCAACTGGCTCAACCGGCGCAACGGGAATAACTGGAGAAACCGGCTCAACTGGTGCAACAGGGGCGACTGGAGAAACCGGCCCAACTGGTGTAACTGGTTCAACCGGTGCAACGGGAGTAACAGGAGCCATCGGAGTAACCGGGCCAATCGGGGATACAGGAGCGACTGGTGTAACTGGTCCAACGGGATCGACAGGCACAACCGGTTTAACCGGAGTAACGGGGGTAACTGGAGAAATCGGCCCAACGGGAGAAACCGGGGCGACCGGTGTAACTGGGTCAACAGGAGCCACAGGAGCCACCGGCTCAACGGGTGCAACGGGATCGACAGGAGCGACTGGGGTAACGGGTGTAACAGGATCAACCGGAGAAACAGGTTCAACTGGAGTAACCGGGGCGACGGGAGTAACCGGCCCAACTGGTATAACCGGAGTAACAGGTGCGATCGGAATAACCGGGTCAATTGGGGAGACTGGTCCAACGGGATCGACAGGAGAAACTGGAGCGACTGGCTCAACGGGCTCAACTGGAGCAACCGGCCCAACTGGAGCAACAGGAGCAACAGGAGAAACCGGAGTAACAGGGGCAACAGGAGTAACTGGCCCGACTGGGGTCATGGGTTCAACTGGTGTAACTGGTTCAACCGGCGCAACGGGAATAACTGGAGAAACTGGTCCAACTGGTGTAACGGGCTCAACCGGAGTAACAGGAGCAACCGGTGCAACTGGAGTTACTGGCGCAACGGGAGTAACTGGCTCGACTGGGGATACCGGAGCTACTGGAGAAATCGGCCCAACGGGAGAGACCGGTCCAACCGGATCAACAGGCTCGACAGGCCCAACCGGCGCAACAGGAGAAACCGGAACCACTGGCTCAACCGGCTCGACTGGTGTAACCGGGGCGACGGGAGTAACCGGTCCAACTGGTGTAACTGGTCCAACTGGAGAAACCGGCTCAACTGGTACGACGGGAATAACTGGAGCAACCGGTGCAACAGGAGCAACCGGAGAAACCGGAGTAACAGGGGCAACAGGAGTAACTGGCCCGACTGGGGTCACGGGTTCAACTGGTGTAACTGGTTCAACCGGCGCAACGGGAATAACTGGCTCAACTGGTCCAACGGGTGCAACCGGCTCGACTGGCTCAACTGGAGCAACAGGTTCAACCGGAGAAACCGGCTCAACGGGTGCAACGGGATCGACAGGCACAATCGGTTTAACCGGAGTAACCGGTCCAACTGGTGTAACCGGCCCAACCGGAATTACAGGAACAACCGGAGCAACAGGATCGACAGGAGAAACTGGGGCAACAGGATCAACCGGAGAAACGGGAGTAACGGGTCCAACAGGATCAACAGGCTCAACAGGCCCAACCGGAGTAACGGGTCCAACTGGTATAACCGGAGCAACAGGAATAACAGGCTCAACTGGAATCACGGGTCCAACCGGAGTAACCGGTGCGACAGGAGAAACCGGAGCGACCGGTGTAACTGGGGCAACAGGAACAACGGGAGAAACCGGTGCAACAGGGGCGACTGGAGTAACAGGCCCAACTGGTGTAACTGGTTCAACCGGAGAAACCGGTGCAACGGGATCGACAGGCCCAACTGGTTCAACAGGATCAACGGGAGCCACCGGAGTAACAGGAGTTACTGGCCCGACCGGGGTCACAGGCTCAACTGGAGCAACTGGCACAACAGGAGAAAACGGTGCAACAGGAGTAACTGGGGCAACGGGGTCAACCGGGTCAACTGGGGAGACTGGTCCAAAGGGATCGACAGGCCCAACCGGAGCAACAGGTGGAACCGGCGAAACAGGCGCGACGGGCCCAATAGGTTCAACAGGAGCAACGGGGGCAACCGGAGAAACCGGCATAACAGGCCCAACCGGAGCAACAGGCTCAACCGGTGCGACAGGCCCAACTGGAGCAACAGGTGCAACTGGAGAAACCGGCGTAACTGGAACAACCGGCTTGACTGGTGCAACAGGGGCGACTGGAGTAACAGGCCCAACTGGTGTAACTGGTTCAACCGGAGCAACCGGCCCAACCGGAGCAACAGGTGCAACTGGAGAAACCGGCGCAACAGGAGTAACAGGCCCAACCGGAGCAACGGGAGAAACAGGATCAACCGGTCCAACCGGAGTAACGGGAGAAACAGGATCAACCGGTCCAACCGGAGCAACGGGAGAAACAGGATCAACCGGTCCAACCGGAGCAACGGGAGTAACCGGCTCAATCGGAGCAACGGGAGCAACGGGAGTAACCGGTCCAACCGGCTCAACCGGAGCAACGGGAGAAACAGGTGCAATAGGTATAACTGGAGCAACGGGAGAAACAGGTGCAATAGGTATAACTGGAGCAACGGGAGTAACTGGAGTAACAGGAGTAACGGGTGCAACCGGAGTAACCGGAATAACGGGCCCAACCGGATCGACAGGCCCAACCGGCTTGACTGGAGCAACTGGAGTAACGGGAGTAACCGGAGCAACGGGAGTAACGGGAGTAACCGGAGCAACGGGAGTAACCGGAGCAACGGGAGTAACGGGAGTAACCGGAGTAACCGGAGCAACGGGAGTAACGGGAGTAACCGGAGCAACGGGAGTAACGGGAGTAACCGGAGCAACTGGAGTAACGGGAGTAACGGGAGTAACCGGAGCAACGGGAGTAACGGGAGTAACCGGAGCAACGGGAGTAACCGGAGCAACGGGAGT
>NZ_JAWRXC010000196.1:0-275 GCF_046535225.1 Bacillus sp. SIMBA_031
ATGGAGAATCACCGACAATCTCGTTTTGCAGACACTAGACCTAAAAGGGAAGAAGGCTTATCGGCTAGGGAGTCGACAGTCAGAGTCTCCGATTGAAGGCGGCGGGATTGTGGGCTGCCCCTTGGACAAGAAGACTGCAGGGCGCAAGCACTCCATAGTTGTCGACATGCTCGGCTTGGTGGTCTGGGTCGTCTTGTCCAAATTACTGTCAATGAGAACCCTGAAAGCGTAGCGGCTCTTAAACCATTCTCCTACGCTGGCCTTGGCTTCGGCAT
>NZ_JAWRXC010000197.1:0-275 GCF_046535225.1 Bacillus sp. SIMBA_031
CATCAATCACATTGCAATGCAGCACGTGAGACGCGTGAGACGTTCGTCTCACCAGTGCTTGAGACGGCCTGTCTCACCCTTCAGATTCAGACGCGCAAAGGCTTTGCGCTCGCTCTTCCGGCCTTGATTCTTCGCCCGGAACGTCGCACGCCGTGCGCTTGAGACGCCGCGCAAGTTGCGCCGCATGGTGTTCGTCAGCCGCTACAAGCACGCGATTTTGTTTCCAGGCCCTTTAAACAAGGCTTTGCGAAGCCGACGCGATTGTTTGAGCAAAT
>NZ_JAWRXC010000198.1:0-275 GCF_046535225.1 Bacillus sp. SIMBA_031
CTATAAGATCGAGGGACAGTCGGGAACCGTTCACGATGTTCCGGAAAAGTTAATTGATTGAGGTTCCGCAATAAAAGCCGGTTAAACGCCGGGCCGATATGGAAACTGCGCGAAAGTGTCGGTGGCTGCCTCTAATTAAGTGCGTCCTGTTCCGGAAGTTTATTCGCAGTTAATAAGAGGGAGGGCGATG
The DNA here is from genome assembly GCF_046535225.1 of Bacillus sp. SIMBA_031. NCBI lineage: Bacteria > Bacillati > Bacillota > Bacilli > Caryophanales > Bacillaceae > Bacillus > Bacillus sp. SIMBA_031. The sequence continues at coordinate 191 of NZ_JAWRXC010000198.1, forward strand.
ACGATGCTGAGGATAGGCGAACGGGTCTGGGGAACGCGGACGGTCTTACGTGGTTTTCATCAGAAAACAGGATATAGCGAAAAGG
>NZ_JAWRXC010000199.1:0-275 GCF_046535225.1 Bacillus sp. SIMBA_031
GTCGATGTCGGCACCGGCAGCGCCCGCGCCGGCATTTTCGACCTCACCGGGCGGATGCTGGCCTCGGCCAAGCGGGACATCACGCTGTTCCATGCGCCGGGTTCGATGGTCGAGCAGTCGAGCAGCGAAATCTGGGCCGCAGTCTGCGCGGCGGTGCGCGAAGCCGTTTCCATTTCAGGTATCGATGCCGCGACCGTGGCCGGTCTCGGCTTCGATGCGACCTGTTCGCTGGTGGTGCTCGGCGAAGGCGGAAGGCCGCTGCCGGTCGGGCCGTC
>NZ_JAWRXC010000200.1:0-275 GCF_046535225.1 Bacillus sp. SIMBA_031
GGCGCAAGAGCTGGTGCGCCTCGACATCGCCAGTCCGGAGAGTTGAGCCGCCGCGTCGTTTTGCTCCGGGCTGCAGAAGAAATCCGCGTGCGTATCCGGGGGATCGAAGGGAAGGCACGCGCGATGCGCGTCGATTGGCATTCGTCCAGTCGATGAGGTCCGCATCGTGAACCCTCGGAAAATCGTAGTCATCGCGGCGTCGCGCGGCGGCTTTTACGCATTGCGGACCCTCGTGGCGGGTTTGCCGGCGACGTTGCCAGCGGCGGTCTGCATCG
>NZ_JAWRXC010000201.1:0-275 GCF_046535225.1 Bacillus sp. SIMBA_031
GGCCCGATCCGCCACAGGGCCGTGGGGTCTGGTGGGGTGAAATCCTCCCGCCCGGTGGCGGCATGGTGGTTTCCGGATTTGTCGATTCCCGGAAGGAAGACACCCTTGGCAAGGTACGTGGACACTCCCCGCCACACAGTCTCCCCAGTGGCGTGCAGCGTCACATCCGCCACGACGTCGACTTGCGTGCCGGCCCTATGCCCGGTGAGATTCTCCGACCAAGCGCAAACGTCCAAGGCCTCCGCGAAGTGGATCGGGCTCCTCTGCTCTATCCG
>NZ_JAWRXC010000202.1:0-275 GCF_046535225.1 Bacillus sp. SIMBA_031
CTTCTTTTTATCGAGCAGGCCGAGCGACATGAGTTTGCGCGTCGCGCGCACGGTCGTGCGCCCTTCGATCAGGTTCTGATAGCCGGACATGACCGCACTACCCACCGTGTCGCCGCCCATTTCCTGAATAAGCGGCTCCATCTGGTAGTAGAACGCATCCGAACGCATCAGCTTGGCGGCCGTGCCGCCCGTCTTGATGAACTCCTGCCACTGATCGCCACCGACGCGCGCACCGGTCGCCGTGATGACCTTCTGCACCATGTTCGCTTCGCGCT
>NZ_JAWRXC010000203.1:0-274 GCF_046535225.1 Bacillus sp. SIMBA_031
GTCCGGATTCTCTCAGCCTGCCGAAATCGATTGCCCCCATAGACGAAAGCTAGCTGGTTTTCCAGCAAAGGAAAATCCGTCTTGCCGCTTGAGAATGACGGGACTATTCACGTCGCATGGATATCATTTTCGACAGGGCGGCGATCGCCGCACACCGCCACCGCGCCTTGCAGGCAGGCGATCCGAAGGCCGCGTTCCTTCTCGATATCGCCGCCGAGGAGCTGGCCGAGAGACTGTCGGTGGTCGAGCGCACCTTCGAGCACGCCGTCGAACT
>NZ_JAWRXC010000204.1:0-274 GCF_046535225.1 Bacillus sp. SIMBA_031
CTCCAATTTTTTCAAACAAGTCCGGATAAGTGACGACCAATCCATTTTCATCCACTAGAATTTCTGCTTTAAAGTAGGTTTGGATATTTTCATATAGGTATTTGTTGGCAGCAGTCCGTGTATACCTCTGTTGAGCTGGTTTAATATGATGGTTCAAAACATCAATATAAATCACATCAATTTCCTGTGGGTTATTTTCTTGAAGTTTCAAATGATGTATTGGCAATGTATTGGTAAATGGAGTTAAGGAAATATCTATATATTTAAACCCTTT
>NZ_JAWRXC010000205.1:0-274 GCF_046535225.1 Bacillus sp. SIMBA_031
GACGAACAAGAAGGAAATGAGGCTGACCGGCAGAAAGCCGCCGGGTCATCTTGCTCAGCAAGAATGTCACGAATTTCCATACGACATAGATGTCGAGCTTCGATTCGCCGTGAATTCGCACGCCGAAGTCGAATGGAACCTCACCATGGCGAAGCTTCTTGTTGGAATACAATATGTCGAGAAGCAGCTTGAAGCCGGGATCTCCGAGTCTTGGTGCCACATCGAGGAAGCTGCTGCGACGCATTACAAAGAAGCCGGTCAGCGGATCGGACAG
>NZ_JAWRXC010000206.1:0-274 GCF_046535225.1 Bacillus sp. SIMBA_031
GATTTCGACTCTCAGGGACGAACACCTGGAACTTCTCAATGCTCTCGATTCGCGGGATGCAGACCTAGCCCTACGCCTATGGACCGTCCACCTGGAAGACGCTGAGACCTTCCTCGGCCAGCGCATCGGCGGAGACGCCCCCACGATCTAACCATCGCCGCAAAGGGCACATCACCTCCAGGTCTCCCACTGCAGATGTCCAATCCCATGCGGAGACCCTCCACACCCCATTGATGGGCACCACCTGCCCTAGCACTGCGCGCCCAAAAACTGG
>NZ_JAWRXC010000207.1:0-274 GCF_046535225.1 Bacillus sp. SIMBA_031
GCACAGCGCAAGCGATGAACATCCACCGCCAGGCCTCAATACCCAACCAAAACTCTGACCCTGCCCCACCTGCGGAGTTGGACAGAACGGCGTCGGACAGCAGTGCCGCGAAGATGCCTGTGGTGATGGCGAGCTGCTGGAGCGAGGCCAGTCGCCCACGGACGTGGCGCGGGGAAATCTCGGAGATGTAAGCGGGGGCGATCACAGACGCGAGCCCGATGCCTAAGCCGCCCACCAACCTCCAGAAGATGAGGTCCCACACGCCGAAGGAAAG
>NZ_JAWRXC010000208.1:0-274 GCF_046535225.1 Bacillus sp. SIMBA_031
TCTTCGGGACCTTCGAACATGATGGACGACAGCTTCTCGCCGAGCGCCTCGTCGACTTCATCGAATACCGCACGGGCTTCGGCGAAGTTTTCGGCAAGCTCCTTGCCCATGCCGACAGCCTGGCTGCCTTGGCCCGGAAATGTAAAAGCGACCGTCATTTCAATATCCCTATTATGTCATTTGGGCGATTTCGCCTCCAATTGACGTTCTTTCCTGAGGAGTCAATAGCCCGTCCGCGGTCTCCAGAGCCTTTTGCAGGTGCGAGAAACCGGGC
>NZ_JAWRXC010000209.1:0-274 GCF_046535225.1 Bacillus sp. SIMBA_031
GTGTGAACATGACCGTGTCGCTGGCTTTTAGGTCCTTCAGGCCCAAGGCCAGGCCGCCCAGCGCAGCAGCGTCAAAGCCTTTGTCCACGCTGATGAATGGTGAGACAGCGCTGACCATGCTGCTGACGGTTACGGGGTTGGTCAGGGTGTTGCGGGCAATTGTTTTGCTGATGATGGCCTTCATGAAGGCCTGCTGATTGCGGACGCGTTGGTAGTCCCCGTCGCTGAACGACTTGCGTTCACGAACGAAAGCTAAGGCTTCGTCGCCGTTCAG
>NZ_JAWRXC010000210.1:0-274 GCF_046535225.1 Bacillus sp. SIMBA_031
GCTGCTCCGGGATGCGTACCCGGCCACAGCGCACGGAACGGTGTTCCCGTTCCGGCGCATCTTCGCAGTGGCCCGTAAGGGCTCATGAGCATGTCGGGTGGTAGACCCTTGTTCCAGACCGCCGTCTTGTCCCGGGCCGCCGTCGCTGGTCTAATTCTTGGCATGGATGAAGGTAGTTTCGTGCCGCCGCAGGGCGGGTCCGCGTCAAGGCTTGCCCGGGTCCCGCGATGAGCCCGGCGGACGATTTCCCGGGTACGTGGCGGCCAAACTCCAG
>NZ_JAWRXC010000040.1:0-437 GCF_046535225.1 Bacillus sp. SIMBA_031
TCGGGAGAAAGCTCACTGCCGGGTTCCAGAAGGAAGACGCGCATAGGACAAGGCAGCTGCACTCATTCTGTCGGTTGCATTGGGAAAAGTCACTTCAAGTCAATGGAGTGTTGGGTGGATCAAGCATTTCCCGAAGCGACTGTATGTGTGCTGGCGCACAAAAAAGCGTAGTTATTTCCAATATAAAATTCGCGAAATGTAAATTCATTCATATGTGGAATTGATTTTTTAATTCTTTGAAAAATAGGTGGTTGATAGTCGTTCCGAAAATAACTGGCCGGGCCATGCCGATGCGCCAAATTGTCTGCGCTTTCGGTCATGGCGGTTAAATGCTTGATTCGGCATGACTATGATGCACCGCACAGAGCCTGCCGTTGTGCCGGTCGCTCAAGGTGAAAAGTAGATTCGTTTTCTGATGAGAGGATAACTATGACCTG
>NZ_JAWRXC010000211.1:0-274 GCF_046535225.1 Bacillus sp. SIMBA_031
CGCGATATGCTGGCGTATGGCTGGCGATCGCCTGGATTATTGCGCTCGCCAGCCATACAGGCGCATTTCTGCCGTGCCTGTTCCTCACCGTCAACCATTGCTGCGATGCGTTCTACGTCCTGGCCCGAAGCCGATCGTCGCGTGCGTCGGAGCTGACGTCCCGACCACCTTCTATCCGCTGGCAAGGAGCCAGCCTCATCCTGCATGCGCGTTGCGCCGACATCCTCACCGGGAACATGCCCCATCTTGAGAAGCGGTTGCGTCAGCAACCAGG
>NZ_JAWRXC010000212.1:0-274 GCF_046535225.1 Bacillus sp. SIMBA_031
GGTGGCGCTGTCTGCGGCGTGCCGGTCGTACCCGTGACGTACGCAGTTATCACTGTACCTTCCTCGCCTGTCTATCAGGCTGTCGTCCATTCTCTGACGGCGCAGTTCATTTCCGAACTGCCAGCCCCTCCGCCGCGCTCGCTGTAACTCCCATATCGACCAAGGTTTGAACGGTTTCGTGCCGTGGCTTGCGCTCGCCCTGTCGCGAGTGTGATGACCATCAAACTGAATGTCGTCAGTTCTTTTCCAGCAATGCACGAACTTGAATTCGGAG
>NZ_JAWRXC010000213.1:0-274 GCF_046535225.1 Bacillus sp. SIMBA_031
GCTGCTGCATCTGAATCATATCGCTCTAAGGGCTTCAGTGGAGGAAGTCAGTACCTGGATACGACAGCGGGGCAGCGTGAACGTCCACCATAACGTGATGGCGACGCTAGACGCGCTGGACACTAATTCGGAAGCAATAGCTTCAGCGATAGAACGGCTGCGACCATAACAAATTACTGCGTCTGCCATATTTTGAAATTAGCGCCACTAGTGGCGATAGCATATAGCCAAGGCTCTTAACACCGGCCGCCAGATGAACCGTTACACTATAAAG
>NZ_JAWRXC010000214.1:0-274 GCF_046535225.1 Bacillus sp. SIMBA_031
CTACCCTCTGGGAACTGCTTCCGACGGTAATTGGGATATCTCCCTTGGAACATCGGATTCCACTACTGCGGTAGCTGGCTGGAAACATACCGGGTTGAAAGTTGCCACCCTCCCAGCCGGGAATGCGGTTGACCTTCCTGCTGTTGATGAGGAACGCATCGTCATACCCCTGAGCGGATCATTCAGCGTTACGGTTGACGACGTCGACTACGCCCTCGCCGGGCGGCCCTCGGTGTTCCATGGCCCAAGCGACGTCCTGTATTCAGGCATCGGG
>NZ_JAWRXC010000041.1:0-431 GCF_046535225.1 Bacillus sp. SIMBA_031
ATTCTGGCTGTCCTAAGTTTTGTAATATTCATATTCTCCTACTTTATGTATTCCAAAGCTAATAAAAAGACAAAATGGTGGCTGGCTCCGGTCTATATTTCAATTCTTATCATACTCACATTGATTGTTTGCTATATTATGATGGCTGTTGATAAATACTCTTAAATCATCATGGAGACGCAAGCCTATGTTAAAAAATTATGCCTATCCTATGAGCAATGAAAAATTAAGAACCATTGCTTTTAATAATGAAGGTTTTACCCGGACAGCTTCCATTTTGGATGAAACTCGTTTTGTGGCTTGGAGTTCAATAAACACGTTATCTATGGTCCAGAAATACTCTCTCACAACCATTCCGAAATTATTATTTATTTAAATCAACCTCCTATAATTAAGTGAAAGGAAAATACCTGTTGGCTGAACCGTCTTAC
>NZ_JAWRXC010000008.1:0-123439 GCF_046535225.1 Bacillus sp. SIMBA_031
ACGGGAGCCGCTGGAGTAACAGGAGCGACCGGAGTAACGGGCGCAACCGGAATAACGGGAGCCACTGGTGTAACGGGCGCGACAGGAGTAACGGGCGCCGCCGGAGTAACGGGAGCAACTGGTGTAACAGGCTCCACTGGAGTAACAGGAGCGACAGGAGATACTGGGGCGACCGGAATAACCGGAGCCACGGGAGCGACCGGAGCGACCGGAGTAACAGGCGCAACTGGTATAACGGGATCAACCGGTGTAACAGGAGCGACAGGAGATACTGGATCCACTGGTGTAACGGGAGCCGCTGGAGTAACAGGAGCCACCGGAGTAACGGGCGCCACCGGAGCAACAGGCGCAACTGGTATAACGGGAGTAACTGGAGATACTGGAGCGACCGGAGTAACAGGTGCTACCGGTGTAACCGGGGATACTGGAGTAACAGGAGCGACGGGAATAACGGGAGCCACCGGGGTAACAGGCGCAACCGGAGTAACCGGCGCCACTGGAGTAACAGGAGCAACCGGTGTAACGGGAGTAACCGGAGCTACTGGAGCGACGGGAATAACGGGAGCCACTGGAGTAACCGGAACGACCGGAGTAACCGGCGCAACTGGGATAACCGGCGCAACCGGAGTTACAGGAGCCACCGGTGTAACGGGAGTAACCGGGGATACTGGAGTAACCGGAGTAACGGGGGTAACCGGGGATACTGGAGCGACCGGAATAACAGGAGCAACCGGGATCACCGGCTCGACCGGAGTAACCGGCGCAACTGGGATAACGGGAGCAACCGGAGTAACCGGGGTAACCGGAGCAGGCGCGATCATTCCTTATGCTTCAGGTCTTCCAACTGCCGTGACGACCATTGCCGGCGGATTAATCGGAACGGTGAGCCTTGTCGGGTTCGGCAATTCTGTGACGGGCGTCAATGTCGGAGGGGGAGGTGCAATTGATCTTACCGGGGCCGGAGGAACTCTGCTGAACTTTGCTTTTTCTGCTCCGAGAAGCGGAACCATTACATCAATTGCCGCCTATTTCAGTACAACCGCAGCATTGTCGCTTGTCGGCTCGACTGTTACGATAACCGCACAATTATACAGTTCCACTGTGCCGAACAATACGTTCACGCCGATCCCCGGAGCATCCGTCACTTTAGCTCCTCCCCTCACCGGCATATTGTCAATCGGCAGCATCAGCAACGGAATCACGACAGGGCTGAACATTGCGGTAACTCCTCAAACCCGGCTGTTAATGGTATTCTCTGCCACTGCGACAGGCCTTTCGCTTATTAATACAGTGGCGGGATATGCAAGCGCGGGAGTTACGATTTCTTAAGTGAAAACGGCCAGACTGGTGCGTATCATTTAAGCTTGGAGAAGATATCACTTTTTCTTCAAGCTTTTTTGTTTTTACTTTTTGGGTAAATAAAGGCTGACGGGAATTTCCCGACAGCCGGCAGAAGTATTTACAAGCCTTCTGAAGTTAATCAGTATCTTAATGAAGACGTTTTTAGTGAGTTCGAATCATCTGTTGTGCCGGGAGTGTGAATCATCATCGAAACAGCGGTGCCCTCATCCGGGGTGCTGGTGATCGTCAATTCGCTTCCGCAAAAATGCTTCAGCCGCCGATTGATATTTTTCAGGCCGACACTGCGATTAACATCAGAAGACAAAATATCTTTCTGTATGTTCGGCATGATGCCGGTTCCATTATCCTCCACTTTGATTAAATATGTGTTTTCGCCTTGTTTTTTCGCTGTCAGCTTTATCCGTCCGCCGCCTCTTTTCTTACTGATCCCGTGATGAACGGCGTTTTCCACCAATGGCTGTATCATTAAAGGCGGAAGGGGGAAGTCAATGTCCTGTTCAATATCAAAAAGGATATCAAGCCGTTTGCCGAAGCGTGTTTTTTCTATAGAAAGATATGACGTAATGATAGAAAGTTCGTTTCTGAATGAGCTGATGTCCGAAGTGTTTTGAAAATCAAAACTCATCCTTAAATAGTTTGTAAATGCAGCAGTCGTTTCCCGTGCTTTTTCAATATCCAAATGGCTGAGCGCGATGATCGTATTTAATACATTGTAAAGAAAATGAGGCTTAATCTGCGACTGAAGAAACGCCATTTCTAAATTTGTGGCTTGGTGAGCCGTATGCTTCATCAAAATTAAATTTTTAATACGCGCGGTGAATTCAGAGTAATGATAAGGCTTTTGTAAGATGTCGTTTGCTCCGGCATGAAACGCCTTGTATTTGTCATGGCTGATAATGGCTGCTGTAACGATAAGAACCGGCAGATCGACCATGCTGAATCTTTCGCGGATGTTTGTGCAGACTTCAAAACCCGTCATGTCGGGCATCATCAAGTCTAATATGACCAAGTCAAGCTTCGAGGAAGAGACAGCTTGAAGCGCCTCTTTTCCGCTTTTTACTGCGATTACGTTATAAGGAACACCTTCCAGCATATCCGTTAAAATTTTCAAACTCTCGATGTTATCGTCGACGATCAGAATCGTCGGAGCATCGATTTTTTCTGAGTGATAAGGCGTGACCAGCGAAATATCCGACATTCTCTGTCCGGGCTGTGATTTAGGAAGTTCGGTCTTTGCTTCCGGTAAAGAATCAATTTGAGCGGCGGGTAACGTAAAATGAAAGGCTGATCCTTGCGCCGCCGCTGACTCCGCCCAGATGTCCCCGTTTTGGAGCTTGACGAGCTGTTTCACAATACTTAAACCTAAACCCGTTCCATCTTCTTCCGTCCCTCCCGCTTGCTGAAAAGAATCAAAAATGGTTTCAAGATCAGCCTCAGGAATGCCGCTGCCGGTATCGGCCACCGTGATTTGAATCATTTTGTCATTCAGGCTTTCAGCAGAAAGAATAATATTCCCCTCGGATGTGTACTTGATTGCGTTTTCAATAAGATTGGTTAAGATTTGCCGGAATCGGTTTTCATCTGCAAGCACCAAAGGGAGGCCGTCCGGCACATGATTAAGAATGGCAAGTTTTTTATGTTTGGATAAAAGCCGGTAGAAGTTCATCTCACTGCATATGACGGCATGCACATCGACGGGAACCGGACGAATTTGCAGCATACCCTGCTTCATTTTTTCCAAATCAAGAATATCATTTACGAGATCAGAAAGTCTGTAGCCCATACGGATGATCAGCTGCATATTTTCTTTCTCTTCCTCTATCGTCTTCTTTTTTCTGCCGGCTACAAGGGTTTGGCATATATTAATAATGCTGTTCAGCGGCGTCTTGAATTCGTGTGAAGTTTTGGCGATAAATTCATCTTTCAGTTGGTCCATTTTGACTAATTTCCGTGAGAGGACTTCATTGTCCCGGAAAGCTCCGGCGAATTGCTGCGCCATCAGAAGAACCACCGCCAATAAAGCGATGACTGTCGGCAATGAATAGAGCGAATTAAAAGAAAAAGCCGTTTTGCCGCTGTAAGCTGAAATGGTCGTAAGAATCACAAAAGCGCTCATCGAGACGGATGCGAGTGTAAGGTACGTGCTTCCTTTTATTTTTCTTATGGCGGCAATCGTAAAAATATATGTAATATAAAACAGAGTCGTAACGGCAAGCACAGAATGTAAAATGTATGAGAGATGGTCAATGAAACTTCCGGACATAAAATCAGTGATCAAGATGGTCCCGGATAAAGCGGTTAAAATGGTGATCGTCGTTTTTGAGACAATTTCTCTGTATGCATAAAAGAGATAAAGAAAAACCGCTATGCTGACAAGCACGGTTGAGATGATACGCAAGGAATTCAGCAATGAAAATGAAATAGACGGAAAGAGGAGAAAGATAATTCTTTCTTTCCCGATCATAAGAATAATGGCAGAAAAAAGCAGACACATCACGGAAAAGAACAATAAATGTTTATCCTTTGTCCGTTGCAGAAAAAAGCCGAGAAAATATAAACCGGTAATGAAAAAAGCCGTAATCATAATGGAATCATTGAAAAAGGAAATTTGATTCTCGCGTATAATTTGTTCCTGAGTCCCAAACGTTATCGGTTTTGCGATCCCCCAGCCGGGAACTTTTCCGAAATTCGAAAAATGCAGGACAAGTTCATTGTCACCCTTGCGAAGCGTGAAAAAGCTGCTGTACGGTTTGTTCTGCGCCTTGAAATCAGCTTTTTCTGAAGGATTGCCGCTCTGTCCGATTACTTTTCCATTAAGATAAAGGCGGTTTGAACTGTAGATAAAAGATGTGCTGATCCCCAGAACCTGATTGTCTTCATTTGAGCGGATTGTCAGTTTGTACGTTCCGTAATCCACGTCGGCCGTTTTTCCGAACAGCTTCACATTGACGGGGACATCAACGAGTACAGGATTTTTTCCTTTTGCTGAATGAAGAGCCTGCGGTGACAGCATCTGATTTGGATAAAGAATCCATTTCCCGTTCAGCTGGACATTTCCATCCTTTTGAAAATCCCACTTTTCCAGATTGATCACGCCCTGTTCCGCTTGAGGGAGGGATGATCCTGAAAAATAATTCAGGACCATAAAAATCATAAAGAAAGCGGCATAGCCGCAAATAATCGAAATCGAAATAAATTTTTCTTTCACATCATTACTCCTTTATCCCATTCAGGGGCATTCTATTATCCTTTGTAATGTATAAATATTGTAATCACAAACGTTATAATACAACAAGAGAAAGAAAAAGAATCCAACTATATAGGGCATTAGGCATGGTATAATTGAAATTATTTTCAGATATATCTATATTGACGGGTGGGATGCGGTTTGAAAGCGTTAATTGTGGATGATGAGGAACTGGCATTGCTTCATTTTAATCGTATGCTTGAGCGGACAAACGCCTTTCAATCTATTATAACGTTTCAAGATCCGGCGGAAGTTCTGGAGCATTCGGAGCTTTCAGCAGCTGATGCGGTGTTTCTTGACATTGAAATGCCCGGGATAAACGGTATTGAGCTTGCTGAATCGATTCAGGAGCTCAATGAAAATATCCAAGTTATTTTTATCACCGCTTATAATGAATTCGCGATCAAAGCGTTTGAATTAAATGCTGTCGATTATCTTTTAAAACCGGTTGACAATACCCGGCTGCTGACAACTGTTGAGCGAATCCGAATGAATAAAAAACTCAGGACGGCAGAAGAGAATACCGGGACGGATTATGTTATACAATGTTTTGGGAACCTGGACTTTTATCAATCGGTAAATGGTGTCAAAACATACATAACAGTCAAGTGGAGAACATCCAAAGCCCGTGAACTGTATGCATTTTTACTTCTTAATCAAGGGCGCACAGTCAGTAAAGACATGCTGATGGAAATGTTTTGGCCTGCTTATGATATATCGAAAGCAAGCACCCAGCTCTATTCGACAATATATCAGATACGGAAATTAATCGGTCAGCTGCCCTTCAGCCAATCAATAGAAAATACCGATATAGGATACATTCTCCGGCTTTCCGGGGTAAAGGTTGATACAGTTGAATGGGAAAAAACATTAAAAGAGGCTCCTCCGCTCAGCGCAGCTGCACTAACCCGGCACATGAACATTATCATGTCATATGAGAACCATTATCTCATGGAGAATGGCTATCTGTGGGCAGAGCCGGAAAAAGCGCGTCTTGCCTATCAGTGGCTCAGCAAAGCGTACGAACTGATTGGTTTTCTCATCCAAGAGAAGAACGATCATCAAGCGATGGACATTTGCCTGCAGGTTGAGAAAATAGAGCCCGGTGACGATAAAATTATACAATACAAACTGCAGTTATTTAATAAACTGGGAAAGGTAGAAGAGGCGATAAAGGAATACGAACGCTATAAACAATTAAAAGATAAAATCAATTGACGATTGAATGACCGGACCGGCTGATGCCGGTCTTTTTTTGTGCGCTATTTCTGAAATGATCCCATGTACAGAATTTGTATAGGCCGATTTCATACAATGTAGTTTGGTTCGGATAAGGAGAATCCCATGCTTACCGGCTTGTTCGAACGTAAGTCTATATAAAAGGGGAGGAATAAGACTTGGGAGTGAGGAACTTTTCGTTCAGCCCGAAAAAAAGCAAAAGGCTGAGGCCGGCATTGATTTCATGCTTCACGCTGTTTTTCATCTTCAGCCAGGTTGTCAGCTTTACTCCGATCGCAGCCGCTTCCGGATCACAACAAAGCGAGAGCGGGTTCTTTGATTCAGTTGCAGTCAAAGACGGCAGACAGCAGACTGTTGACGGGTCAAAAGGGAGTGAGCCCGCTTTAGCACCGGGGGATAAAGTGACACTGACATACGAATGGTCACTAAAAAACAAGGAAGATGCAAGTGACCGGAATATCACCTTAAAGATTCCGGAAAGTTTTACATTAGATAACGATGCCGAAGGTGAGCTGACATCAGCTGATCGGGTGATCGGTATATATAAAGCTGAAGCAAAAAGCAGCACGCTGGAAGTGAAAGTGAACGATGCTGAAGCGGATGCCGGGGATGCCAAAAGCTCCATTACACTGTCGGCGAAGTTTACTCCCGACATAGCAGATGAGACGAAAATGGCAAAAGCTCTTTTTCAACTGGATGCCGGCAAGACCCAGCAGGTGTTAATACCTGTGAAGAAAGACGGAACAACGGATTCCGAAACAGAAAAAAACACCTCTTCAACACCTGCTGAACCTCAGGAAAAGACAGAGAAAAAGTCAGCACCTGCGGACGGCGGGGAGAAAGCAGAACAGACAACGAAATCAAAACCTTCTGCTAAACGCAGTCAATCAAAAATGGTGGTTTCAAGCAAATCTGCCGCTAAAAGCCTTCAATCAGGCGGAAGTCAGATTACGCAAAATATTTTAACTGATGTGAAATTGACGGATGAAAAAGGAAAACCATATGACAAAAACAACCCTGCGAATACGAACTCTCCGGCAAATATCACCATTCAATGGGCGATTCCGAATGAGCTGGGAAAAACAATAAACGACGGTGATCGATATGAATTTGATCTGCCTAAAGAATTTATCATGCATAATGACATTACGAACCAGCCATTGACCGACGGCGATAGTACGTACGGAACTTTTTCCATTAATACGAGCGGCCATGTCATCATGACGTTTAACGGCGAGGTAAAAGAAGATACTAACGTCAAGGGGTCATTGTATGTAAACACCCAATTCAATCAGAAAGAAATAAAAGGATCAACCACACAAAAGATTAAGTTTCCGGTTAACTCTGATACGCCGGACGTAACGGTTTATTTTAAACCGAATGTCAATAAAACCATTGAGAAATCAGGGTCATTGGATAAAGGTATTAATCCTGGAAAGGTAACGTGGACGGTTGATCTTAATAAAAAGGAAGAAGAAGTTAAACATGCGAAATTGACTGAAAGCCTTCCGGACGAATTGACTTTCCGCTCTGTGAAAGTGTATGAACTTGATGTGAATATTGACGGCTCGGTGAGTCAGGGAAATGAGATAACTTCAGGTTATACCGTTGACGAAAACGGTAATGTCACCTTCGCCGGGACAATTGATTCAGCCTACCGGCTCATATATGATACGGAAATTAAAGATGAGGCAAAGCCGGGTAAAGGCGGGAACATCACGCTGACAAACAAGGCGGCATTCAGCGGAGAAAATGCGGAGCCGATTTCTGCGGAAGCTTCCGTAACAGCGGGTTACGGAAAAATGATAGAAAAATCTTCGACAGGTTATAAAGGAGAAACCCAAACGTTCAGCTGGGCTGTTATGTACAACTACGGTGGGAAAAAGATTGATCAATCCAAAGCCGGCATCAAGGATACGTTCGGATCAGACGATCTGCATCTTGTTCCCGGTTCATTGAAAGTCCTTCCGATTACATTCAGCCAGAACGGCAGCGAACAAGAGGGCGCCCCATTAAAAGAGGGCGAGGATTATACGCTGACTGATAACGGGAACGGCTTTGACATAAAATTCAAGCAAACTGTCACAGGAGCATATAAGATCATTTATCAATCTCAAGTCAACGATGGGGTCATTATTGACAGTCCTGTCAAATACACCAACACAGCAGTGACAGATACAGGGGAATCAAAGGAAACTCCGGGAACCGCCATTCAGCAGAATCTGATTAAAAATTATTCAAACGCAGACTATGAGAAGAAGACGGTTGATTGGACAATCACAGTTAACAAAAACGGTTACACAATGAAAAACTGGACGCTGGATGATCAATTTACCAGCGGAGGCCTGGCGCTCATTGACGATTCATTTCACATGCAAGACACGACTGATAACAAAACGCTGAAAGAAGGAACAGACTATACATTAACAAAAAAATCCGGAAATCAAGGCTTTACAATAGCATTGATCGGGGATTATGCAGAAACAAACAGTCAGTTTAAGATCACGTATACGACAAAATTCAACGCTGACTTTTCAAACGAAACGATTAAGAATACGGCGGAGTCGACATGGACGGATAAAAACGGCGGCAAACGCACAAATAAGGAATCAAGCGGTTTCACACCGAACAATCAGACGTCCCATAACGGATTCAAAAACGGCTCATACAATGCCGTTTCAAAAGAAATCACATGGAAAGTCGGCATCAATTACAATGGCGAACCTTCAAAGAATCCTTATATAAAAGATACGATCACAGATGGTCAGCAATTTTTGCATGGGTCGGTTGCTGTTAAAACGTATACCATCAGCAAAAACGGTTCCATCACTGAAGGAGAGGCGCTGGATCCTTCAAAATATGAAATAGAAGAGCCGTCAGACGGCAACAAAAATACGTTAATCGTACGTCTCAAAACAGATGACGCTTTACCATACCTGATTGAATTTAAAACGTCATTAAAAGGCCAGGTCATTAAACAGAATCAATACACAAACAAAGCAGAGTACTTTAATAATGACCATGCAGACCGAACGCTGACGGGTTCAGTTTCCATCGCAAACGGAGGAAACCTGATTTCGAAAGGCGGCAAGCAGAACGGAAACAATATCGATTGGAACATTAATGTCAATGCCAGCCAATCGACACTGGATGACGTAAAAGTCAAAGACACCCCGGATGAGAATCAAATAATAGATGAAGATTCTTTTAAAGTATATCAAGCAAAATATAATGAGAACGGCGTTATGAAAGACAGCAGCGGAAATCTTATTCCGGGTGATGTGAAGCTTGAAAAAGATAAGGACTATAAACTAGATATAAAAACTGACAATGCCACCGGTGAACAATCATTTGTCCTCACCTTTACAGGCAGCTATAAACAAATCGACCGCGCGTATGTCATACAATATCGTTCTCTCATTAATATTGCCGGCAGCAGCGGTCAGGTCAGCAACAAAGTGTCGATATCAGGGACAAATGTTGAGGAGCAGACCCAAGAGAACAACAGCTCAGTGTTTGTCGCCATTTCAAGCGGCGGCGGCTCAGGATCAGGAGAGAAGGGAAGCCTGACGATATCTAAAACAGGATCAGACGGAACATCTCTTTCAGGAGCAGATTTTCAATTATGGTCTAAAGACGGCAAGCAGCTGCTGCGTACGGGCACAACAGACGATGCCGGTAAACTTACGTTTGGGAATATCCGTTACGGAACCTATGTACTGAAAGAAATAAAAGCTCCGGACGGCTACACCATCAGTGATGCTTATGTAAACGGGGTCTCCGTTGCGATTGACGGCAAATCCTCCGCAGCAGGAGCATTCTATAAAGTCATAAATCAAAAAAATAAGGTGACGCTTATCAAAAAAGACGAAAACAACAAGCCTTTGGCCGGTGCTGTATTTAAGCTTGAGAAAAAATCAAGCGACGGTACCTATACTCTGATAAAAAATAATATTGAAAGCGATAAAAATGGGAAAGTTGAGATCAACGGTTTGCCCGCCGGATACTATCGGCTGATGGAGACGAAAGCCCCATCAGGGTTTATCGTAAACACAAAAGCCATTCACTTCTCAATCGCAAAGAACGAAAAGAATCAAGTACCTGATGTTGAATTGGGATCAATGGTGAATTATAAAGGAAAAGCCGCATTAACGAAGAAAGATGCAGACGGCGGGAATCTTGAAGGCGCAGTTTTCAAAATCATCGACAGTGATGGTAAAACGGTTCAGGAAGATCTGGTTTCAGATAAGGACGGAAAAATAGAAACATCCGGCCTTGCACCCGGTCATTACGCCTTCATTGAAACGAAAGCGCCCGACGGCTATGTGTTAAATACGGAGAAAGTGGAGTTTACCATCTCAGAAACAGCGGAAGGAAAGCCGGAGTCAATTGACGCAGGAACGGCCGTCAACTATAAAGGCTCTGTCCGGCTGACGAAGGAAGATGCGGAAGGCCGAAACCTTGAAGGTGCAGTCTTCAAAATCGTCGACAGTGATGGAAACACGGTTAAAGAAGATCTGGTTTCAGATAGTAACGGAAAAGTAGAAACATCCGGCCTTGCACCCGGTCATTACGCCTTCATTGAGACGAAAGCGCCCGACGGTTATGTGTTAAATACGGAGAAAATAGAGTTTACTATCTCAGAATCGGCGGAAGGAAAGCCGAAGCCGTCTGACGCCGGCACCTTTGTCAACTATCAAGGCTCTGTCCGGCTGACGAAGGAAGATGCGGAAGGCAAGAAGCTTGAAGGCGCAGTCTTCAAAATCGTCGGCAGTGATGGAAACACGGTTAAAGAAGATCTGGTTTCAGATAAAGAAGGAAAAGTAGAAACGTCCGGTCTTGCACCGGGGCATTACGCCTTCATTGAAACGAAAGCACCCGACGGTTATGTGTTAAATACGGAGAAAAAAGAGTTTACCATCTCAGAAACAGCGGAAGGAAAGCCGAAGCCGTCTGACGCCGGCACCTTTGTCAACTATAAAGGTTCTGTCCAGCTGATCAAGAAGGATCAAGACGGAAACGTTTTAGACGGTGCAGTATTTAAAATCATTGACAGTGATGGAAAAACCGTAAGAGACGATCTGATGACAAAAGAAGGCGGCAAAATTGACGCCGGCGGTTTGGCGCCCGGAAACTATCAATTTGTTGAAACAAAAGCGCCGGATGGTTATCTGCTGTCAACAACCCCTGCGCCGTTTACGATTAAGGCTGAGAACAGCGGAAAACCGAATCAGGCTGCCCTGACTGCAGTTAACATCAAGAACAGCGTTGTTCTTACAAAATTGGATCAAGGTGACAAACGGAAAGTCCTGCAAGGTGCGAAGTTTAATCTGACAGATGCAAACGGCAAAGTGCTGAGAGAAGGTCTGACGACAGATGAGCACGGACAGATTATCGTACGGGGACTGAAAGCAGGCGAATATCAATTTATCGAAACAAAAGCGCCTGAACTTTACAGTTTGGATCAAACGCCAATATCATTCAAGATCACAAATACCGACATAAAACCAGTCGAAATCAGTGCGGAGAATACACTGACGCCTGGTGATGTCACACTGACAAAAGTGGATCATGACGATAAAAATAAGGTGCTGGAAGGTGCTGAATTCAAGATCACGGATTCTGCCGGACATCCGGTAAACACCGGCGGCAGCAAAGAACGGCCGGCGGTATGGAAGACGGATCAAAAGGGCCGGTTTACGGTGGAAGGATTAGCGCCCGGGCAGTATCAATTTATCGAAACAAAAGCGCCTGACGGCTATCAGCTGAACGAAAAACCAATTGAATTCACCATTGAAAAAGGACAGTCAAAAGCTGTTGAGGTCGTCGTTTCTAATAAGAAATTAAAAAATCCCGCACCTGGGAAAGACACACCGAATCATCAAACGAATCAAGGCGGGCATCACCCTGATACCAATGGTAAAACCAATCACTCGGATACAGGCAAAAACCTGCCGAAAACCGGTGATACGGATGGTATGATACCGGTCACGGCCGGTATTCTGCTGCTATTAGCCGGCGGAGCCGCGGCTGTTGTATCAAGAAAGAAGAAAGCAAGGAATAGATAGACGTTATCGCACCTGATCATGTAAGAATCGATCAGGTGCTTTTTTAAAAAGAGAATCATTACTCACCAAATACTCACCGCATGACGTACAAGAAAGGAATTTTCTTCATGGTTAAAAAAATGATCATTGCCGTTCTTATTTTATCCGGGCTGCTTCTCATTTCCTCTCCTCTCATGAAAGGCTGTTTGATCGCGTACCTCAGTAAAAGCCAAATTGAATCGGAATTGACCGCAGAACAAGCGCGGAAAAATAACATGAAAAAAGCGGACTATAATTTTGAATCCATTCATCCGCCCGGTTTCAGGGAAACAGTTCAGTCAAGTTTTAATCGCAAACCAAAACCGATAATCGGACGGATAACCATCAGCAGCATCGATTTAGACCTTCCGATTTTAAAAGGCACAACCAATGAAAACCTGCTGATCGGCGCGGCAACTATGCGTCCGGATCAGAAAATGGGCGAGGGAAACTACCCGTTGGCAGGCCACCATCTGAAGCAGGAGAACCTCTTGTTCGGCCCTCTTTTACACATAAAAAAAGGCGCGCAAATCGTGATGACCGACTTTAGAAAAGACTATATTTATTCTGTAACATCAAAAACCATGATTTCAGAAATAGAAGCAAACGCAATTCAGGAGACAAAAGATAAAGAGATTACATTAATCACATGCGACAAAGCGGTAAGAACCGAAGGACGCCTGGCCGTCAAAGGAAAATTGATTGATATTTCGGGTCATTCAAATATATCTCAGCCATCATAAAGAATCATTCTGTCAACTGAATATATGTCCGTTGTTAAACATCCCGAGACTGGCTTCTGTCAGTCTTTTTTTTGCGCAGCGATTATAAAAAGTTCATCCTTCTTATCTCCCTTGAGGGAAATTATACCAGACTGCACTTTTTGAAAGAAATGACAAGAGAAAAAGATCACGAAAATTCTCAAAAATGAGAAACAAAGATTTAAAAAGTGGTATGATTTTAGGAGGAAAGGACGGCTGGTGCTGTGTTGGAAGCGAAGCGGTTTTATGTCTCTCTGCAAATGAAAATCGCCGGATTAATTGCGGCTTTATTAATACTTGTCATCGGAACGCTCACAGTTATATTTGCCTTTCAGCAATTAAAGGAAGGCCAGAAGCAGGCTGAACAGCTGGCGGTGCAAACGGCAAAAACCATTTCATACATGCCTCCTGTAAAAGAGGCGTTCCGGCTTGCGGATCAAGAAGCTTTTACAAAGTTAGACGTTATTGAACAAATGAAAGAACAGGCAGGCGCGCACGCTGTCTATATTACTGATCAAAAAGGGCATGTTGCATTTCATTCGGCCCGCAGCAGCATTCCGAAAGAAAATCAAAATCTGCAAAATAAAACCGTCATGTTCGGCGGGTCTCCGGTTTCCGACGGAATGACGGCGGTCCGGGGAAGCGCCCCGATTATTCTGGAGGAAAAAAATCATAACGAAGTCGTCGGAACGGTGACAGTCGAGTTTTTACAAGATGAGATAGAAAAAGATATGAAAGCGCATCTGCGGCATTTAGGCTATTTTGCATGCTTGGTGTTTCTTATCGGCATCGGGGGAGCGGCAGCGCTCGCAAAAAGCATCCGTAAAGATACACTCGGCCTTGAACCGCATGAAATTGCAGCGCTGTACCGGGAGCGCAATGCGATGCTCCTTGCGATGAAAGAAGGGATTATCGCCGTAAACAAAGAAGGCGCGGTAACCATGATGAATTTATCTGCGGCTGATATGCTGAATCTTCCGGAACCGATGATCGGAAGGCATATAAAAGAAATCATGCCGGGCGCAAATCTCATGCCGGTTTTGGCAGGGGGAGAATTACCGCCGAACGTGGAGGTGCGTGCCGGAGATAAAGTATTTATCTTAAACGTGAAAGAAATGAAGCAGACCGGGCAAGTATACGGAGCGGTGATCAGCTTCCGCGAAAAAACGGAGCTCAAGAAACTGATTAACAAGCTGACTGAAATGAAAAAATACTCGGAGGATCTCCGGGCGCAAACGCATGAATTCTCGAATAAGCTTTACGCGATCCTCGGTCTGTTAGAGCTGGGAGAATATAATGAAGCCATTGAACTGATAAAAGAAGAGTACGCCATCCAGAATGAACAGCACGAAATCCTCTTTCAAAACATTCATTCACAGCGGGTTCAGGCCATACTATTAGGAAAAATGGGAAAGGCGTCTGAGAAGAAAGTGAAGCTTTCAATAGATGAAAACAGCTTTTTAGAATCGCTGCCGGAGCATGTGGGTTCATCCCAGCTCATTACGATCATCGGAAATCTTATTGATAACGCTTTCGAAGCCGTCGCCGAAAAAGAGAAAAAAGAGGTCGCCTTTTTTATGACCGATATCGGCAGGGATATCGTCATCGAAGTGGCGGATTCAGGAGACGGCGTGCCTCAGGAAAAAACAGAAACGATATTTGAAAAGGGCTACTCTTCAAAAGGGACGAGGAGAGGATACGGCTTAGCCAATCTGAAAGAAGCCGTCAGTGAATTGCAGGGATCGATAGAGATTTCGCAGCAAAAGAGCGGCGGTGCCGTATTTACGGTGTTTATACCGAAAGAAAGGCCAAAGGGGGAATCGGTGTGATTAACATCGCGATTGCAGAGGACGACTTTCGAATAGCGCAAATTCACGAAAAATTTATCGAACATCTTGATGGATTCAATGTCATCGGCAAAGCAATCAATGCCAAAGACACCATATCGCTGCTTGAGAAACGGCAGCCTGATCTGCTGCTTTTGGATATTTATATGCCGGATGAGCTGGGGACAGATCTGCTTCCCCTTATCCGCGGCCGTTTTCCTTCCGTTGATATCATCATTATTACGGCTTCTGCCGAAACAAGACTGCTGCAGGAAGCGCTCAGATCAGGCGTTTCTCACTATGTCATAAAGCCGGTGTCGGCACATAAATTTACAGAAGTGCTTTTGCAGTACCGGGAAAAAAGAGAATGGCTGCACTCACAGCTGGAGCTGAGCCAGTCCGTTATCGACATGTTTTTCGGAAGCGGTCAGAAAGAACAAAAACAGCTCAATGATCTTCCGACCGGGATTAATTCGATTACACTTCAAAAAATCAAAAACGCGCTCAGGGCAGCCCAAAAAGGGATGACGGCTGAAGAACTGGGCGAAAAAATGGGCGCCTCCAGAACAACGGCGCGGCGCTACGCCGAGTTTCTCGTTTCTCGGGAAGAAGCGCTCGCTGAATTAGAGTACGGCATTATCGGCAGGCCGGAACGGAAATATTATTTAGCACATGAATAAGGGATGGGAGAAATGAAGCGGTTGGGAGTGCTTCTTGTCATGCTGGCGGCGCTGGTTTCTTTTGACGGACGGCAGATGGCGGGCATCCGTTCAGCTGAAGGGCCGGTTGAAATTGTCGTCCCGGCAGCGCCTCAAGGGGGCTGGGACGTAACGGCAAAAGCTTTGCAATCGGTAATAGAGCGGAAGCAAATATTAGGCCGGCCCGTAAAGATCGTCTATAAACCCGGCGGAGGCGGAGACAGCGGCTGGAAATATGTAAACGAACGAAAAACGGATGTCATCAGTATGAATTCAAGCCTGCTGTTAAGCAATGAAATTTTGGGACAAAGCCGGCTGAAGGCAGCTGATTTTACGCCTTTGGCCATTATCGCAAAAGAGTGGCAGACCGTCGCTCTTCCGAAGGATTCAAAGATAAAAAGCGGAAAGCGGCTGCTCGGCGATATTAAAGCACATCCGGGCGGCATAAAAATCGGATTTGCGCCCGGCCTCGGAAATGATGACCAGCTCTCCTTTGCGAGAGCGGCGGAAATGGCCGGAATTTCTCCGTTTGATATCCGCTTTTTTCAATACGGGAGCAGCAATGAAGTCATTGAAGCTCTTATCAGCCACGAGATAGACGCCGCTTCAATGACCATTTCAGAAGCGAGAGACGCCTATCGGAAAGGGAAAATCACATTGGCGGCCGTTACGTCTGACAAAAGGCTCTCCGGCTTCAGCGATGTGCCGACATGGAAAGAACAGGGGGTGCCGTTTGTCTTTGCGCACTGGAGAGGCATCATGGGGCCGAAAGACATGACCGAAGGCGAGATCGCCTATTGGGATCAGGCTTTGAAACAGATTACCTCATCCGCGGAGTGGAAGCAAATGTTGAAAAAACGGGATTGGGAGAGCTTTTATAAAAACAGCAGCGGCGCAAAACGCTTTTTAGAAGAACAGACCGAGTTTTATAAAGAGATGATGAGCAGCGAAAAATAAGCCTTCCGCATATTTGCGGGGGGCTTTTGATTTATAAATGAACAAAATGAACGAAAAGGTTATAAAAAATTAAAAATCTTTAAAATCCAAAATATTTACTTCAATATCCAATTCTCATAAGATAGCAAAAAGGCGGATAAAGGGGATCGGGCCTTTAAAATGTAAGCGTATTCATAATAAGGGGGACATACTGTGTTAGCAATCTTAGGCTTTCTTATGATGCTTGTTTTTATGGTGCTGATTATGACAAAGCGGCTTTCCGTGTTAACGGCGCTCGTATTAACGCCGATCGTGTTTGCGCTGATTGCCGGGTTTTCTTTTAACCGGGTCGGCGAAATGATGATCTCCGGTATTGAACAGGTGGCGCCGATCGCAGTCATGATTATGTTTGCGATTCTTTATTTCGGCATTATGATCGATACCGGTTTATTTGATCCGATGGTGTCGCGTATTTTAAAGCTGGTTAAAGGCGACCCGCTCAAAATTGTAGTCGGAACAGCCGTCTTGACCATGCTTGTCGCACTGGACGGAGACGGCTCGACGACGTATATGATTACGACAAGCGCAATGCTGCCTTTGTATATTATGCTCGGAATCCGTCCGATTATTTTAGCGGGAATCGCCGGTGTCGGCATGGGTATCATGAATACGATCCCATGGGGCGGCGCGACGCCGCGTGCGGCGAGTGCGCTCGGCGTTGACCCGGCAGAGCTGACGGGGCCGATGCTGCCTGTCATTGCCAGCGGAATGGTGTGTATGATTGTGGTCGCTTATGTACTCGGAAGGATGGAAAGGAAACGGCTCGGGGTGATCGAATTAAAGCAGCCGTCCCATACAAATGAAACGGCTGCGGCTGCGGAAGATGAATGGAGGCGGCCGAAACTATGGTGGTTCAATTTACTGTTAACGCTTTCTTTAGTGGGATTTTTAGTGTCAGGAAAAGTGAATTTAACCGTGCTGTTCATCATTGCGTTTTGTATCGCGCTGATTGTCAACTATCCGAAGCTTAACGATCAAAGGGAGCGTATTTCAGCCCATTCGAGCAATGTGCTTGCGATCGGTTCGATGATTTTTGCCGCAGGCGTGTTTACCGGAATTTTAACGGGGACGAAGATGGTTGATGAGATGGCCATTTCCCTCGTATCGCTTATTCCGGAACAGATGGGGGGTTTTATTCCGGCGATTGTTGCCTTAACGAGCGGTATCTTTACGTTTCTGATGCCTAATGACGCCTATTTTTACGGCGTGCTGCCCATTTTATCCGAGACCGCCGTGGCGTACGGTGTAGATAAGGTGGAAATCGCCCGCGCTTCGATCATCGGCCAGCCGATTCATATGTTAAGCCCGCTCGTGCCGTCGACACATTTATTAGTCGGGCTTGCCGGGGTCACGATTGATGAACACCAGAAGTTTGCGATGAAATGGGCGGTTCTTGCCGTTATCGTCATGACGGCCTTTGCGCTCATCATCGGCGCAATCACGATTTTTTAACATAAAACACCCGGTTCGTCGCACACTAAAGGCATCAGAGGAGGTGCCATGATGAGTGATCCGTTTATGCCGCTTTTTTCAGTGAGAAGCGGCGCCGGTTTTAAAGCGGCGGACGGCGTTTACGGACTGACCGTGCAGATTGCGAATGTTTACTTTATCGAAAATCCCTCAGCTCCGCGGGAAATCATTCTGGTTGACGCGGGAATGCCTCAATCGGCGGAGATGATAACAGAAGAAATGAAACGCCGATTCAAAGAGGGGTATCAGCTGAAGGCGGTCATTTTGACACACGGCCATTTTGATCATGTCGGTGCGATTGAAGAACTGCTTGAGCTTTGGGATGTGCCGGTTTACATTCATGAAAAGGAGCTCCCGTACGTCACGGGGAAAGCGGATTATCCGCCTGCCAGGCCCGATGCGAAAAAAGGGCTTGTCGCAAAGCTGTCACCGCTGTTTCCGCGCCATACGATCCGCATTCCGTCCGTTCAGGCACTGCCTTCAGACGGTACCGTTCCGTTTCTTGAAGAATGGAAATGGGTGCATACGCCCGGTCACACCCCCGGCCATATTTCATTATTCCGGGATAAAGACCGCGTTCTGCTTGCCGGTGATGCCGTGATCACTGTTGAACAGGAATCGCTTGCGGACGTTGTCATTCAAAAACAAGAGCTTCACGGGCCGCCCGCCTATTTTACAGCGGATACGCAGACGGCGGCCGCGTCCGTTCAGAAACTGGCCGAACTGGAGCCGGAAGCGCTTTTGACGGGTCACGGAATTCCGATGACGGGAAAAAACTACCGTGAGGATTTGCTTAAACTGGCTGAAAAATTGCATTCGGTTTTGTAAAACACCTGCGAAAATCACAGGTGTTTTTTCTATGCAGTTTCCAGTATGATACAAAAAAACCATTGTGTTCACTCCTAAAAACGATACAATGGGAAACAGATGTAAATTGAAGGAGAGAGTTTTTTGAAACATACGGAAATACTTTGGGATGAGGCGAAGGATTTTATTGATGTCTGCTATCAGGAACTCGGAATGGAATCGCAAATCAACGCGCGTCTTCACGCGATAAAAGATGAGATAGATCGGACGGGAAGTTACGTCCATACGGCGGAAGAGCTTGAACACGGGGCGAAAATGGCGTGGCGCAACAGCAACCGCTGTATCGGCCGTCTGTTCTGGCAATCGCTGAACGTCATTGACCGGCGCGATGTGAACACGAAAGAAGAGGTGCGCGACGCATTATTTGAACATATTGAAATCGCCACGAACGGCGGAAAAATTAAACCGACGATTACGATTTTCCCTCCTGAGCAGAATGGCGAGAAACAAGTGGAAATCTGGAATCACCAGCTCATCCGCTATGCGGGATATGAGACTGAAAAAGGAAGAGTCGGTGATCCGGCATCATATGAACTGACGGCTGTCTGCGAAAAACTCGGCTGGCGCGGGAAGCGGACCGATTTTGATATTCTGCCGCTGCTTTTCCGGATGAAAGGGGACGGGCAGCCGGTCTGGTATGACCTGCCTCAGACGCTCGTGAAAGAAGTGCCGATCACCCATCCGGATATTGAAGAGTTTGCCGATTTAAATCTCAGATGGTACGGGGTTCCGATTATCGCCGATATGAGGCTTGAAATCGGCGGGCTGTCGTACAACGCGGCGCCTTTTAACGGATGGTATATGGGAACCGAAATCGGCGCAAGGAACCTTGCTGACGAAAAACGGTATGATATGCTCAAAAAAGCCGCTGCAGTCATGGGGATTTCCGCCAGCCTGAATACCGACCTATGGAAAGATCAGGTGCTGGTGGAACTGAATAAGGCAGTGCTCTATTCATACAAAAAACACGGTGTCAGCATTGTCGATCACCATACGGCGGCGAATCAATTTAAACGCTTCGAAGAACAGGAACAAGACGCGGGCAGAAAGCTGACGGGCGACTGGACCTGGCTGATTCCGCCGATCTCGCCGGCTTCCACCCACATTTTCCATAAATCATATGACAATACGATTGTGAAGCCGAATTATTATTATCAGGACAAGCCTTATCAGTAACTGATGGAAAAGGTGCGGTACCCTTTCAGACGGTGTGATTCTTCGATGGTTACGCCTGTGACATTTGAGAAGGGGCTGCCTTTTCTGACTGCTTCGGCAAATTGTTTTAACGACTCTTCAGGACCTTCGGCAAGGATTTCCACCCGGCCGTCATCACGGTTTTTTACCCAGCCGGCTATCTTATGTCTGTCGGCTTCCATCTGGACGAAGTAGCGAAAACCTACGCCCTGAACCCGGCCGTCTGCAATCATATGATATTGAAGCATGGAAAAACCACCTTTTTCTTACTATGATAAAGGAAAGATATGAGATTTCGCAAAGGATGTGAACGAGGTGACGCAAGACTATTCTGTCTTATCTATCAATCTCGGAAAGCCCGCAATTCATGAATTTGCCGGCAGACAAATCAATTCCGGCATCATAAAGCGGCCCGCAGATTCTCCCGTCATGCTGTATAAAACCCATTTTGACGGGGACGGGCAAGCCGACTTGAAGCATCACGGAGGTCCCGATAAAGCGGTGTGCGTGTATCCCGCCGAGCATTATTCATATTGGGAAACAACGCTCGCAAGAAAACTTCCCGCCGCCGCGTTCGGGGAGAATGTAACGGTCAAAGGACTGGCCGAACAAGACGTGTGGATCGGAGACGTCTTTCAGCTGGGGGAAGCCGTCGTTCAAGTAAGCCAGCCGCGCCAGCCCTGCGTCAAACTCGCGCTCAAATATGGCATCAAAGATATGGTGCTCCGTGTACAGCAGACGGGATTTACCGGCTTTTATTTCAGGGTGCTTGAAGAAGGATATGTCGATCCGCGTCCCGTCCTCAAGCGTCTGTCGAGAGGCAAAGAAAGCATTTCCGTCTGGTATGCGAATGAAGTGAAATATCGTGATTCCGGCAATCTGTCAGCGATTGAAGAAATACTGCGGGAAGAAGCGCTGTCAGAAAGCTGGAGGGAGTCCTTCCTTAAAAAAAGAGACAGGCTCACTAATGTATAGAAAAAAAGCCGTGCTGCACTGACAGCACGGCTGATTTACGTTATGCTTGTTTTTTTGTTTCCAGCAGATTGGCAAGGAAGTACTTTTTGAAGCTTTGAAGCTTTCTTCCTTCATAGTGGGTAATTCCTTTTTTCTTTAACTCTTCTACATACCAGCCTTTACTGCCATAATGCATGTCAGAAAACTCCTTTCTCCGCTCTCCCGCTGGGGAGGTTTCTTCAGTTTTTGCCAAACTTTTGGCATTGTAACATCTATAAAAAGACGATGAAAAGGGATAACGCAAAAACTGAGACTTTCGATTCAGAGATGTAAAGCTTTCTTACATATATATGTAAAGGGCGGTCTTTTCATGCTTAATGGCCGGTTAATTTTAACAGCACCGTTCCGAGTGTCATGATTCCGAAAACGACGCCGAAATAAATCAGCATCCCCTTCTTTTTCTTCACTCCGTAAACGGTGAGAATGATGCTTTCAATAAAGAAAATAAACCCGAAGATAATAAACCACATGTTGAAAAATGGCTCCTTTCACAGACATATGTCCAGTGTAGCACAACTCTTATAACGGAGCATAAAAAAGCCGGGCACTGTATCAGTGTCCGGCAAGTTTGACGAGAAGCTGGGCCAAATGGTGTTTTTCATTGTCATCCGCAATGTCCCACAGTTCTTGTAAGAGTTTTTCTTCCGCATTGCGGGGCTCCTCGTGTTTGGTGAGATAGTCCCCGAGGATGGCGGCGCTTTTGATGATTTTGCTGTCATCCAGACCCAGTTTTTTTCCGGCGGAAATTTTCTGATGAAGGTACGCCTTAAATTCCTCGAAATCCTCTAAAATCTGCTGTTTCGTTACGCCGTGCATGGCGTGTATTTCGTTTTCGATTTTGATTTTTTCTTTATCTTTTTTCATGCGTCTCCCTCCTTCGGGTTAGTTGTTGTATACCTGTTTGGAAGGGAGATGAAACATTACAATGCAGTTAAAATAATCGGTTTATCTTTTGTGATCACGATGGTGTGTTCCACTTGGGCGACAAGGCTTTTATCCGGCGTTTTAAACGTCCAGCCGTCTCCCGCTTCAACAATCGTTTCCGCTTTCGTGGAAATAAACGGCTCAAGCGCGATCACGGTTCCGTTTTTAAACAGCGCGTTATCAAACGGATCGTAGTAATTCATGATGTGGTTCGGCGCTTCATGGAGGTTTCTGCCGATTCCGTGGCCCGTCAGCGTTTTAATGACGGTAAATCCGTTGGAGCGGGCTTCATGATAGACGGCTCTGCCGATCTGGTTTTGGCGTTTGCCGGCTTTTGCCTGATCCAATCCTTTCTGAAATGCGGATGCTGCGCAGTTACAAAGCTTTTGCAGACGTTCATCGCCTTCTCCGAGTACAAATGAAATTCCCGTATCGGAATAAAAACCGCCGAACTCCGCCGAAATATCGATATTTACAAGATCTCCGGCTTTTAAGATTTTAGAGGCGCTCGGGATGCCGTGAGCGACTTCGTCATTTACGCTGATGCATGTCACGCCCGGGAAATCGTATTCCTTCTCCGGAGCGGAAGCGGCTCCGTGCTCGTCAAGCACCGCCTTTCCGATCAGGTCAAGATCTTTCGTGCTCATGCCGGGCTCGGCTTTTTTCTTCATTTCTTCACGCGCCAGCGCGACGATTCTGCCGATTTTTTTAAGGCCTTCTAATTCTTGATCGTTCGTTACAATCATTGTCATTCCCGCTTTCTATTTTTAATCATCTGATTCAAGCTTACCACAACTGGTTTATAAATAGAAAACCAACAAGCCTTATGTGAATAAATGAAGGAAAATTGGTATAGATCACTAGATAACTTATGTGGTATATTTAAGAAAAAAGAAGGGGGATGGGTAAAATGCTTCAATTTTTGCAAAAACTCGGAAAATCATTTATGCTTCCGATTGCCGTTCTGCCCGCCGTTGGTATTATTTTGGCCATCGGCAGAGAGGACTTATTAAATATTCCGTTCATTTACGCGGCGGGGACCGCGGTATTTGATCATCTGCCGCTGATTTTCGCGATCGGAATCGCGATCGGGATTTCCAAAGACAGCAACGGGGCCGCCGCTCTGTCGGGAGCAATTTCTTATATCATGCTGGACGCGGCTGTAAAATCAATCAATTCGACAAATAATATGGCCGTTTTCGGAGGGATTATCGCGGGGTTAATTGCGGGATACACGTATAACCGCTTTAAGGATACGAAGCTGCCCGAATATCTCGGCTTTTTCAGCGGGCGCAGGCTCGTTCCGATTGTAACGGCGCTGATTACCATTATTTTGGCGGGGATCTTCGGATTTGTGTGGCCGCCGATTCAGTCGGTGATTACGTCTTTCGGGGAATGGATGATCGGGCTTGGCGGAATCGGCGCGGGGATTTACGGGATTTTTAACCGGCTTTTGATTCCGTTCGGTCTTCATCATGTGCTGAATAATATTTTTTGGTTCCAATTTGGCGATTTTCACGGAAAAACGGGAGATCTGGCCCGCTTCTTTGCGAAGGATCCGACGGCGGGAACTTATATGACGGGATTTTTCCCGATTATGATGTTCGGGCTTCCGGCCGCATGTCTGGCAATGATTGCCGCGGCTAAGCCAAGTAAACGCAAAGCGACGGCCGGAATGATGATCGGTCTCGCGCTGACGGCATTTATTACCGGAATTACAGAGCCGATTGAATTTGCATTTATGTTTTTATCACCGCTTTTGTACGGGGTTCATGCTATATTAACCGGGTTCTCTTTATTTATCGTGAATGTTCTCGGAATCAGGTCAGGTTTTTCATTCTCGGCGGGGGCGATCGATTATCTCCTCAGCTACGGGATTGCCGAAAAACCGCTTTTGCTGCTCGTTGTCGGGCTTTGTTATGCGGTGATCTATTTTGTCGTCTTCTATATGCTCATCAAAACGTTAAACTTGAAAACGCCGGGACGGGAAGATGATGAGGAAGAGGAAGAAGTGCTTAGTGAAGATACGGCCGGTTCCGTCGAAGAACATGCCATGCTCAAGGGGCTCGGCGGCAGGCAAAACCTCGAAACGATTGATCACTGTGCGACCCGCCTCAGGCTGACCGTGCAGGATACGTCTCTCATTAATGAGGCGGCGCTTAAAAAAGCGGGAGCAAAAGGGGTTATCAAAACGGGGAATAAAACGGCGCAGGTCATTATCGGGCCGAACGTCGAATTTGTCGCGGAAGAGCTGAGAGAAGCCGTCCGCCGTGACGACCAGAAGCAGACTTGAAAAACCCGGATCACCTATGTGATCCGGATTTTTTTTTGAACATATATCAAGTTTCACATAATGTACAAAAAACAACGTTTTCTTCTATGTTAAGATTCATGTAGAACAAGTATGGAGATGATGTAAGGTGACATGGATTGCAGTTGTTTCAATTGTTGTCATAAGCCTGATTAAGATTGTGCTGACATGCCTTCCTACCGGAGCGGTGGAATGGATCCTCCGCAAGTTTGAAACCCATTCAAAGCTCAGTGACGCGTCCGCTGCCGTTTCCCTCGGCGGAAAACGTCTGGAAGGCGAAGACAAACGCCGGGTGATTGATGATTTTAACGAAGCCGTGTTTATCGAACGGCATTATATATACCCAGGGGATGAAGAGCGTTATCTTCATCCGCAAAACGGAGCCGATCCGCTTGTCATTAAGACGAGAAAAGGAAAAAAAGATGTGACGGTGTTTGTATACAGCTACGAAGACCATGTAGATGTCGTCAAACAGCAGAAAAAGAAAGTCGTCGCTTATTCAGTTCTTTCCGACAGCCTGCAAAAGCGCTCTATGGCCGCCGCCGGGAGCTGAACATAAAAAAGCCAGATCATTGATATGATCTGGCTTTTGTTTATTCTTTTTGATCATCTGCTGAGGAATCTTCACGCTTCGTATAATCGAATTGTGAAGGGTCCACTTTCTTAAAGCCTTTCGGCTGATAGAAACGAAGCAGATCGCCGTTGATGATCTTATCAGACATTTCAAGCTCAGTCTTGACGAGAGAGTCTTCTTTTTTGTCGACTTCTGAATCATCTAAAAGTCTTCCGGTTTTCGTATCGTAATACTTGCCGGACACTTTCGTATAGTTCGGCGAGATGAAGTCTCCGTTACGGAACGGAATGACTTCTCTGTGCTCTTTCGATAAGATATCTGAACCTGACATGAGATAATCTTTCGTATCGACGCCGAGCAGATGAAGAACGGTCGGCGCGACATCGACTTCACCGGCAAATTTATGATTGCGGCCGCCTTTCACGCCGGGAGCGTGGATAAAGAGCGGCACCCGCTGAAGCTGGGCATTGTCGTATTCATTGATCTCATCTTTGCCGAGCACTTTCGCCATCGCTTTATTATGGTTTTCGGAGATGCCGTAGTGGTCTCCGTACATCACGATAATCGACTTATCGTACAGGCCGTCTTTTTTCAGGTCATGAAAGAACTGTTCGATTGATTCATCCAGATAGTTCGCGGACTGGAAGTAATTATTGACGACTGAATCGCCAAAGTCTCCCGCCGGGAAGTCCGTGTCTTCTTTATCCATCCCGAACGGGAAGTGGTTTGACAGCGTAATGAACTTCGTATAGAACGGCTGCGGCAGGCTCTTTAAGAGCGGCATGGATTCTTTGAAATACGGTTTGTCTTTCATGCCGTAGTTTTTCGTGTTTTCTTCGCTCATGTCATAATAAGCGGAATCAAAAAACTTATCGATGCCTTCCGCTTTGTACATTTCGTTACGGTTCCAGAAAGTCTGCGTATTTCCGTGGAAAGCGGCAGACGTGTACTTTTTGCCTTTTAGGATCGCAGGAACGGACTGCAGCGTGTTTTGCGCTTTATTGACGAAAACCGAACCTTGCGAAAGCGGGTACAGAGAGTTCTCCATCATAAATTCCGCATCAGATGTTTTACCTTGTCCCGTTTGGTGGAAAAAGTTATCAAAGTAGAATGTTTGATTATCGTGCGCCAGTTTGTTTAAAAACGGCGTCACTTCCTTGCCGTTAATTTTGTAGTCAATGATAAAGGATTGCAGAGACTCTAATGAGACGTAGATGACGTTTTTTCCTTCGGCTTTTCCGAAGTAGACGTTGTTCGGCACGTCATAGTTGGCCTTCATATAGTTTTCCACATCCGTTACATCGCTTGAATCGGCAAGCGCGCGCTGGCTGTTTGATTTCACATTCTGCACGGCATCGTAAATCGTAAAGTTGTACGTGCCCAAGTATTTCACCAGATAGTTTCTGTCAAATGAGCGTGTCAAAAGCTCGGGACGGTCGGATTCCGCGACGGCGAGGTTGATCAGGAACATAAGCACGGCGGAAGCCAAAACGATTCTGAATGATTTCTTCGCCGGTTTTTCAGCCGGTTTTTTCATCTTAAGGGCCAAAATAATCAAAATGACGGTATCCAGGAAGTAGAAGGCGTCTGTCCATCTCATTAACGAGAACGCGCTGTCTCCGAGCTGGCCGCCGTTTGTCTTTGCCTGCATCATGACCGGGATGGTAATGAAATCATTAAAGAATCTATAATAGACGATGTTTGCAAAAAGCAAAAAAGACAATAAAAAATGAATCACAATAATGGCTGTCTGCTGTAATTTTTTCTTGAAAAGAAGCCCAAGTCCAAGAAAGAACAAGCTGGAGCTCAGCGGATTCACAAAAAGCAATATTTTCTGGATCGTGTTGTCTATGCCGAGGTTAAAGTTTAAAATATAAGCGACATATGTTTTCACCCACAATAACACGACCGCTATCAAGAAGAAGGCAAGTCCTCTTTCTTTTATAAATGTTTTCATTGTTACACTCCTTTTTTCCGATCACGGTTTACACGGAACGATAGAAAAAACGAACGTAATCAATATACCATGAAACCAGCAAATAGAAAAGGTGGAAAAGGCTCATCGGAAAAAGGGCGAAAAACGCTGTCGCAACGGCGGTTGATCTGTTGAATGACAGCTTTAAAACATATAAATGGAACAAACTGGGTCCTGTGTTTCCGTATGATCACACCCGGTTCTATTGAAAAAAGAGGTGAACAGTGATGGATATTGCCCATATCGTGGCTGAAGATAAAATCAAGCGCGCCATTAAGGATGGAGAGTTCGCCGGCATCAAAGGAATGGGAAAGCCCCTGCCGAAAGACGATGCCGCACATCTTCCGGAATCGCTCAGAATGGGCTACCGCATATTAAAAAACGCCGGGATCGCCGAGGATGAGGGCGCGCTGAAGAAAGAGCTGATGACGCTCGATTATTTGATCGCCAAGTGCCGCAATGAACAGGAGCGGGATCACTTGCGGAACAAACGGACGGAAAAACAAGTCAGACTCGACAAACTGACGGAGGAGAAAGCCATGTTCTCAAAACCCGCATCTTCTCATTATAAGGAGAAAGTGTACAGACGGCTGGGCCGCCCGTAAGCCGGCTCT
Source organism: Bacillus sp. SIMBA_031 (assembly GCF_046535225.1). NCBI lineage: Bacteria > Bacillati > Bacillota > Bacilli > Caryophanales > Bacillaceae > Bacillus > Bacillus sp. SIMBA_031. The sequence continues at coordinate 27,159 of NZ_JAWRXC010000008.1, forward strand.
TTAGATTTTTTTCTGAAAAGGAATGTGCTCCATAAGGCGCGGGTAGGAAATGTGGAGCAGGCCGTTTACGCACTGCGCCTGTAACAGGTGGGGCTCAGCCGGTTCAGGAAGCTCAATCGTCTCATCGATTTCCCCGTAATACCGGTTTTGGCAGACGCCCATGTTCTTTGGAAAAAGGGGTGTGATGTTTCCTCTGATATGCAGCCGTGTTCTTGACAGCAGCCTCAATGTCAATTCTTCTTCGTAAACGCCGGGCATTTCCACAATGACGAATGTGTGCTGTTCATCCTGATAAATATCATAAGTCAGGGTGTTTTTTTGTAAGGAGAAAAAATCTTCGGGAGATTTCCGTTTCAGGACATTGGTCCAAAAGTCGCTGGGCTTGTGCTCGTTCGTAATCTCAAGCCACTTTCTCATTTTTTCGATATCCACTTCGGCAGAACCTCCCTATATTTGATTTGCGATCGGCATTGACGGGTTGGCGATCTGATCCTGATCGCTCACGTCAGGGTCAAGATGGCCCGAATTCAAACATCCGGCGGCCGGCGAAAAATCCCCTAAAGAAAAGTTCGCGCCGACAAATTTGCTGTTGGCGGTGTGGCTGTTTTGTACGGTCTGACCGATATCGACGTTTCCGTTTTGCGTTGCTCCGTTTACTTTTATATTGACGACGTTAATTTGGTAAGGCATTCATAAAAACCCCTTTAATCTATAATGGGCGGCACCGGCGTAATATTTGCGGTATCTGCGGTTCCGATGGCTGTCTGGTCGTTGACATCAGGATCATTTAACAAGTTCTCCATCATCGATTCTATAGGTGACGTATCGCCGAATGAAGAGTTCAGTCCTTGTGATTTGTTATTTGTGGTGGGACTGTTGTATGCCGCTTCCCCAATCGTAATAGATCCGTTGCCAGAAATACTGTTAATCTTCAAATAGTACAGGTTGATAACAGTGGATGGCATCTCTTCACACCTCTTTAACTTAGTTGTACAGTACTGTATGCTTTTTGTGCTCCTGTTGTGAATTCCGCCCGGACATGTTCCCGATAAAACAAGAAGTCAAGGCCCGGTTCCGGCGGGGCTTTTTTTGTTTCAGGGTCTTTCGCAGTATATTTGTGATGAAAGCGCTATAAAAATAGATTGACGACATGTATATACATCATTACAATAGAGTCATAAACATGTATATACAAGTTCGCAAGACAAAATGAAAACGGTTACGGAGGGGTTGGCATGGGTGAGTTTAACCGGGCTGCGCGGCAGATCGCTGAAGCTGTCGGCGGAATCGAAAATATTGAGGCGGCGACTCATTGTGTGACGCGTTTGCGGTTTGCATTAATAGATGAAACCAAAGTAAACCAAAAAATGCTTGATGCAATAGACATTGTCAAAGGATCTTTTGCGGTAAACGGGCAGTTTCAAGTCGTGATCGGGCAGGGGACGGTCAACAAAGTATATGCGGAATTAGTGAAGGAAACGGGGATGGGTGAAGCGTCCAAGGATGACGTGAAGAAGGCGGCAGCGCAAAAAATGAATCCTTTACAGCGTGCTGTGAAAACGCTTGCGGACATCTTTATTCCGATCTTGCCGGCGATCGTCACGGCCGGGCTGTTAATGGGTCTGAACAACATTTTAACGGCGGAAGGCATTTTCTACAGCGCCAAATCGATTGTCCAAGTATATCCGCAATGGGCGGATCTCGCCAATATGATTAATCTGATCGCGGGGACGGCTTTCGCTTTTCTGCCGGCTTTAATCGGCTGGTCGGCAGTGAAGCGGTTCGGAGGAAGCCCGCTTTTGGGCATCGTGCTCGGGCTGATGCTGGTGCATCCTGATCTGTTAAACGCATGGGGCTACGGGGCTGCCGAGCAGAGCGGCGATATTCCGGTGTGGAACCTGTTCGGCCTTGAGGTGCAGAAAGTCGGGTATCAAGGTCAGGTGCTTCCGATTCTGCTGGCGTCTTATTTACTTGCCAGGCTTGAGCTCTTTTTGACGAAACGGACGCCGGAGGGCATTCAGCTGTTAGTCGTCGCGCCGGTGACGCTTTTGGTCATCGGTTTTCTATCCTTTGTCATCATCGGTCCGATCACCTTTGCGATCGGTAACGCGCTGACTGCGGGATTGATTGCCGTTTTCGGCCAATTCTCCGCCATCGGAGGCCTGCTGTACGGAGGGCTGTATTCGGCGCTTGTGATCACGGGGATGCACCATACGTTTCTCGCGGTCGATCTTCAATTAATCGGATCAAAGCTCGGCGGCACATTTTTATGGCCGATGCTCGCATTGTCAAATATCGCTCAAGGATCGGCGGCTTTGGCCATGATGCTGATCACAAAAGATAAAAAACAGCGGGGGCTTTCACTGACGGCCGGCATTTCCGCATATTTGGGCATTACCGAACCGGCGATTTTCGGCGTGAATCTGCGTTACAAATTTCCGTTTGTGATCGCCATGATCAGCTCGGGAATCGCGGGGATGTTCATCTCCGTCAAAGGCGTTCTCGCAAGCTCGGTCGGAGTCGGCGGCGTGCCGGGGATCTTCTCCATTATGAGTCAGTACTGGGGTCCGTTTGCGATCGGAATGCTGATCGTGCTGATTCTCCCGTTTGCGGGAACATACGGGTATGCGCGGCTGAAACGGCAAAAATAAAAAACCTGCGGGGCGCCTTCTATCAGGCTGTCCCTTTTCCCTTTCAATTCAAAACATTACAGGCGGTGAAGAAAAATGAAAACAGACAGCACACCATGGTGGAAAAAGGCAGCGGTATATCAAATTTATCCGAAGAGCTTTAATGATACGACGGGAAACGGGATCGGTGATCTGAACGGCATTATCGAGAAGCTTGATTATTTGCAGAAGCTTTTGATTGATGTCATTTGGCTTACGCCGATTTACGATTCGCCGCAGAATGACAACGGTTATGACATTCGCGATTACTGCACCATTTATGAAGAATACGGAACGATGGAGGATTTTGAACGCCTTCTCGATGAAGCGCACAAAAGAGGAATCAAGGTCGTCATGGATCTTGTCGTAAACCATACATCAGTCGAGCATCGGTGGTTCAAAGAAGCGGTCTCGTCACCCGACAGTCCGTATCGGGATTTTTACATTTGGAAAGACGGAAAGGAAGACGGCCGGGCGCCGAACAACTGGGAATCAAAATTCGGCGGTTCCGCTTGGGAGCTCGACCCGGCGTCAGGCCAGCACTATCTGCATTTATTTGATGTGTCGCAGGCCGATTTGAACTGGGAAAATGAAAAGATGAGAAAAAAGGTCTACGACATGATGCATTTTTGGTTCCGGAAAGGGATCGACGGCTTCCGGCTGGATGTGATCAACCTCATTTCTAAAGACCAATCGTTTCCTGATGCCGAGGATGGGCGTGACGGCCGCCCTTATTATACGGACGGGCCGCGCGTGCACGAATTTCTCCATGAGATGAACCGGGAAGTGTTTTCGAAATATGACAGTATGACGGTCGGGGAAATGTCCTCGACAACGGCTGACCACTGCATCCGGTACACAAACCCTGAGAATAAAGAACTCGATATGACCTTTAACTTTCATCATTTAAAAGTGGATTATCCGAATGGTGAAAAATGGGCGCTCGCTCCGTTTGATTTTCTGAAGCTGAAACGGATTTTAGCGTTTTGGCAGACGGAGATGCAAAAAGGCGGAGGCTGGAACGCATTATTCTGGTGCAACCATGACCAGCCGCGGGCCGTATCCAGATACGGAGACGACGGCGTTTACCGGACGAAATCAGCCAAAATGCTGGCGGCGGCCATTCATATGATGCAGGGCACGCCTTACATTTATCAAGGTGAGGAGATCGGCATGGGCAATCCGAAGTTCGATGACATAGGCTCATACCGCGATGTCGAATCATTGAACATGTACAAAAAGATGAAGGAAGAGGGCGTGCCCGAAAAAGACATTATTGCCATTTTAAAAGAGAAATCAAGAGACAATGCAAGAACCCCCATTCAGTGGAACAGCGGGCCGCACGGCGGTTTCACGACGGGCACGCCTTGGATTCCGTCGGCGGATGATTATCGGGACATTAACGCGGAAGCGGCTTTGCGGGACCCGGATTCAATTTTCTACCATTATCAGAAGCTCATCAAGCTCAGAAAGGAATATGACATCGTGACTGAAGGAACGTTTGAGCTGCTCGCTGAAGACGATCCGGCAGTTCTGGCGTACGTCAGACACGGCAAGGATGAAAAACTGCTGTGCATCAACAACTTCTACGGGAAAGAAGCGGACTTTACGGTTCCGCTTAAAGACACGGACGGCTGGCGGTTTACGGTGCTGCTGACGAATGATGAACCGAGGGAAGGGCGGCCGGAACGATTGACGCTCCGTCCGTATGAATCGATCGTTTATCATCTGACAAAAGCGTGATACACTAATCTGGGTGGTCAAATGAAAGTGAATAAATACATCACAATCTATAAAGATATGGTGCGGCAGATTGAAAGTGGCCAGCGGAAGGCTGAAGACGTTCTTCCGTCTGAAAATGATTTGTGCGATCAATACGGCACATCACGAGAAACCGTCCGCAAAGCGCTCAATATGCTGGCGCAAAACGGCTACATCCAGAAAATCAAAGGCAAAGGCTCCGTCATATTAGACAGAGAAAAAATGCGTTTTCCCGTCTCAGGCCTGATCAGCTTCAAAGAGCTTTCGGAAACGCTCGGAAAAGAGACGAGAACGACGGTTCACCGTCTCGGGCTGATCCTGCCTCCCTCAGAAGCCGCAAAAGAGCTTGGTACAGAAGCGGATGAAAAGGTGTGGGAAGTCGTCAGATCAAGACGGATTGACGGAGAACATATTATTTTGGACAAGGATTACTTTGTAAAAAAACACGTGCCTCTATTGACGAATGCGATTTGTGAAGATTCGATCTATGAGTATCTCGAAGGAGAGCTCGGCTTGTCCATCAGCTACGCGCAAAAGGAAATTGTCGTGGAGCCGGCGGGGGAAGAGGACCGGAAGTATTTGGATCTCGGCGGATTCAGCCATATGGCGGTCGTGAAAAACCGCGTCTTTTTGGAGGATACCAGCCTCTTTCAGTACACGGAAAGCCGGCACAGGCTCGATAAATTCCGTTTCGTCGACTTTGCGAGAAGAGAAAAATAAAAACGGACTGCCGCGGCAGCCCGTTTTTTTTGTCAGTATCAAAATGAATACTATCCAACAAAAATGTGCGTACTGGTACTTTCAAAAATAATGGCTACAATAGTACATAACGATTGAAAAGGAGAGATCATGAATGTCAGATAAAAAACAGCAGATCATCGAAGCGTATCAATTCAGACACGCCACAAAGGAATTTGATCCTGAGAAAAAAATTTCAGAAAGCGATTTTGAATTCATTTTAGAAACGGGAAGATTATCCCCAAGCTCGCTCGGTTTGGAGCCTTGGAAATTTGTCGTCGTTCAAAATCCGGAGCTTCGTGAAAAACTCCGCGAGTTCACATGGGGCGCGCAAAAGCAGCTGCCGACCGCAAGCCATTTCGTACTTCTGCTTGCCCGGACGGCAAAGGATATCCGTTTTGACGCCGACTATGTCAAAAACCACCTGCGGGAAGTCAAAAAAATGCCGGAAGATATGTATGAAGGCTATATCAGCAAAACGGAAGACTTCCAGAAAAATGATTTCAATCTGCTTGAATCAGATCGCGCACTGTTTGACTGGGCATCCAAACAGACTTACATCGCCCTCGGCAATATGATGACAGCCGCTGCGCAGATCGGAATCGACTCCTGCCCTGTAGAAGGCTTCAACTACAAAGAAATTCACCGGATTCTTGAAGAAGAAGGGCTTCTGGAAAACGGAAGTTTCGACATCTCTGTTATGGCCGCATTCGGCTACCGTGTCAGAGACCCGCGCCCGAAAACAAGATCTGCCTCAAAAGACGTTGTAAAGTGGGTATAAGATAAAAAAAGCTGCCGGGCGTGTTCCGGCAGCTTTTAATGTTTATTTGGTTTTGCTAAAAAACAGGCGGTGATCCAGGACGTAACGGGAATGATGATGCCGATCCCGATTCCGGCACAAAGAATGGTGACGGCTTCCGCACTGAATACTTTTGAGTTCACTATTTTTTCAGCTGAGTATGATAAGTCTTTAAACCAGATAATTAAAGCCAAATAGCTGCCGAAAAAAGCAAAGAATAACGTATTCGTATTCGTTCCTAAAATATCTCTCCCGATGCTTAATCCGAATGTGTATAGATCTTTTCTGCTCATGGACGGATTATGACTGTAAATTTCCCGCATGGGTGAAGTAATGGAAATCGCGACATCGGTAATCGCCCCTATCGTGCCCATGATGATCATAGCAGCGGTAACCTTCACAAAATCCACCCCGACAAACAGTGTGAATATGCCGATATCACCCAATTCTTCTTCACCGAATCCCTGAATCGAAGTATGTTTTGTTACGGACATAATAAAAAACAGCAGCAGTACAATCGTCAGCATTACAGAAATAAAGGCGGTTACGGTTTTGACGTTTCCTCCATTAATATAAAAAAGAGTAATGCTGCAAATCGCGGCTGAAGAGAGCAATGTTAAAACAATCGGATTGATATGCGGGTCTGTCATGAAAATGATGGTGAGAAAGAGAACGCCGAAATTTAAGAATAACGCAATAAAAGACCTCGCTCCTTTTTTTCCGCCGATGATGACCATCAATAGAAATAAAATCGCCGCGAGAATTACGATGACATTCATGAGCTTGCCTTCTTTCGTTTAATAAAAAAGATAGAAGCATACAGACTGGCGGGTATAGCTAATACGATTCCGATCCCTCCGGCCAATGCTCTGGCTATTTCCAAGGAAATGTTCATAGAAAGAGTGAATCCTATCGGGGAATCATTTTTCAAATACAAAAGCATCATCGGAATAGAGCCGCTTATATAAGCAAAAAACAGAATGTTGGTCATCGCCCCCATGATGTCTTTTCCGATCTCCATCCCTGAACGTCTGAGAGCTTGTAATGAGATACCCTTGTTTTCTTCATATAATCCGAAGACAGATGACGTCATGGTAATGGCTACATCCATGACCGCTCCCAGTGATCCGATAAATACCCCGGCCATGAACACCGTGTGATAAGGGCGGGTTAAATACTGCATTTCCTCATATCTGAGGCCTTTCTCTCCGGTTGCCAGCATCACCAGATACGTAATCAGCAGGGAAACGAAAGTGCCTGCGAGCGTCGCGGCAATGGCGGCGTATGTTTTCGCGTGAAAACCGCTGACAAGCAGCAATGAGATAACAGTAAAGATGAGAATACAGATACCGCAGATGAAAATTAACCCTATATTAGGATGCTTCCGGTACAAATCTAATGCAAACGACAGTAAAACGGCGTTAAACATCAGGCTGACGATCGAAAAGAAGCCTTGTTTTTTGCCGACGATAAGCAAGGTGAAGATGAAAACCCAAGCGATCAGCAAAAGCTGTTTATCCCGTTTTTTATCTATAATGCTTCCCGATATATCCTTGTTTGATGGTTTCCCTTTATCAATAGAAACGAATACTTCATCGCCAATCGAATATTTCTGATCATTCGCTCCGGATGATGAATACTGATTGGACAAATGAATGAGCTGTCCTTTCTGACTGCCGTTTTCAAGTCTGGCAGTGATCGTCTGATTGAAAATCTTATCTTTGTTTTTATGCATGTCCTGTACGTCAGACTGATGTTCCAATGTTGTTTTCGTCACTTTGGCAATCGGCCGCTCATAAAAAGAAGCGTTGTGAGTGACGAAAATGAGCGAGCTGATAAAACAGAGCGCTGTTATCACGTAAAACAGCTTTTTCTTGTAAGACATGCGGTTTCGTTTGTTTCCTGTTATCTTCAAAAAAAGTCCTCCAAACAGGCGGCGCCGTGTGAAAGAGAGGCCCTGCCGTGAAGTGTTAAACGATGCGGATGCAGTCTTTCGCGAATAACGGTCATATTTTATCACTCGGCCGTACGGCTGTCGACTCAGAAGGGGACCGAGAGAAAAAGCTCCCCTGATTTCAGATCAGGAGAGCTTTTGGGATGAACCGCCCGATAAAAGCGGTCTTTTTACGCTTCGTTCACTTTTTTTGCTTTTCTTCTTTGATGCAGATACAGTGCCGTTCCGAGCGCGCTGATGAGTAACCCGGCAAGAAGGATGGAATACATCGTTGTGGCCGTATCAGGAAGCAGGCCGCCCGGCGATACCCCGTCCTGCGCAGGGCCGGATGACGGTTTTTGTCCGCTTGGCTGCTTTCCGGAGCCGTGGTCTCCGCTTGTCGGCGGCGCGCTCTTCGTGTTTGCGTTTAATATGGTGTATTCACTGAAATGATTTGTATAGCCCGTGACGAGATCGTGTGAAACCGAACCGTTGTCTGTTTTTGTATAGACGTTCTTTTTCCGGTCTACATGGTAAATGCCGGGCTGTTTCGCCTTTTTCATATTCTCAATGCGCAGGGTGAGTTTTACCGGCGCTTTGAATGTTTTGATGTCTTTGTTTTTCTGCTTCATTGTAAAGTCGTATACATTTGAAAGCGCCCCGCTAACTTTTCCTTTCGGCGTCACGCCGAATCGTGTATCAGCTGAAGCAGCGTTTGTCATCGGCATTTTCATGCTGAACTTGTCATGCAGGATCGTAAGGGAAGAATCCGATGTTCTGTCCTTTAACAGGCCGATTTGTTTTTTGGTCACGCTGAGATCAATCGGCTTTTTGGCGCCGTCATTCTTATCGTAATACACGATCGGCGTGTTGGCGTTTTTGGCATAGACGGCAAATGCGCTGTCATCTTCAAGCGTCCAGGAGCCGTTTTTTTGTTTCGTCGGCAGGTACACTTCCTGCGCGCGGCCGTCAACTTTCGGTTCCACCGCTTTTCCCGCTTTTTCAAGCTGCTCGGTGAAGACCTCATAGTCGACAAAGCCAAGGTCTTCTTTATGGGACGCTTCGTTAAAGACGGAATATCCGTCTCCGCCTTCACCGACAAAGTTACTGGTGGCGACTCTGTATGTCTTCTTATCAGAAATCGGCTTTACGCTGCCGTCATCCTGTACGGCCGCAGCTTGAAGAACGCGGTGTCCCGGCTTTTTATTCAGTGTAAACGTGTATGTTAAACCGGCAACTTGAGGGAAGGCGCCGCCTTGAGCCTCAATTCCGCTTACCCCTTGTTCCAAGGCTTGTTTGATCTGTTTTCCGGTTAAATCCGCGACGTAAAGCGTGTTGCCGAACGGCATCACATTCAGCACATCGCCGAGTGTGATGTCTCCTTTATCAATGCCCGCGCGGATGCCGCCCCCGTTTGTGATCGCGATTTGGGCGCCGGCCGCTTCCTTCGCTTTTTGAAGCATGCCGTCCGCGATGAAGTTTCCGAGATTGGTTTCTTTGGAGCGGACATGCTCGCGCTGGCCGTCAAGTGCGACCTTCGTTGAGCCGACTTTTTCATTTTTGACTGAGACGAGCTCTTTTTTAAACGGATCAAGCTCTTTTTTCAGACCCGGGTCTTCTTTCGTCTGCTCGTTCACCGGCAGCGCTTGAAGAGAGGATTGTTCCGGCAGAACGACGCCGTTTTTGTCAAATGCGACATCGACACGGCCTAAATATTCGCCGTATTCTTTTGCCTGGGCGACGATGGTCGGCTCTTCGTCTTTAACAATTTCCATTTTATCTACAAGCGTATGCGTATGTCCGCCGACGATTAAGTCGATGCCTTTTACTTTTTTGGCGAGATCGAGATCACGCTGATGCCCGATATGGGTCAGGGCGATAATTTTATTGACATGTTCCTTGTTCTGTATTTCTTTTACCGTATCTTGTGCGGATTGGAAGGCATCATGAAAGACTATGCTTTTTCCCGGGCTTGATGTGACGGACGTATCTTCTGTCGTTAAGCCGAATACGGCGACTTTTTCTCCGTTTACATCAAGCAGAATGTATGGATAGATGCCTGCTTTTTTCTTTTTCCCTGCCGTAAATGTGTCTGCTTTTTTCATGAATGGTCTGAGTTTTGACTCTTTGGACACATCGACATTTGAGCTGACGAGCGGAAAGTCAGGCGCTTGGAAATTGTATTTTCCGGACGGGTCCGCCGCGCTTCCGTTACCGCTCAGGAAGCTGGCGAGAGCACCCGGTCCTTTATCAAACTCATGATTTCCGAAGGTCATGGCGTCGTAGCCCATGCTGTTCATCAATTTTAAATCAGCCAGCCCCTGCCACTTTGTGAAATAGAGATCGCCTGAGAAAACGTCTCCCGCATCCAGTAAAATGCTGCGGTCGGTTTCGCTTCTGATTTCTTTGATTTTCGTCATCCGCCTCGCCGCGTTATCAAGGTGGGCGTGCGTGTCGTTTGTATGCATAACGGTGAGTTTCCATGCATCATCTTTCGGCGGATCTGTGCCCGGTTCATCATCTTTGAATTGGAGCTTGTACTGTCCGTAGCCCGCGTTTTGTGATTCACCGATATAGGCGACGTCATCTGCGCGATCGGCAAACGGCTTTGCGGCCAAGGAAGATTCAAATGTCAGGTTTGTCCCTTTGACCGGAAGGATGGACCAGTTATGATCAGCCTGCGGATTAATCGTTTTCTGCTGGATGATGTAATCCATTAAGACCTGCCTGTTCTCATCGGCAGAAGAGTATACGATTTTATCATTGCTTAAGTGAGGGAATCCTCCGCCGCCTGAAGCGCGGTAATTATTTGTGACGATCAGAAATTCCTGCTTGGCGCTGACGGGCTTTCCTTGATAAGAAAGGTTGACGATCCGGCTTGCATCGGGATGAATGACTGTTCCGTTTTCGTTGTATTTCGCCGGTTTTGTGACATCGACCTGATAGGTGACACCGTCAATGACATCAAAATTGTATGAGCGGTAGGCGTCATTTAAAAGCGCTTGGCTGCCGCCTTTTGCCTGATCGATCTGATTAAATTGCCCTGCGGACATTTCGAGCCAGTCTTTCACTTCGCTTCCGTTCAGCTTGACGATCTGAACCGTGTTGTCATACAGGTACAAATCGCCGATGTTTTTGATGGCGAGGTCGCCAGCGGAAATGTTTGTATAGTAATTTGAGCCGTTCCGCCCGCCGGCTTTAAACGGGGCGCCCGCCGAGAGGATAGGCAGATCTTTGTATTCCGTATCCTTCATCTTATTTTCGGCGTACCATTTTTGTGCATCCGTTACGATTTGAATGGACGGATCATCTTTGACTTGGGCGAAGAAACTGTTGATATCGGCTTTTGTCTGGCCGACGGGTTCTCTGATGTATTTCAAAGTGCCTTCGTGCGCTTTTTTGACGGTATTGACGACGGTTTCGTTTTCCGACGTCACATTGCCGGCAATCGGCTCGATGCTTCCCTTTGCATCTTCGACATGCCACGCGCTGTCTGTTTTTTCAAGCCGGAGGTCGATGACGCCCGCATATTTGCCCCAGCTGCTTGACATAACAACGGGGATGCCGTTAATCGTGCCTTTATCGACGTCGAATTGATCAGCGCCTTTGTATTCGGCATCAGGGAAAAGCCCGTGCTGATGGCCGGATACGATCGCGTCAATTCCGCCGACTTTCGTTGCCAGGTCAAAAACGGCGTTTTCCGCTCCGGAAGACTGTGCTTTTTTTTCGATGCCGCTGTGGGCGAGGGCGATGACGATATCGGCTCCTTCAGCTTTCATTTTCGGAACGGTTTTCTTTGCGGATTCCACAATGTCTTCGACCTGAACGCGGCCTTCGAGATTTTTCTTATCCCACGTCATGATTTGGGGAGGAACAAAGCCGATGTAGCCGACTTTTATCTGATGCTTGCCGCCGTTTTGATCCGTGACGGTTTTGTCTTTTATGACATAAGGCGTATAACGGTTTTCGCCGCTTAATGTTTTCACATTGGCGTTGACGATCGGATAATCAGCGCCTTTGATTGTCCCGTCCAGAAATTCAAGCCCGTAATTAAATTCATGATTGCCGAGTGTTCCTGCGTCATAATGCAGACTGTTCATCACTTCAATGATCGGATGGGTCTTTGCGCCTGAAATGATATCATTTTTCTCATATTTTACGGCGTATTCTCCGAGGGGATTCCCCTGAATCAGGTCTCCGTTATCGACAAGCAGCGTATTCGGGTTTTCGCGCCTGTGCTTCTCAATAAGCTGAGCCGTTCTGGCCAGCCCGAATTCCGTTGTCGGTTTGTCGCTGTAGTAATCGTAGTCCATCATGTTAGCGTGAACGTCAGTTGTGGCTAAAATGCTGAGATTCACACTGGAGGATTTGTTTTCTTCTGCTTTAATGGGTGATGTTGGGAGGATTAGACTAAGTATCATAACTAGGGGCAGCAGAATACGGAGTGTCATATTGACGCTGCATCGTCTTTTCTGTATTCTCACCTGTTCTCCACCTTTCAACAAATTTTGTCATGCAGTACCATTGTAAGAATATTTTGTGAAAGTTCATATAGATTTCATGATGATTCTTGTAAAAAGATGAAAAATGAGGATAATGACCTATGTAAAACGGATGAGCGGCAAACGCGTTACCTATGTTTGATGTTAGTGTGGCTGGGGTACATAGATTTATGTAGACTTCATCAAGCAGGAGGTAGTAACTATGGGTAAAAAAATTGCAGTTGTATTAACGGATTATTTTGAGGATGTCGAGTATACTGAACCTGCGAAAGCTTTTAAAGATGCGGGTCATGAATTAACCGTAATTGAACAGGAAAAAGGAAAAACAGTCAAAGGCAAACAAGGGGAAGCGGAAGTGAAAGTGGACGCGTCCATCGATGATGTGAATCCGAAAGACTTTGACGCATTGCTGATCCCGGGCGGATTCTCTCCTGACATGCTGCGTGCGGATGACCGTTTCGTCCAATTTGCCAAAGCGTTTATGGATGATAAAAAACCGGTGTTCGCCATCTGCCACGGACCTCAGCTTCTTATCAACGCGAAAGCATTGGACGGGCGCAAAGCGACAGGATTTACTTCTATCCGAATCGACATGGAAAACGCGGGCGCGAATGTTGTGGATGAAGAAGTCGTCGTCTGCCAGAACCAGCTGGTCACAAGCCGCACACCGGATGACATTCCGGCATTCAACCGCGAATCATTAAAACTGCTTGCGTAATATAAAAGCGGAGCGCCGTATCAGGCGTTCCGCTTTTTTTGTGAAGATTCCCGGATGACCAGCTCAGGCGCCAGAATAATGCGTTGTTTTTTGTGCTGGGAATTGGTGATTTTATGATGCAGCAATTGAGCCGCTTCTTTTCCTGACTGCCGCGGAAAGGAAGAAACGGTTGTAAGCGGGGGATAAGAAATTTCAGCTTCCGGCACGTTATCAAAGCCGACAATGTCAATATCTTCGCCCGGAACGAGCCCGGCTTTTCTGATCCCTTGCATGACGCCGAACGCGACCAAATCACTGAAGCAGAAAATCGCGGTCGGGCGCTCAGACCGGCGGAGGAGCTCCGTCACGGCTTCACAGCCTGCTTCGCGGGTCGGCGCGCTGTCAATGACATAGTCATTTTTTACTTCCAGATCCGCTTCACGGAGCGCTTTTTTAAACCCTTTCATACGCTTCGTCCATGTTGATGAGTGCTTCACGCCGCCCAGAAACGCAATCTCCTGATGGCCTTTCTCAATGAAATGACGCACTGCCTTATAGGTGCCTTCCTCATAATCGGCTCCGACAAAATCACAGTCGGCATCGGCAATCTCCCTGACGGCGAGCACGACCGGAATGTCAAGCTGCTCAAGGCGGGAAAGGGTTTCCTCAGCCGTACCTGAAACCGGACACAAAATCAATCCGCCGACCCTGTGCTCCAGCATGGTCGAGATCAGCTGCTCCTGCTTGGCGACGGAATCAAATGTCGTGCCTAACAGCACCGTTAATCCGACTTCCTCAAGCGTATTCTGAACGCCGATCAGAAACTCTGAGAAAAACGTATTGGAAATGTCAGTGATAATCAATCCTACTGTTGTAGACGTCTGTGATCGTAAATTCGCGGCAACCCGATCATATACGTACCCCAGTTCCCGCATGGATTGCAGCACTTTCTCACGGGTCGCTTCGGAAATTCGCGGATTATTGCGGACGATTAATGAAGCGGTGGATGTTGAGACGCCGGCATGCTCAGCGACCTGCTGCAATGTCACCCGGCGTTTTTTTTGCTGTTTCATACGTCGCATTCCTCACTTGGTTTTTATTCGTTACATCCATTATAAGCGTTTTGGCGGCTGAGAAGAAAGAGAGAGGGGGAGAAAATGATAAAGCGCCGGAAGACGGATTGTCCTTCGGCGCTTCTGTCACAATAGGTTATTCAAACATTTGCTCTTTAATATACTGAACCGGCATTTCACGGCCTGTCCAATATTCAAAGGCCATGGCGCCCTGCCAAAGCATCATGCCGAGGCCGTTAATGGTGTTGCAGCCGGCCGCTTGAGCTTGTTCAAGCAATTTCGACGTAACGGGGTTGTAAACGACGTCTGTCACTATCAAATCAGGACGGAGCATGGATGTATCTTCAATGACGCTCAAGCCTTCAAGCGGTTTCATGCCGACACCCGTTCCGTTTGTGAAAATATCGCTTGAAGCGATTTCAGCACGCAGCGCATCTTGATCTTCGAGGGGGAAGACTTTCGCTTTGCAAGAAGATCCCTTCATTTCTTCATTGATGATGCGGACGTTTTCTTCCGCTTTTTCGAAAAACGCGTCATTGCGGGCGAAAATAGAGATTTCTCCGAGGCCTTCCAATGCGGATTGAATCGCTATCGGAGTGGCGGCCCCGCCGGAACCGACCAGCGTCATTTTTTTGCCTGTGATATCGATGCCGTGTTCTTTTAAGTTGCGGACGTATCCCATACCGTCAGTGGAGTGTCCGATCAGCCTGCCGTTTTCATTAACGACTGTATTCACCGCGCCGGTGAATTTCGCTGAATCCGCGAGTTCATCGAGGTAAGGGAGAATGTTCATCTTGTTCGGCATCGAGACATTGAAGCCTCTGACGTTTAAGGCGCGCATTCCCGTTACCACATCTTCCAGCTGTTCATTGCCGACTTCAAACGCGAGGTAAGCGTAGTTCAATCCTAATTTTTTAAACGCCAGGTTGTGCATCGCCGGAGATAAAGAGTGTCCGATCGGTGTCGCGAATAATCCGATAAGCTGAGTTTTTCCGTTAATCCGTCCTAATTCTTTCTTCATGATGTATTCCTCCGTTAGTCCATTCATTTGTTTTTCATCCCGCTTTGAGGGCAGAAAAACGCTGATTACATATGTTTATTTAAAATGCTGAGTACGCTGCGCAATTCTTCAACGGGAATCTGTCCGGGCGCTGATGCTTCTTTGCCCGCGCCGAACGTGCACGCTGAGCCGAAGACTTCGCCGGCCAGGCGGCTGATCAGGCCTGTCCCCGCCATTGACATTGTGATGATCGGCCGGTCTGCGTATTGTGTTTTCATCGTGTGAGTGGCATCCAATAAGACGAAAACATCTTCAGTGCTTTGCGGCATTACCGCGATTTTCGGAATGTGCGCGCCGTACGCCTGCATGTTCCGCAGCCGGGAAATGATTTCTTCTTTTTTCGGTGTCTGATGAAAATCATGATTGGACATGACGACATATACGCCGTTGTCTTCAGCGGTTTTCACAATTGATTTGACTTCCGCTTCTCCCGTAAACAACTCAACGTCTGCAAGGTCAATGTGTTTTGTTTCGATGGCGGTTTTAAGCAATTCAATGTAAAAGCGGTCATCAATAACTTTATTTCCGCCTTCTTTATGAGTTCTGAATGTGAAAAGCAGCGGTGTTGCGCCTGCGGCTTTCCGCAGCTTTTCAAGCATGCCTATTACGGCGTCCAGGCTGTCAACATGCTCATATACATCCGCCCGCCACTCAATGATATCCGGGCGAAGCCTGTTGACGGCTTCAATTTCTTCGAGCAGTTCTTTCTCTCCGGCCGCCATCAGCGGCACAATGATCTTCGGAAGCCCTTCGCCGATGACCGTGTTTCTGATCGTGATAGATTGCATGATAAATCCTCTCCCTTAAAAAATAGTCAGGCTTTCATCACTTGCTTAAAGCGGATTCCGATAAACAATGCGAGAAGGGCGCTGACGGCCGCAATTCCGATATCAAGCAGAAAAACAGGCGTCAGGCCGGCCGCTTTGGATATCGCTCCCGTTACAAGCGGAATGACAATAAAAGATAAGCTTGATGCTATATTAACAAAAGATGTGATCGTACCTTTATTTTTAGGGAATAAAACAGCCATAACCGTCATCGCCAATTGCAGAATGCCCGCAGTTGAAAGTCCGATGACAAAGGAGCTGATGACTGATACGGCCGGCTGATGAATGAAAATCAGAGCAAGCAGCGCGATTGCCGCGATCACAGGGTACAGCACCATTACCGTAATCGGCTGAATCACTCTGTTTAACAGCACGGCCAGCAATAATACGGACACAAGCGCACCGATGCTGTAATAGCTCAACAATTTGACGGCTTGCACCTCAGGCATGCCCAAAACGGTTTGCCCGAACTTAGGAAGCCATACTTGAACGAGCATAAACAGCGCCGTAGATGAAAAGCCTAACAGAATGATCGCAAGGCCTTCGCGCCATATCGACGGCTGTGATGTGAACGCGTCATCAGACGGAGAGGCTTTCGTCCGGCCGCCGTCTTCTTTTTGCTTATGATTCGGAAACGGAACTTTCAACAGGAAAAAGCCGTTCAGAAAGAAAATAATGCCCGGTACGAAAAACGTCCAGCCGTAAAACAAATGCCTGTCCGCAATAAACGCGATAAAAAACGGAAGCACCGTCGCGCCGATGGATACAAACGCTTTGATTAACACGGTTGCAGAGCTTGCGTTTTTCGGAAATCCTTCAATAAGCGCCGGATATGTCCCGGAATCCAAAAAGGAATTGGCGATCCCGGCGAAAATGGCGAAGATAAACGCGGCCGTGTAGTTTGTCGAAAGCGGAATTCCGATTAGGAAAATCAGATACAGAAAGGCGCCCGACACGATAAACGGCCGTCTCCCGAACGTATCCGAAAGCTTCCCGGCAAAGAGAAGCGAAATCAGCTTCCCGATCCCGATGGCAGAGACCAAATAGCTGACCCCGGCTGCGGATGTATGAAGCTGTTTTGATAATGCCTCCATATTGGATGCGATAATAATATTGATCATGCCCAGCAGGAAATAGTTAATATAAAGACCCGCTGCCATTTTGGTGTATATGTTTTTCATGATGACATCCCCTAATGCGGTTAATAAAGAATTAAATTATTTTTTAAATTGATAAAAGCGCAGCACCATTCCCCTTTATTGAACCACTGCCTTTCTTTGAAAACTGTTTGATAAAACGGTTGCAGAGACAAACTTGAATAACGCTGATATCACAGTGAGTATATCGTTCTACTAAATAAAAAAAGATAAGGCGGCCCGCTCATTTAGTATATCGTTCTACCAAGTTCACAGTTACTATACTCCTTCTTTTTATATGTGTCAAACCGATGAACTTTTATTTTTTACTTTTTTAAATCAAAAAAAGACCCGCCGTTTTTCGGCAGGTCGGACATGGGTTTATTTTCTGAGAGAGGCGAGCTCCTCGGCAATGGCCTGCATTTCACTCGGGCTGAATGATGCTTTTTTCATGACCATTTGATGAAGGTATGTAAGATCTTCTATTTTTTCATCACTGAAATCTTCCGCTCTGATGACACCGACATTGAGCATGTTGAGCTTTTGCGAAATGTCTTCAATCATTTTGTTTAACGTTTCTGTTTGTTGGCTCGGCAAATTCATGCATCCTTTCATGACCGTTTTCGTACCCTTTATTCTAACAGAATTCATTTAGAATAAAAGCTTATTTCCACAGCCGCAGAAAAGTTGCTAAGATGATGATAAGGTTTTTGATCCGCAAAATGCGGGGAAAGAATAGGGAGGTTATTGATATGATACATGTGCTGTTTGTCTGTCTGGGAAATATTTGCCGGTCGCCTATGGCAGAGGCGGTATTTTCTGATATGGTGAAGAAAAACGGGCTGAACGGGCAGATTAACATTGATTCAGCGGGAATCGGCGCCTGGCATGCGGGAAATCCGCCGCATGAAGGGACAAAGGAGATCCTAAAGAAGAAAGGGATCAGCTCAAGCGGCATCACGGCGAGGCAGGTCCGTGAGTCTGATCTGACCGATTTTGATTACGTCATCGCGATGGATGCAGAAAATATCGGACATCTGCGCAGCATGGCCGGTTATAAAAAAGCGGCGCCGCGTATTGCAAGGCTGCTTGATTATGTACCGGAGTCGGACCTTGCGGACGTGCCCGATCCGTATTATACCGGGAATTTCAGCGAGGTGTACGCTTTGGTCGAATCCGGGTGCCGTCATTTGCTGGAGACAATAAAGAAAGACCATCATTTATAAGGGGGATTGACCGATGAAGCATACACGCATCATGACAAAAGCGATTCTGATCGGCGCTGCCGCCGGCGGAGCACTGTCCTTATTACATAAGCCGACGAGAGAGGGATGTTTCCGGAACATGGACGCGTGCAGGCGCCGTGCGGCATTTTACCGAAAACATCCTGAAGCCCTGAAACAGCAGGCTTCTGCAAAACTGGATCAAGTGAAAATCATCGCCAATAGCGTATCGGAAGATCTGAGTTTTTTAAATGGGCAGATCACCAAGCTGAAGCAGACGACGCCGCAGGTCATTGACCTGTTAAAAGAAACGAAGGAGCATTTTTCGAAAAACGATCATTGAGGTGGGATGTCATGGGTTTTATAAAAGAGCTGTTTGCAAGGTTTTCACTGCATGAAGGACAAAGTAAATCGGCGGAGCTGGCGTATTTTTTCCTGCTGTCATTGTTTCCGTTAATGATTTTCATGCTGACGCTCACCGCCTATCTTCCCATATCGGCAGAAGACGTGCTCGGGGCGGTCGATCAATACGCGCCCGACAGCGCCATGTCCATGGTGAAATCCATAACGGAGCAAACGCTGAACAAGCGCAGCGGCGGGCTTTTGTCATTCGGGATTATCGCCGTCATCTGGTCGGCTTCGAATGGCATGAACGCGATTGTCAGAGCATTTAACCATGCCTACGAAGTCGAGGAAAACCGCTCATTTATCATCATTCGCCTGACCTCAATTTTTTTAACCATCGCGATGGTGGTTACGATTTTAATCGCACTGCTTCTGCCGGTGTTCGGCAGAGAAATCGGAATGCTGGCCGCAGATTTCATCGGCGCCTCCGGCCTGTTTTTGCAGGTGTGGTCGGTTGTCCGCTGGGGTATCAGTCCGCTTATCCTGTTAATCGTGTTTACCGCGCTTTACATTTTCGCGCCGAATAAAAGGCTTTCCCTCCGTTTTGTGCTGCCGGGAGCCGTATTCGCGGCAGCCGGCTGGATTATCGTCAGTATGCTGTTCTCATTTTACGTCGGCACCTTTGCCAACTACAGCGCCACATACGGGAGCATCGGGGGAATTATCGTCCTTATGATCTGGTTTTACCTTACGGGAACACTGCTGATTTTAGGAGGAGAAATCAACGCGCTTTTACATAAACGTAAAAAGCTTCCTGATGAAAATCCGTACCGCGGGAGCAAGCTATAGAGGAACGGAGACGTTCAAGCTGAAAAACGGAGGGGAATCGATTATGACCAAGCATACGAAAAAAGGCGGAAGCCATAATAAACAAAACTCAAAAAACGGCCCGAAGAATAAAACAAGCGGAAGCGCTAACGGGCAGAACGGATACCACTAGAAAGAAGCCGCCTGACTTAGATCAGGCGGCTTTTTTTATGAGGCCGGAAAAGAATGGGATTCGGATGCGGGACTGTGCTTTGTTTTCCCGAAGACGAGCGCAAGCCAAATACAGACCAGAATCACCGTAATAAAGTAAAACAAATTGGCGCTTTCAAACCGCTGCATATACCAGCCGCCCGCCACCGGGCCGATCATGCTGCCGAGGCTGAAGGAAATGCCGCAAAGCAGATTGCCCGCCGGCAGCAGATGGGACGGCAGCAGGTCGCTCATATAGCTGATGCCGAGGGAAAACATACTGCCGACCGCCATTCCCGCCGTGAAAAAGCAGCAGCCGATGACAGAAGGCGACGGAAACAGTCCGGCCGTCAAAAAGCAAAGGGCACCCGTTAATAAGATGACGAGCAGGACACGTTTTCTCCCGAATCGATCGCTTAATAAACCGAGAGGGAACTGGAATACAATACTTCCGATGGCAAAAGCGGGCAATATCAGCGCGACGGCATCGACGGATATGCCTAAACGCAGGGCGTACACGGGAAAGCTTCCGTTCAGCGCCGTTTCTAAAAAACCGTACCCGAAAGCCGGGAGAAAAGCGACCCAGCCGAAAAGAAGAGCGCGGTAAAACCGTTTTGCGCTGTTGTCCCCGGATGTTTCATCCGGACCTTGCGCCGGGTACTCATTACGTAAGACAAATACAAACAGCCAGGCGGCAAGACTGATACAGCCGGATACGATAAACGGAAGGGACGGACTTGTTTTCACAAGAGGGACCATGAACGGACCGACAGCGAATCCAAGCCCGAAGGACAGTCCGTACAGCGAAATGTTTCTTCCTCTGTTTCGGGGCGTTGACTTTGACGTCACCCACGTTTGGGTTGAAAAATGCAGCATATGATCCCCGATTCCGATAAAGAGCCGAAGAAAAAACCATAACCATATGGATTGAAGCCAAATAAAACTGAATAAGCTGATGATAACAAGAAATCCGCCCATGACCATAAGAGGTTTGAATCCGAGTTTTCTCAGCGGCGCTTCCATAAACGGCGACGCCAGGAGCACACCGATATAAAGGCCGGTTGCGTGAAGTCCGTTTATGGCTGCTGATTCTCCGTTCGTTTCAAAAATGACGGAGATCACCGGCAGAAGCATGCCTTGGGAAAATCCGGAGATGGAAACAAGCAGAACCAAAATAAAGAAGTACAGTCGTGACATCGCGTATTTCTCCTTCTTCAGTATCTTTCTTGATCGTACACGGATTTGCTGCGTCCGGCAACCTGAAAATGCCAATTCGGGCTGCCGCGGAAGTGTAATTGAGGGAGTTTTTGAGAAGGATATAAAAAGACTCATTCGAAAAAAGGAGCCAGGCAGATATGAATCGGATTTTTTTCTTTACGGCTGCGGCGGGAGTGCCGCTTTCAGTCATCGGCGGCCTGATGCACTGGCCGTCAGCGGTTTTGTTTATTATTTATTGCTTGACGATTATTGCGCTTGCAAGTTATATGGGGAGAGCGACTGAATCTCTGGCCATTATCGCGGGACCGCGGATCGGCGGTCTGCTGAATGCCACGTTCGGCAATGCGGTAGAGCTGATTATATCGCTTTTCGCCTTAAAAGAAGGGCTTACGGGCATCGTGCTTGCTTCACTGACCGGTTCGGTGCTCGGCAATCTTCTGCTCGTCGCGGGATTGTCGTTTTTTATCGGCGGTTTGAAATACAAGCGGCAGGAATTCAATATTCATGATGCCCGGCATAATTCCGGCCTGCTGATTTTTGCCATTATCGTTGCTTTTGTCATTCCCGAAGTGTTTTCCATGGATATGGGGGAAAAAAACAAGCTTGATTTGAGTGTCGGCATCAGCATCATCATGATCCTTTTGTACGTGGCAGCTCTTTATTTCAAGCTCGTCACCCACCGCGGTGTTTATCAGCCGAATCAGCCGGAGGCAAAGGTAGAAGAGGAGCAGCCTGAATGGTCGGGGAAAAGAGCGACAGCCGTCTTATTTATTTCAACCATTATCGTCGCCTACATATCTGAAAACCTTGTCCATACGTTTCATGCGGTGGCTGAACAGTTCGGCTGGAGCGAGCTGTTTATCGGAGTGATTATCGTCGCAATCGTCGGAAATGCCGCAGAGCATGCGTCGGCGATTATTATGGCGTACAAAGACAAGATGGATGTCGCCGTTGAAATCGCGGTAGGCTCGACTTTGCAGATCGCCATGTTTGTGGCTCCGGTTCTTGTGATCTGTTCCATCTTTTTTCCGGTCAATATGCCGCTTGTATTCACATTGCCCGAGCTTGTCGCGATGATCTCATCCGTCCTTTTGATGACGATGATTTCAAATGACGGTGATTCGAACTGGTTTGAGGGGGCTACGCTCCTTGCCGCTTATGTCATCATGGCGATCGGTTTTTTCCTGCTTTAACCTGTAAAAAATGCGGATAACAACGATTGCGGAGGAAAAGACTAAAGGAAAATGCTATAGAAAGAGTGATATGATGAGAAAGCTGTTTCATGCCACACTGATTCTGCTGTTATCCTTTAGTTTTTTCGCAACGCCGTCTGCCGGTGCAAAAAAACCGTTTAAAGTTCCCAACTCTGTCGTAAGCATTTCAAAGGAAAATACGTATCCGAATGCTTCACAGGATCAGCCGATGCTTCAGCCGAGCAAACTGGCGAAGGAATTGTTAGATACATCCGAGATCAACATCGAAAATCCGCATCTGATAAAGATGCTGAATGAATCCTCGGTTTCCGGTTCACCGCTTGCCATCGGATACCGGGCGACAATATTTCTCGGGAAATGGGCGCTTGGCTATCAATCGAACGAAACGGTCGCCAACTGGGAATATAAAAAAATCAACACGAACAGAGCGGATAACCGGGGCGGGCAGCAAACCGCGGTTATCTCATACGCCCAAGAGCAGCAATACAAAATCAAAGGCGGGCTCACAGCGAAGGTGCCGAACGCAGAAGATGTAAAAAGCATGATGATGCAAAAAGCGATGAAGAAAACAAAACTGCCGCTCGCGTTTGAAACGGTCATCGGCGCAGGCACAAAACGCGATCAAACCTACAAAATTTCTCCGCAGCGGCTCGGCTACCTGCACGCCTACGCTCCGGCCGTTAATGAAAAAGGAAAAGTAACATACGGTGAAGTGTATTTGGTGCTGAAAGGCAGCAAGCGGAAACTTGTCGTCAAAAATGTGACTTCGCAAGGAATCGGGGCTTGGATTCCGGTGCAGGATCACGTCACATTCGGTTTTCAAATGACAGCGCAGCCGAGATAAATAAAAAAAGCTGATTCCGGTTCGGGAATCAGCTTTTTTGTGTGTGATACATTTCCTCAAGCAATTGCACATTGTTGTTGTACAGCTCCCGGGCAAGAACGCGTCTCACCGCAAGGCTCACCGAGAAGTATTCTGTGTCTTGAACCATGCCTTTCACTGTAAATTCAATGCCTCTGGTTAATTTGTTCAGGCTCATGATTCCATGCACTTGAAACGGCTCCGTCGCATTGAGAAATTCATCCCGCTTCAGTGAATCGCGAAGCTCATCATTGAGCATGTCGCAGGCTTTTTCTAACACGGCATATACCCGCTCGGGATCTTCCTTGTAACTGATCACGACGGATTCGGTAATCCGCATAAAATCAATGTTATAGTTTTGAAGCTGTCTGACCTCACCGTTTGAAATGGTAAGCAGCTTGCCGGTCCACTCACGGATCTGAAGGGAACGGAGTCCGATTTCTTCGACTGTGCCGTTGAACAGATTGTTAATCGTCACGTAATCGCCTTTATGAAGCTGGCGTTCGTATATTAAAAAGACACCGGCCAAAATGTCCTTGATTAACGACTGGGCGCCGAAACCGATGACGATACCGGCAACACCCGCCCCGGCTAAAATTCGGCCGAAATCATGAACGAATAAAGAAATGACGTAAAAGATAAAACCGATCGTCGCCGTATACTGGGTGATGGACCGGACGAGGCTTTCAATCGTTTTCCCTTTCCGTTCCTCTAAGAAATCCGTGCGTTTAAATAACACCTGGACAAAGCGGTTGATCAGAAAAACACCGGCGTAAAGCACGAGAGCGACGATGATGATCTCAACCACTTTGCTTTTCAAAATGTCCGTAATTGTCGTTTCCATCTTCTGTTAACCTCTGGCTTTTCGTAATGAAAAATCCGTGTCCTGATAATAACTGTTTTTGACAAGGACGTTCGGGCCGAGGCACCGGACGTTTGTGCAGCGGCAGTTCAGCTCTTTGCTCAGCTTCGTCTGTCTCCACTTGTCATATGCTTCAGGAAGGCTGTCTGTTTTAATATTGCCGAGCGGCGGTGTATCGCCGAAATCCGTGACAATGATATTTCCGTCAAAAATGTTGACATTCAGGCGGGAGCGGCCGTCAGGGTCGTTTCGCACCGTAACGTTTTTCGCTTCCCGCAGGCGGCGGAGGAGCTTCTGGTCTTCTACATCAGGGCTGCATGCGTAAAACGGGAGCGTACCGAACAGCATCCATGTCTCTTCATCGCGAATGTCGAGCAGATGATGAATGGCCTGTCTCATGTCCTTCAGGCTGAGTGATTCAAGCGCGCTGGCGAAATCACTCGGATACATCGGATGGACTTCGTGCCGCTGGCATTTCATTTCTTCGGTAATTTGCCGGTGAATATGTTCAATATGCGGCAGCGTCCGTTTGTTCAGCATCGTTTCCGCTGAAACCATTACGCCTGCTTCGACCAGCGTGCGGCTGTTTTCAATCATTTTGTCAAAATAGCGCGCCCGCTGTTCAAATGTCGGTTTCTTCTCCATCATCGCAAATCCGATGTCGGCAAAGTCCTCGACCGTTCCCCAGTTGTGAGAAATGTGAAGAACGTCCAAATAAGGAATAATCCGTTCGTAGCGCCCGATATCAAGCGTCAGGTTTGAATTGATCTGGGTGCGCACCCCGCGTTCATGCGCATATTTTAAAAGCGGGACGACGTATTCCTTTACCGATTTCAGCGAAAGCATCGGTTCGCCGCCCGTAATGCTGATAGAGCGTAACAGAGGAATTTCATCAAGCCGCTTTAATAAAAGGTCGATCGGCAGCGCATCCGGGTCTTTTGGCTGGAGCGTGTACCCGACGGCGCAGTGCTCGCATCTCATATTGCACAAAGTCGTCGTTGTGAATTCAACGTTCGTCAGTTTCATATCTCCATACTGGTCGACATCCATGTACGCTTCCCAAGGATCGTACTCCGGTGTGATCGGACGCAGTGTTGTGTTTTGTGTCATGACTATCTAACTCCTTTATAAATGGGGCATACTAACGTCTGCCAACTGTTAATTTTAGACCTGATCTGCCAAGATCGCAAGTAGCGGAACCATTGAAAAACGGCAAAAAATACGCTACCATTATAAAAAATGAATGGAGTGGAAGTATGGGGAATGCAGTAAACAGCAAAGATCAGCAGCTCGATTACCTGAAGAACAGACTCGATATGTTTATGAATGTCATTGATTCATTAGACCCTGAATCAACGGACGTTGAAGATATAGACCGGCTCATCGGCATGCTTGATGATCTGGAAGCAAAATACGAACGCTTTAAAAAGGATTGGGAATAAACCCCGGGCGGATGCCGGGGTTTTTCTTTTTCCATAATGCGGCTGTATAAAAGGGCAGGGCCTACTGCAAAATAAGGAAAAATGCAGAAGGAGTGCTGGTCATGAAATGGTTTTGTTCAATTTGCTGCATGGCCGTTTTACTTGCGGGAGGCATCAACAGTGCAGAAGCCGTGCCGAATGAACGGATAAACTGGGGCTTTAAACGCAGCGTCAATCATCAGCCGCCGGATGCCGGCAGACAGCTGGACAATCTGGTCAAAAAATATGATGCCTTTTATTTGGGCAATACGAAAGAAAAGACCATCTATTTAACGTTTGATAACGGATATGAAAATGGGTACACCCCGAAAGTGCTTGATGTGTTAAAAAAACATCACGTCACGGGCACTTTTTTTGTCACGGGTCATTTTGTGAAAGAGCAGCCTGATTTGATTAAACGGATGTCAAAGGAAGGCCATATCATCGGCAATCATTCTTTTCATCATCCTGATCTGACGACAAAAACGGGCGATCAGATTCAAGACGAACTCGATTCCGTCACGGAAGCTGTGTACAACATTACCGGAAAGCGGGACAACCTGTATCTCCGTCCGCCGCGCGGCGTATTCAGCGAATATGTCCTCAAAGAAACGAAGCGCCTCGGCTACCAAACCGTTTTCTGGTCCGTCGCATTTGTCGACTGGAAGGTTAACGAGCAAAAAGGGAAACAATATGCCTATGATCACATGATAAAGCAGGCGCATCCCGGCGCGATCTACCTTCTTCACACCGTTTCAAAGGACAATTCAGAAGCTCTGGACGATGCCATTACCGATTTGAAAAAAGAAGGCTACACGTTTAAAAGCATAGATGACCTGATGTTTGAGAAAGAAATGAAGCTGCCGTCTTTGTAACGGGAAGCGCCTCATCATATAGTCTTATCTTGATGCAGGCGTCAAAACCCTTACGCCATAAACATCACTGAGATGAAACCTGCTCCCAGTTAAAGGGGGCAGGTTTTTTTTGCCCCTCTAATTAAGAGATAGTTAAGAAATAGTTAATCCCCAGTTAAAAACGCATTCCTATACTATTGTACATAAGCATTAGGAAAGTAGGTCTGGATCAATGCCGGAAATAATTAAAACGACGAATTTAACCAAAGTTTATGGAAAACAAAAGTCAGTGGATAACCTCAACATAACAGTTAATGAAGGTGATATTTACGGGTTTCTGGGGAGAAACGGGGCAGGTAAAACAACGACAATAAGAATGCTGCTGGGGCTGATAAAGCCTACTCATGGAAAGATTGAGATATTCGGTGAGGATTTACATACGAATAAGAAAGACATTCTAAAAAGAATTGGTTCAATTGTAGAAGTACCAGGATTCTATGGAAACCTCACGGCTAAAGAAAACCTTGAAATAAATGCCAGGATCGTTGGAATTCACAAAAAAAATGCAATTGAAGAAGCATTAGAAATTGTGGGATTAGAGAATGAAACCAAAAAGCTTGTAGGCAAATACTCTTTAGGAATGAAGCAAAGACTTGGCATCGCCCGATCTCTTCTTCACTATCCGGAATTACTAATATTAGATGAACCGACGAATGGTTTAGATCCGATTGGGATTAAAGAGATGAGAAGGCTCATTAAAACATTAGCTGAAGAAAGAAAAATTACTCTGCTGATATCGAGCCATATCCTGTCTGAGATTGAACAATTAGTTGATCATTTGGGCATTATTCACGAGGGAAAACTGTTAGAGGAAACCGAATTTGATACTCTCCGGAAGAGAAATCGAAAGTTTCTTGAGTTTCAAGTTTCGAATGATAATAAAGCTGCGATGCTTTTAGAGAAACATTTTCAGATCTTTGACTACGAAGTACATGGTGACGGAATTATCCGCATTTTCTCGCATATTGGACAACAGGGAGCCATTAATAAAATATTTGTTCAGCATGATATTGAGGTGTTTAAAATTTTGATGAGTGAAGACCGTCTGGAGGATTATTTCACAAAATTGGTTGGGGGCGGAACCATTGGTTAATCTGTTATATGCAGAGTTACTAAAACTCAGAAGGTCTGCGATGCTTCTAATAAGTACGATAGGAGCTTCGGTCGTCCCATTTATGGTTGTCGTTGCATCCTATGTACAGATAAAGACTGAGAATCCCGCTCCTGTCATAAAATTTCATGAACTTTTCAGCAACGCTAACTTATATACAGTCTTGGTAGTGGGGGTTCCGCTGTATGGAGTTGTTGCCGCTTATATTTTTAACAGGGAATACATGGATGATACACTGAAAAACCTTTTAACCATACCCGTTTCCAGAATCAATCTGATACTTAGTAAACTATTGCTGCTATTTATCTGGATATTCTTTTTAACTTTAGTCGCGTGGGGGCTTACTTTATTACTGGGTGTGATCTTGCAATTCCCGGGTCTCAGCCAATCACTCATACTCAAATCATTTTTGCACTTTGTAATTGGGGGAGTTTTACTATTTGTTTTATCAACACCTATTGTTCTGATCACAGTTGTTCTAAAGAATTACGTACCCACCATTATTTTTACAATCCTAATTACTTTGATAAATATTATGACAGCTAACTCAGAACACAGAGGATTGTTCCCATGGGCAGCGGCCGGAGATATTTCAATGAATACGCTTCTCCCTACTTATCCTCCGGAGTACTCCTATTTGGGAATTGCTTTAGTCTCAATAGTAGGATTTGTTTCCTTAATAATCTATTTTAACAAGGTGGATATCCATTAATGTTTATGAAAGACTTTCAAGTGAAAAGCCGATTGATTTGTGCCGCATAAATCCCGTGAAAATATAAATGAGTGTTTAAATAGGAGGATGGTATAAGTGTCTTTCTCAGAGATGAATATGACCGCTTTTCGTGCTGTGAACGATTTAGGTAAAGAATTTCCATTTCTAAACTCAGCAATGGTCATGCTTGCTGAATATGCAGTGTTTATTTTAGCACTCGTTATGCTTGTTTTCTGGTTTACCCGAAATGACAAAAACAGGATGATGGTCATACAGGCGGGAGCGGCATTCATTATAGCAGAGATGATTGGGAAAATTGCCGGTCAACTCTATTCCAATCATCAACCATTTGCAGTTCTTTCAAATGTTAACAAACTGGCAGATCATGCGGTGGATAATTCATTTCCAAGCGATCACACCATCCTATTCTTTTCTATCTCATTTTCTTTTTGGCTTGTATATAAAAAAACAGGCTGGATTTGGATCATGCTTGCACTTAGTGTAGCTGTTTCACGCATATGGGTAGGTGTACACTATCCTTTCGATGTTGCGGCCGGAGCTCTTTTCGGAATGACTTCAGCGGTGTTATCGTATTGGATTGTACCAAGGCTTGCATTGACTAAAAAAGTTCTTACTCTTTATGAAAAGGGGGAGGGCTGTATTTTACCCCGAAAAGAGAGGTCGAAAAATGTTTAGGCGGATGAGAAACACCTGTATGAACCAGGTGTTTTTGTTCGTTCGAGCACAAACAAAAAACTCATATTGATGATTGATCAACAGGTAATAATTTAGCGGTTAGGGGACAAATTCCCGACATAAAAACATAATCGAAATACTGATCTTGTTGGAATTAGGGCTTACTCTTTAAATATCATGACGTTTGTGTCAAAGTTATATTTGGAAGCTGAGCGTTACAATTTTCATAAGCCGACAATTTGAATACATCTGTGTTTATATAAAATACTGAAAATTGGCTAAAAGATCATATGATAGATTGCATATCATGTAATAATGAATATTTGCTGTCACTTACATAAATACAAAAAATATGAAGGCGGGTGTCATGAAGTGAAAGAAATTCGTGTCCTTATCGCTGATGATGAAAAAGTGATCAGAGATTTATTAAAAAAATACATTGAACGGGAACTTTATTTAGCAGATGTTGCAAAGGATGGACAGGAAGCTTTGGCATTATTTGAACAAAATACTTATCACCTCGTAATATTGGATCTCATGATGCCAAAAATGGATGGGATTGAAGTATGCAGAAAACTAAGAGAAAAAACCAATGTGCCAATACTTATGCTTACTGCAAAGGACCATGAAGCTGACAAAATTGTAGGGTTGAGTATAGGAGCAGATGATTATATTACAAAACCTTTTAGCGTAAACGAGGTTGTGGCCAGAATTAAGGCTCTGATGAGAAGGTTTTTCATTTTAGGGAGCGGCAGCGGAACAGAAGAGAAGCCGCTGCTGAAATATAAAGGTTTATCAATTGATGTGAAAAGATATATCGTATGCGTTGCAGGTGAAGAAATATCATTAACCGCAAAAGAGCTGGAGCTGCTGAAATTTATGGCTTCCAATCCGGAACAGGTATTTACGAAGGCTCAGTTGTTTCGGAATGTTTGGGGCAATCATTACTTAGAAGATGACAATACCGTGATGGTTCACATAAGAAAGCTGAGAAAAAAAATAGAAAAAGACCCATCTAATCCTCAATTTATACAAACAGTTTGGGGAATAGGATACAAATTTGCAGGTGAGAAAGATGAGTCGTAAAATCATATATCTTATGTTTCTGCAGATTACACTGATTTGCCTCAATTGTTTATATGACTGGCAGCACCAAGAGCTTAACACTGTTAAATTGGTTGTCTATGGTCTGCTGATCGGTTTGTCTGTAATCCTTATTACAATTTACTGCAAATTCAACAATGAGCTCATTCAAATGATCCATGCGGTTAAGCGGACATTAAATGGGAACTTAACGACAAGAATATTTGCGAATGGGGCTCCGATATTTAATGAAATGGTTTTTTCAATAAACGAATTGATCGAGAAGTTAGAGAAAATACAGGTGGAAACGATTCAAACGCACGCAGCGAGAAAAAGCCTGTTATCAAGCATATCACACGATATTCGCACACCGCTTACATCAATTATAGGATATTTAGATGCGTTGAAAGATGATATTGCAGCCTCGGAAGAAGAAAAGAAGGAATATGTAAACATTGTTTCAAAGAAGTCGAATCATTTAAAGCAGTTAATTGATGAAATATTTAACATGGCTAAACTGGATGCAGATGAAATGCCGATGCAGCCGGATATTATTGACCTTTCTGAAATAACCAGAGAGTTATTGATTGAATACTTGCCGGAGATAAAAAGAAATGAATTAGAGCTTAAAATAAATATTCCTGAAAGAAAGTGTCTTATTATGGCGGATCGTCTAAGTATCGTTAGAATTATTGAGAATATCTTGAAAAATGCCATCCTTTACGGAAAAGAAGGAAAGGTTCTTGGCATAGAACTTAAAGAGAATGACAAAGAATTTGAACTGCTGATCTGGGATAGGGGGCCGGGGATACCAAAGACAGAATCAGAGAAGGTATTTGAGAGGATGTACAGGGGCGACCAGTCCAGAAGCTCAGGACACTCGGGAAGCGGTTTAGGACTCTCAATTGCCAAAGCATTAATTGAGAAGAATCAAGGGAGAATATGGGTTGACAGCACCCCTTATATAAAAACAATATTCGGCATTGCATTTGGAGAAATAAAATTAATACGGACATGAATGGAATGATTACAAAGAGAAACAGACGCCTATAATAGCCAAGAAACCAATGTGTTAGAGAACACATTGGTTTCATTTTTTCCTAAACGGGAGAGGTTTTCACTGCTTATTTGATACATTTAATCAGTGCGGCCCAATCCAGATCCCCGAAGCCTTGTGCGATCCCGCTTTCAAAATGGCTCTTGGCCAGTTCTGCAAGAGGGAGTTTTGCGGAAACCTGTTCTGCGGCGGCGAGCGCCAGATTGGTATCCTTCAGCCCTAAAGACATTTTGAAACCGGCCGGCTCAAATTTCTCCTCAGCTATCATGGTTCCGTAATTTTGATAGACGGGAGAGCCAAAGAGCGCGCCGGCGATTTCTAAAAATTGTTTTTGTTCTAACCCGAACTTCTCCATCATT
This sequence comes from Bacillus sp. SIMBA_031, assembly GCF_046535225.1. NCBI lineage: Bacteria > Bacillati > Bacillota > Bacilli > Caryophanales > Bacillaceae > Bacillus > Bacillus sp. SIMBA_031. Next base: position 58,487 of record NZ_JAWRXC010000008.1, read on the forward strand.
AAGAATGATTCAGATAACGCCTCCAGCATAGAAACGAGCAAGAAATTGACGCTGATGTTCGCGGCATTGGCCGTTTTTGTTTCTTCACCCGTGTCAAATACTTGCTGACTCAGGATGTTAAGCAGCGGTTCGGCCTTTTTCTTCGCTTCCGCCGGTCCGGCTGTGATGATGCGGAGTTCGGCCTTCTCAGCGGCATCGGGGCGGCCTAGGACGGGAGCGGCGATAAAGGACTGCCCTCTGCCCGAATGTGCGGCGGAAAGCTGTTCTGACAGCGCTGTACTGATCGTGCTCATCGAAATATGAATGCCGTTTTCAGATAACCCGGCAATAATGCCGCAAGCTCCGAAAGTCACGTCTGTTACGGCTTCATCGTCTGACAGCATGGACAGCACGATATCCGCATGTTCAGCTGCCTGGCGGGGCGTTTCGGCATATTCGGCCCCTTTTTCCAGCAGGTCAGCCGCTTTTTCTTTCGTCCGGTTATATACAGTCAGACTGTATCCGGCTTTCATGATATTTTCGGCGATGGGGCGGCCCATATTGCCGAGTCCGACGATGGCGATCTTCATTTCACAGTCCCTCCAATGTAAGGTTTTCCGCTATTATACATGCAAAATGGTTAATCTGCTGTGTACAGGATTGCCACTTTCAGTTCAGGTTCGGAAGACCATCCGGAGTCTGAGGCGGCTTTCCCCTTATAAAATCCGGTAAACCGCGTTTTAATGATTGTTTTTGAACGGGGTTTTACAGTGAATGTTTTTGATTTGAATGTGACGCCCTTTATGTTTTCTGATAAATCCGGGGTGACAGAAATGGTTTGTTCCCCTTTTCCGTAATGATTGATATAAAGCGTGCAGCTCATGCCCGCTCTTTTTCGCTCAACCAGATGACTGCATTCGCTGCGGTGCTTCAAATATTCGACAGCCTCTTTTTCGGGCGCGAACTGTTTTAAGGAAAAAGCGGCATATTCAGTGGCGGGACTGATACCGGAAGCGGCCCCCATACTGAGAAAGATCAGAAACAGCCCCGCTGCGGGAAGCGTCCGCCTGAACGCGGCGGCACACCAGATTAACGCCGCAAAGTAAAGCACGACCCCGGGGATGACGGAGATATGGGCTCCATCTTCCGACCAAGAGGAAAAGCCGAGCGACTCAAAGATGTAATCAGACACCGTACGGCCGTTATACAGCGGGGCAATGGACATGACACTGAAAGCCAGGAGGACAGAAGAAATGATTTTGTGAGAAAAGATGGTAACAGCGCACACCTCTTTACGTTTTTTTCCAGACTATCATGTTTTCTCAAAAAAAAGAACAGCCGGCAGCCGTTCTTACTTGAAAATATTAAACCAGCCTTTGCGGGCGAACCAAAACAGCATGGCGGCCACAAGGACGGCCATTACGCCCAAAACGATAAAATACCCGTATTTCCAATGAAGTTCAGGCATGTTATCGAAATTCATGCCGTAAACCCCCGCGATGAACGTCAGCGGGATAAAAATGGTCGAGACGATGGTTAATGTCATCATAATGGCGTTCATCCGGTTTGAATTCAGCGTCACATAGCTGTCCCGCAAATCTGACGTCATATCACGGTTTGACTCGATCAGCTCAGCCAGTTTTAACAGGTGGTCATAAATATCGCTGAAATACGCCTTCGTTTCACGCCTTTCTTTTACATGGTCAAGGCTCAAAATCCGGTACATTAAATCGCGCATCGGAATGATCGTCCGCCTCAGGTTCAAAAGATCAGTCCGCAATTCGAACACTTCATTCATTAAAGTGCCGTAAGATTTATGGGTTCTGCTGTCTTCAATTTCATTCAGCCGGTCTTCAATTTTGTACAGCACGGGGAAATATTCATCGACAAGCTGATCCATAATCATATAAGTGATGTGCCCGGGCCCTTTTTTGGCTAATCCCGGAGAAGCGAAAAACCGTTCTCTCACCCTTGAGACGCCGGGCGATTCGTGCAAATGGAAGCTGACGATGAAACGGTCGGACTGAAAAATGTCTACCTCTTCCATTTCCAGTGTGTCCGGGTTCAAGGCGTGGAGCACATAAAAACGGTAGCCGTCATAATGGTCGATTTTCGGCCGCTGCATGTGCTGAAAGCAATCCTCGATCGCAAGCGGATGAAAATGAAAATAATCCCGCAGCAGCTCGGTTTCATGCATCTCAGCGCCGAAAAAATCAATCCAGTACCATGCGATGTCCGGTTGTTCTGTACGTGATAGGGGGATATTATCTAATATCTCATTATGTGTTGTGATTGCGGTTATATGTATCATAAACAACCCTCCGCCTGCCATTATATCATGCGGCGTTATGAAGAAAAGTATACGAATTGCCGCCCGGCCGCTTCATGATATACTTGGACAAAAAGGGGTGGAGCATATGTGGAAGGAAACGGTTTCGGTCACACCGCCGTATCATTTTGATAAAGTCCTTGAAAGGCTGTCGCTCGATCCGCTGAATGCGGTCGATCTTAAAGCAAGATCAATCAAAGTGCCGCTCAGAACACGGAACGGCAAACTGTCCGTCATTACGGTTCAAGCGGAAGGCACCGCCGCAGACCCGGTTTTTCTCGTCAGCGGAGAAACGGACAGCGAGGAGATGATTGAACGGATCAAACACATTTTTCAGTGGGAGCAGCCGCTTCAGCCTGTACTTGATCATTTCTCAAAAACAAATCTGTCGGCGCTTTTTGAGGAGCATGCGGGAACCCCGCTCGTCTTGGAATATGACGTCTACAACTGTCTCATGAAATGCATCATCCACCAGCAGCTCAACCTGTCCTTCGCTTTTACTTTAACGGAACGGTTCGTCCATGCCTTCGGTGAACAAAAAGACGGCGTCTGGTGCTATCCCGAGCCGAAAACGATCGCGGGGCTTGATTATCAGGACTTGCGGGAGCTCCAGTTCAGCATGAGAAAAGCGGAATATGCGATTGACATTTCACGGATGATTGCAGACGGAGCGCTCAATCTGGCGGAACTTTCTCATTTATCGGATGAAGACATTATGAAAAAGCTGATCACCATCAGAGGCATCGGCCCGTGGACCGTCCAAAACGTCCTCATGTTCGGCCTCGGCCGCCCGAATCTGTTTCCTTTGGCGGACATCGGCCTGCAAAACGCCGTCAAACGCCGCTTCGCCCTAGAGGATAAACCGTCAAAAGACTTGATGCTTCAGGTAAGCAGCGAATGGGCGCCGTATTTAAGCTATGCGTCCTTATATTTGTGGAGAAGCATTGAATGAAAAACCGCTTTGATCATTTTTTGGAAACTTCCAGTGAAAAACATGAAGGAACCGCCGGCTGCATGTTATACTGAAAAGATGTGATATTTCAAATCAGCCGTTTTCCCAGGAGGAAGGCTTTATATAGAAACGGAGAGAAAAAAACGTGAATCAACATCAAAAAAAGGCGCCTGCCGAATTGAAAATCGGACAGACATTTCCGCTGACCATCAAACGTCTCGGCATTAACGGAGAGGGCGTCGGCTATTTTAAGAAAAAAGTTGTCTTCGTTCCCGGCGCTCTGCCCGGTGAAGAAGTCGTTGCCGAAGCGACAAATGTGCAGCCGAAATTTTCAGAAGCACGCGTCAAAAAAATCCGCAAGCCGTCTGAACACCGCGTCACGCCGCCATGCCCGGTCTATGACCAGTGCGGCGGCTGTCAGCTTCAGCATCTGGCATACACCCAGCAGCTTCGCGAAAAACGCGACATCGTCATTCAGTCTCTGGAACGTCATACGAGATTCAATGTCGAAGAAATGAACATTAAAGATACGATCGGAATGGACAACCCTTGGAATTACCGGAACAAAAGCCAGTTCCAAGTCGGACGCTCGCAAAGCGGCAGCATCATTGCCGGCTTATACGGACTTGATTCCCATAAAATCGTTCCGATTAAGGAATGCATTGTCCAGCATCCGGCGACAAACAAAACAACGGGTATCGTCCGCCGTATTTTGGAAAAACACAACGTATCCGTTTATAACGAACGGACCAAAAAAGGCGATGTCCGCACCATCGTGACGAGAGTCGGTTTTGAAACAGGCGAAGTGCAGGTCGTGCTTGTCACCGCGAAAGAGACACTGCCGAATAAAGACGAGATTGTCAAAGCCATTCAAAACCGTCTGCCGGAAGTGAAATCGATTATTCAAAACGTCAACGGCGCGCGCACATCCGTCATTTTCGGTGACAAAACAAAAGCGCTGGCCGGAAGCCATGCCATTCAAGAAGTGCTCGGTGACGTGTCATTTGAACTGAGCGCCCGCGCCTTCTTCCAGCTCAACCCTGAGCAGACGGTCAAGCTGTATGACGAAGTGAAACAAGCGGCTCAGCTGACAGGAAAAGAAAAAGTCGTAGACGCGTATTGCGGCGTCGGTACGATCGGCATGTGGGTTTCAAGCGGCGCAAAAGAGATCCGCGGCATGGACGTCATTAAAGAATCAATTGATGATGCGAAGAAAAACGCCAAAAAACACGGCATCAAAAACGCGGCATATGTCACAGGAACAGCCGAACACTGGCTCCCGAAATGGACGAAAGAAGGCTTCCGCCCTGACGTGGTCATCGTCGACCCGCCGCGAACGGGCTGTGACAGAACATTTTTAGATACCATCAAAAAAGTAAAACCGAAACGCTTCGTCTACGTATCCTGCAATCCTTCCACACTGGCGAAAGACTTGCAGACGCTGTCGAAGGACTATCGCGTCGAATATATTCAGCCTGTTGATATGTTTCCGCAGACGGCTCATGTGGAAGCCGTGGCGAAGCTTGTGTTGAAATCGTCTAACTAAAATAAACAATTCAGACCTGGATTTCGGTAAATAAACAATTCCGATTTCCGGGTCTTTTTCATGTTTTGCCCTTGTCCTATCTGTCTTTATTTAACTGATAAAAAGAGTTGAAAAAACGTATGGAAAAGCAAGTGAAAAACAGCCAAGCAGGCTCTTTCTATTAACACTTTCTTTTTTCCGTTTGGAAACGGCATTACAGACAAAATATGAAGATCTTGTTGTGAACCAGAAGCAATAACAAGTCGTTCAAGTTCCGTGAATACTTGTAATTTTAGTTAATATTTTGTAAACTTCTTTCTTAAAGAATAAAGTCCCGACACTCATCGGCACTTCTACTATTGGCGATAGTTGTAATAAATGATAAAAGGGAGTGAAACCGAATAAGAGATATTGGAACCTCAACAACTGAACGAAGGTTCTGAAGTAGAAGCTGTAAAAGGCAAGGTTGCTTACTTACACTAATCACAACGGCAGTTGGCACATCTACTATTAGCAACAACTGTGGATAAAAGATCAAACACACTAAAAAAGCATGTTTGGTCGTTATACATGATATGAAATCCTAAACAGGAAACCAATTATTTTCCTTATTCCCAAAAAAGGAATAAATCCGAGGCGGAAAAGCAAGTGATAACAACTATTATAGTAATACCTGAGATGGTTATATCCTTAATAAGTAATTATCGCGACAATCATGCTTCATCATATAATGATGTTAGATTGTCACTTGGCTAAAAAGATTGCAGAAAAGGAAATGGATAATGAAATGGATCAAGTAAACAAAAAACGACCGTTATATAAAAAAAGTTGGTTTCTCACGGTTTTGGCATTTTTAGTTTCACAGCTTTATTTTAATTTTGCAGTATTAACGGGATGGGGTCCTAATTATAGAGAAATGAATGGATTCCCAGCAAACATAGTTGAACTGGATTTCTTTCAAACATATCTTTCATTCTATGATAATCCATGGTTTAATATTGTCACTGTTTTCTTGGGGGTTTTCACTGTTATACACATAATCACAGGTATAACAAAGGATATTCGAAATGAAAGCAATAACTTCTGATGCCTTATTTAATGATGAAAGAAACTTTCTTATTAATCTTATGAATGAAGACTGCGGCACTTAGTCAGCAGTCTATTTTATTGGTTTTGGATCAGGATTACTGAATCGTAACCTTATACAAACATATATAGGTGATTGTATAAAGATATTAACATATGGCCCTCTTTACTCCATGTGATTCACAAGCGGCAAGTTAACTTTTTACATTCTCTTGAGTACCCAGATATACCACCCCCAACCCCATTTGCTTAATCGAATTAGTTTTCCGTAAATGATATTGAGATACGGATATGGTGCAGCGTTAAATATTTTATCTTCGATAACAGGACAATTATTTTGCATTGGTAATAGGGAGAACTCATATGATATTCTATTTAGGTTGGAATCCTTTTTGTCCAAAAAGAGCAAAAGTAAGGCCGCTAAGAAAGATGAAGGTCAGCGCTACTATTAATAAACCACAATATAAATAAAAAATAGGTGTAGATAATCTTCACACTTTTTTCTCACTCAAACCCTTTTTAAAGGTTAAGGAGTTGACTGAGTTGATCAGAAATGAACGATATGGGGTTAACTATAGCGATAGTCTATTACGTTAACTCAATTAATGTGTTCTACTTCAGTTCGCTTTTCACTTTTTAACGTGTAAAAAGTGAAATGTTCAAAATTTACTATCGTTTGATAAGAAGTGCTGACACATGCTATAAGTGTAAAAGAAGCATGGTCAGTTTTTAATTTTGGGATAAAGGTTTGGCTGTATCCCATCATGAAAGGATTTGGATTTGTTATGACAGATAATTTCTGGCGTGAATTACCACAGCCATTTTTTGTACTGGCACCAATGGAAGATGTGACGGATGTCGTTTTTCGCCATGTTGTGAGTGAAGCAGGCAGACCTGATGTGTTTTTCACAGAGTTTACAAACTCAGAAAGCTATTGTCACCCGGATGGGAAGGATAGTGTGCGCGGCCGTTTGACTTTCACGGAGGATGAACAGCCGATGGTTGCCCACATATGGGGAGATAAGCCTGAAAACTTTCGCCAAATGAGTATTGGGATGGCGGAATTAGGGTTTAAGGGCTTGGATATCAATATGGGCTGTCCTGTACCTAATGTGGCGGGGAATGGAAAGGGAAGCGGCCTGATTTGCCGTCCTGAAGTTGCAGCCGAATTAATACAGGCGGCGAAAGCAGGGGGTCTGCCGGTAAGTGTGAAGACCAGACTCGGCTACACGGATATAGACGAATGGCGCGGCTGGCTGACACACATACTGAAACAAGACATTGCGAATCTTTCCATTCATCTGCGTACAAGAGCGGAAATGAGTAAAGTAGATGCGCATTGGGAGCTCATCCCGGAAATCAAGAAACTTCGTGACGAGATCGCGCCAGATACCCTTTTGACGATAAATGGGGATATTCCTGACCGGGAAACCGGCTTGAAACTCGCTGAACAATACGGTGTTGACGGGATTATGATTGGACGAGGCATTTTTACTAATCCATTCGCCTTTGAAAAGGAGCCGAGAGAGCATAGCAGTAAGGAATTGCTTGATCTTTTGAGACTGCATCTGGATCTTCATGATGAATATTCAAAAGCAGAAGCTCGAGCATATAAACCGCTCCCTCGCTTTTTCAAGATATATCTCCGCGGATTCCGGGGAGCAAGTGAATTAAGAAATCAATGCATGAATACAAAGTCAACAGATGAAGTGCGTGCATTGCTCGATGACTTTGAGAGAAAGTATCTTGATGGGATGGAGCAAGAGTGACATAAACAACTCTTCATCCGGCCCGGAGTTCGGTTTGAATTCCGGGTCTTTTTGTGTGCAGCTTTTACCCAGACATATCCGTCATGCAGAAATAAACGAATAATGGTACATTGATAGGAGATACATCATAAAGGGGGAGAGAAAAATGAAACGACTGTGCATCATCCCCTGCGGCAAGAAAAAAATTTGGGATGTCCATTCAGATACAGGTCCGGTAAGGGCGGAAGACGCTTATCTCAGCCCGTTTCATCAGGCGTGCGAGCAATATGCGAAAGCATTTTTCGATGAGTGGGTGATTTTGTCGGCGAAGCACGGATTCCTTCGTCCGGATGATATGGTTCCCGGAAATTACGATGTCACTTTTGGAACCGGTCATCCGGAGATCATGGCAGCGGACGAGCTGCGCCGTCAATTTCATGAAAAAGGCTTTTACGACATCGAAGAGCTTGTCATGCTTGGCGGGAAAAAATACCGAAGCGTCCTAAACGCCGTCATCGGAGAGCATCAGCATATCACTTGGCCTTTGTCATCGTATAAAGGCATTGGCTACATGCTTCAAGCGCTGAATCGGGCTGTTGAAGAAAAGCATGAACTGCAGCGCGCGGATATGAAAAAAAGAGTGTAACCACTCAAACGCCGCGATAGACTGTATGCAGAAGAATGAAGCAGTTAAAAGATTTCCGAGGAAATAAATACGTCGATCATTGTCAAAGACAGGGTGATGCCCGGTCTTTTTTGTATGCCATAAAACGAGACAAAGGGAACAGATCGAGACAAAATGAGACACCTGTCTCAAACTGTCTCCGGTGTAAAAATAAAAACATTCATTTTCCGGGCTCCAAAGGCTGGCACACTTCTTGCATTTATATATGTGAACCCTAAATAGAAGGAGGCGCACAAAATGGAATTGTTAAAACGAGAAGGCTTGTCATTAACTGAGGAGAAAGCGCTGTGGATGTACCAAAAGATGCTGGAAATCAGGGGCTTTGAAGACAAAGTGCATGAACTGTTCGCGCAAGGAGTGCTTCCCGGATTCGTCCATTTGTATGCCGGTGAAGAAGCGGTAGCTGCAGGCGTGTGCGCTCATTTAGATGATGGCGACAGCATTACAAGCACGCACAGGGGACATGGCCATTGTATCGCTAAAGGCTGTGATCTGGACGGCATGATGGCGGAAATATTCGGAAAAGCGACCGGACTGTGTAAAGGAAAAGGCGGCTCTATGCACATTGCGGATCTTGATAAAGGCATGTTAGGCGCAAATGGAATCGTCGGGGGCGGCTTTACGCTCGCATGCGGATCAGCGCTCACGGCTAAATATAAACAAACTAAAAATGTAAGCGTTTGCTTCTTTGGAGACGGAGCCAATAACCAAGGGACCTTCCATGAAGGGCTGAACTTAGCGGCAGTATGGAACCTTCCTGTCGTGTTCATCGCCGAAAACAACGGCTACGGCGAAGCGACGACATTTGAGTACGCGTCAGCCTGTGATTCAATCGCCGATCGGGCTGCTGCCTACAACATGCCGGGGGTCACGGTGGACGGAAAAGATATTTTAGCGGTTTATCAGGCAGCCGGGGAAGCGATAGAAAGAGCAAGAAACGGCGGAGGCCCGTCTTTGATTGAATGTATGACTTACAGAAACTACGGCCATTTCGAAGGGGATGCCCAAACTTATAAAACAAAGGATGAAAAGACTGAGCATCTTGAAGAAAAGGATGCCATTCAAGGCTTTAAAAACTATCTTCTAAAAGAAACAGATGCAAATAAACTGTCAGACATCGAACAGCGTGTCAGCGAATCGATTGAAAAAGCCGTCTCGTTCAGCGAAAAGAGTCCATATCCGAAAGAGTCAGAGCTGTTGACAGACGTCTACGTGTCATATGAAAAAGGGGGAATGTGAGATGGCGAGAGTCATAAGCATGTCGGACGCGATCAATGAAGCAATGAAGCTTGCGATGAGAAAAGACGACAATGTGCTTGTAATCGGTGAAGATGTCGCCGGGGGAGCGGCGGTCGATCATTTGCAGGATGATGAAGCATGGGGCGGTGTACTCGGGGTCACTAAGGGGCTCGTACAGGAATTCGGCAGAGGCAGGGTGCTGGATACACCGATTTCTGAGGCGGGCTACATGGGTGCGGCCATGGCTGCGGCATCCACGGGGCTGAGACCGATTGCGGAACTGATGTTTAACGATTTTATCGGAACGTGCTTTGACCAAGTGATCAACCAAGGGGCGAAATTCCGCTATATGTTCGGCGGTAAAGCGCAAGTGCCGATCACCGTCCGCACCACATACGGAGCCGGGTTCCGGGCAGCCGCTCAGCATTCGCAGGCGCTGTATGGCCTGTTCACCAGCATCCCGGGTCTGAAGACGGTTGTGCCGTCCAATCCATATGACGCCAAAGGTTTGCTGCTTTCGGCAATAGAAGACAATGATCCGGTATTCTTTTTTGAAGACAAAACGTCCTACAACATGAAGGGCGAGGTGCCGGAAGATTATTATACAATTCCGCTCGGAAAAGCGGATATCAAACGCGAAGGCAGCGACATCACGCTGTTTGCGGTCGGCAAGCAGGTTAATACCGCGCTTGAAGCGGCTGCACAGCTTTCTGAGAAAGGCATCGACGCCGAGGTGCTTGATCCCCGGAGTCTGTCTCCTTTAGATGAGGAAGCGATTTTCACATCGTTAGAAAAAACAAACCGGCTGATCATCATTGACGAAGCCAATCCGCGCTGCAGCATCGCCACGGATATTGCTGCGATTGTCGCCGATAAGGGCTTTGATTTGCTTGATGCGCCGATTAAGCGAATTACAGCGCCGCATACACCGGTGCCGTTTTCGCCGGTGCTTGAAGATCAATATTTGCCGACACCAGACCAAATTGTCAGCGTCACGCTTGAATTGCTTGGCGAGCCGGCAATGAATTAAAGGAGGGATATAGAATGGCTGTAAAAGTAGTAATGCCGAAGCTGGGAATGGCGATGAAGCAAGGTGAAGTATCCGTCTGGAATAAAAAAGTCGGCGACCCGGTTGAAAAGGGAGAAAGCATCGCCAGCATTAACTCGGAAAAAATAGAAATGGAAATAGAAGCGCCTGAAAGCGGCACGCTTCTTCACATTAAAGTCAAAGAGGGAGAAGGAGTCCCGCCGGGAACGCCCATCTGTTATATCGGGGAAAACGGCGAAGAAGTGCGGGAGAAGGAGGCGCCGGCTCCTGAAAATGCAGGGAAACCGCAATCTGAACCTGAACATATTCCCGCTCCCAAAGCCGTGCAAAAGCGTAAACACCGCGTGAAAATATCTCCCGTTGCCAGAAAAATGGCGGAGAAAGCCGGGGTGAAAGTTGATACGCTGAACGGGACGGGGCCCGGAGGCAGGATCGTAAAAGCTGACGTCATCAAGGCCATGAAGATGGAATCTGAACCGCAGTCTTCGGTTCAGACGGCACAGCCGGAGGGAAAACCGGCTTCAGCGATGAGAAAAGTGATTGCAGACCGAATGCACAAAAGCCTGCAAAACAGCGCCCAGCTGACGCTGACGATGAAAGCGGACATTACGGAGCTTGTAAAATGGCAGCAGCAGCTCGCCGACAGCGCGAAAAAGCGGAGCGGTGTTAAACTGACGGTCACACATTTCGTATCCCGGGCCGCGGTGCTTGCGCTGAAACAGCATCCTGAGCTGAACAGCTCTTATCAAGAGGAGCGGATCATCACCTATCCATATGTCCACCTCGGGATGGCGGTTTCTCTTGAAAACGGTCTCGTCGTGCCGGTGATCCGGGATGCGGAAAAGCTTTCATTCCTTGAGCTTGCGGATCACATCAGTACATCGGCACGCCGGGCGCGGGAAGGCAATGCTTCCGGAGATGATCTGCACGGATCGACATTTTCTATTACAAATCTCGGGGGTTACGGAATTGAGCATTTCACCCCGATTCTTAATCCGCCTGAAGCCGGTATTCTCGGAGTAGGCGCAAGCTATGAAACGCCTGCGTTTAAAGGAGATGAGCTTGTCAAAAGCATCATGCTGCCGCTAAGTCTTACCTTTGATCACAGAGTATGTGACGGCGCACCGGCTGCGGACTTCCTGAAAACGGTCAAAGCGCTGCTTGAAGAGCCGGGCGGATTGATTTTATAGAGAGGGTGAAGAGATTGACACTAGCCATTATCGGCGGAGGGCCTGCCGGATATGCAGCTGCCGTGACTGCCGCGCGGAGGGGAGAAGAAGTCGTTCTGATCGACAAAGGGCCGCTCGGAGGCACTTGTCTCAATGAGGGGTGCATCCCGACAAAGTCGCTTTTGGAAAGCGCGAATGTGCTCGATAAAATCAGGCACGCAGATACATTCGGCATCGAACTGCCGCAAAACATTACACTCAATTGGAACCGCATGCAGGGGCGCAAACGGCAAATCGTCAGCCAGCTCGTGCAGGGAATTCAATACTTAATGAAAGCAAATCAGATTAAAGTCATCAGCGGGACAGCCTCATTTCTCACAGAGCAGACATTGCTTGTTGAAGGGGAAGGAGGCGCAAAAGACATTCTGGAAGCGGACCGGATATTGATTGCATCCGGATCTGAACCGGCGGAGCTGCCGTTTGCCCCATTTGACGGCGATTGGGTGATCGACAGCAAAGATGCTCTTTCTTTACAGAAAATCCCTTCGTCTCTGCTCATTGTCGGGGGAGGTGTGATCGGCTGCGAATTTGCCTCTTTATTCAGCCGATTTAAAACGAAAGTGACGGTAATTGAATCGGCTGACCGGCTGCTCCCGGCAGAAGACGGGGAAATCGCCGCCGTTTTCGAAGACTCTTTAAGAGACAGCGGGGCTGATATTCAGACAAAAGCCGCCCTTCAACGGATTGACAAAGAAAGGAAAACCGCCGTGTGGACAAAAGACGGCAAAGAAATTGAGGCGCAGGCTGATCACGTTTTGGTTGCAATCGGGAGAAAACCGCGTTTGCATGGCTTGAATCTGGAGCAGGCCGGCATCCGGTATTCTCCGCGCGGCATTGAAGTCAATGACCATATGCAGACCAATGTGCCTCATATATATGCATGCGGCGATGCGGCCGGAGGCATGCAGCTCGCGCATGCCGCCATTCATGAAGGAATCACAGCCGCCGCGCATGCCTCGGGAAAGGACAGCAAAGTCAATATGCGGGCGGTGCCCCGCTGTATTTATACATCGCCGGAAATGGCCGCTGTCGGGCTGACGGAAACACAGGCGAGAGAGACATACGGAGATGTGAAAATCGGAGAATGCTCATTTTCTGCTAACGGAAAAGCGTTAATTAAGCATCAGCACGGCGGCAAAATGAAAATCATTGCCGAACCGGAATTCGGAGAAATCGTCGGCGTGTCAATGATCGGGCCGGACGTGACGGAATTGATCGGTCAGGCGGTCATGATGATGAACGGTGAAATGACGGCGGATATGTCGGAGCACTTTATCGCGGCGCATCCGACTCTGTCAGAAACGCTTCAGGAAGCCCTGCTGAATGTCACCGGACTTGCGGTGCATTCCGTATAACCGGAATACCCTTTCTCAGATGAGAAGGGGTATTTTTCGTTGAAAGCGCTTTATTTTTCCCCTACAATATATGAAAAGATGGTCTGAACAGGGGGGAGCGAATACAATGAATGTCATTCGGAATGATTTTAAAACCTGGAAGCGCTTTGTGAAAGAAGGCGTGCTTGATGAATCCCGTATTCAGAAGCGGGTGGCGGCCTCATGGCACCGCTGCAAAAAAGCCGACGTCAACCCTTATCTCGAAAAAGGGCCGAATGTGATGCCGGCAGATCATTTAGAAAGGCAGGCCGAAAAGCATGCGTTATTTTTAGCGGCCTCAACGCCGTATGCAGAAAGAATGAAAACGGCAATGCGGGAAATGGAAATGATGGTTCTCCTGATTGATTCAGACGGCGTTGTCCATTCAGTTGACGGCCACCCGCGCGCCATTCATGAAGCGAACCGCATCAATTTCTTAAAAGGCGCCCGCTGGACGGAAACGGCCGTCGGCACGAATGCGATCGGGACGGCTCTTTATACAAATGAGCCGGTCATGATACACGGCTCTGAACATTATTCGCTCGCTTCTCATCAATGGAGCTGTTCCGCCGCGCCGATCCGTTATGAAGACGGGCGGCTGGCGGGTGTCATTGATATTTCCTGCCCCGCCGCCCGCGCTCAGCCTTTTATGCTCGGAATTGCCTCCTCCATCGCTTATACGGCGGAACGGGAGCTTGCCCTAAAGATCAAAATGACAGAACTTGACATGATCAGCAAATTCGCCGGGCTGACCCGGTCACACGATCCGATCGTGCTTTGCAATGAAATGAGCAGGGTTATCGCCGCAAGCCGTCCCGTTCAGCATTTTACCGGACATATGCTGCGCGAGCTTGAGGAACAGGGCTACCACATCAAGCAGGCGAAGCGGGAGGAGAACGGCTACACATGCGTTTATTTATCCAAACGAGAAGAAAAGCCGTCTTTTATATTTCATGGTGCGGCAGGCAAAAGCAAGTCATCCCGACATATGCTTCAGCAGCTGGAGCTTGTCGCCCGAACGGACGCAACCGTTTGTCTTACGGGAGAAACCGGGACGGGAAAGGAGGTTGCCGCCCGGGCGATTCATAACAACAGCTCCAGGAAAAACGGCCCGTTTATCGCCGTCAATTGCGGAGCTGTCCCCGAAAAGCTGATTGAAAGCGAACTGTTCGGCTACTCGGAAGGCGCCTTCACCGGGGCCAAACGGAAAGGACATAACGGCGCTTTGCAAAAAGCCGATAAAGGCACGCTTTTCCTCGATGAAATCGGAGAAATATCACACTCCATGCAGGTCGCTCTGTTACGGGTGCTGCAGGAACGGAAAGTCACCCCGGTCGGCGGGACAAAAGAGATTCCCGTTGACATCAGAATCATCACTGCCACCCACACTGATCTGAGACAGCTTGTCGAATGCAAAAAGCTGAGAGAAGATTTATTTTACCGGCTTCACGTCTGTCCGATCCATCTCCCTCCATTAAGAGAACGCACCGAAGACATTCCCGGACTCTTCCTTGAATTTCAGCGAAATCGCGGCTGGCGCGGGGAGCTTCCTGATGACTTTTTAGACCTATTAAAGAGCCGGAAATGGCCGGGGAACATCAGGGAATTGTTTAATGTATTTGAACGTCTTTCCGTCATGTTCCCGGACGGACGGCTGTCAGAACGCCCCATCGCAGCCCTGCTTGAAGCGTCAGGTCTTAAAGAGGCGGCCGAGCCTTATGAACAGGAAGAAGCGCCCCCTGTCTCCATCCGGGAGCACATTCAGAAAAACATCATCGTAAACGCGCTTGAATCGGCGAAGGGGAATGTCACGCTGGCCGCCAAAATGGCCGGAATCCCGCGGAGCACGTTTTACAAACGTCTTAAAAAATTCAAACTCACCGCCGGACAATTGTAAGAAACAAGCATACTTCTCTTGGCTGCCGGACACGTTATGTGTGAGGCCTAAAGGAGGTTTGAGACGTGAATACACAGCGTGCGAAAGACATTTCGGAATCCGCCGCCATGGCGTATGTGACGTATGAAGGAGTTCCGATTTATATTCAGCATGTCAACGAAGACAAGGAAACAGCCAGAATTTTTCCGATCGGAAATCCTCAATTTGAGCAGGAAGTGCTGCTTTCTGATTTACAAGAGCATTTTTGAGAATGGGCCTGCTGATGACAGCAGGCCTCTTTCGTACCTGTGGGAACTTTCCCGCTTTTTGAGAAAAATAACTAAAAATGATTAAATGATCTAACTCCTCCAAACCCGGTACAGATCGGACCTTCTCATGATATAAATAAAATGTAAACGTTATCAGAGGAGGGCTTCACATGACAGACAAATCATTCTCAATCGTTATTGCAGGCGGCGGCAGCACATTTACCCCCGGAATTGTATTAATGCTTTTGAATCACCTGGAAGAGTTTCCGATCAGAAAGCTGAAACTTTATGACAATGATAAAGAAAGGCAGGAGCGGATTGCGGGTGCGTGTGAGGTATTCATAAAAGAAAAAGCGCCGGACATTGAATTTTTGGCGACTGATGACCCAGAGACGGCTTTTACGGATGTTGACTTCGTTATGGCGCATATCCGCGTCGGAAAATATGCGATGCGCGCGCTTGATGAACAAATCCCGCTGAAGTACGGCGTGGTCGGTCAGGAAACATGCGGGCCGGGCGGAATCGCATACGGCATGCGCTCTATCGGCGGTGTTCTGGAGATTCTTGATTATATGGAAACGTACTCGCCTGACGCATGGATGCTGAATTACTCCAATCCGGCGGCGATTGTGGCCGAAGCTACACGGCGCCTCAGACCGAATTCAAAAATATTGAACATCTGCGACATGCCGGTCGGAATTGAGGATCGCATGGCGAACATCCTCGGATTATCTTCACGGAAAGAAATGAACGTCCGTTACTACGGCTTGAACCATTTTGGCTGGTGGACGTCCATCATAGACCGGCATGGCAATGATTTAATGCCGAAGCTGAAAGAGCATGTCCGTGAATACGGCTACGTTCCGAAGACGGAGGCCGAACAGACTGAAGCAAGCTGGAATGACACATTCAAAAAAGCGCGCGACGTACAGGCGGCTGATCCGGATACGCTCCCGAACACATATCTGCAATATTACTTATTCCCGGATGATATGGTGAAAAAATCAAACCCGAACCATACGAGAGCCAATGAAGTTATGGAAGGGCGCGAAGCTTTCATTTTCAGCCAATGCGATATGATTACGCGCGAACAATCATCGGAGAACAGTGAAATTAAAATTGATGATCATGCTTCCTATATCGTCGACCTTGCCCGGGCCATCGCTTACAACACCGGGGAGAGAATGCTGTTAATCGTTGAAAATAACGGCGCGATCGCAAACTTTGATCCATCAGCCATGGTTGAGATTCCTTGTCTCGTAGGCTCAAACGGACCGGAACCCCTCTCAGTCGGGGACATACCGCAATTTCAAAAAGGCCTGATGGAACAGCAGGTGTCTGTCGAAAAACTGACGGCTGAAGCGTGGGAAGAGCGGTCATTTCAAAAGCTGTGGCAGGCGCTGATCCTGTCAAAAACAGTGCCGAATGCCCGTGTGGCAAGACTGATTCTTGAAGATCTGATGGAGGCTAATAAGGACTACTGGCCTGAGCTTGATGTGAGTCCGTCTCCTATTTCCTGATGACAATCTTCCCCGTTTTCTTTATCTGTTATTCTATATAATAGAAAGAAAACGGGGGGATTTTTGGGATGAGTCTTGAAGAACTGGTTAATCAGCATTACGCGAAATTAAATGACAACGATTTTTATATTTTAAAATATATATTGAATCATAAACATACGTGCTACCATCTCGGTATCAATGACATGGCGAAAGCCTGCAATGTCTCTCGGTCTTCCATCCTGCGGCTCGCCCAAAAGCTGGGCTTCAGCGGCTACAGTGAATTCCGGGTTTTTCTGAAATGGGAGGATCAGCCTGAAGAGGGCGAGAATATGACATTTGAAAAGCTGCTGGATGATATTGAAGCCAATGTAAAATATGTGAAGTCAAAAGATATGACGGAGATGTGCCGGCTGATAGATGAAGCAAAACGGATTTTCGTTTACGGATCGGGCACGGCTCAGAGGGTGTGCGCCCGTGAGCTGCAGCGGATGTTTGTATCCCGGCGGAAGTATCTGATTTTAATTCAGGACATCACAGAGTTTGATATCATGTGTGATGATTTTAAGGTTGATGACGTATTCATCATTATTTCTTTATCAGGCGAAACACCCGAATTAATTCCGCAGGTAAGGACCCTGTCCGCAAAGGGAGTTCCGTTTATTTCAATCACCAATCTGAAAAACAACGTACTGGCGCAAACGACGCCGTATAATCTTTATGCGACCAGCAAGCCGGTGATGTTAAGCGATAAAACGGAAATCGTCGCATTTGCCCCGTTTTTTCTGGTGGGCGAAGCGTTATTCCGTGCATATGTTGATTATAAAGAGCTTGAAAATTTTGATAAATAGCGGGAGGTCACGTGAAATGATGCAAAAAGTCCAGCGCTTCGGCAGCGCGATGTTTGTGCCTGTTTTATTATTTGCATTTTCCGGTATTATTGTCGGTCTGAGTACGCTGTTTAAAAATAAAACGCTGATGGGGCCGCTGGCTGATCCTGACGGGCTTTGGTATCAATGCTGGTACGTCATTGAACAGGGCGGCTGGACCGTCTTTAATCAAATGCCGCTCCTGTTTGCGATCGGCATACCTGTCGCCTTAGCGAAAAAAGCGCAGGCGCGGGCCTGTTTGGAAGCGCTTACAGTTTATCTGACATTCAATTACTTTATCAATGCGATTCTGACGGTTTGGGGCGGGGCTTTTCACGTCGATATGACTCAGGAAGCCGGCGGAACGAGCGGGCTGACGATGATTGCCGGCATCAAAACGCTTGATACGAATATTATCGGCGCCATCTTTATTTCATCTATTGTCGTGTATTTGCACAATCGTTATTTTGATAAAAAACTGCCGGATTTCCTGGGGATTTTTCAAGGATCATCATACATCGTTATCATTTCTTTCTTCATTATGATACCGATTTCACTTGCGGTGGCATACGTATGGCCGATGGTTCAGTCCGGAATCGGCTCGCTGCAAAGTTTTCTCGTTTCTTCCGGGGCGATCGGCGTGTGGATTTACACGTTCCTGGAGCGGATTTTAATTCCGACCGGCCTGCATCATTTTATTTACTCGCCGTTTGTTTACGGTCCGGCTGTGGCTGAAGGCGGTATCGTCACCTATTGGGCCCAGCATCTCGGGGAATACTCTCAAAGCGTCAAACCGCTGAAAGAATTGTTCCCGCAGGGGGGCTTCGCGCTTCACGGCAACTCGAAAATCTTCGGGATTCCGGGAATCGCGCTCGCTTTTTACGCCACGGCTTCAAAGGAAAAGAAAAAAATCGTCGCCGGCCTTTTGATCCCGGTCACCTTGACGTCCATTGTCGCGGGAATTACAGAGCCGATTGAATTTACATTCCTTTTTATCTCGCCGTTTTTATTTGCGGTTCATGCTTTGCTTGCCGCTTCCATGGCAACCGTCATGTACATGGCCGGCGTCGTCGGAAATATGGGAGGCGGTTTGATCGAAGCTGCGACCTTGAACTGGATCCCGCTGGCGTCAAGCCATGGCTTGACGTATGTATACCAGATCATCATCGGGTTGTGTTTTACCGCTGTTTACTTTTTCGTCTTCCGTTTCCTCATTCTCAAATTCAACATCGCCACACCGGGCAGAGAAAAAGAGGAAGGACAGGAAACAAAGCTCTATTCGAAAAAGGAGTACAGAGAACGGAAGCAGGCTTCAAAAGAAACAGCGGCGGCAGACGAAACACAGCGGGATACAGCCGCTTTGTATATTGAAGCGCTGGGCGGAAAGGACAATATTACGGAGGTCACCAACTGCGCCACCCGTCTCCGCGTCACTGTCGCTGATGAATCAAAGGTCAAAAGTGACGCCGATTTCAGAGAGCTGGGAGCCCACGGGGTCGTCAGAAAAGGCAGGGCGCTTCAGGTCATTGTCGGATTAGGCGTTCCGCAAATGCGGGAGCGTGTCGAGAAAATATTGAACGGTTAAAATACTGCAGCAGCAGACTATGTGCAGAGCGCTTGTTAATCCGGCGCTCTTTTTATGTTTTGAAGAAATGTATGAATTTGTCATACCTTTGCCACCTGTACATGCAGGAGTGAAAACGAAAGACTTCTGTGGTGTTCGGTGTTTTAAACAGCAATTCAAAAATAGGAGGTAAGGCAATGACAAACTATACGACTTTCTTAGGACTTTACAAACCCGATAAGACGGAGGGGATTGAGGTTGAAAGCATTGCTCAAAATTTTGAAGCGATTGACAGCAAAATCGGTGCTGCGCTTAGCAATGGCACGTCAACTTATGAAAATTTAAACGAAAGACTTAAAATGTATGAAAACAGATTTGAACATGTGACAGAGCGGAACGTTATGGATTTTGGAGCTAAAGGTGACGGCGTAACGGATGATACGCAGGCATTTCATGATGCCATGGCCGACGGAGGTTATGTCGTAACAGTTCCCGCGGGTGTATTCAGAACATCGGGATTGTTTGTTCCGTCAAATACAATGCTTGTCGGAGCAGGCAAGAAAAGAACGGTTATTAAATTATTAGACGAAACACCGGTCGGCCATTCTGTTCTGACCAACAGTGATTATACGAACGGTAATGAAAATATTTATGTCGGCCATCTCACTTTGGATTGGAATAAGGATACTCGTCCTTCCGGCTGGAAGATTCCGAAAGGCCCCACTTCAAGCTGTTTGCTTTTTGCGAATGTTGACTATTCTTTTGTTGAGCATGTGTTTGCGAAGAACGCCGGCCTGCACGGCTTTGATTCTACAAGCCCGAACTATAACAGACATGGAGAAAAAGATGATCCAACTTATTATCAGCCCAACGGCTGTAACTTTGTAACGTTTTCACATTGTGAAGCAACAGGGTCCGGGGATGATAACTTTACTTGTCACTTTGGGAAACACACGACGTTCAGTCATTGCCTCTCTTATCATCCTATGGGGCTAAACGATGGAACTTCTAACACGAACTGTTTTGAAATTGATGACGGCTCTCAAGACGTAATGATTGATAGTTGTATCTCAATTGGAGGAGTCCGAGGCTTTGAGATTAAGGCACACGGTTATGCACCGGCTGCGAAGAGAGTGCAGCTTGTTAACTGTCGCGCATACGAAAATGCCATTGGATATAGCATTCGCCATATCGGTCACCACACAGCAAGCGATCCTCAGTCAGCGACAGCCCATGATGTGCAGCTTGCGAATTGTATCGCATATAACCCTAAACCGAATGATCTTTACAAAGGGGCGGGTCCAAACGCGTTGCAAATCTCCGGATATGATGGCGTGAGTGTTGTGAATTTCCATGCTGTTTGTGATGATAGTTCAATTGATTATAAGGGTAATTCGGTAGTCAGCGTATTTTATAAAGGACGCTTAATTAGCTTAAAGAATATAACCATTCGCGGATTTAAGACTGCAGACAATGACTTATATATTGTCGGCGGGGATAACTCAGTAGGGAAAGTAATGGTGGATGGTGTCACCTTGATTGACTCCGGAAAAAAAGGAGTTGCATTTGGCAGCGGAATGTACGAGTCTGTTGTTAGTAATGTTTGGGGACAGAGATCTCCAAAAAATAATAGCGGGACAGTTGGAATTTATTCCTCAGATCCAGATCTTAATGTATCCAATTGTGATTTTTCAGGTTATGAAACTGACTTTAACATTGGAGGAGCAGTCACTCCTTATTTCTTATTCAAACATAAAGGAAGCGGAGTCATTGGCTCCCGTGAATCTCACGCTACAGGCAATAATAATTTTGTGGCTGGTTCTGTTCGGGGAAGAGCAACCGGAGCGGCTCAATCTTCAGTGCTTTCTTCGTACAATACAATTAATCCGAATTCAGATTCTGTAGTACTTGGCTGGGGTTCCGGCAGCACTCCGTCATCAGCCAACAGAAAGATTGAGCTTCACGCAAAAGAAGGAACAATTAAGGCTGCGGGAGGCGTAACAGGTTCCTCGACATTCTCTGACTACGCCGAGTATTTTGAAAGCCTGAGAGGGGAAAAGATTCCGACGGGAACACTTGTCACACTTGAAGGTGATAAGATCAGACCGGCTGAAAAAGGTGACCTCATGCTTGGGGTCATTTCCGAGACCGCCGGAGTGATTCTTGGCGAGTCGAGTTTTCACTGGTCGGGACGATACGTAAAGAATGAATTTGGCGGCTATGTTTATGAAGAACAGAAAGATGCGAACGGCCATACGGTCATGGCGCCAAAGGAAAGTCCGGACTTTCGGCCTGAAGAAGACTACGCTTCAAGAGAAGAGAGAGACGAGTGGAACATTGTCGGACTCATCGGCCAGGTATATGTCAGATGCGATGAGACTGTGAAAGCGGGAGATTTTATTCACGCTCATAACGGGATTGCAACAAAATCTGATGCTTCAAACCAGCGCTGGCAGGTCATGAAAGTGATCAATGAGTTTGATGCTGATAAAGGATTCGGGGTCGCTCTCGTTTTCATTCGTTAAATGAAATGACAAAGCATAAATGACCATCCTGACTAGCGGACGCCTTTTTAAAGGCTCCGCTAATTCATTTTAAAATCAAGGCTCCGATTTAGAAGCTGGTAAAAAGAAAAGATAAGACAGCCTCCATATATCTGCACGCCTCATTCCTTCAATTTTTATCCTCAATGATTTCCGTTTTTTTTACACAAAGTACATAATAAAAGTGCGGGTCCAAGGGTTAATCCTTTATTCATTTAAGACAAACAAATAAAATAAATATACATACATATTGAACAAAGGATTTGGAGGCTTACACATGTCAAAGGCTTTATCATATGTAAAACCGTATTCTCTTTTGGCGGGAATCGCTCTGTTTTTCATGCTCATCGAGCTTGCGGTAGAGCTGATACAGCCCCTGCTGATCGGGAAAATCATTGACGAAGGAATTTTAAAGCAGGATCTCGGTACGGTTTGGCTGTGGGGCGGCGTGATGATCGGACTGACCGCTGTTTCATTCGCATCGGGCATTTTAAATTCATTCTACTCCGCCCACATCAGCCAGAGCTATGCGTATGATACGCGAAAAGGGCTTTTTCAAAAAATTCAATCCTTCTCTTATTCGACGTTTGCGCAATTCTCATCCACATCGTTTATCACCCGGCTGACAAACGATGTGACACAGGTCCAAAATATGCTTTTCATGAGTCTCCGGTTTATGCTTCGTGCGCCGTTAATGATCGCGGGCGGCATTATTCTCTCGCTGACCGTCAATGCGAAACTCGGGTTTTTTCTGCTGATCACGGTGCCGATTTTGCTTTTGTTTTTGCTGTGGGTGCTGAAAAGAGGCGGCGCGCTGTTTCGGTCTGTGCAAAAGCGGCTTGATCAGGTCAACACGATCATGCAGGAAAACCTGACGGCGATCAAACTGATTAAAGCGCTCCTCCGTGCAAACCACGAAGTGAAACGGTTTTTGAAATCGAATACGAAGCTGATGGAAAAAACGGTCTCCGCTTTTCGTCTCGTGGAAGCGGCGATGCCGATTTTAATGCTGCTGATGAACATTTGCATTTTGTTTATCTTATGGTTCGGCGCCAAAAGCATTGCTCAGGGCGGAGCGCAGGTCGGCGATGTCGTTTCCGTCATTAACTATGCGACGCGGATTACAGGCGCGCTGTCCGTCCTTCCTTTTCTCATCATGGTATTTTCCCGGGCGAAGGCTTCCGGGGAAAGAATCGGCGAGGTGCTGGAAACAGAAGGCGGCGAGGGAACGGGGCAGGACCCGGCACGGGCGCTTGCAGGCGGGATTGAGTTTCGCGAAGTGTCCTTCCGCTATCCGGGCATGGAAAAAGACGCGCTGCATCACGTGTCCTTTTCTGCCAGCCCGAAAGAAACGGTTGCCATTATGGGCGCGACAGGCTCAGGAAAATCAACGCTTTTTCAGCTGATTCCGCGCCTGTACACGGCTGATTCGGGCAGTATTTTCATAGACGGCAAAACGATCGGTGAATTCTCCGCTTGCGGGCTGCGCAGGGAAATCGGCTATGTTCCGCAGGAAGTGCTTCTGTTTTCGGGCACCATCCGTGAAAATATCGCCTGGGGGCGGGAAGATGCTTCACTAGATGAAGTAATGGAAGCGGCCAAAGACGCGCAAATCCATGAAACAATTATGAAGCTGTCAAACGGATACGACACGGTGCTGGGACAGCGGGGCGTCAATTTGTCAGGCGGGCAGAAGCAGCGGATTTCCATCGCGCGCGCTTTTATCAGAAAGCCGTCCCTCCTGCTGTTAGATGACAGTACGAGCGCGCTTGATCTTCAAACGGAAGCGAAGCTTTTACAAGCGATCAGATCCTATGAATGCACGACACTGATTATTACGCAGAAAATAACGACTGCGATGAAGGCTGACACCATCTTATTGCTTGAAGACGGCGAACTGCTGGCCAAAGGCACGCACAAAGAGCTGATGGCACAGTCTCATCTGTACCGGCAGATTTATGAATCACAATTCGGAAAGGAGGGAGCTGACAATGCAAAAAGACATTCGTAAACCTTTCCGATATCCGAAAATACCGCTCAAATCAAATGAAGGCGGCAGAAAACGCGCGAAAGCAAAAGATACAAAAGGCACGCTGCGCAGAATCTGGTCTTATGTAGCCGAGAAAAAAGGGCTTTTAACCCTTGTGATCATCATGGTAGTCATAAGCGCCATATTCGGCCTGCTCGGACCGTTCGTCATCGGGAAAGCGATTGATCATTTTATCGTCGGACAGACGACAGACGGATTGGCGGGGGTGCTGTTCATCCTGTTTGGGATTTACCTCGTGCAATCATTGTCCTTATGGTTTCAAAACTATTTGATGATCAATATCTCGCAAAGCACCGTGTTTAAAATGCGGAGCGAGCTGTTTACCCATCTGCATGAGCTGCCGATTCCGTTTTTTGATAAACAGCGGCTCGGGGACTTAATGAGCCGGGTCACCAATGATATCGAAAATGTCAGCTCCACTTTAAATACATCCGTCATTCAAGTGCTGTCGAGCGTCATTACATTCGTCGGCACAATCTCCGTCATGCTGTACATGAGTCCGCTTTTAACATTGATCACGCTTTTGATTATTCCGATCATGCTTTTGAGCATTAAATGGATCACCAACCGGACGGGATTGCTGTTTAAACAGCAGCAGAAAAACCTCGGCGAGCTGAACGGTTTTATTGAAGAGTCGATATCAGGGGCGAAGGTCATTAAAGCCTATTCGAGGGAAGACCGCGTCATGGAACAATTTTTAGAAAAAAACGCGGCGTTACAATCATCGGGGTTTTGGGCGCAGACAATTTCGGGATTCATTCCGAAAGTCATGAACTCTTTAAACAATTTAAGCTTTACGATTATAGCGGCGGTCGGCGGGCTGTTTGCGCTGAAGGGATGGATCTCGATCGGTGCCATCGTCGTATTCGCCGAATACTCGCGGCAGTTCACGCGCCCTTTAAATGATTTAGCCAATCAGTTCAATACGATGTTATCGGCCATCGCCGGGGCTGAGCGGGTGTTTGACGTGCTGGATGAAAAAGAGGAGCGGGAAGATGAAGAGCATGCGCTGTACCAGCCGATCAAAACGGGAGAGATTGAATTTCGAGATGTCTCCTTCGGCTATCAGGAAGACAGCCCGATCTTAAAACACCTGTCCTTCAGCGTTCCGAAAGGACAATCAATCGCCTTCGTCGGACCGACCGGAGCGGGTAAAACAACCGTTACGAGCCTGATCGCCCGTTTTTACGAGCCGAATAACGGAAAAATCCTCATTGACGGAACGGACATCAAAAAACTGACGAGATCCAGTCTGAGAAAAAACATGGGGTTTGTCCTGCAGGATTCCTTTCTCTTTCAGGGCACCATCAGGGAAAATATCCGTTACGGCCGTCTGGACGCATCTGATCAAGAGGTGGAGGCAGCCGCAAAAGCCGCCAATGCCCACGGATTCATCGAACGGCTCCCGAAAGGCTACGATACCGTCCTTACCCAAAACGGCGCGGGCATCAGCCAAGGACAAAAACAGCTTATTTCCATCGCGAGAGCTGTGCTGGCGGATCCGGTGCTGCTCATCTTGGATGAAGCGACGAGCAACATTGATACGGTGACGGAAGTGAAAATACAAGAAGCGCTCGGCCGTTTAATGGCGGGCAGAACAAGCGTCATCATCGCTCACAGGCTGAACACGATTCAAAAAGCCGATCAGATTCTTGTGCTGAAAGACGGCGAAATGGCTGAAAAAGGAACCCATGCCGACCTTCTCAGCCAGAACGGGTTTTACCGGGAATTATATGAAAGCCAGTTCCGGGAATCATAGATAGGGAAAAAGACCTCCGACAGAGTGCGGAGGTCTTTTTTTGCGAAGGCAAATAGTACTTTTAAGTTATTTTCGTTAAATGTAACAAAATTACTTGACGTAAATAAGTTATGTATATATACTAGCTTACATAAAGTAAGTGATAATAATTTTCAAGGAGGATTTTATGAATAAATCATTCGAAACAGGAACACTGCTTTTAAGGGTTGTAACAGGTATTATCTTTTTTGTTCACGGTTTATCCAAGTTTCAAGGGTTGGAAGGAACTGCGCAATTTTTCCAGAGCATCGGGATTCCGGCCTTTATGGTCTATGTCATCGCGACGATTGAGCTTGTCGGCGGGGTTCTGATCTTTTTCGGTTTGGCAACGCGCATTATCGGCGTTCTGTTTGCCGTCACATTAGTCGGCGCCATCTTCACGGCGAAGCTTTCCTCACCATTTATGGGCGGATCGGAATTTGATTTCATCTTACTGGTTGCGTCAATTCACTTAGCGCTTTCAGGAAGCCGTCTGCTTTCATTGGATCAGCTCCTTTTCAAATCAAAAAAGGGAGAAACTTTTTCAGCATAAGAAAGAAGGCGTTCAAATGACCGGCATTCATCAAGATACGGCAATCGGCTATGTCAAATTGACCATTAAAAATATGGAACGCTCGCTCGGCTTTTACCGGAATGTAATCGGCCTTCAAGTCATCTCGCAGACCGATCGTTCTGCAAGACTGTCAGCAGACGGAAAACGCGTCCTGCTGGTGCTTGAAGAAAATCCAAGCGCCGTCGTTCTGCCGGAGCGGTCTGTCACCGGCCTTTACCATTTCGCGATACTTCTGCCTGACAGGAAAGAACTCGGCATCGCATTGGCCAGGCTGATTGAAAACGGCATCGCGCTCGGTCAGGGGGATCACGCGGTCAGTGAGGCTCTTTACCTGTCTGATCCGGATGGCAACGGCATTGAAATATACGCCGATCGTCCCCGCAGCACGTGGCGCCGGGATGCAGAGGGCAATTATGTCATGCAAACGGCGCCCGTCGATGTGGACGGGCTTTTGGAAGAAGCCGGAGCTGAACGGAAAAGCCGTCTCCCAGAAGGAACTGTTATCGGCCACATCCATCTTCATGTGACGGATTTACAGGAAGCCAAAGCGTTTTACACCGATATCCTCGGTTTTGATATTGTCGGCAATTACGCGGGCATGTCTGCTCTGTTTGTTTCGGCGGGAGGGTATCACCATCACATCGGTCTGAATATATGGGCCGGAGAACATGCGCCGCCGAAACCGGGAAATGCAAGCGGGCTGGATTATTACACCATCGTGCTCCCGCATCAAAAAGAGCTGTCACGTGTGACAAAAGCGCTGACCGATGCCGGCTTTGAGATCGAAGAAAAAGAAGAGGGCGTATTCGTCAAAGACCCTGTATCAGGGGCGGATATCGCATTTACACTGTAAGAAACAAACCTTGCCGTCTAATCGGCAAGGTTTTTATTTTTCTGAAGTTTTCTTGAAAAGGCTCGGGAAAGAACGTCTGTGACTGAAGAGAGCGAACATCTCAGTGAGGCGCAAAAATGATGTGTAGAGCCCGCCATCGCCGGCCGGAGCTCAGGGCATCTGCTGATTGAAAACTGTGTCCGTTCAGCTGATCGGGGAGCTGTATGGGCAGACTTTGAATAGAAAAAGGCAAAAGCCGCATCCGGTCACAAGATGCGGCTTTTTATATACAATTTACAATTGTGTGAAAAATGCCCAAAATAAATTGTTCTTCCTGATTCTTCCTGATATGATAAGCCGAAAAAGGAGAACCTGAACAAATGAATTCAAATGCAGCACAGACGGAACAGCCGATGAAGCATAATGGAAACCGGGTGACGGTTAAGGACTTTATCATTCTAGCCAAGCCGGGGATTATCATCTCAAATTCACTTGCCGCATTGGGCGGATTTTGGATTGCATGGCTTCAGTCGGAAAGGACGGGCGGAGGGCCCGGTATATTTGCCGCCATGGCGGTTGCTATGATCGGAACGGCGTTAGTCATGGCATCAAGCACTGTTTTTAATAACTTCTTTGACCGCGGCATGGACGCAAAAATGGCGCGAACCCGGACCCGCGCAAGCGTCACGGGGAGAATACCGCCGCCGGTCATGATCCTGTACGGCACATGTCTCGGCGCATGCGGATTCATCATGCTTGCTTCGCTTAATGTACTGACCGCCGTTCTTGGCCTGCTTGCATTTTTGCTGTATGCCGTCGTTTATACGCTTTGGTTTAAAAGACAATCCGTCTGGAGCACATTTGTCGGCAGCTTTCCGGGGGCGGCTCCGCCTTTAATCGGTTATTGCGCGCTGACCGGGTACATTGATATGCCCGCGATTTTGTTATACGCGATTATGTTTTTGTGGCAGCCGCCGCATTTCTGGGCGATCGGAATCAGGCGAAAGGAAGAGTATCGTGCCGCCGGCATTCCGCTTTTGCCGATTATAAAAGGCAATCGCGTCACAAAAATAAAAATGCTGCGCTATATTGCCGTTCTGACTGCGGTTTCGCTGCTCGTTCCTCTATATATAGACGTCAGCCCGTTTTATACCGCGTCCGCTCTCCTGCTCGGGGCCATCTGGCTGTACCGGAGCGTCAAAGGCTTTCAGGCGGCGGATGACACGCAATGGTCGAAGGGGATGTTTTTTTATTCGATTGTGTATTTCAGTCTGCTTTTTCTTATTTTAATGGCTGATTCGTTTATCAATGCGGTTCTCAGAACATAAACAGGCGGCTTGCAGATACAGAGCCGCCCCGTTTTGTTTATGCTTTTTTGATGAGAGCCAAAATATCTTCAAGCCAGGAAATATAATTCCGTTCCCGCTCAAGCGCTTTTGTCAGCACGAGATAATGGCCGAAATCAGGAGAAGAAAATGAATCCGCCTCCGCGGATGATGCCATCAGTTCTTGATAACTGTTTTCCAGATCGGACAATTTCTCCTTCCGCTTTACGAGCTGATCGGTGAATAGCTCATCCGCTTCTTCCTGCGTCAAAGCTGAGATGAAATAAGCCTTCAGCATAAATTCATCCTTCACCGTTTCCGGAATCGGGTCTTTTTTCGTCAGCCAGGCAGCAAGCTCCAGCTCTCCCTTGTCAGTCAGCGTGTACATTTTTTTCTCAAGCTTTGTTCCTTGAATCGCAGTGCGAAACATAATAAATCCCTCAGCCGTCAGTTTTTTTAATTCCGGATAAATCTGGCTGTGCTTTGCGCTCCAAAACTGGCCGAGCTCTTCCTTAAAATAGCTCGATATATCATATCCGCTCAATTCGCCTTTTCGCAAAAGCCCTAAAATCGCGTACTTTAAAATTCTCATGTTGTCCTCCAAGCCCATTCATTTGACAGCTAGTATACCATACGGCCGCTCAAAAACGCAGAAGTGCCGGATGCTTGTAATTGAATCTGCGGCGGCAAAATCAGCGAAAATATGCAGAAAGGGGTTATTGAAACGGCAGCGGAACTGGAAAAAGCCTTTCTCATGTCTTTGCCTCATTCATATGACATCATGATATAATCATTGTAAAAATTAAGAAATACTGGGAGGGACATATGAAGACGGTGATTGTGTATGCAAACCCGGATGAGAACAGTTTCAATGCGGCTCTCGTAAAATACGTCGTCATGGCTTTAAAGGACAGCGGCCAAAGCTATACGGTCATTGACTTATACGCCGACCAATTTGATCCCGTGCTGAAGTACGGCGGCGAAAAAAAGCGCTCTGACATGAACCGGGACGCTGAAACGAAGAAATACCGGAAACTGATGAAAGAAGCGGATCATCTCATTTTCATCTACCCGCTGTGGTGGGGAGGCGTTCCGGCGATTATGAAAGGCTTTTTTGACAGAGTGCTTGTCGCCGGAGAAGCCTACACATATGAAAACGGCCGCGTAAAAGGACTGCTCCGGGCAGAGACGGCACAGGTCTTTTATACGGCGGATTCCCCGGGCTGGTACTTAAAGTGGTTCCGGAAAAACTCGGACTGGATTACGCTGAAAAAAGGCATTCTGCAATTTTGCGGCATTCAAAAAGCCGAGCGGAACCTTTTTTCTGTCGTCAAAACGAGCACACCCGAGCTGCGGGAAAAATGGCTGCGCCAAGCATACGCTAAAGTCCGGCGCGCTTGTGAAAAAGGAGCGGCCGCATGCAGATAAAAGAAATTTTCGTGATTCGCTGCCTGTCCTGTTTAAGCGTCGTTCTGCTTCACACAGTTTCAATGGTGCTGATGATTCAGGAAGAGTCCTTAGCCAGTGCCGCCCATACGGTTGATGCTTTTCGGACCCTGTTGATGTTCAGCACGCCGGCGTTTATCTTTATTTCGGAATTTCTGCTTGCCAGGTCATACCCGGGAGGCGTTCCCGCGGGTTTTTTAAAGAAAAGGGGCAAAGTCATTTTTGTGCCGTTTCTGTTTATTGCCGCGGTGGATGCCATTTTAATGAAAAGCGTGGCGGAAGAAGGAGCCGGCTTCGTTTCAGTGATCGGTAAATTTTTAGAGAATGTGTTTTTAGGAAACTTCATCGGCTACTTCATTCTTGTGATCTTTCAATTTTACATTCTCCATATGCTGCTGCACCGCTGGCTGAACAACACATCTCCCGTGTGGGTGCTGTCTGTTTCGTTTATCATCAACGCCGTCTATCTGGCTTACTTTTCCATCTTTCATCCGCCGGCATCATCGGGGCTTGATTCTATTTTTCCGTTCTTTTGGGTTCCGTTTCCGGGCTGGGTGTTTTATTTCTGTCTGGCATTTTATTGCGGAAAGGAATATCCGCGTTTTTTATCGCTCATCAATCAGTACCGTTATGCGGTTTACTTCAGTGCGGCCGTATCGGCAATATTGATTGTGGCCGTTTCATATATCAGCGGCGGCTCCATTTCCTCTAAGCGTCCGGATATTATGATTTACGCGGTCAGTATGATCTTTCTGTGTTTTCATCTGTTTTCAAAGCTCAAAAAAGTGCCCGCGATTGTGATGATGATCAGCAACTATTCGTTTTCAATCTATCTGCTGCACTCCTACTTTTTAATCAGCGGATATCTTCTGGAAGGCTATTTGCGATCAATGCCTTTGCCGGCTGCCATCCTTCTTTTATTTTTGATCTGCACGCTCGGTCCCATTTTCGTATCTTGGGTGTGCAACCATTTCAGATACGGATACCTGTTTGTCGGAAAAGTGTATCAGCCGAAGCGGACCAAAAGAAATACGGCGGCGCATCAAGGCCGCACAGTCTGAAAAAAAGGCGGCGTTTCGGCCGCCTTTTTGATACGGAAGTTGACATAACCTGCAAACGGAATTCCCCGCGGCAAGCAGTATCGGGCAGCCTATCTCTAATTTTAATAGCGCTTTCACTGTAAGGCTGAAGACCCCGCCTGCGGCCGTTTTGACGGATGCATTTATGACAACATAACGCCATCGATTTTCTCCCTTGTGAAGACCGATATATTGTATACTTATAGGAAATACTTTCAAAAAAAGTGAAAAAGAGAAAAAATATGAGCTTGGATGAACGACTAAAAAGGAGCGGGGACATTATGAATGACTGTGTCAAAACATTCGGAGAACTTCCGGCCGAACTTTATTCCTTTGCGGGAGGAAAAGGAAGCATTCTCTCTAAAATGTATCAAAGCGGGTATCCTGTGCCTGAAGGGTTTGTGATTTTGCCGTCTGCCTTTCAGGACGGACAGCTGCGCCATCAGGCGAGAGAGGCTATTGATCAATATGTGAATTCCATCCGCAGCCGCCATGCATCTGCGTTGTTTGCCGTACGCTCATCCGCGCTGAGCGAGGATTCCGCTCAGGCTTCCTTTGCCGGAGAATTCGATACGGTGTTGAATGTCAAAACAGATCAAGACATGTCCAGGGCGATTGATGAAGTCCGCCGATCGGCACAGTCAGAAAGAGTAAAAGCGTACAGCGCCGTTCAGGGAATGGAAGATGAGCATGAAATCGCAATCGTCATCCAGCTGATGATACCGTCTGAGATATCCGGAGTGCTGTTTACCGCAGATCCGATTACGGGGAGCAGGCGGGAGATGACAGGCAATTACGTCTACGGTCTCGGGGAGCAGCTCGTTTCCGGGGAAGCTGATGCCTATTCTTTTAAACTGGCACGGCCCAAGAAAAAATATGACGGCCCCGGGGAATTTCGCAAATATGCGTCAAAGCTCTATAAACTGGCGAAAAAGCTGGAAAAAGATCTTGGAGGGCCGCAGGATATTGAATGGGCCGCCGCGGGCGGGACATTGTATATTCTTCAATCCCGCCCGATTACGACCTTACAAGCCGGAAATCTGGAAACCTATGAATGGAATGATTCTTTCAGCGGTGATTTTTTATGGACAAACACCAATATAGGAGAAGCGATTCCCGATGTGATGACGCCGCTGACATGGTCGCTCCTCCGGAATCTGGATGAAGAGTCGGGCATCATTCCGGGCTATTATGTCTGGTCCGGCAATATTTGCGGCAGAGCCTATAACAATATGAGCCAGCCTCTTTCCGTTCTCGCCGCTTTCGGTCTGAATCCGAAAGGCGGAAAAATAGGAAAAATGATGAGCGATACATTGGGAGAAATCCCGGCGGAAATGAAGATTCCTTTATATCCGTTCTCAAAGTATGAACTTTTGAAGATCATCCCGAAAAAACTGAAACCGTATCTGTCGAAAATGAAGCAAGCGAAAAAAAACATGTCCTCCTACTTGGACGAGTCGCCGGACTGGTGCCGGAATATTGAGGAAAAGCTGAAACGTGCCGAAACGGAGCAGGCATTATTAGCGATATGGAATGATGAGGTCTATCCGTATTTATGCAACGCGTGGTTTGCGTTAATATCCGGCGGACGTGATTCTGCGCAATCCTCTTCGTCGTTAACCTCTCAATTAACAAAACTCGCAGGAATAGAAGATGCGAATCTCCTGCTGTCCAATCTGAGGGGAAAAGGCGGACTGGCCAGCCTGGAGCCGATTATCGGCATTGATCAAGTCATGAAAGGCCGTATGAGCGAGGAAGAATATCTCAGGAACCAAGGCCACCGTGGCCCGCATGAATACGAACTTTCCATACCGCATCCGGGAGAAAACCGGGATTGGCTGACGAAGCAGATCAAAGAACACAAGGAGTCGGGTATTGATGCCGAACAACTGCTTTTGAAACAGCAGCGGGCGCATGAACAGGCCTTCCGAAGATTTGAAGAAAAGTTTCCTCATAAGGTCAAATGGCTCAAAGCCAAAATGGAAAAAGCGTCAGAATACGCGAATATTAGAGAAACAACCAGATCCGAATTTGTCAGGGTGTACCGGACAGCCAGAGCATTCGCGCTCAGAGCGGCGGAAATGACCGGCATGAAGGACGATATTTTCTTCTTGTATCTGCATGAAATAACCGATCTGCTCGCGGGGAAAGAGCCGGCGGTTGCGTCGATTCAAGCGAGAAAGCAAAACTATGAAACCTATAAAAAACTGCCGCCGTTCCCATCCGTTATTAACGGAAGATTCAATCCGTTTAAATGGGCTGAGGATCCTGACAGAAGAGCGGATTATTACGATGCTTTTATGCCTGCGGAAACTGATGATGCGCATACTTTAAAAGGTTTCGCGGGAGCGGCCGGGAGAGTGGAGGGCATTGTCCGTGTCCTTGATGCTTCGGAAGACGGGGATTCTTTTGCGGCGGGGGAAATTTTAGTGACGTCGACAACCAATGTAGGCTGGACCCCGCTTTTTCCAAGAGCGGCTGCTATCATAACGGATGTCGGCGCCCCTTTGTCCCACGCGGCGATCGTCGCCCGGGAACTTGGGATTCCTGCCGTTGTCGGATGCGGAAATGCAACGTCAAAACTGAAAACGGGGGACAGGGTGGCCGTTGACGGCGGGCAAGGCATCGTCCAGCTGGAACCGCGGCAGACTCCGGTTACTTCTGAAGAGGAAAATGGTAAACTGATAGAATAAAATCATGAGAAAGGAGCCGCGCATGAATAAAGCAGTTATTAACGGGGAGCAAATCAGAAGTATGAGCGACCTGCACCAGGCATTGAAAAAGGAACTTGCCCTTCCTGAATACTACGGTGAAAACCTTGACGCTTTATGGGATTGTCTGACCGGATGGGTGGAATACCCCCTCGTTTTAGAATGGAGACAGTTTGAACAAAGCAAGCAGCTTACAGAAAATGGCGCCGAGAGTGTGCTTCAGGTCTTTCGTGAAGCGAAAGCGGAAGGCTGCGACATCACCATCATACTTTCATAATACGATCAACGGGAGAGAGACAAAAATGGAAAAACAAACCCTCAGCTATCCGATTGGAGAATATCAGCCGGCTGAATCGATTTCGGCCGGACAGAAACAAGAATGGATCAATGCGCTGGAACACGCTCCGGCCAAACTGAAACAAGCTGTCAGAGCGATGTCGGACAGTCAGCTTGATACGCCGTACCGCGAAGGGGGATGGACTGTCCGCCAAGTGGTTCACCATCTGGCGGACAGCCACATGAACGGCTATACCCGGTTTAAATTGAGCTTAACGGAGAATGAACCGGAAATCCGTCCTTATGATGAAAAAGGCTGGGCCGATCTTCATGATTCCAAAACCGCCGCTTGCGGGGATGCGCTTGAGCTGTTAACGATCCTGCACAGAAGATGGGCCGCTCTTTTGCGCTCCATGACGGAAGCCCAATTCAAACGGACATACTTCCATCCTGTATCTAAAGAGACGGTTACGCTGGAACAAGCGCTCGGGCTATATGTCTGGCACTCTGAACATCACATCGCCCATATTACTGAGCTTTCCCGGCGGATGGGCTGGCATCTGTCTTAGAGGATGCCGGCTTCCGGAAATACGCCAAAACCGCCGCAGACACAATCGTGCATAATGAAATGACGGCGGCTGCCGTATAAAGATGGTGGTAGCCGCTGGAAATGCCCGCTTCAATCGCATCAAAAACCGCTTTTTTGACGGCGGGAACGGGAATTCGGCTTACCTGCTCCTGCAACGAAGAAAGTCCGCCGCCGATATCGGGCATTTGCGCCTGATCAGCGGGAATGCCGCTTTTCGCTAAACGGTTTTTGATGTCATCTCCGATCCGGTCAAAGCCCGCTGTAATGAAGCCGGCATATAAAGCCGGAGCGAGCGTCAGCCCGACCTGCCTTACGAGTGACAGCGTGCCGAGCGCTGTGCCTTTGTTTTGGCCCGCCGTTTCTGATACAAGCACATTCAGCGGAGCCCCGAGCAGAAATCCGAAACCGATCCCGGCAATGACACTCGCTGTGACAAATTCCCATTTATCCGTCACCCATAACGGAAACAGGCTGAAGCCTGCAAATGCGATGGCGCCTGATACAACCGCGGAGAAGACCGGCCCTTTTTTATCCGTGATCGCCCCGCCGAGCCACGCTCCGATTCCTGACGCCAACGCGAGCGGCGTCATCCAATAACCCGCTTTCTCCGCCGATACGTGCAAATATTGCTCCGCATAAGAAGGAATAAAAATGACCGCAGCGAGCAGCCCTCCCGATAAAAATCCGATGACAAGCGTCCATTGAAACACTTTATTTTGCAGCAGCGAGTAGGCGAGAATCGGATCGCCCCCTCGGTTTTCAACCCGCTTTTCGACTTTAAGCAGCACCAGAAAGAGAAGTGCCGCTCCCAAAAGATACCCGTACACCTTTACGTTCATTATGCTTTCTGACAGCTTCGCCCCATCGAGATTCGTGATACCGATCATGCAAGATAAGATCGCAAGAGACAGCAGCATTGTGCCGGCGAGATCAAGCCGTTTCGCCTCAGGCTCTTTCGTTTCAGCGATAAACAAACCGCCGCACACAACCAAAGCGGCGGCAATCGGCAGATTAATCAAGAACAGCCAATGCCACGACCCGGTTACATCAAGCAAAAAGCTCCCGATATTCGGTCCGAGGACGGCCGCCATACCGTTCATCGCCCCTAAAAGCCCGAGAGCTTTCCCCTGTTTCTCCTTCGGAAGCACGGCCAGCACATGCGAACTCCCGATAATAAAAATTCCGCCGCCGCCAAGGGCCTGAATGAGCCGTGCCGCCAAAAACATCGGGAAGCTCTGACTGAGTGCGACAAGCAAAGAGCCGAGTCCGAACAGCCCGACTTCAATCATAAACAGCTTTTTCCGCCCGTATCGGTCCGACAGCTTGCCGACAATCGGCACACTGACACTGAGTCCCAATGTGTAAAGGGTCACTCCCCACGATCCCCATGAAGGAGAAACATCAAAAGATCTGTTAATCGTCGTCAGAGCAGCGGAAATAATTCCGTTGTCCAGCGCCGCCATGAACACACCGATCGTAAAGAGAGTGATGGCCCAGCTCTGGTTTTTTTCTGTTTGCAATGGCTCCGGCATACTGATCAATCCTTCCGTTTTTAATTCACTTCGAATATATTATTCACTTCAAGTGAATTAAATGTCAAATAAAAAAAGGCCGCCGATACCGGCAGGCCTTTTTCATCTCTATGCCTGTTTGGAAGAATCAAGCGCTCTTGCCAAAATGGCAAGCCCTTGATTGACCGTTTGTTTTTCTTCAGCGGTCAGCGTTCCCAATGAACGCTTCAATTTTACATGTCCTTTTTGATAAAGGCTGCGGAAAATATCTTTCGCGTTTTCCGTTAATTGAACGACGACTGAACGGCGGTCTTCTTCTGACGGAGCGCGTGTAATGAAACATGATTTTTCTAAACGGTCAAGCAGCCCCGTCGTATTTGAAAGAGAAGCGCCCATTTTCTCCGCTATGTCACTCACCTTAAGCGTCCCGTGGTTGTTCAGAAGCATCAGCACCTTCATTTGCGGCATGCTCATATCAAGCTTCATCCACTCAGACACATCGCCGAGCCCCGCCGATGTCATCACTTTCATGTAAAGCACCCAAATATCCCGTTCCTCAGGAGAAAAAATATCGCCGCCTAATACTGTTGTATCATGCAGATTATAATCCATCGTCTCACTTCCTCATTCATACTCCTGCATACCATATTACTGATTTTAATCAGAGAAAGAAAGTTGCAGACGAGTTTTGTTTGAATGTGAGGTGGTAGTGTATAATATGTTGGAGATTATTGGGGGAATTATAATAAATAAGCTATTTTATGATGATTGGAGAGAACATTGCTGACTAAAAAGAATGCCTTATCGATATTAAAAGTATTATTTCCTATTGCAGTTTTGCTTTTAGTCATTTATCAGTCCAAAAAGGAATTGACAGACCTTTCTTTTAAACGAACGCTGTACATTATTAACGGGATTGAGCGTTACGATTTATTTATTCTCGTTCTGCTCGGCCTTCTTGCCGTCAGCGCGATGTCCTTTTATGACTTTGTGCTGAAACGGACGCTTCGCCTCAACATTCCGAATTGGAAAGTATTCAGGGTCTCTTTTATCGCCAATTCCTTTAACAATGTCCTTGGATTCGGCGGTCTGGCGGGCGTCGGGCTGCGGACGATGCTTTACAAAGAACATACGAATGACGTAAAACGCCTCGTCGCAGGCATCGCCTGGCTTACGTCCTCAGCGCTGCTCGGGCTGTCCGTCTTCAGTATCCTGACCATCGCCCGGGTTCTGCCGGTTGGAGAGATTACAGGTGAGAAACCGTGGATGTGGGCTGTTATTGCCGGAGTGGCGCTTATTGTGCCGGCAGCCTTAATCGCCGCTGGAATCAACAATAAAAAAGCTGGCGCAGAAGACGGTGAAGCAAAACCGAGGCATCCGGTTTTTTCTTACATCGGGGCATCGTTTGCCGAGTGGTTTGCGGCGGCCGTCGTCATGTATTATTCCCTGTATGTCATGGGGATTCACGCGGATGTCCGCCATGTATTCGGGGTATTTGCCATTGCCGCTATCGGGGGAATCATCAGCCTTGTGCCGGGAGGATTCGGTTCGTTTGACCTTCTGTTTCTGCTCGGCATGCAGAATATGGGCTTTCCCCAGGAGGCGGTTGTGACATCCATCGTCATCTACCGGATTGTGTATTCATTTATTCCGTTTGTGTTCGGGCTGTTCTTTGCGGCCGGCGACTTAACGGAAAATACGCTTAAACGGCTGGAATCAAATCCGAAGATGGCGCCTGCCGTGGAAACGACGAACGTGCTTCTCGTATTCCAGCGCGCCATCTTAATCAGGGTGCTTTACGGTTCGCTGTCGCTTTTGGTTTTCGTGTCGGGAGTCGTTGTGCTTGCGTCCGTCGCCCTGCCGATCGACAGGGAGACGGTCATTCCGCACATTCCGCGCCCGGCGCTCCTTGCGTTTAACGCGTTATCGCTAAGCGCGGCTTTGATTCTATTAATTTTGCCGATTGAATTATACAAACGGACGAAACGTTCTTATTCAATGGCGGTTGCCGCGCTGGTCGGCGGTTTTGTGTTCAGTTTCTTAAAAGGAATGAACATCAGCGCGATCTTTATTCTGCCTGTCGTCATCGTATTGCTTGTGCTGTTAAAGCGGCAGTTTATCAGAGAGCAGGCATCGTATACGCTCGGCCAGATGATTTTTGCGGCCGCTCTGTTTATTATCGCCTTGTTTAACTACAATC
Organism: Bacillus sp. SIMBA_031; assembly: GCF_046535225.1. Classification (NCBI taxonomy): domain Bacteria; kingdom Bacillati; phylum Bacillota; class Bacilli; order Caryophanales; family Bacillaceae; genus Bacillus; species Bacillus sp. SIMBA_031. The sequence continues at coordinate 96,670 of NZ_JAWRXC010000008.1, forward strand.
TCATTGCCGGCTTTATTTGGGATAAAATGAATCGGCTGCTGCGCCACGATTATTTCGTCCATAACAATTCGCACATTACATATGCCACGATGACGGCCATTATTGTTGTGCCGCTGTTTTTCCTTTTGTTTACGGTCTTTTATCATAAAAGATTGAAGCCGATCGGAGAAGAGGCCGATCCTGATCGGCTGAAGTCCTTTTTGGCGGAAGAAGGCGGAAATGCGCTCAGCCATCTCGGCTTTCTCGGGGATAAGCGGTTTTATTTCTCAAGCGACGGCAAAGCGCTTTTATTGTTCAGCCAGATTTCCAGAAGGCTTGTCGTGCTCGGTGATCCGTCAGGACAGAGAGACTCTTTTCCGCTTGTGATTGAGGAATTTCTGAATGAAGCGCATAAGCAGGGGCTGAGTGTCATGTTTTATCAGATCGAACGTGAAGATCTGGCGCTGTACCATGACTTCGGCTATAACTTCTTCAAGCTTGGAGAAGAAGCGTTCGTGGATATGGAGGCCTTTACGCTCTCAGGTAAGAAAAAAGCGGGGCTGCGGGCGATTAACAACAAATTTGACCGCGAAGGCTACACATTTCATGTCGGGGAACCGCCGTTTTCCTCCGAGTTTATCGCCAAACTGAAAGACATTTCGGACGAATGGCTCGGACCGAAAAAAGAGAAAGGTTTTTCTCTCGGTTTCTTCGACCGGGATTATCTGGAACAGGCGCCGATTGCTTACGTGAAAGACGCGGAAGGGGAGATCATCGCTTTTGCCAACCTGATGCCGATGTATCAGGAAGGCGAGATATCCGTCGACTTGATGCGTTATCGGAAAAGTGCGCCGAACGGTATCATGGACGCGCTTTTCATCCGTCTGTTTCTCTGGGCGCAGGAAAAAGGCTATACCACCTTCAATATGGGCATGGCGCCTTTGTCAAACGTAGGAACGGCTTTTACATCTTTCTGGTCGGAAAGAATCGCGGCCGTCATCTTCAACAACGTCCGGTATATGTACAGCTTCAGCGGGCTGCGGGCCTTTAAAGAAAAATACAAACCGGAGTGGCGCGGGAAATACTTGGCGTACCGCAAAAACAGATCGCTGTCCGTCACGATGATCCTCGTCACCCGCCTGATCGGAAAAACCAAAAAAAGACGCCGTTAAAAGGCGTCTTTTTTTTTGAATAATTGACTAAAAATTCTAATTTCACTCTGTTATACTGAATAACATGATCATAAGGTGAAAGGAAGGCTGATGAATGAAACAGGCAACCGTGTTTAAATATGAAGCGTTTTCCGATATTCCGGATTTGGGAAATCCCGCGGGAATCGTCTTTAACGGAGATGATTATTCAGATGAAGAGATGCAGATGATCGCCGAAATGGCAGGGTACAATGAAACCTCATTTCTCTGCAAAAGCGGAGAAGCCGATCTGCGCATCCGCTATTTTACACCCGGCCACGAAATGAATTTATGCGGACATGCTACCGTCGCCTCTCTTTACGCATTAATTGAAAAGGGAAGGCTTCAGGCTGATCAGACATATCAAATTGAAACAAAAGCCGGCATTCTTCCCGCAAAAGCCGCTGAACGAAACGGCCGGGTATACATCACACTCAAACAGGCTCCCCCGCAATTTCTGCCGTTTACGGGAGACAAAGAAAAGCTTGCGGCCTCGCTCGGGATTACGGCTGAGGATTTTCACAGCGAGCTGCCGATTGTCTACGGATCAACGGGGATCTGGACACTGATTGTTCCGCTGAGATCACTTAAAGCATCACGGAATATGGTGCCGGACAACGCACAATTCCCCGCTATTTTGCGCGATCTTCCGAAAGCGAGCGTTCATCCGTTTTCTCTTGAAACCGTTCATCCGGAAAGTGATCTGCACGGACGCCATTTTTCTTCCCCTTTCTCCGGAACGACCGAAGATCCTGTCACGGGAACCGCTTCAGGCGTCATGGCAGCCTATATGCGGCAATACGGAGGCTCCGAAGCCGAATGCCTCACGATTGAACAAGGTCAGGAAATCGGGAAAGACGGAAAAGTGGAAATCAGGATTACAGAAGATAACGAAAAGATGAACATCAAGATGACGGGAACGGCCATGTATGCCGAAACAATCAATTTTCAGCTTCCGTAACGGTTTACAAAAGCCGGTCGTATCCGTTATATTATAAATGATAATCATTTTCATTTGGATAGGAAGGTGAATCGGCATGCCGAAAACCGAACAATTACAGCAAAACGAAAGTCTTGCACATACAATCAGAAACAGAAGATCCATCCGGTCGTTTAAACCGGAAACCGTACCTTCTGAAGTCATATTAGAGATGCTTGAAACGGCCGTTTACGCACCGAACCACAGACTGACGGAGCCATGGCGTTTTATCTACGCAGCAAGAGAAGCGGGAAAAGCAAAGCTTGCGGACAGCTACGTCTCATTTTTCAAAAAGATAAAAGATGATTTCAACGAGGAAAAAGAGCGGAACATGAGAAAAAACCTCAGCGCCGTTCCGGGATTTTTACTGGTTGTCTTAAAAGAAGATGAAAATGAATTTACGAGAAACGATGATTTCGCGGCGCTGAGCGGCATGATTCAAAACCTTCAGCTTCTCGCACATGAAAATGGCATCGGCATGGTCTGGAAAAGCGGCCGCATTATGTATGACAAACAGGTGCACCAAGACTTCGGACTTGCGGATAATGAGCGCTTTGCCGCTATCATTCAAATGGGCTATCCGGACGAACAGCCTAAGGCGAAAGAACGGACGCCGGCAAAAAGCCTGTTTACCGAACTGTAAAAAAAATCCCCGTCTCTATACAGAGGCGGGGATTTCGTATTAGCGGGTTTTGCTTTTAGCTCTGTTGTCAGCGGCTTTCATCCGCGCCTGCGCTTCACGGTCAGCGGAATCAGCAAGCTCGCTTGAATATTCCTCATACGTGCCGTCTGTTTCGCGTTTCAAAGCATCCGGAACTTGAGGAAGTTTTTGTTTGTTTTTATCACGGTTTTTGTGAGTATGATTTCTGCCCATATCAATCGCCCCCCTGAAAAAAGTGATATCAAACAAACATAGTATCTGTCCGGTCCCGATCTTTATTCAGTTTATTTCCGTTTGGCTGCTCTTTCCGCTTTTTTGAATTCACCGGAATAAAGGACTTCCTGCATTTTTTTCAGATTGGCTCCCTGTTGATGTTTTTCGCGCTTCTTTTTCATAAAAGAAGACCCTCCTTCAAAACAGAATACCAATAGGATTGGCTTTTATTTCCGTTTTTATGCAGATAAGAGATCCTTTAAAGCCAAATCAAGTTCTTCATATGTAAATTGAAAACCGGATGTCAGCGCCTGCTTAGGCAGAGCGCGCTGGCCTTTTACGATCAGCAGGCTCATTTCTCCCAAGGCCTTCTCCAGAAAAAGTTCCGGTACGGGAATCCAATGGGGACGGTGCAGGACGCTTGCGATCGTCTTTCCGAATTGCTTCATTTCTACGGGGTTCGGCGATGTCACATTCATGGGACCGGACAAGTCATCATGCTCCGCCGCATAAGCGATGAGTTCCGCGGCGTCATCGACATGAACCCATGACAGCCATTGCCGTCCAGAGCCGACGGTGCCGCCGGCTAACAGCTTATAAGGGAGAACCATGAGCGGCAGGGCGCCTTTTTCACCGAGCATCACCCCGAATCTGGCATATACCGTCCGGATGCCGAGCGCTTCAATTTTCTGGCCTTCACGTTCCCACATATGAGCCGTATGACTGAGAAAATCTTCATTTGACGTATCTGACTGTTCGGTGAACGTTTTTTCTGTGCTTGTGCCGTAAATGCCGACGGCGCTTGCCTGAATTAAAGCCCGGGGTTTTTTCGGCTGCTGCTTCATAATCCGTCTGACTTCTCTCGTCGCTTCTACCCGGCTTGAGATGATTTGTTCCTTCGTTGTGTCCGTCCAGCGGTCAAAGATGGATTTGCCGGCGAGGTTCACCCATACATCAATAGGGGGAAGCTCGCGCTCAGGCGCCGCGTTTTCGGCCAGCCATTGAACATATGTCACATTTTTTTGTTCGGTTTCTCTCTGTTTTCTTGATAAAATATAGACATGATGTCCCCGGCGGGTAAACACACCTGTCAGATGCCGGCCCAGAAAACCAGTGCCGCCTGTCATCGCGATATTCATATCCATCTCTCCTTACACGTTGATATATATACTGTACCTCATTTGCTAAAAAGAAAAACGCCTGAACATCGGGGCGGGGAAGGAGACCGGGATGCCGTTTATTACAAAAATATCGACCCAAAAGAAAAATACCGAGCGCTTCAACATCTTTCTTGATGAGAAATATGCATTCAGCGTCGACGCCGACGTGCTTGTGCGTTATGACCTGAAAAAAGGGAAAGAACTGGACGAGCTTGACATTCTTGAAATCCAGTACGGCGATGACGTGAAAAAAGCCTTTAACCGCGCCGTAGAATTTTTATCATACCGGATGCGCTCTGAAAAAGAAGTCCGGGATCATCTGAAGAAAAAAGAAACACCGGACATGGTCATTTCTGAAGTCATCCATAAACTGTACGATTACCGCTACTTAAATGACAAAGAATTTGCCGAAGCCTATGCGAGCACCCACAAAAAAACAAACGGCAAAGGCCCTGACGTCCTGTTCCGCGAGCTGAAAGCGAAAGGAATAGACGACGACACCATCAAGGAGACGCTCAGTGCGTTTACATTTGATGAGCAGATACAAGAAGCGCTGAAACATATCGGCAAAATCCTGAAAAAGGACAAAAAGCTGTCCACAAAAGAGATCAGACAGCGGGCGCAGATGCAGCTTCAGCGAAAAGGTTTCCCTTTCGACGTCATCAATGCCGCTCTGGAGCAAACGGAGTATGAAAATGATGATGAAGCCGAGATGGAAGCTCTGAAGGCTCATGCGGAAAAAGCGATCAGGAAATACCGCTACGACGGCAGCTATGAAAGCGGAATGAAGGTTAAACAGTACTTATTCAGAAAAGGATTCTCGATTGACGATATTGATCAATTCTTGCAGGAAGAGGAGTAAACTGAAATGGACAAACGATACAGTCAAATGACGCCTCATGAACTACAGACAGAAATTGCGGGACTGACGGAAAAAGCGCGAAAAGCGGAACAGATGGGCATTGTAAATGAACTGGCCGTGCTTGAACGGAAAATTACGATGGCCAAAGCTTACATGCTGAACCCGGAAGACTTTCGGCCCGGCGGGGTGTATCAGATAGAAGGTTCTGATGACACTTTCCGCATTGATTACATCAACGGCGTATTCGCCTGGGGACACAGATCTTCCCCGTCTGACGGGGAAGAAGCACTGCCGATTTCCGTTTTAAAAGAAAAAAAATAACAAAAGAGGCCGGTTCCGGCCTCTTTTTCTTTTCGGGCACATTCGTTTCAACCTTTCAGTAAAAAATGATTGAATTCATTTTTGATATCTTTTAAGATGGAATTCGTTGTTTTTTAAATAAAAAGGAGGCGATTTGCGTTGAATATCAAAATGAAACAGCCATCTGTGAAATTAATGATTTTTGTTTTAATGATCTGCACATTTTCCATCGGGTATACGGAATACGCTGTCATGGGTATTCTGACGTCGATTGCCGATGACTTTCATATACATGTATCTTCAGCGGGCATGCTTGTTACGGCGTACGCGGCAAGCGTCTGCCTGACGGGCCCGATCGTAACCATTATCGCGGTTAAGCTGCCGAGAAAGCCGGTGCTGCTAGGGCTGATGGGCATCTTCGTCCTTGCCAACCTGATGAGCGTCTTTGCGCCGAACTTCGCCGTGCTGGCGATTTCCAGAATTTTATCCGCATCCATCCACGGAGCTTTTTTTGCGATCGCCATGGTGTTTGCGAGTGAAATGGTGCCGCCAGAAAAACGTTCCGCCGCCGCGGCTTCCATGAACGGCGGATTAACCGTGGCGCTGATGCTCGGCGTCCCGTTCGGCTCTTATTTAGGGGATGCCCTTAACTGGCGGGCCGTCTTTTTCATTATTTCCGTTTTAGGCATGATCGGGCTGATCGGACTGATGCTGGTCGTACCGAACCGGAAACCGAAAGTGATTCCGATGCTGATGAATGAATGGAGTGTCTTTAAGCATAAACAAGTGATTTTTTCCTTTGCGATCACCATTCTCGGCTACTCAGGCGTATTTATCGCTTACACGTTTATTGAGCCGATATTAAGAGATTCAGCGGGGTTCGGCACAGTCGGCATTACAGGCGCATTATTTGCCTACGGTCTCGGCGGAGTGGCGGGGAATTTCTGCGCGGGGAAAGTGCCGCTCAAACTGCTGACACGCACGATGATCGGTGTGATGATCGGCTTGATCGGCGTCTTGGCGATTTTTCCTTATATCGCCGTTTTTCCAGCCGCCGCGGTTTCAGCGACATTTTTATTCGGCGCATGTGCGTTCGGCACGCCGCCGCTTTTGCAGACCAAGGTTATTTCTTCCTCTGAAAACGGCACGACAATCGCCGCTGCGGTGAGCGTTTCCGCCTTTAACCTGGCAAACGCGCTCGGCGCCTGGATCGGCGGATTGATTCTCGGGGGAACGGGATCTTACTCATGGCTGTTTGCCGGCGGTGCGCTGATGACGGCTCTCGGCCTTGTGCTTTCCACGTTCGCTCATCTGTCTGAGAAGAAAGATGTTTATGAATACCAAGTGCATAAAGGATAACAAAAAGCTTGCAGGGGATATTCCGCCTGCAAGCTTTTTTCAGTGTTTCAATGTAATGCTGATCACCGTATGTTTATCACTCTCAGCTAAGGAAATATTCTGGGTTTCCGGTACTCCGTCTTTTTCAAAAACGACGGCATAGGTTCCTTTCGCGCCGCTTTTCCATGCAATCTCGCCGTGGTGATCAGTCTTGCCTATTATCTCTCCGCGGTCTATATTCGGCTGATGATCTGACTCCGCCGCTTTCATCACGGTGACCGTCACACCGGCCGCCGGTGAACCGTCTGCATCCTCAACATGGAGCGTAACGGGCAATGCTTTTTTGGCGGCGGAATCATCCGCTTTGCCGCATCCGCATAAAACGGCCGCCGCGAGAAAGAAAACAAAAGCTTTATTGATTTGACCAATATTGAATGTTGTCGAATACACTGTTTGTCACCCTTGTTCCCAGATTGTAAGACGACCCGCCGTTTGTATGAATGGCAATGGCGGTCTGGCCGGTGTCGCTGTAATTGCGGTAAACGGGCGATCCGCTCTGGCAGCCGAACGTATCTGTCGTGTAGGTGAGTTTATATGTCTCGGCAGAACGTATCGGCTTACTGTCCGACCACATGGAACCGGACACTTTGTCGCACGGATACCCTGTCACGGTTGAGGAAAGCCCGGCCGGACTGGAACTGTTGGTCGTCCGGTAGCCGTACCAGCCGACAGTATTCCCGGGCGACCCGTTTACTTTGATTGCGCCGTAGTCGTAGTTTGTGTCACCGTTTTCTGTCCACCCTTTGACACTGTAGAATGTCTTGCCTGAATAAGAGCCGTACGGGTATGATGACCCGTTGCGGCCGGGAGCTGCCGTAATTTTCGATGCCCAGCCGTTTTTCTGATCATACACGCAATGTCCCGCCGTAACGATCGTATCGGCATTGACAAAAAAACCGGTGCATCCGTAGGTGCTTGTGCTGCCGCTGTATGTAACGGTCAGCTGTGCTGTCGCGCGATATGGAAATGATGTTGTAGGAGAAATTCTGATTCGTTCGTCTGTCCCAATAATACTGGAAGGCTTTAATGACTTGATGTCAGCTTTGCTGTTTTGTGCAAGCTGTCTTTTGGTGAGGCCCGTTCCTTCATAAGCGGGGGATGTCTGTGTTGTTTGTACAGGCTGACTCAGATTGGCGTCAAACTCCTCACCGCTGTTTGATACAGATGTCTGCGGGCTGCCCGCTGCTTCAGCTGAAACAGCAAATAATGAAACTGACAGTAAGAATGCGGTAAGGCTCAGCAATCGTTTTGAAACTGTCTTCATTTTATAAAACCCCTCCTTTTTTGTCTACCGGCTTTCGGTTGAACATTTAACATATTATGGAATTTACTTAGCGTTATGACCGCAAAAGGATGTTTTTTTTCGCAAAAAAAAAGACCGGGTCATTCCCGGTCTCTTACGGTGTGTGTTATCGTCTGCCTGAAGCTCTCATGCGCTCTTGCGGGTGAGAATTAATTGAACCGTCCGCCCGTTTAGAAGCGTAGTCATCCTTTGCCCGCGGTTCGCCTTCAAACTTATTATTGTTCTGATTAGGAAATCCTTTTGCCTTGTTCCGGACCATTTGTTTTCCCCCTCGGCCAATATCAAAAGGTTGCGCCTTCTGGACTGAAGACGTAAAGTTAGTATATGCCTGTGACAAGCTGCGTAAAAGCAGCAGGTTTTCCCAAGGAAAGGAGACAGAGACATGAATACATATATCGACAAACTGACGAATTTGCTGCTTGAGAAAAATGACATGCTCAGCTATTTGCAAGCGCGAACTTGGGTTGAGCTTTTATGGGGAGATTTCGAAGCGACTTACGCAAAAGCCGGCCGCCCGTATCAAGGAGAGCAAATGACAGAACGCGTCGTCAAGGAATGGATCGAATCATACGGCAGCAAGCTCCATATGTTCCAGAGCGTTCGGGAAGACGTTTCTCATTATTTGGATCAAAGCAGGGGTCTCCTGCATTAACATAGCAGTGCACCCGCCGGATACCGTCCGGCGGTTTTTTCTTTTGATAAAAGAAATGGGAAAATCATGTTTGACCACCCGCGGAATGTGGAAATGTGTAATAACTTATAAAATAGCGGGGAGGAACCACAATGAACATGAAAAAGGGGTTAATCGCATTTATTCCGGCCGCAGGACTTTGCTTATTTTTAGCCGCAGGCACCGTTTTTTTTGATCCGGCAGCGAATGCCGCAGCAGTTCACCAGACAAAAATAGACACCGCAGCAGATACATATATCGTGAAAGCAGGAGAACTTAACGTCCGCAAAGAACCAAATAAACAAGGGTCGATTATCGGCACGCTTCGTTCAGAGGATTCCATAAAGGTTAAACGGCTTCAAGGAGCAGATTGGGCTGAGATTGACTACAAAGGTCACAAAGCCTATATTTCCACGCATTTTCTGATGAAGCAGCCGGTGAAGGCGGTGACGGCGAAACAAACTGCTTTTTATACGCCGACTTTGGAAACCGGCAAAAAAGGGTCCGTTAAAGCGGGTGAAACCGTCAATGTGCTCGGCTGGGGGTTCAGCCATGACGGAGGGTTTGACCGTAAATGGGCGTACGTCACATACGGCGGGAAAGCAGGTTATGTGAAAACGGCCGACTTAACTCAAAAATAAAGGTTCAGGCAGGCGAATAAGCCTGCTTTTTTTCTGAAACCTTCCGCCTTTCCTTTCGTAAAAGATGAAAAGGAGAGTGAGGGATATGATAATGGTAATCGGCGGCCTTCTGATGGCTGCGGCCGGCATTTCAGTCACATTTTTTCCGCCGAAGTCGATCAACAGCCTGTACGGATATCGGACGAAGCGCTCTATGACGGATGAGTCGCAGTGGAGAGAAGGCAATCGATTCAGTGCGCTCCTCATGATTTTGTTCGGCCTTATTTCGGCGGCAGCTGGATTTGCGGGCAGCCTGCTTATCCGGCTGACTCAGCCGTTCGCCCTGATCGTTCAGGCCGTATTGTTGATTGCGATCAGCGTACTGATCATCGTCTTAACAGAAAGAAGATTGAAACAAACGGGGAGGAGAATCGATGAATGACATTACGTTTCACATGATCGAAACAAACGGAGTGACGCTGCACACGGCTTCAGCCGGTCCGAAAGACGGTCCTTTGGCGGTGCTGCTGCACGGGTTTCCGGAATTCTGGTACGGCTGGAAGAGCCAGATCAAACCGCTGGCGGATGCCGGATACCATGTTGTCGTGCCTGATCAGCGCGGCTATAATCTCAGTGACAAACCGGAGGGCCTTGAAAACTATACCATTGATACGCTCAGAGACGACATTATCGGGCTGATCACTCATTTTACAGATGACAAAGCCGTCGTCATCGGCCACGATTGGGGAGGAGCCGTGGCCTGGCATTTGGCATCCACGCGGCCGCAATACGTTGAAAAATTGATTACGGTCAATATCCCGCACCCGGCGGTTATGCGGAAGGTCACACCGTTCTACCCGCCGCAGTGGAAGAAAAGCTCTTATATCGCGTTCTTTCAGCTTCCGGAAAAGCCGGAACGGAGATTGTCTGAAGACGATTACCGCGTATTGGATCACGCGATCGGCTTATCCGAACGCCCGGCGCTTTTTTCACGGGAAGATATCGACAGCTACAAACAGGCATGGGGCAGAAAAGGAGCGCTCACGGCGATGCTGAACTGGTACCGGGCGATCAGAGCCGGCGGTTTAGGCCCTGCCGTTCCGCTTAAAATGCCCGTTCCGTACCGATTAATATGGGGCGTCAATGACCGCGCGCTGAGCAAAAAGCTCGCCAAGGAAACAAAACGGATGATTCCAAACGGCGACTTAATCTTTATAGACGATGCCTCACATTGGGTCATTCACGAAAAACCGCGCATCGTCAGCCATTTGATTCATGAATACCTTCAGCAATAAAGTCTGTCCCGCGTACAGACTTTTTCTTTTTTTTTTCTCATATCTGCCGAAAAACATGACAAAATATAAACCATATGCAGAAAAAATTTTCTGCCCGTGTAACAAAAAAAGGGTTTAAACGTCATTAAAAAAAGGAAAAGCCTTACTGAAGTTTTGCGGACAATTCCTTTAAGGCCGTCCTAAAAAAAGAATAATACAAAGAAGGTGCCTTCATGAAACAAAGGTTAATCTCAATTATTATTCCGTCTTACAATGAAGGGAACAATGTCAAGCTCATCCATGAATCTTTAAAAAAAGAATTTCAGACGATTCATTATGACTATGAAATTTTCTACATCAATGACGGAAGCGCGGATGACACCCTTCAGCAGATTAAAGAACTGGCCGCCAGAAACCATCGCGTCAAATACATATCTTTTTCCCGCAACTTCGGGAAAGAAGCGGCCATTTTGGCAGGATTTGAACACGTGCAGGGCGAAGCGGTAATCGTGATGGACGCCGATCTGCAGCATCCGACCCATCTGCTGAAAGACTTCATTCAAGGCTATGAAGAAGGGTATGACCAAGTCATCGCGCAGCGCAACCGAAAAGGGGACAGCCCCGTGCGTTCCGTGCTTTCTTCCCTGTATTATAAATTTATCAACAAAGCCGTCGAAGTGGACCTGCGTGACGGGGTCGGAGATTTCCGCCTGCTGAGCCGGCAGGCCGTTGATGCCCTTTTGAAGCTGAGTGAAGGGAACCGTTTCTCGAAAGGGCTGTTCTGCTGGATCGGGTTTGACCAGAAAATCGTATTTTATGAAAATGTCGAAAGGAAGAACGGCACGTCCAAATGGTCATTCAGCAATCTGTTCAACTACGGAATGGACGGTGTCGTCTCCTTCAACAACAAGCCCCTGAGGGTATGCTTTTTCACCGGTATTCTGATATTGCTTCTGTCGATGGTTTATATTGTAACGACCTTTGTTCAGATTCTGACACACGGCGTGTCCGTACCCGGATACTTCACCATTATTTCCGCCGTGCTGTTTTTAGGGGGCATCCAGCTTTTGAGTCTCGGCATCATCGGAGAATACATCGGCCGGATTTACTATGAAACAAAAAAACGCCCGCACTATTTAATTAAAGAAGCTAATATAACATACGGAGAACAAAATGAAACGAATTATACAAAAAAGCGCAAGTGGAACCATTAAACAGCCGCCGCTGTGCGCAGGGTATGGGGACGTTGTATGAAAAAAAATAAATGGATCTTGCCGGCAGCCTGTGTGTTGGCTGCGGCAGCCGCTCATATTTTTTTCTTAAAAGAGTGGTCGGCAGGCCGCTATATGACGGGGTCTGGAGACGGGATCGCCCAAATGGCGGTCTTCAAAAAGCTGCTGTTTGATCAATATATGAACGGCAGGCTGTTTTACAGCTATTCGTTCGGACTGGGCGGGGGAGTGTACAGTCAGCTCGGCTATTATTTCTCTACTTCTTTTCTATTCCTGTTTATTTCCGCCGCTGTCCGCTTTTTGCAGCTTATTCAGCTGACGGGTGAGGCTGATGCGCTGTTTTGGGCGCAGGCCTCCGTTTTTATCAGCATTGCCAAGCAGAGTTTTATCATATTCACGGCGGCGTGTGTGTTCCGTTATTTCGTCAAACGGACGGTGCCTGCTTTTGCCGGCGCCGTGTTGTACGGGGTCTCGATTATCTACTTCCGGCATGAGGTATATTGGGACTTTTTCACTGACAGTATGGTGTGGCTGCCGTTGCTTGTGTTGGGCGCGGAAAAAATCATCCGGGAAAAAAAGCCGGCGTGGTTTATCTTTGCCTGTGCGCTGACATTGATCAACAACTTTTATTTTGCGTATATTAATCTGATTTTCATCGGCATTTATCTCTTATTCAGGTGGGTGATCCCCCTTGAAGGCAATGAGGCGAAAAGGCTCACTCAATGCAGGATATTTATTCTGTCGGGTCTTCTCGGGTTCGGCATAAGCGCAGTTTCCTTTATTCCTGTCGTATACGGATACCTTCATAATCTGCGGCCGCCGTATTCAGAGCATATTGCATGGCTTGATTTTTCCGACAACATTTTATTTTCTAGCCGGATTATCATCCTGCCGGCGGCTTTTTTGCTCTTTCTATTTACATTTTCTTTATACCAAAACCGCTTGTTCCGGCTGTTTGCGGGAATCAGTCTGCTGTATATTCTGTTTCACTTCAGTCCGCTCGCGGCAAGTGCCTTTAACGGTTTTTCAGCTCCGCAGAACAGGTTTGAATACGTCCTGTGCTTCACGATTGCCGGAACGGTTTCAGCCGGGCTTTCTAAGCTTTCAGACATCAGCATGAAGAGTATGCTGATGTCCGCCGTACTCGTCGTTCTGCTCTATTGGAGCCAGGTGAGGCGGTACAGTCTGGATATTTCTGATCACGCCAACCTGCCCATCATCCTTCTTCTGGTGCTGAGCATAGCCGCTTTCTTTGCAGCAAAGACAAGACTGAAAGGCGCGGTGCCCGCCGTCTATGCCGTCATTTTGCTTACGGCTGTGCTTACGGCTAATACATATGAAAAATTTGCTTTATCAGAAGGCGGGAAGATTTATACGGTATCGCATACATTTATGACGGGTGCTGACTATAAAGGCAAAGAGCAATCAGAACTCATTCAGCGTCTGAAAGAAAAAGACCCTGATCCGTTTGCCCGTTTAGATTGGATGAACGGTGTTTTCAATAACACCCCGATCATATACGGGTTCAACGGATTCAGCGTATACTCAAGCATACTGAACCGCAATCTGCTGTCCTTTTACTGGAAGGACCTCCGGATTGACATGGGCAGAGAAAGCGTCAGCCGCTATGCGACATTAGGAAACAGGGCTAATTTATACAGCCTGCTTTACGGAAAATATTATATGACGGAAAAAACAAACGAGGCCGGCGTGCCGTACGGGTTCAAAAAAATCATGGAATCATCCCATTATGCGGTTTATCAAAATCAATATGTGCTTCCGTTCGTACGGACAGCCGATCGCGTATATAACGAGGGCGGCCTGAAAAAAGCGCCCGCCCTTGCCAGGGAACGGGCAATGCTTGACGGGATCGTCATGGAATCAAGCACAACCAACACGAAAAAAGCGCCTGAGGCGAAAAATATGGTCCGCCATGCAGAGGTAGCGGCCGAACATGGCGATTATCATAACGGCATCCTGACGGTAAACGAAGACGGCGGCGGCCTGGTCATTACGCCGCAAGCCGCTAAGATGGACGGCGGCGATTATTACGTCAGCTTTTATTTGAAGAATAAAGCGAAGGACCAGGGCTTTACATTAAAAGTGAACGATTACACGACAACGAGAAAATCGAATCAATCCATTTACAAAACAGGTGTCAACGATCTTACTGTCAGAGTGCCGAAAACAAAAAACATCCAAATCCGTCTGCCGAAAGGATCGTATCAGCTTGACAGACTGGCGCTTTACGAAGAACGGTACGATACGCTGAAAAACGCATACCGAAAAGCGGAAAAAGAACCGCCGGCCGATCTCAGCTGGCGCGGAAATACGCTTCATATCTCGTATGAAAACAAAACCCGCGCGCCGTATATCATGCTTCCGATTCCATATGAAAAAGGCTGGGAGCTGAAGATAAACGGCGGACAGGAGCAGATTGAAAAAGCGGATTATTCCTTCATCGGATTTAAAGCGCAAAAAGGAAAAAACGATATTCGATTAACGTATTACCCGCCGTTTTTTAAACCCGCGGCCGCTCTATCGGTGATCAGCCTCGTGTTTGCGGCTATATATGTGAGAAGACAAAAAAAGCCCGGCTCTTAAACAGAGCCGAGCTTTAATTTTTTCTGCAACTTTTCCTCGCTGAAAATCCAGCCCGTGTAAGAAGAGAGAAGCTCTAAATCATGACTGAGGTGGACGATGGCGACAAAAGGATAGTGGCCTTTGCTCCGGTAGCGCAAATCAATAAAGCGCACCTCATAATGATCTTTAAAGGTATCGACCTCCCACCTGTAAACGGGGGAAAACGAAAGAAAGGCTGCAATATTTTCGTCCTGTTTCGCGGCCTTCATCACATCGGTTTCCGGAACGGGCACGCGGTTGAATGTATCCAATATCACGACATGGCCGTCAAGGCTTCTGCCGACATAAAAGGCATGCGCCGTCGTTACGGCGATACGCCACTGCCTGAATTTCATCGTCGGCGAAATAATGATGGTTTCAATCTCCTCTTCAATCATTTCGCGCAGCCTTCGCTTTATCCGCAGCTGCATTAAAAACCGGACGGCGTAATATCCTGCGAGGATGATATAAAGCATCAGAAATGTCACGCCCGGATGACCTCCGATATACCACACGGCAATCGCGGCCAAATGGCTGACGAAAATAAACGGATCAAAGGTATTGATTAAACCGAGAGCGATCCATTTTCTCGAAAACGGGCGGATGGCCTGTGTGCCGTACGCGTTAAAAATGTCAACAAACACATGCAACACGACAGCGAGAAGCGTCCACAGCCACAGGTGTAAAAAGTTCGCTTCCGGATAAAACATAAACAAAATACCCGGAATCAGAACGGACCAAAATAAAACGGCGGGAATGGAGTGCGTAAACCCTCTATGATTTCGAATATAAACGGCATTATTTTTCAGCTTCAATATGGTATCAATATCAGGTGCCTGAGAGCCGGCAAGAGCGGCGATCATAACTGCCTGAGACATGGGGGTGTGCATGCCGACGGCAGGATCAAGAGTTGCGATTCCGCCAAGCGCGATACCCATGACAACGTGAGTGCCAGTATCCATTGTTGACCTCCTAGCAGGCGTTAACAATCAGTCGCCCGCATATTTCGCATTATAAGATATTCCCCATTTTCTGTTTGCCCAATCATGGCGTTTATCCGCCGTTCTCATATGTTTCCGCTTTTTCTTTATCACTATTTAATGTAACATATTATCGTAACGTGCCCTAAGTTTACACCAAAATACGGTGTCAAGAAAAGCGGAACCCGAAACATCTGAGGAGAAGATATGAACGCACTTGAAGAAAAAATAAAACAAAAAGATATAGACAAATTTCGCGAGGACTTAATTACATGGTTCGAAAGAGAACAGAGAATTCTGCCGTGGAGAGAAAATCAGGACCCGTATCGGGTGTGGGTGTCAGAGGTGATGCTGCAGCAGACGCGCGTAGATACCGTCATTCCTTATTTCCGGCGGTTTGTTGAGCAATTTCCGACCGTTTCAGCGCTCGCTGAAGCCGATGAGGAAAAAGTGCTCAAAGCCTGGGAAGGGCTGGGTTATTACTCCCGTGTAAGAAATCTGCAAAGTGCCGTAAAAGAAGTGCATGAGCGATACGGGGGAGTCGTCCCTGCCGAGGAAAAGGAATTTGGCGGACTGAAAGGCGTCGGCCCTTATACAAAAGGCGCCGTGCTCAGCATCGCATACAACAAACCGATTCCCGCCGTAGACGGCAATGTGATGCGTGTCATGTCGAGAATTCTTTCCATATGGGACGATATCGCAAAACCTAAAACCAGAACCATTTTCGAACAGATGGTATCCGCTTTCATTTCTCATGAAAAACCATCTGAATTCAATCAGGGTTTAATGGAGCTCGGCGCGATCATCTGCACCCCGAAATCGCCGTCCTGCCTGCTTTGCCCCGTACAAAAGCACTGCTCGGCATTTGCGGAAGGGACAGAGCGGGAGCTGCCCGTTAAAAGCAAAAAGAAAAAGCCCGGGATAAAAACAATGGCAGCCGTTGTGCTGACAGACGATCAAGGCGATGTCTATATTCATAAACGGCCCCCAAAAGGCTTGCTCGCCAACTTGTGGGAGTTTCCGAATACCGAAACCCAGAAAGGAATCAAAACCGAAAGAGAGCAGCTTGAAGCCTATTTAGAAAAAGAGATGGGAACAACCGCTGAAATCGGGGAGCTGGAAGGCATCGTAGAACATGTTTTCACTCATCTCGTCTGGAATATTTCGGTCTTTTTCGGTAAAGTAAAACAAGTGTCGGATACAACGGAATTCATACGGGTCACAAAAGAGGAGCTCGAGGAATACGCATTTCCCGTTTCCCATCAAAAGATATGGAAAATGGCTGAAGAAAGCGGCCGCCTGTAAAAAGCGTCAGTCATAACTGACGCGAGTGCCGTGGCCGTAATCCGCTTCATTCCGTTTCAGTCCGCCGCGGGCTTCGATTTCCTGAATCAGTTCCCGGTATTTGGACTGGCCTTCTTCGTTTAAATACGGCATAATTTGCTGGAAGGCATGATGGAAATAGGCGAGCTCTGAATCTCTCCAATCTTTTTTGGGCATCATGGCCAATTCGCCCATATCACGTCCGACATACATATAAAAGACCCCTTTCAACACATATTGCTTTTATTGTTTGTTGAATGAAAAGAACTATACACAGCAAGGAGCTGAGGAAAAATGGAACAAAATAAATGCGCACTGATCACGGGAAGCAGCCGCGGCGTCGGGAAAGCAGCCGCCATCAGACTCGCGGAAAAAGGATACAACATCGTCATCAATTACGCCCGCAGTAAAAAAGCGGCATTAGAAACCGCCGAAGAAATTGAAAAACTCGGCGTGAAAACGCTCGTCATTAAAGCCAATGTCGGCCAGCCGGCAAAAATCAAAGACATGTTCCGCCAGATTGACGAAACATTCGGCAGACTGGACGTGTTCGTCAATAATGCGGCTTCAGGCGTGCTGAGACCGGTTATGGAACTCGAAGAAACACACTGGGACTGGACGATGAATATCAATGCGAAAGCATTGCTTTTCTGCGCCCAGGAAGCGGCAAAGATGATGGAGAAAAACGGAGGCGGCCACATTGTCAGCATCAGCTCGCTCGGCAGCATCCGCTATCTTGAAAACTATACGACGGTCGGTGTCTCAAAAGCCGCTTTAGAATCGTTAACCCGTTATCTGGCGGTTGAGCTTTCTCCGAAAAATATCATCGTAAACGCCGTGTCAGGCGGAGCGATTGATACGGACGCGCTGAAGCATTTCCCTAACAGAGATGAACTGCTGGAAGATGCCCGCCAAAATACGCCGGCCGGCAGAATGGTCGAGATTAAAGATATGATCGACACGGTGGAGTTTTTAGTTTCTTCAAAAGCGGACATGATCCGCGGCCAGACCATCATTATTGACGGCGGACGTTCTCTGCTCGTATAAGTTTTAAAAAAAGATGAATAGCCTTATCATCTCCTGCGCATTCTAAAGTGCGTGGAGGTGATAACAATGGCAAACTCAAAATACAGCAAAACAGACGTTCAGCAGGTGAAAAGACAAAACCAGCAATCAGCTTCCGGTCAGGGTCAATACGGCACTGAATTCGGCAGTGAAACTGATGCGCAGCAGGTTAGAAAGCAAAACCAATCTGCTGAACAAAACAAACAGCAAAACAGCTAATCACTGAAACGAAAAAGCACTTCATCTTCGGATGGAAGTGCTTTTTTCTGTTGCCGAAACGACAAAACTTGTGATTCCTCTACAGAATGAGTCAAAGGGTTTTCCGGCGTAAAATCGAAATGGTAAGGAGTATCAACCTAAAAGCCTAAGGAGGAACCCGATGTCAGAGTTTGAAAAGCTTGTAAGTGAACAGATGAAAATCATGGATCAGCTTCTCGAGCTGCAGTCAGAACTTGACCGCTGCCGGCAGGTGGAAGCCGAACTCATCAGTCTGGAAAGAGATGCAAAGCTGGACAATGTACAGGACGAAATTGCGACAAAGCGAAAAGACCTGGCCGGCATACAGGAGTTATTCCAAAGGCAGACAGAGCAAGTCATCCAGTCTTATCGCAGCACGGAAAAGCCGTCTTCCTATGTGCAGAAATGAATGTGCCATTCCGGAAGCGGAGTGGTTCTTTTATTTTCATTTTTTAATTCGTAACGTTATAATAGTGAAAAGACTTGTCGGAAAGCAATTGCGGCTGCATTGACTGCAGGGCTTTACAGAAAGTAGGGGAGAAATATGGGATATCCCAAGGAAGGAGAAACCATTCAAATTCACAGCTATAAGCATAACGGGCTGCTTCATCGAATTTGGAATGAAACGACGATTTTAAAAAGTACGGAATTGTGTATCATCGGAGCCAACGACCGGACAATGGTGACGGAATCCGACGGACGGACGTGGGTGACGAGAGAACCGGCAATCTGCTACTTTCATGCCCGTCAGTGGTTTAACGTCATCGGAATGCTGAGAGATGACGGGGTGCACTATTATTGCAACATCAGCTCGCCGTTCGCTTATGACGGAGAGGCCATCAAATATATTGATTACGATTTGGATGTCAAGGTGTTTCCGGATATGACGTATAACATTCTTGACGAGGATGAATACGATGACCACCGCAAATCAATGAATTACCCTAAAGAGATCGACAGCATTCTGAAGGAGTATCTGAATACGCTGCTGCACTGGATTCATCAGCGGAAAGGACCGTTTGCTCCGGAATTTGTTGATATGTGGTATGAACGGTATCTGCGCTATACAAAATAAAGATACAATAAAAAACCTGTTGGGGTGTCAACAGGTTTTTCACATGGGCTCACACGCCTTAAAGAGAGAGGGGGATAAAGTGTGGGCGTAATCAGACGCTATATGCAATTTGTAAAACCTTATAAAAAACAAATTTTTATCACAGTGTTAATCGGCATCATAAAATTCTCCATCCCGCTGGCTCTCCCGCTTCTGTTAAAATACGTGGTCGATGACATTATTCAAGGGAGCGGAACGGCAAGCGCTAAAACATCATCGCTATTCACGATAATGGGTATCATGTTCGTGCTGTTTTTAATTCTGCGTCCCCCGGTAGAGTACTATCGGCAATACTTCGCGCAATGGACGGGCAGCCGGGTGCTCTACGATATCAGGGGGGTATTGTTTGATCATATTCAAAAATTGAGCCTGAGGTTTTATGCCAACACGAGAACGGGCGAAGTCATTTCCCGGGTGATAAATGATGTCGAACAGACAAAAGACTTTGTCATAACGGGACTGATGAATATCTGGCTTGATATGATGACGGTGCTGATCGTCATCTGCATTATGTTTACACTCGATGTTAAGCTGACATTGATATCTGTCATTTTGTTTCCGTTATACGGAATTTCAGTGAAATATTTTTACGGCCGCCTCCGAAAACTGACACGTGAGCGTTCTCAGGCACTCGCCCAAGTTCAAGGACATTTGCACGAAAGAGTTCAGGGGATGCCCGTTATCAGAAGTTTCGCCATTGAAGATTATGAACAAGCCAATTTTGATGAAAAAAACGGACATTTTCTGGACAGAGCGATCCGTCATACGAATTGGAACGCAAAAACGTTTGCAGTCGTGAACACCATTACGGATTTGGCGCCGCTGCTTGTTATCGCGTTTGCGGGTTATTTTGTCATAAACGGTCCGCTGACGGTAGGGACGATGGTTGCGTTCGTCGGCTATATTGACAGAATGTACAATCCGGTCAGAAGATTGATCAATTCATCGACGACGCTGACCCAGTCGATCGCTTCAATGGATCGCATATTTGAATTTATCGACGAGCCGTATGAACTGACTGATAAACCGAATGCACTAAAAGCTGACGACATTAAGGGCGAAGTCGAATTCCGAAATGTCTCGTTCCGTTATGAGGAAGGAAAAGAAACGATTTTGCAGAACGTTTCCTTAAAGGTGACAAAAGGGGAAACCGTCGCGCTCGTCGGGATGAGCGGCGGCGGAAAATCGACGCTTGTCAGCCTCATACCGCGTTTTTATGATGTATCCGGCGGCAGCCTGCTGATTGACGGAACGGATATTCGCGAGTATGAAGCGAGAAGCCTCCGCAATCAAGTCGGAATGGTGCTTCAGGATACGTTTCTGTTCAGTGAGACGATTCGTGAAAATATCGCCATCGGTAAACCGGGAGCGTCTCTGGATGAGGTGGTTGCGGCTGCGAAAGCGGCAAATGCCCATGAATTTATTATGAACTTCCCCGAAGGCTACGAAACCAAAGTCGGCGAACGGGGCGTCAAATTGTCAGGCGGGCAGAAACAGCGGATTTCCATCGCGCGTGTATTCTTAAAAAATCCGCCGCTGTTAATCTTGGATGAAGCGACATCGGCTCTTGATCTTGAAAGTGAACACTACATTCAGGAAGCGATGGAAAAGCTTGCGAAAAACCGGACGACATTTATCGTCGCCCACAGGTTGTCCACGATTACGCACGCGGATAAAATTGTCGTCATGGAAAACGGCGCCGTCGTCGAAACCGGCACGCACGAGGAATTAATGGCCCAAGGCGGCCAGTACAGACACTTATTTACGATTCAGAATTTGAACTGATACAAAAACTTGTGCCGTCCGAATGGGCGGCATAAGCTTTTTTGAATGCAAAAAAACCCGGTTTTACGGAAGCACCGGGTTACTCTTCGTCTGTTTCTAATTCGCTGTCTTTCGGGTGGTATGTCTGAAAACTCGTAATTAATGTATCGAGATGCTCCAGCTGCTCGCGGTATTCCGCAACCGCAGCCATAATGCTGAGCATATTGTAATCAAGCAGTTCATCCTCGCAGTTCTGCTGATTTTTCAAGAAAGACTTCGTCAAAAGCTGTTTATATCTTATGCTTTCTTCAGCATCGTCATCATGCGGTTTGATCTTGCCGACCGTCCGCATCAGAATCCTTTCGTGCCAATGAAGCAGATAATCAATTTCTTCTGTCAGCGTCTCCTGAAATTCCTCCGGCATATGATAAATCTCGTTTTCATAGCGGTGCAGCTTTTTCAGCGTATCAAGCGCCCGATTCGCCGTAATAATCGCCTGTCTGAATAAAACAAGCTTGCGCGACTTTACATACGTCGTTTTCTTAAAGTAGCTTCTCTCCTCTTTATAAAGAAGGTACGTATGATCAAGCTTCATCATCTTTTCCTTCAGCTTCTCAATATCCTCTTTCAATATCGAGTGTTCCGTGGACTGGCGCATCGTCAGCCTGATCCATTTCATGATCTCATCGGTATATTCAACCGTATGATGAGTCAGCTTCGTTTCGTATTTCGGCGGAAGAAACACAAGGTTCACAATAAAAGAAGACAGCACGCCTAAAATAACGGTGCTTGTTCGTATCAGAGCGAACGTCAGGAAGCTGTTTCCCGGTGTTTCTAAAATCGCGATAACCGTCACGAGTGCAATCGAAATGGTGTGTTCAATTTTCAGTTTTAACATGATCGTGATGACAATCACTGCGGTCAATCCGATCATAATCGGACTCGGTCCGAAAATCAGTCCGAATGCCGTAGCGATGACAGCGCCGATGATATTTGCCTGAACCTGATCAATAATAATAAGAAAAGACCTGTAAATAGAGGGCTGTATGGCAAATATAGCTGCAATCCCGGCAAAGATCGGCGACGGAAGTCCGATCCATGATGCTAAGTAGAGCGCGAGCGTAATCGCAATCCCTGTTTTAAAAATGCGGGCACCAAGTTTCATTGGTTTGTGCGTGCATTCCTTTCTCTAATAAATTATGTGCCGAACGAACGGCTGACACTTACATTTCCCTGTCGGCTGATTTGCTAAACAATAAAGTAATATACAGGGATCATACCAATTATTCAAGGTCTTTTTTTTGAAAAAACCATTATCTCACAAATCGGACAAAAAGAACAAGCGGAAGCCCCGGGCTCCCGCTTGTTTCAGCAGTTATTTTTTCATATGTCTGAACGCATCTTCAACGGCTTGTAAAGTGGCGTCGATATCCTCTTCAGTATGTGCGGTTGTGATAAACCAAGCTTCATACTTCGATGGAGCGAGATTGATGCCGCGCTCAAGCATCAGTTTGAAGAACTTGGCGAATGCTTCTCCGTCCGTATTTTCCGCCTGCTCGTAATTGACGATCTTTTCATCAGTGAAGTAAACCGTGAGCGCGCCTTTTAAACGGTTGACGGTGATGGTAATGCCATGTGTCTCCGCATGGGCGAGAATGCCTTGCTCAAGTCTGGCGCCGAGCTCATCAAGCCGCTCATAAACGCCTTCTTCCTTCAGCACTTCCAGGCAGGCGATGCCTGATAGGATAGATGCCGGGTTTCCGGCCATCGTGCCGGCTTGATATGCCGGGCCGAGCGGAGCAACCTGCTCCATGATCTCTTTTTTGCCTCCGTAAGCGCCGATCGGCAAGCCGCCCCCGATAATTTTACCGAGCGCCGTTAAATCAGGCTTCACTTGAAGAAGATCCTGCGCGCCTCCGTACATAAAACGGAACGCCGTGATCACTTCATCATAAATGACGAGCGCGCCCGCTTTATGGGTCAATTCATTTACCTGTTCTAAAAATCCTTCTTCAGGTTCAACGATGCCGAAGTTGCCGACGATCGGCTCGACGAGAACCGCTGCAATTTCCGAACCCCATTTATCCAGCGCGGCTTTGTAGCTTTCAATGTCATTGAAAGGAACGGTAATCACCTCATTGGCGATGCTTTTCGGCACGCCGGCGGAATCAGGGGTGCCGAGCGTAGACGGACCGGAACCCGCAGCGACAAGTACGAGATCAGAATGGCCGTGATAGCAGCCTGCGAATTTAATGATTTTTGTCCGGCCTGTATAAGCGCGTGCAACCCGGATCGTTGTCATTACCGCTTCAGTGCCTGAGTTTACGAATCGTACTTTATCAAGTGAAGGAATGGCCTCCTTCAGCATTTTGGCGAAAGTGACCTCATGTTTGGTCGGCGTCCCGTACAGCACACCGTTTTCAGCCGCTGTTTTAATCGCTTCAGTAATATGCGGGTGGGCATGTCCGGTAATAATCGGGCCGTAAGCCGCTAAATAATCAATATACTGATTCCCGTCTACATCCCAGAAATAAGCGCCGTTCGCTTTTTCCATCGCAACGGGTGAACCGCCGCCTACCGCTTTATAGGACCTGGACGGGCTGTTCACGCCTCCGACGATATGCTCTAACGCTTCCTTATGAAGTTCAACTGATTTTGTATACAAAAAATGACCCTCCTAATATCTCCTTACATCATGTTCTATTGTAGCATGCTTCATTGCGAGCACAACGGGTTCATGCTTCCAGAAAAGAGCGGGGGGATAACGGTTGTAATCTTAACGTGAATTGGATACGCTTAATAAAAAACCCGGAGGTATAAGAAATGACGATTGAAATCGGACAAACAGCACCGGATATGAAATTAGTGAATGACAGCGGGGAAGAAGTAGCATTGACGGATTTTAAAGGGAAGTACGTCGTTCTCTATTTTTATCCGAAAGACATGACACCCGGATGCACGACGGAAGCATGTGATTTCCGTGATCAGCACGAAAGTTTCGCGGGACTTGATGCCGTTATCATCGGAGTAAGCCCTGACAGCCGTGATAAACATGAAAAATTTAAGCAAAAACACGATCTTCCTTTCCAGCTCCTCGTTGATGATGAGCACAAATTGGCGGAAGCTTTTGATGTGTGGAAGCTGAAGAAGAATTTTGGGAAAGAATATATGGGTATCGAGCGATCCACTTTTTTGTTAGACAAAGAAGGCCGTCTTGTGAAGGAGTGGAGAAAGGTAAAAGTAAAAGATCACGTTGCCGAGGCGCTTCGAGAATTGGAACAAATTGCGTCTAATTAATGGACAAATGCTGAACTCACGGGGTTTTCTTCAGATTACATTTGACAGGAGACCGGAAAAAGATGTACACTAATTATAAACATTATAAAGTAAGAATCTTTTTTAGAAGAGAGGTGCATGACGGATGGCTGCACATGAATTAAAAGAAGCCTTAGACACGTTGAAGGATACGGGAGTCCGGATTACTCCTCAACGTCATGCCATTCTGGAATATCTCGTGGATTCTATGGCACATCCGACAGCGGACGATATATATAAAGCCTTGGAAGGGAAATTCCCTAATATGAGTGTTGCGACAGTGTATAACAATTTGCGTGTATTCCGGGAAGCTGGGCTTGTAAAGGAACTGACGTACGGAGATGCGTCCAGCAGATTTGACTTTGTCACCTCTGACCATTATCACGCCATTTGTGAAAGCTGCGGAAAAATCGTAGACTTCCATTATCCCGGGCTTGACGAAGTAGAACAGCTTGCGGCTCACGTCACGGGGTTTAAGGTAAGCCACCACCGTTTGGAGATTTACGGCGTCTGCCAAGAATGTTCCAAAAAAGAAAACCACTAAACGAAGCTGACCGCTTTGATACGGTCAGCTTCGTTTATTTTACACTGTTTTTTCTGTTATAAGACTCATCGAACGCTTTGCCTTCCAATCCTTTATCCAATGTGAGCGGCTCTCTACAATGCATGCACATATCCACTCTGCCCAGAATCTTCGTTTCTTTCTCGCAAGCGGGGCACATCACCCGGACCGCTTTTGTGGACAGCATGCCGATCCAAAAATAAACGGCGGTGCTGAGCCCGATCGACAACAGGCCGAGAATCATAAACAAGCTGGCAAGCAAAACAGACTGCTTAAAGAACAGCCCGATGTACATAATGATAAACCCAACGAAAACCAAACTTAACGCAAACGTTCTGATCTTATTAATTTTGCTTGAGTATTTCGCCATGGCCATCCCCCTCTCGTTTAACTATAGCACAAAACAGATGGCATATTCTTCATGTTTTCGTAAGAAAAGGGAAGAATAAATATGGCACCTGAAAGGAAATTTGTTATAATAGTGCAATGTGTTTAGAAAAAAGGACTTTCATGTTTTATCATAGAAATGTAGAAACAATAGCTAGTGAAACAATCGCATTGGAGGAATCGTAATGGACAATCTTCTCCGTCCAATTTACCAAGAAAGAGCAAGTCATCCCGATACGCTGGCCGTCCTTATGATTGAGAGAAGGAGTAAAGCATCATCCATCACGGATAACTTTGATGCGGTCATGCTTGTCATTGTCAAACAGGCTGATGAACCTCTTTTTATAAAGCATTATGAATTCGAACAAAAAACCGCTTCTTTACATATTGTAACGGATGCTCTGCTTCAGGAATGGATTCTGCTTGGGACCAATAGAAGAGTCATAGATTGGATCATCAACGGCAAAGTGCTGTTTGACCGCAATGAATATATATCTGAACTCAATGACCGGCTCAGCACTTTTCCTTTCGCCGAGCGGAAATTAAAGATCGGAATGGAATACGGCAAGCTGATCAGAAGATTTGTAGAAGGAAAAGCGTTTTTTGAAGCTGATCATTTTCTGGATGCATATTATGCGGTAGTGCACGCTCTTCACCACTTGGCCCGCATAGAAGTGATTGACCGGGGGTTTTATCCCGAAACGACAGTCTGGAACCAGGTCCGTCACATTGAGCCGCAGGTATATAAGCTATATTCCGAACTTGTCGAGAGTCACGAAAGCTTGGAGAAAAGGCTCGAATTATTATTCTTAGCAAATGATTTTCTCATCCATTCAAAAGCTGAAATCGGTTCTGCGCACCTTTTTCAAGTGATGAAAGAAAAAGAAATGTGGCAGTTTGGAGAATTGCTTCAGCACCCTGAACTGGTGCATTTCACCCAAGATCTCGGTGTCATGCTTGATTACCTGACGGAAAAAGGCTTTGTTGAAGTATCTCAAATAGAGACCAAAGGGCAGGAAGTTTATCATCGAGGATATTCTTTCAAAAAAAGTGTTGACGCTGAATCATAGGCATGGTATAGTATTAAACGTCGCTGATGCGCTTCACCAAAAAGCTCACAGCGGCGGAGAAATAAAAACAAAAAAACATTTGACAGCAAATCGCTGAAATGTTATACTAAAAAAGTCGCCTCGAGATGAGGTTGAGATGATCTTTGAAAACTAAACAAGACAAAACGTACCTGTTAATTCAAAGTTTTAAATAAATCGCACAGCGATGTGCGTAGTCAGTCAAACTACTTTATCGGAGAGTTTGATCCTGGCTCAGGACGAACGCTGGCGGCGTGCCTAATACATGCAAGTCGAGCGGACAGATGGGAGCTTGCTCCCTGATGTTAGCGGCGGACGGGTGAGTAACACGTGGGTAACCTGCCTGTAAGACTGGGATAACTCCGGGAAACCGGGGCTAATACCGGATGGTTGTCTGAACCGCATGGTTCAGACATAAAAGGTGGCTTCGGCTACCACTTACAGATGGACCCGCGGCGCATTAGCTAGTTGG
>NZ_JAWRXC010000215.1:0-273 GCF_046535225.1 Bacillus sp. SIMBA_031
TACCATGAATGGCTCACCTGGAGAAGATGTCTTTATCGGTTTGCACAAAATATTTTTAAATAGTTTGGGTAATTATGATGGGATAAAAAGGTCTATTATTTTAGGAAAAGAATCATGAGTTTGTGATTTATAAAAGCAATAATTATTTATTTGTATTAATATTTCACTTATAATATGATTATTATTCAGTTGAGTTGTAGTATTATGGTGATGTGGCTTGTTTTTTGATAAAGAAAAAACACCAATTCTTATGAAAAAAACGCATTACTTAAC
>NZ_JAWRXC010000216.1:0-273 GCF_046535225.1 Bacillus sp. SIMBA_031
GCAAGAAGCCAGGTACTGCACTGCGAGCCTGGCTCCGGTATCTGGTGTTCTGCGGCATGGCGGGCCGTGAGCTCGAAGCCGCGATTCCCTCGATGCCCCAGTGGAAGTACGCATCTCTGCCGGTTCGTCTCACCGCAGAGGAGACCGAGCGCGTGCTCGGAGCGGCGCTCGACGGCAGCGCCCACGAGTTGCGCAATCGGGCGATGTTGCTGGTCCTGGCGAGAATGGGCGTACGGGCCTGTGAGCTCACGCATTTGATGCTCGACGACATCG
>NZ_JAWRXC010000217.1:0-273 GCF_046535225.1 Bacillus sp. SIMBA_031
GGCCCAGTGGATATTGAACTCACTGCGTCCCGCACTGCACCAGCGGGGCCGGATGGCCGCCGTCGGATATTCCAACCTGGGGTTGGACGTCGGCGAGATCGTCCGCGAACTCATCCTGCATGTGCGCGCCCTCAAGCTCCAGAAGCTGTATTTCTACGGCCACAGCTTCGGCGGGATGGTGGCCACACAGGTTGCAGCCAAGCTGCTGGAACTGTACGGCGTCCAGGTGCAGCTGATTGTCCTGGACTCCAGCCCCTTCAACCGGACCGACGT
>NZ_JAWRXC010000218.1:0-273 GCF_046535225.1 Bacillus sp. SIMBA_031
GATGCCAGTCCGATTGGGTCGGAGCGTGGAGGATGATGTCGCGGTCCTTACAGATAAGCCAAATCCCGCAGATCTCTTCGCCGGCCAATTCGGGTAGCTCCGCCACTGTGATCGTCCTGCCGCGCTTTCGCTCCAGCTTTTCATGGATGAGCTGGATGGTGGCGTCGTGCGGCAACCTGAACGCGTGTTCCGCCCTCCTCGCTATCTTGCGGGCTTCACGGTAGTTCATTGCCGGACGCCATAGGGAAGGGTGGAACGTTGACAGGCCCGATC
>NZ_JAWRXC010000219.1:0-273 GCF_046535225.1 Bacillus sp. SIMBA_031
GTTATGAATTAGGTAACGGTAAATTTACTTATTAAGTACAAAAAGCCGGTTTCTACTTTCATAATTAAAACGCACCTTACGTTTAAGAATAAAAAAGTTAATCACACATTATCACAGCACGGCATGCTGTAACGACAAACACCTTATTAAAACTCAATAAATAATCAAGGTGTTTAATTTTGTATTTCAAGGAGAATAATAATGAGACTAAATAAGTCAATTCTTAGCTGTGCTATTGCAATAGCAATGGGATCAAGCTTTGCTGTTCACGCC
>NZ_JAWRXC010000220.1:0-273 GCF_046535225.1 Bacillus sp. SIMBA_031
GCACTAGGTACAAGCGGGCTTGACCGCTGATACGATTTTTCCACTATTAGCGTCGTCGAAGGATGACCATGGAGATCAATGCAATGCACCATCTACTGAAGTCGGGTGTCATCGGACTATCCCTGGCCGTAACTCTCATTTACTCGCCAGTTCAGGCAGGCGAGGTATCGTCAGATAACGAGAAGGTGAGCACACCGATACAAAAACAGGAACTCGAGGTCACTTGGAAGGACGTGCCGACGCAGACCATCGCTGCAGGAGGTGTGGACTTCG
>NZ_JAWRXC010000221.1:0-273 GCF_046535225.1 Bacillus sp. SIMBA_031
GTCGGCACCGAGCGCGATCGCCGCCTCGACATCGTCGTTGACAATGAGCAGCGCGTTGCTGCCCGTGAGCACATGCTGCAAAGCCCGGCCGGTTTCGATCATTTGCCGGGTGTCCGCCGTCTTGTCGCGCAGTTGCACGATGGTCGCCCCGCCGGCAACGGCGGCACGCGCGGTTTCGACAAGCCCGTATCCGGCACAGAGATCCGGATCGAGGACGAGATAGAGGGAGAGGTCGAAGGTCTTCACGCCACGCTGATCCTTGCCGCCTGATCG
>NZ_JAWRXC010000222.1:0-273 GCF_046535225.1 Bacillus sp. SIMBA_031
GAGAAGGAAAAGTTTTGCATTACGGACTTTCAGAACCCGGTGTACAAACAGTAAGACGAGCTCATGAAATTCATCCGGTAACCGCAATTCAGAATGAATATTCCCTTTTATGGCGGGGACCTGAAAAGACAATTTTACCACTTTGTGAAAAACTGGGTATCGGTTTTGTAGCTTGGAGCCCCCTTGGAGTTGGTTTTACAACAGGAGCTATTGATGCTAATACAAAATTTGCTCAAGGTGATATCCGCGGTGGAGAGAGTCGCTTTTCCCCGG
>NZ_JAWRXC010000223.1:0-273 GCF_046535225.1 Bacillus sp. SIMBA_031
GCCGAGGTAGGTCCGGCCGGTACGGCATGGCTGCGATTGAGCATGGGCGCCATCATCTTCCTGGCCATTGCGCGCCCGCCGATCCGTTCGATCCGCCGCCCCGATATCCTTCCCCTGCTGGGACTTGGAGTCGCCACCGGCCTCATGACCATCATGTTCCTCGCCGCCATTGAGCGCATACCGTTGGGCACCACGGTGGCCATCGAGTTCCTCGGCCCCCTGACAGTGGCAGCAATCCGAAGCCACAATAGGAAGGCACTGGTGTGGCCGGTC
>NZ_JAWRXC010000224.1:0-273 GCF_046535225.1 Bacillus sp. SIMBA_031
GCTGGCAGCGCGCCGACGGCACGCAACGTTATCCCGGCGATCCGGATTTCGCTGACCGCGAATTCGACGGCCTCGCCGCCGCTTAATCGCTCCGGCGGCTCCCCCGAGCTGCGGCTTGATCGGCGCCAGTATGGGCCGGTCCTTTTTCGAGCAAGTCGATGGAATTGAATTCAATCAGTCGAAGCAGCGCGCTCACGGGTCATATCTTGGAGAATGCACCGTCTGCAATCGCTGAACGCTACCGCGAATGCGGCGTCGACACTCCCGAACGGC
>NZ_JAWRXC010000225.1:0-273 GCF_046535225.1 Bacillus sp. SIMBA_031
CTTACTAACTTCATATAGATGTCGCCAATCGATATTGTCCGGCCGTTATAATCAACTTGGAAGTCAAAGGTTCCCCGACGGGGCGTCATCCACACCCTCGGGAGCTTCCATTAAAGCATCTCGCGTGCGAAGACGGCTGCGACGGTCGCGATCGGAACGGTGATAATGCTGATCAGGCCCCAAAGCGCGAAGCCGGAACCGATCCCGTTGAAGGCGAAAGCATGCCAGAGAGCCTGCGGTCTAACCACCCAGGGCAGTAGCAGTCCAACGGAG
>NZ_JAWRXC010000226.1:0-273 GCF_046535225.1 Bacillus sp. SIMBA_031
TTGGCCTTTTTTCGTCACATGGAATCAATACGAATGAAAAAGCAGAACAAAGCAGATATACCTATCTTGATACGGTGATTCTGTATGCGTTTTTGAGAAAAATAAACAAAGAAGATATCATCAGAAAATCGGTATTAAGATTAAATGATACCATTTATGAAGTAGGAAATCAGTATCGATACATCGAAACGATCATTACCTCAGGAAATGTTAGCTATAATATATCTTCTATTGACAGAGATGATCTGATCGAAATGGTTCTTTCAAACTGCG
>NZ_JAWRXC010000227.1:0-272 GCF_046535225.1 Bacillus sp. SIMBA_031
GTGCAATCTTGCGTGGGTCTTTCATAGCGGTTGGTCCTGACGGTTTTTGTTGGCAGGCCCTATGGCAGGGAAGCATGTTCTGCCCCACCCGGGGGATCAAGCCCCTGCGGGCCTCCCCCAGGGCTGTGATGCAGGAGGCGGGCGCGGAAGGGGTTCACTCTTTTCGCAGCTTGTCCTGCAAGCCGCCGGCCAGCTTTTCCATGGTGTTCGGCAGGTCGGTCGTCCCGTAGAACCGTGCGTCCGGGCGGGTGGGCGCGGGCATGGGAACACCC
>NZ_JAWRXC010000228.1:0-272 GCF_046535225.1 Bacillus sp. SIMBA_031
GCTCGACAACGAACTCTCCGGTGTGACCGGTGAAGGCAAGGGATCCCTGCAGGACAAGGCCTCCCCGCCGTCGCTGGTCCGCTACGACCTTGGCAAACGTAAACCAGCCACGCTCGTATCCGCGGTGGACAGGTACCGTGTGTCCGGAGACGGTCAGCGGGTAGTTTTTGTCCTTGGCCAGCAGGTCAGCTCCGTGCCTGCCGACAGCAAGGTCGACGACGATTCCGAAGAGCTGGTCAAGGTGGATCTCACCCGGATACGGGTGATTCTGG
>NZ_JAWRXC010000229.1:0-272 GCF_046535225.1 Bacillus sp. SIMBA_031
GATGAATTGCAACTTGTAAATAGAATTGTTATTGCAAGAAATGCTAGTTTTAAAATTTGTCTCATCTATGTTTTAAAATTACTTTATATTAATGTCTGTCCTGTATTTGAGAAAGGTTCGTAAAATACCATCAACTCAAAATATACGCCATATGTATTTTATATATTTTAACAATATTAAGAAATTTCTAAGCATCAGACAAAGCCTAATTCTCTACTTATTAAAGGATTCTATAAACTCCAAATGTGAAGTTTAACGTGGTATATTGCTAT
>NZ_JAWRXC010000230.1:0-272 GCF_046535225.1 Bacillus sp. SIMBA_031
GCTTGAGTTCCTCGCCATTGATGTACCGGATGTCGTTGCGCACAAAATTCTGCTGCAACGCCGCATTCGTTCCCATTGCCTTGGCTGTCCCAAGCATTGAGGCGCCGGCATCCGGGCCAGGTGACAGGCGTTCGAACGCGTCTCGCACCGGCACCCGGGCCGGTTTCAAGCCAACCAGTACTTTCTTGAATTTCCCGTCGCCATTGTGGTCCCTCTCCATACGCGTCCACATCCGCTGGAAGAAACGCTTCGGCTCGAGCGCCTTCATGGCT
>NZ_JAWRXC010000231.1:0-272 GCF_046535225.1 Bacillus sp. SIMBA_031
CAGCTCTGCAATATATTTTTTCAGGTCAGACACGGAAGTGGCCGTAAACTCCACCCTTCGTCCGTCTTTCTGTACTGTTGCCACCCGTTTACCTGTCATCAGGTCATGCAGTGCCGCACGGGCAGCGGCAAGTTCTTCCTGTCGCGTCATTCATCCTCTCCGGATAAGGCACGGGCGTAATCTGCCAGTGTTTTCTTGTTGGTTGCTGCACCATCCTCTTCCTGCAGGCTCGCCAGCAGCGCACTGAGATCCAGCTGCCAGCGGGAAATACT
>NZ_JAWRXC010000232.1:0-272 GCF_046535225.1 Bacillus sp. SIMBA_031
GGCTCAACATCGCCTCGCAGGTCTCGCATGGCGGTCCGTTCCCGGCCAATCTCAATGGCACAGATTTCGTGCCAGCTCTGCTGACGTTCATGGAAACGCCGCGGCGTGTCGGCCTGATCGGCGGCAAGCGCGATGTCGTCGAGCGGGCGGCTGAGAACTTTGCCAGACACGCGCCTTGGCACGAGTTCATTGTCATTTCGGATGGCTATTTCGACAAGGATAATCCGGTCGATGTCATCAGCGAACTCGATGCCCAGCAAGTCGACATGCTG
>NZ_JAWRXC010000233.1:0-272 GCF_046535225.1 Bacillus sp. SIMBA_031
GGAATGGTGAAGAAGAACTGGGGGACCGAACTGGAGGTTGAAGGCCGGTCGATGCCGCTCGAAGGGACGCTCTACCTTTGGGTGAAAGGCAGGGACGGCGCCGAAGAGCGAACCTGCGGT
The DNA here is from genome assembly GCF_046535225.1 of Bacillus sp. SIMBA_031. NCBI lineage: Bacteria > Bacillati > Bacillota > Bacilli > Caryophanales > Bacillaceae > Bacillus > Bacillus sp. SIMBA_031. Next base: position 121 of record NZ_JAWRXC010000233.1, read on the forward strand.
TGGACAGCTACCGCCAGCGGCCGGATCAAGATCACCGGCGCCACTCCGGTGCAGCTGGCAGGCATTGCCGGCGTTGAGCTTCGCGACGAGGCTGAGAAAACCGTCGCCTCGATTTCGGTGCCTTAGGCGGCTAGTTCTCCACGACGCCGCTG
>NZ_JAWRXC010000234.1:0-272 GCF_046535225.1 Bacillus sp. SIMBA_031
GCTTGTCTGCGGACAACGACCGGCCCACGTCGGTCGACTCCTTGAACTGTCCCTTCTCGTCGCGGCGCACGTAGCGCTTGTCGGTTCCGGTGTCGATGAGTTCGCGTTTTGACATGAATGTCTCCTTCTTCGGAACACTTGAAACGCGCGAGATTCCAAATGTTGCGCGTCGTTCGCTTCCGGACTGGGCTGGATGCCAGCTTTTCGATCCGGTAGGCGGCAGCATTGTCCTGGACGTCGCGCGGCCGCTTGTACGACGCGTGCGCAGTTCG
>NZ_JAWRXC010000235.1:0-272 GCF_046535225.1 Bacillus sp. SIMBA_031
GATGTCGAGAAGGCTCTCGAAGCCCGCGGAACCTCGATCCGTGCAACGCTCGACGAGCGCACCCGCGAACTGAACTCGATGCTGGCCGGCCGCTCCTCTGAGCTCTCGCGCCTCATCGACGAGACCGCCCGCCCGATGATCGAGCGCTATGCCGAAACCGGCCACGAAGCCGCTGCCCGCATCGCCGCTGCTGCCGAGCAGAGCGCCGATCGCCTGCGTGCCGAAAATGCCGCTCTCGCCAACGCGATTGCGGCCCGCACGGAAAGCGCCTC
>NZ_JAWRXC010000236.1:0-272 GCF_046535225.1 Bacillus sp. SIMBA_031
GTATGATTGGGAGTAATCTTAATAATATTGTTTTGTCAATGGGAGTAAGTTCTGTTGTTGCAACTGATATAGAAGTTAGAGTAAAATCTACCGCGGTAGGAAAAACTCACTATTCAAACGTTCTTCCTTTAAAAGTTACTCCATTTATTAATGGGCCAGTGTATACCTATACTGATTTATTCCTGATAGGTGATGCTACAGCAGGGGCTTGGGATAATGTAGTTGCAAATGCAAAAATATATCCACTAGTTAAAACAAACACTGCAAATGTG
>NZ_JAWRXC010000042.1:0-424 GCF_046535225.1 Bacillus sp. SIMBA_031
AAATCGAATTGAGACTGTCTTTCAGCAGCTAATCGACAGACATGAAGCACTGCGTACTTCCTTTGAAACAGTGGATGGAGAGATTTTTCAAAAAAATTGGTTCAATGTGGAATTTCAGCTGATTTCCCGAGAACTTCCGGAAACTGACGTTGCTGACATCGCAAAGACATTCATTCAGCCATTTGAATTAGATCAAGCCCCTCTATTTCGAGCAGAACTGGCAACGGTATCTGGGAAACAATATCTGATGATTGACATGCATCATATTATTTCAGATGGAGTATCGATAAGTCTGTTACTCAAGGAATTTACAAAGCTGTACAATGGAGAATCACTCGAACCGCTGCGGATTCAGTATAAGGATTTTGCCCAGTGGCAAAATGCATACCTTCGATCAGGCAGCCTGGATAAACAGGCAGCATAT
>NZ_JAWRXC010000237.1:0-272 GCF_046535225.1 Bacillus sp. SIMBA_031
GGCGTCCACTGCTTTGCGCCCGATGGCACTCTCCTCGGCAAGATCCTGGTGCCGCAGACGGTCTCGAATATCTGCTTCGGCGGCATCAAGAAGAACCGCCTGTTCATCACCGCGACCCAGTCGCTCTATTCGATCTACACAACCGTCAACGGTGCACAGTATCCATAAGTGATCACGAGGCGCGGCGGGACGATTGGCGGAGCCCCCGCTGAAACACCTGCTTCATCTCGGCGAACCCGTCAAAGCCAAGATGCTGGGCAAAGCGAACGACG
>NZ_JAWRXC010000238.1:0-272 GCF_046535225.1 Bacillus sp. SIMBA_031
GCGTTCGAGCCGTTTCAGCTGCCGTTTGCCGGGTGGACGAAGGTCTTTGTCCGCATCGATTTCCGCGAGTGAACCAAGCCCGGCATGCCGGCTCGGGCTGCCTGCAGGTGAGAGAACGGTGGTCGGGTTGCTCTGGCGCGGAATGAATTCGGTTGCCGAAGGCAGGTCCCGGGGTAGGGCTCGGGTGTGGTTGGTCCCTTCATTGGCCAATACCACCGTGGCGCCCGCTGGTGCTGACGCCTCCTGTGATGCAGGCCTGTGGTCCAATTGTT
>NZ_JAWRXC010000239.1:0-272 GCF_046535225.1 Bacillus sp. SIMBA_031
TGGGATTCATCGCGGCTATCCAGCGGGTCATTCGTTCATGCGGGCTGGAAGGGGTCTGGGAAGGAATCGAGACCGCCGAGCAGGCCGAAGCCCTGCGGAGTATTGGGTGCACGAGCGGGCAAGGCTACTACTTTGGCAGGCCCCTGCCGGAACCGGAGTTCACGGCCCAGCTGGCCCGGCAATCCGTGTGGCCAGCCAGCTAATGCGGCCAGAGTAGCTAATGCGCATGCAGAAACAGGAAACGCGGGGCCACATGTGTGGTCCCGCGTTTC
>NZ_JAWRXC010000043.1:0-419 GCF_046535225.1 Bacillus sp. SIMBA_031
TTCACATCTTCAAAAGATGTTCGTAATGACTCATGTCTGTCCACCAGTTTTTGAAAGATTTTCTCTACTTTTTTAGAGTCAATATCGCCTTTTACCGCAAAAAGTCTCGGCATATTGTAAACCGTTCCTCTTTCTAGCTGCTGCACCATGTACATTCTTTTTTGGGCAGAAGAGATTTCATACACATCCTGTATGGCACAAACAGGGATCTGTTCATAGCGAATTTCGACTTGATCTTCTAAATACTCACTTAATTCCTTGACGGTTTGGTGATCAAAGATCGCCTTCAATGACACATTCATTTGTAAAACTTCATACAGCTTATTTATCAACACTGTAGCCTTTAAAGAATGACCGCCTAAATCAAAGAAGTTGTCATGAATTCCGATTTTTTCTACTCCGAGAACATCTGACCATAC
>NZ_JAWRXC010000240.1:0-272 GCF_046535225.1 Bacillus sp. SIMBA_031
TGACCTTCCTGTGGGCAAGGAGTACCGGTTTATCGTGCTCGGCTCTGACGGGCCGGCCGACAACAACTGGATCCTTGGCCGCGGCTACGGGCTGGTCAAGATCGCTTCCACAGATTCCCAGAAGTGGGGTTCGGCTGACCCCATCTCGAACTCTCTGACGTTCGACGTGTTCACGGATGACGAGATCGGCACACCTGTCCGCCACTACATGGGCGGCACTGGTGCGCTGAAGCACAAGACCGCGCTGGGCTTCACTGCCGGCGCCTAACTAG
>NZ_JAWRXC010000009.1:0-113535 GCF_046535225.1 Bacillus sp. SIMBA_031
AAAGGCGGAGAAGCCACAAGCAAAAATCACGACAAAGAATTCTATCAGGAAATCGGTGAAAAAGGCGGAGAAGCCACAAGCAAAAATCACGACAAAGAATTCTATCAGGAAATCGGTGAAAAAGGCGGAGAAGCCACTAGTAAAAATCATGACAAAGATTTTTATAAGGAAATCGGCCAAAAAGGCGGAAACAGACGAAGCAGCTAATAAAAGCATAAAAGGCAGACAATCTGCAGATCAAAAGCGATCCGGCGCATCAGCTGGATCGCTTTTTATTTTGGGAAAATCTTGATCTGAGCCGCCTTTGCGATACAATAAAATGAAAAAGGGGTTTTTCACTCGTGTCTGACATGCTGAATTTGCTCGCTATCGCCAATAAAGTCAAAGAAAAACACGATAATTTTTCAATCGCGGAGATCAATGACCACTGTGTGCGCCTCGCAGTGTTTACGGGAGAATATGACTGGCACCATCACCCTGACTCAGATGAATGGTTCATCGTTCTGGAAGGTGAGCTGCTGATCGATTTTAAGGACAAAGAAACCGCAGTGCTCAAAGCAAATGACAGCCTGCTCATCCCGAAAGGCACGATTCACCGCACCCGCTCTTACGTCAGAACCGTGAATCTTTGTGTTGAGCATACGCATGCGAAAACAGTCATCACAGAGGAACGGTCATGCTGATCAAAAAGATCGTATGTGAAACAGACGCTGTAAACGCTGAAGCATTTGCGCAAGCACAGTCAAGGTGGGGAGCATTATCATGTGTAAATGGATTCGTCAAACAGGCCGGCGGCTGGCGGAAAAACGCAGACGGCCTGTTCATCGCAGAGATCATCAGCGTTTGGGAGAACAGACAGGCCTATGATGATTTTATGGAGAACGAACATGACCGCATATACGAAGAAATCGAGCAGAAGGCTGCGATTCTTTCAATAGAAGTGATGCTGTACGAAGAGGATGAACCTTTCATTCATGAGCTGTTACATCACCCGGACATCCGGTACGAACCGGACTGGACGGTTCTGAAGGCATAATGAAAGCCCAAAACAGTTTGTTTTGGGCTTGTGTCTTTACTCGCGGCCGGGAAGCGTGTTGTGGACATACGGCGGGACGGGATCCAGCTTAGCTATTTCGCCGTGCGCCTTTGGTTCCTTTTCGTATTCGAATGGTTCTCCGTCCGGCGCTGTTTCCTTCAGCCAATTTTGTTCAGCGCTTTCTGCTCCATCTGAGAAATGAATAAGCTTATGGGAGAATGACTGTTTTTCCAGCGCCTTCGGGAATGTGGAAGGAACGATCGGACCTTCCTGTTCTTCTAATTCTTTAATGGCCGCAAGCCATTGGTTTTGATGCATGGTATCGCGGGCCAATAAAAAGCTGAGCATATCTTTCACGCCTTTATCATCGGTCATTTCATACAGGCGTGCGACTTGAAGCCTTCCTTGTGATTCGGCGTTCAGATTGGCGCGGAAGTCTGCCAGAAGGTTTCCGCTTGCGACGATATAGCCTGCGCTCCACGGAACGCCCGTGCTGCTCTCCGGCATTGCGCCGAGTCCTGAGACAATTGCATGATGCGGATTCATCCCGCCTAAAATGGACCCGATGACCGGATCATCAGCCGCTTTTTCCTGCTCTGCCAGCGGGGCGTCTTCTAACAGTCTCGCAATCATCGTCGCGATCATTTCGACATGGCCGATTTCTTCCGTCGCGGTATCCATCAGAAGATCCTTATATTTTTCATTGCCCCGTGTATTCCATCCTTGGAACAAATATTGCATGGCGACGGATATCTCCCCGTATTGTCCCCCTAAAATTTCCTGCATCTTTTTTGCGAACAGCGGGTCAGGACGATCCGGTTTAGCCGGATGCTGCAGTTTTTTCGTATGTGTAAACATGTCTCCATCTCCTTTTTTTGCTCTGTCCCTATTTACTTCCCCGGCGGGAAAAGGGATGAAACGGAGATGGGCGTATTGGTCCTGCTAAGGCTCGCGGCGCAAGGATAACAAATCCTGCACAAGCCCGCGGCCGATCACCTGTTCATATTGTCCGTAAATCGGGTCGAGGCGTTTCATCCATGTGTTCTTTTCCGCTTTGCTCAGCACATGAATATGAATGGATGAATTCTTCTTTATCTCTTCAAGCTGGTCTTTATTCATTTTCTCGGCGGAGGCTTCGTTCCATTCCGTCGTTTCTCTCATCGCCTCCGTTAAGATGGCTCTCGTTTTTTCTGTCTGCGAATTCCAGAAATGCTCGTCGGTCATCACGGCATAACCGAGGTACCCGTGATTGCTGATTGTCAAATAATCTTGAACATTATAAAATTTTTTAGAATAGATATTTGAAATCGTATTTTCTTCTCCGTCTACAAGATTGCTTTCCAAGAGCTGAAACGTGGAATTAAAGGAATCCTGCCGCGGGTGCGCGCCGAGCAGACGGTATTGGTCTTCGATCACGCTGCTCGGCATGATCCTGAGCGCCTGTCCTTTCAAATCGTCCGGAGTGAAGATCGGTCCTTTATTTGACGTAAGCTGCTTAAATCCGTTCGTCCAGTACGCCAGTCCTTTCAAATGATGCTTTTCTAATGAAGTGAACAGGCGTGTGCCGATTTTGCCGTTGAGGCCTTCTTGCACGGCTTTATAGTTTGTAAACGCGTACGGCAGATCCAAAACACCCCATTCGGGAGACAGTGATCCGAGCTTTGAGGTGGAGGGAGCGATGAATTGCACGTCCCCGTTTTGGAGGGCGTTTATTTCTTCATTATCTGAATAGAGGCTCCCGTTTGGAAACACCTCTACTTTAATGGTGCCGCCGGACTTTTGATAGACAAGGTCGGCAAACTTATTCGCCGCCCGCCCTTTAGGCGTGTTTTCAGCAACGACATGGCTGAATTTGAAAACGATTTGATCTTTCAGGCCTTCCTGTTCGTCATCATAATACGGTTCTTCCGTTGAGAAATGATCATGAAAGCCGATGAATAAAGCGGTTCCGATACCGAGTACCATCAGGCTGAGACAAGTCAGCAAGCTTTTCATCGAAAACCCCCTCCGCCATTTTCTATAACAAGCATAATCGGGCGGGCCGTTTTCGTAAAGAGACGGAAAGGAAGAGGCCAATGACGAAAAAAAAGCTCACCATCCGCTGGAAAATCACCATACTTTCGTATATCGTCGTGCTTTTTACCTTTTTGATCGTCGGCATCGTGCTGATCGGCAATATTCAGCATACAGAGGAGCGCGAGCTGAAAAAACGGCTGATGAATACCGCGCGGACGGTATCTGAGATGACCGATGTCAAACGCGCCCTCGAGCAGAAAAAACAAAGGGATGACGTGCGCCATGCGGTCGAAGAAATAAGGATCATCAATGAAGCGGACTACATCGTCGTCATGGATATGGATCATATCCGCTATTCGCATCCCGTCAGCACAATGATCGGAAAGCGTTCAAGGGGTGAGGACGAAGCCGCGGCGTTCGCCGAGCACATTTATTTTTCCGAAGCAAAGGGAGAGATCGGCACCGCCGTCCGCGCTTTTTATCCCATCAAAGACCGGGATTTGAATCAGATCGGCGTCGTTCTGGCCGGTAAAACGCTGCCCGGATTCGGTGAAATTCTTCTTCAGCTGAAACATGAAATACTGTTTATCGTTCTGCTGGCGCTCGGGTTCGGACTGGCCGGCTCCTTTTTACTGGCCCGCCACATCAAAAAACAAATGTTTTGGCTGGAGCCCCATGAGATCGTGAGAATGTATGAGGAACGGACCGCTACGTTTCATTCAATGAATGAGGGCGTCATCGCGATCGATAACCAGCATCACATCACCATTTTTAATGAAAAAGCGAAGCAGATATTCAATGTCAGACAAGAGACCGATGGCAGGCTGATCTGGGACGTGTTAAAAGATTCGCGCCTCCCTGAGATCGTCGAGCGGAACCGAGCCGTATATAATGAAGAAATCCAAGTCAGCGGAAAGGTGATCATGAGCAGCAGAATTCCGATCGTCATGAAAAAGAAGGTCATCGGAGCCGTCGCCATTTTTCAGGACAGGACGGAAGCGGCGAAAATGGCGGAAGAACTGACCGGCGTGAAAAATTTTGTCGATGCGCTCAGAGTTCAAAATCATGAACATATGAACAAGCTTCACACCATCGCGGGACTGATTCAGCTCGGAAAATCAGAAAAAGCGCTCCAGCTTGCTTTTAAGGAATCATCAGAACAAGAAAGCGTCACCGATTTTCTTCATCAGGCCATTCAGAATGACGCTGCGGCGGGGCTGTTGTTAAGCAAAATCAAAAGAGGAAAAGAGCTTGGCATCTCTGTGAAAATTGATGAAAACAGCAGTTTCTCGGCATTTCCGGAGCATGTCGACCAGCATGACATCGTCGTCCTGCTCGGCAATTTAATTGAAAATGCGTTCGGCGCATTCGAAACAGCGGACACGGAGGACAAACATATTGACATCAGTATCGAGCAAAATGATGAGGTGCTTGCTATATTAATAGAAGACAACGGAAGCGGGATTTCCGATCAGCACATCCCGCGCCTTTATGACAAAGGGTTTACCGTCAATAAAACGGGAGGAACGGGATACGGCTTGTACCTCGTCAAACAAATCGTCGACAAAGGGATGGGCGTTATTGAAGTCGACACACGGCAGGGACAGGGAACGGCATTTTCTATTTTATTTCCGATGAAGGGGGAGGAATCATTCGATGGACATCAAGGTGCTGCTTATTGAAGATGATCCGATGGTGCAGGAGGTGAATAAAGAATTTATCACCGGTGTTTCAGGGTTCAGCGTCATCGCCACGGCCGCCGACGGAGACGAGGGAATCAGGCTTATAAAAGATCTGCGGCCCGGGCTCGTGGTATTAGACGTATACATGCCGAAAAAAGACGGAATTAAAACGCTCCAGGAAATCAGAAAACAAAAGCTCGAAGTGGACGTCATCATCGTCTCGGCCGCAAAAGACAAAGAAACAATCCAGCTTATGCTGCAGAACGGTGCGGCCGACTATATTTTGAAGCCGTTTAAGCTGGAGCGGATGAGACAGGCGCTCGAAAACTATAAACAATATAAACGGAAAATTGAAGAGCATGACACCATGTCGCAGGAGCAGCTTGACATGCTGCTTAAAATTCCGCAAAATCCGTCCAGGGATCTGCCGAAGGGGTTAAATCATTTTACGATGAATGAAATTTTGACCTATATGAAACAGCAGACGGAGCCGCTTTCAGCTGAAGAAGCCGCCAAAGCGCTCGGGATCGCCAGGGTGACAGCGCGGCGTTATCTTGATTTTCTTGAGAAAGACGGCCAGATTAAGCTCGACATTCAATACGGGGGAGTGGGCCGGCCGGTTAACCGCTACAAATTTGTCCGCTAGCCGAGACCAAAAAGACCAAAATGTCCGTTATGATCATAAGCTTCCCCTCTTTGTATGAAAACGCTATCATTCTCGTATAGACGCAGCGAGAGGCAAGGGGGAGTAGGGATGAAAATTTTCAAAAATCTTACGGTGCAGGTCATCACGGCGGTGATCATCGGCGTCATTGTCGGACTCGTATGGCCTGAGGCCGGGAAGCAGATGAAGCCGCTCGGCGATACATTTATCAATGCGGTAAAAATGATTATCGCACCGATCATATTCCTGACGATCGTGCTCGGCATCGCCAAGATGGGAGACATGAAAAAAGTCGGCAAAGTCGGGGGAAAAGCATTTATTTATTTTGAAGTCGTGACCACCATCGCCCTTATTATCGGACTTCTGGTCGTCAATATCATGAAACCCGGTGAGGGCCTTGATTACAGCAAGCTTGAAAAAGGGGATGTCTCTCAGTACACCCAAAACGGGGGACAGGGGATTGACTGGATTGAGTTTATCACTCACATCGTTCCGTCAAATATGGTTGACGCTTTCGCAAAAGGCGACATTCTTCAGGTCTTATTCTTTTCTGTTTTATTCGGTGTCGGCCTGGCGGCGCTCGGTGAAAGAGGCAAAAGCATTATTGATTTCTTTGATAAACTGTCGCACGTTTTTTTCAAAATCATCGGCTACATCATGCGCGCGGCGCCGATCGGCGCATTCGGGGCCATGGCCTATACGATCGGGCACTTCGGCCTTGATTCCATCAAGCCGCTGGCGAGTCTGATGCTGTCTGTATACGTTACGATGTTCCTGTTTGTATTTGTCGCTTTGAATATCATTTGCAAACTATTCGGTTTCAGCTTGTGGAACTATCTCCGTTTTATTAAAGATGAACTGCTCATTGTTCTCGGCACAAGCTCTTCTGAGTCCGTCCTTCCGCGGATGATGGATAAAATGGAGCGTTACGGCTGTTCCAAATCGGTTGTCGGCCTTGTCATTCCGACGGGATATTCTTTTAACCTTGACGGCACCTCGATTTATCTTTCAATGGCGACGGTTTTTCTGGCGCAGGTGTTCGGCGTTGACCTTACCATCGGCCAGCAGGTTACGATCATTCTCGTGCTGATGCTGACATCAAAAGGCGCGGCGGGCGTAACCGGAAGCGGATTTATCGTACTCGCCTCCACTTTATCGGCGCTTCAGGTTATCCCGCTGGAGGGACTGGCGCTGCTCCTCGGCGTCGACCGCTTTATGAGTGAAGGAAGGGCGATCGTCAACCTGATCGGAAACGGAATCGCCACCATCATCGTAGCCAAGAGCGAAAATGAGTTTGACGAAACGAAAAGCACACAGGCCGTAAAAGAAATGAAAACGGCGGTATAAAAGGAAAGGAACGGCATGCATCGGGCATGCCGTTCTTTTTTTCGGCCTCCATGAGTAAAAAAGATAAATTTGTTTAAATTTATTAGGAGGTGGACAAAGACCTTAGCGTCATTTTGTTATATAATTTACAATTAGAGAGTGAAAGATGAAATCTAAGGGCTTTTTGTCCTAGCAGGAGTGTATAAATGGCGGCTATTTTTAAATTTTTTCAGCATCCGGGTGTCAGACGTTTTTCCGTTTTTCTTGTTTTGACTGGGGTGTTAGTTGTATTCCGAAGTATGATTAATTTGATTTTGCTTACGTTTATTTTTACTTTTCTGATGGATCGGCTGGAGACTGTCATCCGGCACGTGTTGAACCATTTTTTCCGGATCAGCCAGAGGGTGGTCATCACCGTTTTATATATTGCGCTGGCTGTCGGGGCGACTGTCGGAGGCTTTGTCTTTTACCCGATTGTTGCCAAGCAGATTGAACAGCTGATTAAGCAGATCAAGCACATCGCGTATCATCCCGATGTCATTCCGTTTTATGATGAGATATCGAGCGTGTTCGGCGATATCAATATCGGTTCCTATGTAAAAGAAGGTTTTAATGTACTGTATACATACTTGGCCGATATCAGCACTTTCGGTTTGCAGGTCGTGATGTCACTGATTCTCAGCATGTTTTTCCTGTTCGAGAAAAAGCGGCTCACGGAGTTTATGAAAAAATTTCAGCACAGCAAGCTGTCTGTTTTTTACTACGAACTTGCTTATTTCGGCAGCAAGTTTGCGAGAACATTCGGCAAAGTGCTTGAAGCCCAATTTATTATCGCGCTGGTGAACTGTATCCTCACCTTGATCGCATTGGCGATTCTGCATTTTCCGCAGCTGTTCGGCCTGTCAATCATGGTCTTTTTCCTCGGGCTCATTCCCGTGGCGGGTGTGGTGATTTCGCTCATTCCGCTCAGCATCATCGCGTATACGACGGGCGGCGCAGCGTATGTCATCTACATCGTGCTGGTCATTTTCGTCATCCATGCGATTGAGACGTACTTCCTTAATCCGAAACTGATGTCAGCGAAAACGGAACTGCCGATCTTTTTTACCTTTACAGTTCTGATTTTCTCGGAACATTTCTTCGGTATCTGGGGCTTGATTATCGGAATTCCGATTTTTGTGTTCCTGCTTGATATTCTGGATGTCGTCAATAATGAAGAGAAGGAAAAAAACGGACCGGTCCCGGATAAGACATAACGTCGGCTCCGGCTCTTCACGAATATATGACTAATGTTATAATGCAGACAGTGCCTATGTACGGGCACTGTTTATTTTTTGTGAAAAAGGAGGAAGGCTGTATGACTGAGCCGATTTTACATATTGAAGGCCTTGACAAAACAATAGGCAAAAAGCACATTTTAAAAAACATCAGCATGGATGTCAGGCAGGGCGAGATCATCGGTTTGCTCGGTCCGAACGGGTCGGGAAAAACCACACTTATCCGAATCATCGTCGGTCTTTTAAAGAAAAACAGCGGCACGATTACAATTAACGGCTTTCAGCACGATGCTGATTTCGAAAAAGCGCTTGAATCCGTCGGAGCGATCGTGGAAAATCCTGAATTCTACCCGTACCTGACGGGGTGGGAAAATCTGAAGCACTTTGCCAACATGCACAAAAACATCAAAGAGGACAGGCTTCAGGAAGTCATCGAGCGTGTCGGGCTCACCAACGCCGTTCATGACAAAGTTAAAACGTATTCCCTTGGTATGCGTCAGCGTCTCGGGATTGCGCAGGCCATTCTTCACCGTCCGAATCTGCTCATTTTAGATGAACCGACAAACGGGCTTGATCCCGGCGGAATGAAGGATTTCCGCGATCACTTAAAGGAACTCGCGGAGCTTGAAGGGACGAGCATCCTTTTTGCGACGCATTTATTGCGTGAAGTGGAGGACCTTTGCGACCGTGTCATCATCATTCAAAAAGGTGAGATCAAAACAGAGGTTGTTCTGCGCGGCGCTGAGGAAAAAGAAGAAAAAGCCGTCCTCGACATTCAGCCGGCTGACGAAGCATTCGAATGGCTGTCCCAACAGCAATTTGCTCCGGAGAAAAACGGCGGGGGCATTACCGTCACCGTAGCGAAGAAGGACATCCCGGCATTAAACCATGCGCTCGTCGGACAAGACTTTCTCGTGTATTCCATCATGCCGTATGCGGAATCGCTGGAGGATGAATTCATGAAAGTGACGACGGCGCTTCAAGAGGAGGGGGAGACGAATGTTTAAATTGACAGCGAATGAGCATATGAAGCTCTTTAACCGAAAAGTCTCATTAGTGGCGCTGATTCTGATGGCCGTTCTCCAATTTATTATGGCGCTTGTCATTAAACGGCTTGTCATCAGTTCCGGAACGGATGAGAATTTTATCGGCTATATGGCGTACGCGCCCGGGCTGAATATTCTGCTTGAGGCGTTAACAATCGTGATCGCGGCAACGATCATTTCCGCTGAATTTGATAAGAAAACGATCAAATTTCTGTTAATCCGCCCGGTAAAGCGGGAGCGGATTTTTGTATCTAAACTCATTACCGTATTTTTGGTCAGCTTGTACCTGTATGCGGCGTACTATATTCTGTCTCTGCTGTTCGGCATGGCTTTCTTCGGCGTGGCGGTGACATCTGAATCAGGGACGCTTCTTATGAACACCCTGAAAGTAATCGGCACGAACTGGGTCGAGGCGTTTGCGATGGCATGTTTTGGCTTGTTGTGTTCTTCTGTATTCCGAAACAGCGCAACGGCCGTCATTTTGTCATTTATCGTGCTGTACGGCGCAAAATCACTCGTGACGATTATGTCGCTCTTCCAAAACAAATGGGGAAGTTTTCTGCTGTTCGCAAATACTGACTTGACGCAATATATGAGCGGGGCGAAACCGCTGTTTGCGGGAATGACGCCGTTATTTTCCGCAGGCATTATCATTATCCATATCGTATTCTTCTTAGCCGTCGCTTGGTGGAGCTTTTGCAAACGCGATGTTCGGGTATAAAGTAAAGGAATGACATTTTTGTGAAAAAGATCACGATAAATCAATAATTTATGCTATTTTGATTTATAATAAAGGTAATGACGGAGGTGCTCACTTGAGAAATTTTATTACCGCATTACCGATTGTGTTATTGCTTGGTTTTTCCTTTGTGTCATTCATGTTCCAATTCGAACATCTTGTTTATTTCAGACTTGCGCTGGGATTGTTTTCTACAGTGGGGCTGTTTCTCTTATATAAATTGAAGACGGGATTCCGTTATTTCATCATCTACCTGTATGCAAGCTGGATCGTGCTTGCGGCGGTTACCGCGTTTGAAGAGCCGATTTTTTCAAGCTTTTTCTTTGGCGGGCTTGTGATGACGATGGGTTATCTCACATATATGCTGATTTATCTCGGGCTCAAGCAGGACCGCGGCCCGGAAGCAGTCTGAACGCGCTATTCCATGGAATAGCGTGTTTTTTTATACAGCCTCACAGTTGCGAAACGAGACTTGAATCTCTATAATACTTATTAACTTTATCGGAATTATAATGGGGGGATTCCAGTGTCTTTATGGATACAGAATGAACGGCAGAGGGAATGGATGGAAAAAATCGGCCTGCTTGCAGACGAATTTCAAACAACAGCCGCGCTTGATGATGAGGCGGGCCGTTTTCCCGTGGAGAAAATTCAAAGACTGCGCGACGCAGGATATACGGCATTAACGGTACCTGAGGCATTCGGCGGTGCAGGCATTTCCGTTTATGATATGGTGCTGTTTCAGGAACGGCTGGCGCGGGGAGACGCGGCCGTTGCTCTCGGAATCGGCTGGCATTTATCCGTCATGGGTGAGCTCGGAGAAGGAAACAGCTGGGATGAAGATGTCTTTTCATTTATCACAGAAGAGGTGAAAAAGGGAGCTGTCCTGAACAGGGCAGCGACGGAACGGCAGACCGGCAGTCCGACGAGGGGAGGAAGACCCGGCACCTCCGCTGTCAAAAAAGACGGAAAATGGGTGCTGAACGGCCGAAAAACCTTTACAACCCTTTCGTTGACGTTAGATTATATGCTTGTGACGGCATGGATTGAAGAAAAACAAACGACCGGTGTTTTTCTCATTCATAAAGATCAGGCAGGCGTCTCGGTCGAAGAAACATGGGATATGATTGCCATGAAGGCGACCGGAAGCCATGATCTCCTTTTAGATCATGTCACGCTCAGTGACGAGCGGCTTGTGGAGCTTATCAGCGGGCCGAGGGCGGCGAAAGTGAATGGCTGGCTGCTTCACATTCCCGCTGCTTATCTGGGTATCGCTCAAGCGGCAAGGGACTATGCCGTCCGGTTTGCATCCGAATATTCGCCGAACAGCCTGAACGGACCGATTAAAGACGTGCCGGCCGTTCAGCAGCGTGTCGGGGAAATGGAGCTTGAATTGTTAAAAGCGAGACAGTTTCTCTTCACGGCGACGCAAATGTATGATGACCCGAAACGCCGCCCTTTCATCAAAAGCGAGCTCGGCGCCGCAAAACATATTGTGACAAATGCCGTCCTTTCTGTTGTTGATAAAGCAATGAGAATCACCGGCGCAAAAAGCCTAGAGCGAAACAATCCGCTCCAGCGGTATTATCGGGATGCCCGGGCCGGCCTTCACAATCCGCCGATGGACGATGCGGTCATCGGCAAATTAGCGGCGGAAGCCTTTGAGCAATAAAAAAAAGAGCCTGAAAAAGGCTCTTTTTATGTATGGCTGTTGTGCCGGAGCAGTTTTTGATGCTTGCGGTCAATTCTGTCATAGATCACATTCATCAGCTTTTGATTATTCATAATGGCCGCCTTGTTTTCTTTTATCAGCTGTTCGTATGTTTTTATTTTACGTTTCGCCATGAACCCGCACCTTCCTAACATATTTGTATTCGCTTTCTAATTCTCCGAGCGATAATTCATATAAATGCCGTTCCGACTTTTTGTATATTCCGTTATTGATCAGCAAATGGATCAGATGTTTTTTTCGTCCTTCAACTGATGATCTGAGCTGAGGAGAAGACCTCATGATTACCCTCCTAATCAAATGATATTGAGAATCATTATCAGTTAATGAAAGTATACAATGGGCATATTCATATGTAAAGGAAAAATACCGCCAATTTTTCGACAAAAAGTTTCCCGGGGAATAATGCTGTCGAATATTGCATTTGCTCAGATCAAAGCTGCTATTTTTCCGCTTTTCCATCCATACTATGAATGAGAATGGAGGAGTCCTTACATGAATGATCAAACGGCAAACTTAAAACGGGGTGAGAAAGGCGCGATTCTTAATATCGCCGCGTACCTCATCCTTGCCGCCGTCAAACTGGTGATCGGTCTTATTTATCATTCCGAAGCGCTCCGAGCGGACGGTTTAAATAATGCCACGGATATTGTCGCATCACTGGCTGTGCTGATCGGGCTCCGGATTTCCCAGCGCCCCGCGGACAGTGATCATGCTTACGGACATTATCGGGCTGAAACAATTTCTTCATTAATTGCGTCTTTTATTATGATGGCGGTCGGTATTGAAGTGCTGATCGGAGGAGCAAAGGCGATTGTCAGCGGAACGGAGGCCGAGCCGAGCTTCATTGCGGCATGGACGGCGCTCGGAAGCGCGATTGTAATGTACGGCATGTATGTATATAACAGCCGTCTTGCGAATCGGGTTAAAAGTTCTGCGCTTCATGCGGCGGCGAAAGACAGCCGTTCTGACGCCTATGTCAGTATTGGGGCGTTTATAGGCGTTTTAACGGCCCGGCTTCATCTGCTGTGGATTGATCCGGTCATTGCTTTTCTGATCGGAATCATCATCTGTAAGACGGCATGGGACATCTTCAAAGATGCTTCCCACTCATTGACGGACGGGTTTGATCTGAAAGATTTGGAGCCGTATAAACACACGGTGAAAGAAATAAAAGAGGTCAGCAGGCTGAAGGATGTGAAAGCAAGGTATTTGGGGAGCACGGTTCATGTGGAAATGGTCATTACGGTAGATCCGGGACTGTCTGTGAAAGAAGGCCATGAAGCAGCCGATGCAGTCGAGTATGCAATAAAACATGAACATGATGTGACTCATGTCCATGTTCATGTAGAGCCTGAAGTCATAAACAAAGATCGTGAAACGAATTAAATATGCTGTGATAAAAACTCTGTGACTTCTTCGGGCGTTTTTGCGTTTGCGCTGTGAAGATGCGCTTTCTTTTCACCGTTTTTAAAGATCAGAAGGCTCGGTATGCCCATTACCTGATATTTGTCGGCAAGCTCAGGGAGCTCGTCTCTGTTCAGCTCATACCAATCATTTTGATTATATTCTTCCAAAATATCGCCGATGAACATATTCATGCGCGTGCAGTCAGGGCACCAGTCAGCGAAAAATTTCACGATGATTTCCTTGTCGGATTGAATAAGTTCATTAAATTGTTCTGTTGTACTGATTTTTTTCATATGACACATCTCCTTTTCCATGCCATTTTAATATAAAATAAAAAGGAATTACATACAAATGCTTTCATATTCAGAATGCCCAAAAATAATTAGATCATTTTCTGAGGAAAGTGATAAGATAGTAAAGATGAATTGTTGTGGGGGGAATATCCATTGAAAACAAGTCTAGGATTGGTGTACGGCGGAAAGTCAGCCGAACACAATGTATCGCTGCAGACAGCATTAGCTGTAACAAAAGCGCTTAATACTGAGAAGTTTGATATACATCCGATTTACATCACTGAAAAAGGAGAATGGCAAAGAGGCCCGCTGCTGACTGAGCCGGTTTCCAACGTGAAAATGCTTCAGCTGGAACAAAACGGTGAAAGTTTCGCTCTATCAGCATTGAACCGGGAAATGTTTCCTGAAGCGTCGCCTGACGAAAAGGCGCCGATCGATGTCGTATTTCCGCTTCTGCACGGACCGAACGGTGAAGACGGCACCATTCAGGGTCTGCTGGAATTGCTGAACGTTCCTTATGTCGGCAACGGGGTGCTTGCATCATCAGCCGGCATGGATAAAGTCATCATGAAGCATTTGTTCGCTCAAGCGGGGCTTCCGCAGGCGAAGTACGCCGCTTTCTTAAAAAAGGACTGGAAACAGACGCCGGACAGCTGCTTACAGCAGGTTGAAGAGGAGCTGGGATATCCGTGCTTCGTCAAACCGGCGAACCTCGGATCAAGCGTCGGAATCAGCAAATGCCGAAATCGCGAAGAGCTTGAAAAAGCCTTCGAACTGGCTTTTGAGTATGATCGGAAAATTGTGGTGGAAGAAGGAATCGCCGGAAGAGAAATCGAAATCGGCGTACTCGGAAATGACGAACCGAAATGCTCCGCCGTCGGTGAAATCGCGCCGAAAACCGACTTTTACGATTACAAGGCGAAATATGAAGACGGCGACACGGATTTAATGATTCCCGCGCAAGTGACGGATGAACAATATGCGGAAATCAGCGAGATGGCGATTAAAGCCTTCAAAGCGATTGACGGATCAGGCCTTGTCCGCGCCGATTTCTTCCTGACCAATGACGGTCAAGTGCTCATTAACGAAGTGAACACAATGCCGGGCTTTACGCCATTCAGCATGTTCCCGCTGCTTTGGAAAGAAGCAGGCGTAGATTACAGTGATCTGATCGAACAGCTGGTTGAGCTGGCAAAAGAACGCCATGCCGAAAAACAGCTGATTAAACATACATTTTAATGAAGACGGACACTGCCTAAAAGGGGCAGTGTCTTTTCCCGTAACAGACAACATTTTCAGAAAGCGAGGTGCCACCTTTGATAAAGCGAACTGTAAAGCGAATCGCAGACATGGTCAAAGGCACACTGACAAATCCCGTATTTGAACAAACAATGATTGAGGGCGCCGCAACCGATACGCGGACTTTGGAAAAAAATCAGCTGTTCATTCCTTTAAAAGGCGAGCATTTTAACGGCCACACCTTTGTGCCGCAAGCATTCGAAAAAGGCGTTTCCGCGGTGTTGTGGGACCGCTCTGAACCGAATCCGCCGGAAGAGCGTGCTGTCATCCTGGTCGATGACACGCTGGAGGCGCTGCAAACATTGGCAAAAGCTTATTTGGAAGAGCTCGGCACACGGGTTATCGGGGTGACCGGGAGCAACGGAAAAACGACAACGAAAGACATGCTGCACGCCGTTCTCGGCACGCAGTACCGCGTTCACAAAACCGCCGGCAATTTCAACAATCATATCGGCCTGCCGCTGACTGTGCTTGCCATGCCTGAAGATACAGAAATCGCCGTTTTAGAAATGGGAATGAGCGCGAGGGGCGAAATTGATTTTCTGAGCCGTCTTGCTGAACCGGAAGCTGCCGTCATTACCAATATCGGCGAATCCCACATGCAGGATTTAGGCTCAAGAGAAGGAATTGCGGAGGCGAAACTTGAAATTATAAACGGACTTCGGGAAGACGGCGTTCTGTTTTATTTCGGGGATGAGCCGCTGCTCCGCCAAAAGGCGTACACTTGCCGGACAACGACATACGGCGCAGGCGCGGACAATGATCTCTGCCTGAAAGAAATAAAACAGGCGGAAGAAGGCACGTACTTTAATATCGACGGGATCGACCGTTCTTTCTTTATTCCCGTTCTCGGCAGACATAATGTGATGAATGCCATGGCCGCATACGCCGCCGGCACCTATTTCGGCATTACGCCGGAAAATGCCGCTCTGGGACTGAGCCGCCTGAAGGTGACAGGGATGAGATTGGAACTGGTCAAAACGGACAACGGCATCTCGATCGTAAACGACGCATATAATGCGAGCCCGACGTCAATGAAAGCGGCGGTCGAATTAATTGAAACGATGAAAGGCTATCGGAAGAAAATGCTCGTGCTCGGTGATATGCTTGAACTTGGTGATGAAGAAAAAGCATTCCACGAAGAATGCGGAGCTGCGGTCAATCCGGCGGAAATCGACCATGTATTTACTTACGGCACACTCGGCGCATTCATCGCTGACGGAGCGCGCCGGCATTTTGAAGAAGGGCGCGTCAGCCATTATCTTGACAAAAAAGAACTGCTTCACGCCATACAGGAAATGGCCGCTTCCGGCGATCTCCTTCTGTTTAAAGCATCGAGAGGTATGAAGCTCGAAGAAATCGTTAAAGATTTATTAGAGAAGAACTGAAAAAATACTGATCAGCATCATAAAAATATACAAAAATGAAGAAACTAATTCAGGGTGAAATAATTCTGTCTGTATGAAAAAGAAAGACCGCCGGCTGGGAAATCCCGTCCGGCGCGGGGTCCGGCCTCGTTCGCGGGAAGAATCCGGTCAGGCCGCTTCCGGCCGCCTGACCATCTCGCCTTATTGAAAAACACATAGTGTAATGGTAAGATTAAACGTAAAGTAATTCGGGCTTTGTATACGTATGATCCTGTCCTTTGGATGAAAGGGCGGTTTTTAGTGGTAAATCACGACATTACTGAAACAGCAATCAGAAGGAGTTTGAATAATTTGACTATAACGTTTCAAGATTTCCAATTAAGTTCTGATCTCATGAAATCAATCAATCGTATGGGATTTGAAGAAGCAACACCGATCCAGGCACAAACGATTCCGCTCGGACTTTTAAATAAAGATGTCATCGGACAAGCGCAAACAGGTACAGGTAAAACAGCTGCGTTCGGTATACCCCTTGTTGAAAAAATGAACCCCGAGTCTCCTAATATTCAAGCAATCGTAATCGCGCCAACCCGTGAATTAGCCATTCAAGTATCTGAAGAGTTATATAAAATCGGACAAGATAAGCGTGCGAAAGTACTGCCTATTTACGGCGGCCAGGATATCGGACGTCAGATCCGCGCATTGAAGAAAAACCCGCATATCATCGTAGGTACGCCGGGGCGTCTTCTTGACCATATCAACCGCCGCACGATCCGTTTAAACAACGTGAACACGGTTGTCATGGATGAGGCTGATGAAATGCTGAACATGGGATTCATTGATGACATTGAATCCATTCTCTCAAACGTGCCGAGCGACCACCAAACGCTCTTATTCTCAGCAACAATGCCTGCGCCGATCAAACGGATCGCAGAGCGTTTCATGACTGAGCCGGAACACGTAAAAGTAAAAGCGAAAGAAATGACTGTGTCCAACATTCAGCAGTTCTACTTGGAAGTGCAGGAGCGCAAAAAATTCGATACGCTGACTCGTCTTCTTGACATTCAGTCTCCGGAACTTGCGATCGTATTCGGACGTACGAAACGCCGTGTCGATGAGCTTGCTGAAGCCCTGAACCTTCGCGGATATGCGGCCGAAGGAATTCACGGCGACTTAACGCAGGCGAAACGTATGGTTGCGCTTCGTAAATTTAAAGAAGGTGCGATCGAAGTGCTTGTAGCGACTGACGTTGCCGCCCGCGGACTTGATATCTCAGGCGTTACCCACGTTTATAACTTTGACGTGCCTCAAGATCCTGAAAGCTACGTTCACCGTATCGGAAGAACGGGCCGTGCAGGAAAAACGGGTATGGCGATGACGTTTATCACACCGCGTGAGAAAAACATGCTTCGCGCGATCGAACAAACGACAAAACGCAAAATGGACCGCATGAAAGAGCCGACGCTTGACGAAGCATTAGAAGGTCAGCAGCAGATGACGGTTGACCGTCTGCGCACGGCGATCAGCGAAAACAACCTGAACTTCTACATGACGGCAGCTGCGGAATTGTTAGAAGATCATGATGCAGTGACAGTTGTGGCTGCAGCCATTAAAATGGCGACAAAAGAGCCGGACAGCACGCCTGTACGCCTCACTGATGAAGCGCCGATGGTCAGCAAACGCTATAAAAACCAGCGTACTTCTAAGCGCAGAGACGGCCAAGGCGGCGGCTACCGCGGCGGCAAAGGGAAAACCAACAACCGTTCTTCCTACGATAAAAAACGCTCAAGCGACCGCCGTTCTTCAGGTGACAGACGCCAGAAAAAATCATACTAAAACACAGGAAGCGGACCCTTTTACGGGGTCCGCTTTTTTTTGATATGCCGGAAAGTGAATCTTTTTTGCAAATCAGCCGTATTTGTATGTATGATAAAAAATGGGAGGTAGGTATGTTGAGAGCACAGCCAAAAAATCGAATCAGTCCAAGCGGCTTAAAAGTCTGGCGTCTTCAGGAAATCATCCTGTCCGCCTTCTGTCTTCTGGCCGTTATAGCAGCAGCTGTTTTAAGCCATTTCTTCCATTGGCCGTATTGGATCACCGGAGTCCTCGGCATCATTTGGATCTTCGGTTCAGTGATATCCGTCTATGCCATACCGAAAATCAGGCACAGGATCTGGCGCTATGAAGTCCATGAAAATGAAATTGATATTCAATCCGGCATTTTTATTGTCAAACGGGTCATTGTGCCGATGGTGAGGGTGCAGCACGTAGATACTTCACAAGGCCCGCTCCTCAGAAGGTACCGTCTGGCCTCAGTCAAAATCTCCACGGCGGCAACCGTTCATTCCATTCCGGCGCTTGATATGGAGGAAGCTGACCGGCTGAGGGATTCCATTTCCCGTCTGGCAAGGGTGACGGAAGATGATGTCTGAGCCGAAACGTCTGCACCCGGCGGCCGTGATTTTGAACTTATTCCATATTATTATCGAAACCATTAAAAACATTATTCTGCCATTTTTTCTCGTCTATATTGTTAATTCCAACCACTTCATCCGCTTTTACGGAGGCATTGCGCTCGCCGTCCTGCTTATCTGGCTGATTACGGCAAGTGTGATCGAGTGGAGAAAATTTACATACCGGATTGAGGACGGAGAATTCAGAATTGAAGAAGGCTTGTTTTTTACGAAAAAGAGATACATCTCCATTGACCGGATTCAATCAATGAATACGAGTGCCGGCATCATTCAGCAGCTTTTTAAGCTTGTTAAGCTTCAAATCGAAACGGCCGGCGACGGGAAAAACGCCGAGGCCGTCTTATCCGCCATTACTGTGGAAGAGGCGGAACGGATCAGAGCGGCTGTTTTTCAGCAAAAAGCGGAGCAAGAAGAACGAGGGGAGACCGAAGCAGAGCAGGAGCCGATGCGCAGGGAAGATGTGCAATCCGTTTACCGCCTGTCTGTGGGTGAGCTGCTTATGGCCGCCTCAACATCCGGGGGAATCGGTGTCATCATCTCAGCGGTATTCGCCCTCTTTTCTCAGATTGATGAAGTACTTCCGATGGACTGGCTCTATGACAGGTTTTCTTTTCTCAAGCATGCGAGCATCGGTATATACGCCGTGATCATTTTCATAGGATTGTTCATCGCCTGGCTGTTAAGCATCGCCGGTATGATGATCAAGCATGCCAACTTTAAGATAGAAAAAAAAGAACACGAATTGGTCATTACCAGAGGAATTATTGAAAAACATCAAGTGACGATCCCGCTCCGTAAAATCCAAGCCATTAAAATGAAAGAAAATGTGATCAGGCAATTATTCGGATACGCGACGGTTGCGATTGTCAGCGCCGGCAGTGCGGGGAATGAGAAAGAAGGAGCACAGACGATTCTGTTTCCGATCATCCGCAAATCAAAGCTCGGAGTGATGCTGAACGGTTTCACACCGGATTACGTGCTGGAAGAAAACCGGAATCATTTGCCGAAAAGGGCGCTGCGCCGGTATTTATTCCGATCCATAATCTTCTCGGTTTTCGTGATCATCCCGCTTTGTATTCTGTTTAAACCGTGGGGATATGCATCGCTCCTTGTGCTTCCCGTCGAAATAGTGCTTGGATATGCCTCGTTTAGGACAGCGTCATGGTGCATCAACGGCGGCAGGCTTCAGATCACCACGAGGCTTATCGGGAAGACGACCACGATTATGCTGAGAAGAAGAATGCAGATGTTTGAAGTCAGCCGCTCCTTTCTGCAAAAAAGAAGGCGGCTCGCATCTGTGGCTACCGCAGTGAAATCAGCTCACCACATGGAGCATGTCATGCTGAAGGATGTCAGCGAGGAAGATGCCGAACGCATCGGGCGCTGGTATTCATATGAAAAAGCGGACGGTTAATACCGCCGCTTTTTTTGCTGCACGCATAAAAAGGAAAGCAAAAATCCGCCTGCCAGTCCGAACAAATGCGCCATAATGTTAATATTAGAGTTGATAAACGTCGACAGCACCGCGATGATAAGCAGGGTCATAATCATTTTCGACTGATCCCGGCCGATCAGCTCCTTGCGGAAAACAGTCAAAAACACATACACGCCGAAAAGTCCGAAGATCGCGCCGGATGCGCCGACATGCACATAATCAAGCGGTTCGGCAAGATACGTGCCGATATTGCCGATGATGCCCGATGCGATGTACACAATCAGAAAACGGACTTTTCCGAGCATCTGCTCAAGCGGGGGCGCGAATAAAAAGAGAGACATGGAGTTAAACAAAAGGTGAGTGAAATTCGCGTGTAAAAACATCGGTGTCACCAGCCGCCACCATTCTCCCGAGGAAACGCCGTAATTATAGCCGGTCACAGCATCTGACCACATCATGACGGAATGAAGCGGCATACTGAAAAACAGCCACAAGAACGCCTGCAGCGCCAAGATACAGCTGACGGCCGGATAACGTCTGATAAAAGTCTGGAAATTTTCCGTTCGTATAAACATCGCAAGCCCCTTTGCATCTGATTTGTTACATATATAGTAACACGTTTATGACATAAACCGTTTTTTAGTACGGACTTTTAGGAGGAATTCACATGATTTTCGGAATCGGAATCGACATCGTTGAACTGCACAGAATTGAAAACATGCTCAGCCGGCAGGCGAGGTTTCCGCAAAGAATATTGACGGAGGCTGAATACGCCCGTTTTACATTGCTGTCGGGCAAAAGGAAAATTGAATTTCTCGCGGGAAGATTTGCGGCAAAAGAAGCTTTTTCGAAAGCATACGGCACAGGTATCGGCAAAGAGCTCAGCTTTCAGGATATTGAAACCGGTAACGACACGGCGGGAAAGCCTGTGCTGGCCTGCGCCAAGCTTGACGGCGCGGCGGTTCACGTCTCCATTACCCATACAAAAGAATACGCCGCGGCACAGGTCGTGATTGAAAGGTTGTCACGCTAGTCTGCATATTAGCCGGAACCCCTTCATATATTTGATAGTGCATTAAGGGAGACAAGTTGTTTGAGGCTTTTATGGTACGCGTCCGTCCGTTCAGGGCGTACCGTTAAAGTCAAACAAGCGATTTCTTCCCTTTACATCAATTGAGAAGAAGGGGTTGAAAAAAGGTGAGAAAAAGCTTTGTTTTGCTTTTAACGGGACTGCTTGCCGTCCTTATTCTTTCGGCCTGCGGCCAAAAATCACAGGAAGATATCGTGAACGGTTTAGATAAGAAGGCGAAAGAATACACCTCGTACAAAGCGAAAGCCAAAATGACCATCGAAACGGGGAGTGATCCGCAAGTATACAATGTGGAAATCTGGCATAAAAAACCTTCCCTGTACCGGGTCTATTTGGAAAATCCGAAAAAAGACCAAAACCAAGTCATCTTACGGAACGCCAACGGAGTCTTTGTCCTCACGCCGTCTCTAAATAAGAGCTTCCGTTTCCAAAGCGACTGGCCGAATAACAGCAGCCAAGTATATTTGTTTGAGTCACTTGTAAAGGACGTGCAGCATGACAAAGACGCCGTCTATTCCGCCAAAGATAAAAAGTACACGTTTGAAACAAAAACAAACTATCAGCACAACAAAATGCTGCCGACTCAGGAAATCACTTTCAACAAAAAGGACATGAGCCCATCGCTCGTCAAAGTCATGGATACAGACCGGAAAGTGATGGTAAAAGTCGAATTCAAAAGCTTTGAATTCAACAAGCCGTTTGATAAAGACTCTTTTGACGAGAAGAAAAATATGACGCTTTCCCAGATGGACGTCGCCACAAGCGCCAAGCCGTCTGATTCATTTGCGGTCAAAACACCGCTTCAAGTGCCGGCCGGCGTCAAAAAGCTTGAAGAGAAAGATATTTCAACGGCGGACGGCAAACGGATCGTCATGACTTACGGCGGAGAAAAATCATTCACCCTTATTCAAGAAAAAGCCCATATCGCAAAAGCCGCCTCTGCCGTCACGCTGAAAGGCGAACCGGTTAATCTCGGCTTCACGGTGGCCGCATTATCTGATACGTCTTTAACGTGGACATATGACGGAGTGGATTATCTTCTGTCATCACAGGATCTGACAAAAGATGAAATGGTGGCCGCCGCCAAAAGCATGCAGGGACAGTCGTCAAAATAACGTCAAAAAAGAGGCCGCCGCTGTCGGTCTCTTTTTTGATTCCATTTCACTTTGCAGAATAATTTTAGTATGATAATAACAATATGAATTGAAAATAATGCTAGGAAGTGTATCGAATGAACACAGCATCCTTTTACAGAGAAACGTGGGCGGAAATCAACCTGTCCGCGATTAAAGAAAATGTCACGCATATGAAAAAACACATCGGGCAAAACGTCCATCTCATGGCGGTTGTAAAGGCGAACGCTTACGGCCACGGAGATTTGGAAGTTGGGAAAGCCGCGCTTGAAGCGGGTGCCTCTTGTCTTGCCGTAGCCATACTGGATGAAGCGATTTCATTGAGAAAACGGGGCATTACAGCGCCGATTCTCGTTCTTGGCGCCGTGCCGCCCGAATATGTACAAGCAGCTGCCGAGTATGACGTAACACTCACGGGGTATTCTGTTGAATGGCTTCAGGAAGCTGCGCGCCACCTCGGAAGTGAAACAGTGCCGTTTCATCTGAAAGTCGACACCGGCATGAACAGACTCGGAGTCAAAACGGAGGAAGAAATCCAAAGCGTGTTAAAAATCCTCAGCCAAAATCCCGGTTTAGTCTGTAAAGGCGTATTCACCCACTTTGCTACCGCGGATGAGAAAAACAGAGATTATTTCCTCTTCCAGTTTGACCGCTTTAAAAAATTGATCGCTCCGCTCCCTTTAAAAGAATTGATGGTGCACTGCGCGAACAGCGCTGCCGGACTTCGTCTTAAAAAAGGCTTCTTTAACGCGGTTCGTTTCGGCATCAGTATGTACGGGCTTCGTCCTTCTGCTGACATCCAAAGCGAAATTCCGTTTCATTTAAAACCGGCTTTTGCGCTGCACTCTGTTTTATCCCATGTGAAAAAGATCCGCAAAGGGGAAAGCGTCAGCTACGGCGCAACATATACGGCAGAGAAGGATCAATGGATCGGAACGGTCCCCATCGGCTATGCGGACGGGTGGCTCCGCAAGCTGAGCGGCACGTCTGTGCTGATCGGAGGCAAACGGATGAACATCGCGGGAAGAATCTGCATGGATCAATTGATGGTCGAATTAGATCAATCTTATCCGCCGGGCACCAAAGTCACCCTGATCGGCGGCCAGAAGGAAGAAACGATCACGATGGATGAAATCGCAGGGCGGCTTGGGACGATTAATTACGAGGTCCCTTGTACCATTAGTTCCCGCGTTCCCCGTATGTTTTTGGAAAATGAGAGTATAATGGAAGTAAGAAATCCTTTACTGCAAGATAATACAAACAAGTAGCCGTCATCCGGAAAAAGAGAATTTATAAAACAGCTTTGCTTGACGTTTGAATAATGGTATCATTATGTCTGGATGGATGTATTGGTCGTATCCGTAAGTTTGGTGGAGGTGTATGTTTTTTGTCTGAATCCAGCGCAAGAACCGAAATGAAAATCAGCTTGCCTGAAAACTTAGTAGCTGAATTGGATGGTGTAGCGATGCGGGAGAAACGAAGCAGAAACGAACTGATATCACAAGCAGTGAGAGCGTATGTCAGCGAACGGACAACTCGCCATAACCGTGATTTGATGAGACGCGGGTATATGGAAATGGCGAAAATCAACTTGAATATCTCTTCTGAGGCTCACTATGCTGAGTGCGAAGCAGAAACGACCGTTGAGCGCTTAGTCAGCGGAGGATAATCATTTTGATTGTAAAGCGCGGCGATGTTTATTTTGCTGATTTATCTCCTGTTGTTGGCTCAGAGCAAGGCGGCGTACGCCCGGTTTTAGTGATCCAAAATGATATCGGAAATCGCTTTAGCCCGACTGCTATTGTTGCAGCCATAACAGCCCAAATACAGAAAGCGAAATTACCAACCCACGTCGAAATTGATGCAAAACGCTACGGTTTTGAAAGAGATTCCGTTATTTTGCTGGAGCAAATTCGGACGATTGACAAGCAAAGATTAACGGATAAAATAACTCATCTGGATGATGAAATGATGGATAAGGTTGATGAAGCCTTGCAAATCAGTTTGGCACTCATTGATTTTTAGTCATATTTTGGTTGCTCATATAGAGCAACTTTTTTTGTTTTCGAAAAACATAAGCGCTATAATAAAGAGATAATCAAACAAAATTTGTTGTTTTGTGTCGGGAGGTCAGTGAAACCCATGTCGAATCAGAAAGTGTATCAGTTCATCATTGATCAGCATGATGAACTGCTTGATACTTGGACAGCCAAACTAAAAGAAGTAGGCAATCAGGAAGACTATCAGCTTACGAATCACATATGTGAAAATATTTGTAAAGATTATATAGACATTCTTTTATTATCGACTAAAAATGACGAGGCTACGGAAGAGCAGATCAGTGAACTCGCACTGCGCGCCGTTCAGCTCGGCCTGTCACTGAAACTTCTTTCAGCCACCCTGTCAGAGTTTTGGAAACTGCTTTACGAAACGATGGTCGACCTTAATATGGCCGATCAGGACAGAGCAGATTTGATTTTGGAAATAGACAGCTTTTTCAATCCGATCAACACGGAAATCTTAAATCAGTATTCTATCTCCTGGGAAAAAACGGTTACTTTGCAAAAAATCGCGCTTCAGGAATTGTCGGCTCCGCTGATCCCGGTATTTGAGCATGTAACGGTCATGCCGCTTGTCGGGACGATTGATACGGAGCGCGCAAAGCACATTATGGAAAATCTGTTAAACGGCGTCGTGAAGCACCGTTCACAGGTTGTATTAATTGATATCACGGGCGTGCCGGTCGTTGATACGATGGTGGCGCACCATATTATCCAGGCATCGGAAGCGGTGCGGCTTGTCGGCGCGAAATGCCTGCTCGTCGGAATCCGTCCGGAAATCGCGCAGACGATCGTTAATCTGGGAATTGATTTGTCGCAGGTTATTACGAAGAATACCCTTCAAAAAGGAATTCAAACAGCGCTTGAAATGACAAATCGAAAAATCGTTTCATTGGGGGAATAACATTGTGAGACATCCAAAAATCCCGATCCTGAAACTGTATAACTGCTTATTGGTATCCATCCAATGGGAACTTGACGACCAGACAGCTTTGCAT
Organism: Bacillus sp. SIMBA_031; assembly: GCF_046535225.1. Classification (NCBI taxonomy): domain Bacteria; kingdom Bacillati; phylum Bacillota; class Bacilli; order Caryophanales; family Bacillaceae; genus Bacillus; species Bacillus sp. SIMBA_031. The sequence goes on from NZ_JAWRXC010000009.1 coordinate 25,075, forward strand.
TTTCAAGAAGATCTGCTGAACAAAATCTATGAAACCGGCGCAAACGGGGTCGTCATTGACCTGACATCCGTTGACATGATCGATTCATTTATCGCGAAAGTGCTCGGCGATGTCATCACCATGTCTAAATTGATGGGCGCAAATGTCGTATTGACGGGAATTCAGCCGGCTGTGGCGGTCACATTGATTGAACTCGGAATCTCACTTGAGGAAATCGAAACAGCGCTCGATTTAGAGCAAGGGCTTGAGACATTGAAGCGGGAATTGGGGGAATAGCGATGAACGACCAATCCTGTGTGAAAATCATGACAGAATGGGATATCGTAGCCGCCAGACAGCTTGGCCGCAACGTTGCGAAGGAATTAGGCTTCGGCACGGTGGACCAGGCCAGAATCACGACGGCTATCTCAGAATTGGCCAGAAACATTTACTTATATGCAGGCAAGGGCCAGGTCAGCATAGAACAAGTAAACGACAGAGGGAAAAAAGGCCTTAAAATTATAGCAGAAGACAAAGGACCCGGAATCCCCGACATCCGTAAAGTGATGGAAGACGGCTTTTCAACGTCAGGCGGACTGGGAGCGGGCCTTCCGGGCGTCAAAAGGCTGATGGACGAATTCAGCCTGCAATCTGTTGCAGAGGAAGGAACAGAGATTCAAGCCGTGAAATGGCTTCGGTAGGAGGTTAGAACGTGGATTTCAGGGAGGTTATAGAGCAGCGGTATCATCAGCTGCTTAGCCGATATATAGCCGAATTAACAGAAACATCTTTATATCAAGCCCAAAAATTCAGCCGAAAAACGATTGAACATCAGGTTCCTCCGGAGGAGATCATCAGCATCCACCGAAAAGTAGTAAAGGAACTGTATCCGGATCTGCCGGAAGATGTTTTTCATTCGCTGGATTTTTTAATAGAAGTCATGATTGGCTACGGGATGGCTTATCAGGAACATCAAAGTCTGAGAGATATCCAGCAGGAGCTTCGTTCAGAAATTGAAATTGCCGCAAATGTTCAGCAGACGCTGCTTGGCACAAAAATTCCTGAAGAAGAAGACCTGGATATCGGGGCAATCAGCGTCCCCGCCAAACAGATGAGCGGGGACTATTATCACTTTGTCAAAGACAAGGAATCGATTAACATCGCGATAGCCGATGTCATCGGAAAAGGAATACCCGCCGCATTGTGCATGTCGATGATCAAGTATGCCATGGACTCTCTTCCGGAGACCGGCATTCACCCCTCCCAAGTGCTGAAAAATCTTAACCGCGTTGTAGAACAGAACGTGGACTCAAGCATGTTTATCACCATGTTTTACGCAAACTACAATACGAAAAATCACCAATTTACATATGCCTCTGCGGGGCATGAACCGGGCTTCTACTACTCTGAAAAAGAAAAAAAGTTTTATGATCTGGAGGCAAAAGGATTGGTGCTGGGAATTTCTCAGGATTTTGATTACAGCCAATATGAACAGCACATGGACGAAGGAGACATGATCGTTCTTTTTTCTGACGGCGTCACCGAATGCCGTACCGAAAACGGTTTCTTAGAACGCAGCGACATTCAGCGCATGCTGGAAGAACATATGGACTGCTCCGCGCAGGATATGGTCAAAAATATTTACGACAGCCTGCTGAGACTCCAGGACTTTCAGCTTCATGACGATTTTACGTTAATTGTTTTGAAAAGAAAGGTTTAAAAAAACAGCAGCACGGGTAAAAAGCCATTAGCACGAGTAAGGATAACTTTCAGAGGTGATACGATGAATTTAACGGTAGATATGAAGGAGAATCTTTCAGATATACAAATCAATATCGCTGGAGAAATCGATGTATACTCAGCTCCGGTGGTTCGTGAAAAGCTGATGCCCCTGGCAAACGAGGGGAAGGACATGAGAATCTGCTTAAAAGATGTAAATTATATGGACAGTACGGGTTTAGGCGTTTTTGTAGGCGTGTTTAAAACGGTGAGCAAGGAAGGCGGCTCTCTGAAGCTTGAGAATCTTTCCGACCGGCTCGTCCGTCTGTTTGAAATTACGGGGCTTAAGGACATCATCGACATTTCGGCAAAGTCAGAAGGTGGCGTGCAATGAGTACATCAGTTGATTATATAGAGATGAAAATTCCGGCCGAACCGGAATATGTAGGAATCGTCAGGCTTACGTTATCAGGGGTCGCAAGCAGAATGGGCTATACTTATGATGACATTGAAGATTTAAAAATCGCTGTCAGCGAAGCTTGTACAAACGCTGTCCAGCATGCATACAACGATGAAAATAAGGGAGAAGTATCCGTGCGGTTCGGTGTGTTTGAGGATCGGCTGGAGGTCATTGTCGCCGATCAGGGAGACAGCTTTGATTTTGATCAGAAGCAGCAGGATCTCGGGCCGTACACACCTTCGCACACAGTCGATCAATTGTCAGAAGGAGGGCTCGGTCTGTATTTAATGGAAACGCTCATGGATGAAGTCAAAGTTCAAAGCAACTCTGGCGTAACCGTGGCGATGACAAAGTATTTAAATGGGGAGCGAGTTGATCATGGCACAACCATCAAAAACTACGAAACTAACTAAAGATGAAGTTGATCGGCTCATACGCGACTTTCAAACACATGATAATAAAGAAGCCCAGGAAACACTCGTCGAGGTGTATACCAATCTCGTCGAAATGCTGGCAAAGAAATATTCAAAAGGAAAAAGCTTTCATGAAGATCTCCGCCAGGTCGGGATGATCGGACTTCTCGGAGCCATTAAACGGTATGATCCCGAGGTCGGCAAATCCTTTGAAGCATTTGCGATTCCGACCATCATCGGCGAGATCAAACGCTTCCTCAGAGATAAAACATGGAGCGTACACGTCCCGAGACGGATTAAAGAACTCGGGCCGCGCATTAAAATGGCGGTGGATCAGCTGACGACAGAGACGCAGCGGTCGCCGAAAGTCGAAGAAATCGCAGCCTTTCTCGATGTGTCAGAAGAGGAAGTGCTTGAAACGATGGAGATGGGAAAAAGCTATCAGGCGCTGTCTGTCGATCACAGCATCGAAGCGGATGCGGACGGAAGCACCGTCACGATTTTAGATATCGTCGGGTCGCAGGAGGAAGGATACGAACGCGTCAACCAGCAGATGATGATCAAAAGCGTGCTTCATGTGCTGTCCGACCGCGAAAAACAGATTATCGATCTAACATTTGTGCAAAATAAAAGCCAAAAAGAAACAGGGGACATTCTCGGAATATCTCAAATGCACGTCTCGCGCCTGCAGCGGAAAGCGGTGAAAAAACTGAGAGAGGCCTTGATTGGAGATCCCTCCATGGAGCTAATGTAATGATTCAGGTTGAAGAAAATGAACATGTTCAAACTCTTGTATACCAATTAAATAAAGAAGGCAAGTCCATATGCGGCGACAGCTTTTTTATGAAGGCGAATGAAGAAGAATTAGTTTGCGCGGTAGCGGACGGTCTCGGCAGCGGATCTCTTGCCAACGAATCCTCGTCAGCCATTAAAGACATCGTGGAAACGTATGCGGATGAGGATGTGGAAAGCATCATTGAGCGCTGCAATCAAGCGATGAAAAACAAAAGAGGGGCGACTGCCTCCATCTTAAAAATCAATTTCATCAAAAGGGAATTGACATACTGCTCGATCGGCAATGTCCGTTTCTTCCTGCACTCCCCATCAGGCGAAGTCTTTCATCCGCTGCCGATTTCGGGTTACCTCTCAGGCAAACCGCAAAGATACAAAACGTATACGTCATCATACGATAAAGGGGCGAGGTTCATCATCTACACGGATGGGCTTGAGGTTCCGCATATCCGCACCTGCTTAAAGCAGGGACACTCAATAGAAGATATATCAAAATCACTTCATCCGTACACAACATCCAGACGTGATGATTTGACCTATATTCTAGGGCAGCTTTTATCGTAAGGCTGCTTTTTTTATGTTCCGCCGTTTTTTGATACACTAGAGAAAGAATGAAGAGATGGAGGCTTTTGTGATATGGAAACGTTAGCCCTTTTGAAAAAACAAATTGCTGAAGAAACAGCGTTATCCCAAAAACATGTCGAAAGTGTCATCCGCCTGCTGGAAGACGGCAATACCGTCCCGTTTATTGCGCGGTACCGAAAAGAGCAGACCGGCTCAATGGACGAGGTGCAGATTCAGGCAATCTCCGAGCGGTGGCAATACATACAAAACCTGACGCAGCGGAAAGAAGAAGTCATCAGATTGATCTCTGAGCAGGACAAGCTGACGGAAGGGCTGAAGCAAAAAATCGAACAAGCGGTCAAGCTTCAGGAAGTCGAGGATTTATACCGTCCCTTCAAACAAAAACGGAAAACAAAAGCCACCGTCGCCAAAAGCAAAGGCCTTGAACCGCTTGCGGACTATATACTTTCTCTCCCGAAAGAAAACCGCCTTCACGACATCGCTGATCAATATATCAGTGCAGAAAAAGAAGTCGCTTCAAGAGAGGAAGCCATCGAAGGCGCGAAGCACATCATAGCCGAACAAATCTCGGATGATCCTCATTTCAGAAAGTGGATTCGCCAGGAAACGTATAAAAAAGGAATTCTCACTTCCGCAACAGGCAAGTCAGCCGCAGATGACGAGAAAAACGTCTATGAAATGTACTACGAGTACGAAGAGCCGATCCAAAAGGTCGTTCCTCACAGAGTGCTTGCGATGAACCGCGGTGAAAAAGAAGGCATTTTAAAGATTGCGATCGAACCGCCCGCCGATCAGATAAAAGCTTATTTAGAAAAGCAAATCATCAAACACCGTGAAACGCCTGTGAAAGAAACGCTGAAAGAAGCCATTGAGGACGGGTACAAACGCCTGATCCAGCCGGCTATTGAGCGCGATATCCGCAAAGAGCTGTCAGAAAAAGCAGACGCGCAGGCGATTCATATTTTCGCTGAAAACCTGCGTAAGCTCCTGCTGCAGCCGCCGATGAAGGGGAAAGTTGTGCTCGGCGTCGATCCGGCCTTCCGTACGGGGTGCAAACTGGCAGTTGTTGATGAGACGGGAAAAGTGTTGAAAATCGACGTCATTTACCCGCACGCTCCTGTAAAAAAGACAGCGGAAGCCCGAAAAAAAATCAAAGAATTGCTGGACCGGTACGAAGTCGAGGTTGTGGCGATCGGAAACGGCACGGCATCACGGGAGACAGAGCAATTCGTCGTTGATGTGCTGAAAGAAACAGAGCGGGACATTTATTATGTCATCGTCAATGAGGCCGGAGCAAGCGTGTATTCCGCGTCAGAAATCGCCCGTGAAGAATTTCCGGATTTTCAGGTCGAAGAGCGCAGCGCCGTCTCCATCGCGCGGAGGTTGCAGGACCCGCTGGCCGAGCTTGTAAAAATTGATCCTAAATCCGTCGGCGTCGGGCAATACCAGCATGATGTCAGCCAAAAGCATTTAAATGAATCACTCCGTTTTGTCGTAGAGACCGTCGTCAACCAAGTCGGGGTGAATGTCAATACAGCATCAGCCGCGCTGCTTCAATATGTAGCCGGGTTATCCAAAACCGTTGCCGGTAATATCGTTAAAAAAAGGGAAGAGCTCGGAAAATTTACAAATCGCAAAGAGCTGAAAGAAATCCCGCGTCTCGGCGCAAAAACATATGAACAGTGCATCGGCTTTTTGAGAGTGCCCGGGGGACCGGAGCCGCTCGACCGCACCGGGATACACCCGGAAAGCTATAAAGAGACAAAGGCGCTGCTCAAAAAACTGCAGCTCACTGCGGATCAGATCGGAAGCGCGGACGTAAAAGAGAAAATAAGCGCATTGCCGCTGTCTGAAACGGCTGAAGAGCTTGGTATAGGGGAATTTACACTTGCGGATATTTGCGGGCAGCTGACAAGGCCGGAGCGAGATCCTCGTGACGAAGTGCCGAAGCCTTTGCTGAAAAAAGACGTTCTGCAGCTTGAGGATTTAAAGGAAGGAATGGAATTGCAGGGCACCGTCCGCAACGTTGTAGATTTCGGCGCTTTCGTCGATATCGGCGTCAAACAGGACGGGCTTGTGCACATTTCAAAACTGAGCAATCAATACGTCAAACATCCTCTCGACGTCGTATCGGTCGGAGACATCGTCACCGTATGGGTCGAAGGGGTGGACGTGCAAAAAGGCAGAGTGTCGCTGTCTATGGTAAAATAAAAGCACTGCTTACGAGCAGTGTTTTTTTCTGTAGAAATACCAGCACTGGTTCAGCAGTTTGATTTGGTAATTGTCCTTTTCTAAAAACGCTTTTTGCATTTGTTTCATCAGCCAATTCGGCATGGCTCATTCCTCCTCAGCTTTTAGTTAGAGGTCGGTTTTAACACATTGTATGCGAACGGTGAATTGTCCCGTTCAATGTTTTTAAAGCGGGGTGCACATATGGATAACGAACAACTTCAAAAGCTGACGGAAGACATCTCTGCACAGGATTTCGGAAAACCGTTCCGTCATCGGGCCTTTTTCAATGACCGGCTGAAAACGACAGGCGGTCGGTACATGCTGTCTTCCCATAACATCGAATTAAACCGAAAATATCTTCTCGAACACGGGCAGAGCGAGCTGGAAGGAATCATTAAACACGAGCTGTGCCATTACCACCTTCACCTTGAAGGAAAAGGGTACAAGCACAGAGACAAGGACTTCAGAGAACTGCTTCAGAAAGTCGGAGCGCCGAGATTCTGCACGCCGCTGCAAACCAAAAAGACACAAAAGAAAACATATATGTATAGATGCGCGGCCTGCGGCCAACAGTATATAAAGAAGCGGGCAATGAACCCGGAAAGATATGCCTGCGGAAAATGCAGAGGGAAAATCAAAAGAATTTTTTAAAAAGGCTTGACTCACTTTAATGTTCTATGTTAAATTATAAAAGTCGTTGAGAGACAACGACACTTTCTTAAAAAAATAAATGTTGCTTCTTGACACAATATGTCGCATCATTTATAATGAAGAAAGTCTGATTATTCCACAGTAGCTCAGTGGTAGAGCTATCGGCTGTTAACCGATCGGTCGCAGGTTCGAATCCTGCCTGTGGAGCCATATGGAGAAGTACTCAAGTGGCTGAAGAGGCGCCCCTGCTAAGGGTGTAGGTCGCGTAAGCGGCGCGAGGGTTCAAATCCCTCCTTCTCCGCCAGATAAGTTCTCAACCAGACGGCCCGTTGGTCAAGCGGTTAAGACACCGCCCTTTCACGGCGGTAACACGGGTTCGAATCCCGTACGGGTCACCATTTACCTTCGTTGGGCTATAGCCAAGCGGTAAGGCAACGGACTTTGACTCCGTCATGCGTTGGTTCGAATCCAGCTAGCCCAGCCATTTTATTTAAAAATTTTGAATCACTTTTAGAGCGAGCCATTAGCTCAGTTGGTAGAGCATCTGACTTTTAATCAGAGGGTCGAAGGTTCGAGTCCTTCATGGCTCACCACTTGTCACGCGGGTGTGGCGGAATTGGCAGACGCGCTAGACTTAGGATCTAGTGTCTTACGACGTGGGGGTTCGAGTCCCTTCACCCGCACTTTCTTTTCGAAGTGCTGATCATCATCACTAGCTTATATGCTTAGTGGAAAGACAGCTTCATAGCACGCGGTCGTGGCGGAATGGCAGACGCGCTAGGTTGAGGGCCTAGTGGGTGAATAACCCGTGGAGGTTCAAGTCCTCTCGGCCGCATCAATGATACCAAGGGTTTTGACTCCCTTGGTATTTTTTATTTCTTTTAAAAAAATGTGTTTTGTGACCAAAAGTGTCCACTAACTTATAGTAAGTCGTCTAATTTGTTAGCCATTTCTTTCTGTTTGTTAGGATATAAATGGCCATATACGTCAATCGTTGTTTTCACTGAAGCGTGACCTAGACGTTCTTTTATTGTGATGTAGTCTTCACCTTGATTTATTAAAAGAGCAACATGTGAGTGTCGAAAATCATGTAATCTGATTGGCTCTAGGTCGGTGTCTCTGCAAAAATATTTTATCTTTCGGCTGAAAATATCCTTTGATGATGGTGTATCCTTATATTGAAATACATAAGTGTTTTCTGAATGAGGAATCATCAATGATTTGAATAATTCTTTTTGGTGTCGTTTCCAATGTTCTAATAGATGTAATAATTTTTGGTTTATACTTATACGCCGGAAGCCATTCCTTGTTTTTGGTTTAGTAACAATAAATTCACCTTTTATAAGAGTGGCTGACTTTCGAATATCCAGTTCCATTATGTAGGGGTCTATATCGTTCCATTGCAAAGCTAACATTTCGCCGCATCTTAATCCTGTCAGGTAAGCTGTTGTATAAAATGTTTTAAATAATAGTTGATCGTCAGGAATGAAACTGATAAATTTTTTGAATTCTTCAGGTCTCCAAAACTTCATTTTTTTATGGTTTAGAGGTAATCTCTTAACTTTGCCACAAGGGTTTTCTTTTATCACATCTTCATTTATTGCTTTTTCAAATAATTGGCTCAATGTAGCTAAAAGGTTATTTACTGACTTGTTACTCAATTTTTTTTCAATAAGATGTTTTCTGAATTCAATGATCTCATTGTGTGTAATTCTTTTAATATCTGCATGTTCAAAATAATCTCGTATATGTTTGTTGATTGTGTATAACTGTACACTATGATAACCCGGTTTACTTGAGTCCAGACATTACGATGTCAATTTATTGTAGCAGGTAATTTAATTGATTCTTTGGAGTTTGAAATGGCTTTACAGCAATTTTTAAAGGCTTTAGATATTGCTGAGGATATAAAAATTCATCATTTGATTGGTATGTCTCACATGAATATTGGAATTTGTTATGAGGAATTAAAGGATTACGATAATGCTGCTAATCATCTGGACTTATCAATTAAGATTTTTGAAAAATCTGAACAAAGTTTTTTAACGAAAGCTTTATTTGCTATGGCTCATGTTGAGGCGAAAAGAAAAAATTTTAATGTTGCTCAGGAGTATTACTTGCAGGGTAAAGAGGTAGCTGAAAAGAATAAGGATAAGGAATACATAGCAAAGTTTAAAATTTTGGAAGGACTTTATTTTTCTAATGGTGAATATCATTTAATTAATGAAGCATTTTCTTATCTTACAGACAGAAAAATGTTTGCTGACGTTGAAAATTTTGCAACCGAAATTGGGCATTATTTTCATCATCGGGGGAATTTAGAGCTATCAAATGAGTATTATCGTATTAGTATTGAGGCGAGACGAAAAATAAAGAAAGGAGAGATTATAAATGAAGATCAGCCGAATTCTATTGACAGTAATGGTGTTAAGTAGCATCTTAGCATTTACTCACTTTTCAGATACAGACAATGCTTCAAATGGTGGTTTCAATATTGCAGCAGACCGAGTTGGTGCATAAAGAGGTAGGGGGATTAGAACCCTTCCTCTTTTATTTGAACGAAATACTGAAATAGTGTCCTTACTTCAACCATATTGAAGGATTTAGAGGTTGCTTGCTTTGTCGTAAATTATTCAGTACGCAAATGAAAGGTCTATGGCGTATTTTTCAAAATAAGTGCAATTAGAAGACCTTGTATTAAAAAAAGGGGCGTTGCCTTTTTGAAAGAGAAAGCCTCTTTTATTGAGTAACGAGAGACTTTCAATGAATATAATCATACACATTTTTAACTAACAGCAAGCAGGTTACCACAATGAATAAAGTACGCACATAACTACTACCTCTTCTAATTGCAAACTTTGAGCCACAAACTGCGCCAGCAATTTGTGCAAGTCCCATTAGCAAACCATATGTATAGTTGACTTGCCCTAGGTACATAAACATCAGCAAGCCAGCAATATTACTGCCGAAATTCAAAAACTTTGCATTGCCTGCTGCTTTTAAAAAATCAAATCCGATCATTAAGAAAGCAAACATTAGTAATGAACCTGTTCCTGGTCCGAGAAATCCATCGTAAAAACCGATTGCAAAAATTAAAAGGATAAAAATAATAAAATGGCGGACAGATAGTTTTTTATAGGTTGAGATACTTCCCCAATCCTTTTTAAGGATGGTATAAACTGCGACAGCTGCCAGCATAACCAGCATTAAAGGTTTAAGCAATTCGGGGTCCATTAAATGGACTGTCCATGCCCCGGCCATAGAACCGATGAAAACGAGTGGGAATAACTTGGAAATGGATTTGAAGTCAATCTTTCCAGAACGGTAAAACATAAATGTACTTGTTAATGATCCTATTGTTCCAGCTAATTTGTTTGTAGCAACAGCCTGAGCTGGGGTCAATCCTAAGAATAACAATGTAGGTAATGCGATTAATCCGCCTCCTCCTACAACAGAATCAATAAACGCAGCAAAAAAACCAAAACAAATGACAAGCAGCACTGTGTAAATGTTAATGTCCTCCATAACTTTTCCTCCTTAGAAAGTTTGAAATGGTTTTAAGCATATCCTTATTTCTGCTTTTTCTGTCTTACGGACTTTCAGAATTTAGCCTATCTTACGATTATCAGAATTGGTAAACTATACAAGAGAATCGTAAACCGTGATGATTTCTTCAAAACAAGCTTTTGTTACCTTTAGCTTGTTAGCAAAATCCCTGCTTGTTATTAGACAATTCACCCACAATGGATAGCATCTCGAAAAAAGTGATTTCTGTTCAGTTGTAAGATAATATAGCGTTTCTAAAGAACAGGTAGTTTTCATAACAAAATCCCCTTGAAAGTTTATATTAAGCCAACCAAGGTTGGAATTAGTGTATAGTATTAAAAGAATTTGAGATAATCATTTATTTATATCATCAGAAAAAGAGAGCCTAGCATAAGGCCCTTTTTCCCAAGTATTTTAAATCATTTGTACAATGATTCTATGGGGGTGTCTCCTTCTAAAAGCGTTACGATTTTTCTGTATGCTCTCTCGTTTCCAATTGATGCTTCTATAACGCGTGCCACATCTTCTCGGGATATACGAGAGGTCTCTGAACCAGCAGGGTCAGTGGTTATCTTTCCAGTTCCTCTTTCGTCAGAAAGAACACCTGGTCGTAAGATGGTGTAGTTCAGATTACTTTCTTTAAGAATTCTATCAGCATAATGTTTCGCAATAAAGTAAGGTTTCATACTCTCTGGTTTCCAATAATCCCGCCGGTCTGAATCAATGCTGCTGACCATAATGAATTGCTTTACGGCATTTTTTTCAGCTGCCTCAACAGCCTTTGCTGCTCCATCTAAATCGATCATAAGTGTTTTATCTGGACCTGTATGTCCGCCAGATCCTGCTGTGAAGACAACAACATCAATCCCTTTGATGGCTTCGGTTATTGTTTCTATATCGTCTTCTAAATTTAGGTGAATTGGTTGAACAACTTTATCCTCAAAGTAAGAAAATTGCTCTTCTTTCCTTAATCCGACGGCTACATCATGTTCCTTTTTTTCGTTCAAGACATTGACTAGATTTTTACCAACTTTCCCATTCGCTCCAATAATGAATACCTTGCTCAAATTAATCCCTCATTTCAAAAAAATTTAGCATAACTTCCCAAGAAGAACTTGAAGTTAGATTTTCCTTCTTTTGTTTCCAATATCCCATGTAAATACAAATGTATCAAATTATATGCTTGCTGCATACATATAATTAATGATTTGAGTAAAAAGTCTGCTTGTCATATACTTAAAAAAGAATATACTTGAGCGACTGGTGGGAAGTTAAGTTATGAATACAAATGAGTTCATGGATCAGTGGTTATCGCTGGATACTATACAAAATACAATAAAAAAGGAATTGGAAAGCATATTACAGGCTGAATTCAGCCTTTCGATTAAAGAGTTCTATGTTCTTTATTATCTTTCTAAGTCACCGGACAAAAGCCTTAGGCTGCAACAGTTGCAGGAAAAGATAGGTTTAAGCCAAAGTGCTCTTTCCAGACTGGTGGGGAACATGGAGGCCAACAGTTGTGGTGCCTTAGAGAAACATATTTGTTCAGATGATCGCAGGGGCACCTATACCAGATTGACGGAACTGGGGGAAAATAAACTTCAGAAAAGCCTTCAGGTTTTCCATGAGATCTTACAAAAGCATTTAAAAACGCATAACTTGGATACAATAGTGAAAGAGCTAATAAATGAACTATAAACAGCTTTATCTGTCAAAGGGCTTGAAATTTTAAAAGCTCTTTGATTTGACTTTTTAACGATTTAGAGATAAATTGTATGCATGATGCATGCATATTTTATTTTATATGTATGACACATACATTTATTTTAAGAAGAAAGGATGTTTAAACATGCAAGATCTATTTAGTACTTTTAAAATTAAGAATTTGGAGCTGAAGAACCGCGTTGTCATGTCTCCGATGTGTATGTACTCTGTCGACAAGAAAGACGGTGTTGCAACTGATTGGCATTATTTGCACTACGTAAGCCGTGCAGTTGGTGGAACTGGGTTTATCATGATTGAAATGACTGATGTAGAACCTGATGGAAGAATTTCCGACTATGACTTAGGTTTGTGGTCCGATGAACAAATCCCGGCACTTGCAAGAATTGTCGAAGCTATTCATAAGCATGGAGCTAAAGTGGGGATCCAGATTGCGCATGCTGGTCGTAAAGCTGAAGATGCAGATGTACCGGTTGCACCTTCCGCAATCCCTTTTGATGAGAAATCTAAAACACCAAGAGCGCTTTCAACCGAAGAAGTGAAAGGAATGGTAGAAAAATTTCGTTTAGCGGTAAGACGTGCAATCAAAGCTGGTTTTGATACGATCGAAATCCATGGGGCGCATGGCTATTTGATTCATCAGTTCCATTCTCCACTTACAAACAAAAGAGATGATGAATATGGTAAAGACTTGACTAAATTTGGTCGAGAAATCATCCAGGCTGCTAAAGAAGAAATGCCTGCCGAAATGCCATTACTAATGCGTATCTCTGCAAAAGAATATGTTGAGGGCGGATATGGCATAGAAGAAAGCATCGAATTCGCTAAAGCCTATCAAGAAGCAGGAGTGGATATGTTTGATATCTCTTCTGGTGGTGAAGGACAGATTGCTGCTTGGGGACGACCAGGAACACACGCAGCTTACCAAGCTCCACTTGCAAGAAGAATCAAAAAAGCGTTACAAGTTCCAGTAATCGCTGTAGGAAGACTCGATGATTCAAAATTAGCTAATGCGATCATCGGTAATGAAGAAGCAGATCTTATCGCTGTTGGCCGAGGTATGCTAAGAAATCCTTACTGGACTCTTGAAGCTGCTAAGCAATTGAGAAAAGAGACATCTGTACCAAAACAGTATACTGACGGTTTCCGTTTTTAATTCATTCCAATCTATAACATAAGGAGGAATAGAAAATGAGTAAAACACCAATCAAGGATTATAACCAAATAGTTGAGGTGATCGGCAAGTATGTAGAAGGACTTGTGACTGGAAAGAAAGAAGTTATGCAGCCAGCTTTCCACGAAGATGCGACAATGTATGGATATAATTCTAATGGTTTTCTCGGAGGCACCATTAAGAATTTATGGGATTTTGTTGATGAAGCAGGCGCCGCGCCAGATCTCAAGTCAAGAATCGACATTTTAGATGTAGAAGGCACAATTGCCACAGCTCGTATTAGCCTAGAAAACGATGCTTACGGAGAGTCCTACACAGACTATCATCAGTTGCTTAAAGTTAATGGAGAATGGAAAGTGATTGGTAAGGTATTTCATTTACACGGATAAACGGGTTTGTGAAAATAAGGAATCACGTACAAAAAGGAGTTTTTTTGTCATGTCATATATTGAAGATAAGGTTGTTGTCATTACAGGTGCATCAAGCGGAATAGGTGAGGTAACAGCAAGCTATCTTGCTGAACATGGTGCAAAGGTTGTATTGGCTGCAAGAAGTGAAAATAAGCTTCAGCAGATTGTAAATCGTATTTCAAGTAATAACGGGATTGCTGTATACAAAGCAACGGACGCTACCAATAAAGAAGACGTCCAAGCCTTAATCGACTATGCTATTGAAAAATTCGATAGAGTTGACACGCTAATCAACTGCGCTGGTCTCATGTTGTTTTCCATGTGGGACAATGCGCATGTAGATGAGTGGGAAAAAATGATTGACTTAAACCTGAAAGGTACTCTGTACGGTATTGCAGCAGTACTGCCGCATATGAAACAGCAAGGAAAAGGACAAATCATAAATGTTGGATCTATTGCAGGACATGCAGTAGGAAAGGGGCATGGTGTCTATAGCGCAACAAAGTTTGCTGTGAAGGCAATAACTGAAAGCTTGCGCAAAGAGGTATCTGTTAAGTATAACATACAGGCATCCATGGTTTCCCCTGGTGTTATAGCTACTAATTGGCAGGATACTGTCACAGACAGCGACGTGAAAGGTGTATTGAATAACCTGGATGAAGTAGCTATTGATGTAGACCATGTCGCGAAGACAATTGCTTTTGTTGTCGATCAGCCTTCTGATGTATTGATAAATGATGTATTTGTTACACCTACTGCTCAACAGTGGTAAGCTCTATAAACCCGTTTAAACATATCTTTTTGAGTTTAAACGGGTTTCTTTATAGTTGGGAATATCATTTGTTTTTCTTTTTTTAGACGTATTAAGCCCCTTTAGGAATACCCATGAAGAGACACGAGTGACATATGTATAACTACACAATATTCAGTGGATTACTGTCTCGAAAACAGTGCCCATTTTGTGCCCAAAATGAAAGATGAAAATGAGTGTAATGAATGACATCAAATACTTGAAATAATAGGATTTTGTAACTGATAATATGTTTTCACTAGGTTGAGGGCCCAGCGGGTGAATAACCCGTGGAGGTTCAAGTCCTCTCGGCCGGTCCCAATGATACCAAGGGTTTTGACACCTTTGGTATTTTTTGTTTATGCGGAAAATATGGCCTTTAAAAAGGACTTACTCACCAAAAATCACCAGTTACTTAAGGTAGTGTATTTTCATTAACTTATTTACCAAGTAATCATAATACTAAGATCAAAATTGCTGCAGATAGGGCAGGGGCATAGGTCACTCAAATAATTAAAAAAGCTTAATCTTTTTTTGGATTAAGCTTTTGATAAAAAAACGATACGAAAAGAAGGAAAGCGAAATACTCACTATTAGAGAATGGCATAGATTCATGAAAAAATCTAAACTAACATAGAAAAATTCGAAAAGCATCAGAAAGAAACAAGTTATCACTTTTTAAAGCATGCAATTATATTTCTTAATCAAGGTATGTGTTGAATTAGTATTTCATTAATATAGCACAAGCAGTATACCCAGCACCAATCGACCAAAATATAATATAATCTCCTCGTTGAACTTTTCCGCTTTCCACTGCTTTTTGTAAAGCGATAAAAGGACTGCTCGTCCCAGTGTATCCGTATTCGTCACCAATCACAAACAACTTATCAGGATCTTCTTCTATTGGCTGCAACATATTATTGACAGCATCAAAAGACACTTGGGTGCAGAAATATTGTTTTATATCTTTAGTCGTTAAACCATGTTTGTCCAGCAAACTTGTAATTTGAGTCGTTCCGTAATCAAATACTCTTCCGCAGCTTAAATTGCTTGCCCATACAAACAGCTTTTCCTCTTTAGGAATATTTTCATTTAAAATGTTTGACATACCACATGCAGGGAAGACCAATTCTTTATAGTAATGCGAATCTGTATTATAAGAGGAGTCCAAAACGCCCAGCCCTTCTGCATTTACTTTTTCAAGAATGATCGCACAAGAAGCATCTCCAAAATTGCCATAAGAAAACGGGTCGTGTTTTTCAGCATAGTGGAACATTCTCTCTGATCCAACAATTAAGGCATATTTTGAATCTGGATTGCCAAGTAAGGCTTTAGAAACCTGATCTAATGAAACAACCATCCCTACACAAGCGGAGTTTGCGTCATAAACCACTGCTTCTCGTTTACCATGGATCTCATTATGAACAATGAGTGAATTAGGAGGAAATAAATATTCAGGAGTTCCAGAGGAAAATACAAGAAGATCAATATCTTCTCCAGATAAGTTTGCCTTTGCCAAAGCTGCTTTTGAGGCTTCTATGGCCATAGATAATGTAGTCTCTCCATCCTCAGTGATATATCGATCTTTTTTACCGATTTTTTTCAAGAAGTTTTCTACTTCTTGTTCATCTTGCCCAATAGAAGTAAAATGCTTTAGCATTTCTTTATTGGTTACTTTTCTTTTGGGATGGTACATTGCTAATTCTTTGATGACTACACTTTGAACGGTCATTTAGAATAATCTCCTTAGTTGTGTGATTTGTCTAACTTTTTAAAGTATTATAATGTATGCTTTTAGAAAAAGTAAATAAACTTCGTGAAAATGTTGACTGAATATTTTGAGGGACTCGAATAACAAAGAAGATACCAAACTATATTGGTATCTTCTTTGTTTTTGCATCAGAGTCAAATCATTTTATATTGATGCTGCTGATCAATGGTTTGTTCTTCTCGCCTCCTATTTTTTGCAATCGAGATTTGAATAAATCACTTATATCTAGAAAATTAAACAAATTCACACAAAAAAGGACAAAATACTCTTTACAAATTAATACAGATAATTGATGTTTTTTGTAATCAACCCTTATTTTATGACGAATATATGAATATTTTGTCACATTGTAAAAGATTTATTTGTTATATATATTTAATTCGAGAGGAGGTCATATAAAGTACAAATATTCCGATTTGCACGAATTTATCAGGAGGTAGGTTCATAAAAAATTAAATAATGGGAGTGGAAGTCTATGAGGAAGGGCTTTGTGCCTAAAACTTACATACTGCATCTTAGGAAAACCCTAATGATGTTTGCAGTTTTGTTATTGATTGCCGGCAACGTGTTGACCGTTTTGCCAAGTCATATTCATGCTGAAGATAATACAGAGGTAGCTCAAAGTGCATATACTACTTGTCCTGCCCCAGTCGCGTTGATTAATGGTAGCTTTGAGCAGGGTGCTGCAAGAGGATCAGCATTTAATGATTCTGGTCTCTATTATCTCGAATCCGAGGTGCCTGGCTGGAAAACGACTGATGATTCTTCTGGCCAGAAGGCAATCGAAATATGGAATTATAAAGACAACATTCCTTCAACCGTAAAGAATTGGCCTGCACCGCCAGATGGCAATCGATGGGCGGAATTAAACGCTTTTGAGAATGGCATGTTGTATCAAGACGTGAAAACAACGCCAGGACAAACGATTTATTGGCGCTTATCCCATATGGGGCGGCAAGGTGTTGACACAATGCAGGTTCGCATAGGGGCAGCTACTAATAATCCGTACGATACCGTTGTTCAAAAACAATTTTCTGATGGAAAAACTGCATGGGGAACTCATACAGGTTCTTATACTGTTCCAGCAGGCCAAACGACAACGCGATTCGGTTTTGAAGCTGTAAGTACAGCGGCTGGAAACATAGGAGCCGGCAACTTTCTGGATGACATTTTTCTTGGAACAGAACCATGCGTAACTGCAAATAAGTCAGTTTCACCACAGGGAGAAGTGCACGCCGGGGATGAGCTTACATACGCTGTTCAAATCAAGAACGAAGGCGGAGATATTGCATCAGACGCGAGTTTCACCGATCTCATACCAGAGGGAACGAAATATGTCTCTGGATCGTTAAAATTGATCAACGGTTCGACCACAAAAAATCTAACTGATACATCTGACGGTGATGAAGGCCAGTTTGACGGCAGCAAGGTAAACGTTAAGTTGGGGAATTTGCCTAATACGACGAATCTGCCTAATGGAGTCACTGTTCAATTTAAAGTGAAAACGCTGTCGGATTATTCCGTTAAGGAAATTCACAACAAGGCACAAATTAATTACGGCAGTTTGTTGACAAATAAAGAGAAAAATACTGAATCAAATGAAGTGACCACACCGATCACTTTTAACGAACCTAAGCTTGAATCAAAGAAAACTTCATCCATTCAACAAAAAGCGAATGGCAACACGGATGCGGATCATCCGGAGGTCGGAGATACGCTTCAATACACGATTCAGACCCGAAATACCTCCGGAGACAGTATTGTGAAAAATCTGACTATTTCGGATGCGATTCCGGAAGGATTAGAGTATGTGCCCGGAACATTGAAAGTAGACGGTGCAGCGGCAAGCGATGCACAAGACGGTGATAAAGGCTATTACGCCGGAGGCAAAGCGGAGGGCCAATTTGGCAATATATCTGACACTGGATGGCATACCATGACATTCCAAGCGAAGGTGAAGTCCGGCCAATCAGGCAAGGATATTGTGAACACGGCAAGCGTGACGGGAGACAATATCAATGATCCGGATAAGCCGAACAACGAGGTCAAAGTATATCCGAGAAATCCGGAGCTTGAGTCAGAGAAAACGGCGTCTATTCAGGAAAAAGCTGAAGGAAATAAAGATGCAGACCACCCTGAAGTCGGAGACAAGCTTCAGTACACGATTCAGACCCGTAATATTTCTGAAGATAGTATTGTGAAAAATCTGTCTATTTCAGATGCGATCCCTGCAGGTCTTGAATATGTGCCGGGTACATTGAAAGTAGATGGTACAGCTGTAACTGACGCACAGGGCGATGATGAAGGCGATTATGCAGATGGCAAAGTAAACGGCCAATTCGGCGATATCACTGATATGGAATGGCATAATGTTTCATTTGAAGTGAAAGTGCAGCCTGGCCAAGCAGGGAAAGATATTGTCAACACTGCAACCGTAGGTGGCGATAATGTAGACAATCCTAATAAGCCGAATAATGAAGTCAAGGTATATCCGCGTAATCCTGTGTTAGAGTCTGAAAAAACAGCGGAGAACCTCGATTCGAACAAGGATAAATTTGAAGTGGGCGACACAGTTGTCTACACCATCAAGACACGGAATAAAATTACTGAAAGCACAGTAGAAGACCTGTCCATTTCAGATGAACTTCCAGCCGGTCTCACCTATGTTGAAGGCAGCTTAAAAGCAAGCAATGGCGGGGAAGCGGCAATGAAAGACGGTAAGGTTACTGCGAACTTTGGCGACGTCACGGATACTGAGTGGCGAACTGTGACATTTCAAGCGAAAATTGAGTCCGGCTATATAGGCAAAACAATTAAAAATGTGGCAGAGGTTGACGGCGGAAATATCGATGATCCTGATAAACCGGGAACAGATATCAAAGTTGACCCGAAGGATCCTAAGCTTGAGTCGAAGAAAACAGCCTCCATTCAGGAAAAAGCTGAAGGAAACAAAGATGCGGACCATCCAGAAGTGGGCGACACGCTTCTTTACACAATCCAGACACGAAACACGATTGAAGACAGCCTTGTGAAAAATCTTATCATCTCAGACGCAGTTCCAGAAGGATTGGAATATGTATCAGGGACAATGAAAGTGGACGGCGCTGCCGTAACAGACAGCAAAGATGATGACCAAGGTCAATATGCAGATGGCAAATTGGCAGGGCAGTTTGGCGATGTTACTGACACGAAATGGCATAACGTGACATTTGAAGTGAAAGTCAAAGCCGGACAAGCAGGTAAAGACATTGTCAACACGGCGAACATCAGCGGTGACAATGTCAGTGATCCTGACAAGCCAAGTCATGAAGTGAAAGTATATCCGCGAGATCCTGTTTTAGAATCGGAAAAAACGGCAAAGAATCTCGACACAGACAAAAAGAAATACGAAGCAGGCGACACGGTTGTTTACACGATTAAGACCCGAAACACAGTATCCGACGGTAAAGTAGAAAATCTGGTGATTTCAGATGAACTTCCAGCCGGCCTTACTTTTATCGAAGGCAGCTTGAAAGCGAGCGACGGCGGAAAAGCAACAATCCAGGACGGCAAAATCACAGCTGATTTTGGTGACGTCACTGATACTGAGTGGCGGACTGTAACATTCCAAGCGAAAATCGAGTCCGGATATGCGGAAAAAACAATTAAAAACATTGCCACCGTTGACGGCGGCAACATTGACAAACCGGATAAACCAGGAACAGACATCAAAGTGGATCTGAAGGATCCAAAATTAGAATCAAAGAAAACAGCCTCTCTTAAGAAAAAAGCTGAAGGAAATAAGGATGCTGATCACCCAGAAGTGGGCGACACGCTCCTTTACACGATCCAAACCCGAAACACAATTGAAGACAGCCTTGTTAAAAATCTTGTCATCTCAGATTCTCTTCCGGAAGGCTTAGAATATGTTTCAGGAACATTGAAAGTAGATGGTACAGCGGTAAGTGATGATCAAGATGATGATCATGGATATTATGCCGACGGCAAAGCGTCAGGCGACATTGGTAATGTGACTGATACGAAGTGGCACTCTGTGACATTCGAAGTAAAAGTGAAGTCCGGCCAAGCGGGCCAAGATATCGTCAACATTGCAAATGTCAGCAGTGATAATATCAAGACTCCTGACAAGCCAAGCCATGAAGTGAAGGTATATCCGCGAGATCCTGTTTTAGAATCCGAAAAAACAGCGAAGAATCTCGACACAGATAAAAAGAAATACGAAGTGGGCGATACGGTTGTTTATACAATTAAGGCCCGGAATACAGTATCCGACAGTAAAATAGAAAATCTGGTGATTTCAGATGAACTTCCGGCCGGCTTGTCATATGTTGAAGGCAGCTTGAAAGCGAGCAACGGCGGAGAAGTATCAATCAAGGACGGCAAAATCACAGCTAACTTTGGTGACGTAACTGACACCGAGTGGCGGACTGTGACCTTCCAAGCGAAAATCAAGTCCGGATATGCGGATAAAACGATTAAAAACGTGGCAGCCGTTGACGGCGGCAATATCGACACACCAGATACACCGGGAACAGATATCAAAGTGGATCTGAAGGATCCAAAATTAGAATCAAAGAAAATAGCCTCTCTTAAGGAAAAAGCTGATGGAAATAAAGATGCGGATCATCCGGAATCTGGCGACACGCTTCTTTACACAATCAAAACCCGAAACACAATTGAAGACAGCCTTGTCAAAAATCTTGTCATCTCGGATTCTCTTCCGGAAGGAATAGAATATGTGCCGGGTACATTAAAAGTGGATGGTACAGCGGCAAGTGATGACCAAGATGATGATCATGGATATTATGCCGATGGCAAAGCGTCAGGTGAGTTTGGCAATGTGACCGATACGAAATGGCACTCTGTAACATTTGAAGCAAAAGTGAAGTCCGGCCAAGCAGGTAAAGATATCGTCAACACTGCAAACATCAGCAGTGACAACATCAAGACCCCTGACAAGCCAAGCCATGAAGTGAAGGTATATCCGCGAAATCCTGTTTTAGAATCTGAAAAAACAGTGAAGAACTTGGATTCAGATAAGGAAAAGTATGAAGCAGGGGATACGGTAGTATACACCATTAAAACCCGAAATACAGTATCCGACGGTAAAGTAGAAAATCTGGTGATTTCAGATGATCTTCCAGCTGGATTGAAATATGTCAAAGGCAGCTTGAAAGCGAGCAACGGCGGAAAAGCAACAATCAAGGATGGCAAGATTACTGCTAACTTTGGTGATATCACTGACACTGAGTGGCGGACTGTGACATTCCAAGCGAAAATTGAGTCGGGATATGCAGGCAAAACCATTATAAACGTGGCGACTGTAAATGGCAGCAGTATTGATAATCCTGATAAGCCAAAAGCAGAGATGAATGTTGTATCGAAAGGTTCTGATAAACCAAATGAACCTGCTAAGCCAAGCAAACCAACACCAGAAAAAACAGGTGGAAAGATAAATACAGGAAAAGAACTTCCAAATACAGCAACAAATACGTATAATCTGATCCTTGTTGGTTTAGTATTGGTAGCAGCCGGAACCGCATTTTGGTACTTTAGAAGAAAAAGAAATGCCTGATGTCATGTGAAAAAATATCTTCCTATATGTATCATTATTGCCGGACTCGTTGTTACAGGTTACGGAGTCTGGAAAGTGATGGACATCAGTCATAAGACAGAACAAACTTTAGATAAGGCTAAGCTTGCCCTAAAGAGCCCTTCTGGAAAAAGTGCAGGCTCAAAAAAAGAAGATTTTAAGCCTAAGTTCGGTGAGGCGGTCGGCATTCTGGAGATTCCAAAAATCAACGCAGAGCTTCCGATTGTAGAGGGAACGGATGCGGATGATTTGGAAAAAGGAGTCGGTCACTACAAAGGCAGTTACTACCCAGATGAAAACGGGCAAATTGTGTTGTCAGGTCATCGGGATACCGTCTTCCGCCGAACGGGAGAACTGAAAAAAGGTGATCAATTAAAAGTTAAGCTGCCATATGGAAGTTTTTCATATGAAATAGTCAAAACAAAAATCGTAGACCAAAAAGACAAGTCTATTATTACACTGCAGCATAACAAAGAGGAGCTCATTCTCACCACTTGTTATCCCTTTTCATATATCGGCAATGCACCGAAACGGTATATTATTTATGGAAAGCGGATTTAAGAAAATGCAGAATATCAAAGAGTTAGGCTGACGAAATTTTCGTCAGCCTTTTTATAATAAGACAGAAAAATTCTAATCAATGTTTAATCTTAAATCTTCGCCTTAACTGATTGGTTTAAGCAGGGTTATTAATAAGTAATGATATGGTCACTTTTTAAAAAGAACGCTACTCCATTTTTATTCCTCAATATGAATAAATCAATATAAAACCTCATAATCAAAATAAATAAACACTGTTGTATATAGATTTTGTAACAGAAAACACAGTTTCACTTTATTTGTTTCTTTATTTCCAGCTGGATTTAAAAAATAATTTTGTTAGGTGTCATGCAATAAATTCTATTGTCGGTGATTGGCCTGTTTAAATGCATCCATTATTTCATACCCGGTGCTACTTATTTCTGTTGTAGTCTGTATACTGATTAATAGGTAAAGAAAGTCGAAAAGGTATACGAAATTCTTCATACAAATTAAAGTTTTGAATGAAAGAGCGGGATTACTCCTGCTCTTTTTCTTTCTAATTGGGCTGGATTAAACGCAGACGGTTATTCCTTGGGAAAAACAAAAAAATTTCTTCTATCCATTGACTAGCTGGGCTTTAGCCGGGTTTCTATCACCCTGTTGAGCTTGTCAGATTTTAAAAAGATATGGTACGTTTATAGTGTTTTGTTTCACCTGATTGTGGGGTAATAAAGATAGAATCAGTAAATAATTCTTAGGAACGACATCAATCTTATAATAAACATATTGGAAGACGTAATGGAAGAACTAAAATAAAGGTATAGGATACTTTGAAGAAATAAAAGTTTTTTTTCGATTGTGATAATATTCACAATAGAGCTGTATGAAGGGGAATCATTTCTCCAAATAGTCTGCAGAAAATACCAACCACAGCCCAAGGATATATCACTAACCGCTTTGCCTGGTATTATCTGTTGGATGTTTCTCTTTTTGTTGCTTTTTGTATTATTTTTAGTCCAATCGGCAAAAATAAATTAAGGAAACCAGCGAAAAAACTGAATTTCATCCTTCTTTCCTGGTTTACAATGTTATTTGGCGCTGATATGGATATTAGTCTAGTCTTTTAAGGTACAGTTGAACCAATCATCCACTATGCCGTTAGCTCTCCATCAGGTGAAACAGAAACCCCCAGACTTTTAGAGAAGCATTACGCTATACATTCTGGGACTGCATGCTTGGACCGTTTATACGCTTGTATAATGTGGATTTGATAATTAAGGAGTCGATATTATTAAATGAAGTTTAACAAGAAAAAAATTAACGTTGTAGACATTCAAAAAGCGAAGAAAAGCGTGTTTGCTACAGGGATAGGAAACGCGATGGAATGGTTTGATTTTGCTTTATATTCTTATTTGGCAGTTATTATTAGTAAAAACTTTTTCAGTCCAGTTCAAAACGATGAATTAAAGTTAATATTTACTTTTGCTACATTTGCAATTGCCTTCTTACTTAGACCGGTAGGCGGAATTATTTTTGGTAAAATGGGTGATAAATTTGGTCGGAAAATAGTATTAACAATTACTATTTTAATGATGGCTTTATCTACTTTAATAATTGGTGTGCTTCCTACCTATGATCAGATTGGTGTATGGGCCCCTATATTATTACTCTTAGCTCGTATTCTGCAAGGTTTTTCTGTGGGTGGAGAGTACGCTGGTGCAATGGTATATATCGCAGAATCTTCTCCAGATAATAAGCGTATAAGGTTAGGCAGCGGTTTAGAAATCGGCACATTATCTGGTTATATAGTAGCTTCTGTTTTAGTTACAGTACTTTTCTGGACTTTATCTGATGTTCAAATGAATAGTTGGGGATGGAGAATTCCTTTCTTCTTAAGTATTCCAATAGGATTATTTGGTTTATATTTGAGAAGTCATTTAGATGAATCACCAATCTTTGAAAATGACATCTCTGAAAACCAAGAACAACAACCAGGTTTATTAGAAGTCATTAAAACATATAAAAAAGATATCTTTTTATGTATCGTATTTGTGGCATTTTTCAATATAACCAATTACCTATTGTTAGGTTATATGCCTTCTTATTTAGATGAGAATCTTGGTATAAGTGATAATATAAGTACACCGGTTACAGCAATTGTATTGATTATTATGGTACCGTTCGCTTTAACTTTTGGTAAATTGGGAGATAAATTAGGAAATAAAAAAGTTATAACAATTGGATTAGTATTAGGAATTGTATTTTCGATTATCTCTTTTCAATTTCTTAATATGGGGAATATAACATTCTTATTTATAGGACTTTTAATGTTAGGTATTGTATTATCTGTATACGAAGGTACTATGCCAGGATCTTTACCTACGTTGTTCCATACTGACATTAGATATCGTACATTATCCTGGACATTCAACTTATCAGTTTCTATTTTTGGTGGAACAACACCTTTAGTTGCTTCTTGGTTAACCCATGTGACAAGAAACAATTTGGCGCCGGGTTTCTATTTATTAGCAGTTAGTTTAATTGGCTTAATAGTTGTGTTAACCTTATTTAAAGATACTTCAGGTAAATCTTTAAAAGGTTCTTACCCAACAGTTGCTTCTAAAGCTGAGTTTCAAGAAGCTGTTGAAAATCCAAAAGATTCACTGTGGTGGAAAATGGAACAAACAGAAAAGGAATGAAAAAAACATCCATTTAATTGACCGGCTACTCGAAATACAGACTCAGAATAAGCTGGGATTATCCGAGCAGCAATGACTGCAGCTCTTATATTCTGGAGGGCTTACTGCTTTGCAAAAGCAGCGTTGCTATTCTCGATCGTCATTATTTTATTGGTTGTGTCCTAATAATAAAACATTGACGCAAGAACGAAGAGAAATTAAAAGGTCCGAGCAATACAGCAAAATAAGAAGCAAGAAGCTTTGTTATGCCAGTTCTTCTCCCGAAGGAGAGCTGGCTTTTTATTTTCTATATGGGGTCCAAAGCAGAAAACGAGAACTTGTACGCTAATCACAGTATTTGGTTCTTCTTGTTTTATGGGAGAAGGAAAAAATATCTGTTAAAGGTTTAGGCGAAGAATTATATCTAGACTCCGGAACATTAACTCCAGTTTTAAAACGACTTGAGGAGCGAGGTCTTATTATAAGAGAGCGTTCAAAAGAGGATGAACGAAGTGTAATTATTACGTTAACAACTGAAGGGAATGAGTTTAAAGAAAAAGTCACAATGATTCCTAATGCAGTATTTGATAAAACCGGTTGTAATGAAGAAGAAATTAAAAGTTATAACAAGGAAATTCGTAATTTACTTAACATGCTGACAACTGAGCAATAGTTTTATGAATATAGATGGCGGGCCTAGCGGGTGAATAACCCATGGAGGTTCAAGTCCTCTCGGGCCGCATTAATGATACCAAGGGTTTTGACACCCTTGGTATTTTTTGTTTATAGAAATTTATCTGTTACTGTTTATAGTAGGTCGTATGATTTGTCAGTCACCTTCATTCTTCAGCTGACTGCGTGCGGCGGTAGTAAATATGATAATGATTAATGAAGTGATGAAGCAGGAGAAGAAAGTCAGAAAAGAAATGCGAGCAGAATCAGATGAGCACAAAAGAGATAACGCCATAATTCGTGTATATGATGACGGGAAATATATTCAACTTGCGTTTTATCAGCCAGAAGAAAGTTCTCGTAGGCTGACTGCTTATTCTTATTATGAGAAGCTTGGAGATTCTTATGAGGAAATGGCACATATGCCGGGTGATGGTCATGGCGACCGCCTTGGTCTTTATAAGAAAACACCTGATTATAAAGAGGTTAAAGGCAAGGAAACAAAAACAATGTGCTTGTTCATTCCTGATAGGGGAACAATTGTTTTACCGTTAAGTTGTTGTGTGAGAGCCAGTATGTTAAAATGCTACGTAGATTTAATAATAAAGTTTAGATTCAAGGAGATTTATTTATGAAATTGGATGAATTCACCATCGGGCAGGTTTTTCAAACTAAATCTTTTGAATTAACAAAAGAGAATATAATGAATTTTGCAGAAGTGTATGACCCACAATACATGCATTTAAATGAAGAAAAAGCAAAAATGGGCAGATTTAATGGAATTATTGCTTCTGGAATACAAACGTTATCTATTACTTTTAAGCTTTGGATTGAAGAAGGGCGTCATGAAGACGATATTATTGCTGGGACAGGAATGAATAATATAAAATTCCTAGCACCCGTTTACCCTAATGATAAACTGCACACTATTGTTAAGGTTATTGATAAAAAACCAAATAAAAGCCAGACGGGGATACTTACTGTATTGTTATCTACCTATAATCAGAAAGAGGAAAAAGTGTTTGAAGGTGAGTTATCAGTATTAATTAAACGCTAAATGACCTTTGTGGCATATCATCGTCACCTTTCATTTTTTATAGGTGTCTGGATGAATTGAGCAATCATCTTAATTAATTGAGTGGACTTTGAGTCTGCTCTTTTTTATTTGTTCAACCTATGTCAAGAAACAAAGGACTAACAATAACGAAAAAATCATCTCGTAAATACGAATTTAAACATTGTTGCCTTGAGGTTTTTGCATATTCCTCTGTATCATTGCATCGGATGAATATCTATAATGAGCATTCTATCCTTCGATGTTATGTTTCCTTTTTACTTTTTGGTTTTGTCAGTTCAAAGCTGTACTTTACCATGTCATGGATTTGGTGCTCTGGGAGTCCCTCATCTAAGGTAAGAGTATTCCAATGCTCCTTGTTCATATGGTATCCGGGCTTGATTTCTTCAAACAGACCACGTAGAAAATCAGCCCTTTCAGGTTCGCATTTAAGGTTGACACATAAGTGTTCGTCGCGAGTGAAGATAAGTGCAAATATTTTCTTATTCCCTTTGTGACGAATTGCAGTCCAACCATCTCCGAAAGGATGGTCTTCATAAGAGTTTGGAAAGGTTAGGCAGTAATCTTTTATTCCATCATAATTCATTATCAATTCACCCCATACCTCATTATTTTTATATACAGAACATATTCGTTTAAACTAAGATTTGCGGTTTCTTTTATACCAATCCGAGATTTCCTCAAGTCTTTGTTTGAACTTAGCTTCTGAACCTTGAGTTGTTGGATAGTAATACTCACGCCCTATTAAAGAATCTGGCATCGTCTGCATTGTCGTTAATTTTTCCTCTGTATCATGAGCATATTTATATCCCTTACCGTAATCTAAATCTTTCATCAAAAGGAGCAGACTTTATGTCTGTTCTTTTTCATAAAAAAGCCACTTTTTTAATCAAAAAATCAATATCAATTCGGGGCTGGATTCAATATGATAAAAGATTTTCTGTGAATCATTTAACAATTATTGATCAATTTTTCTTTTTCAATAATATCCTTTACCACATCCTCAATTGTTATATGCCTAAGAGCTTTTTCCAAGGCAGATTGGGCGATTTCAAATATTGGACCAATTGTACTTTGAATGTTCCGGCCTACAGGACATTGAGGATTGGGATTTTCATGTATACTAAACAATTCTTTATCTTGAACAACATTAACTGCTCTATAAACATCAAGTAAGGTGATTTCAGTTAGATCCTTCGCTAATTCAGCTCCTGCAATACCTGGCCGAACATTTACTAAACCTGCTTTTTTCAGCATCCCCATAATTTTTCTTATGAAGGGGGGATTTGTATTTACACTTCCAGCTAAAAATTCAGAAGTGCTAATTCCGTCTTCATTTATTTCAATAAGAGCCAATATATGAATTCCTACAGCAAAACGGCTGCTAATAGACATGATTTCTTCACCATCCTAATTACTTTACACTCTTTATAGTACACTTGTAACTGATTGTATTACAAGTTCTTTTACTCTAATATGCTCAATTAACAAGATGATAAAAGTATTGACAAATAAATAAGGTGTAACTAAAATTATTACATGTAATCAATATGGTTACATTTAAAATTTTGAATGATTAGGAGGAATTTAAATTGAAAATTGGAATCATTGGTGCAACCGGAAAAGCTGGAAGTCTTATCTTGAAAGAAGCGGTAAGCAGGGGACATGAAGTAACTGCAATTGTAAGAGATGCTGCAAAACTTAAAGAGGAAAAGATTTCAATCATTGAAAAAAATATAATTGATCTTACATCGGATGATCTAAAAAAGTTAGATGTAATAGTTAATGCCTTCGGTGCTCCATTAGGAGAAGAACAGGCACATGTAGATGCTGGCCGGGCATTAATTAGGGCATTAAAAGGAACGGGTACAAGAGCTGTAATTGTAGGTGGAGCAGGGAGTCTTTATGTAGACGAAAATAAAACTGTCAGTGTAATGGATACACCTGATTTCCCGGAGATTTTTATTCCAACAGCTAAAGGGCAAGGTCGTAACTTGCAAGAACTAAAGGAAACTTCTGATATTAACTGGACATTTATCAGTCCTTCAGCGGTATTTGACCCAGACGGGAAAAGAACTGGATTTTATCAGTCAGGAAAAGATCATCTTCTTGTGAATTCGAAAGGCGAAAGTTATATCAGCTATGCAGACTATGCAATTGCAGCATTGGATGAAATTGAAAATCCAAAACATATAAATGAACGCTTTACAGTTGTTGGAGAAGCTGAATAAGTGATTGAGTAGAAACAAAGGGTACCATTAGTGTCATCGCTAATGGTATCTTCCTTCTAAGAATGTACGGAGACATTGAAAATTTTGCAATCAGAGTAGCTGATTATTTTTATGAAAAAGGGGATTTATCACGTTCCAATGAATATTATCGACTGAGATTAAAGCGAGACGAAAAAATAAAAAAAGGGAGATTATTAATGAAAATCAGCCGGACTTTGTTTACAGTCATTTTATTGGGCAGCATCGCAGGAGTGGTTTTAACAAATGATGCCCCTGTTATCAAAGCTCCTTTTCACGTTGCTGATGATAGAGTAGGTGCTTAGTGAGTTGGACCAAAAAAATATGTATAAAAAGCTCTGACTAGCAACCTTTTGGATTAGTTAGAGCTTTTTTATTTGACTGTGTTACCCAGTGTAATCCTCCGTATTGTTTAATACACTTTAGTTTGAAAATCCGGGAAACTCTTCTACAGTTCCTATTTCGTGTCCAAAGTGTGAATATTCCAGCGGGGAACTTTACTGAAATGAGGGGTATTTTCGAAAACACACCAGTATGCTCTATGACCTGCCGTCAATGACATTAAAGAAATGATTTGATGAAAAATAAAAAGGAGCGATATTCGTTAAAATTCAGGTAGTAGCCATACATAGACATATAAAACACATGATTTAATTCTAAATTCTTTACCGATCGTTCTAAAATCTGATATACTCGAAACATGTTAGATCTAACTGTTTTGCTACTCAAATGAGAATGATCGTTCTTTAATTATTTAAGAATGAGGGAGGGATGAATGCATCAATGATTCTCAGGCCTTTCTCAGAATAAAGAGGTAATACATTCTAAGGTGGGATTACATGGCTAGAAATAAAGAATTTGATGAAAAAAAAGCATTAAGAAAAGCAATGGATCTTTTCTGGGAACAGGGTTATGAAAAAACATCCATGCAAGACTTGGTGGACCATATGGGCATTCACCGCAGAAGTATTTATGATACATTTGGCGACAAACATACTTTATTTATGCGAGCCTTAAGTCAGTATGTAGAAATAATAGAAGGCCGAATGAAGAATGAAGTGAAAACAGAATTAACGGTTAAGCAGGCTATACGAAAATTATTTGAAATGGTTATATATCCAAAACAAAATCAGCCAAAAGGGTGTTTAGCTGTTAATGCAGCTGTTGAATTATCCCTAATAGATGAAGAAGTTGCTAAGAAAATTACAGAGATTTTTATAAATGCGGAATCCTTATTATTTGATCTGCTCAAACATGGTCAAGAAAAAGGGGAAATTCCTAAACACTATGACATTAAAGGGCTTTCTCAATTCATTCATAATTCACTCGTAGGGGTGCGAGTGTTAGCAAAAACGACAAATGATAAGGAAAAATTAGAAAACATTATTAATTTGACTTTGTCGACACTAGACTGAATCTATTTTGTTATATGGATTAACTAATTAGAAAATTTGTTTTCGAGGAGAGAATAATATGAAGTACACAGTTATTACAGGAGCAAGCTCAGGTATAGGATATAAAACTGCCCTAGCGTTTGCTGCTCGCGGCAAAAACTTAATTATTGTAGCTAGAAGATTGGATAAATTAGAAGAACTTAAATCAACCATTCAGAATCTAAATCCTGATTTAGATGTTATTATTCGTACAAGTGACCTATCTGTCACAGATCAGGCATATACACTGTATAACAGTTTAAAGGAGTATCAAATTGAGACTTGGATTAATAATGCCGGGCTTGGTGAATCTTCTTCTGTCACGGATCAGAATTTAGATAAAGTGGAAACCATGCTACGAGTAAACGTAGAATCCTTAACGATTCTTTCTACACTATTTGTACGTGATTATACGGATGTAGAGGGAACTCAGTTAATTAACGTATCATCAGCACTCGGATATGCAATTGCTGTTGGCAGTATTACTTATTCTGCATCTAAATACTTTGTTAGTGCATTTACAGAAGGGCTTGCAAAAGAACTGGAACGCAAAGGTGCGAAAATGAAGGTGAAAGTTTTAGCACCAGCAATCACGGAAACAGAATTCATGAAAACTGCATCTGATACGAAAGAATATGATTACAAAGCAAATATCCCGATGTACCACACAGTTGAGCAAGTGGCGAGTTTTATGATGGAGCTTTATGACAGTAATCAAGTAGTAGGAGTTGTAGACGGAAACTATGAATTTCAATTAAGAGATCAAATCTATCCGATTCTAGAGATGTAATATTTCAAGTTATTAAACCTATATAACGATGCTCTATATTAATAACACTAGGAAGATGAGAAACATTTATTCACAGTATCGGTTGTATAAAATTTAATTATTTGAGAATGATCGTTCTGAAAATAACTACTGTTTAGGTGCAGGGTTAATCATAAAATTGGAAGTCAGACTTCGCTAAAAGTAAGATTCCCCTCCACCTAAACGATTATATAAAAGGTAAAAACCCAATAAATATAATATGACAGAGGTGCTGATAAAAAAATGAAAACACTCATGAAAGCAGCTCAGATCACCAAGTACTCAAAAGATCTCTATGCCCAAATCAATGACATTCCAATTCCAGAAATCGATGACAACGAAGTCTTGGTAAAGGTCAAAGCTGCGGCGGTCAATCCGCTCGAAATGTTAATCATTACAGGCAGCGTCAAACTGATTCAAGATTATGAATTCCCATTAACGCTTGGCAATGAATTGACAGGAGTTATCGAAAAAGTCGGAAAAAATGTGGCGGAATTTCACGTAGGAGATGCCATCTATACACGTCTCCCCCTCGAAAAAATTGGTGCTTTTGCGGAATATGCCGCAATTGATGCTGCCGCAATTGCACCCATGCCAAAAAGTTTGTCTTACGTGGAAGCCGCTGCTGCACCACTGGCTGGACTCACAGCGTATCAAGGTCTGCATGAAGAACTTGAGGCACAGTCAGGTAAATCTGTCTTCATTCCAGGTGGATCAGGCAGCTTTGGTCAGATGGCTGTACCAATCGCAAAGGCAATGGGCCTAAATGTCATTGTTAGCGGCAGCTCAGAAGCGCGCGAACGCATTTTGGAAATGGGCGCAGATCAATATTTGGATTATTCAACAGAAAACTATGTTGACTTGTTGTCAAATGTGGATTACGTGATTGATACACTGGGACCTAAAGAATTTGACAGTGAATTGAGTATCATCAAACCGGGCGGAAGATTGCTCTCTCTCCGTACAGGACCAAATAAACGTTTCGGAAAAGACCGAAATTTCCCATCGTGGAAACAAATTCTATTTTCCCTTGCTGGTGCAAATTATGACCGCAAAGCCAAGAAACAAAACGTGGAATACCATTTTATCTTCGTTCGTTCTGACGGCGCACAACTTAAAGAGATTACAAAAATCATTGAAGAAAACAACATTATTCCAGCAATTCATCCAACACTATTTCCCATAGACAACGTAAATGAAGCGCTCGAACTAGTCGCAAATGGACGGCCAAAAGGGAAAGTGATTATTCAATTTTAAGGGGAATACGAAGAAAGCAGTCAAAAAGTTGAGATCAATTATGCAAAGGATTTTGAAAGGCAATAATGAGGTGTTACAAACCGCGAGTTCTGCTGATTAAAAAAATGGAAAGATAAAAAGCTAGATCAAATCATAGAAAAACATCATCAAGCCGGAGTTCATTATAAAACATGGAGAACTAGCCATTTCAATTGTTCTTATAAAAAATGTTGAAATGTAATTAAGTTAGGCGGTTACTCTAATAGACATGTCACCAGTAACAAGACATTAACTGTCTTGAAATGAAAACCTACTCCATTTTTACCCCAAAAAAATAAATCGAAGTAAACACTCATAACCAAAATAAACAAATGCTGATATTATAGGCTTTTGTAATTCATAATAAAGAATCACTTTATTGAGAGCCCAGCGGGTGAATAACCGTGTGGAGCTTCAAGTCCTCTCGGCCACATCCCAATGATACCAAGGGTTTTGACACCTTTGGTATTTTTTGTTGTAAGTGCATGTGGCATTAAAAAAGTGCTGACCTCTGCACAAAATCTTTGCGCGAGTCTGCACTTTTATTCTGCAAGATACACTGCCCATTATCATCGATTATGGGCGTTTATTTAATCCGTTCTTACCCGAGCTGATACCTGGCTTTTAGAAGTTTTTTTTAAGTGGGTAAAACCAACAAATTTTTTGCCTTCTTCATCCCATAGGCGGAACTTTAACGACTTAATACTTGTTGCCAGTGTGATGGTCGGAACGTTTTGCAATGGTTCAGTGTTGTTATGCACGATTTCAAGCTTATAGTTTGGGACTCTTGGGCTTAAATGATGAACATGATGGAAACCGATATTGCCTGTTAACCATTGCATGACTTTTGGAAGCTTATAAAAAGAGCTTCCTTCAACGGCTGCTTTTACATATTCCCAATGCTCATCTTCTTCGAAATATGAATCCTCAAACGTATGCTGAATATAAAACATCCAAATTCCGAGGGATCCCGATATCATAAAAATTGGCGTCTGGACCAGCAGAAAGTTTTGCCAGCCGATAGCCCAACATAAAAGTGCTGCCAAAGCGACGATCCCCAGGTTGGTTACATATGTATTCATCCGTTCTTTGCGTTTTGCCCCTTTACGATTAAAACGATTGGTAATCCCGAAGACGTAAATCGGTCCGATAATAAACATAACAAACGGATTTCTGTACAAACGGTACATTATTTTTGTCTTAGTTGAGGCTTCTTTATATTCCTCAACAGTCAGTACCCAAATATCGCCCGTACCGCGTTTGTCCAGGTTGCTGCTTGTCGCATGATGGACAGAATGATCGTGTGCCCAATGATCAAACGGATGCAGAGTCAGAATTCCTGTAATTGTTCCAAGGATTCGATTCGCCTTTCGGTTCTTAAAAAAGGAATAGTGGCAGCAATCATGAAAGATAATGAAGGTTCTCACTAAAAAACCTGCCGCAACGACAGAAATCGCTGACGTAAGGATATAAGAAATCGACAAGCTCTTATAGGCCAAATACCATAACAGGAAAAATGGCACCAATGTGTTAATGATTTGATAAATACTTTTTTGTAAATCGGACTTTTCATAAGGGGTAACCAGTTTTCTCAAAGTCCTTAGGTTTTGTTCATTCATTTTTAAAAGCTTCCCCTTCCCTGATGTTCTTAATCTGCGTATAGAAAACGTTTTATTGCCTTTGAAGTTCCAGCTGTCATATTCCATGTATAATAAGTATCTTTCCTAATCCTGTGTAAAATTATTGAAGGTCAGAAAATGATCTCCATCTCGATTAAATCTTTATTAGCAATGGACAGCCGGGATACAAAAAGCGTATGAAGATTATACCCAGCTCTTTATCTGGCCAAACTCTCTCCATGCTCCCCCATGTGAATCAGTTTATTTAGACCGTAAACTTGATTGTTTGAGGAACAAACATGACAAGTTAATAGCGTTAAAATAGGGGTATACCTGAGTGATCGTTTGGAAACATGTGCAGAAACAAAGCTATACCAGTGAACAGCCAAGAATATCTTGTACTTGAACAAGAAACAGCTGAGCTTTTTAAAGAAACCTTTAACAATCAATATGAAGTACTGGGTTTGAAGGCACTCGTGATTCATTTTCACGGTGTTTTCAAACCATAGCTATTAATAGGCATCTTATTTTGCACTGGTATCGACAGGTTTAACAAATAAAACATGAATGAACACATTATTAATTTGCAGTTATTTCCGTTTCGTGCTATGATAAAGGAGAATTATTTTTGTTCGTGTAAAGGATAGTATGAATATCGACTTTTCGTCTTGATGATACTTTGGGCAAGGATAGTAATACAATGTGTAACACACTAGGAGGCAACAAAAATGGAACAAGGTACAGTTAAATGGTTTAATGCAGAAAAAGGTTTTGGATTTATCGAACGTGAAAATGGAGACGATGTATTCGTACACTTTTCTGCAATCCAAAGTGACGGATTCAAATCTTTAGACGAAGGTCAAAAAGTAACGTTTGACGTTGAGCAAGGTGCTCGTGGAGCTCAAGCTGCTAACGTTCAAAAAACTGCTTAATCTTCAATCGTTTATACAAACAGGCTCTTTATATAGGGCCTGTTTTTTTATGTTCTCTTTATCATACTGAATAAAAAAACCCTACTCAACGTTCGAGTAGGGACAGTTGCTACAAGGTAAGAAAAAGGTTTAAAACCTCAAAGGATTGTTTACAGTATAACATACCGGATTGACGATATGTGGAATATATATAAATGATTTGTTTTTATGTTCTCAATATAACTGTATGTTATTCTTTGTTACAATTCGCATATCTCTTTTATGAAAAGAAGATAAACAACTGCTATTCACTGTCGCAAGAGATGTAAGAAATTCTTAAAGATAAAGAGGGGAGTGGTTGTTTTTTCTTCTGGAAATAATCACTTAGACCTAAAACAATGAAAGCCCTGCCTCTCTTCCATCCTTACGGCTCCTTGTCCGTGCCAGTGTGAATCAGGATTACAAAAATCAAGTGACTATTTCATCGAGTTTTTTGATAAAACATCAAATGTTCGTTGAAGAAATTTTTAATAATAAAAACAGATTAGATTGTAGGAATAATAAAAGAGGTTAATGTTCTAAAAGTAAGTTGATGAAGTTAAGCGTCTTCGAAATATTTTAATCGTAATATTCCGAAAACTCGTGGGTGCTTTTTGGAATGCAAAACATTATTTAAAATTAACTTTAGCAGAAACTTTTTATTTGTTTTTCAGTGATTCCTTTAATGACTTCCAGTTCACTAATCAAAAATTCATATGCATGATCCAACATTTTTTTTTCGCTTGAATTAAGTGCTTTTTCTTTCTTCATTCGCATTAAATCACGTACAACTTCAGCGCCTTCTTGTATTTCACCCGTTTTTATTTTGTTCGTGTTTACTACATACCTTTGCTTCCATGGCAGTAACCTATCTGATTCACCATGCTGAAAAATGTGTATAATGTGTTTTAATGCACGTATATCAGTAACTGGCCGTATACTTGAACTCAATATTTTACGCGTTGGAATCATAAC
Organism: Bacillus sp. SIMBA_031; assembly: GCF_046535225.1. Classification (NCBI taxonomy): domain Bacteria; kingdom Bacillati; phylum Bacillota; class Bacilli; order Caryophanales; family Bacillaceae; genus Bacillus; species Bacillus sp. SIMBA_031. The sequence continues at coordinate 61,168 of NZ_JAWRXC010000009.1, forward strand.
TGTCATATTACTGATTGACATTCTTATGACATAATACTGTTGTTTTTCCTCCAAGAATTGTTTTTCTTCTATGGCTTCAATTGTACCTGCTCCGTGCATTGGATAAACAATGTTATCGCCAATTTGAAACATATAATCCACCTCCATATATGGGAACTTAACTTAAGGTTACCATATATGGAGTGAGATATCAAATTTTTAATGATAACATGGTCATTTATTGGTGTCAATAACTTTTTAAAAAAACAACATCAAAATAAGAGGGAACCTGTGGGATTCCCAAAAAAGGAAAGATCAATTTGTCCGTGTATATCTTGGAATCTCGACTAATTAACAGAGATCAGTTTTTCGTTGAAAATGAGTTATTAAATCTCCTTTAGGAGTTCATGACTTGACATCAACGACACGTTTACTAATCTATATGGGCACAATTTAATCACCGATTTTTAACCATAATTCAATTAATGAAATGATAAAATAGGAGAAGACAGCCAAAAAGAAATGAGTGCAGATTCAGATGAGAAACACAAGAATAACTCATCGTGATCGTATTCGTACATATTTTTACAGAGGAGGACAATTATGATTGGAATACTGGCAGGAATGGGGCCAAAATCTACTGGGCCATTTGTAGATAAGGTAGTAGACGAGTGCCAAAAAATATATGGAGCAATACATGACATGGATTTCCCTCATATGATGATTTATTCTTGTCCGACTCCTTTCTATATGAATAAACCTCTCAATCATACGGACATGGAAAAGGCAATTATTGAGGGAGCTGTAAAGCTTGAAAAAACGGGTGTTGATTTTATTGCCATCCCATGTAATACCGCACATATCTATTTTAATCAAATAAAAAATGCGCTTTCAGTCCCTTTACTAAACATGGTTGATGAAACCATAAAAAAAATATCTAAAGGTTCAAAAAAAGCAGCTCTTTTAGCCACCGTCCCTACGGTTCAATCTGGAATATTTCAAGAAGCGTTAAACAGAGAAGGTTATGATTTTTTACATCAAGATAGTTGGCAAATCTATGTCGATCACATAATAGAAAAGATTAAACAAGGTCAAATCGATGAGGCTGGTACATTCTATGATGAATTACACCGTGAATTAGCAGAAAAGGTTGATACGGTTATCATTGCATGTACGGATTTAAATATTGTCACGGATCAAAAAAGAAGCGAACTTACCTTTGTTGATTCATCAGCTTGTCTCGCTCAAGCCATTGTAAATAAGTATGTATCATTAACAAAATAAGCCGTCTGATTTATCAGCAAATGCAGGGCGCTTTTTTCCGTTAAAGCGCCCGGCTTCGGCAGATATATAATCCTCGATTACTTCTTGAATGTAACTTCCCCGTGTTATTGTTCCTTTAACATTGAATATTTTCGATACGCTTTATAGTAACTGATGCCGAAGACAACAGCCATAAGAGCGGGAAGCGACCTTAAAAGGGCAAATGGAGTTTCAAATAAAAATGCTTTCCAAAACATTGCGCCTTCCATACTCCACAGACCTTCAGCTAAATACAAACCTGAATCCTTGTAAATCAAATAAGAATAAAATAAGCAAAGTAAACCAAAACAAGATGAATAACTCATTAATCTTTTATAATAACTACTCTTTGATTGGCGATCCGAGAAGATTTCATTTTGATCATCATCTTCTTTTTGCCAATATCGAGTTCCGCTGAGCCATGGGCTGTTTATATAACTCCAGCCGAAGTCTTCATATATCTCTCTGTAGTTCTTGAATTTTTTCTTTGATAAATAATCATGATAATCCAGTCTCATCACATATCTCTTGTCGGTTTTTTCGAAAGTGTATATTCCTAATCCGCTGATATTTGTGCAGTGATAGCCTTTTTGTAATTGCTCGTTCAGCCATTGCTCCTCTTTTTCAATATCAAAAAACATCTTAAATGTCTTCATTCGATTCACTTCCTTCGTACAGGGATAAAATATGCAGTAACCTGTTTTTTTCCATTTTCAAAATGGCGCTTCCTTCCGCAGTTATCATATAAACTTTTCTCCGGCCCGACTCTCCAACAGGTTCAATCCAGCCATGCTTATTCAAGTTTTCAATCGCGCCGTATAATGTGCCGGCTGCTAAAATAACAGTTCCGTTACTCATCTTTTCGATCTTCTGCATGGCGGCATAGCCATGAAGCGGCTCCCGCAAGGCTAATAAAATATAATGCATGGTTTCAGACAGCGGTAATAATTTATGTTTCATATCCTCATCCTCTATTCAGTCTGACTATATAGTTAAACTTAATACAGTCCAACTGAATAGTCAATGGTCTTTTCAAAATTTGTCAAAGGAACTTGAAAATCAAATCTAAAAAGTCGCTTTTCTTACGTAATGGGAAGCGGCTTCTGGGTAGTCCTATTCAATTAAATAGCCCGATTGTTGGATGTAATGCTTAACTTCAGTGCTTGAAATGCCGGGCGGTAATAAGCTTTCACTTTATCGAATGCCCAGCGTATAAATACCCCATGAAGGTCCAAACCCTCTCAGCCGCATTAAAAATACCAAGGGTTTTGAGTCCCTTGGTATTTTTTGTTCATTGTTTTAAGATGTGAATTTCCTTAGTGGCTGTCGTTCCAGTTTTTCTCTATAAATGTATTCGCAGGCTGTAAGTTGGTTTTGTTCGCAATTTCAATGACAGCGGGCACCACGGAAGGGTCTGTTTTGGAGAAGTTAGGAATCCGCGGATCTAACCGGAAAAAGCGATCTCCCAGCAGATTCGCGCTGACCATGGATTCATAGTAGCCATTTCCGCCGGAGATCATCTGAAGAAATGGCAGTAAAGGTTCATTAGGCGACCTGTCCAAAAGGACTCCCCAATTTGGAGGAAGGTTCTTCAGATTTTCGGGACGTATGTTATCAGCACTCACCATTCCCCATCCCCTCGTATCTCTTCTTAACCGAGTCGGGGCTTCACCTGTACCGATGGATAGCGCCGCAATTTGATCCAGTGGCACGTTGGCTTTACCAACCGCAAACGCGATACTGGCCGTACTGGGGTTCGTTGCCACTACATATCCGTCCACGTAGTTTTGATAGGCTCGTTGCGTCGCGGGAGCACCGCTGCTCCGCAGTATGACATCACTCACTTTCTCATTTAAATAGGGAGAGCCGGGAAAGTTGTGAAATAATACGGGCGTCCAACGATCCAGTGCGGGGGAGTATAATTTGAATGAAGGGACAACAATTCGTTTTTTTACATCTTTAAGACGAAGGCCTGGCGGGAAAAAGTTTCGTACCGCTTTAATAAAACCGGAATATGGTAATTGTTGATTGAAAACAGGTCCGCCCGGCCGGGAAGTGCTGAATGCGGGCAGGATTTCATCCTCAAAATACTGAAGTGTTTCCTTCGGAGATCTTCCGCTTGCTAATGCAAGGGCAGTAAATGAACCGATTGAATTTCCCGCAAATACATGGGTTCGACTTATTAATGCTGGATTTTCTTCAGCCAGTCTGTTCAATAGTTGTAAACTTAAAGCACCTAAGGTACCGCCCCCGTCAAATGTCATGATCCGATATTTTGCCAAAGCTGATTTCTCCTTTCTGATGAAAACTATCATTCAGTATATGTTCAACCAGAGTCTATTGTATGGATGAATGAATATCTCATACCATAAAAATTGCTCAATTTATCAATCTAACGGGGTGGGAAAGAATATATTTTTTATTTAAAGAGGTTTTTTCCGGGAAGAAGGAGAATTATTTAAAAATAAAAGGGGGAAAACACTTGAATACGATTGACCTTATTATTTTAAATTTTGAAGAAGTAAGACGGCGAAGCATCAAGTTATGGACAGCTATACCTCAGGAAAAAATGGGCTGGCGCCCGGATTCCGAAGCAATGTCGTGTGAGGAAATGATAAGACATGTATTAGAAGCGGAATTTCTTTATCATCAAATTTTAATGAAAAATATGAGTGAGTTTTCAGAGGAAACTATTAATCCTTATGAATCAAAAATGTTTACCACTGTAAGCGAAGAATTAGAATTTGCAAAACCGTATCGGGCCGAGTTTTTGACATTCATCAAATCGTTAAACGAAACAGATTTAACAAATATAAAGATTGACAGGTCTGATGTTGGATATATTCGCGAACTAGGAGACATGTTATTAAGAATCGCTTACCATGAGTCCGTACATACCGGTCAGCTTTTAGACTATCTCAGAACTGCTGAAGTGGACAGGCCTTTAATTTGGGACTAGTTAAATGATTGAGTTTTACACGGGAAGGGGAAAGAATGGAATATAGACCGATTAATTTTCAAGAGAAATTAGCTGCGTTCCAAGATCAATGGTCTCCAAAAGTAATCGCTGAAATGAATGATTATCAATTTAAACTTGTTAAGGTACAAGGGGATTTTGTTTGGCATAAGCATGACGAAACAGATGAAGTCTTCATTGTCATTAAGGGTAATTTAATCATTGAATTTCGTGATGGAGAAGTAAAATTAAATGAAGGTGAAATGTTTGTCATTCCGAAAAATGTTGAACATAAACCTTATGCAGAATCAGAGTGTAACATTTTGCTTGTAGAACCTAAAGGTGTTGTGAATACCGGGCAGGAAATAACTGATCAAACAGCTGAAAATGATGTCTGGGTCTAGCCTGTTTCAAAAAAACGATCAAAAATATAATCATTACCTTACAGATGTTAAAAAACTCCGCGGAGGTTTAAATCCTCCCGGCTTCATCTCAATGATACCAAGGGTTGTAGAACCCTGGTGTTTTTTTATGTTCTTTTTTGTTTCTGAAGTTTACTCCTTTTTACTCCACTTAAAATAGCTCATCCAACTTGTCAGGAGTTACTTTCTGTTTATTCTGAAATAAGTGACCATAAACATCAATTGTTGTTTTTATTGAAGTGTGCGCTAAGCGCTTTTTTCATGTTTTACAATTTCACTTCATGGTTATGCATCTAGTGAAAACAAACATTAGTCTGGGACAACGGCAGAGAAAAAGCGGATTGACAATGCTAAGCGTGTTTTCAAGATTACCCCTGATAGTTGGTCTATATTTTGATCCTTTCGAGTTATGCACTTCACATCTTTAATAAATAGGCAATGCAATGTATAAACATGGAGTTTCCTAAAAATAACAAAGTGATGATATATGACGAAGAGGACTGACTTGTTAAAGGAGACATGCTCATCCCCACCTTCTTTATTGAGCTCTCATTTTTCAGATCCTTTTAATTCTTTATAAGCTAAAAGGAAATTTTCATAAGATCTACGGCCTAAGCTATTAGTTTGTGCTCCGAATAACCGTTGAAATGCTAGTTCTTTCGCTTGATCGACTGTATTTTGATGTGCATTCATAATCAGGTTCATATATGAAAGAAAATACTCTTTATTTAATGTACCTGCATGATTAATAGTCATGATTTATATCCTCCTTCAGATTAAACTATACTTTTTTAAAAAAAAGGGAGTAAACAATATGATTACTCCCTTTCTAACCTCTTATTTAACAACCACAGTTTGAACTGTTACTACCGTACTACATGAGTTTTCTTGATGTAGATTTATACTACAAACACCCGTTTCAGGTAAATCAAGTTCTACTCTTCTCGCGGATTCATAATCCCCTGCAAGAGCAGCCGAAATTGATCTCACCTGCTCATAGCCCGTTGCCATGAGAAACGTTGGTGCACGTCCATAACTCTTAGCTCCTACAATGTAAAAGTCTTTCTCAGGTTGACGAAGCTCTTCTTCTCCATGTGCACGAACCGTGCCGCAGCTATGAAGGTTAGGATCAATTAATGGAGCTAAGTCTTTTACACTTTCTGTAATGGAGTCAATAGATGTACGCAATTCGCTAATGATTGTAAAATCCGGACGATTCCCTGCATTTACGATGATTTCGTCTATATTTGAAAGGATTTTCTCTTGTTCATTTTGATTTCCTATCATCTTCATACCATTCACTGAGGCTGTAACATGGTGAATTCTATATGGAGTTATGACCTCTACTTTTCCAGAATCCACAAGATGATGAATACGGCTTCCAAGGGCTCCTCTTGCCGCAAGAGCATCCTTTTCTTCTCCGCCATATGCATCTTCGACCTTTGGTTTTCTCATAATCCAAAGAATTTCAGTTTTCGGATACGTTTCTTGCAATTGGGCTAACTCTAATAAAGCGTTGATAGCTGAATGACCGCTGCCCACAACGGCAACACGCTTATCAGCATAACGATCCTTTTCTTTCTCTGATACATTAGGAATGCCATAAAAGATATGCTCTTTCAGTACTTGTTCATCTTTTAACCATACACCACTAGAATTGACAGGGTTAGGGTTTCCCCACGTGCCTGAAGCATCTAAGATTGCTCTTGCTTTGTATGTTTGAAGCACCCCGCCTTTTTCTGCATAGACGATGAATGGTTTATTCTCACGGCCTGCCGTTTTCATTTTATCTGTTTCCTCACGTGTAATGGAAAGGACTTTGGTATTTACAAGTACATATGGTTTAATTTCTGCAATATTTGCTAATGGCTCTAAGTATTGTTCTACAAGCTCTTTTCCTGTTGGTAATGTTTCTAAGTTTGGAGATATCCATCCATGGTGTTCTAAAAGAGCCTGTGCAGCCTTATCAATGTTATAGCGCCAAGGAGAGAATAAACGAATATGCTTCCATGTTAAAATATTGGCTCCTACTTGCGATCCAGCTTCTAATAAAATAAAAGGCTGTCCTTGCTTTGTTAAGTGTGCTGCAGCAGCTAATCCAATTGGTCCTCCTCCGATAATGACTACAGGCAAATGTCTGTTTTTATTGACTTCTTCTTTCATATTAACTGGAGAAGAATTAGTTTCTGTTGAACAACAAGACACAGTATTTAATGGAATATTATTAATAGGTTTCATAAGAAATCCTCCTTGTTTTTTAGTAATGAAATGCTCTAGTTAATTGGAATATCAAAAAAAATTGATTTATTAGTTATAAAAAAAGAACTGGTTATCTTCACCACCTTTTACGTCTCCCTGCAATAAGAGCCTACTCCCTTCTTACTAACAGTTAAATCACTTCGTTTAGGTTTAATATATATCAAAAAAAATTGATATATATGTTAAAAATGTATATGAGCTATGAAAGCTCAATATTACATTGGTCGGAAGATGCAACATAATTGTTCTGATAACAGCGCATCTACTTCCTCTTTATTAATACTGTAATAATTCCATGTTCCTTTTTTTGTTTTATGAAGTAAGTTTGCATCTAACAAGATTTTTAGATGGTAAGAAAGTTTAGACTGTGAAAGGCTAAAAAGATCTGTCATATCGCAAACACACAGTTCCCCACTTTGGCACAGCTCATAGAGAATATGTAACCTTTTCTCATCTGCTAATGCTTTGAATTTTTTTTCGTATATAGAAAATGAATTACCCATTACTTCGTTATAGAAAGGCAGCTGTTTCATAAAATTCTCCTTACATCAATTTTTTTTGATGTTATCAGTATATCCTCATTTTTATCTTTTTACAACTGTTAAATCAAAAAAAATTGATGTGTTAATAAAAAATACTAACCTCCTTGAGGCATCATTCCATTTTTCCTTATCGAACGATACCTGCAGGAACTTCCGCTCAATTATCTCTTTGAAAGATCCCGCTATTCATAATTCCTTCAAGGGAAATAATTCGTTCATATTTTGTGAATGCTACATCTAAAAGATGAACATTTCGTAATACAATCGTTATATTTAAGGTGTTGTTTTAAATATAGAAACTTTTATTCTTTTTTTGATTTTTATTTCTCGACATTTTATGATGAACATCGTACGAGAGAGAGGTGAATCCATTGAAGCAATACGAAGTAGCTACACTGAAAAAAGGACTTCTAATTTTAGATGCTTTACAAGAAAAAGGTATGACCCTTAGTGAAGTTATACAAACATTCTCATTTAATAAATCAACAGCTTTTCGTTTGTTATATACCCTTGAAATAATGGGCTATATCAAAAAAATTGATAATTCCTACAGTCTTACTAATAAAGTGGGATCTTTATCTACTTCCTATAATTCAAAAGCAAATTGGTTATCGGTTCCACCTTTACATGAGTTGAGCAGAGAAGTTGGGGAAACAGCCTATGTTGGAATCCTTTATGGAACGGACGTAGTGACAGCACAAGTTGTTGACGGCTCCCATTCTATGAGGGCACACTCAGAGGTTGGTGACCGGGCTCCTGTACACTTAAGCGCTCTGGGAAAAGTCATATTAGCCTTTATGGACAAAAACAAACTCGAAGGAGTCCTTAAAGAATTGATATTAGTGCAAAAAACTAAAAATACATTTGCGGACTTGCATTTATTGAAAGAACACCTAAAGGTCATTCGTAAGCAAGGATACGCAGTAGATGACGAAGAGACAGAATTAGGCCTGCGCTGTATCGCTGTACCGGTTATTTTTGAGGGGAATGTGGTTTCAGCTGTGGCGATATCTGGTCCGGCATTTCGTTTAAATAAAAAATTAGATAAGGCTTATAGTAAGAAACTTATTCAATGTAGTTCGCGTATATCAACAATGCTTTGATGGAACACATCATAAATGCTGAGGAGGGGAATGTGAAAAATGTCAACAAAAGTATACATCGCCTTATTTTCTTTGGCCATTAGCGCTTTTGCCATTGGAACAACCGAGTTCGTCATTGTAGGCTTACTTCAAACAGTTGCTGATGATCTATCTATTTCTGTAACTAAAGCTGGTGCTTTAATTTCTGGTTATGCAGTAGCAATAGCTGTTGGAACTCCGATTGTAACAGCTATTACAGGGCGCATTCCTAAAAAAGGCTTTTTACTCATCTTAATGATGGTTTTCATATTAGGTAACGCAATGTCAGCCATTGCTGAAACATATGAAGTATTAATGGTCTCACGAGTTATTACTGCTATCGCTCATGGGGTATTTTTTGCAATTGCAGCTACAGTCGCTGCCGATATCGTACCAGAAAACAAAAAAGGAACAGCTATTTCAATTATGTTTACTGGGTTAACAGTAGCAACCATAGCAGGTGTTCCAATGGGGACTTATATTGGACAACACTTTGGTTGGCGCGCTACATTCGGTGCGGTAGCTGTACTCGGCATTATTGGGCTGATTGTAAATATATTTGCCGTTGATAAAGTAAACAGACAAACAAATCCTCCTACTCTAAAAGATGTAGGGAAACTTGTGAAAAACCAACGTATTCTGCTGGCATTATTAATGACTGCTCTAGGATTTGGCGGAACCTTTGCTTTGTTTACCTATCTCGCTCCTATTCTCCAAGAAATTAGCGGGTATTCATCAGGATCTATTTCATTGTTACTTTTAGTTTACGGGGTTGCCGTGGCAATTGGAAACATAGCAGGTGGGAAAATGGCAAACCGGCATCCTGTTAAATCGTTACGTTTTGTATTTTTATTTCAAGGAATCGTACTTTTATTACAAATGGTACTACTGCCTAGTAAAAGATTAAGTATCTTATCCATTATTCTGTTAGGTTTATTTGCATTTATGATGTCTCCAGGAGTTCAAGCGTACATTGTAACGCTTGCTGAAAAATTAGTACCTTCTGCAAAAGATATTGCCTCTGCATTAAATATATCAGCCTTTAATGTAGGGATTGCTGGAGGATCTGCCTTAGGCGGAGTAGCAGTAGACTATTTAACGTATTTGGATACGGCATGGATTGGTGCCATTATGGCAGCATTCGCATTTCTTCTATCCGTACTGAATTATAAATTAGATAAAAAACAAAAATTATTTTAAGGGAGAGTTTATTCATGAACTTGCAACAACTGGAAAACGTAGAAAATGAATTACAATTTGAAACATTTACAAACGAAGATGCTTTAAATCTCGGTATGACATTAATTTATTATGCAAAAGAAAATAATAAAGCAGTAGCTATCCACATTGAACGTAATCGAGTACCTTTATTCACCCACTTAATGGATGGTACATCTGAAGAAAATGTATTCTGGCTATATCGAAAAAAACGCACAGTGGATCATTACAACCGAAGCTCACATTATATTGGAGCAAGATTCGACGAGCAAGGAACGACTCATGATGAAAGCTCTCTTCTTCAATCATCGGATTATCAAGCTGTAGGCGGCTCGTTCCCTATTCGTATTAAAGGCGCAGGGGTAATTGGAACTGTAACAGTAGCAGGGCTTACCCCTCAACTTGATCATGATTATGCTGTCGAGGGAGTAAAACGTTTCTTGAAAAAATAAGGTGTTAATGAACGAAAATCAATTAAAGGTTAAGCTGTCATATGGAAGCTTTTCATAAATCGCAGACTAAACAGATACGTCTATTATTACGCTGCAGCATAACAAAGAGGAGCTCATTCTTACTTCTTGTTACGCCTTTTCATATTTCGGTAACGCTCCAAAGCGATATAACATTTATGCAAAACGGATATGAGGAAATCAGAATATCAAAAAAAGGCTGACGAAAATTTTCGTCAGCCTTTTTTACTTACGGGACACAAACCCATGTAAGTGTTAACTGTTGAAGTTGCTCTTAGGGAAAGGTATTGGTTTCTGTTATAAAAAAGATAAGGAGCAACCTTGTCAGGATGCTCTTTTAAAATATTATAACCATATTGATCCAGGACGTGTGTATTGCATTGAGCGGGGCTCCCAGTAAAAACAGTGAAAAATTCTGTAGGTTATTTTCATTCTTCGATCCCATAAAGAGCTTGCAGTCTTTGGTGCAGCAGTAATCTTGTATTCACTTTTACTGAGAGAAAGTGCCTTAAAATCATGCAGTCATCCAGAATCTGTTGTATCGATAAATGAAAATTGCCCTAAAAATGTGTCGGTTAATCAAAATACCAGTCCAAGCTGCAGTTATTTCTTTACATAGTATGTAGAGATTAAAAAATGAGAGAAGGAGTGGCGTAATGTATTATAACGAAGGTGACGATCAACAGTACGTCCAGAAGAAAAAGCCATACAACGAGGCCTGTGACCTTGGCCATGATTTTGATATGGCGGACGACGCAGCAAGAGCGGAAGCAGCAAGAGAAGCAGAAGCGAGAGCCAGAGCGGAAGAGGCAATAGCAAGAGCGGAAGAAGCAAGAGCCAGAGCAGCAGAAGCGGCAAGAGCAACAGCAGAAGCAAAGGTAAAAGCGGCAAAATTAGCAGCAAAAGCGAAATGTAAAAAACATCATAAGAAAGAGAAAAAACAGGATTGCAAACGTAAGCACAAGAAGAAAAAATAAGAGCTTTTCATCATGTAAAAGATAAGATTCAATGTGTATTGATGTTATCCGTACAGGGGTGCAAAAACGATAAAGAATAAGATTCTTGTCGGGGGTCAAGCAGAAAGATTGCTCAGCCGGTGTCTCATCAGAACCGCGCATGGCAGGGCAAACATAATTTCTATGGACTTCCATAGTTAAGTCGGGATATCACGCCAATAAATGTAAGTGCCTATCATGATATAAAAGGCAGGAGAGACAAGAGTTTCGGCAGCTTGCCGCTCTTGTCTTTTTTTGTTTTTATATCATCTTCGCGTATATGTGTCTATTTTTAAGTTTGCAGAACATCTGTCTAAGAATTTGTCCAATTCCTACATATACTGGTATCGGAATCAAATGCTTATTGGGAGTGAAATAGATGGGATCAGCACAGTTAACAGGACGCGTCATCTTCAAAGGGGACCCCGGCTATACAGAGGCGGTTAAGAATTGGAACCCTTATGTTGATGTCTGTCCGCTTGTCTTTGTTTTTGCACAAAATTCATACGATGTAAGTAATGCTATTAAATGGGCTCGTGAGAAGAATGTGCCTATGCGTGTCAGAAGCGGCCGCCATGCTCTGGATAAAAATCTTTCCACGGTAAGTGATGGGATTGTTATTGATGTGAGTGACATGAATAAAGTTTTCTTAGATGAAAAAAACGCGGTAGCAACCGTTCAAACCGGCATTCACGTCGGCCCGCTTGTAAAAGGTTTAGCTCGGGAAGGTTTTATGGCCCCGTTCGGAGACAGTCCAACCGTCGGAATCGGAGGAATCACAATGGGAGGCGGATTTGGAGTGCTTTCCCGATCGATCGGCCTGATAAGCGATAACCTTCTCGCACTGAAAATGGTAGATGCCAAAGGCAGGATTATTCAAGCAAATCAATCCCGCAATGAAGATTTACTGTGGGCTTCCAGAGGCGGCGGGGGAGGCAATTTCGGATATAACACCCAATATACGTTCAAAGTTCACCGTGCCCCTAAAACCGCAACCGTCTTTAATATTATTTGGCCGTGGGAACAGTTAGAAACGGTATTTAAAGCGTGGCAAAAATGGGCGCCGTTTACAGACGAACGATTAGGATGCTACCTTGAGATTTACAGCAAAGTAAATGGCTTGTGCCATGTGGAAGGATTGTTCCTCGGTTCAAAACCAGAGCTGGTTCAATTATTAAAACCTTTATTAAATGCCGGAACGCCGGCACAAACAGTAATCAAAACACTATACTACCCGGATTGTATAGATTTCTTAGATCCTGACGAACCGATTCCCGGCAGATCGGATCAGAGTGTTAAATTCTCCTCGGCGTGGGCGCTCAATCTTTGGCCGGAAGAACCTATTGCAGTAATGAGAAAATTTTTAGAAAAAGCGACCGGGACAGAAACCAATTTCTTTTTTATCAATTGGGGCGGCGCGATAAGCAGAGTTCCAAGCAGTGAAACAGCCTTCTATTGGCGCCGGCCATTGTTTTATACGGAATGGACGGCCAGTTGGAAAAATAAATCACAAGAAGCTTCGAATCTTGCATCAGTTGAAAGAGTGCGTCAGCTGATGAAACCATATGTAACAGGTTCATATGTGAATGTTCCGGATCAAAATATCGAGAACTTCGGAAAAGCATATTATGGCTCAAACTTTGCAAGGCTTCAAAGAATAAAGGCGAAATACGATCCCGAAAATGTATTCCGTTTTCCGCAAAGCATCCCGCCATCGTATAAATAGTTTGATCGTTTTGGGAAACAAATAAAAAACACACCAGAACATTCAGGTGTGTTTTTATTGTTGCTAAATTTGGTTATTCAATTGCATCCCAGTGCGGATTCCAAACGATTTCCCATAAGTGTCCATCGGGGGGGTGTCTTGGAAGTGACGGCATATCCGCCCCAAAAAGTATCATGAGCGGGATCAGTTATCGTTGCTCCTGCCTGTTTTGCCTGTTCCATGACTTTATCGACTTCAGCTTTACTGCTGACGTTATGTCCTCATGTAAATTCCGCAGTACTTGGAGCAGTGAACGTAACGTTTGATTCATGTGCGATGTTTTTGCGGTCCCAAAGGGCAAGTTTCAGTCCCGTTTGCAAGTCAAAAAAAGCAGCTGCGCCATGTTCAAATTCTGTACAGGCTATTCCTTCTGTAGGCAGACCCAAGCCATCCCGATAGAAGTGAAGAGATTTTTCTAAATTGTCTGCGCCTGAAGTAATTGCTGTAATCCGCGGCTTCATAGCAATCATTGATTAAGAGCAATATAAAGTATTGGACATTTTCATTGAAAAGATTTTGACATTTCAGTAAAGAACCTATATATTCATATATGAGCACATAATCATATATGGTTATTTTTGTGTCCATGTTAGAATGCTTCATAAAAGAAAAGAAATAATAAATGGAGTGTATGAGATAAGGAGGAGATTTTTATGGGTCACAATCACAATCACGCTGGCGGATCCAATAAGAAGGTTTTATTGATCTCTTTTATCGTGATTACAGGTTATATGATAATAGAAACGATAGGCGGATTTTTAACCAATAGTTTAGCGCTTTTATCAGATGCAGGCCATATGCTGAGTGATTCAATCTCATTAATGGTTGCTCTGATTGCTTTTAAATTGGCCGAAAAAAAGGCAAGTCATCATAAGACATTCGGCTACAAACGATTTGAGATTCTTGCAGCTGTGATAAATGGTGTTGCATTAATATTGATTTCCCTTTATATCATTTATGAAGCAATCAAACGTTTCTCTCATCCGCCGGAGGTAGCAACAACCGGCATGCTGACGATTAGTATCATCGGGTTAGCTGTAAATATATTGGTCGCTTGGATTATGCTGAACGGCGGAGATACAAAGAATAACCTGAACATAAGAGGGGCTTACTTACATGTGATAAGTGACATGCTCGGATCTGTAGGTGCCATACTGGCTGCGATCCTTATCATCTTCTTCGGGTGGAGCTGGGCAGATCCAGCGGCCAGTGTCATAGTGGCTATTCTTGTTCTGAGAAGCGGTTACCATGTGACGAAAGACTCCATTCATGTATTAATGGAAGGAACTCCGGAAAATATCGATGTCACTGACATCATTCATACAATTGAAGAGACAGAAGGAATTCAAAGCATTCATGATTTGCACATATGGTCTATCACAAGCGGATTGAATGCTCTTTCCTGCCACGCTGTTGTTAACGATCAACTGACCATTTCAGAAAGCGAAAGTATTTTACGCAAAATTGAACATGAACTTGGAGATAAAGGCATTACACATGTAACCATTCAAATGGAAACAGCAGCGTATAATCACGACAATACGATTCTTTGTCAGGCTCAAACTGAGAATCCGCATGACCATCATCATCATTAAAGGAGGAAATAGGGGACTCACTTTGTCTTCTGACAATTAAGATAAAACCGGAGGGGGGGATTCATATGTACGACAGAATAGTAATCGGAGCTGGTCAGGCAGGAATCTCAGTAGGATATTATCTAAAGAAGTCAAAACAAAAGTTTATCATTTTGGATAAAAGTCATGAAGTGGGAGAAAGCTGGAAAAACCGGTATGATTCATTGGTTTTATTTACTTCTCGAATGTACAGCTCTTTGCCTGGAATGCAGCTTGAAGGAGACAAGCATGGACTCCCTTCAAAAAATGAAATTGCTGCTTATCTGAAAAAATATGTTGAAAGATTTGAAATCCCAATCCAATTACGGACAGAAGTAATAAGTGTCCAAAAATTAAAGAACTATTTCTTAATAAAAACAAACCGGGAAGAATATCAAACGAAGAATCTTGTGATGGCCGCAGGTCCTTTTCATACCCCTAACATTCCATCAATATCAAGGGATGTAGCCGATCATATTCATCAATTACATTCTTCATAATATAAACATTCAAAACAACTGGCGCCTGGGAATGTACTGGTCGTCGGCGGCGGGAATAGCGGGGCTCAGATAGCTGTTGAATTATCCAAAGAAAGAGTTACATATTTGGCTTGCAGTAATAAACCGGTTTATTTCCCTTTATGGATTGGAAAAAGAAGCATCTTTTGGTGGTTTGATAAATTAGGAGTTTTACATGCAAGTCATACATCAATATTAGGCAAGTTCATTCAAAAGAAAGGCGACCCCATATTTGGGTATGAATTAAAACATGCAATAAGACAGAAGAAGATCATCTTAAAACAAAGAGTCATAGCTGGAAAGCAAAATGAAATCATTTTTAAAGACTCATCTTCATTAGAAGTAAACAATATCATTTGGGCAACTGGTTTTAAGAATCCGCTTTGTTGGATGAAAATAGAAGGTGTTTTGGATAAGGAAGGCCGAATTATACATCACCGGGGTGTTTCAGCTGTGGAAGGATTGTACTTTATTGGTTTGCCTTGGCAGCATAGGCGAGGTTCAGCGCTGCTTCAAGGTGTAGGAAATGATGCTGAATACATTGTAAAACAAATGAATGGTGGATAGACTGAGGAGAGCAGTAACTTACGTGTTTACTGCTCTTTTTTGTGTTGAATAAGTCCGGTTATGTGACTGTGAAAAGCCGAAAAAATCTTTTGGCTTAATTAATAAGAAGATCCCTGACTCATTGATTGTGCAACATTCTGACGTACTTCCCGAGCTAACTGCGCGGCACGTAAGGAAGCCTGCCAAATAGCCGGACTCACTGCAGATTGACTGATGGATAATGCCTGTTGTGTGGCTGGAACCATTGGTCTTAGGAGATTTTCCGCCTCGTCTACAGATGACGCGTATTGGTGACCGGCTGCTCTTCGCAGGTCTGCTATCGCTGCGGGGAAGTTTGACCATAGACGAAGTATTGAATTCATGCAGCCAACCATAAGAGGAAAATGAGGAGCCCGGCCTTGTCCGGAGGCGAGAAGCTCTGCTGCGCCTAAAGCGGAATAAACGTGATAGCTCAACGGAGTAAGATATTTTGCGTGTACAGTATGAAGTTCTCGTAATCCCCAAGTGTCTGGAAGAAATCTGAATTCTGAACTCATACCGCATCCCAGAGCGAGTGCTCTGCTGACAGCCTGCAAGTGTTTCACTACCGCAGCCATTGATTGTTGAAAGGAGGATGAGTGTATTGGAATTTGTTGAATCGCAGATAAATGGCTTCGCATTTTATGATTTGCCTGACTTAAATCAGGCTGCTGTCTGTAATCATATACATAATACGGATAATAATAATACATATCTAAACTCCCTTTATGAATGACTTTTAGGAGCAGGATATGCACCCAGATTGTTTTTGATAAGGGCATGTGCCTAAGTTATCCATCAGTGCAACTATTTTAGTCCGCGCATATTCAGTTTGAACTAAATGGATTCACATGGAGCGCGTGCTTTACTCCTCGTTCAGACTCTCTAATTTAATTCTTTCAAGCAAAAGTCGAAATAGCTCAAATAACAAGCCAGAAAACACACTATCTCTGGTTGTCGGACTGGTGAGTGCATACCCCGGGCAGGTTCAAGTTTCTCGGTTGCAACAGTGTTATCACGAGTTACAGACCTTTGGTACTTTTTATGCAAACGGATTTTGTGGCCAAAACGTTTCTGCTAACTTAAGTCTTTTAGGCTGAACAAGGGAATTTCTTAGTGTGGCACACTCTCATTACAAAAAGCATAGGATAATATCACAAAAATTTAAAATTGCGGGGATGAAAAATGTATTATATACCTTTTTCGCATCAATGTTATTATTGTGTGAATGTACCGATGTATAGCGATGGAAGATCTGTTTATTGGACTGTTCCAAATAACTATGGTGATTTGCGTCCTTCATACGAAGATAGAAACCTTCTCTTGAAAGATTATGGACCAAAACCATTTGTCGTGAATATCAATAAAGCCGCAAAACAAAACAATACGTTCCGTACGGCCCTATGGACAGGAGAGCATTTTCAAATTACTTTGATGAGTCTTGGTATTGGAGAAGATATCGGTTTGGAGATCCATCCTCACGTAGATCAATTCTTACGGATTGAGCAAGGCCGAGGGATAGTTAAAATGGGCAAGAGTAAAAATAATTTAAGTTTCCGAAGAAATGTCTATGATGATTATGCCATTGTTGTCCCTGCCGGCACTTGGCACAATGTTATTAATACGGGTAATACGCCGTTAAAACTATATTCAATTTATGCTCCTCCCAACCATCCGTTTGGTACAGTTCATGTGACAAAGGCCGATGCAGCGGCTGCGGAAGATTAGTATAGGATTCCAGAGGACTTTGCTGCTGCAAAGACTATAGAAAAAATGGTATTGGGACAGCATGATGAAATGGCTGAAACACAAAATATTAACGTTTCAGCTTGTCATAGTGCAGTTGATGCGATGCTTTATTCCACAACTTTTCAACAGCAAATGTGGTTTTTGTCTGACCATTTTAATTGATTGGCAGTCAGTGAAAATAAACAATCCGCAGGACATTTGCAGTGAATTCCTTTTTTATCCTGATAAGGGGATGTAATGTAAAGGTTTCTGTTTCTCTTCAAACCATTTGCTGATACGGCTTCGCGGAAGAAAATGACACGCTTTATTATGATTCATTCATCAATTGACTTCATATTATTTCATTTGATAACATAAAATGGTTATTATGATTGAAAAAAAGATACCCGTTTTATAAAAAAGGAGTCATAACGTTGCTGAAAAGGTTTTTTCTTGTTTTTCTTACGCTGATAATGTCTATATTTGCTGTATTCGCGGCTGCTGAAGAGTCTCCCGGCGATCGTGTCATTTCCTTTGACGAGCCTATGATTTTATTGATCTCACTCGGGATCATCTTATGTTTGTTCATTCCTCCATTCGTCATGTCCTTTTTTGGCAGTTTGGTTGTGAGAATCATATCCGGAGTCTATCAATGTTTTATCGTCCTCACGTTTGCGGGGCTCATTCCGATTGGATTTCTGATTCCCAATGGCTTTTTGACAATTCTTGCTGCCGTCCTGGGAACTTTGGTCAGTTCAGCCAGTGTTGCGGCCACCTTATTCGTTGGCAGGACAGAGAACACAAGTAAACTTTCATAAGCGGTTTTGACAACAATAACCCGCGTTCCAAAAACACCAAGTGTCACAGACCCTTGGTGTTTTTTAATTCCGGAAGAAAAGAAGGTATAATGAGCGGGGAAGAGGTGTCAGCCAATGAAAATAACCAGAGAGACATTAGAAAAACAGCAAATTTGGATATATGGTGTGACTCTTGTGATCGGAGGAATAGCGGGGATCGCCGGGAAAGATTCAGGACTTCGCTGGGGATGGACGATATCACCGCTTATCGCTGTTCTCATGTATGCCATGTTTGCCCAAATCCCATTCTTGAAGCTGAGGGAAGCCATGTCAAACCTCAAGTTTATGGCGGCTTTACTGATCGGTAATTTCTTAGCTGTACCTGTCGTTGTATGGGTGTTAACCGCCATTTTTCCTCAATCTCCTCCTATATTATTAGGGGTTTGTTTGGTATTGCTTACACCTTGTATTGATTACGTCATCGTCTTTACTCAGCTCGGCAAAGGAAATGAGAGATTAATACTGGCTTCCACGCCGGTTTTGTTCGCCGTTCAGATGGTATTGCTTCCGTTATACCTGTGGCTGTTTATCGGGAAAGAAGTGATAGGGGCTGTTCATGCGGGACCGTTTCTGGAAGCATTCTTATTGTTAATAGCAGTGCCGCTGCTGGCGGCGGTGATAACTCAATTATGGGCTGATAAGAAGCCGGCGGGAGAAAAGGTGTTAGAGTGGACGGCATGGCTGCCTGTTCCTTTTATGGCTCTGGTCTTACTGGCGGTCGTCGCCACACAAATCGGCAAGGTCATCAGTGATGCTGACATCATTATACGTGTGATCCCAATCTATTTGTTATTCCTGCTCATTATGCCGTTCGTTTCCCGGTTTATCGCAAATGCGTTCCGTCTGGATACAGGCGAAGGAAGAGCATTGATCTTCAGCACGGGCACAAGAAATTCTCTCGCAGTCCTTCCGTTAGCACTGGCCTTGCCGGATGCTTGGGCCTCATTAGCCGCCGCTGTTATCGTCACACAGACGATCGTTGAATTGATAGGCGAATTGGTTTATATAAAAGTGGTGCCCGGCTGGCTGCTGAAATAAAAAATAATCTGAACATAAAAAAACATACCAATAGATATTGGTATGTTTTTTTATGAGAATTATAAAGTTGCAATATCAATAACGAAACGGTAGCGGACATCGCTTTGGAGAACCCGTTCGTACGCTTCGTCGACTTGATTGGCGGGTATCACTTCAATTTTAGGAGCAATGCCGTGCTCGGCGGCAAAATCAAGCATCTCCTGAGTCTGCGGAATACCGCCGACGAGTGAACCCGCAATGCTGCGGCGGCCCGTGATTAAGGAGAACACACTGTATGAGTCCGGCTTAGCTGGCGCTCCCACATTTACCAATGTACCGTCAATTCGAAGCAGAGATAAGTAGGCATCTACGTCAAGGTTCGCGGATACTGTATTTAAAATAAGATCAAAACGTCCGGCCAGCTCAGTAAATGTATCCGGATCGCTTGTTGCAAAGTAGTGATCGGCTCCAAATTCAAGCGCCTCGTCTTTTTTGTTCATTGAGCGGCTGAGGACGGTGACCTCTGCGCCTAAAGCGTGCGCGAATTGAACGGCTAAATGTCCGAGCCCGCCCATTCCGACAATCGCCACTTTTTTGCCGGGGCCGGCATTCCAGTGTTTCAGCGGAGAATACGTGGTAATGCCCGCGCACAATAGCGGGCTGGCAGCATCCAAATCCAGCTGATCCGGAATCCGGACAACGAATCTGTCAGTGACAACTATTTTTTGGCTGTAGCCGCCGTACGTAGGGTTTCCGTCGTAGTCCAGGTTGTTATAAGTTTGAACAACGCCTTTTGTGCAATATTGTTCGTCTCCGTTAAGGCAGTATTCACATTCCCCGCAGGAGTCTACAAAACAGCCGACACCCACACGGTCGCCGACGGCAAATGTGGTGACTTCTTCACCCACGGCTTCCACAACTCCGGCAATTTCGTGCCCGGGAACCATCGGAAAGATTCCGCCGCCCCATTCATCGAATGCACTGTGGATGTCTGAGTGACAAATCCCGCTGTACTTAATATCAATCAGGATATCGTGCGGCCGTAATGCTCTTCTCTCAATCGTCGTCCGTTCAAATTTAGCTTTTGCATGCGGAGCGCTTAATACACGAGTCGGATGATTATTACACATGGTTATCTTCCTTTCCAAGATAAAGTGATGAATCCTCTGTTCGATTTTACTTTAAATGTTAAAGCGGACTTTAAGTCAAGGAGTTTGGTTTATTTTTTTATGAAATGATATTCTATAATGGCACGCTTATGAAAGGTATGAAGGACGGGTGGTAAGAATATGAAGATTGCGCAGGCTGCAAAGCAGGTTGAGTTATCAGCCGCGACGCTTAGGTATTATGAAAGTATAGGACTGATTCCTCCGGTAAAACGCGATGAAAGCGGCATCCGCGATTATGACGAAGATGATGTGAATTGGATTCAATTTATAAAATGCATGAGAAGTGCCGGGCTGTCGATTGAGGCGCTGATTGAATATACCGCTTTATTTATTGAAGGAGCCGATCATACGATCGAACCCCGAAAAAACATCCTGATAAATGAAAGGAAAAGGCTGACGGAAAAACAGAGGGAAATTGATGAAACCATAAAACGATTAAACAGGAAGATTGAGGATTACGAAGATATCCTTGAAAATGAAGCGAAACTTAAAAACAGATTGAAAGCTGAATGTATTTCTGAATGAAGAGAAGGTGTCCCGGACGCCGGGCCGCATGAAATGTACCAAGGGAAACGAGCCTTGGTTTTTTTATTTTTTAAAGAGAGGAAACAAAACAGCTTTTTCTATCTTATCAATCATTACTTATCCTTTTTTCAGCTTGACTTTTTTACTGCAGACTTTTAAAGTGTGAAATGTTGCTTAGACTGTGATTAGCGACTTTAATGCTGAAAAGAGGTGGTTTACCCAGATGAACAATAAAAAGAACCCTTGGGCGTTATTGCCTTTAGTCTTATTCGTAGGGCTTTTTGTCGGCTCTGGTCTGGTGACCGGAGATTTTTATAAATTGCCGATCTTGATTGCCGCGATCATTGCGTCAGTTTTTGCGCTGTTATCTAACCGGAAGAAATCGCTCAATCAAAAAATAGAATGGTTCGCTTCCGGTGCGGGACATCCTGATATTATCATTATGGTTATGATTTTTATATTGGCAGGTGCCTTTGCTTCAGCGGCTGAAGCGATGGGGGCGGTGCATTCAACTGTCAATCTTGCTTTGAGCTTTATTCCGCAGCAGTTTTTGCTGCCGGGGCTGTTTATCATTGCTTGTTTTATTTCTATATCGATGGGAACATCAATGGGCACGATTGCGGCGGTTGCGCCGATCAGCGCGGGTTTGAGCGGCGAGCTTGGCATCTCCGCCGCGATTCCGATTGCGGCTGTGGTCGGCGGAGCTATGTTCGGAGATAATCTTTCTTTTATTTCCGATACGACCATTGCGGCAGTCCGGACGCAAAAAACACAAATGAGGGATAAATTCAAAACGAACTTTCTGATTGTTTTGCCCGCTGCCATTGTGACTGTTATTATCTTATTTTTTATTCCGGCAGGCCACGCCGTCCATACGGGAACTGCATCTTACAGCTGGATTAAGGTGCTTCCTTATATCGCCGTGTTGGTTTTTTCGTTAATCGGTATTAATGTGATGGCTGTCATATTCGGCGGATTGATTTTGACGGGAATCATAGGGTTAGCGTGCGGCAGCCTGACGTTTGATTCTTATTTTAAGGCGATTACGGATGGAATTGCCGGAATGAGCGATCTGATCATCCTGTCCATGCTGATCGGCGGGATGGTCGGCGTGATGAAACAAAACGGCGGGATCGACTTTTTACTGGAGTTCATCACGAAACGAATCCGTTCGAAAAAAGGAGCCGAAGCCGGCATTGCCGGACTGGTCAGCGTGACGAATCTGGCTGCGGCCAATAATACGATCTCGATTATCGCAGCCGGGCCGATTGCAAAGAATATCGCTGATAAATTCAACATCGACAACAGAAAATCGGCAAGTATTCTGGATATCTTTTCGTGTATGATACAAGGATTGATTCCTTACGGCGCGCAGCTGTTATCAGCCGGGAAATTCGGGAATATTTCACCAGTCAGCATCCTGCCATACTCTTTCTATCCCGTTTTAATCGGAATCTGCGGCATCGCCGCCATCATATTTGGACTGCCGAAATTCACAAGAAATACGAAATAAAAAAAGGCGCCGTTCGGCGCCTTTTTTCTTTCATGACAGCCAAGCATTTCTCAAAAGCTGTACGCCCTGTGTGATCTGATCCGTATCGAGATGGGCGAAACCTAGCTTTATGATCGGCGGTTCGGGTTTTTCGGCAACGAAATAAACGGCGGTAGGATATACCTTCACTCCGTACTGAAAAGCGCGTTCGATTAATGTTTCTTCTGTATAATTCAGGTGAACTCTCACCAATATATACAATCCCGACTGCTCGCCGATGATCGTCACATGATCGCCGAACTGCTGCTTTACATGTGAAATCAAGTGCTGCATTTTTCGCCTGTAAACAATGCGCATGCGCTTAATATGGCGGGTCCATTCACCGGCCTTCATCAATTCAGCCATGGTCAGCTGGTTAAGCGAAGAAGCGGTGCTTTCGAAATGAATAAACCGTTTTTTATACCGGTGCAAAAGGCGATGCGGCAAAACCATATAGCTTATGCGGATGCCAGGAAGAAAGGATTTTGAGAAATTCCCTAAATAAATCACCCGGTCTGATTGAATGGAAGCAAGAGCGGGAAACGGCTGCTGTGTATAACGGAATTCACTGTCATAATCATCCTCAAGAATATAACCCTCTCTATGATTCACCCAATTGATCAGAGTTTGGCGCTGCTGAATGGACATGCTTACGCCGTAAGGGCTGTGATGGGATGGGGTCACATAGATTAATTTTTCTTTCATTGCATGTAATTGAGAAAAATCAGCTCCGTTTTCATAGACAGGCATCGTTTCCAGAGATAGCCCGTGAAATTGAAATGCCGCTCTGGCACCATCAAATCCCGGGTCTTCAACGATCATTCCCGAAAAATCCTCTTTCAGAATCCGGCTGAGATATATCAGCATCTGCTGGGTGCTGCTGCCGATGATAATGGAATCCGCATCTGTTTTCACTCCGCGGGATTCCAAGAGATAAGCGGCAATTTGTTCACGCAGGTCTCTCTCGCCGAACGGTTCACCGTACAGAAAGCTTTTCTCTGATGTCAAAACTTGATTGTATAATTTTCTCCATGTTTTCAGAGGAAAATGCTTTTGATCGACGGCTCCGGCGCGAAAATCAATCAGAACCGGCTGAGTTGATTCGGATTTTTCAGCGTAAACAACATCGTTTTCTTTTTGAAATAAAGAGGGTTCTACTTCATTTGCAAAATAACCTTTGCGTGTTTCTCCGCGAATGTATCCCTCCGCTAAAAGGAGATCATAAGCCATCAGCGTTGTATTACGGCTTACCCGCAGGGAATCTGCCAGTTCCCGAATCGAAGGCAGCCGCTCATCTGCCTGAATATTTCCCTGCTCAATCAATGTTTTAAATTGCTCGTAAATTTGTTTGTATTTCGGGGTGTCGCTCCCGAAAGCGAAAATCATATTTTTCATCAGATGTTCTCCTCTGACATGTATATTTATTGAAAACTGCACCTTTTTAAATGTCAGTTGATATCTTATTATAGCGGAAAGAGCTTTATCAATCCATGTTCAGAGAGGAGAGTTTTGTATGTATATTCCGGCTCCATTTCAGCTGAGTGAAGCTGAAGCGTGCGATGTAATCAAAGAGTATGGTTTCGCAGCATTGTTTTCAACGGCGGAAGGCATGCCGTATGCAACCCACCTGCCATTGATGATGAGTAAGGATAACGAATGCTTATACGGTCATTTTGCATTGCCGAACCCCCAATGGAAAGAGATTGATGGCCAAAACGTGTTAGCCGTTTTTCAAGGGCCTCATTGTTATATCTCGCCTAAATGGTATGAGACGAATCAGGCTGTACCCACTTGGAATTATGTGGCGGTTCATGTTTACGGAGAGGCGGAGCTTTTGGATGAGGAAGAAACCGTGCAGTCGATGAGTGATCTCGTATTGAAATACGAAAGCCCCGACAGCCCGTACAAATTAGAGGATGTCGATGCGAAATTGCTGGCAGGCATGAACAAAGGGGTAAAAGGGTTTAAAATCAAAATCAGCAAAATAGAGGGGAAAGCAAAGCTGAGTCAAAATCATTCAGCCGCAAGACAAGGGCTGGTCGTACAACAGCTCAAACAGATTCCTCATACAAACGAACAGCTCATTTCCGGCTTGATGGAAGAAAACATCAAACGGATCACTGCGAACAACTGACAAGCATATTAAAAACATACCGGCAGCATGCGGTATGTTTTTTCAGGTTATGAAGCTTTTCTCAGGGATGAATAACGACTCAAACAGCACATAAATCAACGGCGCCATTAAAATGAAGAAAGAATGAAAAATAGCATATGGTATGAGTAAGTAAACGATAAGTTTCAATAGAATGGTAGACAGTTTATTGAATGTCCAACGGTTCTTCAAGATATCAGTCATACAAGCTAAAACAAGGCCGACCGTCAAATATCCGGCTGCTATGTACAGATAAATAAAAAGGTAAAACGGGTAAGAAGACAACGGCGGTGTGTCCTCTTGTGTCATTTTTAAACTCACGTAAAAGACTAATAAAAAGCAAACGGACGAAACGAGAGCTAACAAAAGGTGTTTATATAAATACTTCTTCATGTGTTCACCTGCCTATGGCGCAATTATTTCTTAACATATTATGACATGGTTTTACCGCTGCTGAAAGAATTGGAAGTCCGGCTATATGAGCGGGGCGTAAAGAATCAATATCATCTTTTCATGAATCCGGATTTTTTGTTCGGATGGATGTAAAGAAGAATACACCAAAAAAAGCTGTCAGCTTGGCCCTGACGGCTTATTTTTGGTGAAAGGCTTATTTCTCCGTGGTGAAATAAAGCAATGCTATGACCGGAAAAGCGATTCCAATCCATAATGTGATACTCCACCCGCCTGAGGCGTATGCCCATCCTCCGATTGATGATCCTATAGCACCGCCCAGAAAGAAGATTGCCATAAATAATCCGTTTAATCGGCTGCGAAATTCAGGTGCCAACGAAAAAATGGCACGCTGACTGAGTACGAGATTGGCAGATACCCCCATATCCAACAGGATAGCTGCGGCCACCAGAACTGCTATTCCGACAGGGGAGCTGCTCTGAATCATGAGCGGGAGTAATAAAGAAGCGATGACAACACCGAGAGCGATTCCGGTGGCAAGCCGGGTCAAGCCGCGATCAGCCAGACGGCCGCCTATCGGTGCAGCCGCTGCACCCGCAATGCCCGCTAATGCATACAGTGCGATTGCCTTTTGAGAAAAATGAAAAGCAGGGCCGGACAATAATAAAGGTACAGTCGTCCAGAACAAGCTGAAAGCTCCAAATACAAACGCATGATAAATGGCACGGCGGCGTAGGACCGGAGTTGTGCGCAGCAGCTTCCACATTGAACCGAGTAAGACGGTGTAGCTTGTGTTTGCTGTTGGTTTTCTGGCAGGAAGCACTTTTGATAAGACGATTGCCAGGACAACACTTAACGCGGCGGATAAAGCAAATATGGCATTCCACCCCCATATATCAGCGACCAGACTGGATATCGGACGGGAAAGCATAATACCGAGCAGCAGGCCGCTCATCACATTGCCGACAACCCGGCCGCGTGCGGCGTCTGGCGCAAGGTATGATGCGAACGGAACTAGCACTTGGGCTGCAATTGATCCCAGTCCGATGAAAAACGCAGCGGCTAAAAACAGTGTTCCATGCTTTGCAAATGCTGTCAGTGTCAAAGCGGCTGCGCTTAGAAGGAGCGATACAACGACAAGTTTTTTGTTTTCGATAATGTCTCCCAAAGGGACGAGAAACAGTAAGCCGGCAACGTATCCGATTTGAGTCAGCGTGACAATCAATCCGGCGCTGCTTGGAGAAAGCCCGATTGCCGCACTAATGAATCCTGCCAAGGGCTGTGCATAATAAAGATTAGCGACAATGATACCGCATGCCGTTGCGAGAAGAAGGGTTAAACCAGGTGAAATTCCCTGATCTGCTGTTTGTTTGGTTTCTTTAGCCATATGAATGAACTCCTTTTTAAGTGGTTTTTATAATGCTTGATAAATGATTTGCTGATTCATCTCCTTTACGCAGAGGCTTTTGGAGTCTGTGTTTCATCAAGACTTCACTCAAGTTATTTTGTAAACTAAACGTTTAGTTTTTTGTTATAAGCAAATGATATACTAAACGTTCAGTTTTGTAAATGGGTTTCTGTTTTCTTTTTTTATACAGGTTAAGTATACTGAACGTATCGTTTATAATTCGGGAAGGAATGATTCATGTGCAGAGTAAACGAGGACGGCCGCGCGATGAAGGAACACATAAGGCAATTCTTTCTGCAGCGTATAACCTATTGTTGGAAAATGGCTTTGACGCGGTGACAGTCGATAAAATTGCTGAGCGTGCCAAAGTGAGTAAGGCAACGATTTATAAATGGTGGTCAAACAAGGCTGCCGTTATCATGGACAGCTTTCTTTCGACCGCTACGGACAGACTGCCTGTGCCCGATACAGGATCAACAGTGCAAGATATATTGACCCACGCCACGAATTTAGCAAGATTTTTGACGAGCCGGGAAGGAACCGTTATTAAGGAATTAATCGGTGCGGGGCAGCTGGATGCAAAATTGGCGGAAGAATATCGCACGCGATTTTTCCAGCCCCGCCGCCTCCAAGCGAAAGGCCTTCTGGAAAAGGGAATTCAAAAAGGTGAATTAAGAGAGAATCTTGATATTGACGTTAGCATCGATCTCATTTACGGACCGATTTTCTATCGCCTGTTGATCACAGGTGATGAGGTGAATGATTCTTATGTGCATGATCTGGTGATGAGTGCGTTTAAGGGAGTTCAGCCTGCCTGAAAAATATCCGGATCATGTGAAAGAGACGCAGACTTTTGCTGCCTATGGGCGGAACATAATGAAAAGGCCGAACAAGTTCATTGTTCGGCCTTTTCTGATTGATTTGCGAACCGCCGGGCGGCCGCCACGCAAGCGATAACGCCGGCATTCACCGCCGCAAGTTCCCATCCTGCTTTTTCATCGAGAATCATGGCGGCCAGTAACAGTCCGAAGAAAGGCTGCAGAAGCTGCAGCTGTCCGACCGCGGCGATGCCTCCCTGGGCGAGTCCGCGATACCAGAATACGAAGCCGATCAGCATGCTGAATATTGAGACATATGCAAGACTGAGCAGTGCGGGCGCGCCGATGTTTGACCATGAGTCCGGCATGAAGCAGAAAGACAGGATGAACATAAGGGGAAGCGATAAAACGAGTGCCCAAGAGATCACCTGCCAGTTGCCAAGCTGCCGGGAGAGGCGGGCGCCTTCGGCATAACCGAGACCGCACACGATAATCGAAGCGATCATGTACGTATCACCGAGCGGAGAGGATTCTCCTCCTTGCAGCAGAGCATATCCGGCTACGAGGATGCTGCCGGCAGCCGAGAAAATCCAAAAGACCGGCCTGGGCCGTTCGCCTCCGCGCAGGACGCCGAAGATCGCCGTCGCAAGCGGAAGAAGCCCGATGTAGACAATGGCATGAGCGGATGTGACATGCTGAAGCGCTAAGGCTGTAAGCAGCGGGAAACCGATCACGACGCCGAGCGCTACTGTTATTAGTGAAATGATGTCGCTTTTGGCAGGGCGTTTCTCCTGAAAAATAAGGAGCAGAGCGCCTGCCAATATACCGGCTATCGCGGCGCGGCATACGGTGAGAAATACCGGGTCAAAGTCCGCTACAGCCAAGCGGGTCGCAGGAAGCGAGCCGCTGAAAATGAGCACGCCGATAAATCCGTTAATCCAGCCGTTTGCGGCTTTATTCATTCCAATCACTCCAATAGATATTTCTAAACCCATTTTCAAAGTTTATAATGACTATAAACTGAAATTGGCCTTATACAAATGGCCAGTTTTTATAAAAAGAAGAATGCCAGTTTGGAGGGAGTAAAAATGGATATCACGCCATTTTTAAATAGAGATCTGGATATTCCGCTTTATCAGCAGCTTTATCGGCATTTTAAGGAAAATATGCATCAGGGCCGTATTCCTAAAGGACTGAAGCTTCCTTCAAAAAGGCTTTTGTCAAGTCAGCTTTCCGTCAGTCAGACGACTGTGGAGCGTGCCTATGAACAGCTTGCCGCCGAAGGCTATATTGTCAGTAAGCCGAGAAGCGGATGGTTTGCCGATTATGACTCGGACGCCGTCTATGTGAAAAAGCCGGGCGCTTCGCCTGTTCAAACAAAGGCGAAGGAAGACCGCCAATGGATTGATTTTCACTACGGCACTGTGGATGCCGCTCATTTTCCTTTTTCGGCATGGCGCAAAAGCATGGTTGCAAGCTTAGATCAATACGGGCATGAGCTTTATCGGCCCGGGGATGATTTGGGCGAGCTTGAACTGAGAACGCTCATTTCAGAATACTTATATCAGTCGCGCGGCGTGAATTGTCTTCCTGAACAAGTGATAGTCGGCGCCGGGAACCCTGCTCTTTTGCAAATGCTGTGCAAAATATTTGAAGCAAATCTATCCATCGGATATGAAGATCCGGGTTATCCGAGAGCGAGGGAGATTTTTAAAGCCAATCACATGAAGATCATTCCGATACCCGTTGATGATGAAGGAGTCTGTATCCGGAAGCTGAATGAAGAGCGGCCGCGTCTTGTATATGTCACGCCTTCTCATCAATTTACGTTAGGAACGATTATGCCGGTAAACAGAAGGATTCAGCTGCTGAAATGGGCGGAGGAACATCAATCGTTCATTATAGAAGATGATTATGACGGTGAATTCCGATACACCGGCCAGCCGATCCCATCATTGCAGGGGCTTGATCAGCATCACCGTGTCATTTATATGGGAACGTTTTCCCAATCTCTGCTTCCGTCGCTACGCATCAGCTATATGATTCTTCCTTTGACGCTTATCGAAAAAGGCAGGGAAATCGCTTCTTTATATAAACAGACCGTCTCCTGCCACAGTCAGCTGACGCTGGCTCAATTTATCAAAAGCGGAGAGTGGCAGAAACATATTAACAGAATGAGAAAGCTGTACCGGAGAAAAAGAGCGGTATTATTAGAGGCCGTGCGGCGCGAGCTGGGACAATACGTCAGGATTCGCGGAGAAAATTCCGGGCTGCGGATTTTACTTGACGTTCATCTGCCTTTCAGCGAAAAAGAGCTGATTGGAAAGGCGGAGGAACAAGGCGTCAAAATCTATCCCGTGTCTCTTACCTATCAAAAACAGGTCCCTGAAAAAACAGTTTCCCTCGGATTCGCGGGGGTTTCTGAAACCGATATACAAGAAGGCATAAAAAAACTGAGAGCCGCCTGGGCGCTGTAAAAGGCAGCTCTCAGTTTGACATACTAAAGCTTAAGCAAGAGGTGCTGTCTCAGCAGCAAAACGATTTATAGGACGGGCAGGCGGAGCGCCGTATCAATATTTTGCAAATTGAGCCGGACTTGTTCATTTGTGTTCCACGGGTGATACCAGCCTTTTTCCATCATATAGCGTGAGATTTGCTCGTGCATGTCAAGGGCTTCTTCTAAGTGCCGGGTGAGGATCGCTTTCACTTCAGGCGTTCCGGCTTCCGTCGCCGCCATCGCATAGTTCCTGACACCGCTTTTTGCCGAATTCAATAAATCCATTGCGACAATTTGGTCTGTCAGCGCATTCATTCCCGTCAAGTATTCAATAATCGGATTCATTCGTCATTCATCTCCTCATTCATGCTGTGCATCAGATAAAATTGAGGCAAATTCCTGCAATTGCCTTGTTGATGTATCCACATCCTGCTGCATGATTTCTTTCAGCTGCGGATCGGATACGAGCGCTTTCATGGTTTTAGATTTCGTCAGACAAAGTGACTTAAAAGAAGCCATCTCCTGAATTTCAAGTAATTCATGTAAGGCGCTGGTCATTTCTGTAGCCTCCGTTCTCTAAGGTTTGAGTACAACTTTAATACAATCATTTGTTTTCGTGTCAAACATCTCATAGCCGTGCTTCGCTTCACTAAGCGGAATGACATGGCTTACAACATCGCCCGGATCAATTTTGCCGGTTGACACCAGTTCAAACATATACGGCATATAGTGGATGACCGGAGCTTGTCCTGATCGGATATTGACGTTTCGCTGCATGATATCGCCAAGGGGAAACCCGTTGTATCTGCCGCCGTACACACCCGTAATCTGGATCGTTCCGCCTTTTCGCACCGCTTGAGACGCGATGACCAATGCGCTCATCGCCCCGCCCTGAAGTTTTAATCCGCTGGTGAGGAACTCAAGATCCGTCATTTTTCCGTCCATGCCGACGGCGTCAATGACCACATCAGCGCCGCCTTTGGTGATTTCCTTCAGATAGCTGCCTGTATTTTCGTGGTCTTCGAAGTTCACGATTTCCACTTTATTCGTCCGTTTCGCATGCTGGAGACGGTAGTTGACATAGTCTACGGCTATTACGCGTTTCGCTCCCTTTAACCAGCAGAATTTTTGAGCGAAAAGGCCCACGGGCCCGCAGCCGAGAACGATAACTGTATCGCCTTCTTTTACGCCGGCATTGTCAACGCTCCAAAAGCCGGTTGTCATCGCATCGGAAATAACACTCAGTTTCTCATCCGGTTCTTCGCATGTTTCGGGAACTTTAAAATGGGTAAAGTTCGCAAATGGAACGCGCAAATACTCCGCCTGGCCTCCCGGATAGCCGCCGGCATTTCCTGAATAGCCGAAATAAGCGCCTATATCGCCGTTCTCATTTGATTGATCACATTGGCTTTCCAGGTGATTTTTACAATAAACGCATTCTCCGCAGGCGATATTAAAAGGAATAATGACGCGGTCGCCTTTTTTGACTTTCGTCACGCCGGGACCGGTTTCTTCCACGATACCCATCGGTTCATGGCCGATGATGTAGCCTTCCTGCAAATTCGGGATGAGTCCGTGGATTAAATGTAAATCTGATCCGCAAATTGCCGTGCTTGTGACTTTTATAATCATGTCATCGTTTTTTTCAATCTTCGGATCAGGCACGTCTTTGACAACGACGTTTTTCACTCCTTGATACGTTACGGCCTTCATGCTGTAATACCTCCAGTGTTAGTGTTCATCAGGTGTGCGGTCAAACATCCCTTTTCTGTTTGTTTCAACGGGAAACAGGTTCATATTTCCGACCATGAGGGTATTTTTCGCAGAGAGCTGATCCAATTTATACTGTTCGCTCAGATCATGCGGGTGAAACCACTTTTTGCTGACCATCAAGTCTGTTATCTCCTGATGCATCGCGATTCCCTGCATGAGCTGTTTGCGCAGCAAAGCTCTTACATCAGGTGAAGCGGTTTCTGTTAAAGCAACGGCGGTATTTCTGACGCCTTCTTTGGCGCGTATGAGAAAATCCATTGCGAATGTCATATCCGCAAGTTCAGGGACATGTAATGAATTGATCGGATCTAAATGGTCATGATTCAATGATGCTTACCTTCCTTTCAATTGATGATCGAAGTCGGCCGGTTTTGAGGAACGGGGGCCTGAAACGTTGCCCGTTCATAAACCGCTTGCAGATCAGCCAGGTCTTGAGAGGCTTGCTGAACGTCTTTTTCCATTAACGTTTTCAGATCCTGATCAAACACAAGCCCTTGCATGAGCTTGGATTTCGCGACACAAAGCGTCTTGAAGTTAATGATTTCATGTAAGTCCAGCGACTCGTGAGCCGCTAATTCACGCTTATCCATAATCGTCTGAAACCTCCCTTTGTAGAAATACGTAGTTAATTTCCCCTGAGAAAAGAGGTCTAGTCTTACAAATTTTGTTTGTGAGAAAAAGCGGAGAAAAAGCCTGACGGTGCATCAAAAAAAGGAGAAAGCACAATCGCTTCCTCTTGTTCACATGGAACGGCTGTTGGTGTCATGAACATTTTTCTGATGCGGGCGGTTTTACCGCGCGGGAGACGAGCCCGCTGAGCACGATGCCGATCAGTACGATCATCAGCGCTCTGACAAGGCCGAATTCTTCACCGAGCAGTCCGAGAACGGGAGGGCCGACTAAGAAGGCGCAGTAGCCGACGAAGGAGATTGCTCCGACCCGCTTAACTGCTCCTTTTGGGTCATCGCCGGCTGCGGAAAGGCCGACCGGGAAGCCGAGGGAGGCGCCGATTCCCCAAAGAAAGACGCCGATTACGGCTGCTGTGAGGTTTCCGCTGAAAATCACAAGGGAAAGTCCGATGACACTGACGGCGGTGCAGAGACGAAGAACGGGCACGCGTCCGTACCGGTCCAAAAATGCCCCGCCAAAGATCCGGGCGATCAGCATAGCGGTGAGGAAGACGCCGTAAACCGCCGTGCCTTGCGCGTGCGTCACGTGAAAACCATCCGTCATGGTGAGCGGAAGCCAGTCATTGGCCGACCCTTCTGCGAAAGCCATTCCGAGCACGATGAGCCCGATCATCAGTGTGCGCGGCTCTGTCCAGACGTTTACCGGCTTTTCGCTTGAGACTTCCTGCCGCCTTGAGACGGCATCTTCTTTCCCGGTGTCCTCCGGCAGAAACCGGAAGAAAGTAAAAATCAGGATAAACTCAATTCTGGCAATGAGCAGCAGGTGAACGAGCACGGGAACCTTGAATAAAATAGCGAGAGAGGAGAGTCCTGCGCCTAGCAATGTGCCGGCGCTGAACGATGCGTGCAATGCCGGGCATCATGGTTTTCTCTGCGGCGCGTTCAAGGGCGGAACCATCTACATTAAGGGCCACTTCCGCAAGTCCGTAGCCGAGCCCGAAGATGATCAGTCCGGCAAATACGATGCTTTTGAAAGCGGCAAAAACACCTGCGCTGATAACGAATATCCCGATAATGACAATCAGAACGCTGATCAGAGCAACGAATCTGGTGCCTTTCCGCGAGATGATCCGGCTGGCGCTTAACAGGCCGATCAATGAGCCGAGCGCCAGCCCGAAAATAATCAACCCCATCATTGACGTCGAGGCTTTCAGCGTTTCTCTCACCTCAGGCGTGCGGGAAATCCAGGATGAAAAAGCAAGTCCGGGCAGCGAAAAAATAATAAAAAGGGCAAGTTTCCACTTTTGAATGCCCTGTCTACTCATGAAATCAGCTCTCTCTCTGTCAAATGAAGCGGAAAACGCAGAGATTTTAATGTGATGGCAATCAATCCTTTTTGGTAATAGGGCTGGATGTCATCAATAAGAATCAGCTCCGGCATGTGTTCTTTCGGGACAAAAGCGGAGCATGCTTCATAAACCTGTTCCATATCCAACCCCTTTGATAATTCTCCGATAAACGCAATGGCCTGCGGATTGATGATTGAAATCATGGCGCTTGTCATCTTAACAGCCAGTTCCGGAAAAGAATCCGGTGAATAGAGCTTTTCAAGCTGCTGCTTGCGTGTCGATTCAAATGGAATATAAGAAATTTCTCCGGCGAATTGTGTATTGCCTTTGACTAAGCGCCCGTCTATAACAAAGCGCGCTCCCGGAGGATTGTCTTTGACAAATGCGGCCATGGCGATGGTTTTCGGGACGGTATATTGCTGATCGCGATAAAATCCGTACAAAGCGTAATGCATCTCGTTTTCTACATTGACCTTGACAGAATATCTGGCTTCAAGTCTTTCCTGCATCGGGATATCACACAGCTCTTCAGTGTCACAAATGCCGATGACGCCGTGGCTGACCACACCCTGAACCCCCATGCCGATTGCCTTTATATTGGGAAACCGCCTTATCCATTCGTCAGTAAGCCGTTCGATGACGTCATAATTGATGACATCATAAAAGCGGCTGTCTTTTTCAACATAGTCACCGTGCCAATCTGCCAGCGCGACGTCAATCGAATGGACGCCGCCTTCTGTTTTAACGGATATGCCGAGTACCAAATGACTGTCCGCATTTAACGTAAACTGCCTTGCTTTTCTTCCGCCTGTTGAGGCGCTCGGTTCCATCTCCATGACTTCGCCGCGTTCTTTTAATTCATGTAAAATGTTTCCGCACGTGGCGGCGCTGAGCCCTGTTTGTTGAGAGAGAAAGGAAATGGTGGCCGCATCCGTTTTCAGCAGCGCTTCAATGATGGTTTCTTCATTCGTTTTTTTTACAATGGATGTATTATTAATGGTATTCGCCATGATTCCGCACTCCTTTATTAATCACTTTTTAAAAGACTTATTAAAAGTAGTTTAAAATATACTTCCCGAATCAGTCAAGACGGTTTAAAATTGTTTTCAAACGGAGAATAAATAGAATATCCTTGCTGAGAATGGAGGCTCGACACATGAGTTCTGATAACAAAATCTATTATGAACGCGGAACGGAAGAGCTGAGGAAGAAAAACATCCGGGCGCATAGGCTTGTCCGGGAATTAAACGGCGCCGATCCGGAAGCGTTTGAAACAAAAGAAGCGATCATCAGAGAACTGTTCGGGACGGCGGGAGAGAAACCGAGCATTGAGCATAACTTTCATTGTGATATCGGAACCAATATTCATGTCGGCGATCATTTTTATGCCGGCTATAATTGCACCATTTTAGACATGGCTGACGTGCGGATAGGCGATAACTGTATGATAGGGCCGAATGTCGGGATCTATACAGCCGGGCATTCTCTGCAGCCGGAAGGAAGAAATAAAAGCGGTTACGGCATTCCGATTACGATCGGCAGCAATGTATGGATCGGAGGAAGCTGTGTCATTTTAGCAGGCGTCACCATCGGCGAAAACTCCGTCATTGCGGCCGGTACAGTCGTTACGAAAGACGTCCCGCCAAATTCCGTCATGGCCGGAAACCCGGGAAAGGTCATAAAAAAGATATGAACAAAAAAGCAGCTTGCGAACAATCCCGCAGGCTGTTTTTTCTTTCACCCGTCATGCAGGAACAGAAGGGGAAGGTGAGAAAAAGACACTTATGGTATGATGACAAATAGAATAAAACCTCGTGAGGCCGGTCGGCTAAAAGGAAGTGGACAGAGATTGTTTGGTACAAAACATCAAGAAGACTATGTCTCCCGTGACAGACGCTCATTGCATATGCTTGCGCTTCGGGTGCCCGGTCTGGCGTTTATTTTTATGGTATATGCCGCATCAGTCTCTTTGCAGTACATTTATGAAAGCTGGACGGTTTTTTTGCTGCTGTTATTCACGATATTGATCGTCATTTTTACCGTGCTGCATTGGCATTCCCATCGCTGGGTCAAGAAAAAAACGTTTCTTTATTTCATCATACAGGGATTTATCATATATACATCGGCTAACTTGATGGCCGGCGGTTATATCGCGGTAGTCGTCGGTCTCTATGCCTTTTTAATCGGGCAGATTATCGGAATGGCGGATAAGGGAAAAACGCTGCTCATACTCTATCTTTTCATTTTAATGTCCATAGCAGCCCTGCACCAGGAGCATCCGCATCATCTGCTTCGTTTCATCGTTATCGCCGCTCCCATCATGATCGTGATTATCACGTATGCGGCCACATTTTTCGCGCAAGTTGATGAAAAAATAAAAACACAGCTGACGCTTGAAAAATTAGAGCTCGCTCACCGGCAAGTGAAACAGCTGACGCTTCAAAATGAAAGGCAGCGGATGGCGAGAGATTTGCACGATACGCTTGCACAAGGGCTGGTCAGCTTGCATATGCAGCTTGAAGCGGTGCAAGTTCATCTTTCGAAAGATAACACTGACAGAGCGAAAGACATCATCAGCCAGTCAATGGACAGAGTGAAGGGCACATTGGCTGATGCGCGCTCGGCCATTGACAACCTTCGCAGCAAATCAGAAGAGATCGGGTTCTTAAAAGAAAGCATCACTGAACAAATCAACCATTTTACAGAAGCCTCCGGGCTGTCTTGTTTTTTAGATTACAGCGTGCATCATGTGCTTGACGTTCATACGGCGGAGAATTGCCATTACATGATTGGAGAAGGCCTGACAAACGCCGCCAA
Organism: Bacillus sp. SIMBA_031; assembly: GCF_046535225.1. Taxonomy (NCBI): domain Bacteria; kingdom Bacillati; phylum Bacillota; class Bacilli; order Caryophanales; family Bacillaceae; genus Bacillus; species Bacillus sp. SIMBA_031. Next base: position 97,594 of record NZ_JAWRXC010000009.1, read on the forward strand.
GCATGCAGAAGCAAAGAATGTCTGGGTATCCGTTCAGGAAGAAGAGGGACAAATCCGCATAACCGTCAAAGATGACGGGAAAGGCTTTGATGCCCGAACAGAAATGAGAAAAAGCGGACATTACGGGCTGCTTGGGATACAAGAACGCGTCAATATGATGAACGGCACTTTCCGTATAACAAGCGCCAGATCAGCGGGGACTCAAATTGAAATCATCATACCAATTCAAGGAGAGGCAGAACATGTATAAAGTGTTAATTGCTGATGACCATCTTGTCGTCAGAGAAGGTCTGAAGCTTTTGATAGAAACAAATGACCATTACACCATAACGGGAGAGGCGGAAAACGGGAAAACCGCCGTCCGCCTCGCAGAGGAACTTAAGCCCGATGTCATTCTCATGGATCTGTACATGCCGGAAATGAGCGGGCTGGAAGCCATTAAACAGATAAAAGAGCATTCTGATGTGCCGATCATTATTCTGACGACCTATAATGAAGATCATCTGATGATAGAAGGCATCGAATCAGGCGCGAACGGTTATCTGCTGAAGGACACAAGCTCAGAAACCTTATTTCATACGATGGATGCGGCGGTCAGGGGAGAAGTGCTTCTGCAGCCGGACATCTTGCGCCGTTTCCGGGAAATGAAAATGGAACGGGCAAATGCCAATGAAACACAGCTGACGGACAAGGAAATCATAGTTCTAGAAGCCGTTGCGAAAGGACATAAAAGCAAAGCGATCGCCTTTGATTTAGGAATCTCAGAGCGGACGGTAAAAGCGAGATTAACATCGATTTATAACAAATTAGGCGCTGATTCGCGGACGGAAGCCGTCACCATTGCCATGCAAAAAGGCATTCTGAAACTGAATATATAATGAAAAACTGCCCAAACGTACATGTCCCTATGTACGTTTTTTTTATGTGAATGTGAACTACAATTAGGCAGAAAGTAATGATTGGAGAGGAGTATTCGATGTCTGGTTTTTTATATAAATTAGGGGGATGGTCTGCCCGCAACCGATTAAAAATAATCAGTGCGTGGCTCGTGATACTGATCGCTTCGGTTGTGATCGCCATCTCGTTAAAACCTGCTTTTTCTGAGGATATGTCAATTCCCGACACACCTTCTGAAAAGGCAATGGATATGATTCAAAAAGAATTTTCAAAGGGTCCCGATAAAGGAAGCATCCGGGTTATTTTCGGAGCTGAAGATGGGAAAAAACTGACGTCAAAATCAGAAAAACAAGCGATCGAAGATACTTTAAAGAAGATCAAAACAGATCATTCAGTCGCTTCGATTGCAAGTCCTTTTGAGACAGGAACCATTTCTAAAGACGGATCAGTGGCATATGCCGATATTACGTACACAAAAGCGGCGGATGACATTACGGCCGCGTCTGTTTCACATATGAAACACAGTCTGTCTGCCGCAGGAGACAAGGGCCTGCAGACGGAGCTCAGCGGTGATGTCCCGGGGGCCGGTGTTGAGGTCGGCGGTGTATCTGAAATTGTCGGCGTTCTGCTGGCATTCGTCGTACTGGCTATTACGTTTGGTTCATTAGTCATAGCGGGGCTGCCGATTGTCACGGCCCTGATCGGATTAGGCGTAAGCGTCGCGCTGACGTTAATCGGGACACAGTTCTTTACGATAGCCTCGGTCAGTCTCTCATTATCCGGAATGATCGGCCTGGCCGTCGGGATTGATTATGCGCTGTTTATCTTTACGAAGCATCGTCAGTTTTTGGGCGAAGGTGTACAAAAAAATGAATCGATCGCTAAAGCCGCGGGAACGGCAGGCAGCGCCGTCGTTTTTGCAGGACTGACCGTGATCGTCGCGCTTTGCGGATTGACCGTTGTCGGCATTCCGTTCATGTCTGCCATGGGGTTGACAGCGGCACTCAGTGTGCTGATGGCTGTATTGGCATCAGTAACGCTGGTTCCTGCGGTGTTGTCAATCGCGGGAAAACGGATGATTCCGACATCAAATAAGAAGAAAGAAAAGAAAAGCGCCGGCACGAATGCCTGGGGGCGCTTCGTTACAAAGAAGCCTATTCTGTTAAGCATTTTCAGCATTATTCTTTTAGCCGTCATCAGTCTGCCGGCCATGCATTTAGAGCTGGGGCTGCCTGATGCGGGAATGAAAGCGAAAAACAGCCCGGATCGCCGCGCCTATGATCTTTTGTCTAAAGGATTCGGCGAAGGCTTTAACGGCAAGCTGACAATTGTTGCCGATGCAAAAGGGGTCAAGGGGAACAAAAGTGAAGCATTTCAAGACGCCGTGAACGAAATGAAGGACTTGCACAATGTGGCGAGCGTCACCCCTGCCATGCCGAACGAAAAAGGGGACTATGCCATCATTACGGCAGTGCCTGAAACCGGGCCGAACGATACGGCAACGAAAGAGTTGGTGCAGGATATACGGAAACTGTCAGACAAAAACGGCATCCGTCTGCTCGTCACCGGGTCAACCGCGGTGAACATTGATATTTCAGATCGGTTAAACGATGCCATTCCGGAATTCGCCATTCTTATTGTCGGGTTTGCATTTGTATTGCTGACCGTCGTTTTCCGTTCTCTTCTCGTGCCGCTTGCGGCCGTTCTTGGCTTTTTGCTGACAATGACCGCAACACTCGGGTTATCGGTATTCGTCCTGCAGGATGGACATTTCACCGGCTTGCTGAGCATTCCGGAAAAAGGCCCGATTCTTGCCTTCCTGCCTATTTTAGCAATCGGTATTCTTTTCGGACTGGCGATGGATTATCAAGTATTTCTTGTCAGCAGAATGAGAGAAGAATATGTCAAAATAAAAAATCCGGTACAAGCCATCCATGCCGGATTAAAGCATAGCGGGCCTGTCGTAACAGCGGCGGGGCTGATCATGATTTTCGTCTTCGCGGGATTTGTCTTCGCTGGGGACTCTATGATCAAATCCATGGGATTGGCAATGACCTTCGGTGTTCTTTTCGATGCGTTCATTGTAAGAATGACCATTATTCCGAGTGTCATGAAGCTGATGGGACATGCGGCCTGGTACTTGCCGAAGTGGCTGGATAAAATCATTCCGAACGTGGATATCGAAGGCCATAAGCTGACACAAGGCAAAACACCGGAGAAACCGGAAGAATAAAATGAAAAAGCAGATCGTTATGATCTGCTTTTTTTTATGTGCTGATCGCATTCATGAACAGAGTAAAAAGCTTTTTCATGTCTTCATGTTTTTTTGTCAGCATTTCGGGATGCCATTGCACACCGACGACAAATAATTCACCCGTCCGTTCAATCGCTTCAATGGCCCCGTCTTTCGCATAAGCCGCGGCTTTAAACGAAGGCGCCGTCTCTTTTATGATCTGGTGATGGAATGAATTCACCCGCGCTGAATCGCCAAACAAAGAATGGAGACGTGTCCCTTTTTCAAAGGAAACATGATGGGTTTTTAACGGCGGATCTTTTTCTTGGTCATGCTTAATGTCAGCAAACGAAGCGTGTGCCAGGTCTTGATATAAAGTTCCCCCGTAAGTGACGTTTAACATATGCATCCCCCGGCAGATGGCCAGAATCGGCTTTTCTAAAGCAACCGCCGTGAGAATCAGCTCCTTCTCGTAGGCGTCCCGATCAGGAAAGGTCTTTCTTAAAGCCTGTAAAGGTTCTTCGCCGTAAAACAGCGGGTCTATATCCTGGCCGCCGGACAGAATGATCCCGTCAACATGAGAGACCTGTTCCTTTAAAAGCGCCGTCTCTTGAATCACCGGCAATATAAACGGCACACCGCCGGCCTCAGAAACAGACTGAATATAATCATTATTGACATATGCCCGATTATAACCCGGGAAAGGACCGGATTGATCAGCCATAATGTTTCCCGTAATTCCAATGCGTTTGGCCATTCTTCGCCCCCCTGAACCATGCTCATAATTAATCTGAACGTAGGTTGTACAAATCAGTTTGAAATTATTCTTCATGATACGTGAGCTTTCCAAAACAAAACCCGTGACAATCACGGGTTTTTACATTCATTTCAATTTCTTGATTTCTTCCGTCAGCTCTTTGAATTTTTTATCAAGCTCACGATATTGTTTATCAGCCGGAGTCATGAAGCTGAGTTTTCCGAGGACTTCCTGCCGTTCGGTTTCAAGCTTTAATCGCAGTTCTTCAGCATCGTCCCTGACGGAGGGAGATTCTTTCCATTGTTTTCGGACGCTGCCGTTTGAGATATCAAGCCGGATGTCCGTCGTCTTTTCGACAAAGTAACGATCATGAGATACGATGATGAGCGTTCCGTCGTATCGGGCCAAAGTGTCTTCAAGCTGCTCGCGTGACGGCAGATCAAGGTGGTTTGTCGGCTCATCCAGAATCAGCACGTCTTTCTCTTCCAGAATAAACGCCATCAGTTTGCATTTGACCCGCTCTCCCATGCTCATCTTGCCGATGGGTTCCGTCCATTGCGCTGCGGTAAATCCTAAATGCTTCATGAGGGATTGAACATTTCCCCTTGCTTCGAACGTTTCTTTGTAAAAAAGCTGTTCGGGGGTTTTATCAAGCGGAAGGTCGAATACTTCCTGGGTTAGATATCCGACATTTGCAGACGGAGAAATCCATATGCCGCCCTGCGCTTTTTCCTTACCGAGGATGACCTTCAATAATGTTGTTTTCCCGCTGCCATTCGGGCCTGTAATCGCAATCTTTTCACCGTGCATCACAGTGAAATTCACGTTTTTGAAAAGCGTTCGGCCGTCATATGACTTTGTGACATCCCTTACTTCTAAAAAACGCTTTCCCGCTTTTTTGCGGTGCTCAATGGAAAAACGGACTTCATACTCCGCTTCAACCGGTTCTGCTTTCGCTTTTTCAAGCTCTTTTTCAAGACGCTTCTGCTTTGATTTAATCTGGGCGTCCGTGCGTTTTGCTTTTACGCGATGGTATTCTTTAAAGCCTTCTATTTTCGTTGATTGGGCATGGGCTTTTTTTGACCAGGCGCTCAGCTCGTTCATTTGAGCTTCAATCCGTCTGATCATATGCTGCTGATTCTCATATTCCCGCTGCTGTGTCAGCCTTCTCTGTTTGCGGACCTCCATATAGCTTGAATAATTCCCTTTATGCTCAATGAGTTTCTTTCCTTCGATGGCCCAGATTTTTGTCGCCGCTGCATCTATAAAAGCACGATCATGCGAAACAAAAATAATGGTGCCTTTGTAATTCTTGATCTGATTTAGCAGTATTTCTAAACTGTGCTGATCGAGGTGGTTCGTCGGCTCATCTAATAACAAAAGGCTGCTTGAGGAGGAGAAACCTTTAGCAAGACGGGCTTTCAATTTTTCTCCGCCGCTTAATTGCGAAAAGGCGCGTGCGGGCACGTTCCACTTTTCTAACAAGGCTGCCTCCGCAGGCTCTGGATGGCCGGAATCATAAGCTTCCGTTTCTTGTTCCACCATATATACGTTCACATCTTGCATCATCTGAATCTGTCCTTGTGACGGCGCTTTTTGATTGCAGATCAATTGCAGCAATAAAGATTTGCCGGCGCCGTTTTTACCGATAACGCCGATGATGTCACCTTGCTGAACGCTCGCGCTGATCTGTTCAAAAAGGGGAACGCTGTTGATTTCATAACTGATGCCGCTTATTTTTAACATTTCTTTCATATGTCAATCCCTCGCTTTAAAGAGAGGACCAAAAAAATCCTCCCAATTGATTTGGAAGGATTAGCCGTACCTGTGCATGATCAAATAAGCTATTTTTACATAGCTTTCGTATCGTATAGAAAATGGGCAGACTAATCCTATTTTTTCTGATTTGAAATATTTGATTTCAAACGGTCAAAATAAGATTAGTTAATCATTGTCCACCCATCATCCCTTCGTGTTTGTTACGAACAGTGTAGCACACACTTATCTGTAAAAGCAAAGGGTATAAGCCTTTTTATTCCAGATTAGAGACTTTCCACTCTTCTTCTAAAACGGCATAATAATATTCATCCCACCATTCATTATCATGGGGGATGCATTTTTTAAAAAAGCCTTCCCGCCTCATCCCGATCTTTTCCATCACCCGGTGCGAAGCCATGTTTTCCGGCTGACATGTCGCAATGATCCGGTGTAATTTCATCTTGTTAAACCCGAATGCCAGCACGGCGCGCGCCGCCTCTGAAGCATATCCTTTGCCCTGATATTCCGGGTGAAACACCCAGCCGATTTCATACGTATGATCGCCAAAATACTGAAAAAAAGCAATGTGGCCAATGACCGTTTTCTCATCCTTCAATAAAACGGGAAACTTCCCGGCATGTTCACCGCTGTTTTCAGTAACGAATTTCCTGGCATCATCTTCGGTAAAGACACCTTCTGGTATGTATTTCATGACATTCGGATTTGAGGTGTACGCATAGACATCCTGCCAATCTTCCGGTTCAAATGTGCGAATGACGAGCCTGTCAGTTTTGATATTCATTTTTTATGTTCCTCCATCAAAAAAGGTTTCATTTACTACTTCGATTGAAAGAGGTAAAAACCTTTGAGCGGGGAAGAGCCGAATAAAAAAAGCCTGCAGCTATACACTGCAGGCGGTTATTTTTCATTTGCGGCGGCGGGCAGGTTTGTAAACCCGAATTGCCCTCCGACAGCTTCTTTTACTTCATGAATAACGATAAATGATTTCGGGTCAATTTTTTGAACATGTTTTTTGATTTTCAGCAATTCGTTCTTTTTAATGACGACATAGATAATGCGCTTGTCTTTGCTGCCGTAATACCCGTATCCGTAAAAAATCGTCGCCGCGTTTCCGTACTCGGAGGTGATGGCTTTGGCGATTTCTTCGTATTGGTCAGACATAATGGTGAGGGCTTTTTTATTATGGAAACCCTCAATGACAATATCGACGATTTTGGCGCACAGATAAACGAATATAAACGTATACAGCATATGATTGAGGCCGATCGCTAAAACGGATGCGAAAATGATGACACAATCCATATAAAACATGCTTTTCGAGATGTTAAAGCCCTTTGTGTAATTTAATAAATACGCCAAAAGCGTGGTTCCGCCGGTAGATCCGTCAGCGATAAAGATCAATGCCAGCCCCGCTCCCATCAGCAGAGCGCCGAATACAATCCCGAGCACCATGTCGTGCACGCCGAATGGAATAAAGCTGACGATGCTGAGAAAAACAGAAGTCATTCCCGTCCCGAGTATCGTGTATAAAATCGTTTTTTTCGTTAAAAATTTATAAGCCAACCCGATAAAAATCAAATTTACAACCAGAGTCGTAATACTTGCAGGTATATGGAAAAGATAATATAACACGAGAGCGATTCCCACGGTGCTGCCGTCCCCTAAATGATTCGGGATGACGAAAAATTCCACGGACGTCGCAATAAGAAAGGCTCCGGCCATAATCATCAGTATATCCTTGCAAATGTTCTTCATGTGCAAACCTCCTCCGCAGTCAAAAATATATATAAAACAAAAACGCCTCAAAAATTATCCAGAAGAACTAAATAATTTTTAAGACGAATCATTCACAATCTCGTTTGTTCATTCAGTAAAGAATGATCAGCTTCAATATCGAAGATTATATAGACACCTTCACATCTTGTCAATGCCGTGAAAATTGATTTTTCTGCAGTGTATATGAGGTTTAAATCAAGTTAAAACGAGGAATTATATCAGGAGAGTTTTCATTTCTGCTCTATCAATAAGAGAAATGTAATGAGAGACAACGAAGAAGGGATGATGACATTGGAACGAATTTTTATCAGTCCGGCCAAATACGTGCAGGGAAAAAACGCCATTGAAACGATCGGCGGACATCTGGAGGGCGTTGGTGAAAAAGCCGTCGTCATCGCGGACAAAACCGTATGGGATATCGCGGGCCACAAGGTGACGGCTGAATTAAAGAAAAGCAATATTTCTTCTGAAGAGGCGGTTTTCAACGGCGAAGCCTCCCAGGAAGAAATGAAAAGAATTGCCGGCATCGCAGAAAAAGCAGGCGCGACTATTGTCATCGGAGTCGGCGGCGGTAAAACGCTTGATACGGCCAAAGCCGTATCAGATGAAATAAACGGCTATACCGTTATCGTGCCGACGGCCGCTTCAACGGATGCTCCGACAAGCGGGCTGTCTGTCGTGTATTCTGAACAAGGCGCGTTCGAAAACTATCGTTTCTATCATAAGAATCCTGACTTGGTTCTGGTCGATACGAAAATCGTCGCGGAAGCTCCGCCGCGCTTTTTAGCATCAGGGATTGCCGATGCGATGGCGACGTGGATAGAGGCGCGCAGTGTCATCGCCAATGGCGGTAAAACGATGGCAGGCGGAATTCCGACAATCGCCGGAGAGGCTATCGCGGAAAAATGTGAAGCGGTATTATTCAAATACGGCCGTCTCGCTTATGAGTCTGTGAAAGCGAAAGCCGTTACGCCCGCATTGGAAGCGGTGGTTGAAGCCAATACACTTCTGAGCGGACTGGGATTTGAAAGCGGCGGCTTAGCTGCGGCGCATGCCATTCATAACGGATTTACCGCGCTTGAAGGTGAAATCCATCACTTGACCCACGGTGAAAAAGTGGCATTCGGCACGCTCGTTCAATTGGCGCTGGAAAAACGCTCGCTTGAGGAAATTGAGCGGTATATCGCGTTTTATATCAGCTTGGGGCTGCCTGTCACACTTGAAGACATCAAATTGAAAGACGCATCTAAAGAGGACATTATGAAAGTGGCAGAAGCCGCGACGATTGAAGAAGAAACAATTCATGCCGCTTTTGACGTGACGGCTGACGACGTGGCGGATGCCATTATAGCGGCTGATCAATACGCAAAAGCATTTAAAGAAAAACACGCGTAAAACCTTTTACCGCGTGACCCGGAACCAAGGGCTGTTACAGCCCTTGGTTTTTTTTTATGCCCTTTGAAAACTTTTAAAAATAAAGAAAAAATTATGATACAATATACAAATGTTTTGAGAGATTGACAAAGGAAAGGTGGGAACGATATGCTGCATAATCCGACCGGTAAGGAGCGGCTTGCGCTGGCTTTTCTTCTCGGAATGCTTGCGATACTGGGGCCGCTCAATATAGATATGTATCTGCCGAGTTTCCCTGAAATCGCCGAAGATTTAAGCGCCCGCGCTTCGCTTGTCCAGCTCAGTTTAACCGCTTGTCTGATCGGACTGACAATCGGACAGGTTGTTGTCGGCCCGTTAAGTGACGCGAAGGGAAGAAGAAAACCGTTATTACTATGTATTTTTTTATTTGCGTTGTTTTCTCTGTTTTGCGCACTTGCACCGAACATTGCAACACTAGTGATTGCCCGTTTTCTTCAAGGATTCACCGCTTCGGCAGGACTCGTTTTATCCCGTGCAATCGTCAGAGATGTGTTTACGGGAAGAGAGCTTTCTAAATTTTTCTCGCTGCTGATGGTCATTACCGCCGTCGCGCCGATGGTGGCTCCGATGACGGGAGGCGCGATTTTACTGCTTCCGTTTGCATCATGGCATACGATTTTTCTCTTTTTAACGTTTATCGGTTTTTTGCTTGTAATCATCATTGCGCTCAAGCTGACAGAAACCCTGCCGCCGGAAAAGCGGATTCCGAGCTCCATCGGAAATTCCGTGCGGACAATGGGAAGCCTGCTGAAGGATCGGTCATTTATCGGCTATGCGCTGACGGTCGGTTTTATTCACGGCGGGAGCTTTGCGTATGTCTCCGGAACGCCTTTCGTGTATCAGGATATTTACGGAGTATCGCCTCAGGTATTCAGTGTTTTATTCGGCATAAACGGTCTGGCGATCATTACCGGAAGCTTTATCATCGGGCGTTTCGGCGGGATCATTCACGAAAAAAGCCTGCTGAGAATCGGCGTGATTACAGCGATGGCGGCGACTGCCGTTCTGCTCGTCATGACGATCATTCACGGGCCGCTTGCGGCACTGGTGATTTCAATTTTTATTTATATGATTACGATCGGCATGACGCTGACAAGCACCTTTACATTGGCGATGGAAAAGCAGGGACACCGCGCGGGAAGCGCAAGCGCACTGCTCGGCATGCTTCCGCTTCTTCTCGGTTCCATCGTGTCGCCGCTTGTGGGGATGAATGAAGCGACGGCCGTGCCGATGGGGGCAATTATGTTCACGACATCCGTTATCGGTTCCATCGCTTTTTTCGCCTTAACAACAAAACCGGAGAAAGCAAAAAAGGAGTGAAATGATTCACTCCTTTTTTTGATGCCCGCTATTCATATTTCTTCAGCACGATCGCCGAATTATGCCCGCCAAAGCCGAATGAGTTGGAAAGGCCGATCGTTAACGATTGCTGGCGGGGCCCGTCTGCTACATAGTCCAAATCACATGCCGAATCAGGGTTTTGCAGATTGATCGTCGGCGGAATAATGCCGTGTCTCAGGCTTTCTGTCAGAGCGATGGCTTCAACTCCGCCTGCCGCGCCAAGCATGTGGCCGAGCATTGATTTGTTGGCCGTAACCGGAATGTCATACGCAAGCTCCCCGAATAATGTCTTGATGGCCAACGTTTCAGAAAGATCTCCGGCTTTTGTGCTTGTCGCATGGGCGCTTACGACATCAATGTCTTCCGCTGAAACGTTCGCCTTTTTCAAAGCGTTTTTCATCGCCAGGTATGCGCCCGTTCCTTCCGGATGGGAGGCCACCATATGATAGGCGTCAGAGCTCGCGCCGTAGCCGAGCACCTCACAGAGGATCGGGGCGTTTCTGCCGATTGCGCTATCCAATGATTCCAATACTAAGATGCCCGCGCCTTCACTCATGACAAATCCATCGCGATCCGCGTCAAACGGACGGCTTGCCGCGGCGGGGTCTTCGTTTCTCGCTGACAGCGCATGGGCATTGCCGAAGCTGGCTAATGACAAATTCGTAATCGCCGCTTCCGCTCCCCCGGCAAACATGATATCTGCGTCATCATTCCGAATGGCGTTGAATGCTTCCCCGATCGACGTATTGCCGATGGAACACGCGGTGACGGGAGAAAGTGAGGGGCCGAGCGCGCCTAATCTGATGCTGATTTGAGCGGCGGCCGCGTTTGAGATCATCATGGGGACAAGGCTTGGGCTCACTTTTCGCGCTCCACGTTCATTTAAAGTATGAACGTTATCAATCAAAGTCGTGATGCCGCCGATTCCCGAGCCGACGTACACGCCGAGGCGTTCACGGTCAATCTGATCGAGCTGAATCCCGGAGCTTTCAAGCGCCTGTTCCGCTGCCGCTAGAGCAAACTGGCTGAAACGGTCAAGCCGTCTCGCTTCTTTTCTGCCCCATCTTTCTTCTGCGTCAAAATCACGGACGGTACCGGCTATTTTTGTCTTTGAGCCGGAGACATCAAACGAATCGATGAAAGAGATTCCCGATTTTCCTTCCGTCAGGTGTTTCCAAAATGTATGCACATCATTGCCGAGAGGTGAAATCACTCCCATTCCGGTGATCACAACTCTTTTCATGGTCATTCCTCCTTCGGTATGTATTTATTGTAACTCGCAATTATCCTATTACAAGTTGTTGATTATCCTAGTATAATGAATACCAGGGTAAGAGAGGAGAGATTCGGTATGATACCAGAAGGAAGATTGCAGGCGCTCTCAGAGTTTTTAAAAACGCAGCGGGCCAAAATTTCTCCGCAGATGGCCGGGCTGCCGATGGGCACACGGAGAAGAACGCCCGGACTCCGAAGAGAAGAGGTCGCGCAATTAGCCGGCGTAAGCACCACGTGGTATACGTGGCTGGAGCAGGGCAGAGACATTAAAGTGTCCGCAGCCGTATTGGACGCCGTTTCCGATGCGCTGCAGCTGAACAAAGATGAGAGAAATTATTTATACGCGCTTGCCATTGAGGAGGGCGTGAAGCAGCCGTTTGCCGCGGAGGAAGAAGCGGTTATCAGCCCGTCGCTTTCAAAAATCCTGCAGGAGCTCCGTTATTGTCCCACCATTATCTCGGACAGGCGGTGTCATATCGTGGGATGGAACCAGGCTGCGGCTCACGTGTTTTTAGATTTTGAACAAATTCCTCCTGAAAAACGGAATCTCATAGAGCTATTGTTTTCCAGAAAAGAATTAAGAAGTTTAGCCGTGAACTGGGAGCACTTTGTGAAAGGATTCATCGCCATTTTCAGAACGTATTACGGCCAGTATGTAGCGGATACGTGGTATTCTCAGTTTATAGAAGAAATGGAGAAAACGTATTCGGAATTTCATACGCTGTGGAATGAGAGCGAAGTCAGCTCGGCACCCGAAGTATTAATTGAGTTCCGCCACGCGAAGGCGGGAAAAATGGTCTTTAACCTGACTTCATTTCAGGTTCAGGGCAACAGTGATCTGCGCTGCAGTGTGTATACGCCGGTAGATCATACCGAAACGGAAGCAAAGCTGAAAAAGCTCTTCGAAAACAGGTGAAGAACAGAAAAAAACGGGAGGCGGCCGCCTCCCGTTTCAGTTTAAAATAAAAGCATGAGACCGGCGATGGCCGGTGTTAAAAAGATGGCTGATTTCAGAATGACTTTCGGCACGAGGTTGGTGAATTTCGCGCCGACATATGCGCCGCACATCGTTCCGATCAGCACTTTGACCAACAGCATATAATCGACAAATCCTTCCGTCACATAACCGAGTCCTCCGCCGACCGCAAGCGGGATAATGACAAGCATGGTGGTGCCGACCGACTGGCGGATGGATAAGCGTAAAAGAATCATTAAGCCGATTTGGATAAAAGGGGCAGAGCCGATGCCGAACGTTCCGGACAAGATTCCTGCGATGACACCGAGTACAACGGCTTTCACCCATATATTCAGATTGCTTTGCTGTCCGGAATCTTCTTGTGTGTCTTTTACAATAAATAACCGGACTAAAATAAGCAGAGCAGATAAAAACAGCATGCCCGCCGTCAAGTAATGCAGCAAATCCGCGGGGATAAGGGAAGTAAGCCTTGCCCCGAAAAACGAACCGAATGCCGCAAAAACGCCGACGATGAGACCGATTTTCATCTGAATATTGCCTTCACGGTAGTGGCTGAAAGCCCCCGATAAACTTGTGAAAGCCATTCCGGCAAGGGAGGTGCCCAACGCCGTATGAATCGGTACGTGAAACAGTATAGTTAAAAGTGCAATGACAAAACCGGCTCCCCCGGCGCCGATAAACCCGAGAATAATCCCGAGAAGAAACATAACGAGTATAATAAGCACAATCTTCTCCTCCATTTAGATGCCTGATCACCATGTTCCGCTCCGCTGTATCAGGTTCTAATAATCGACCGTAGTCCGTCGACCGTCGTCTAATATCTTTATGTTACCTCAAATTTAAGGTATTGGCAAGAAGCCAATCGCTTTTATACAGAGGGTTTACAGCTCTTTCACCATCACTTTTTCCCCGTTTGAGTCCAGCTCTCCATTGAATAAGAAGCCGAATTTTTGATAAAGCCGCAATGCGTGCACGTTATCTTCAAACAGGCTTAAATAAATCCGTCTGCAATCATATATTCGAACGAGATGGCGGATAAGGGCATCAAGCAACAGCTTGCCCAATCCCCGTCCCTGATAGCGTTCATCAATAAAAAAACGGTCAAGCCACACTCTGCCGTTTTCATTTTCCTCATCATATTCCGGAAACCATCCGTACATGGCAAAGCCGACCAATTCCCCGTTAACATAAAGACCGGCCGGCTGATAATGCCGGCAATCCTCAGCATCTTGTAAGCACTCTTCCGCGGTTTCAATAAATGAAGTCTGGCTTTCCCTTACATGAAGCGCCAGTATATCGGCACGGTTTTCTTCTGTGACTGCTCTGATTTCAATCGTCATACTTGATACTCCTCTTCCGCTTTTTTTGAGACGGTAAAGCTTTCAGTGCGTAAGCCATTTGTGAATCAGCCTTCTCAATGATCATCATAAAGGATATGGTTACCGTATAGTCAAGGAGGCATTATGAGCGAAGACGTCAGAAAATACTTCACAACGGGTGAATTTGCAAAACTGTGCCACGTAAAAAAACAAACCCTGTTCCATTATGACGAGATCGGCCTGCTTTCTCCGGAAATCAAAAAAGCGAATGGATACAGATACTATTCCTATCATCAATTCGAACTGTTCCAGGTCATCGGTCTGTTTAAGGAGGCCGGCGTGCCCTTGAAGCAGATCAAACCGCTCTTAACAGACAAAACCCCTGAGGGTATCATCACGCTTTTAAAAGAGAGATCTTCAGAAATCGAAAGCAAAATCAAAAAGCTGGAGCACCTGCAAGGGATGATTCAGACAAAGGTGAAGCTGACCGAACAAGCCTTGGAGACAGACTTTTCCTCCGTCTCATTGCAGCGATTAGATGAAGAGACACTTATGATAGGACGACCCGTACTCCATTTGCCAGAACGGCAATATACTGCCGCCATTTCCGAATTGATCCGCTATATGCGGGTACATGAGCTCGATCAGGGGCATCCGGTCGGCGGACTGTTTGCGCGGGAGCAGATTCTGAAAAAAGAATTCTACAACTACACCCATTTTTATATGAAGACAGATGAAGGCATCGAGAATAGAGACCTCCATATCAAGCCGAAAGGGCTTTATGCCGTCGGGTACCAAATAGGGGATGAAGCGGAAGCGGCTTACCGCAGCATCATGCAGTTTATTGAAGAGTATGGGCTGGAAATGGGCGATTATGCATATGAAGAATATATGCTTGATGAGGTTGTGGCGGACGGGTTTGACAATCAGATCACAAGAATCCAGCTGCAAGTCCGCAATCCATAAAGCCGATGCCGCCGTTCATTTACGTCTTTTAACAAACCTTGTATAATGAGAAAATCAGATTGCAATTGAGGTGAAACACGATATGTTTCTAGCGCCCTTATTTGAACATGATGTACCGGCAGCACTTCTCCGCCCTTAATGGAGGAAAGTGACTGCGCTTCTCTCCGTTAGGGCATATAACGTGACCTAATATGATAACGGAGGGTGCATCAAATTGAAAAATACATTATTCGGTTCGATTTATTTGGCATTGGCCGCCAGTATCTGGGGCGGTATGTATGTCGTTGTAAAAGTTGTGGTAGCGGTCATTCCGCCGCTTGAACTGGTATGGCTGAGATATGCGGTGGCGCTTCTTTCGCTTTTGATTCTCAGTTTGTTTACACGCCAATCCTGGAAAGTTCATAAACGTGATTTATTACTGATCGCTGCGATCGGATTGATCGGCAACACGATTTCGATCGTCACGCAGGAAATCGGCACGAAATTATCAACCGCGCAGATGGGTGCGATTATTACGGCATCCACTCCCGCATTTATGGTTGTATTTGCCCGGCTGATGTTGAAAGAGCGGTTAACGCTGAAAAAAGGAATATCGACAGGGCTGGCGACGATCGGAGTATTGCTCATTGTGGGGAACGGAGATCTCGATATGTCGAGCCAGCTCGGCGGTCTCTCGCTTCTGGCTGCGGCGCTGACATGGGCTTTGATGTCCGTGCTGATGAAACGGGTTCCCGGCCATTACTCACCGCTTGTGGTCACAACGTATTCCATTTGCGTCGCATTTGTCATCCTGACCCCGTTTACAGCGGGCCCGCTTCAGGAGATTCCTTTGTCTCAGCTTGCCCGGCCTGAGATATGGGGCGGACTTTTATATTTGGGTGTGATCTCAACCGCCTGCGCGTTCATGCTTTGGAATCGCGGATTGCAATTGCTGAATGCGGCAAGCGGCGGTCTGTTTTTCTTCTTTCAGCCGCTTTCCGGAACATTGCTCGGCTGGCTGCTGCTGGGAGAGACGATCGGAGGAACCTTCTGGATCGGAGCGGCTCTTATTGTTTCAGGCGTCGTTCTTGTCATGAAAGAAAAATAGAAAATGAAAAAAAAGCCATTCAGCAAAGGGACTGCCCCCCGTTTTTGAGACAGGGGTCAAAACACCTTTTAAACAGCCAATTGCCGATAGTTTATCGGTGAT